>CAWHLB010000001.1:0-38611 GCA_963830115.1 uncultured delta proteobacterium
AGGCGGATGCCGATGGGCTGCGCGCAGCCGCGCCTCGAGCATCCGGGCTCGTGCGCGAGGCATGGGGCGAGGGTCTCGTAGGCCAGCCGCCCGGACCCGGTGCTGTCCCACAGGTCCACGGCTCGCCGCGCCTCGGCGCGCCGCGTGTCGGCGTTGTGGATGGCGACCCGGACACGACCGGCGTTCGGCAGGTCGCGGGTCGTGCGCTCGGCCTCGGCAATGACACGCCAGGACAGGGACACGGTCTGCTGGGCACGCAGGAGGGCCGGATCGGCGCCGCAGCCGACGAGGACCAGGAAGAGCACGCATGACAACCGCCGCCCCATTCCCGCGAGGATGCCACGTCCTTGCGCGGCACGGTGGGGCGAAGCGTGCCGTCCACCGGCGGCACGGCACGCGATGCTTCAATTGATTCCCCCCTCTACACTATGCTCGCACCCTGGCGCATCCGACCGGGGTGCGTGCGGAGCGAGAGGAGGGCGCCGATGCCCTGTCCTCGACTGATCCATGGGTGACCACAGCACACCGGACGACGTCCTATTTCCCCTCATCGGCGACGAGCTCGAGGAAGAGGAGATTACGATGCCGAACATCGAGCTGCCGGCCTCCCTCCGGAACGCGGGAGGAGCGGAGGACGCGGACGTCGACGACGCCGTGACCCAGAGCCGGCCGCCCCTGACCGACCCGGGCGCCCCACCCTTCCACCCCGACACGGGCCCGCAAACCGTGCCCTCCCCCCCTCCACGTCCGAGCGTGCCGCCCCCCATCCCCACGCGTCCGAGCGTGCCGCCCTCCTCCGTTACCCTGCCCTCCGCGCCGCGGCTCCCGGGCCGACCAGCCCTCGGGGGTCTGTCCACGCCGGTCCCCCACGCCAGCACCGAGGCGCGGGCCCCGACGATCCCGCCGCGGCCACCCACCGGGTCGCAGGGTTTTTCGTCCGCTGGCGCTAAGTCATCTTCCTCACGTATCCCCGGATCGGCGCCGCGACCCCACACGCCCTCGTCGCACCCGTCCCAACTCGCCGAGGCCGCGCGGGCAGCGATTCTCGCGGAGCACATCGAGCGAATCGGCCTCGAGCCGAAGCCCGAACATGGGTCCTGCCGCAGCCGTCGGCTCGGGGCGGGTCAGTGTGCCACCGCCCGAAGTTCCCGTCGCCAAGCTCCAGCTGGCAGTGAAGGCAGCCCGCGAGATGGCGCTCCGGCAGGAGGCTGAGCTGACTCGCCTCCGGGGGCGCGTCGATGCCATGGAGAAGGCGCGCGCACCGCGCCCGAGCGAGAGCCGGAGCTCGGCGACTCCGCCGCCCCGAGCGCCGGCGGACGGGACCGAAGCGCTGGCGTCCGCGATTGAGGCGTTGCGGCAGGAGTTGGTGGCGCTGCGGCGCGAGCTCTCGATTGCCAAGAAGCACGGCGACGAGCAGGCCGCGATGCTGGCCGCCACGGGGGCGCGAACGGGAGAGCTCGAGCGGCGTCTGACGGCGCTGGAGGAGCGGAGCCGAGCCCTGGGTGAGCGGCAGGATGCCTTTCAGGGAGCTTTGGCCGCCCGCCAGGCGCGCATCGATGCCCTCGACCGCGGTGGTGAGGATTTGCAGACGCGGGTCGCGCGGCTCGAGGAGCCGACGGGGGCACGGATGGACCTCGACACGATGGCGCGCGAGACGCGGCTCGAAGCGCTCGAAGAGGCCATGGCCGAGCGCAATGCACCGCTCGAGGCACTCGAACAGGGGCTCTCCGAGGCGCTCGAGCAGGGGCTCTCCGAGCGGGATGGGCGCATCGACGCGCTCGAGCAGCGGCTCGCGGAGCGGGACGCGCGCATCGAGGCCCTCGAGCGGCGGCTCGCGGAGGAGATTGGTCGGGACGAGCCCGCTGCCGCCCGCCAGAAGACCTCGAAGGCGCGCGGTACCCCTCGGCGGCCCGCGGCCGGCCCGGGTGACGACCTCCGTCGCATCAAGGGCATCGGGCCCAAGCTCGCCCATGCGCTTCATGAAATCGGCGTGCACACCTTCGCGCAGATTCGCAGCCTGGAGCGAGGAAGACGTGGCCACCATCGGGTCGCGCATCGGCGTCAAGCCCGAGCGGATCGTGCGCGCCGGCTGGGTCGAGAGGGCGCGCGCCCTCGCCGCCGAGAGCGAAGACTGAGCAGCTCGACGACTCGCGCGAGCCCCCGTCAGGGCGGACGGCTCAGGTGGCCGGCACCGCCGTTTCGATTCGTCGTGCCGCGACGCGCATCCGTGTCCACAGAGCGGCCACGACGGCGATGACACCGATGCCGATGAGCTGGGACGTGGACAGGCCGAGGGCCCCTCCGCGCGCATCGGCGCGGAAGAATTCGAGGACGAAGCGCAGGACGGCGTAGCTCGCGAGGAAAGCGAGGAACACCTGACCGTCGAAGCGCTTGCGTGGGTGGAGCCAGAGCATCATCGCCGCCGCGATGGCGAGGCAGCCGATGGACTCGTAGAGCTCCGTCGGATGCACGGGCAGGGACGCCAGGTCGGGCCGCGAGAGCAGGCCCGCGCGCCATTGCTCCTCGCTCGCCGGCGACCAGGGCGGAAAGCTCACGCCGAGGAAGACCTCGGTCGGCTTGCCGAAGCAGCAGCCGCCGAGGAAGCAGCCGAGGCGGCCGAAGAAGATCCCGAGCGGGATTGTCATGCCGGCCATGTCCGCCGCCTTCTTCAGGGGGAAGCGCTCCCGGCGCAGGAACCACAGGCAGAACCCGGTCGCCGCGATCAGCCCGCCGTAGTACGTGAGCCCACCGCGCCAGAAGGCGGCCCAGGCGAAGCAGTCGCGCCCCGCGGGGCGGCACACCGCGGCGGCCGCGTCCCATACCCCTTCGACCCCGGTGCACTGGCCCCGCGTGATGTGCCACGCGACGAGGGAGGGATCGGTGCACAGGTGGACGTAGTCCCAGAAGTAGCCATCGGCGATCACGTGCAGGACGCGTGCGCCGGCGACACCGGCAATGAGCGCAAAGAGGCCGAGGTCGATGACGCTGTCGTGGCTCAGACCCGAACGGCGAGCCCAGCGCGCGCCGATCCAGGTCGCCATCCCGAAGCCCGTCATGAGCATCAGGAAATAGGACGGGATCTGCTGCCCGAAGATCTCGGTGATGATGGGGTGCATGGAAGCCGGCGCTCGAACGGTAGTGGAGCCTAGCACCTCGTGCGGGGGGCGTCGGCGACCCGACCCGCTGCTCCTCTGGACCGCGCGTGGGCGATCAGCCGTCGCCGGCCGCGGGCTCCGAGGGGGGGGCCTCGTCCGCCTTGGCCTCGGCGCTCCTGGCGCGCCGCGACTCCACGATCCCGTCGAGCAGGAGCAAGGCGACGCCGATCGTGATCGTCGCGTCCGCAACGTTGAACGTGGGCCACCCCCACTTCTGGTCGACGTGGACGCGGATGAAGTCGACCACGTAGCCGTAGCGCAGCCGGTCGATGAGGTTGCCGAGGGCGCCCGAGACGATGAACGGGACGCTGTAGGCGAACAGACGTCCCCCGCGTCGGCGCACGAACATGACGAGCAGGACGCCGCTCGCGAGCAACGCGGCGATGCCGAAGACCGTGCGCCTGAGGGACGCCGGCCAGCGATGGATCAGACCGAAGGCCGCGCCGCAGTTCTCGGCGTACAGGAACTCGAGATAGTGCGGGGCCAGGACCACCGGGGGACGCACCTGTCGCTGGTACTCGATGCGACCCGTCGGCGAGACTTCACACAGGGGAGGTCGCTCTCCGGGACGCGCCTGAGAGAGGGTCGAGAGCGCCCACTGCTTGCTCGCGAAGTCGAGCCCCGTGAGCACGAGCAGTCCGACGACACAGAGAAGGATTGCCGCGGTGCTGCGGCGTGCATGGGCGCTCACGTGGCCTCCGCCTCCGCGTCCCGTTCGTCCGGCGCGGGGGCGGGTACGGGCGCGGGCCGCAGCATGTCAGCGACGAGCAGGATGAGGCCCGAGCAGATGTAGATGTCGGCCACGTTGAAGGTGGCCCAGTGGAAGACCTCCCGGAAGTGGAGGTGCAAGAAGTCGGTGACCTGGCCGTAGAGCGCCCGGTCGACGAGGTTGCCGAAGGCGCCGGCGAGCAGGAGCGCGAGGCCCCAGCGCAGGGCGCGTTGAGCGGGGCGCGAGCGGCGGTAGAGGTGGGCGATGAGCGCGACCGCGCCGAGGGTCGCCACGACGAAGAAGACGCGGCGGAACGTCGGGTCGAGGCCCGCGCCCAGGCTGAAGAAGGCGCCCGGATTGCGCGAGTAGCGCAGCTCGAAGAAGCCGTGGATCACCGGGACGGGGCGGCCGAGCATGAGGTGCGCGTTCGCGATGTGCTTGGCCACCTGATCGATGACGACGCCGAGGGGCACCACGAGGGCGAGGAGGCGGTAGCGGTGGTCGCCCTTCGCCGGCGTTGCCATCTCATCCGCCGCCTTGGGCTGTTCTCCGCCGTCGGCCACGTCCTAACGATACCTCTGGATGACGTGGAAGCCGAAGGGCGTCTCCACGATCCCGCTCACCTGGTTGACGCTCAGCTTGAAGGCGGCCTGGTCGAAGGGGCCGACCATCTGACCGTGGTGGAAGCTGCCCAGGTCGCCGCCGTGGGGTCCGCTGGGCCCGTCGCTGTACTGACGCGCGAGGGCCGCGAAGTCCGCGCCCGGTTGCTTGGCCTTGGCCAGCACCTTTGCCGCCAGGGCACGCGCCTCGTCCTTGGTGCGCGTGACGGTCGCGGGGGCGCGCATGGCGCCCTTGTACTGGATCAGGATGTGGCGGGCAGAAATCGTGGTGGGCGCGCCCGACCCGTTCGCCCCGGCCGTCGGCGGCGGCGTGGGCATCGGCCGGACCTGGGCCGGCTGCGCCTGCGCCTGGGCCGGTTGGGTGTGGGCAGACCTGTCCGCGCCCTTGTCCGGATGGAACGAGGGCTCGTCGCTGGACGTGAAGGAGGGGCAGCCGGCGAGCAGGAGCACCAGCGCCGCGGCGGTCGTCTCGAGGAGGTGTCGCATGGCGAGCGCTGCTTAGCGTGTCGGAGGGGTTTCGCACCGGGCCCGCCCGGGCCGAACGGCTGCGCTTCGGGCGAGCCGCTCACCTGCCGGCGAGCCACAAGCGACCCCAGAGGCCGAGCTCGGTCGTGTAGCCAACCTCCGTGTGGCGCACGACGCCTTCACGGTCGAGCACGAAGCTGGTCGGGAACGCGTGCACGCCCCAGCGAGCAGCCAGCCGCCCCTCGGGATCGACCACGACGGGCATCGACACCCCGCGGCGCCGCAACACCGCGCGCACCTGTTCGGCGCTTCCCGATTCGCTCGCGACCGTCACCACCGCATGGTCCTTCGCGAGGGCGACCACGTTCCCCTCCATGGCGCTGCACACGCCGCACCACGTGGCCCAGAAGTGCACGAGCACCGGCCGCCCGCGCAGGGCCGACAGGGACACCGAGCGCCCGTCGACGGCGACCGCCGAGATCGCAGGCGCGGGCCCCGCGATGGTTCCGCGTTGCTGATAGGCGCGAAAACCGAAGTAGACCAGAATGACGAGGAGCAACTCCCCGGCCCGCCGCGCCCAACCCCGAGCCCGCGTCTCGCGTCTCATGGGCCCTCGCCGTCGTCCCCCGGGGGCGACGCGCTCGGTCCCTCGTCCGGGCGTGCGAAGAAGCCGTCGGTGATGTGCGGTCCGGCGGGACGCGAGGCGGAGCCCCCTGGCCCAAAGGCGAGCACCGCCTCGCGCAGGGACGCTTCGGAGGGCGGCGTGCGGGACGCGGGAGCCGTCGCCTGGGCGAGGGAGTCGACGTGGAGCGTCTGGGTCGGGAAGGCGAACTCGACGTTGATTCCCTTGGCGAGGCGCAGAATCTCGAGGAAGACGTGGTGGCGCTCGCGGAGCTCCTCGCTCCAGGAGCTCACCTTGAAGAAGAAGTAGACCATCACCTGCAGCGAGCTCGCGGCGAAGGCCGTGAAGTGCACCTCGTAGTAGTCCTTGCGGACCTTCGGGTTCGCCTGGAGGATGGCCCGGATGCCGTCGCAGAAGGCCTCCATCGCCTCGGGTGTCGTGTCGTAGGTGACGTCGAGGGTGGCGACGGTGCGGCGGTAGACGCGCATGCCGTAGTTGTCGACGGTCGCGTTGGCGATCTTCGAGTTCGGCATGGTGACCAGGGAGCCGTAGAAGGTGCGCAGCCGCGTCGAGCGCATGCCGACCTCCTCGACGATGCCCTCGGCCCCCTCGATGACGACCCAGTCACCGACCTGGAAGGGACGGTCGGCGAAGATGCTCACCGAGCCGAAGAGGTTCGCGACCGTGTCCTTCGCCGCAAGGGTGAAGGCCAGGCCGCCGAGGGACGCGCCGGCGATGAGCGAGCCCACGTCCACGTCCATGTTCTGCAGGACGAAGATGAAGCCCAGCGCCACGACGAAGACCTTGAGGGTCTTGCGCACCAGCGGGACGAGCCTGATCGTCGAGCTTGGTCTCGGTGTGCTCGGCGCGCACCGCGAAGATGTCGCTCAGCACGTCGACGAGACGGTACAGGACGAGGACGGCGGCCGACGCGGCGAGCACGCGCAGGGCGATGGTGGCCACCTGATTGACGCGCACCGCGAAACGCAGAAGCGGCAGCAGGTACCAGAGCACCCCGGTCATCACGAGCGTGCCGATGGGGCGCGCCGCCTTCACGAGCACGGTGCGGTCGGCGTGCATGCGGCGGCGCCTGAGCAGGCGGTGACCCTGGGACGAGATGAGGAAGGCGACGAGCCCGCGCGCCAACAGGCCGAGGAAGATCGCGAGCAGGAGCCCGATCACCTGCCACCAGGCGACGCCGAAGAGGGCCGTCTCGCGCGTCCACGTGGGCCACGAGCCGACGATGCGTGTTAGGTCGAAGGAGAAGGTCTCGGCGTAGAGGCCCGGCACGGCCGCGATGGACGGGGCCGACACGACCCACTGGCCGTCACGCCGCACGAGGAAGAGCTGCGGCAGGCAATCGGGGAAGAGGACGACCTTCGGTTTTCCCCCGGCGCCGGGCGCGTCGGACAGGTCGTTCACCGGCACCCACAGCCCGCGCGCGTCGAGCACGGCCTTGAGACGCGCCGACCGGTCGGCGTGCTCGGTGGCGGGCACCTGGGACTCGGCCCAGTCGAAGCAGTGGTCGGCGACGTCTGGTCGCGCCGTGCCCTTCTGGAGGTTGCCGAGCCACGTGACGACGGCGCGCCGTGGTGTGGTGCAGTCGGGCGCGGGGGGCTTCTGGGCCTGGGCGAGGGCGGGGGGCGCGAGCAAGAGCACCGCGAGCAAGAGCACCGCGAGCAAGAGCGCTGCGATCACCCGGGCGCGAGAGATGACGATTACACACATGACGGCGGGCGAGCATAGCAGGCTCGACCGAGGGCGCCCGAACGCGCACAGTCCCGGCATGAGCGTGCACGTGGAACGAGCGGGCGCCGTGACGACGGTGATCCTGGACCGGAAGGAGCGGCGCAACGCAGTCGACCGCGCGACGGCCGAGGCGCTCGCCGACGCCTTCCGCGCGTTCGAAGCGGACGACGAGGCCCGCGTCGCCGTGCTCCACGGGGACCACGGCACCTTCTGCGCGGGAGCCGACCTCAAGGCCCTGACCGAGGGGCGCCCCAACCGCGTGGCGCCCGACGGAGACGGGCCCATGGGGCCGACGCGCATGGTCCTCGACAAGCCGGTCATCGCCTCCGTCGCGGGGCACGCGGTCGCGGGCGGTCTCGAGCTCGCCCTTTGGTGCGACCTGCGCGTGTGCGACGAAGACGCGGTGCTCGGCGTGTTCTGCCGTCGCTGGGGCGTGCCGCTCATCGACGGGGGCACGGTGCGCTTGCCGCGGATCGTTGGCGTCGGTCGTGCCCTCGACCTCATCCTCACCGGTCGGCCCGTGGGCGCCGAGGAGGCCCTCGCCATGGGGCTCGTGAGCCGAGTGGTGCCGAAGGGCACGAGCCGACAGGCCGCCGAGGAGATGGCGCGGACGATCGCGGTCTTTCCCCAGACGTGCATGCGTGGCGATCGAAGGAGCGTCTACGAGCAGGTCGGGATGCCCCTCGCCGACGCGATGCAGAACGAGCTCCGGCACGGCATGGCGGCCCTCGACGCCGAGGCCCTCGCGGGCGCCCAGCGCTTCGCTGGCGGCGCGGGACGGGGCGGACGGTTCGAGCCCTAGCGATCCGCCGTCAGCACGGATTACGCCGCCTCACGGGCGGGGCGACGCCTCGGGCGCGTTCATCACGGGGGCGGACGAAACGCCTATCGCCCAGGACCTCCGCGACGTCGGTGATCGACGAGACGCGCTCGATGCGTGCGGTGCGTCGCACGCCGAGCGGGGCATGGGATTCGTTTATAACTCAGATCACAAAGGCGTGCCGAAGCCACCGCCGCCCGGGGTCTCGACGACGAGCCGGCCCCGGCAAGCGCCTCGATGCTCGCCTTGCCGCCGATGTCGCGGCCGTCGAGCGTGTTCCTTCCGCGGGCGCCGGGCTGGCCGCCGGCGAGCCCATAGGGCGCGCGTGTTCGCCGCTCCGACAGGATCGACACGCGCATCGGCGTGAGCAGCTCGATCTCGCGGACCAGGCCGTCGCCGCCGCGGAAGCGCCCCGCCCCGCCCGAGCCGCGACGGATAGCGAAGCGCACGCAGTCGCACCGGGTAGCGGAGCCTCGAGCACCTCGGGGTCGGTGATGCGCGTGTTGGTCATGTGGGTGTGCACCGCCGACGGCGCCGTCGAAGTCGCGGCCCCGCGCCGGCGCCGCCGCCGATCGTCTCGTAGTAGCCGAAGCGCGGCGTTGCCGAAGGTGAGGTTGTTCATCGTGCCCTGGCTCGCGGCCACCTGGCCGAGCGCGCCGAGGAGGACGTCGACGAGGCGCTGGCTGGTCTCCACGTTGCCGCCGGCGACGCGCGCGCGTCCGGGCGTCGCGGTCGAGGAGGCGAGCCGGCGGGGACGACGATCTCGACCGGCGCCGAGGCAGCCGGCGTTGAGCGGGATGGGCGTGCTCGACCAGGCGTCGCTGCAGCGACGTAGAGCACCGCGCTACGGTGACGGCGCGGCGGTGCGTTGAGGTTGCCGGCGGTCACCGGGCCCGTGCCGGTGAAGTCGACTGTCGCCTGCGTCGCCCTGCGACGTCGGATGCGCGACGCGCGATGGGCGTGCCGTCGTCGAGGGAGTCGGTCGAAGCGGTGGTCGCCCGTCGGGCAGCGCGGCGATGCGCCGCGCGCACTTGGCTTCGGCCGTGTGCTGCACGTGGCCCATGTAGGCGCGACGACGTCGGGCCCGGCGCGCCCGACCAGCGCCGAGCCAGGCGCTGCACGCCCGTCTGGTTGGCGGCGATCTGCGCCTCGAGGTCGGCGAGGTTCTCGTCCGGCGCGCGACGGGTACGGGACCGCGCGCGCGCGAGCGCGCCCGGACGGCCGCCTCGTCGAAGCGGCCGCCGTGGACGAGCCGGAAGGGGCGGAGCACCACGCCTTCCTCCGCCAGCGGTGCGCGAGAACGGCGGCATCGAGCCCGGCGTGATGCCGCCGATCTCGGCGTGGTGTCCGCGGCTCGCGGTGAAGAAGCGCAGGCGCGGCCCGCCGCGTCGAAGACCGGCGTGACCACCGTGACGTCGGGCAGGTGCGCAGCCGCCGCCGATAGGGGTCGTTGGTGACGAGCACGTCGCCCGGACGCAGATCGGGCACGGCCGTCGAGGAGCGGCGACGCATGTCGCCCATGGCGCCGAGGTGCACGGGGATGTGCGGCGCGTTGGCGACCAGGCCGCCCGCCGGCGTCGAAGATGGCGCAGGAGAAGTCGAGCCGCTCCTTGACGTTGGTGGAGAGCGCGGTGCGCTGCAGCGTGACTGCCCATCTGCTCGGCGATGGCGATGAAGCAGGTTGTTGAACACCTCGAGCGTGATCGGATCCGGCGCTCGCCGTGCCGGCGCGGGGCGCGTGCGGCGAATGCCGGCGGATCGTCCTCGAGCACGATGATCGAGCCCGTCGCTCGACCTCGGCTGACCATCCGGGCTCGAGCGACGATGGTGCCGATGGACTCGACGATGATGGCCGGCCCTCCGATGACGTCGCCGGCCCCGCGAGGTCCGCGCGGTCGAAGACGGCCGTGTCGCACCAGTCGCCGCGAGAATAGGTGCGCGTCCGGCGCACCGACCGGGGTCTGCCGGGGCGCCACCTCGTCGCCGCGTGGTGGGCGGCTTCGGCATTGTCCCCGTGGCCTCCACGCGCGACGGCGCGAATCTCGATCGAGCGGTCGGTGAAGGCGAAGCCGTAGAGCTGCGCGGTGCCGCCGCTCGAACTCGGCGGCGTAGTCGCCGCCGGCGGGGCGAGGAACGGTGATGGCGCTGCTCTGCCCGGCGTAGCGGAGGTCGAGGGAGCGGGCGGCGGCCATGGCGTCCTGCGGTGATGCCCTCGTCGCCCGAGCGCCCGCCGCCCCCGGTTCCAGGCGGACGAGGAGGTCGCCTCGACGCTGCCAGGGCAGCGGCCGCGTCGAGCGCCGACGTCGACCGGCGGCGAGCTTCTCCGTGCCAGCCATCCGCGCGACCCCCATGCCGAAGGCCGACTGAGCACGCCGGCGTAGCGGGTGGAGAAGAATGCGCGGCATGCCGAGCTCGCGCGCGATGGCGGCAGGCGATGCTGTCCGCCGGCGCCGCCGAAGCCGACCAGGCCGTGACTCGCGCACGTCGTAGCCCGCGCGCGAGCGAGAGCTTGCGGATTGCCTCGGCCATGTTGGCGTTGGCGATGGTGCAGTGAAGCCCGGCGGCGAGCTCCTCGCGGGTGTCAGCGTCGGCCCGCATGCGCGGCGGCGATCTCGTCGATCAGCGCGTCGAGCCGGCGCCCCGCGGCGTCGACGTCGAGCGGGAAGGCGAAGTCCCGCGGCAGGATCTTGCCGAGGACGAGGTTCACGTCGGTGACGGCCAGGGCCGGCCGCCGCGCGCCCGTAGCAGGCGGGCCCGGGCTCGGCGCCGGCGCTGTCGGGGCCCGACCGACAGGCGTCTGGCCGTCGAACCAGCAGATCGAGCCGCCGCCCGCCGCCACCGTCTGGATGGCCAGCATCGGCGCGACGACGCGCACGCCGGCATCGGACTCGGGCTCGTTGACCTGCATCTCGAAGCGCCGCTCGTACGCGCCGTCGAAGCGACTGACGTCGGTCGAGGTGCCGCCCATGTCGAAGCCGATCGACTTCCCGAAGCCGCGCGCGTCGCGCCACCATCGCCTGCCCGACCACGCCGCCCGCGCGGCCCGGACAGCACGCTGTCCTTGCCGACGAAGCGCTCGGCGTCGACCAGTCCGCCGGCGCTGGTCATCAGCTGGACAAGGCCGCTCGGGCAAGCCGGACGCGGATGGCGGCGACGTACTGGCGCAGCGATCGGGGTCAGGTAGGCGTCGACGACGGTGGTGTCGCCGCGGGCGATCAGATCTATCTGCAGCGGCGACAGGCGTGACGACAGGGAGATCTGGCCAAAGCCGAGCCTCGCGCGCGATTCGCTCGACGATCGTCCTCGTGAACGGGGTCGCGGTACGCAGTGCAGCAGGCAGACGGCGAGGGCGTCGATGCCGCGCTCGCGCAGCTGCCGCAGACGGCTGCCGCAACGCCTGCGGATCGAGCGGCGCGAGCACTTGTGCCGGCGGCATCGAGCCGGCTCGTCGACCTCGAGGACCGTCGCGGTAGAGGGCGGCGGGCCAAGCGGATGTCGCAGGGCGAACACGTCGGGCCGGTCTGCTCGGCGATCGCAGCAGGTCGCCGAGGCCGCGGGTGATGACGAAGGCGCAGCGGCGCACCCTGCGCGCTCGAGCAGGGCGTTGGTCGCGAGGTCGTGCCCATGCGGATGTCGCAGGGCGGGACTGGGGGCATCGGGGCCGAGCCCGAGCAGGGCGCGGATGCCCTCGAGGGGTGCCCGGTCGGAGGAGAGGACCTTGGCGACGCGCACCTCGCCGGTCGGCGGAATCACAGCCGATGCAGTCGGTGAAGGTCCCGCCCCGATTCGAATCCACACCTCGTAGCGTTCCTCGGGCGCCATGGGAGTCGGATCGAAGCACGCGGGGTGCGTCCCGTCGACCGGCGCGGTGGTCGGGCGCACGCGGGCCGGTCGGTCAGAAGAATCGGCAGGGGCTGGCCGTGGACCTCGGCCAGGACATTGGCGAAGACGTCGCGCAGGAACTGCTCGACCTGGTCTGCGCCGCTGCCCAGGGCCTTGAGGTGCTCGACCATCTGGAAGCTCCGTCGTCTGGGCGTCAATTGGGGTGACGACCAGGGAGCCCGAGAGTAGCGATATCACGGTCGAGCCCGAGGTCTTCTGCCAGCGCGCGAGGTAGAGATCCGGCGCCATCGACATGGGGTCGCTCGGACCGAAGCGCCACTCCACGTCGAAGTCCACGGTGATGGCGCTGTTGACGGTGTTGTGGACGCGCAGGCTGTGCTCGTAGGTGGGATTGACGTCCTGCATGTAGCTGAAGTGGGTGACCTGCCGCCGGTCGATCACGACCTCGGGCACGAGCAACGCCTGGCGCACGTCGGCGATCGCCGCATGGACATAGCCGTGGGCGTGGACCCACTCGAACGCGCTCGTGTGCCCCTTGAGGGTGTTCAGCGCCTCCGGATGGGGATGCCCGGGCAGGGGCGCCGGCGGGTCGGCCCGGCAGTCCTCGAGGGGCTCGAGCCCGGCTGGAAAGGGCGTGGTATCGTTGCCGAAACAGCCGGCCGCGAGGAACACCACGACCACCACTAGGGCGGAGAGCCAAACCCGGGGCGGACGGTGGCCCTTCTCCACCGTGGGTAGTCTACACGAAGAAGGCCTCCCTGTCCCGGAGAGAGCACCCCGTGACGGGGCAGCCCGCGCCGGGGTGCGGCTGCCCCTCTCGAAAGTGCCCGACATCGTGCCGGTTTTCCACCGCCTATCCACAGATGTTGCACACTTGGGTACAGCCTCTCTAGACTAGTCGTACTCGTGCAGTGTCGGGGGCACGAGCGGCGCGGGAGGGTCCAGCGCATGACGGAAAGTCTCAAGGTTTCATCGCTGGTACAGGCGAGCCCAAACCGCATCTACTCCGCCTGGTTGGATGAGCGGCAACACAGCGCCTTCACCGGAAGCCGCGCGATGGTCGAGCCGTGGGTGGGGGGCCGCTTCAGCACCTGGAACGGGTACGCCTTTGGCTCCTTCGTGGAGCTCGACACGGGCCGCCGGATCGTCATGACCTGGCGGAGCACCGACTTCCCCATGGCTTCCGAGGACTCCACCGTGCAGGTGCATCTCGAGCCCGTAGCGGGAGGGACACGCGTCGTCATCGAGCAGGATCGCATCCCGGACGGGCAGGCCGACCGCTACAAGAAGGGGTGGCGGACCTACTACCTCGATCCGATGAAGCGCTCCTTCGCGAAGCCGGGCGCCATGCGCGCCGCCATCCAGGCCGCCTCGAAGGCCGGGCTCTTGCCCGTGCCGGGCGCCCATAGGAACGCGCTCCTGCCGCGACGCGGTCCGGCTCCGGCATCGACTGCGCAGCGCGTGGGGCCGTCGCACGCGGAAGCCCCGGCGGCTATCAAGAAGGCAGCCAGGAAGCAGTCGGCCAAGGCGCCCAGCCCGCCGAAGCCGGCCGCCGCCGAGCCGTCGGCAAAGGCACCCACGAAGCCCGTCCCGACCAGCAAGCCAACCGGGCGGAAGAGCGGCGGGGCAGCGCCTGCGCAGAGCAAGGCGTCGGCGACGAAGGCCAACAAGAGCCCCACGCGGAGCAAGGCGTCGGCGACGAAGGCCAACAAGAGCCCCACGCGGAGCAAGGCGTCGGCGACGAAGGCCAACAAGAGCCCCACGCGGAGCAAGGCGTCGGCGACGAAGGCCAACAAGAGCCCCACGCGGAGCAAGGCGTCGGCGACGAAGGCCAACAGAGAGCCCCACGCGGAGCAAGGCGTCGGCGACGAAGGCCAACAAGAGCCCCGCGCGGAGCAAGGCGTCGGCGACGAAGGCCAACAAGAGCCCCGCGCGGGGCCGCGCGACCACCACGAAGAAGCGCAAAGCGACCCCCACGAAGAACGCAGCACGGCGTGCCGCCCCTCAGAAGGCGAGCGGGCGCACGGCGGCGGGCAAGAAGAAGCGCCGCTGACGCGAGTCGGTTCGAGGCCCGGCAGGCGCAGGGGGGATCAGGCCACGTAGGCCCGTTCGCGACGTCGTTCGCGCTCGACGATGGGTGCCATCGCCCGTTGCGCCTCCGCGTCCTCGACCAGGGCCACCTCGTCGTGCTCCGGGTGGTGTGCAGCGATCCCCAGGAAGCGCTCCATCGCCGCCTCGGGTGCGATACGGCCCATGACCCGACCCGGCAGCACGAAGACCGAGGCCCGGACGCGGGCGCGGGTCAGCGTGGACAACATGCGCGCCACGCTCCGGTCGAAGACCGACTCGTCGAAGGGCGCCATGGGCCCGAGGCCGAAGAGGAAGAGTTTCTCGAAGGCCAGACGTGGGCGTGCTGGGATCAGGGTGGTCTCGCCGGCGGCACCGCGCAGCCGTCCTCGAAGAATCAACCTCGAAACGCCACCGCACATGCGCCAGTCGACCAGGCCGAGCGGGCCCTGCAGCGGCCGCTCGTCCTCGAAGAACGGTACGGCCAACGCCTCGCTCTTGAGCCCGTCGAGACGGCGGAGGTCTGCGGTGACGAAGTGTACGTCCATCGTGCGGTCCGGTCGGCCTACTCCTTGCCGATGTCGCTCGCAATCCAATCGAGGACACCGTTGACGAAGCCGGGGCTGTTGTCGCCACCGAAGCGCTTGGCGAGCTCGACCGCCTCGTTCAGTGTGACACGCCGCGGGATGTCCTTCCGCTGGAGCAGCTCGCAGGCCCCGAGGCGCAGGATGTTGCGGTCGACCTTCGTCATGCGCTCGAGCCGCCAGTGCTGGCTCACCGCGCGGATGCGCTCGTCGATGCTCGCCTGGTCTCGCGCGTAGCCGCGCACGAGCAGGTTGGCGAACTCCTGCCCTTCGACCGTGGTGCCGAGGTTGGCCCAGTACAAACGGATGGCGGTCTCGGCGTCGGCCTCCGAGACGTCCATCTGATACAGCATTTGCAGCGCGGCCTCGCGACCCTTCCGCCTAGAGCCCATCGTCGCCGAGAACCTTGCCGAGGCTGACCATCTCGAGCGCCGACATGGCAGCGTCCCATCCCTTGTTACCCGCCTTGGTCCCGGCGCGCTCGATGGCCTGCTCGATCGTGTCGGTCGTCAGCACCCCGAACGCGACGGGCACGCCCGTCCGGGCGGCCACTGCCGCGACGCCCTTGGTGGCCTCGGCGGCGACGTAGTCGAAGTGGGGTGTGGCGCCGCGGATGACGGCACCGAGCGCGACCACGGCGCCGAAGCGCCCACTCTGCGCGAGACGCCCACAGGCGAAAGGCAGCTCCCAGGCGCCGGGCACGCGCACCAGCGTGATGTGGTCCTCGGCGACCCCGTGGCGGCGCAACGCGTCGAGCGCGCCCTCGACGAGCCGGTCCACGATGAAGTGGTTGAAGCGCGATGCGACCAGCGCGAACCCGGCCTCACCGGCATCGAACGTGCCCTCGTAGCACTTCACGATGCCCCTCGCCCCTTCACCCATGTGCAACGCTCCATCTTCGTTCTTCAGTGGGTCGTACGCGCAACCGGCGCGTCACCCTCGTCGGCATCCGGATCGGTCACCAAGAGCTGCTCGACCACCTCGAGACCGTAGCCCTCGAGGCTCGGAATGCGCCGTGGGCGGTTGGTCAGGATGCGAATGCGCCCGAGCCCGAGATGGGCGAGAACCTGCGCGCCGATCCCGTACTCACGCAACACTTCGCCCTGCTCGGCGGCCGGCCGGTCCACGTCTTCACCGATGTGGTAGGCCAGGTCACGAGCGAGATCCAGCCTGCCCGGCAGAAAGAGGATGACGCCGCGCCCCTCTTCCTCGATGCGGCGGACCGCATCCGCCATGACGACCCGCTTGGGCTGGTGGACGCCGAAGACGTCGCCGAGGACACTGCCGGTGTGCACACGCACCAGCGTGGGCCGTTCATCGAGCTCGCCCAGGGTCATGGCCAGGATCTGCCGGTCGTCGACGCTCACCGAGTAGACGTGCGCCGTCCATCGCGCCCCGGTCGACAGAATCGACCTCGGCGCTCTTGTCCTGCCGGACCATGTGCTCGGTCTGGAGGCGGTACTGGATCAGATCGGCGATCGACACGACATGCAGACCGTGCGCCTCGGCGAAGCGGGTGAGGTCCGGCAAACGCGCCATGGTGCCGTCCTCGCGCATGATCTCGCAGATGACGCCGGCAGGCTCGAGCCCCGCGAGCCGCGCCAGGTCGACGGCCCCCTCGGTGTGGCCGGTGCGCTGCAGGACCCCACCCGGCCGCGCACGCAGAGGGAAGACGTGCCCCGGTCGGACCAGGTCGCCCGGCTGGGCGTCACGGGCGACGGCCGTGAGGATGGTGTGGGCACGGTCGGCGGCGCTGATGCCGGTCGTGACGCCGTGACGGGCCTCGACCGACACGGTGAAGGCGGTGCCCCGCGGCGAGCCGTTGTCGTCGACCATCATGGGCAGGTCGAGCTTGTGCACCTGGGCCTCGGTCAGGGCCAGGCAGATGAGACCACGCGCGTGCATCGCCATGAAGTTCACGGATGCGGGCGTGACGTGCTGGGCGGCGATGCACAGGTCGCCCTCGTTCTCCCGGTCCTCGTCGTCGATGACGATGACCATCTTGCCCGCACGGATCTCGTCGAGCGCGTGCAGGACACGTTCGATCGCCTCGGTTCGCATCTTCGGTTTCACCTGACTCCCCACCACTCCGGCTACAGATACCCCTGTCGCCCGAGCAAATCCAGCAACGGCTCCTCGTCGCCCCTGCCGCGCGCGTCGACGCCCGGGCGGCCGAGCAGGCGCGCCACGTACTTGGCGAGGACGTCGACCTCCACGTTGACGCGCGCGCCGACGGGTCGCTCGACGAAGGTCGTCTCGTTCAGGGTGAAGGGAACGAGCACGACCCCGAAGCGGGAGCCGTCCACCTCGTTGACCGTCAGGCTCACCCCGTCGATGCACACCGACCCCTTGGATGCGACGAAGGGTGCGAGGCGGTCGGGCACCTCGAAGGTGACCCGTGCAGCGTCGCCCTCCGCCCGCCGCGCGACCAGGTGCCCGACCCCGTCCACGTGCCCGCTCACCAGGTGCCCCCCGAGCCGTTTCCCGAGCCGCAGCGCCCGCTCGAGGTGGACACGACGCCCGGTGCTCGCGTCGTCGAGCGTCGTGCAAGAGAGGGTCTCGGCCGAGGCATCGCAGTCGAAGCCGTCGGGGCGCAGGCGCGTTACGGTCAGGCACGCGCCGTCGACCGCGACCGATTCGCCGAGGGCCAGGTCCGAAAGAGCACACTCGACACGCATCGCCGCCCCCGCCGTGCTGCGGCGTACGTCCCGAAGCGTGCCGACCTCCTCTATGAGACCCGTGAACATCCCGCTCCCACTCTACTATGCCTGCCCGCGGCGCACGTCGCCCTCGAACAACACGTCCGGGCCGAGCCGCCGCACGCGAAGATGGGCGAGCTCGAAGGCCTCGGCCATGCGGTCGACACCACGCCCGGCCGCCAGGGGCGGCGCCGCTGCGTCGGCCACGATGCGAGGCGCAACGAAGACCGCGGCACGGTTCACGAGCCCCCCATCGAGCAGCGCACCGTGCACCCGCGGTCCCCCTTCCACGAGCAGCTCCTCGACCTCGCGCATGCCGAGCTCCCGGAGCACGGCCTCGAGGTCGAGGCCCCCGTCGCCGCGCGGCACCTCGACGAGCTCCACACCATCGAGCGCGTCGAGCGCGGCGACCCTCGCGGGGTCGGCATCCGGTGCGTGGAAGAGGACCGTGGGCTGCCCGGCGCGGTGCCGGAGGACCTTGGCGTCCAGCGGCGTGCGCAGCGCCGAGTCGAGAACGACGCGCATCGGGTCGCGCCCGCGCACGTGGCGCACGGTCAGCTCTGGATCGTCCGCGAGCACGGTACCGACGCCCACGAGCACCGCATCGCTCGCGGCCCGCATGCGGTGGGCCTCGCGCCGGGCGCGCTCCGACGTGATCCAGCGCGCGTCGCCCGTGCGTGTCGCCATCCGTCCATCGAGGGTCACGGCCGCCTTGAGCGTTACCCGCGGCACGGCGGCGCTCCCGGCCTGCCGCCGCCGCACCTCAAGCCTCTCCCGAGGTCTCGACGAGCTGCGACAGCTCTTCCATGAACTCGTGGACGTCCTTGAAGTCGTGGTAGACGCTGGCGAAGCGCACGTAGGCGACCTGGTCCAGGTCGCGCAGGACGGTCATCACCTTCTCGCCGATGAGCGTCGAGCTCGTCTCCTTCTCACCGGTCTCGACCAGCTCGCGCTCCAGCTCGTCCACGACGCGCTCGAGGGTCTCCGCCGACAGGGGACGCTTGACGGTCGCGCGGCGCAGGCCCCCGAGGACCTTCATCCGGTCGAAGGGTTGGCGGCGGCCGTCCTTCTTGATGACCAGCGGCAGCACCTGCTCCACGCGCTCGTAGGTCGTGTAGCGGCGCGTACATCCCTCGCATTCGCGCCGCCGGCGCGTGACCTCGCCCGCCTGCGAGAGGCGCGAGTCGATGACCTTGTTGTCCAGGGTGCCGCAGAAGGGGCAGCGCATGCGAAGGCCCGCCAGAAACCCGAGGGAGAAGGCGCATTTAGCGCTCGGCGGGCCGTTCGGCAAGCAGCTCGGTGCCGCCCTGGGCCCCCGGCCCCCCGCGACCCTGGCCGCTCCGCATCGCGCGGCCGTCCCTTCCCCTGTCATCCGCGCGACAGACGCACCACCGTTTCCACGTGTCCGGTGTGGGGAAACATGTCGAATCCACAGGCTGCGTCGACGACGAAGCCCAGGTCCCCGAGCAGGGCGAGGTCGCGCCCGAGGGTGGCCGGATCACAGGAGACGTACACGATACGTGCGGGTCGGCGGGCCGCGATGCCGGCGAGCACCTCCCGTGCGCCGGTGCGTGGGGGATTGAGCACGACCAGGTCGACCCGCGGGCCACCGGCGCCCACCGCGCGGCCCGCGTCGGCGCATCGGACCACCGCCGAGAGGCCGCGCGCGTCGAGGTTCTCGCGTAGGGCCGCCGCCGCCGCCGGATCCTGCTCGACGGCGACCACAGATCGCGCGCGGGCCGCGAGGGCGACCGTCAGGTTGCCGTGACCGGCGTAGAGCTCGAGCACGTCGGCATCGGTCGGGGCCGACAGCTCCAACACACAGGCGACGAGGCGCTCGTTGACCGCAGCCGAGGCCTGGGAGAAGCCGCCGACCGTGCCGAGCAGCGGTGCGCCGTCGACGCCCTCGGCGCGCTCCCGCGGGTCGCCGAAGGTGGCGGCCACGCTTGTGCCCCCCACACGCAGGGCCACGCCGGCGATGGCCGGATCGCAAGCCATCGCACGGGCTGCTTCGTAGAGCGCCGGGGACTGGGGCGCCTGTGTGGTCACGGTGACGGTTGCCCCGCCCTCCCCTCGCCCGAGCCGCACCTCGCCCTCCCCCTCGAGGAGGGGCGCGAGGTGCTCGCGGACGCGCACGAGGGCCGGCCCGAGCGTGGCGTCGAGCACCGGACAGGCGGGCACGTCGGTGACGCGGTGGGAGCGGCGCTCCCGGTAGCCGATGAGGGCGTGCGGGCGTCCGGGGCTTCGCACGAAGGCGAGTCGGGCCCGCCGCCGATAGCCGAGAGCCGGCCCCGCCGACACCACATCGACCCCTACGGCCTCGCCGCCCGGCGCCGCGGCGACCGCACGCTCGATCAGCCTGCGAGCCCGGGCGTGCTGCGCATCGCGTGACATCATCATCAGGGGACACCCGCCGCAGCGAGCGACGAGGGGACAGGCCGGCTCCACCCGGTCGGGCGAGGGGGTGAGCACGGCTTCGATGTGGCCCCTGAGAACACGCCCCGCGCGCCGCACGTCGCGCAGGCGTACGCGCTCGCCCGGCAGACCGAAGAGCGCGAACACCACGCCTCGGTTCGTCTCCACGACCGCCTCCCCGCCGAAGGCCACGTCGCGGACGACGCCCTCGAGCGTCTGCCGTCGCTCAGGGGAAGCGTTGCGCCGGCTGGCCACGGTTGAACAGGAAACGGAAAGAGCCGTCGATCGTGGCCCAGCGATCGCTGGGACGGGTTCGGTCCACGAGGTGCACGTTGGTGAAGCTGCCCGCGATCTCCACGCTGCTGGTGTTGACGCTCGGCGCGTAGATGCTCCGGAACGTGATCGTCCCGGAGACCCCGAGGTAGTTGACCGCCTGCTTGTCCAGGCCTGCCGGGCAGGTGTCATTCAGGAAGAGGTTCATGCCCACGTCCTGTCCGGTGACACCGACCTGTAGGGCCTGGTCCAGCTGGCTCTGCTGCACCTCCGCCGAGTCCGGCACGAGGATGTCGATGCCGTCGCTGATCAGCTCGCCGTCGCTACCGTGCTGGATGCGGATCGTTAGGAAGCTTCCATGAGGGTCGGCCGGGTCGTCGATGGCCTCTGCCGAGAAGAACGTGGGCCGCAACGAAAGGGGCGCCTCGCTCAGGTTGCACCCGGGCGCGCTGACCGTGCCCTGCACCGTCCCTTGCCCGACGCCCACCGAACAGCCCGAAGCCGCGATCAGGGCCCCCAGGGACAGGGGCCGGATCCAGATCAGGAGCCGCTCATGCGATGAAGCCACCGCCCACCACCTCGTCCCCACGATACACGACCGCGGCCTGACCTGGCGTGATCGCGTGCTGGGGCATCGTGAACTCCACGGAGAAGCCATCTTCGGTGGGCGTGACCAGGC
This sequence comes from uncultured delta proteobacterium, assembly GCA_963830115.1. Taxonomy (GTDB): domain Bacteria; phylum Myxococcota_A; class Polyangia; order Polyangiales; family CAWHLB01; genus CAWHLB01. The sequence continues at coordinate 20,701 of CAWHLB010000001.1, forward strand.
CCGGGGCCGGCTCGTGGCGGTAGCGGATGCGCACCCACGCCTCGAAGGGGGCGTTCGGTCGCGGCCCGGCCCAGCGCACCGAGACGGCCCGCAAGGCGCGGGCGGATAGGCCGTCCCGGCCGCCGACCACCACCGCGTCCTCGCCAGGCAGGATCCTGAGGACGTAGCGCGCCGGGCCTCCCCCGAGCCGAAGGCCACGCCGCTGCCCGATCGTGAAGCCGGCGATGCCCTCGTGGGTGCCGAGCACCTGCCCGGCCTCGTCGCGGATGGGCCCGCCGCGCATGGGACCCCGCATCCGCGTCACGAAGCCGCCCACGTCGCCGTCCGGGACGAAGCACAACTCCTGCGAATCGGGCTTGTCGGCGTTCGGCAGCCCGAGACGCCGCGCCTGCCGCCGCGTCTCGTCCTTGGCCATGGCGCCGAGTGGCAAGAGCAGGCGCGCGAAGACGGCCTCGGGCACGCCAAAGAGGAAGTAGCTCTGGTCCTTGCTCCGGTCCTGGCCGCGCAATAGACGCACGCCGCCGTCGCCTGCGACGAGACGAGCGTAGTGGCCGGTGGCCACGTGGCTGGCGCCGAAACGGTCGGCCAGGTCGAGGAGGTGGGTGAGCTTGACCGTCCGGTTGCAGTGGACACACGGGCTCGGCGTGCGTCCCGCCACGTAGTCGTCGACGAAGGGCTCGACCACCTGGGCCCGGAAGGCTTCACGCTCGTCGACGACGAAGTGGGGGATGCCCAGATGGTCGGCGACGCGGCGCGCATCGTCGCGGTCCTCGGGCGCACAGCATCGGCCCACCTTCGTTTGCCCTTCGGCGTCCCATAGGTGAAGCGTCAGGCCGACCAAGTCGTGTCCCTGCTCGTGCAGCAGGGCGGCCGCGACGGACGAGTCCACCCCGCCGCTCATGGCCACGAGGATGCGTCTTTTTGCCCGGTCCACGACTCTACCTTGTCCGTCCCGCTCTGGCCGTCAAGCCTCGCCATTGCTTGGCCCGGCCGGGACGGCTCGCCACACCGGACGAGCCCGGCGCCGGGAATCATCCCGGACACCGATGGGCCGGCACTGAACGTGCGTATCCAATCCGATGCGGCGCGTTCGTTTCAATGGAACGACACCCCGCGACCCCACCCTCGATCGAGAACGATCTCCTTTCGCGTACTTGCGGGGCGAAGATTCGACGCGGCCCCTGCTTCGCTCACAAAGTCTCGAAACCGCTCGAAGTGCGTGAGAGCACCCGATCGAGCGCCACGGTGGCCCTGTCCACATCCTCGTCGGTGGTCTCGGGGCCGAGGCTGAGGCGGAGGGCCGACGCGGCGCGCCACGGCGCCTCCGGGTACATGGCGCGCAGCACCGGCGAGGGCTCGGCGAGGCCCGACGAGCAGGCCGCACCACTCGAGGCACACACGCCCTCGAGGTCCAGGGCCGCCACCAGCACCTCACCCTTCCACCCTTCGACGCTCCCATCGACGACCGTCGCCACCCGCTCGCCCTCCACCCCGTTGACCCACACATCGTGGGCCCGCAGGGCCACCTCGAGCCGGTCGCGCCGTCGTCCCACCGCGGGCATCGACGCCAGCCGATCCGCCACGCGCCGGCATGCCGCGCCAAAGCCGGCGTGGGCGACCGGGTCGGGGGTGCCGGGACGCCGCCCCCGCTCCTGGGCCCCTCCCGCGAGCAATGGCGCGAGCGGGAGCCCGCGCCGCACCCAGAGCGTGCCCGCGCCCGCGGGTCCCCCGACCTTCGTCGCGGCGAAGGCGACGGCGTCGGCGTCGAGCGCGGTCACATCCACGGGCCTCTTGCCGAGGGCCTGGGTCGCGTCGACGAACACACGTGCCCCGCGCGCCCGGCACGCCCGTGCCCATGCCTCGACCGGCAGCAAGGTGCCCGTCTCGTGATTCACCCACTGGACCGCGAGCAGGGTCGGCTCGCCAACGCCCACCGCCTCGGTCACCTCCTCCGTCGCAGGTGGCCGGCCTCCCGGCACGGCCAAGCGCGTGACCCGCGCACCCGCCCGCTCGAGCCTCGCGACGGCCTCGGCGACCGCGGGATGCTCGATTGCAGTCGTGATCACATGGCGAGGCGCCTCGAGGAGACCGAGGACGCCGAGGTTGCACGCCTCGGTGCCGCCGCCGCACAGGACCAGGTCGGCGGGCTTTGCGCCGACGGCCGCCGCCACCTCGTCCCGGGCCCCCTCCAGCACTGCACGCGCCGCCCGCCCCGCGGCGTGCACGCTCGACGGATTCGCCCATGCCCGGGCCAGGGCGGCGTCCATCGCGGCCCGCACCTCCGGGTGGAGGGGCGTGGCAGCGTGATGATCCAGGTAGACGGGAAGCGCGTGCCTCTCGGCCGGGGCGTCCTCAGGTCGCTGTGGCACCGGACCTCCGGGACGGCGGACGAGCCGCTACCCGAAGCCGGACCAGGGTCCCGCCGAGGGCCTGGCCGGCCACGTCCTCGCTCGGCGGGCTCTCGATGGCGATGCTGCCGCCGTGGGCCTCGGCGACGTGCCGCGCGAAGGCCAGACCCAGGCCGACGCCCCCATGGCTCCGGGTGACCGAGCCGTCCACCTGATAGAAAGGCTCGAGGATCTTCTCGATCTGCCTGGAATCGACGCCCGGCCCGTTGTCGGCCACGAGCAGCTCGTAGAAGGAGCTGAGGGGCTCAGGGGCGGGGACCCTTCGAACCGCCACGGCCACCGTCCCCCCCATCGGGGTGAACTTCGCGGCGTTGTCGAGCACGTGCACCATGGCCCGGCGGATCTTGTCGCTGTCCCCCAGGGCCGGCATGCCCACGGAGGCTGGCTCTTCGAGCAGGCAAAGCTCGCTCTCCTCGAAGCGCGGTCGCGCCTCTCCGATCGCGCGCGTCGTCGCTTCGAGGAAGTCGTAGTCGCGCTGATAGAAGTGCATGCGACCCGTCTCGAGGGAGCTGACGTCGAGCAGGGTTTCGGTGACTTCGCGCAGACGCTGGGTCGAGCGGTCGATGGCGGTGAGGCACTTCCTCTGCAGCGGGGTCAGGGGTCCGAGCTCCTCCGCCAGAAGGAGCCGGATGTAGCCGACGACGGGGGTCATCGGCGTCGCGAGCTCGTGACTGACGTTCTGCAAGAACTCGCGGCGCAGACGGGCCATCTCCTCGAGCCGCCGGTTGGCGTCGCTCAGCTCGACCACCTTGCCCTCGAGGCGCTCGACGATCTTCTGGGAGCGCTCGCGCAGCCGCGCTTCGCCCGAGCCCGTGCCACGCTGGCGATGCCCCTTGAGAAAGCGATCGATGGTGCGGGCGAAACGGCCTGCATCGATGGGCTTGGGGATGAACCCGTCGGCGCCGACGGCGAGACTCGTCTCCCGGTCACCCTCGGCGGTGATGGCGACGATGGGGACGCGGCCGAGCCCCGTCAGACCACGCAGGCGGAGCGTCACTTCGTAGCCGTCCAGGTCCGGCACGTTGATGTCGACGAGGACCAGATCGGGGTGCGTTTCACCGGCGAGGCGCACGCCTTCGAGGCCTGTCTCCGCGTCCACCACTTCATGGCCGGCCGCCGCCAGCAGCTTCCGCACCAGAAGGCGGTTCTTCGGATCGTCTTCGATGTGCAGCACCCGGGCCATGGGCTCGCGCATCGTAATGCGACTGTGGGTTCCGTGCACCCGCGCCGAACGGTCCCCGCTTTCCCGCCGCCGTGCCCCTTGACCCGACGCGGCGGCCCCGATATGCAGCGGCAATGCCCGATCTCGGGGCCCGACTGCTGCGCGCGGGGCTGGTGACGCGCGAGCAGCTCGCCTGGGCGCTCGCCCGCGGCCCCGCCGGGGGTGGACCTCTGGCCGCGGTCCTGGTCGAGGCAGGCGTCAGCGAAGAGACCCTCGTCGGCTTCTTTCTCGCCGATGGGCACGGTCCCCTCGTCGGACGCACCGAGCTGCGTGCGGCTGACGCGGTCCTCGTCGCTTCCATCGAGGGGGCGATGGCTCGGGATCTGTTCGTGCTGCCCGTGGCGAGGCGTGACGAAGGTGTGCTCGTTGCGATGGCCGACCCCACCGACACGGACGCGCTCGCCGAGCTGCACCGCGTCCTCGGCGCTCGGCCCGTGCCGATCGTCGCGCGGGTGAGCGACCTCCGGGCGGTGCTCGCCCACCACTACCCCTTGCCCTCCCCCACCGCCCTCTCCGAGCCATCCCTCGCCCTCGTTGGCAGCCGCATGTCGATCGAGGAGGCCGACGAGCCTGTTCCCCTCGTGCGCACCAAGGCGGTGCCCCATACGCCCACGCCGTCCTCGCCTCCCGTCCGCGCTGCAAAACCGACGGTTCGGGCGCGTCGCTCCGTTCCTGCCCGCCGCGATCCGCGCACGCGCTCCTACGCGCCGCCGCCACCCGCACCGAACCGCCCCCGCTCGTCGGCCCCGCCCGGCGACGACCGCTGGGGTGACCTGTCCGAGCCGCCGCCGCCCGCGACACCATCGCCCCCCATCGCACAGTCCGAGCCATCGGCTCCGCCGCCCCGTCGTGCCGCCACTCCCGCACCGCCCCCCCACGAGCCGACGCTCGGCGATGTGGGCGGTCTCCTCGCCGCCTTGCGCACGTGCAAGCAGCGCGACGAGGCCGTGAAGATCAGCTGCGAGGCCGCCTTGAGCGTCGGGCGCAGCGTGGTCTTCCTGGCGCGACGTCGCGCCGTGCTCGAAGGGCGCAGGGGGATTGGGCCGGGCCTGTCCGAGGAGGCGGTTCGCCACTTGTGGATTCCGGTTGGCGCCGCCTCGGTCTTCGATGGCCCCCTGGCACGCGGCGAAGCGTATCTGGGCCCATGGGGCACGACTGCCGCGGATGCCCTCCTACGTGCAGCCACGGCGAGCCGCGGTGGCCGTCTCCTCGTGCAGCCGGTGCACCTCGGCGATCGGGTGGCGGGCGTCCTGTGCGTCGACGAGCCTCGTCGCGATCCGCACGTTCTCGCGCGGATGGAGGTGCTCGCCCACGCGCTCGGCCAGGCGTTTCAGCGGCTCATCGTCGAGAGCCGACGCTGAGCGCCGCGTCAGGCGCCGTCGGCGTCGTGGTGCTGCGGTGCCGTCAAGCGGGCGAGACCGAGCAAGCGGTCGCGTTCCTTGAGGACGCGGGTGGCGTAGTCGGTCTTGCCACAGACGCCGCTGTTGTATGCGCCGAGCCCCGCCGCCAGGCTCCCGCACATCGTAATGGAGCGGGCTATGAGGCCGGCGCCGACGGCGAGCACCTCGTGTTGGCAGGCACCGGCTCGGCCCCGGCACGCGCGGCGGTACTGGGCCGAGCGGATGAAGGGCAAGGAGCGCCCCACACCATGGGGATGCAGCTGGATGATGCCTAGCTCACCCGCCGCGCCGCGCACCATCGGGTCGAGCCCGCTCTCACGCATCGCAACCGCCGCGAGGACGAAGGGGTCGATGGAGTGCGCCTTGGCCTCTTCGGCGATCCAGCGGGCGAACACGACGATGCGCGCGCGGCAGCCGCCACGTGCGGAGCGGCAGTGACTCACGTGCACCGGCACCCCGCGCGGCGTTCGCCACACCGTCAGGCGCGCGTCCAGGACGCGTGCCAGCACCTGCGTGGTCGAGTCGAGGTTGGCGGTCGAGTGAGCCGCTGGCGCCGACGGGTGGGGCTCGCGTGTCTGAGCCGCGGCCACGGCGAGCCCGAGCGTGGCCGACGTCGCCACGGTGAAAAAGATGAAGCTTCGCATGCCGTTCCTCCCCCCTCGAACGAGAGCCGGGGGAAGGTAGGTCGCCCGTTCGGGCCTCGCTACCCTACCCCGGAAGATCGGCGGGTCATGGACGGCCGGAGGGGCCCTGCTCGTCGGAGGGGTCGGCAGCCGAGTCGACAGACATCTCTTCGCCGCGGAGGGCGGCGGACGGTCCTTCGCCGAGCGTGTCCTCTTCGTCTCCCTGGGGTGACGCCGCGAGCTTCTCACCAGCGCTCGGTTCCTCGGGCTCGGACCGTTCCGACGGCTCGGGTGAAGACTCCACCACCTCATCGTCGGTTGGCTGCGGGGTGACCAGGGTCGGGGGGCCGTCGCCCGAAGCCTCCTCGTGCTCGTCCTGGTCGCTCGTCTCGGCGTCCGCCGCCGCCGTGGCGTCTTCCGCGGAGGCTTCGCCATCTTCGTCTCGACGGCGTCGGCCACGACCACCGCGGCGACGTCGACGACGACGGGGCTGCTCGTCGCCGTCCTCCGCGGAGTCCTCCGCTGCAGCGGCCGGGGGCTCGGCCTCGAGGTCCGTGTCCTGCGCCTCGGCCGCCTTTTCCTCGTCGCCGGCCGCGGGCTGGTCGTGCTCTTCGGGAAGCGCATCCTCGCCGCCCCGGCGTCGCCGGCCGCCCTGACGCGACGACTCCGCCGCCTCGGGTTGGTGCGTGCTGCCACGAGCCTCTGCCGGACGCCCCTGCCCCACGCCGAGCTCTTCGAGTAGGGCCATGTCCAGGCCGATGACGGGCACGGAGAAGCGAACGAGGCCGATGCCCGCTCGCTCCATGGCGCGCGCGAGCCCGATTCCGTCATACAGGGCGACGGGCGCCGCACCGGCGACGCTCGACTCCTCGCGTGCTCCACTGCGCACCTGCCCCATCGTCACGACCCAGGCCGCGTTCGCGTTGCCGTAGTGATGGAGCGCGCCCCGCACGTCGATGACCTCCTCGCGCCCGACCGAGCTGCCGTCGCGGCTCACGACGATGGCCAGGGGGATTGCTCGGCGCCGCGACGCAGGGTCCCGGCCAGATGGAACTGCCCGCCGCCGGTCGAGCCCGGTCGTCGCACGGCGCGCAGCTCGGTCACTCCCTCGGTGTTGAGCCAGGCAGCGATGAGCTCCATCAAGCCCGCGGTCGGCAGCCCCTCCACGAGCCGTAGGAACGCGCGGCGCACCTGATCCCGCTGGCGCTCGGCGGCCCGCAACGCATCGTGCTCGGCGCGCAGCGCCTCGTCGGTCATCGCCCAGTCGGTCAACCCGACCCGGCCGTGGGTGTCGACGCGGAAACGGGGACGGCGCCCCTCAGCCCGACGCCTCGCCACGTCGCCGCGCAGGGCCGAGGCCACGGTCGGTGCGAGCGCCGAAGGATCGCCCGCGAGCCGACCGCGCCGCACCAGCAGCTCGGCGATGCGCACATGCGCCTCGGCACGGCGGCCGCTTCCGAGCACCGCCTCGATGGCATCGGCCAGGTCCTTGCCAACGAGCTCGCCCTCGGGCGGATCACGGTGCCAGTCGCCAGTCAGCTCGCGCCGACCCCGGACGCGCTCGTCGCGGCGGCTCCGGTCGTCGCGGCTCCGGCTGCTGCGCTGCTCCTCGTGGCGACCGGCGCGCTCGCGCTGAACCTGAACCTCCCGCTCCTCGCCCTCGCCCCGGCGGCGGCGGCGGCGGCGGCGCTTGCGGCGCTTGCCGGCCTCGCCCTCCTCGCCTTCGTCGGCGGACTCGTCGTCGAGGGCGGCCAGGATCGGGACATCGTCGTCCTCCTCCTCGGGAAAGACGTCTGCTCCCGGCAGCTTCGGGCTCGAAGCTCGGCTGGCCTTCGGCTCCTCCGGCTCCGCCGCCGTCTCTGCGGCGGCCGCGGGCTCCTCGGGCAGCTCGTAGTCCCTACCGGACTCGCTCTCCGCCGCGGAAAGGACGTCCTCGGGGAAGTCGCGGAGCCCGAACACGCCCGGCTTGACCTTGACGATCGGCGCCTCGCCCCGGTCCTTCTTGACCATCGTCGCGAGCCGGGAGCTCATGGTGATCTCCGGCGTCTTTCCGACGTGGCTGAGCAGGTTCCGTTCGATCGCGATCTCAGTGATTTGTTTGTAGTGGAGTGGCTTTCCGACCAGACGGAGAACCTCCACCGCAGCTTCGGTGAACGTCATCTAGGATGGATTCCTTTTGAGGCCCGGGACGGCGGTGCACGTCGGGGAGCGCGGCGAGGGAGCGGTGGTTGCCCATGGTGGATGAGGCCCGCTGGCGGACACTCCACCCGTGTCGGGACTCACGCTCCGCCAGGCAGAACACGCGCTCGCACCTCGCACGGCCGACGGCGTCCATCTGAACCTCGGCGACCAATGTAGAGCTTCCGCCGGGCGTCTCGCCACCGGGCGAGCCGTGCGGAAAGCGGCGGGACGCTATCACCCTCGACCCCTCGGCGCAATCGCCCGCACCGGGCGGGAGCGGTGGAGGGCCCGCCTGGCGGGCCGGCCTGGTGACCGGCGAGCCGCCTGCCGGCTTGACAGACGGGGACGAGGGACCTAACCGGGGCCCCCGAAGCGCAAAAGGAGCGCCATGGCCACCATCGACATCCGGCGACCGCACGCCATCGGCAAGGACAGAGCCCGATCCGCGGCCGAGACGGTCGCCCAGCGTCTCGAGCAGAAGCTCCAGATCCGGTACCACTGGGATGGCGACGACCTGAAGTTCGAGCGCTCCGGCGCGAGCGGTTGCATCCATGTCACCGATCAGGAGGTCCGGGTCCTGGTGGATCTCGGCCTGATGCTGCGGCCAATGAAGGGGAAGGTGGAGCAGAAGGTCCACCAGTACCTCGACGAGGCCCTCTCAGGCTGAGCCGTGACCATGCGGGACCTGCTGCCCATCGCCCGCGGTCTGCTCCTGGCGGGGGTCGCTGCATCCCTCATCTCGGCCGGGTGCAGGACGTCCTCCAGCCGAGCGACGAGCCCACCGCGCAGGCCCAGCGCACGCCACCACACCTCGGGACCTGCGCGGGCCCACGCCGCGCCCAGGGCACCGGCCTTCGACGTCCGGCTGCTCCGCGTCCAGCCGCGCGCCCACATCGGCGAGCAGCATGAATGTGACGTGTCTTACGTCGGCAGGATCTCCCAGGTCGGGACGCGGGAGGAGCGCCGGTACCCGACCCCGGTCGAGGCCCATGTGCCGGTCGAGTGCCGGACCCCCGCGGGCGCGGGCTGGGTCGACCTGGTCGTCCCTCAAGGCGGGGGGGGCCGCCTCGGGAGCGTCGCCGCGGGCAAGCGGATCGCAATCCAGGTCGTCGCGGCCGACGGCGGCTTCGCCGACTACCCCATCGTCCGCCTCGTCTCGGTGGTCGGCGCTGCGCTCGCGGCGGCTGCGCGCCCGGCGTCCCCGTTCCCGGCGGTCCAGCCCGGCTTCGATTTCGACCGCGTCGACTCCGATCACCACCTCATCGGCTCGACGCATCACTGCGCGGTGGACTTCGTCGGGGGCATCGAGATCGTCGCCGGCCGCGACCGCCGCTTCCGCCGCTACCCCACCGACGCCCAGAACCGCATGACGGTCAAGTGCAAGCACCAAGGGGGCGACTCGTGGGTGGACCTGGTGTTCACGCCGGCCGATTCGGTCGCCGCGCTGCAGGTCGAGCCCGGCGAGACGGTGGCCCTGCGCATCTCGACCGCCGAGGGAGGATTCGCCGGCTATCCGGTGGTCCGGTGGGCGGGACCCGAGGCAGCGCACTAAACCTCATCCCCCTCCCGCTTGCGGGAGGGATTGGGGGAGGGCCAGGCCGGCCGCAACCTCATCCCCCAAGCCTCATCTCCCTCCCGCTTGCGGGAGAGCCCCGCGCCAAGGCTTTTCGTCTTGCGCTGCCCCCCCCGCCCGGTGCACACCCGTCTGCCCTTGCCGCTTTGTTGACCCTTTTCCGTCCCGCCTGCTACCGGGAGTGTCCGAGGGTCGTCACGACCGTGTGCTGCGGGACGCGACGATTCTCTCCTCCTGACAGCCAATTCCCAGAATCGTGGACCGTGGGTCGTTGGATCGGTGTTCGCAGGAGGTCCCTCGTCAGATGAGGAGAGCAGCCATGCACCAGAAGCGCGTCGGGGTCCTGATGGGTGGGATGAGCGCGGAGCGCGAGATCTCGATCAAGACAGGCGAGGCCATCTTCGAGGCCCTCGAGGAGCGCGGTCACGAGGTCGTGAAGATCTTCGTCGACCGGGACATCGATCGCGTCCTCCGCCAGACGCCCATCGACGTGGCGTTCATCGCGCTGCACGGGACCTGGGGCGAGGACGGCTGCATCCAGGGGCTGCTCGAGATCCTGGGCATCCCCTACACCGGCTCGGGTGTCCTGCCGAGCGCCCTGGCCATGGACAAGGTCAAGGCGAAGGAGCTGTTCCGGCTCTACAACGTGCCGACGCCGCCCTACTACGCCATCGACGCGGACCGCCTCGATGCGCTCGAAGAGGTGCACGGCTCCTTCGGCTTCCCCGTCTTCGTCAAGCCGCGCCGCTCGGGCTCCACCCTCGGGGCGGGACGCGCGGGCGACATGGAGTCGCTCAGGGCCCAGTGCGAGGAGGCCGCGCAGTTCGACCGCGAGGTGCTGGTGGAGCGGTTCGTGCCGGGACGCGAGGTGGCGGTCGGCCTGCTCGACGGGCGGGCTCTCGGCGCCATCGAGATCGTGCCCAAGAGCGGCGTCTACGACTACAAGTCGAAGTACCAGGCGGGCCAGAGCGAGTACCACTTTCCGGCCCGGCTGACGCCGACCCGCTACAAGGGCGTGCTCAATATCGCCGAGCGGGCCAACCGGTGCGTTGGCGGGACGGGCGCGACACGCGTCGACATCCTGGTGACCGAGGGTGAGAACGAGTACGTGCTCGAGGTCAACACCCTGCCCGGCATGACCCGCACCTCGCTCTTGCCGAAGATCGCTGCCGGAGCGGGCTATGACTTCGGCCAGCTGTGCGAGGCGATCCTGGAGCGCGCCTCCCTCGGCACCATGCCGCGCGTTGACGCCGCGCCCGCACCGTTCGGTCTCGCGGGCGAGGCGGGCGTCCCGCTGAACGATGGTGAGTAGGGGCCCGGGATCTACGGACCGTTGGCAGTCGAACGAGGCCTGAGGCGGCTCACTGCCTGGCGGCCGACGCGGCCGGAGGCGCTGCGAGAACGAAGCGCAGGACGAAGGCCTTGCCAGTCATGCCCTGGCGGCGAACGGCCAGCGTGGCGGCGCCGGGTCCATCACCCTGGCACACGCTGAAAGCGACGCTCCGTCCACCGAGCCGGGCGGCGATGCGATGCCCGCGCTCGAGCTCAGCACCGATCGTCCCGCCGAGACCGTCTGCAACTACGTGCACGTGCGCGCAGCCCTGGGCCGGTGGAGCAGCTTGCACCGAAGCGTCTCCCTGCGCCGGCAGGGCCACCGTCGAGATGGCGCCCTCGAGCACCCGGCCCGCGGCCTTCTCCCCATCGAGCACGTCGAGCAGGGCGCCGCGGTCCGGGATGGCCACGTCGTGGGGCAGGCTCTGGGGCATGACCTTGGTCAGGCTCTCGATGGCGAAGGCGCCGCTGCCGCGTCGCGCCACCACCTCGGCGTGGGCATGCACGAGCCGGTCGACGCAGAGTCGGACCGACGCGGACGGTCCCTGGGCGGAGTGGTCGGCCAGGATGTGTCCCTGCTCGTCCACCACGCGCAGCCCGAGCTCGCCGATGCCGCGTCCGCCAGCCGCGAGGATCAGAGTGCACTTGCCCGGCGCCAGCACCACCGCGTCGTCGACCGCCTGGGCGGGGGCGAGGTGGCCCCCTCCACGGTGTGCGGCGCCGCCCCAGCCCGCGCGCCGCGCGGCCGCCAGGGAATGGGCCAGGGCCTGGTCGAGGGGCTCGGTCGATGCGAGCGTCTCGTGCCGCTGGCCGAGCCACAGACCGCCGACGCCGCCGACCGCCGCCTCGGGCCCTTCGAAGAACGCGATCCGGGCATCGCCCGAACCGCTCACCGCGTGGAGATCCACCGCGTACTCGCCGTCGGCCTGCACGCAGAGCTGGGCCGCAGGGGCGGACGTCCCCGACACGTCGCGGGTGGGCTCGTGCCCCTCCTCATCGAGAACGCGGATGTCGATGGCGGACAGTCCCGGCGCTCCGAAGGCGGCCACCGTGTAGCAGTGGGCAGCCTGCACGGTGAGCGGCACACGCACGTGCTGGTTGGCGGCGAGCTGCACCGACCGAGGGGTGTCCATCGGCTGGAAGCCACGCCGGGCGACGCCCTCGGTGAGCTCATGCACGCGGCCCTGCTCGGCGGTCGCCGCCCCCGCGTCCGCGGCCACGCCGGGCCGGCCACCCACGACCCGCGCGGCCAGGGGGAACTTGCCCCGGGATCCGACGAAGGACGCGTAGATGTAGGCGCCCGCACCATCGTAGGCCTGAACGTGATAGTAGAGGTGCCGTGCGTGGCCCGTCGCACAGACCTGAACGGTGGGATGGGAGTCGGGCTCCACGTCCTCGGCGAGGACGTCGCCGCTCGGCACGTAGAGGGTCGTGTCCAGGTCGTGAATGCCGCTCGAGGCGAGGGCCGTGATCGTCATGCAGATGCCCGCCGGCACGTCGATGGGGAACGTATCCCCGCTGCGCAACGCCAAGAACCCACCGCCGCCGACGTTGCCCACGTGGAGCCCCGCCGCGCTCATGCTGCTCGCGATCTGGCGCATGCGGCCGGCGATGGCGGCGGTGTGGTCGTTCATCCAAGGCCAGGCGGGTGCGGCGCCCGGAGGCGCGACCACCGTGCCCTGGGCGACCTCGCTCGACGCACCGCCGCACCCCGCGAGCACAACCGCGAGCCCTGCTGCTGCCCACCATCTCATGGCGTCGTTCCTCCGTCCCTGCCCAGCATCACAAGATAGGTTCCGGTCGCTCCGTAGACACGGCCGACGACGCGATAGGTCGCCGAGCGCGCAGGACACGTGAAGACCAGGGGCGTCGAGCCGCTGCCCACGTCCCAGGCAACGCGGGAGCCTGCCGCGTCGAGGAGCATGAGGTCGAGGTCGCCTCCCGAAAGGCTGGCTCCCGGGACGCCGGCCACCGCGTAACAGTGGCCGGCATCGAGCCGCACCGGCATCGACAGCGTGTGCCCCGGCCAGATGAGACCCCAGCCGACGGGCGCCGCCTGCAGGCCTCGTCCAGCCATCCGTGCGACGACCTCCGCGTAGGGAATGCGGGTGTCGCCTTCGACGCCGGGCGGTCTACCGCGGCCACTCGGCTCGTCGAGGCCGTAGACCCGGAGCGCCCAGGCGCCCTTGCCCTGGTACATGCGGACCTGCGCGCGGTAGGCACCGCTCTGGTCCGCGCACATGCGGACGAGGGCGTCACGTGCGCGGGACACGTCTCGACCGACCGCCACGTCGCCCGCGCCCCGCACGAACAGGTCGAGGTCGGCCACGCCGCTGCCCCCGACGGCGGCGATCGCGTAGCAGTGGCCCCCGTCGAGCTGGACCGACCGGACCGCGGTCTGCCGCTGATCGAGGGCGCCGCTCTCGACCTGGCCGCGCGGGTGGTAGCCGAGGCGGGCGAGCCGACCGGCGACGGTGGCGAGTTGATCGCGCGCGGAGGGAGACGCGGGCTCGGGTCCCACGTCGGTGGGCGGGATGGTCACGCCCACGTCCTCGGAGAAGCACTCACCCACCACCCGGCCGAGGTCGGGCAAGCGCGCCGGGGCATCGAGCAGGTGCACGAGCCGGTACTCGCCGCGACCCTTGTACATGTGCACGACGATTGCGAGCTCGAGGCCGCGGACGCCGCAATAGCGAACATAGGGATGAGAGTCGACGGCCACGTCCTGCGCCAGGGCGATGCCGCCGGCGGTGAACACGCCGATGTCGAGGTCCTGCACGCGCCGATGGCCGACGCCGAGGAACCCGACGCACCCGTTCGCGGGCAACTGCACGATCTCGGTGTGGCTCTCCCCCTCGTCGAGGAAGCCCACGGTCGTGGCACCGAAGGTTCGACCACCCCGTTGCCGCAGCGCAGACACGGCCGAGTCGACGCACTGACCGAGCGAGTCGTCCGCCCGTGCGTGGGACGCGACGGCCGCCGCGAGCACGCCCCCGAGTGCCAAGGTCACGCAACACGACCGTGCAGCCCGGATCACGGCGTCCCTCCGAGAATGCGCACCGCCACGTCGCCCTCACCGCGATAGAGCACGACCTGGGCCTCGAGCGACTCGGACGCTTGGGCGCACCGGCGCACCGCGGCGTAGGGCGCGGGTCCCGAGTCGGAGGCCACGAGCCGTCCGCTCGCGTCGCGAAGGAGCACGTCCACGTCCTCGACGCCCTCGTCGCCCGCGGCGGCGATCGCCACGCACTTGCCCGCTCGCAGATTCATCGGCCGCATGTATTTCTCTCCCTCGTCCAGGTCGACCCGGCTCTGCCCCTCGGCGACGAAGTCCGCGCCCGAAACGACGCCACCGCCTCCTCGAGACGCAGGTCCTGCACGTTGCGGATACCGGCGGGGGCGTGCAGGACGGCGAGAGCGTAGCGACCGTCCCGTCCGTAGGCCTTGACGGTCACCCGCTGCGGGGTGGCCTCGGTGGGGCAGGCACTCACACGCGCGGTCGGATCGACGCCCGTATCCCGGTCGATGGGCTGGCCACCCGCATCCGACAGGTACAGGTCCAGATCCATATCCGAGCCGCTCGCGGCGCCGACGACGACCCCGCAGCCGGGGCCGAGGAGCACCTCGTGGCTGGGTGCCTCCCCTGGCGCGATCGTGCCGTCCCGGACGACGAACAGCGGAGCACCATAGCCCCGCTCCTCGAGGGCCGTCGTGGCCGTCGTCAGGGCCACCATCGGGTCACCCTCGCTTGGCGCATCGGGCCGGCCCTCCGGCGGGACGGCGGGCTTTGGCGGCGGCGGATCCGGATGGTCGGAGGCCGGCCCGTCGAGGACCATCAACCCGAGGGCGCCGGCGCCCTGGAACGCACGCACCTCAACGGTGAAACGGCCGCTCTGGTCGGGGCAGTGCTCGAGGCGGGGCTCGGCATCGCTGTCGAGGTCGCGGGCGACCTCCGCCCCGGTCGGGTCGAAGAGGAACAGGTCCACGTCCCGGAGGCCAGCCCCCGCCCGGGCGACGGCCACGTAGCACCGGCCCGCATCGAGCGGATACGTCCGGCGAAGCACCTCCCCCTCGGCGACACTGTCGAGGATTGGTGGGCCGAGGGGCAACAGACCGCGCGCCCGCAAGGCCGAGCGGCTCTCGGCGAGTTGCTGCTCGACTTTGCGAAAGGGCACGCGGGGCGCCAGCAATCCGGCGAACAGGGCGTCGAAGCCGTGGCCGGTACCCGGGGCCGACCCGAACCCCTCCACCACCGCGGCGCCCGTTCCTTCGTGCGCTTCGAGGACGAGGTAGTAGGGGGTGGTGGGGGGCGGTCGTCGCACGGCGCTGGCGGCGTGGGGGCAGACGTGCACGAGCCCGCCCTCTCCCGGCACCGCGTCGGTCGCCACCTCGGCGCCCTCGTCGTCGAAGAGGGTCAAGCGCAGGTCGCGCACCCCACCGCCCCCGAGGGCGGTGAAGGTCGTGCACTCTCCCGTCGGCAGATTCGAGCGGAAGCGCCACACCCTCCCCCTCGGTCAGGAACTGGCGGGACAGTGGCATCTCTTCTTCGTAACCACGCTGTCGTAGTCGTTCCCGCAGGCGACCAAAGCGGCGGCTCAAGGCGTCGAGGGGGCCGGGGTCGGCGGGCTGCACGGAGGGCGGGGCCGCGGGCCGGGGCCCTTGACACCCGCCGGCCCACAGGAGCGCGGCCAGCGAACACAGGAGCGGTGGTCGGCTCACGGGGGCCCCGGGCTGCCGGCGGGCGACGGAGGCTGCTTGAACAGGTCGTCGACACGGATGTGAAGCCCCGTGGGCCCTCGGAAGCGCCGCACCCCGAAGAGGCCGCTGCCGGCGGTGGCGCGGGCCGCCAGGTAATACCTTCCGGACTGGGCGGGGCAGTAGCGCAGAACGGCCCCGGCCCCGAGGTGGAGTCCTGGGCCACCTCGCCCCCGTCGCTGTCGAAGATGCGCAGGTCGAGCTTCCCGCACGGCCGAGGAGCCCTCCCCGATGACGACGTAACACGTGCCCGAGGACATGGACACGTCGGTGACCTTCGAGGCCCGGTCCACGAGGAAGCCGCGCCACTGCGTTCCGTCCGGCGCGAAGCCACGGGTCTGCAGGGCGTCGCCCGCCTTGTCGAGGGCGGCATCGACGGCGCGCGACCGGAAGCTCGCCGCGCGCTGAACGGGGACCGGCTGCGCTGCCTCCGCGCGATCGCACCCGGTGACCGCAGCTGCGACCACGACCATCCACAGCACGTTCCGAAAGGCCCGCACCACGGCCCATCGCTTATCAGAAGCGGGAGCCCCCATCAACGCGGCGGCGCCTCGAGGGAAGCGAGCTGGCGCCGCCCCAGCACGACCTCGCGGAGGGCGGGGAAGGCGAGGAAGTGGCGGACGACCGGCTCGGCATCGCGCACGACACGCTCGATGCGGTCCTGCATCTCGCGATTGATACGCAGCGTCTCCTCCTTGACCCCGGAAAGGTCGATGTCGCCCTCGGCGTTGAGGCCGCCCAGCCGTCCCTTGAGCTGGGCCACCTGGAAGCGCAGGTCCTCCTGCTCGCCCTGCCGGTCGAGCACGTCGCGGCGGACCGCGGCGGCCGCACGCTCCGCCTCGATCCACACGGTCGCCAAGGAGCCGAGGTCGCGCAGGGCCTCGGCATCCGTGCGGCTCAGGGATCCGTCGGCGGGGACCGGCGGCAAGCCTGCCCAGGCCCCCGCGAGTGGCGCCGTGAGCTCGTCGAGTCGGGCAGTCGCCGCGGTCACCCGCTCCTGGGCCGCCTCGAGCTCGCGCTGGACGCGCACCTGGTCGCGCGCCAGCTCGTCGAGGGCGTGGCCGATCCGCAAGCGAATCTCGCGGATCTCCTCCTCTTGCCGCATCGCCTTGACGACGCGGGCGTCGAGGTCGACCCGGAGCCCGCGGAGCTCCTCGAGTGCACCATCGAGCCCGTCGAGGGTCTGGCTGAGCCAGGACGGCACGTCGCCGTCGGGATGCGCGTGCGGCAGGAGCCCACGGAAGAGGCGCAGCCGCTCCTTCCACATGTCGCTCGCCTCGCCGGAGCCGAAGGTCTCCGCGAAGTTCTTGCTGGTGGTCGCGCTTCGCGGGGGCGGACGGGACGGTGGGCGGAGCGGGTCGCGCAGGGGTGGCGGCCGCTCGGTGATGCGGTCGAGGATCTGGCGGAATCTCCTCGGCGGCCCGCCAGGCGTTCGGGTAGCGGTCCTCCGGGTTCTTGCGCAGGAGGCGCAGCACCAGCTGGTCGATGTTGGCCGGTAGGGAGGGCGTGAAACTCGACGGCGCCGGCGGCTCCTCGCGGATGTGCTTGATGATGAGGTCGGGCGTGCTGCCCTCGAAGGGAAGGCGGCCCGTGAGCATCTCGAAGAGCACGCACCCGAGCGCGTAGAGGTCGACCGCGGCCGTGGCCTGGGCGCCGCGCGCCTGCTCGGGCGCCATGTACTCGGGCGTGCCGAACACGAGGCCGGTCGCGGTGATGCGCAGTTCGCCCTTCATCTGGGCCAGGCCGAAGTCGAGGATCTTGACGAAGTCGCCGTCCTCGTTGTCGAGCAGGAAGATGTTGTCGGGCTTGATGTCGCGGTGGATGACGTCGAGCTCGTGGGCCCGGGCGAGGGCCTGGGCGATCTGCAGGGCAATGCGCAGGCTGCGGTCCTTGGGCAGGCGTCCCTCGGTCGCGATGGCGCGGTCGAGGGGGATTCCCCGAAGGTACTCCATCACGAGGTAGCACCAGCCTTCGGGCGTCTCGCCGAAGTCGGTGATGTCGATGATGTGCTCGTGGTTGATGCGGTTGGCGGCCTTCGCCTCGCGCAGGAAGCGCAAGCGGTTGGTCGCGTCGAGGCCGAGATCGGAGGCGAGGAACTTGATGGCGACGTCCCGCTCGATGACGTCGTCGTGCTGCCGGTAGACGGTCTGGACCGCGCGGTAGACCGTGCCCATGCCGCCGGCGCCGATGCGCTCCTGGATCACGTAGCGCCCACCGATCGTCTGACCGATGAGCGGGTCCGGAAGGGGCACTGATCCCCGCTGTCGAGTGGGCAGACGGTTGGATTGCCCCGGAAGCGTGCGCGCAGACCTCGCAGACCTTCATGGGTGGTCCCGGACGGGACGATACCCCAAAATCCGTCCCGCCTCACGGGCCAGCACTCCGTCGCGTGTGGTTGAGCAATACGTAGTCGTAGT
>CAWHLB010000002.1:0-101137 GCA_963830115.1 uncultured delta proteobacterium
CTAAGGCAGCGTAACCAACCCGTCCACGAGACCGGGTCACCGTCATGTCTGATGAGCCAACGTATTGGTTTCCTGCGAAGCGCCGCGGCTGGGGTTGGGGCTGGCCCAAGGTCTGGCAGGGCCAGCTCATCATGGGGCTCTTCTACCTCTTGGTCTTCGCCGGCGCGGTCGCGATTCTCCCCAGCCACGGAGCGCTCCCCTTCGTTCTCTACTGCGTGTTGTTGTGCGTCCTTCTCGTTGCCGTGTGCTGGTGGAAGGGTGAGCCGCCTGGCTGGCGTTCGGGCGACTCGTAGCCCACTGGCGGGGGCGTGGCTTCACGGATGGCAGACGAGCCGCTCGTCCTTCGAGCGCTTGCGCGCGCGCCGCGCCCACGACCCGAGCGCCACCACGGGGACCGCGACGGCAATCGGCCACCAGGCCACGTCGGCCACCCCGAGCGCGTGGAGCGCGATGGAGATCGCGCCGGCCGTGAACGCGCCCCCGACGAGCCAGTGGATCCACACCCCCAATCGCACCGCGAAGGTGAAGCTCCGCGCCGCCGCGATGCCCACGGCGAGCACCCAGAGCGCGCTCTGGGTGTGCCCGGACGCGACCCCGCCTGCCAGCAGGAGACCCCACATCACCGCGACGGTGGCGCGGTGGGACGCCCAACGGCTCCACGCGCTCTGACGATGCCCCGGCTCCCCGAAGCGCTCGTAGAGGTAGTCGATGATGCGGGACGACTCGCCCATCCACACGTGGGACCCGTCCTCGTCCTCGATGCGAAGTACGGGCACCGTGGTGCGGCCGCGGGCCGCCATGAGCTCACGCTGGTGCGAGGGGTCCGTCCAAGCGTCCCGCGTCTCGAGCTCGACCGCGAGCTCCCGAGCGACGGCGAGCACGTCCGCGCAGTAGCCGCAGCCCTGGCCGACGTAGAGCGCGAGACCATCGGGTCGAACGGACATGCCCTGGCGTATGCACGAGCCGCGGTGCCGGTTACCGATGACCCACGCCGCGAGTCGCCGGGGGAGGCGGGGCTACTCCGCCGCGTCGCCCTTGGGGCACGGGATCGGCGCCCGCATCGGTGCCACGCTCGCGGTCGGATGGGACGAGGGCGCGCAGGCCCGCCGCCCGCGGCGCCACGCACTGCGCCGACCTGGTGAGCCTCACCACGAGATGAAGACGAGGCCGTTGCCACCCATGGAACCATCATCGCCGTGGTTGACACCGCCCGCACCTCCGCGGCCGACCAGGCCGTAGGGGTTGCCCGGCATGGCGCCGCTGCCCGGCAGGACCATGCGTCCGACCGCGGTGGCGTCCACATAGCTCGAGCCGCCACCGCCGCCACCGCCACCGCTTCCGCCGCCACCGCCACCGCCGCCGTAGTAGCCGCCTCCGCCTCCGCCTCCGCCGCTGTAGATGCCGCTGCCCGTCGCGCCACCACCCGGCGCGTCGCCGGAGACTCCGCCCGCTCCGTTGCTCGACGAGCCCGACTGGGCGCCATCCCCTCCGCCGTTGGCGGTCCCCGGGAGACCGGCGGTGTAATCGGAAGTTCCACCCGTTCCCCCCGCGGTCTGCGACCCGCCACTGCCGCCCATGTCTTGAAACCCGGCCACTCCGCTCTCACCCAGGGCAGAACCGCCCGCGCCTCCCGCGCCCCCGAGGGCGTTCCACCCGCCACCACCGCCGCCGCCGCCGGCCGCCACGAGCAATCGGCTCGGGCCCTGCTGGAGGGCGCTCGAGCCGCCGCCCCCACCGCCACCGGAGTAACTGGGCCCACCACCCCCGCTTCCACCGCCGCCGACGGTGACCAGGAAGCTCTGGCCGGCCGTCACCGGCAGGGCGGCCTGCACGAAGCTTCCACCGCCGCCGGCGGCGCCTTGAAGGTTCCACGCACCGCCACCACCGCCGCCGGCGCCCCAGAGCTTGACAGTGAGCTGCGTTACGCCAGAAGGAACGACGAAGGTGCTGGTGCCGGATACGTAGGTGGCAGAGCGCCCGGCGTCCACAGACGTCAGGCCGCTGTCGCCGGCGGCGGCGTCGGGGCGCGCGTCTCCTCCGTCGGCGGAAGGGAGCCGGGCGTCGAATGCCGAGGCGTCGGCGCGTGCGTCGGCGGAAGGGCGCTGGGCGTCGAACGCTGAAGCGTCCATCCCGGCCTCCAACGCGTGACTCCGATAGCCAATACGGCCGCAGCCGAACAACAGCAGCGCGACGGCAACGTATCGCACCGAGCGAAGCATCGACGCAGGGTATCACGCGCTCCGTTCCGAGGCCCATCACGCGCCAACGAGACTCTGGTGCACGCGGGTCGGCCAGGATGGGGACGCTGTTTGTTGCGGGCGGACGCAAGCCTCGCCGAAGCCAGCCACCGACCGGAGGGACACAGGGTCACCTCGACGTCGGTCCGATGATGCGTAGGCGTGCAACCTCGCCACGGGCCTCGGGGTCCGTCCCTCGGCTGTTCATCCGCCACCAGCCCGTAACCCCCTTCGACCCTCTACCGACTCTGGGCGCGACCTAGAAGTGCGTGACGCCGCAGCCGGTGCAAACCGAGGGGCAGGATTCGTAGCCGGGCGCGCCGCCGGAGATCGCGGACCAGAGCGCGCTCGGCCAGCCGGTGAGCGAGGAGGGGCAGCCCGCGCCGTCGTGCGGGAGGTAGTAGTCGATCGAGTGCGCCGAGTGCGTGACCGCGCAGAAGTGCGCGGCCGTGGATTCGCCGGCGCCGCAGACGTTCCCGGACGCGTCGGTGCCCAGGTAGCCCGTCCGCGTCGTGCCACCGCCCGAGAAGCCGACGACCCAGCCTGCCGGATAGATGTGGTCCGCGTGGTCCGGATCGGAGAGCGACACGAGCTGCACGGGGCCGAGCGCGGTGTCGTCGCCGCCGAACTCGGAGTTGAGGTGAAGGTGGTTGAAGTGCATCCACTTGCCCGTGTCGAGGTCGGTGAGCTCCGGCTGGAAGCCGGCGTCCACCGTGTCGATCGCGGTCAGCAGCGAGCGGTGCGGCAGCGCGATCGGCGTCCCGTCCGGCATATGGAAGTCCGTGTCCCAGTCGCCGCTGCCCGAGTACTGGTACTGGTAGGTGATCTCGCAGTTCCACCAGTGGATGCAGGCGCCGCCCACGCAGTACATCGAAGCGTCGCTCGCCGTCGGGTCCGGGGGGCAGACGTCGTCGACGCCCGCAGGCATCGCGAGGCACGCGCCGTACGCGCAGACGTCGGTCTCCGTCACGCCCGAGACGCAGCGCTGGCGCGCGGTGTGGTCGCCCGTGCAGGTCCAGATGTCCGACGTGCCCGACGCGGAGTGCGTACAGTCGGGCGGCCCCGCGTCGACGGTCGGCGGCGCCGCGTCGATGCCGGTGTCCGTCGCGGCCGCATCCGTCGCGGTGGTCGCGTCCGGTGTGGCCGCGTCGGTCCCGCGGCCCGCGCCCCGCGATCCCTGGCAGCCGGCCAGCGTGAGGAGCAGGAGCGCAAGCGGGAAGCGGTCCGAGCGAGGCCAACTCGTAGAGTACGGATACCGAAGGCTTGAATCCTCGGCGATGGGATCGCCCGGGTTGTTCACGAAAGGCCGACGTGATCGACAGCGGCGTGGTGTCGGCGGTGGCCTGGATCGCGTCACGCGCGTAGGCCTGCACGAAGGGGAAGACGGGCGAGGAGGGCAGCGTGATGTGGGGATAGGGTGCGAAGCGCACGAAGGCGCTGGGATGCGTTCAGCTCTGCGCGGTGCTCGTCGTCCTCCGCGGTCGGCGTGACCCTCGGGTCTGGAGAGAGCGTCGCTGATACCCGATGCATCGACTTCGTCGACCAGCACCGGAGCCGTGCCCAGGAGCGTGTTGCGTCGACCACCGGGACACGCTTCCGGTTCCCCCTCCGTCGGCGCCCGTGCCCGTCATGACGTGAATCGATCCTTCGGCTGGCCATCCCCGGAGAGGGCGGCCGCGGGTGAACGGCGTGCGGCGCGTCGAGCGTCGGAGGGCTCACGGCGACGGTCATTCCACGGTCAGGGTGTACGAGTTGGTCGCGCCGTCGTAGCCGTAGACGTGAACGTAGAAGGGGCCGCTCTCCATGACGGTCTCCTCGCTGCCGCTCCCGTTGCTCACGGCGAGCTGGTTGCCGTCCATGTCGACGGCCTCCATGTCCAGATCGCCCCCGGTGGCGTCGAAGTCGATCGTCACGGTCCATTCACCGCTGGCATCGATCTCGTACCAGTCGTCGTCGCCCGCGCAGATCTGCGCGTCGATGGTCGTCGCCCCCGTCAGCACGTTCGCCGAGCCCATCGTGTCGTCGCTGCTCGAGGGATCGCAGCCGTAGCTGGGGGGGGGGCTTGCGCTGCCGCCCGTGTCTGTGCTCCCCGTGTCGCTGCTCCCCGCGCCCACGGTCAGGGTGTACGAGTTGGTCGCGCCGTTGTAGCCGTAGACGTGCACGTAGAAGGGGCCGCTCTCGGTGAGGCTCTCCTCGTTGCCGCTTCCGCTGCTCACGCCGAGTTGGTTGCCGGCCGCGTCGACAGCCTCCATGTCCAGGTCGCCCGCGCTGTCGTCGAAGTCGAGTGTGACGGTGAACGCGCCGCCGTCATTGATCTCGTACCAGTCGTCGTCGCCCGCGCAGATCTGACCGTCGACGCTCGTCGCTCCCGAGAGCTCTGTCGCCGCGTACATCGTGTCGTTGCCGCCAGGGGGATCGCAGCTGCCACCCGTGTCGCTTCCCGTGCTGCCGCTGCCGTCGCCTCCCGTGCTGCCGCTGCCATCACCCGAAGAGGAGGCCGGCGACACGAGCGAGTCGTCGACCGTGACGTTCCTGATCGGAGATCGTTCCGGACAGCACGGTCAGGTCCGCGTGCGCCGAGGCGTCCGGGCCGAAGCCGACCGTGTACGTGTTGGGTCGAAGGTTGAAGAAGTTGACGATGCCATGGTCGTCGGTCTCGTACGCGGTGGTTCCGATCGAGACGCGGAGCCCGGCCGCGGGGAGCCCGCTGGTCGTGTGCACGTGCACCGCGAGCCAGCCGCTCCTGCTCGAAAGAAAGCCGCCGGGTGGCAGAGCCGTCATCTGCGTGTGGCACTGGACGGCGTCGTCATAGAGAGCCTGGCTGCCCAAGACGACGAGAAGGTATCGAGTGTCGTGGGGCAGGTTCACGACGGAGTCGACGTCGCCGTGCTTCCACGTCCAAAAGGCCGCCGTGTCGTTGATCTGGAGCAGCGCCCAGTTGCGGCCGTCCGCCATGTCGTCCGAGCCGTTCCTCGGGTTCCACTCGAAGAGCGCCTCCGCCATCTGTGCGTCGCTGAGGTCCCCGCCCGGACCGACGTCGGACGTGGCCGCGGCGACCATCGGACCTCCAAAGTCCTTCAGCTGGTAGTCGCGCCACGTGGTGAGCTCGACGGGTCCCGGCGTCGACTGGAACCAGTAGGCGACGTACTGGGACGTATCGAACGTCGCGTCAGCCTGTTGGAAACCGAGCTCGGTCGGCACGAGGGCGCGCTTGAAGGACCAGGCGTTTCCGTCGCCCGGGGTCAGGAGCTTGTCGCCGCTCGCGGAGGCGCCGGGGGGAGTGGCGGGGGCGGCGCAGGCCGCGAGACTCGACAGAGCGGCAAGAGCGCCGAGCCAAGGGGATAGCTTCGTCATCGCGTAGGTCCTCCGGAGCAAGCACGCCGGGGACGTCACGCAAGGCCGATGCCAGAACCGAAGAGCGGCGGGCGCGCGGCACACAAAGTGCCGAAATCACGAACATAATATTCGTGGCTACACGCTTCCGGCGGACCATCGGACACCCCAAATTCAGCGCACTTCGAGCGCCGATTGGCTATATGGTCCTACGTGTATGGGGACAATAGGCCTCGGAACGCGGCGAGCCCATCCCACGACGCCGTTCGGCGATCGTAGACGGTTACGGCGCCTGTCCCGCGATCCAGACCATGCTCGACGGTCGCTTCCGGACCGTGGCGTGCCCCTCGGGGCCGACGGTCCGACCCTCGCCCGTGTCGGCCTCGCCCGCTAGCTCCGGATCGCGTCCCCCTCGCCTCGGCGGCTCAACCTCGGTCCGACGCTCCCCGGGCGTCCGTCCGGGCGCCCCAAGTAGAAAAGCGCATTGGACGTGAATCCAATGCGCTCGGAGTCAGCGATCGGGCTCGAGTCAGATGACGCGGACCCTCTCGGCGCGGGGACCCTTGGGACCCTGGCCTGCCTCGAACGATACCTTCTGTCCTTCTTGCAGCTGGTCGAAGGTCGTGCCTTCGACGGCCGACTGGTGGAAGAACATGTCGTTACCGTTGCCGGTCGCGATGAAACCGAAGCCCTTGTCGGTGAGCCGCTTGATTGTACCTTCAGCCATTTTTCACATTCCTTAGAAGCGCCATCGTGGCGCTTGCTCGAGTGACGATGCAAACGGACCGTCTGATCGAGTCGGGACCTTTTGGGCCGGACGGGGTCCTTTGTAAAGTGGATGAGTCGAAATCACTTCCGGGGGCGCCATCCCCGGCCGGCGTGAGGCAGGCCCATCGCCTCCGGACTTACCCCGGGACACCCCTCGCGCGGGACACCCCGGGGCCCATCGTGACGGCATCGGCGGCGGGAATTACCCGGGAAATTGCCCCGCGGGGAATTACCCCGGGGGAATTACCCCGGGACCACCCATCGTTGGCGGGAGTTACCCCGGGAGGGTGGTTACCCCGGGACACCCATCGTTGGGGGTGGTTACCCCGGGACACCCATCGTTGGGGCGGATCGGCGGTAGCGGCAGGGAAGGCCGTGCGAAAGAGCGCCTCGCCGTCCATGCCACCAACGCTAGCAGGCGCCACCGGCGCGGGCGCCCCCCCCGGTCCACCCCTCGCGAAGGCCCGAACCTCAAACCCCGAGCCGATCGCCCCGCCCCTTACTTCTTCAACAAGAAGTGCTCGTGGGCCCGGGTGATGGCGCCGATGGGGCCCACGAAGACGACCTCGTCGCCCTCTTCGACGACGGTGTCGCCCCGCGGCACGACGAACTGTTTGCCGCGGATGATCGCCGCCACCACGCACTCCTTCGGAATGTCGATCTCCTTGATCGGGTGGCCCGCCACGCGCGCTCGCTCGGGGACGTCCACGCCGACCAGGTTCGCGATGCCCTTGCCGATCTCGAAGAGGTCCGCCACGCCCGGCCGCTCGAGGTAGTTCTCGATCTGGCCCGCCGTGGCCCAGGGCGCGCTCACCGCGAAGATGCCGTTCTCTTCGAGCAGCTTGATGTAGTCCGGGTCCTGCACGACGGCGATCACACGCGGCATGCCGAGCTGCTTGGCCTGGAGCGCCGCGATGAGGTTCTTGCCGTCGTCCTCCGACGCCGCGATCGCCACGTCGATGTTGTCGATGCCCACCTGCTCGAGGACTTCGGTCTTGGTGCCGTCGCCCTGGTAGATCGGGCACGCGTAGCGCTTCTCCAGCAGCTCGCACAGCTCCTCGCTCTGCTCGATGAAGGTGATCTGGTACTCGTGGGCGCGGAACATCATGCGGTGCTCGTCTTTCGAGAGCAGGCGCGTAGCGATGTTCTGGCCGAGCTTGCCACCGTCGATGATCAGCACTCGCATGTGCGGACTCCTCAGGGCTTTGTACCACTGTACGAAGCGGTCGATGGGGCCGCGCGCGGCCAGGAGCTCGGCCCGGTTCGCGGCGCGGGAGAAGTAGACGGCGGCGCCCACCAGGGTCAGGGCGCCCCCGAGGGCGAAGCTCCGGAGCTCGAGGAAGGGCACGAAGGCCCAGCACGAGATGAGCCCCACCAGCGGCACGAAGGGAAACCAGGCCACCCGGAACGGTCGCCGCAAGGCGGGCATGCGTCCGTGCAGGGGGACCACCGCCCAGTTCACGATGCCGAGGCCCATCAGGTAGCCGAAGTCCGACACGGACGCGACGAACTTCACGATGCCGGTCGAGCCGAAGACCACGACCGCGACGGCGACGATCGCGAGGGCGACGTGCGGCGTCTGGAAGCGGCCGTGCAAGCGCGCGACCAGGGGCGGGAAGTGGCGGTCACGCCCGAGGGCGTAGAGCACGCGCGCGCTCGCGCCCAGGGTCACGCTGAAGGCCGACAGGCTCGCCATGATCGTCGCGAGGATGCCGGCCCACCGGCCCCAGGTGCCGAAGACCCGACCCGCCACGAGGATGAAGGGCACGTCGGAGTGGCCCAGGTCCTGGTAGCGCACCGTCGCAAACATCACGCCGACGACGAAGACGTAGATGACCACGCCGATGCCGAGCGTGATCAGGATCGAGCGCGGGATGTTCTTGCCCGGGTCGATGATCTCTTCGGCCGCCACCGTGATGAGCTCGAAGCCGACGAAGGAGATGTAGACGAGGGCCATGGACGGCACGAACTGGTGCCAGCCGAAGGGCGCGAGCACCCGGAGGTTCGGCGCGTGCACGTGGAAGAGGCCGAGCCCTCCGATGCCGAGCAACACCGCGAGCTCGATCAGGTTCATGATGGTGATGAGCTTGATCGCCTCGCTCATGCCGCGGAGGTTCACGGCGGCGAACACGACGGTGGTCCCGACGACGATGAGCGCCACGCTGGCGTGCGGCCAGAAGTAGGTCCGCATGGTGAGGGCGAAGATCACCGCGTACATCGCGCAAGCGAGGGTGTTGCCGATCCAGAAGAACCAGCCCGTGAAGAAGGCGAGGGGGCGGGGCAGGGTGCGGCTCACGAAGGAGTAGCCACCGCCCGCCAGGGGGATCGCCGCGCCGAGCTCGCTGTAGTTGAGGGCGGTGAAGCAGGTGACGGCGCCCATCACGAGATAGGTCAGGGTGCCGAGGGGGCCCACCATCTTCGCGAGCTCCGAGGGGAGGGCGAAGATGCCGGGGCCCATCATGGCCCCGATGCCGATCATCACGGCGAGGAACAGCCCGATGTTCCGCTTGAAGCCGACTTTCTCTGCCACGGCGCCCGTCCCGTGCCGCGGAGTCTCCGTTCCGCAGCCGGTCGGTGGCAAGTACGCGGAGGCCGTGAGCCCGAGACCCGCATTCGGGCGCCGGGGCCTGAGGTGACCCGGTCAACAGGCCCCCCGGGTGCCCAAGGCCCCAGCGCCTCGCCCTTCCTTGGCGCTCCTAGATTGTGTAAATATCGTTCAACGCTGGATATCGTGTCGCCCGAGGTCGAGGGGCGAATCTGGCATGTGCCTTGCATCGGGAGCAAAACCATGAGGCCCACTCTCCGCCTACGCCACGTCGCCTTGCCTTCCGTACTGGTGCTCTCGGGCCTGGTCGGTTGCAGCGGCTCCACCTCCTCGTCCACCCAGTCCTGCACGACCTCCGCCGACTGCGCTGCGGGCGACCAGTGCGTCGACTCCGAGTGCGTGGCCCCGATGGATGCGGGCGTGGCCGACATCGACGCCCACGTGCCGACGTTCATCTCGGCGCGCATCGAGCCGTCCATGGTGACGCTCGACGCGAGCGACGGCGCGATGCCGACGCAGCAGCTCACGCTGATCGGGACGCGGGACGACGGCACCGAGGCGCCCCTCGGGAGCGCGATCTGGCTGGTGGCGCCGGTGCGCATCGGCAGCATCGACTCGACCGGTCTGTTCACGGCGAACGGGGACGCGGGCGGCACGGTGATGGTGACGGCGCGGGTGTCGACGACGACGCTGCTGACGGCCCACGCGACGGTGACGGTGACGGTGCATCACAGCTACGTGGGCACGGGGGCCGACGACTCGACGGCGGGCCACTTCACCGGAGCGACGCCGACGAGCGATGGGACGTCGATCAACCTGCTCTACCCGCTCGAGGGCGCGGTCATGCCCGCCAACGTGTACCCGCCTGCGATGCAGTGGGCGCCGGTGGGCGCGGCGGGCGACCTGTACCGCGTGCACATCGAAAAGCCCCACGCCGAGGTGAACGCGTACATCGGCAACACGGGGGCTGACTTCCCCTACGGCTACGCGGTGCCGCGCGACGAGTGGCAGTCGATCGCCGACAGCGACCCGGATGACCCGGTGACGGTCACGGTCGATCGCTTCGACACCGCTTCGGGCACGGTCATCGCCGCGGCGGGCCCGCGCACCTTCCGGCTGGCGCGCGGCAGCATCTTCGGCGCCGTCTATTACGAGAACCGCACCAACCGCGCCAACATCCTCCGCATCGACACCCTGACCGCGACCCTCGGCGTGGTGATCCCGAACCCCTACCTGAACTCCGCGGGCACGGCCTGCGTCGGCTGCCACGCGCTCACGCGGGACGGCCGCTATGCCTTCGCGACCAACGCGGAGACCTCGAGCGTCTACGACCTGACGGCCGACCTCACGCCCGACCCGCCGCCGAGCCTCTTCCCCCCGACGGGCGGGATCGCGAACGTCGCGAGCTTCGACCCGACGGACGCGTACTTCGTCGGGAGCAGCCACACGTCGAGCTCCCTGCGGATCTTCGATCGCACCACCGGCGCCGAGGTTCCCTCCACGGGGCTCGCCACAGCCGACGCCGCCTATCCCTGTTGGTCGGCCGACGGGCAGCACATCGTCTACTCGGGTGACGTCGTCCTCGGTCCACCCGGGAGCGCCGAGCCCGGCGACCCGGTCGGCGGCAATCTCTACGTCGCGGACCGGATGGGCGGCGGCCTCGACTTCGCGCCGCCGCGCCCCGTGCACATGGCCGACTCCCTCTCGGGCGAGCCCGAGGGCGGCGTCGACGACGCACACCCGACCTGGTCGCCCGACACGAAGTTCATCGCCTTCCAGCACGGTACCGGCACGTGGACCCACGTCGTGCGTAACCCGGGCGCGCTCTATCTGCTCGGCGTCGACGGCATGCTCCATCGTCTCGACAACGCCAACGGAGGCGCCATGGGGACCGACGGCTACTGGCCGACCTTCGCGCCCTACGTGACGACCGAGCCGGGCTCCCACAAGTACCTGTGGCTCGCGTTCTACGCGCGCCGCGACTACGGCAACCCGTACCTCGGCACGCAGGGCACCGGCCTCCGGCAGCTCTGGGTCACGGCCATCGACGAGAACGCGGCGCCGGGCACCGACCCGTCCTTCGTGCCTTACTGGCTGCCGGGGCAGGACCACACGACGAGCAACTTCTCGGCCTTCTGGGCGCCCGAGCCCTGCCGCGCCACGGGCGAGGGGTGCAGCACGTCGTCCGATTGCTGCTCCGACAGCTGCGCGCCCGACAGCAACACCTGCGCCATGCCCGAGACGTGCCGCATGGAGGGCGAGAGCTGCGGCGGCGGCGGGGAGTGCTGCGACGGCACCTCCTGCGTCGGCAACGTGTGCATCGCCGGGCTCATGTAGGCAGGAGGGACGCTCGGCGCGCGTGCCGTGCGATCACCGCAGCGGTTCGACGACCCAGATGCGGCCGCCGAGCGAATCGGTGAGGTAGGCGCGGCCCTGACCGTCGACTACGGCGTTGCGCGCTCCGTGGGACGTGGAGGCGCTCGCCACCACGCGGAGGGCGCCGTGCGCGTCGGCGCGGACCACGCGCAGCATCGCCGTGGCGCCAGACCCGACGTAGAGGAGGCCCTTGTCCGCCACGTAGCTGATGGCGTCGACCTTGCCGCCCGTCGCCACCGAGCCGAGGACCCGGCCGTCGTGTCCGACGTCGAGGGACTCGACCCGATCGGGACAGGCCACGAAGAGCCAGCGCCGGCTCGCATCGAGCGCGAGGCCCTTGGGGCCGTCCTCGCCGCAGCCGGACGGCCAGCTCGAGACGACTTGCCGCGTCGCCACGTCGATCGCGACGGTGCGGTCGTGGTCTTCGAGGTTCGTGTAGAAGATGCCCCGCCCGTCGTCGACGGCGTCGCACTCGGGGCTGCCGCCCAAGTGGATCGTCGTGACCGCGCTCATCGGCGCCGTTCCGTCGACGTGCAGGACCGCGATGGTGTCGTCGCGCGGCGTGGTCACCCACAGCTCGTGCCTCGACGGGACGAGGGCGAGCGCGTCGGGCATCGAGGCGACCGTCGCGCAGGCACCGCGGGCGTGGGTGTGCGGGTCAATCGCGCAGACCTGGTCGTTCGCGCGGTTGCCGACGTAGACCGCCCGGTCGCCGACGGCGACGGAGCTCGGACCGACGACGAAGGTGTGGCCGTGGTGTTGCATCGACGCCGTCGGGAAGCCGTCGATCGCTTGCACCTGTGCCGAGGCGACGTCGAGCACGTCGAGCCGACCCGTGTTGCCGGCCGGGATCCACACGGCACCGCGGGCAGCATCGAAGGCGATGAAGTCCATGTGCACGGGGCCCGGGCTTCCCGGCAGGGCGAGGGCGTGGGAGGCGAGGCGTGCCCCGTCGTCCGGAGCGCCGGCCGCCGCCTGCGGGGACGCCGCCGTGTGCGCCTGCGCCGTGTGCGCGGACGGCGCCGCCGACCCGTGGCCGCGGGTCGGGGCCGAAGCTGCGGCCAGAGGTCGCGCTGCATGGAGCGGGTGGCTGCAACCGAGGGCCCCCGCGGCCAGGAGCATCAGCGAAGCGGCCGAAGCGGCGTGGCTCGACACGGGCAGGAGCAGACCACGCGGCGACACGGCCCGCAACGGCATGCGACGGTGCGAGGGCGCGCGCGTGCTGGCGGCGGCACGGACGGTGTCCGACCGGTTCCGGGGGCGGCTCACACGTGGGCTCGTCATCATCGATCCTGGCTCCTGCGCGATCGCCACGCCCGCGCCGGGCGTGTGCGTGCGGGCGATGGTGGACCCTCGACCTTGACGTAGCCTTAACGGCGAGGGACCGGGCCCACCCGCCCCTTGGCCGGGGGCCCGGTCATCCGTCGTGCCCCGACGCGGGCGCGGCTAGATGCTCAGTCGCGCTCGGTCGACACGTCCACGATGTGGCCGCTGTCCGCGTCGACGTTCACTTCGCGAACGATGTGCCGCGTCTCGCCGGTCGGACGGATCTCGAACGAGTAGATCCACCGCCCGCGCTCCCACTCGAGCTCGTGTGCCTTCACCTTTCCGGGCACGCGGGCCAGCGCGGTTTGGAGTGCCTGCGCCATCGAAATGCGATGGGCATGTGGGGCGGGCTGGCCATGTTGGGAGTGGCCCCCCTGCGCCTGTGCGACGGTGCCCGCGAGGGGCGTGACCGCGATGCCCAGGGCGAGGGCGAGGGACCAGATGAGGGACTTGTGCGTCGACGAATGGCTCACGAAACACCTCCAGGGTTGTGTGGAAGCATGGAGCATTCGCCGGAAATGACCGTTAAGACTCCGTTAAGTCGGCTGGTTCGCCAGCTCGCTGCGCTACCGCGGCTCCGCGCCCGGTGGTAGGTCAGGACCATGGCCGTGCTCATCGTCGAGGACAACGCCCGTCTCGCTGCATCGCTCGCGCGCGGGCTCGCCGAGGAGGGGTTCACGGTGGAGGTGAGCGACCGGGGCGGCGCGGTCCTCGAACGGCTCGGCCGCCCGGACGTCGACGCGATCGTGCTCGACCTCGGGTTGCCCGACGTGGACGGGCTCGACGTGATCACGGCCGTGCGGCGCGCCGGGCACGCCGCGCCGATCCTGGTGCTGACCGCGCGCGACGCCGTGCCCTCGCGCGTCGACGCGCTCGAACGCGGCGCCGATGACTACCTCGTCAAGCCCTTCGCCTTCGAGGAGCTCCTCGCACGGCTCCGCGCGCTCTTGCGCCGTGCGTCGGCCCCGCGCTGGGCGCCGCTCGGCGTGCCTGGCCTCGAGCTCGATGGCGGGTCGAGCACCGTGCGCGTCGAAGGGGCCGCGGTCGATCTGTCGCCGCGCGAGCACGCGCTGCTCACGCTCCTCTTGCGCCGTCGCGGCGAGGTGCTCTCGCGCGCCGAGATCCTGCGCGATGCTTTCGGCTACGACTTCGATCCCGGCACGAACCTGCTCGACGTTCACCTCGCTCACCTCAGGCGCAAGCTGCGCGATGCGCCGGTGCGCATCGAGACGGTGCGGGGCGCCGGCTTTCGGCTCGTGCCCCTGAGCGCGGGAGAGCGCGATGGCTGAGGTACGCCCAGAGCGACGTCGCGCGAGCCTCGCCCGGCGCATCGGGATCTGGGTCGGCCTGTCCACGGCGGCGGCCCTCCTCGTGTTCGCGGTGGTCGCCTTCTTCGCGGTCGCGTGGCAGGAGCGCGAGGGGGACGAACCCGGCGCCGCCCGGACCGGCGAGGCCGAGTCGGAGAGCAACGCCGGCGAGGTGCTGGACGAGGTGCTCCTGGCGATGGCGGTCGCGGCGCCGGTGGGGCTCGCGCTCGCCGTCGGGGGCGCGGTGTGGATCACTCGACGTGCGCTCCGGCCCGTCGACGACGTGATCGCGGCAGCCGGCGACATGACCGCGGCGCATCTCGATCGACGCCTGCCCGTGCCGCCGGGCGATGACGAGCTCGGGCGTCTCGTCACCACGCTCAACCGCCTCTTCGCGCGCCTCGAGCAGGGGCACGCCGCCCTCGGACGCTTCGCGGACGAGGCGTCCCACGAGCTGCGCACACCCCTCGCGGTCGTCGCGAGCGAGCTCGAGGTCGCGTTGCGCCGGCCACGGACGGCCGAGGCGTGGGAAGAGACCGCGCGCACGACCCTCGACGAGGTGCGCCGGCTCGCAGGGCTGGTCGGCGCCATGCTCCGGTTGGCGCGGGCCGATGCGGCGCCCGCCGGTCCCGTGGCGCCGGTGGACATGAGGACGCTCGTCGAGACGCTGGTGCAGCGGCGGGCGGCGACGACCGCGCGCGAGGGAGGGCCCGTGCTGGTCGCGCCTGCCGGCGCAATGGCCGCATGGGTCCAGGGCGACGCGGAGGCCCTGTCGGTGGCCCTGTCGAACCTGCTCGACAACGCGGTGCGCTACGCGACGGCAGCCGGCCGCGTGACCACCTCGATCGAGCGAGGCGACCAGGGGGTGCGCGTGCACATCGACGACACCGGCCCCGGCGTGCCGCCGTCCGAGCGCGAAGCGATCTTCGTCCGTTACGCGCGCGGCATAGGGGCCCGGGACGACGGCGCAGGCCTCGGCCTCGCCATTGCGAGGCGTATCGCCGAGCAGTACGGCGGATCGCTCGTAGCCGGCGATGCCCCCGGCGGCGGGGCACGCTTCACGCTCGCCCTTCCGACGGCGGAGGAACCGCAGTGACACCTCCCGTGTCGACCCCGTCCGCGAGGTCGCGCCGGGAGCCCATAGCGAGGTCCAACGGGGCCGTTGCCAATCACTTCGACTGGAGCGAAGGTGGAGCCATGAACGGGTTCGCGGTCTCCGACAGGCGCGCCCTGTCGCGATGCACGGCTCGCACCCGATCCGCGTCTTCGTTCCGCGTCGGGATCGCGGCCCGCAGGGCACGCAAGGAACGTGGCGGTGCGCATCGACGGCGTGAGCGAGCGAGGCCCGGAGGCCGACGGTTCGTCTCGGCGGAACGAGCGGTGCTCGGGCTGCTGCTCGGAGGGGCGGCGGTGTTCGTCGGATGCGGGGCGCGCACCGGCATCGCGTTCGACCCATGTCCCGCTGCCGGTTCGCCGCGCGCCGATGCCGGATCCCGCGACGCGGGAGCCGATGGCGGCCAACGGGATGCCGCCTCGCCCCCGCGGTGCCCCTCCGGCGAAGTCGCGTGTCCCGACGGCTGTCGGTCGCTCGTCGACGACCCCAGCGACTGCGGCGCTTGCGGAAGCACCTGCCCGAGCGGTGCCGCGTGCGACCGTGGCGTGTGCACCCTCGCGTGCGTGCCCCCGGTGGTGGCGTGCCACGGCGTGTGCATCTCGGTCGATGGCGATCCGGCGAACTGCGGCGGATGCGATCGCCACTGCGACACGGGCGAGCGATGCGTCCTCGGCGAATGCGGCGCGGACTGTAGGCCCCCCCTCGTGCTTTGCGGCTCGACGTGCACGGACCTGCAGTCGGACCCCGCGAGGTGCGGACGCTGCGACCACGCCTGCGCGGTCGCCGAACGGTGCGAGTCCGGCACGTGCCGTCGCACCTGCACGGCGCCGACGGTCCCCTGCCCCGACGGGTGCCGCAACCTCGCATCCAATCCGGCCGACTGCGGTGCCTGCGGCCTGTCCTGTCGCGCCGGAGAGGTCTGCGTCGGCGGCGTGTGCGGCGGCCGTTGCGATCCGCCCAGGACCCTGTGCCCCGACACCGTGTGCGCCGACATCCAGAACGACCCGGCGCACTGCGGTCGCTGCGACACCGTGTGTCCGCCCGGAGTCGTCTGCTCGGGCGGCCACTGCGCTACCGGCTCCTGTCCACCGCCTCTGCTCCGGTGCGGCGACGCCTGCATCGACATCACGGCTAGCCCCTCGAACTGTGGGGGCTGCGGCCACGCCTGCGGTCCCAACTTCACCTGCGTGGGCGGCTCGTGCGAGTGCCGTGGGCCCTTCTTCTCGTGCGGGTCGACTTGCGCCGACATCGACCGCGACACGAACAACTGCGGTCGGTGCGGCGTGCGCTGCGCGTCGGACGAGGTCTGCTTCGACCGAATGTGCATGTAGCGGCCCGCGACACGCGGGCACAAGACGAGCGCCCGAATCGCACGGAGCCGAAGCGGCCGCTCACCCGTCGTCGGACGGCACCGGGACGGGCTTCGAGTTGGTCCCTCTTTGAAACCGTGAGATATGTCACCGTAGCCAGGATGCCCCGAGGAAGATCGCCGACGTGACGGTCGTGCCCAGGCCGAGCCCACCGTCGTGGGGGCTCTGCGTGAGGAAGTCGCCGATGGAGGCGCCGAGCGGGCGGGTGAGGATGTAGGCGATCCAGAAGGCCGTGACGGCGTTCAGCTTCAGGAAGTAGTAGCTGCCGGTCACGAGAGCGATCGCCCCACCGAACAGGAAGACGGATGGCATGTAGCCGACGGCCAACCGCTCGGCGATGAGGTCGCCGGCGGCCGTACCCAGGGCGAAGGTGAACAGGATGGCCAGCCAGTAGAACGCCTCGCGCCGGCGCGTGACGATCGTGTGGATCGACAGCGTCCGCTCGCGCCAGTACCAGAGGGCGAAGGTCCCCGCGAGCGCGATGGCGAACACGACGGTCGTCAGGACCAGTGACACGCCGAGGTTTCGGTCAGGTTGTCGGTGATCAGGGTGCCGACGACGCTGATGAACACGACGCTCAGCCAGTAGATGGACGGGATGTATTTGCGCAGCGCGGAACTGGAACCACGAGCACGGCCACCAGCAGCACGCCCATGAACACGCTCGTCTTGGTCAGGCCGAGGCCGAGGGTTCGTTCAGGTAGTCCGCTGCCGTCTCGCCGATCGTCGTGCAAAGGACCTTGATGACCCAGAAGTAGAGGGTCACGTCCGGGACCTTGTTGAGCATCTCCGGGGCCGACATCGTCGCGGGCAGGTCTTGCTGTGCTGTCGTCATGAAACTTGCTCCTCTCGTGCCCTCTCAACCCCGTCGGTCGAGCCTGCACGCGTACGCACGACCATGCGCCCCCGACCTCAACCCGACCCTTAACGGGTCGCCCTCGGTCGACCCCTCGCCGTTCACCCGGGGGAGACGGAACGCGGAAGGTGGAGCCGGCACCGGGCTCGCTCCGGACGTCTATCTCGCCGCCGTGCGCCTCGACGATGCGACGGACCACCGGGCGGCCCCAGGCCGGCCCCGGGGGCCACTTCGGGGCTCCGCCGCCGGAACGGTAGGAAGATGGTCGCCGAGATACTTCGGCGCGGATGCCGATGCCCCGATCGCGGACGGTGAGCACGGCGGCATCGTCCTCGGCGCCCACCCGGACCTCGACCGGACCGCCGGTGGGCGAGAACTTGATTGCGTTGCTCATCAGGTTGCCGATCACCTGCTCGATGCGAAGCGGGTCGGCGCGGACCTCGATCGCATTGGGCGGGACCTCGACCGCGATGGGATGGTCGGGAGAGGTGGAGCGGCGTACAGCCGGACCATCTCCTCGACGGCCTCGCGCAGGTCGAAGACCTCGGGTCGGAGCTCGAGAAGAGGCTGCAGCCCGCCTCGATGCGGGCGGCATCCAGCAGATCCCCGACCATGCGCGTGAGCCATTCGAATCTGCCGGTCGAGCCGGCTCGCGGACCCGGCCGCGCGCCCGTTCGGAAGGCTCCTCCACGAGAGTCGTCAGGCCCACCCTTGATCGCGAACAGCGGGTTCCTGAGGTCGTGGGCGACGCCGCTGAAGGAAGCTGCCGATCTGGGCTTCGCGCTGCCGTCCCAGCGTTTCGGCCATCGCGTTGAAACCGCGTGCGAGCTCCCCAATCTCGCGAAGGCCGCCTTCGGGGAGCACGGCGCCCTGGCCATCTTTGGGCCTCGAGCCGCTCGAAGGGAGCGCGCGGAGGGAGTAGCTGCACGGGTCACAGCGGAGGTCCTCAAGAGGGCCGCCGTCATGAGGGCGATGATCACGGCGCTGGTCACGATGGAGACCGACGTCAGCCGCCGGATGGAAACTCGGGTCCCTGCCGTCCTGTGCCCATCGCGGACCATCGTGCGTTCCCATGAGGCCGGCACCCGGCCGCGGACCTCCCCCTAGTAGCGCTGCCGGCATCATCCGAACCGCATGCCCGGAGCCACTTCGGCCCCCGTGTCGACGAGCACGTCCGGCCCGTCGATGCGGAGCGCGTAGGCCGGCAGCGGATTGCGGGCGGGCCCGTTGACCACGGAGCCGTCCTCGATGCGGAAGGCGCTCCCGTG
Source organism: uncultured delta proteobacterium (assembly GCA_963830115.1). Taxonomy (GTDB): domain Bacteria; phylum Myxococcota_A; class Polyangia; order Polyangiales; family CAWHLB01; genus CAWHLB01. The sequence continues at coordinate 18,500 of CAWHLB010000002.1, forward strand.
GCACGCGCAGAAGATGCCGAGGGCGCCCGGCGCGAAGGCGACGGGCGCGGTGACCGCGCAGTTGCCGGGTTGGTCGCCGGTGCGTCGCACGCCGCGTTGCCGCAGAGGACGAGCAGACAGCAGGCATGCGTGCAGATGGCCGACAGGGCATGCGACCCGCCGCCGTCGCGCGCCACAATCACGCCGGTGTTGTCGTCCACGTTCGCGAGCACGGCCTCACCCGCACCGAGGGATGCGGCCCCCGCGACGCGCACGACGAGCGGCTCGACCACGCAGTAGCTCGCTCCCGCCGAGGACGGGGACGGCTGGGTGCACGACGGCGGGGGCCCGCCGCGGCACCCCAGGGCGAGCCCGGCGGTGCCGCCGGCGGAATCACGGGCAAGAACCGGCGTCGCGTCCAGCGTCCGCCGCGCCGCCCGGATCGCTCATGGGCGGCAGTGTCCCGACGCCACGTCACACGTTTGGGGCGACGTGCATCCGGAGTCGTCCATGCAGGGAAAGCCGCAGGCGTGGTCGGACGGACCGAAACCCGTCGGTGGCGTGGTCGGGAAGAGCTGGCACACGTACCCGTCCGAGGTCCGGCAGTCGGCGTCGGTCGCGCACGACTTCAGGCAGCCCGGCGTCTCGTGGGGCTGCGACACGCACGTCGCGCCGGGGGCGCAGACATGCACGTCGTCGCAGGGCTCCATGGTGCAGTAGCCGCCGGGGTAGCCATCGCCGGCCTGGTTGGCGCATGCGGCGCACGGAATCGGTGCCACAATCGACGGTGGTCGCGCAGGGCTCACCCGGACGGGCCTGGGCCGCATCGGGTGCACAGGTGCCGCCCGCGTTGGCCGTGTCGCACACGAGCCCGCCGCCACAGGCCGCGCTGTCGGTGCACCGCGAGCCCCAGGCCGCTGCCTGGCACGGGCCCGTCCGGCGGGCAGTCGTAGAGCAGCTCGAGCACGTCCACTTCGAGCGCGCCGTCGTCGCTGTCAATCTGGAGTTGGGCCGCGTCCATTGCACCGAGGGCGGTGTGCATGCTCATCAGCGTGGCGTCGATGTCGCCCGAGACCGTCGCGGTGCCGCCCACCCGATGGCACGTCGGCGTCCGTCCGTCGACGGCCGCGTGGATGGCGTTCCAGTCGTTCGTCAGGCTGTCGACGTCGGTGGACGCGGCGGTCAGGTCGGCCGCGTGGGCGTCGATTCCCACCTGGCGGAACACCGCGTCCATCCGCAGCACCTCGGTCGGGATGTCCGGAGAGAAGAAGGCGAACAGCTCGGGGACGGCCAGGCCCACTGCATTCGCTGCCTTGGCGCCGGCGGCCTGGTCATGGGCCGAGATGGCCGCGTCGACCTGGACCAGGGCGGCGTCGATGGCCGAGACCTGGGCGCTCGGCAGGGCGGCGCATCCGCTCTTGGTGCGGTCCCACACTTGGCCGAGCAGGGTGCGCACCGCTTGGGCTCGCGGCCAGTTCGGCATGTGGTCGGGGGCGGCGCCGAAGATCGCCGAGACGAGACCCTCGCCGTCGCGCTCGACGTCGCGCAGGTCGGGGGGCACCGTCCCCGTCGGGCCGCAGGTGGACGGTGGGGGCATGGCGCTCCCGCCCTTGCACGCGCCGAGCGGCAACGCCGCCGCCGCGACGAACAGAAGGAGCCAGGGGAATCGGGGAGTTCGGTACGTCACGGTTCGTTCTACCTCCAGGACAGAACGAAGCATCGACGGCGCCCATCACGTGTCCGTTGGGGAAGGTGATGTCGAAGGTCGTGTGGGCGGGGCCCATCGGGGACATACTGTCGAGCACCACGGTGCCGCTGCTCGCCCCCTGCTCGGCCGGTGTGGTCGTGGTCGACGTGACGGTGTTGTTGACCGAGGCCTGGCCGGCGGGCGCAATCGGCATGGACGAGACCGGGTAGGTGGCCGGCGCCGTGCCGATCATCTTCATCTCGATCGCCCGGATCCCGTCGCCGACCGTCCTGTCCCAGCCGGCTGCGACAATCGCGTCACAGGCCACCGGCGCGTCGAAGAGGTAGACGACCACGGTGTGGGCGGGATCGTCGGGCATGCCAATCACGTAGGCCGCGCCGACGGTGTCGAAGGGCGTGCCGCCCAGGCTTCCGGAGATGGTGCTGCCCGGGGGGGCGCCGTCCCGCGCGGGAGCGTCGAACGCGGGTGCGTCCGGAGGACCGGCGTCCGGAGGACCGGCGTCGGCAACGGCGCCTCCTTCGGGCGGAGTGGCGGCTCCACCACAGCCCGCGAGCACGAGGGCAGACGAGACCAGGATCCTCCGGACCGATCGCGGCGTGCGGCGCGTCGTGGTCATCCTCCACCTCCAGGGCTCGTTGAAAGCGAGAGCGGCATGGGGCGGAGCGTAGGAGGCGGTCCTTAACGGCAGGCTAACGAAGAGGCGCCTTAATCGAGATTTAACGATTGCCGTCTTCCAGCCCGGCCCGCGTCGAGCTGAATGGGGCCTTAACGAACAGTTAATCGTTGGACCTTCGCTGATTGACACGCCACGACGCGGGCCGTAACCGTGGACGCGCGCCGGGATGCATTTCGGTTGCAACCACCTGCCGTCGCCCCGTCCCCAAACAGTCGTGAATTCCCACTCGGGATCCGCGTGCCATCCATGTCGCCTTCGACCGGGCGGTTTGCCTCGTGTTGCTTTCGCCCTTTCTCGCGGCCGGATGCAGCGGCGGTCGCGCAGGCACGGCGGATGGCGGTGGAGTCGACGCAGCACCACCGGTGGATTCGGCCGCCGGCGACGCCGCTCGAGATGCCGGTGCCCTGGACGCCGGCGGTCGGGATGCCGGCGCTCAGCCGGATGCCCACGTGGCCGACGCTCCCAGCGCCGAGGCCGGCGACGTGGGCTGGGGCTGCGGAACCCTTGCGCCGCCCGACGCGGGAAGCCTGTGCTGCAGCTCCTGCTCGGCCGGTAGCTCGAGCTGCCAGGCCAACGGTTGCTTCGGCGGATGGTGGTGCGACACGGACTCGTGCCGCTGCGTGTCGCCGCCGAGCTCTTCGGACTGCATGATCGCCATGGGCGGGGTCACCGGCGGCTGGCCGACGACGACAGGCGCCCTCGCCTGCTCCATGCCCGCCGTGTACTCGACGACGACCTCGGCCGGGGCCTGCGGCAGCTGGCGCTGGGCGATCAAGACCGGTGCCGACGCGAACGCATCGCACATCCACATGACGCCGGTCGTGACCACCATCGCCCACCTGGTCTCCCTCGCCGCGCCCTCCTCGTCGTCGCTCACCACGAGCACGCCACGCATCTCGCCGACGAGCTCCAGGTCTATGAGCTGCGCAACGTACACGTGCAGTACGTCGGGCGCTCGGCCGACAGCGACAATCACATGATCGTCGACGACGGCACCCACACGATGATCGTCGAGGTCCCCTACCCCGGCTGCGTCGCCTCGAGCAGCGTGCTCGGCTGCAACATCACCCACGCGCGCGCCGCCCTCGACGCCACCTTCGGCCCCGTGACCCACGGCATGAGGGTGGACCGCACGGCTACGATCATCGGCGTCGGCTTCTTCGACTTCATCCACAGCCAGCCGGGCGTCGCGCCGAATGCCATCGAGCTGCACCCGGTGCTGGCCATCTGCTTCGGCATGGACTGCGACCCCCTGGCTGGCTGACGGCGTAGGCCACGGGACAAGGAAGGATCATGGAACGTTCGCGCATTCTTCTCGTCGCGCTCTCCTTGGCTCTCGTCGCGTGCAGACGCGCAGCCGGCCCGGCCCGGGCGGCTCTGGGGATGGGGGCGTCGGCGCGCAGGATGGCGCCCCTCGTGACGGAGGCGCCACCGTGGACGCCATCCCGGTCGATGCGGGCCACTCAATCTGCGGCACAGGGGCCGGCGCCCGAATCACGGGAACCACCTACGCACCGAACGGGGTCGACCCGATCCCGGGTGTGCTCGTCTACGCCACGCCCGACACGCAGACCTTCCCGGGACCGGCGACGTCGGTCACGTGCGAGCAGTGCCAGAACGCGCCGACGGGCGCGCTCGCGAGCGTGCAGTCGAGCGCCGACGGCACGTTTTCGCTCGGGGGTCCGGCGCTCGACGCGGGGGGCACCTTCACCGTCGTGCTCGAGAGCGGCGGCTTCCGCCACGTCGAGCGACACGTGACGGTGGGCATGTGCGCGAGCGCGGCGTTGACCGCGTCCCAGACGAAGCTCCCCGGGGCGAGCTCGGGCGACGATACGATCCCGTCCATCGCTGTCGGCTCGGCCAGCAGGTCCGACGTGAACGACAGGTTCGCCCACGTCCTCGACGTGATGGGCATCACCGGATACGACAAGGTCGATCCTGACAAGAGTGGCACCACCACCGGCTCGTCCGACTTCATCGCGCTCCTGTCGAACGCGACGCGCCTCGATCGATACCAGATCGTGATTGCGCCCTGCGGGACTCTCGGCAACTTCACCGTGGCGCCGAACCTCACCGCCACGATGGTCAACAGCCTCCGGGGGGGGCTCGCGGCCGGTGGGCGGCTCTACGCGAGCGACCTGGCCTACGCGGTCGTCGCCAAGCCCTTCCCGGCCGCCTTCACCTTTGCGGCAGGGCCCTCCTCACGAATCGGGCGCCGACCCCGCCGACGTGGGGCGGGGGATCCCGACCGGAACGACCATACCCGCCACCGTGGACGACCCGTCGCTTCTGGCCTGGTTGCAGCTCGTGGGCGCGGTCTCGTCCGGGGCGAGCCGAATCCCCGTGGCGGAGCTGCGGGACCCGTGGGGCGCGGTCGACTCCGTGCCTCCGGCGGAGCTGAGGCCTGACTCGATGGGAATCACCCATGCCAAGGTGTGGGTGAGCGCGGATGTGATGTGGCATACGGCAGGCAGCGGTCATCATCCGCTCACCGTACAGGCCGATTATCCTGCGGCGGACGAGGGTACTGCGGGCGCGCCGTCTTCACGTCGTACCACGTGGAGTTCAGGACCTCGGCGGCGCTCAGCCCGCAGGAGCGTGTCCTCGAGTACCTCTTCTTCCAGCTCAGCTCCTGCATTCCGGCACTCATCTGAGGGCGTCGCGCCGCCATCCGGGCGACGAAGACGCGACGTGGCCGCCTAGGCGCGATTGGTCGGACAGGCCGGCTTCCCGGGCGGAAGCGTGATCCGCAGGCGGCCGCCCGTGGGTCCGTCGCCGAGCTCCGCGCTGCCTCCGTGCACCGCGGCGATGTGGCGGATGAGGGGCAGACCGAGGCCGTGACCGGGGCGCGGGCGCGCGTCGGGCATGCGCGCAAAGGCCTCGAAGAGCGCTTCGCGTTGCCCGGGCGGGACGCCTGGTCCCTCGTCGTCCACGTCGACGACGATTCGACCGGGCTGCTCCTCGACGTGGATCGTGACCCGTCCGGTGGTGTGGGTGAGGGCGTTGTCGACGGCGTTGTCGAGCATCGCGCGGAGCAGGACCGGGTCGCCGCGCACCACCGCGTCCGTATCGCCCGCGATTGCGAGCGCCACGCGCCCCGCCCGTTCCGGGTCGAGCTCCCGGCACAGGTCCTCCATGAGCTGCGCTACCGAAGCGCCCTCGGAGGTCGCGAGCGTCGCGTCCGGTTTGGCGAGCATGAGCAGGCGTTCGGTCAGGGTCGTGAGCGAGACGACGGTCCGATGGGCGGCCGTGACGTCGGCACGCGCGTCCGCAGCGAGGTCCCCCTCGGAGAGCAGCTCGAGCCGCGCGCCGAGCTTGGCGAGCGGCGTGCGTAGCTCGTGGGCCGCCGACGAGGCGAAGCGCTCGGCCCGCTCGACCTCGGCTCCGAGCCGCGCCACCAGCTCGTCGAGCGCGTCGTGCAGGGCATCGATCTCGGAAAGCCCGGTGCGCGGGGGCAGCCACGCATGCGGCGGGGCGCCCAGGTCCGCGCGGGCCGCAGCGCCTGCGAGCGTCGACAGGGGCGCGAGGGATCGGCGCGCGACGACCCTTCCGGCGAGGCCCGCCCCGAGCAGCACGACCGCGAGCACCGAGATGCCCGCCACCGCAAAGGGCGCTCCGTGGGACTCCACGAGGTCGGTGGGCACGGCCACCACGACGGTGAGCCCCGTGGTTCCCGCGTCCCTTCGGCACACCTCGCCTCGGGTCACCGGGGCGCAGCGCTCCTCGCGGGGCACGGTGAGGTCGGCGTTGCCCGCCACCCGCGTGCGTCCGCGCCACACCGCGACGCGCATCCCGCGCGCTGCCACCTCGTCCGTCTCCTCCTTCACGTGGGACGCCGTCGGTTCTTCCGCGATCTCGCCGGCCAGCCCCAGCGCCGTCTCGTCTGCCGTCCGTTCCAGGTGCGCGACGATGAGCCGATCGGCGACGGCCATCGCTGCGAGGGTGGCGACCACCGCCGCGATCCCTGCCGTGGCAGCTGTGAGCAAGCCCACACGCGAAACCAACGAGCGCGACGGGCGCGACGGCCTCCGTTCAGCCGATGGCATAACCGCTCCCGCGGTGGGTGCGGATGATGTCGCGGCCGAGCTTTCGGCGGATGCGCGCCACCAGCACCTCGAGGGAGCTGCTCGCCGCTTCGGTGGCCTCGCCCCACACCTCCGAGAGCAGCGCATCGCGAACGACCACACGCCCGTCCGCCGCCGCCAGGGCTTCGACCACGGCCCACTCCCGCGGCGTCAAGGCGAGCTCGAGCCCACCGCGGAAGGCGCGGCGTGCCGACAGGTCGAGCTCCACCTCGCCATGGCGGTAAGACGCCGCCGGCGGTCGCTCCCGCCGCCGCCCGAGGGCACGCACGCGCGCACGCAGCTCCGCCACGGCGAAGGGCTTGACCACGTAGTCGTCGGCACCCGCGTCGAGCCCCTGCACGCGCGCCGTCACCGCGCCGTCCGCGGTGAGCAGCAGGATGGGCACCGGCGCCGCGTGCTCTCGCAGCTCGCGGCAGAGGGTCAGGCCCGAGCCGTCGGGCAGGCCCAGGTCCAGGATGACCAGATCCACCGGATCGGCGTCGAGCCGCGCGCGCGCCTCGGCGAGGGAGAGGGCCGTCCGGGTGTGGTGGCCCTCCTTGTCGAGGGCGCGCTGCACCAGGCTGCACAGCTCCGGGTCGTCGTCGACGATCAACACGTACATGGCGCGAGGCGATCCTAGTACACGACCGTTGTCGCCGCCGGGGGGCGGTCGTGACGGGGGCGCGTCCCGTTCAGCCACCGTTAGGGTGCGCGCGGGACGATGCTCTCGATGCCGCGCTCCCACGCGGCGTGGACACGGCGAGCGCCTTCGGCTATTCGCGGTGCTCGGATGGACGGGACATGAGGGTCGAGACGGTGCAACGAACGGGCCTCGTCGGCCTCGGCGCCCTGGGTGCGGCCCTGCTGCTCACCGGGTGCGCCACCGTGCAGGGCGAGCCCCTGAGTCCGGTGACCGACGTCGCCACGCCCCCGCCCCTCGAGGCGCCGCCCGTGCGCGCCGCCGCCCAGGGCTTCCACTCGCGCCTCGTGCGCTCGGTGCCGATTGATCTGTCGAACGGCCTCGACCCGGACGAGGCGGCTGTGCTCGCGGTCTTGCTCGATCCGGACCTGGTCGCGGCCCGCGACGCGCGCGGCGAGGCGCACGCCCAGGTGATCGACGCGGGGCTCCTGCCGAACCCGGACCTGAGCGCCGAGCTGGACGTGCCCTTCGGCCCGGCTGCCAACGGCACCGTCCTCGCGTGGAACGTTGGCCTGTCGATGGACATCCGCCGTCTCATGACGCGCGGCGCAGGCATCGACGCCGCGCGCGCGGGCGTCGCCCAGGTCGATCTCCGAGACGGCCTGGCAGGAGTGGCAGGTGGCCGCAGATGCGCGCCTCTCGGTCGTGCGTCTCGGCTTCACGCGAGAGGAGCTCGGCCTCGCCCAGGCCGAGGTCGCCTTCCAGTCCCAGACCGAGCAGGTCCTCGAGCGCGCCGTGGCGAGCGGCGACGCCACCATCGATCAGCTCGGCGTGCAGCGCGCTTCCCTCGAGTCGATCCGCAACACGGCCCAGGACCTGGCGCGGACCGAGTCGACGACCGAGAGCGATTCTGCTCGTCCTGCTCGGCCAGCCCACGCGCGCTGGCCTCCGCACCGCCGACCTCGAGGCATGGCTCGCCGCCCGGGCGCCCTTGCCGCCAGCGGCCGGGCTCCCCCGACGGTGCCTCGCCCAGCGCGTCGATTTGCGCGCCCTCCGGGAGGGCTACCGCGCCGAGAACGCGCGCCTCCGGCAGGCGGTGCTCGCCCAGTTCCCGGATCTCTCCCTCGGCGTCGTGCAGCAGCGCAACGAGTCGAACGTGTACTTCCTCGGCGGCGCCGTCACCATCGGTCTGCCGCTCTTCGACCGGAACCAGGGGCAGGTCTCCCTCGCGCGCGCCACCCGTACGCGCCTGCGCCATCAGTACGACGCGCGTGTCCTCTCGGTGCGCGGCGATTCGTTGCGCTTCTACCGCCTCGCCGCCCTCGTCAAGGCGCAGCTCCCGCCCGTCGGCGACGCCATCGAGGCCCTCGGCTCCATCGAGACGCGCGAGCGCGCGGCGGTGGCCCACGGCGACATCGATCGCCTCGCGTACCAGGCCGTGCGCAACGCTCTCTTCGAGCAGAAGCTGCAGAGGGTCGTGCTCGAGCAGGCCCTGGCCGAGGCGCGGGTCGTGCTCGAGGCCGCCTGCGGTGGTGCGCTGCGCGGCGGGGGGGGCACATGAGGCGCGTCCGGAATGCGGTCGTCCTGCTCGTCGTGTCGGCGTTTTTTGGCTGCGGCTCCGGCGGCTCGACCGGCGAGGAGCAGGGTGCCGGGGGCGCGCCGAGCGCGGCGGTCGAGACGGCGCGCGCCGACCGGGGTGCAGTCGAGGAGACGCGCATCACCTACGGCACGGTGGAGCTCGCACCCGAGCACGTGACGGCGGTCACGATCGTGCGCGCCGGCCAGATTCTACGACGTGCCGGTCGTGGCCGGGCAGCCCGTGCACGAGGGCGACGTCCTGTTCACCGAAGGCCCGGTGCCGGGCGGCTCCTCGTCGCTCGCCCAGGCGCGCATCGAGGCCCAGTTCGCCGACCGTGATGTGCAACGCGTCCGCCGTCTCCTCGGCCAGGGGCTCGCGACCAACCAGGACCTGACCGCCGCCGAGCAGCGCGCCGCCTCCGCCCACGCGGCCCTGCGCGGCCTCGGCGGTGGCGGCGGCAAGCAGGGCTTCCACACGGTCGCGGCACCGGCCGACGGCATCGTCGCGGACGTGAAGGTCAAGCGCGGCCAGCTCGCCTCCCCCGGCGACCCGGCGGTCGTGCTCGCGGCGAGCAATGCCCTGTCGGTGCGCGCGGGCTTCGAGATGGAGGACCTGTCGGTGCTGTCCGAGGGCCTCGAGGTGCGGCTCACGCCCGTGCTCGGCAGCGGCGCGGCCACGCCGGCGAGCGCCACCCTCACGCGCCTCCATCGCATGGTCGACGAAGCGACCCAGCTCGTCGAAGCGCTCATCCAGGTACCGGCCCCGCCGCCCTGGATGGCGCCCGGGCAGCGCGTCCGCGTGGAGGTCATCACCAAGGCGGTGAGCGACGCGGTGCGCGTGCCGCACGAGGCGGTCATCGAGCGCGGCGGCAAGCGCGGCGTGTTCCTCATCGAGGGCGGCTACGCCCACTTCCGCCCGCTCGCAAAGGGCCTCGAAGGGACCCGCTACGTGCAGGCGCCCGAGGGCGTTGCACCTGGCGCGGTCGTCGCGACCGTGGGCCGCTCGAGCCTGCACGACGGGATGGCCGTTCGCGCCACGCCCGAGCACGCGCCTTCCGGGGCAGCGCACCCATGACCTTTGCGGCCTGGCTCCGCGCGCACCGCGTGTCGCTCCTCTTCCTCGTCGCGGTGCTCTTCGCGGGCGGCGTCGCCTCGCTCTTCGGACTGCCGACGAGCCTCTTTCCGCGCACCACCTTCCCGCGGGTCGTCGTCTCGGTCGACGCGGGCGATCGCCCTGCCGAGCGCATGGTGGTGGAGGTCACACGGCCCCTCGAGGTGGCGATCCGCTCGATCCCCGGCGTGCGCCGCGTGCGCTCGACCACGAGCCGCGGCAGCGCCGACATCGCGATCACGTTCAGCTGGGGCCTCGACATGATCACCAAGACCCTCGAGGTCCAGTCGGCGATCCAGGGCGCCCTGCCGGACCTGCCTCCGGGGGTCGGCTACGAGGTCCGCCGCATGGACCCGACGGTCTTCCCAGTCATCGGCCTGAGCCTGCGCTCGAGCAAACGCTCCCTCACCGAGCTGCGCGACATCGCCCTCTACGACCTGCGTCCGCGGCTTTCGACCGTGACGGGCGTCGCGAAGATCGGCGTCCAGGGCGGGCGCACCGAGGAGTACCAGGTGCTCGTGGACCCGGCGCGCCTCGAGGCGTCGGGCCTGACCTTCGACGATGTCGTGAAGGCGGTGAGCGCGTCGAACGTCGTGCAGGCCGTCGGTCGTCTCGAGGACAACGAGAAGCTCTACCTCGTGCTCAGCGACACCCAGATCGAGAGCCTCTCCGCGCTCTCCGGGATCGTCGTCCGGCAGAGCCCCGAGGGCGTCGTGGTGCTCGACGACGTGGCCGACATCCGCGACGCGACCGAGCCCCAGTGGACGCGCGTGGTCGCCGACGGGGGCGACGCCGTGCTCATCGACGTCTACCAGCAGCCCGACGGCGACACGGTGCAGGTGGAGCGCGACCTCGAGACGCGCCTCGCCGCATTCCGCGCGAGCGCGCCCAAGGACCTGCGCATCCACACCTGGTACGACCAGACCGACCTCATTCTGGCGTCGGTCGGCTCGGTGCGTGACGCCATCCTCATCGGCATCGGCCTCGCCATCGTCGTGCTGTGGCTCTTCCTCCGGAACTTCCGCATCACGGTCGTCGCCTCGATCACGGTGCCGGTAGTGCTGGGCATCACGCTGCTCTTACTGCACGCGCTCGGCATGAGCCTGAACATCATGACCCTCGGCGGCATGGCGGCGGCCGTGGGACTCATCCTCGACGACGGCATCGTCATGGTGGAGCACGGCACACGAAGGCTGCGCGAGTCGGGCGGCACGGTGAGCGGCATCCTGCTCACGGCGGCGCGCGAGATGGTGGTCCCGCTCACGGGCTCGTCGCTCGCGACGGTCGTGGTCTTCGTGCCCCTCGCGTTCTTGAGCGGTGTCACGGGTGCCTTCTTCAAGGCCCTGTCGCTCACCATGGCCTCGTCCCTCGTCGTCTCCTGGGCCGTCGCTCTCTTCGTGGTGCCGCTCGTCTCGGACCTGCTCCTGCGCGAAAAGGACTCGGAGCACGAGGACGTGGGCCCGCTCCTCGGCAAGGTGCTCGCGGGCTACGAGTGGGCCCTGCGCGCCATGTTGCGGCGCCCCGCCTTGGTGCTGCTCGCCATCGTGCCCCTGCTCCTGCTCGGCTGGGTCGCCTACCACCAGGTCGGCAGTGGCTTCATGCCCCAGATGGACGAGGGCGGCTTCGTCCTCGACTACCGGGCGCCGCCCGGCACCTCCCTCACCGAGACCGACCGACGCCTGCGCGAGGTGGAGCGCATTCTCGCCACCATCCCCGAGATCCGCTCCTTCTCGCGGCGCACCGGCCTGCAGCTCGGTGGCGGCGTGACCGAGGCGAACGAGGGCGACTACTTCATCCGCCTCAAACCGTTTCCGCGCCGCAGCGTCGAACAGATCATGGACGAGGTGCGAAGGCGCGTGAACCAGCGCGTGCCGAGCCTCGACATCGAGCTCGCCCAGCTCATGGAAGACCTCATCGGCGACCTCACCGCCGTCCCCCAGCCGATCGAGATCAAGCTCTTCGGGCCCGACCCGGCCGCCCTGCGCGCCCTCGCCGACCGGGTGAGCGAGCGCATCTCCAAGATCAGGGGCGTCGTCGACGTGCTGAGCGGGGTCGTGCTCGCCGGCGACGCGGTGAACGTGCGCGTCGACCGCATGAAGGCCCGCGCGCTCGGCGTGGACCCGGAGGAGATCACGGGCCTGGTCGAGACGGTCCTCGGGGGGCGCGTCGTCACGAAGGTGCAGCGGGGCGAGAAGATGGTCGGCATCCGGGTGTGGAGCGAGCCCGGCGCGCGAAACGACGTGCAGACGATCCGCGACCTCGAGCTGCGCGTCGCGGCGGGCCACCGCGTGCGTCTCGGGCGCATCGCGAGCGTCACCACCGAGGTGGGCCAGCCCCAGATCACGCGCGAGGACCTCAAGACCATGGTCGCGGTGACGGGGCGCATTTCGGGTCGCGACCTCGGTTCGACCATGAACGACGTCAAGCGGGCGGTGGCCGGCATGCATTTGCCCGCGGCCGTCTACGTCACCTACGGCGGCCTCTACTTCGAGCAGCAGAAGTCCTTCCGCGGTCTGGTCGCGGTGCTCGTGGCGGCGGTGCTGCTCGTCTTCGTGGTGCTCCTCTACCTCTACGAGCGCTGGAGCGCGCCCCTGTCGATCCTCGCCGTCGCCATGCTCGCGGTGACCGCCGTCTTCTCGGGCCTGTGGTGGACCGGCAAGGAGCTCGATATCTCCTCGATGATGGGCCTGACCATGGTTGTCGGGATCTCGAGCGAGGCGGCGATCTTCTTCATGACGCAGTGGAAGGAGACCCACGCCGAGCTGCCCTTCGACGAGGCGCTCATCGCGGCGGGGCGCCTGCGCTTCCGGCCGATCGTGATGACGGGGCTCGCGGCGATCCTCGCCCTATTGCCGCTCGGCCTGAGCCTCGGCGAAGGCGCCGCCATGCTCGCGCCCCTCGCCGTCGCGATCATCGCAGGCCTGCTCCTGACCGTCCCCGCCGTCCTGCTCGTCCTGCCCGTCCTCTTCCACGTCCTGTCGCGCCACCGCGGCTGAGCGACACCCGTGCCAGGCCGACGGCTTCGTCGACTTCCGCGCTGCCTCGCGGGCGTTGTCTCGGGCGAGGGGCGACTTACGTCACCTCCGTGGACTCGCTCCCTACCCAGGACGTCCTCGCGCGCGATTCTGAGGGTCGACGTGGCCGTGGTCGGCGGTGGCATCACCGGCCTGACGACTGCGGTGCTCCTGGCCGAGCGCGGCATGCGCGTCGCCGTGCTCGAACGGGGGCGCATGGGCTCGGGGGCCACGGGCCGGAGCACGGGGCACCTGTCGACCCTGCCCGATGCCGGCTACGAGGCCATCGAGCTTCGCTTTGGCCTCGAGGCGGCCCGTAGCGTGGCGCGCGGGACGGAGCGGGCCATCGACGACATCGAGCGCTTCGCACACGAGATTGGCGCCGCCTCCGCCTTCCACCGTGCCACCGGCTACTGCTTCACCGAGTCGTTCCACCATCGCGACGAGCTCGCCGACCGGCTCGCTGCGGCCCGGCGCGTCGGCCTGCGCGTGCGCGAAGTCGATCCGGTGCCCTTGCCGTTCCGCACATGTACCGGCTTCGCCGTGGAGGGTCAGGCCGCCCTCGAGCCCGAGCCGTACATGGCGGCCCTCGCCCGCCGCGCCCTATCGGACGGCTGCCTCCTGTTCGAGCAGTCACCGGTCCTCGCGGTCGAGGACGGCGCACCCTGCCGCGTGGTGACGAAGGGCGGTGTCGTCACCGCCAGCGCGGTCGTCCTCGCGACCCACACCCCCCTCGGGCCAAGCGTCCTGCACGCCGCCCTGACGCCCCGTCGCTCCTATGCCCTGGCCTTGCACGGCCCCGGCCGTCCGCCACCGGGCCTCTTCTGGGACATGGCGCCACCCTACGACTACCTCCGCGCGCGCGTCGGGGACGAGGCGGGCTGGGTCGTCGGCGGATGTGACCACCGCGTGGGCCGCGGCGATCCCGTTGCGGCCTCATCGGCCCTCGAGCTCTACGTGCGCGAGCGCTTCGGCCCCGTGGAGATCCTCCGGCGCTGGTCATCCCAGCACTACGCGTCGGCCGACGGCCTGCCCCTCATCGGCCACGCGCCCATGAGCACCGGCGTCCTGTTGGCGACCGGCTTCGGCGGAGACGGCCTGGTCTATGGCATGGTCGCCGCGAGGCTGCTCGCCGATCTGCTGCACCCGGGGCGCAGCCGCGACGAGGCCCTCTACCAGCCGAGCCGGGTGCGGGTCGGCACGGTGACCTCGCTCCTGCGTCAGAACCTGGACGTGGCGCGGCACTTCGTTCGCGACCGGATTGCGCCCGCCGAGCTGCACGCCCTCGGCGCCGTGGCCCGCGAGGAGGGCCGTCTGGTCAAGCTCGGGCGGCAGATGGTGGCGGCCTATCGCGATCAGGCCGGGCACCTCCATGCACACGACGCCAGGTGCACGCACATGCGCTGCATCGTGCAGTGGAACCGCCTCGAACGGACCTGGGACTGTCCCTGCCACGGCTCCCGCTATGACATCGAAGGCCGCGTCCTCGAAGGACCGGCCACAACGCAGCTCGCGCCGTTCCAGCCCGGGCCCGAAGGCGAGCCCCCCGGCGGCCGGCTGGGGCATTGAGTCGCACCCGGTGCGCACCGCGACATCTTCGGCGCAGTCCGTGCTCAGGGTCCCCGGAACAATGCGGGGGAAATGGGCGTTATACGATCGGTACGGACGTTGCTACTGATCCAGGCATGCGAGCTGCACCTCGACGTTTTGTGTACGCTGTGACGGGCGCCCTCATCGCCCTCGCTGCGCCCCTGGGCCTGTTGGTCGTTCGGCTCCTGCTCTCGGGATTCGCCCCCGACGGCGGCTGGCTGGCCGCCGAGTGGGCGGACGAGAAGGTCACCTACCTCTACCTCCTGGTGAGCGGACCCGTGCTCTTCGGCGTGCTCGGCGCGGTGCTGGGCCGGCGGCAGGACAAGCTGGCCTTCGAGTCCTTCACCGATCCGCTCACCTCCCTCGCGAACCGCCGCTGGTTCGATCTGCAGCTCGAGCGCGAGGTGGGGCGGGCGGTGCGCTACGACAGCCCCCTCACCCTGCTCCTGCTCGACCTCGACGGTCTCAAGGACATCAACGACTCGGGCGGCCACGACGCCGGGGACGCGGCCCTCCGGTCGGTGGGCGACTCCATCCGCGCGTCGGTCCGTTCCACCGATCTGGGGGCGCGCATCGCGGGCGACGAGTTCGCCGTGCTGGCCCCCGGCACCCTGGCCGAGGACACGCTGGAGCTGGCGGCCCGCATCCGCGCCAACCTGCATCGGGCGGGCCTGTGCACCGTGAGCATCGGCCTCGCGGACCTGGGCCTCGCCCGGCGGCAGACCGCCGACGAGCTGATGCGCTCGGCCGACCTGGCCCTGTACGAGGCGAAGGACGACGGTCGCGATCGGGCCGTGGTCGCCGCCTTGCCGAGCGGCGTGCGGCGCTCGGTGCCCGGGACCTTCCGGCCTCTGCCCCAGAGCGACGAGGAGGGGAGCAGCGGGCAGGACGGTGCGCCCGGAGCGGGCGGGGGTTTCGCGGCCTGAGGGCGTTCCGGGACCCGGACGCGGCGGGCTCACCACCGGGGTGATCTCGGGGGTTGCGCCGGACGCATCGCGAGATCATCATCGGGCACCCGAACGCCGCCGCGGGGCGTGGGCCCGGAGAGGAGCCGGCCCTTGCGCCCCGCGCCGCGCTGCCCCGCACGAGAGTCATCAGAGGGAGTCGACCATGACCTGGGTCATCACGCGTCTTTGCCGGGACTGTCTGGACATCAGCTGTGTCGACGTTTGTCCCGTGGAGTGCATCTACGAGTACACGGGCGACGATCGGGAGTCCTTCCCGAACCAGCTCTACATCCACCCCGACGAGTGCATCGACTGCGGCGCGTGCGAGCCCGAGTGCCCGTGGGAGGCGATCTTCGAGGACGTGGCCGTCCCGGACGCGTTCACGGACGACACGGCCCTCAACGCGAAGATGATGGACCAGAAGGACGACTTCCAGGTCCCGCAGCACGAGCCCAAGCCGCCGCCGACCCCGGACGAGGTCGCCGAGAACAAGCGCAAGTGGGGCCTCGAGAGCTGAGCGGCCGCTGATCGGCCCCCATGTCCGCTGGACGTCGCGAGCGCCTCTCGGCCGTCGGTCTCCTGGTGCTGCGGATCGGCGCCGGCGGGATGTTGCTCGGCGGCCACGGCCTTTCGAAGCTGCTCCACTTCTCGGGCATGGTCGGCAGCTTTCCGGACCCGCTGCACGTCGGCGCGGCAACGAGCCTGGGCCTGGCGATGTTCGCCGAGCTCCTCTGCTCGGCCCTCGTCGTCATCGGCCTCGCGACGCGGCTGGCCACGATCCCCGTGCTCGTGACCATGTCGGTGGCGGCCCTGCTGGTGCACGGCGGAGCGCCCTTCGCCAAGAAGGAGCTGGCGCTGATCTACGCCCTTCCCTTCCTCACGATCCTGCTGACGGGGCCCGGGCCCCTGTCCCTCGACCGCTGGTTCGCGGGGTGGCGGAAGGGTCGCGCGGGTTGAGGCGCCGGACTCCGGGGCGAGCCCGCGTGGCTCCACGATCCTCAGGCCTGGCAGCATGGCGATCCGTGCACATGAGGAAGAGGTTGGCCGGCGCATCACCCCCTCCGGCCGTCGACGGCTCCCTCCTCCCGCACCACGGTTGACTCGCGGACAGAAGAGGAGCAAGACGGGGCCCACAACACCTTCGCACAGGGAGGCGAGCGAGATGAGTGACAATACGTTTTCGCGCAGAGAGCTCTTTCGTCGTGGTGTGTTCGTCGGCGCCGCGGTCGCCGGCTCCAGCCTCATCATGGCCGGCTGCGGCAGCAAGAAGCAGCCCCTCTCCTGCACCGATGTGTCCGGATTGAGCGCAGGCGATTTGACGACGCGCAAGTCACTCCAGTACGTCGACAAGACCCCGACGGTCGGCAAGGAGTGCGACAAGTGCCGCTTCTACCAGCCGAAGGCCCCCAACCAGTGCGGCGCCTGCCAGATCGTCAAGGGCCCGATCAATCCGGGCGGCTACTGCAAGTCCTGGACGGTCAAGCCCGCGTGAACCGCGGCGTCCGTCTTCGCCCGTAACGGCGCCTCGCCAGGATTCCCCTGGGGCGGCTTACGTCCTCGGGCCGACTCGTCAGGTACTTCTCGTACCTTCCTCGCCGGCCCTGCGGGCGCGCTCGCCCCAGAGAAATCCTGACGAGGCGGCTGTACCCTGTCGGCGCGGCGTCCGTCTTCGCGGTCAGTAGACGCCTTCCTCCGGGTTGACGCCTCCTTGCATGCGGGCCGAGCCGCTTGCGTGGGCGTGACCGTGGGCGTGGGCGTGGGCGCCGCCGTGATGGCCACGTCCCGCACCGCTCGTGTCGAAGGGCGGCGGCTGGCTCGGGTTGCACGTCGGGCCGAAACCCGTCGCGTCGAACGAGTAGGACAGCTCGCCGTTCTGCTTCGTCGAGACCGCCTCGATGGTGACCTCGTGCTGCCCCGCGCGCGCCGGGCTGCAGTAGCTGAGCAGGTAGTAGCGCTGCGTGTAGCCGACGATACGCTTGCCGATGTCCTCGAAGGCCTGCTTCAAGGCGCCCGCGTCGTCCACGCGCACGAAGCCGCTGCGTCCGATGTCCGACAGGGTGTCCGCGTCGATCTCGTTGCCGACGCCGATGGTGAAGACGTCGAAGTCGGTCTGCCCGAGGGCGTTCATCATGTCGTCGTAGGACACGCGCGCGGCGCGGTCGGTGCCGTCGGTGAACACGACCAGCGTGCCGAAGTGCAGGGGCGTCGTGGAGTGCGAAAGGGCGCCGCTCAGGACGTCGACCGCCTTGACGATGGCCCCGTTGAGGTTCGTCGACGGATCGCGCGCGTGGAAGCCGGTGAGGCGCGCCACGCCCCGCTCCGCGCCGCCGGTCGAGCCGGTGAAGGGCGTGATCGGGTGGATGTCGGCGGACCCGTCGAAGGCGTAGACCGCGACCCTCTGGACGCCCTGGAGTGTGCTGATGAACTGGTTGGCCGCGTCCTCGATGAGCGGCACCTCGTTGCTCCGGGTCACGCTGCCGCTCATGTCGACCAGGAGCAGCGTGTAGTGCTCGGCCGCGACCTCCGGGTTGACGATGGTCTGCTGGCTCTCGTCGGCCGAGACCAGCTGTCCGTCCTCGTAGATGTGGAAGTCCGACGCCTGCAAGCCCGGCACCGGATTGCCCGACGAGGTGTCGACCGTGAAATAGACGGCCACGTTGCTCGGCCGGTGGTAGGCGGCGTCGACCAGGTTGAGCGTGAGCCCTCCGCCGCAGCCGGCGAAAAGGGAGGCGAAGAGAAGGGCGGTGGCACGAAGTCGCATGGCTGCCGAATATACGAGCGCAAAGTCCGCCCGGCATCTCCTGTTTTGGGGACCCGCTGTCACCGGGCGAACAGGGGACGCAGCCGATCGAGCGCTTCGCCCAGGGCGTCGGGCGGCACCGACGTGAAGCACAGGCGCACCCAGCGCGCGTAGTCCCGGCCGCAGGCGCCGCCCGGCGTGAGCAACACGCCCGCCTCGAGGCAGCGCTCGAGGAAGGGCATGGCCGTCGCGTCGCTCGCGTCGAGCATGGGTGAGGCGTCGAAGAACAAGAACGTGCCGCCCGCGGGCGGCGGAAGCCCCAGGGCCTCGGCCGCCCGGCGGCCCGCTTCGCCGTAGAGTCGCCGCGCCTCGGCGAGCCACGGCTCGCCCTGCTCGAGGGCGGCGACGGCGCCGACCTGCATGGGACGCGGCGCACAATAGGTGTGGAACGTTTGCAGCCCGCGGACTGCGGCCATCGCCTCGGCCGGTCCGTGCACCCAGCCGATGCGCGCGCCCGCGAGGCCGTGGCTCTTCGACAGGGTGTGAGCGGCGACGGTGCGATCGCGCAGGTCGTCGCGCGCCCACACGGCGGGTGCCGGTGCGTCACCGAGCCACAACTCCTCGTAGGCCTCGTCCGCGATCACCCAGAGGTCGTGCCGGCGCGCCACCCGCGCCATGGCGTCGACGACGTCGGCCGAGAGCACGCGGCTCGTCGGGTTGTGGGGCGTGTTGACGTAGAGCGCGACGGTGCGCTCGGTGACGGCTGCCTCGAGGGCGGCCTCGGCCTCCTCGCCCGAGCCGATGGCGCGATCGAAGAAGGGCACCTCCACCGGGACCGCGCCGCGCCCGGCGATGATGCCGCGGACGAGGGGCCAGTAGGGCGCGGGCAAGAGCACCTCGTCGCCCGGATCGAAGAGCGCGCCACACACGACGCTCAGCCCGCTCGTCGCGCCGGCCGTGACCTGGATGTGCTCGCGCGTCACGGTGACGCCGCTCCGCGCTTCGAGCTTCTTCGCGATGGCGTCGAGCAGCGCCGGCTCGCCCTGCACCGGCGCGTAGTTGTGCAGGCGCGGGTGGTCGGTCGTGCGTTGCGCCTCGGCGCGCGCGGCTGCGGGTGGCTCACGCCAGGTGTCGCCGACGTGCAGCGGATAGATCGTCCCGCCCCGCGCCTGGGCCTTCTGCGCGAGCGTGCTGAAGACGCGCTCGGTGAGGCTCGCGGTGGTGGGGGACACACGGGGATGGCGGGGCATGGTCCCGGGTGTAGCACGAGCCGCGTGCCCCTCGCAGCGCGCGGCCTCGCGCGCGTGATACCCTGACGTCGTGGGCTGGGGCCTCGTCCTCGTGTTGGTCGTCGCAGCCGGTTGCGGGCAACAGGGGCCCCCGGCCGACGCGAGCGACGGCGGACTGGACGCCGGCGCGCCCCTGGTCGGTGATGCCGCATCGCCCGACGCGGGCTTCGCGGTCGACGTTGCACCACCGGCGGCCCCCGCGTCTCCGGCGCTGCCCGTGCTCACGCCGTGCCCGACCGGCTGGACCGAGCAGGCGGCGGCCGACGGCGGTCCCGCGACGTGCGAGCCGGCGAGCGCCGACGGTGGCGATTGCCCCGACGGCGAAGCGCATTTCGTCGACGCCGACGGATGCACTCCCATCGGCGACCCGTGCCCTACAGGTACGTGGCCCGCCGACCTGCCCGCGAGCGGCGTGCTCTACGTGCAGGCGGGGGCCGCGGCCAGCGGCGACGGCTCGCGTGCCTCGCCCTTCGCGACCGTGGGGGCCGCGCTCTCCCACGCCACGCCCGGGACGACGGTCGCCCTTTCGGCCGGCGCCTTCACCGGGCCGTTCGCCGTGCCCCAGGGCGTCGAGCTGCGCGGCGCATGCGTCGCCCAGACCCGCATCACGTGCACGACCGACGACTACGGCGTCACGCTCGACGCACCGGGCAGCGCCGTGCGCGACCTGCACATCGACGGCTGCTGGGGCGGCGTCTGGACCGATCCCGGCACGAGCGCCGACTATCGCATCGAGGGTGTGCTCGTCACCGGCGTGACGAGCGCCGGATGGGTTGCGTCCTCAGGAACCGGCACGGTCGGCGGGTTCGTCGTGCGTGATTCCGTGGGTGACCCGACCGTCGAGGAGAGCGGTGTGGGCATCGCCTTGCAATCCGGGGCACAAGCCACGGCCCGTCACGTCGTCGTCGAGCGCGCCCTCTGCATTGGCGTCGCTGTGCTCGGCGCCTCCCTCGACATCGCCGACGTCGCCGTGCGCGACACGTCCGCCTCGATCATGACGAACGCGTACGGGGAGGCGATCTATGCCGCCTCCGGAGGCACGGTTCAGCTCGCGCGCGCCCTCGTGGACGGGAGCCGATTCGCCGGCATCGAGGCCGACCAGGACGGCTCGGACTTGAACGCACAGGATGTCGTCGTCCGCCACACCGCCCCGGCCCTCGATGGGCGGGGAGGCTTTGCGGCCTATTCGTACGCGGGCTCCACGCTCGAGCTCGAGCGTGCCTCGTTCGAGGACAACGGCAGCGGCCTCATGACCGACGCAGGGAGCGTCACCGCGGACGATGTCGTGGTGCGCCGCGACTCGGGTAGCCCGGCGTTCGTCACCGCAGGCCTCGGGGTCCGCGCAATCGACGCAGGATCGATCGATCTCGCGCGCGCCTTCGTCGAAGAAGCGATGACGGCCGGCGTCGACGCCCAAGACCCCGGCACGCGCCTCGACGCCGACGATCTCACCGTGCGAGCCACGCGGAGCGCGAGCGACGGAACGTGGGGCGCCGGAATCATCTACGAGCTCGGCGCCGGCGGTGAGCTCGACCGCGCGCTCGTGCAGGACACACGGGCCACCGGGGTCGAGGTGACGGACGCGGGCTCACAGCTCCGCGTCAGCGACCTGACCATCGAAAACACGATGAGCCAGATGAGCGACGGCATCGGCGCGTACGGCCTGGGCGTCCTGTACGGGGCATCGCTCGAAGCCGACCGCGTGCGCATCGAACAGACGGTGGGCATCGGCCTGCGCGTCGGCCAGGTAGCGAACGATCCCGTGAGCTGCGTCATCCGCGATCTCGCCGTGGACGGGGCGACCAGCGCACCGGGCTACGTTGCGGCCGCTGACGGAACGATGACGCTCGTCCCCGACGTGATCGGAGGCGGGATCGCGGTCGTCGGTGGACACGCCGACCTGACGCGAACGGACGTGGGCCACGGCTCGATCTACGGCGTCGGTGTGGGCCTCGCCGGCAGTGTCCTCTCGGCGACCGATGTCCACATCCACGATGGCGACGGACGCACCGGCGACGGTCGACACGGAGATGGCTTGTTGGCGCTCCACGGTGCCAACGTGCGCGTCGAGCGCGCGCGGATCGAGGCGAACCGCTCCGACGGCGTGGGCGTGGGCTGGAACTCGACGGTCGACCTCGAGCACGTCCTCGTGGCGGACACCGCATCGGAGCCCTCCGGGAATTTCGGGACCGGCGTCGAAGTCGTCACCGGCTCGACGGCGACCCTCAACGACGTGCAGATCCGCGATAGCCACGACGGCGGTCTTCTCGCGTACGGGACGACGGTGTCGGGGACGAAGGTCAGCGTCATCGATACCCAGCCCCAGGCGTGCGCCGCCGATGGCTGCGACAATCCGGGCGGCATCGGTGTCGGATCGTACGACAATGGGCAATTGGAGCTCCACGACTTCCTCGTCGCGGGCAACACGCCCATCGGGCTGCAGCTCGCGGGTGGCGGAACCATGGACCTCCGGGACGGCGAGGTGTCGTCGAGCACCATCGGCGTGAACATCGCGACCCCCGGCTTCGACATCGCGCGCATTTCCGATGGAGTCACGTACCGCGAGAACGAGACGACGCTCGACACCGACATGCTCCCGGTTCCCACCCCCGGAGAGCTGCCCGACTTGGGTCCCGGCCCGTCCTAGGACGCTGATCAGATTGCAGATCCTCTTCCTCGACGTCGACGGGACCAACCTCGATCTCTACCGGTACAACGCCGACGGCTCGGAGGCGGGAGCGCCCACGCGCCTCGCGATCACGTCGGACCCCATGGCGTGGACGTACCGCCAAGGCATGGCGTGGACCGGCAGCGAGATCGGCATCGCATGGATTGACGAGGCGCAGGTCGCGCGCTTCGTCCGCATCGATCCGGCCGGGAACCTTCTCGGCACACCGCTCGCGCTGAGCCCCCCCGGCGCCCAGGCCGCCTTGCCGGAGGTCGCCTACCACGCGGGGCACGTTGGGGTCGTGTGGTCGGACGCGCGAACCGGCGCGGTCGAGGAGTACTTCAGCGTGGTCGACACCGCCGGCGCGAGCGCCACGCCGGCCTTGCCCCTACAGCCCCAGGGCGGGTCCGCCGCCGTGTCGCGCCTGCTCTTCATGGGCTCGGGATGGGGTGTCCTGTGGACGGGAGGCGCCCCGGCTGCCGGCACGTTGCACATGACGCTCATCTCCGAGGATGGCGCGCGCGGCGTGGCCTCCGTCGACATCGACACGGGCACGCTCGGCTACCAGGCGGCGACCTGGACGGGGAGCGAGCTCGCGGTGATCTGGAAGAAGGTCGCGCCGTCCACCATCCTCTCGATGACGACCTTCGACGGCGCCCTGTCGCGCCACCTCGCTCCCACCACCCTCGTCGATGTAGGGACCATCACATCGCCCTATCCGGAGGTGGTCTGGGGGCAAGCCGGCCTCGTCGTCGCCTACTACCGGCAGCCTGCCACCATGCGCGGGTTCGAGGTCATGGTGGGCGCCTTCGGGACGGACGGTCGCCCCTCGGTTCCGGTCCCCAGCGCATCGCGTCCGGCTACATCGCCATGGGTGTGTTCGGTAACTCCGGCGTGGGCCTGCTCCCCACCGGTGAGGGAGTCGCGGCCATGTGGGGCGACTCGGTCGGGACCTTCATCCTGACGCCGCACCTCGTCGGGGTCTGCCCCTAGAGCGGTCGTCGCGCGACGGGCTCACTCCCGGGGCGGCTTCGGGCCGGGCAGCCGCGGAAGCTCGAGCTTCTCGAAGCGCCCGCGGAGGCGGCGGAAGAAGCGCCGCAGGCGGGCCATCATGGTCGGCCGCGCGCTCCACTGATGGGACACGAGGCCGGGCCTGAGCGGGGTCGTCGCGCCCAGCACCTCGTACAGGTGGCGGAGGTCTTCCACGAAGTCGCTGATGCCCACGGTCTGTGTGTCCCAGGCCTGGCAGTAGCTGTCCGGCTTGTTGCGGATCATGGCGCGCGCCAGGATCATCACGATCTCCTTGTCGATCAGCTCACCGTTGCCGTCGAGGTAGTGCTTGTAGGTGAAGAACCGGTCGGCCGGCGCCACGACGGGCTTGTCATCGCCGCCGTCGGCCTTCGGCGCCCGAAGGTTCTGGATGACCGCGTACTCGTGCTCGATGTACGCCTCGATGGTGTTCTGCTCCTCGTCGCCGTCGTACTCGATGAACTTGCGGAAGGCGTCGTAGAGGTTCTTCGGGTTTCCGTAGGCGCCGGTGATCAGGTAGTAGAACATCGTGCCGAGGGAGTAGATGTCCGCCGGTCGATCGACGCTCTTGATGATCTTGGCCCGCACGTTGGACTCGCTCGCCTCCGCCCACGGGCGCGAGAGGAGGATCTTCTTCTTCGCGCGGTCGGCGCCCGTGACGGGGTAGCGCTCGGGCCGGTTGAAGAGCTGGAACGTGTCGTTCTCCGTGATGTCGATGTAGAAGTCCTCGAAGTACTCGATCTCCCGCTGGCCCCGCTGCACGTTGACGAGGAGCTCGAAGACGTTGGTCTCCTGCTCGGGCGCCTGGAAGAAGAGCGTCCCGGGCACGCTCTGGTGCTGCGTGATCGACATGTCGACCGTGTCGTCGCGCACCTTGCCGACGTTGAAGTCGGCCAGCCGCACGTCCAGCGTGTCGCCCTTGAGCTGCGGGTTCGGCAGCTTGACCAGGATGTTCGCCGGCTTGATGTCGCGGTGGCACATGTCGCCGCACGAGGTGCGCGTACTCGACCGCGGCGCTGATCGGGATCATGTACTCGAGGACCCGGAAGACCCGCTCGCGCATCGGCAAGAGCAAGCAGGTCCTCGCGGTGGGCGCGACCGCGCGCGCCCTTGAGCCGCTCCTCGAGGGACATGTCGCGCAGCTCGAGGATCATGAAGTCGTTCTCGACGCGATCGCGGATCGGGGGCGGGATGAAGTCCGGGTTGTCCGACTCGCCCGAGGCGTGGAGCGTCACGATGTTCGGGTGCCCCTGCACGCGCTCGAGCAGCTCCTTCTCCATCTGGAACCGGAGCGCGTCCTCGGGGGAGACGTTGCACTGCAGCATCTTGATCGCGACCTGCCGGCGGAACGCCGTCTTGGACTCGATCCAGCCCTCTTCGCCGAGGTAGGCCTTCGCGAAGCGGCCGGAGCCGAGCTCGATGGGCTGCCCGTGCTCGTCGACGACGAACCGGTAGGCCCGGGAGCGCATGATGTGAGCAGGCGCCGGAGCCCCGGCCGATGCGGGTCCTCCGGCGGTGCCAATCCGCTGGGTCGCGTCGCTCACTCCGGTCGTGCCGGGGCCGCCGCTCGGATCCGGCGCCCCGGGCGGGGCCGCGAACTCCGGCATGACGAAGGAGCCCGGCACGCCCGCGATGGTCTCCTCCTCGTCGTCGAACTCGTTGACGGGGTCGTCGGCCGTTTCGTTGCGCGTCACGAGCCGTTCCTCGGGGCCTGGTAGAGCAAGACGATCTCGCGTCCGGGGCCGTAGTCGAGCGCGACCGATGTCCGCGACACCCGAAGGGGCACCTCGATGCGGCAGCTCTGTAGGGCGAAGCTGCGCGCGTCCCCCTCGAGGCGCCCGAACAGCACCTGCATCCGGTCGATCGTCGCACGGTTGGGGGCGCACAGCTCGAGGTCGCACCCCTCCCACAGGTCGGCGGCCGACGACGGGCGCCCTGCGTTCTTCGCGACGAAGCAGTTGAGCCCCTTGACGTGGAGTCGCGCCCCTTCGCCGGCCTGGGGAAGCAAGGTGATGCGGAGGCGCGCCGGGCTCTGGACGAAGCCCGCGCCGGCCCCGAGCACGACCTCCTGCGGGACCTCGATGAGCCGCACGCGGCGGCCGGCGGCGAGCATCTCCGGGCTCCGGGTGGACTGGACCACGAGGACCGGCACGGAGGCGTCGATGATCTCCACGGCGCCCGCGTCCACGAGTGCGTCCAGCTCTTGCGCGGTGTCGTCGTTCTGGACGGCGGCGTTGGCTTCGACGAGCGCCTCGATCAGCGCGAGGGGGGTCGCGATGCGCGCGCCCACGTCGTCCCGGCACGCGTGGCGGATGACCTCCCGCACGGGCTCGTCGAGCGCCATGTCCTCGAGGATGCGGTCGAGCAACGCGTCGCCTTCCATGCGCATGTCGAAGGTCTGGATGAACTCCCCCTCCTCCGGGAAGACCTGCTCGCCCGTCAGCATGAAGGCGACGACCAGCCCGAGCGCGAACACGTCAGCCGCGGGCGTGACCGCCAGGCCCCGGAGCTGCTCGGGCGCAGCCCAGGAGAGGGAGTAGAACGCGAGGCCCTTGTGCGCCGTGACAGCCGTGTCCACGGGCCCGTGGGGAAAGCGGCTCGCCGCCGACGAGCCGAGGAACGCCTTGGCGATGCCGAAGTCCGCGAGCTTCACCACGTCCTCAGCCCCGGCTCGACCGAACAGGATGTTGGACGGCTTGATGTCGCGGTGGACGATGCCAGAGGCGTGCGCCTCGCTGAGGGCACCGGCCACGACCTCCAGGACGTGGAGGCTCTCCTCGAGGGAGAGGCGTTGCTTGCGCCGGATGTAGCCTGCGAGGGTGCCGCCTTCGAGGAGCTCGGCGACCTGGAAGGGCGTCGCGCGCTCGTCCTCCAGGTAACCGAAGTCGTAGATGCGCAGAGTGTTCGGATGGCCGAGCTGCGACAGGGCGAAGGCTTCCTGCACGAAGTGGTCGTAGACGGCCCGGTAGGAGGGACGGGTCGGGTCGAGGCCGAAGAAGACCTTCACACACACCGGGCGCTTCAACCGTTCGTCGTGGCCCCGGTACAGGACGCTCATCCCGCCGCGGGCCAGGCGTTCCTCGACGGTGTAGCGGCCCATGAGCTGACTGCCCACGAGGTCGAACGGATCCACACCCTTTGTCGAACGATCGACTGCCACGGCCCTCGGGCCCCGCCTACCGCCGCGGAAATGCGCAAGAAAACGATCTACTGCGCGGCGCGGGAAGTCAACCTGCGCGGCTGGGGCCCGCCCGTCGGGACCGTCCCAGGAGTCGCACCGTGACGTTGCCCGCCGCCGCCGACCTCGTCCTGTCCACGCCCGGGATCGCCGCGGCCGCGTCCCCGTATCGGGCACGTCGATCTAGATGAGCGGCGGCGGCGGTGCGATCGCATGCAGGTTCAGGCCGCCCGGGTACTGGTAGCTCGTCGTCACGCCGTAGCCCATCACCTGAAGGCCGACGGGTTGGTCCGAGACGAGCACGTGTGCGCCGCCTGCGCCCGGGCCGAGCTTGGGGCGCATCACGACGTAGCCGGAGCCGATGGGTGAGCTCGCTCCGGTGAGCGGCGCGCCATCGAGCATCACGTGGGCGCCCGACGGCATGATCACGTCCGCGTAGCTGCTGTCGTAGTTGGTCGGCGCGAGGAACACGTACTTGGTCCGGTACTGCTCGACGGCCACCGCCTGACTCTGGGACGGGTCGCCCTCGTCGCCGCCCGGATCGTCGATCTGACCGCCGAGCATGAAGATCCCGACCGCGAGCTCGTGATCGGCCTGGACCTCGAAGGCCGCGGTGATCTGGCCGAGGTCGACGACCTGCCCGGCGTCGATGGTGGCTGGCGCGCCCGGCGGCGCTCCCGACGGATACGTGAGATGGGTCCCGTCCGCGTTGCCGTAGAAGCGCACGTCGTAGCCGGGCGTGTCGCCGAGCGGCCCGGTCGACGGCGTCACGAAGTAGTGCTTGCCGAGCGTCTCGACGGGAAACAGGGCCTCTTCCATGTGGTCGCAGGAGGCCGCGCCGTGCGGCAACGTGACGCACGGGTTGCCCGCGATCACCTGCACGGGGTGGTCGGCTTGCACGAGACTGCCGCTCAGGTCCTGGCCGGTCTGCTCCACCACCTCGGCGACGTCGCCCTGGTTCAAGGTCAGGCTCACCATGCCGCCCGCGCTCGCCGCCGCCACGCCACCACCGGCGACGACCTCGCCAGTCGGCGAGACGTGGATCTTCACTTCGGTGCCGTCGACCGTGCCGGTGATCGCGACGTAGGAAGGCACCCAGGCGTCGGCCTTCGACTCCTCGACGCGGTAATGGCCGGTCATGGCGGTGCTCGGCAAGAGCAACGACGCGTCGTTCGAGTAGGAGGGGCAGCCCGCGGTCGTACACTCCTCGCCCGGGTCCGGCATGGCGCAGGTCGACCAGACCTTGCCCGGGGGCCCGCCCGTCGGCTCGTACTCGAGCGGGCTGAACTGATACACGGTCACCGGCAGCGAGCTCGTGAGGTGATAGGCGCTGTGCGGTACCAGCATGCTCGCCGTCGGCACGTCCGAGTCGCCGCACATCCCCCAGTCGGTTCCCTTGAGGGCTTGCATCCAGGGCAGGTAGATCGTCTGCAGGCCGTTCGGCGGGACCGTGGCGTGCTGGTCCACACCGTTGCCCGTCACGGTGACGTCTGCTGCCGCCGCGCCCGTGTTCGCGACGACCACGGCGTAGTCGTAGATGGGCCAGACGATGTTGGCGACCGCCGTGGGATAGAAGTCGCAGCCGACGTAGGACCTGCTGGCCGCCGCCTGGGCACAGGTCGTCGGATCTTCGCCGACCGGGCCGCTGTCGCTCTCGCTGGCGTCACGGACCGCGACGCCACCACCACCGTCGCTGCCAGGCGGAGAGCCGATGGAAGCGTCGATGCCGACGCCGGCCTCTACGGTGCCACCGCCCGGGCGTGTCCCTGGCGCCGCTTGGGGCGCGCAGCCGAACGTCCAGAGGCAGGCCATTGCCAATCTGATCGTCGTACGTGCGTTCACGATCCGTCTGAACAAGCAAGCGAGATGCCAGTGATGCAACGCGCGCCGACACGACCGAAGCCCCGACAGGGTCCCGAGGTCGCACGCGACGACACGCGTGTATGCCGAGTCGATGGAACATCGCCCGTTCCACAGGCGCCTTCGATGGTCCGGTCGGCAGCGCTCGGATCAGCGGCGGCGGCGGTGCGATCGCATGCAGCCTCGGACCGCTCGACGAGCCCGACAGGGCTCCTCGCGGGATCGCGCCGACCGGCAGGGCGGGAGGTCGACCGGGGGCCGCGGGCCTCAGGGCGTCGCCGTTTGGCTGTCCCAGAAGTCGCACCCGGCCGTGTTGACGCCGTGAATCACCTGCGACGTGACGTCGAGGGCCATGGCCGGGTCGTCGGGGTCGGTCCAGACCGGCCAGTCGGTGCTCGGCGCCCCGGTCTTCGCGAAGGTCGTCCAGTAGCCGACCATGCGATCGGCGAAGGCGAGCTCGTCCGCGCTCGGCACGTAGATCGCGTCGGTCGAGAAGTTGTGGAAGACGAACGGAATCTCACTGCCGTGGCCGGCCTCGTGGCTTTTGAGGGGGCCGTGGCTGAACACGTGCTCGAAGTGGTAGCGGTAGGAGGGCGAGGTGCGGCTCGAGGTGGCGCGCAGGAGCCTGCGGGCGGGAGCCGTCATCTGGTTGTCGGTCGCGGCGGCGATCAAGGCATCGTAGGGGGTGGGCTCCATCCCCATGTAGAACGTGATCGCCTGGCTCGCTTCGTTCATCACGGCGGCGCTCGGCATGGACGCGTTGCGCGCGAGCACGGATGCGAGGGCCGTCGTGACGCCGCTCGTGGTCGTGAGCTGCATGTTGTTCCTCAGCAGATGGTCCAGCGTCGTGGCCTCGTCCGCGTTCGACCCGATCATCCAGGGCACGTCGTTCTCCCGGTGGTTCTGGAAGGTCGTGTTCGGGGACTCGGTGAGGAAGTCGCCGTCGATGTCCGTGTAGCCCTTGATCTGGGCTCCCACGAGGTCCGCTGCGGAGGCCGCGCGAAGGCACGAGGCCGCGGTGGACATGTCGGTGCAACCGACGGCTGCCGCGAGCTGCATTCCCGAGCTCTCGGCCGTCGAGAGGGGCGGGACGTTCGCGTCGCCGCTCTCGGTGATCGCGCCCGAGAACAAACCGGCCCCTCGGGCCGAGGCCACGAGCACGTTGACCGAGTGACCGCCGAAGGACTCGCCGAAGATGGTGACCCGGTGCGGGTCGCCGCCGAACCTGGCGATGTTCGCCTGGACCCACTGCAGGGCGGCGACCTGGTCCATGTGACCGTAGTTGCCCGAGCCGTGGTAGGAGGTCTCCGCCGACAGGGCGGGATGGGCGAGGAACCCGAGGATGCCGAGGCGGTACTGGATCGTGACCACGACCACGCCCCCGTGCTCGGCCATGTACTGGCCGTCGTAGCCCTGGACGCCGGTCTGGGCATTCGTGTTGCTCGTCGAGCCCCACTGGGCGCCGCCCCCGTGGATGAACACCATGACCGCCATGGGGCTCGTCGGCTGCGTGTCCGGCGTCCACACGTTCAAGTAGAGGCAGTCTTCGCTGCCCGTGACGGGGGCCGTCAGGTCGTCGTACGTGCTCGTCTGGGTGCACTCGGCGGGCCACTGGGTCGCATCGCGGGTGTCGGTCCACGACGCAGGCGGCGCCGGCGGCTCGAAGCGCAGGTCACCGACCGGAGGGGCGGCATAGGGGATGCCCTTGAAGACGTAGGAGCCGCCCGTGTCCGAGGCAGCGCCTTGCAGCGTGCCCTGGGCGACGGTGACCTGGTCCGGCTGCGTCGGTCCCGCGTCCGAGCCCGCTCCCGCGTCCGAGCCCGCTCCCGCGTCCGAGCCTGTTCCCGCGTCCGAGCCCGTTCCCGGACTCGAGCCGCCGCAGCCCTGGGACGCGACAGCGGCCATCAGCATGAACGAGAGACGGGCGAGGCCTCGAACATTCCGGCGCATGGGAACCTCCACAAGCCAATAGTCTAACGGATTTGTCGCTTGGCGCGCGCGGGCTCGGCAGCTCCGCTCGAAGCGTCGAGGACGCCTCCGGCCCGGGCCACCTCACCCACCCAGACCAGCAAGCACCCCAAACCTTGCGGATCCCTGAAGCCCCAATCGCGGCCCGGTGCCGCCCCACGCGGTCCCCCCGAGGACGCCCCAAGCCGCCGTCATATCAACGGCGGGGGCGGCGCGATGGACGCGAGGTTCAGGCCGCCCGGGTACTGGTAGCTCGTGTACGCGCCGTAGCCGATCACCTGGAGGCCGACGGGTTGGTCCGAGATGAGGACGTGCGCGCCGCTGCCGCTTCCGCCCGCGTCGAGCGGGGCCCGCGTCACGACGTAGCCCGACCCGATCGGGGAGCTGTTGCCGGTGAGCGGTGCGCCGTCCAGCGTCACGTTCGCGCTCGACGGCATGATGACGTCTGCGTAGTTGATGTCGTAGTTCGTCGGCGCGAGGAACACGTACTTGGTGCGGTACTGCTCGACGGCGACCGCCTGGCTCTGGGACGGGTCGCCTTCGGGCTCTGCGCTCCCTGACGAATCCGTATCGGCGAACGCGGCGCTCAACATGGCGGTCTCGACCTCGATCTCGTGATCGCCCTCGATCTCGAAGGCCCGCGTGCACACGAGGGTGTTGGTCAGGCTCATCGGCTGGCCCACCTGGACGACCTGTCCGGCGTCAATCGTCGACGGCGCGCCCGCGGGCGCTCCGCCCGGATAGGTGAGGTGCGTCTCGTCGACGTTGCCGTAGATGCGCACGATGTAGCCGGGCGTGTCCCCGCGCGGACCGGTCGGCGGTGCCACGAAGTAATGTTTGCCCAACGTCTCCACCGGGAAGACGCTCTCTTCGAGGTGGTCGCAGGCTGCGGCGCCGGCCGGCACGCTGAGGCACGGATTGCCGCTGATGACCTGCACCGGGTGGTCGGCCTGCACGAGGCTGCCGCTCAGGTCCACGTCGACCGGCGCAGCGACCTCGGCGACGTCGCCCTGGTCGAGAGTGAAGCTCACGACGCCACCCGCCGATGTGGCCGCGATGCCGCCACCCGCCACAATCTGGCCGGTCGACGACACGTGGATGCTCACGTGGGTGCCATCCATCGTGCCCGTCACGGCGAAGTACTGGTTCTGCCCCGACGGCAGTGTTCCGAAGCCCGGAATCGTCATGGCCGGGGCCATGACGCCGGGGATCCGGTAGTGACCCGTCATCGCCGTGCTCGGCAACAGCAGCGACGCGTCGTTCGTCTGCGAGAAGCCGGGCTCCGAGGCGTTCTCGCCCTCGTCGCACACCGCGGGCTCTCCCGTCGTGTGGTACTCGAGCGGATTGAACTGGTACACGGTCACCGGGACCGAGCTCGTCAGGTGGTACGCGCTCCCTGGCGCCACGATGCTCCCGGTCAGCGTCCATGTGGCACCGCACCCGCCACTGCTCGGTCCCTTCAGCGCATCGACCCACGGCAGGACGATCGTCTCGAGGGCGTTCGGCGCGACCGTCACGCTCGTGTCCACGCCGCTGCCCGTGACGTGCACGGCGGCCGGCGCGGCGCCCGTGTTGGCCACGACCACCGCGTAGTCGAAGTCCTCGAGCACGATGTTGGCGAGGGCCACGGGGTGAGAAGTCGCAGCCGACGTAGGACTTGCTGGCCGCCGCCTCGGCGCAGGTCGTCGGGTCTTCGTTCGTCGTCTCACCGCCACCACCGCCGCCGCCGTCGCCCGTCGGAATGCGTACGGACGCATCGCTCCGGGTGCCTGCGTCGCCGCCGGGCGTGCCGCGGGTCCCGGTCGCCGGCTGGGAGGCACAGCCGAGGGCCCAGACGCAGGCGACAGCAAACCCCACTCTCGTCGAAGTGTTCATGCGCCATCCCATGGGAGCAAGTTCGGTGCCAGTGAGGAGAACGTGCGCCGCGACGACGAAGACGTCGGGAACGTGGGGTCAGAGCGCCCGCGTCGATGGGGGGTGGGAGCCTTGCGCGCTCCGTGGAGCGCTCCCGTTCTGCAAACGCCAAGACCCCCCGCCCGCAATCGGAGTAGGCGATGGTCGGCGACGGGGAACGGCCAGACGACATCGGCGTCGCGCTGCTACCGCACCTCGACTTCGGTGCGGCACGCGCTCGTGCCGCCGTGGCCGTCGCGCACGACGAGCCAGAGCGGATAGGTGCCGGGCGTCTTCGGCGTGGTCCACACGTTGTCGCGCACCGGTGCGTAGGTCACGTCCTGATCGAAGGCGCCCGCGGTGCCGTACCAGTTGTAGAAGGCGCCCTCCTGCTCGGGGACGATGCTGCCGCGGATGTCGAGCACCTCGTAGGTCTCACGCCAGCTGTCGTCGTCCGTCGCCGGGCCGAGGATGACCTTCGCGCCCGCGTCGATGACGGGGGTCGTGCCGTCCTCCGGGTCGCACTCGAAGGGCGCGCTGACGCCACGGCCGCTCACCCAGGGACCGTCCTTGCCGATCTGGAAGCGGGGCGGCGGCGGGTTCGTGTTCGGCGTGTCGCGCGTGCTCACGATGAAGCGCTTGTAGGCGCGCATCAGCACCTTGTCGCCTTGGGTCACGGTGAGCTGCACCGTCAGGGGGAAGCCCACCTGGTCGGCGATCTGCTGCACCTGGGCGGGCGTGATCTGGCCGCCGAGAGCCGCGGCGAGCACGTCGAGGTGCGAGAAGAAGGCCGCCGTCGCGGTGCCGTCGACGCGGCCCACACCGTCCGGCAAGGTCTCGAGCGCGACCACCCCCTCGGCGCCCGGATCGCAGCCTTCGGCCGGCTCGGTCGCGTTGTACTGTGCCCCACTGATCGGCCCCGGCGAGTCGGCCCGGAAGCAGGCCGTCCACGTGTAGGTCAAGCCGCGGCTCGACGGATCGATCACGTCGACGCCGTCGGGGTCGCTGAGGAGCGCGT
Organism: uncultured delta proteobacterium; assembly: GCA_963830115.1. Classification (GTDB taxonomy): domain Bacteria; phylum Myxococcota_A; class Polyangia; order Polyangiales; family CAWHLB01; genus CAWHLB01. The sequence goes on from CAWHLB010000002.1 coordinate 51,450, forward strand.
GGAAGGTGACGTCCTGCCCGGGCGCCGCCTCGGGCGGGTCGGCGACGATGGCGAGGGGCCGCCAGGTCTTGATGATCTCCGACGGAGCGAAGCTCGTCCCCGAGCAGGCAGGGGCGAGCGCCGTGACGAGGGCGACGGCGACGCCGAAGGAGAGACGGTGGCTCGTGCGGGCGCCCGTCATTGGTACTCCAGGCGGATGCCAATCGTGCCGATGGTCGGCAGGCCGGGTAGGGGGGCGCGCTTCCGGAAGTCGTACTGGTAGAGCCATCCCTCCGAGTTGGGCGCGTCGTAGACGTTGAGCACGTCGAGGTAGACCGAGCCCTCGAGGGGGCCGAGGCGGATCTTGCGATCGATGCGCAGGTCGAGCTCCTGGTAGGTCGGCAGGCGATCGGTCAACCCACCGCGGGCCGGGTCGTAATAGCTCCCGTCCGCGTCCCACCGCACCTCGGTGATCGGTCGCGTCGGCCGTCCGCTCGCGAGCGTGAAGCGCGCGCCGAAGCGCCAGCCGTCGATCGCGTAGCTCAAGGCGAAGTTCAGCATGTGACGCTGGTCGAAGTAGAAGGGGACGGTCTTGCCGCCGCCCACGAAGCGGTCGCTCCAGGACAATGTGTACGATATCCAACCGTATAAGCCCTGCTCGATCTTGCGCCGCACCATCGAGCTCGAGCCCGTAGCTCCGCCCCTCTCCGTCGTCCGCGTAGAAGCTGCGCCGCACCCCGCCGTGGCCGTCCGGGACGAGCGTGTTGACGGTGCGCGGCAGGTACCACATGCGGTTGAAGAAGCCGGTCGCGGTGGCGTTCAGGTGCCATGGCAACGTCAGCTCCAGGCCGAGGGAGCTCTGCCACGATCGCTCCGGGCGCATGTGCGTGTTGCCGAGCTGGCGGTCCACGTCGACTGGCGTCGGCGGCTGGGAGAAGAGGCCCGAGGAGGCGATGAGGGTCACGTGCGGGCCCGCGTGCAAGCGCACCACGCCGCGCGGATCGAAGCGCACCGTCGACACGTCGGCGTAGCCCATGTACTCGACGCGCAGACCGCCGGTGATCTCGAAGGGCCCGGGGCGGACGACCTGCTCGAGCCAGGAGCCCACCTGCTGCATCACGACCTCGTTCGACAGCTCGGTGAGCTGCGGGATGAAGTAGGGCTTGGGGAGCTCGCCGAGGCCCGGGATGGCGGGCAGGGTCCAGTCGGCGTGGTAGATGCGCGAGTCCACGTCGACGCCCGCGCTCGTCGTGAACAGGGGCCCTTCGGGCTGCGTCAGCTCGAGGCGCGTGCCGAGGGCGAGGGCCGTGATGATCGCCCGGATGGCGCCCGAGCCCGGCGCGGTCTGGCGGAGTCGCTCGCGTCGTGGCCGATGCTGCCGCTCCAGCGCAGCCGCCCGTGGTGCGAGAGCTTCAGGGTCAGGCCCGCGATGGCGCGGATGAAGCCGTAGGTGATGCCGGTCTGGGTCGTGTCGCTCGTCACGCCCGCGCCTGCGGCCTGCGACGTGTCCAGGTTGTCGTCCGAGCCGAAGACGAAGACCGATGCGCTGAGGCGATCGGAGATCTTCTCGTCGGCGCGCACCTGCCAGTCCTGGTAGGAGAGGTTCACGCCCTTGACGAGCAGCGGCAGGAGCAGCTCGTAGTAGCTGCGGCGGTAGGCGACCGCGACGGTGCCGCGACCGTGGTCGAAGGGCACGATGCCGAGGGCGCTGGCGCGCAAGAGGTCCACCTCGAGCTCGAAGTGGGGCGCCTCGACGTGGGGCGGCGCGGTGTCGACGGCGATGATGCCGGCTGTGAAGCGGCCGTACTCGACCGGGTAGCCGCCGGGGTAGAAGCGGAGCTGGTCGACCAGGCGCGCGGAGATCACCGCGGGGCCCGCGCCCAGGTGATAGAGGATCGGCACGTAGTAGCCGTCGACCAGGAAGCCCGTGTTCTCGAAGGACGCGCCGCGCACGGCGAAGAAGCCGAGGCTGTAGGGCGAGCGGGCGACGCCGGGCAGGGCTTGTACGACGCGCAACGGATAGCCGAAGGTGCCGGGCACGGTCGTCAGCTCCTGGGCGTGGAGGACGATGCGCGAGGCGGCCCCGGGCTCGGGCCGGTCGACCGTGGCGGTGGCGCCGAAGGCGAGCGGTGGGGCGGGCGTCGTGGACGTGGGCGTCGTGGACGTGGGCGTCGTGGACGTCGTGGACGTGGACGTCGTGGACGTGGACGTGGACGTCGTGGACGTGGACGTGGACGTCGTGGTCGTCGCGCTCGCGGCCACGCCGCCCCCACCCCTGCTCGGCGCCGCAGCGGGCGGCGACACGTGGAACTGGAAGCGAACGCGCGAGGGGATGGCCACGCCATCCCGCCGCGCCGGCTCGAAGCGCATCTGCCGCGCCGCCTCGAGGACCCGCGCGTCCACGTCGTCGCGCAGAGGCACCAGGATCTGGGCGTCGGTGACGTGGCCGTCGGCGTCGATGACCAGACCCAGCCCCACGGTGGCGTCCTCGGGCAGCGGGGCCGCTCCCTCCGGCAGCGTGATCTCGGGGCTCGTCACGAGCTGCGGCGGCACGAGGTGCCGCACACCCTCTACCGGCGCTCCACCGTCCGCGCCCGCGCCGGAGATGGACCCCGCGGACCCCGCGTCCCCGCTCCCCGGCCCCGTCGTGCCGCGCACCCGCACACCCGCATCGGTGTGGTCCTGCGCCGCCGTCCCCGTGGCGACGAGCAGGCAGCACGCGGCGAGAAGCGCCACGATCGAAGACCGAACGGACACGTGGCCGGAACGATGCGCGCTCCGCGTGCCACGCGCCAGCCGCAGCCGGCCGAGCGCGCATGGCCGAGCGGGGTCCGCGCACCCAGCTTGCCGCTTCGGTGCCGGCCGGGCGACAATGGATCCCGGTGAGCCGTACTCGGACAGTGGCGCTGGGGCTCTTGGCGTGTGTCGCCCTGTCCTGCGGCGGGGGCTACCGCGTAGTCGTGAAGTTTTCCCCGACCGACCTGGCGAGCCAGGTGCGGCGGGTGGAAGTGAGCCTGGTGACCACGTGCAACACGGCGGCCATCCGCACCGGGCAGCCGGTCGCCGCCATCCGCACCATCGACCTGACGCCCAGCGCGTCGGGCACCGGTCTCGGGGCGGTCCCGCCGGGTAGCTACGGCCTGTACGCGCGCGGCTTCGACGCGTCCTGCGGCGTCGTGGCGGTGGGCTGCATGCCCGTGACGCTCGCGGCAGGCGGCAGCGGGGACCAGGTGGTCACCGTGATCGGGATCGCCGGTCCACGGGGCTGCCCCTCGGGATTGCTCTGCGCCGACGGGAGCTGCCTGAGCCCCGATGCCGGAGCGCGTGACGGCGCGGAGGAAGCCGGCCCCGTGTGCCAGTGCGCCGCATGCGCGTCGTGCGATTGCACCGGCGCCTGCGTCCCCGACTCGACGGCCTGTCCTGCGGGCGACTACTGCGATCCGACCGCCGGCTGCATGGCGGGCACGCCCTGTCCCCTCGACGGAGGCTCCTGTCCCGACGACGGCAACCCGTGTACCTCCAACACGTGTGACACGAGCCGTACGCCGTCGATTTGCGCGCCAAGGCCGGTCGGCGACGGCTCCTCGTGCTCGTCCGGCGGCGCTGCCGGACAGTGCCGGTCCGGCGAGTGCTGCACCGGTTGCTGGTTCGCTGGCGCGTGTATGCCCGGTAACACCGTTGCGGTCTGCGGCACGGGCGGCGCGATTTGCAACGCGTGCGACGACGGCGACCCGTGCACGACCGACACGTGCACGTCGGCCAAAGCGTGTCAGTCGGTGCCGGACGACACCGCCACCTGCCCCGGAGGCGCCTGCCACGCAGGTGTCTGTTGCACCGGGTGCTGGGACGGATCCACATGCCAGGCAGGAACGACGAATGCGGTCTGCGGCACGGGCGGCGGCGACTGCGCGACCTGCGGCGGAGCCGATTGCCCCTCGAGCCGCTGCACCGGCGGCATGTGCATCGCCCGCGGGGCGAAGGCCCTGGGCGCGGGCCCCGACCACTTCTGCGCGGTGGCCACCGACGGAAGCCTCTGGTGCTGGGGCTCGAACGCCGCCGGGGCGCTCGGGGACGGCACGACGACCGAGCGCGATGCCCCCGTTGCGGTGAGCTCGATGTCCGGGCCCTCGACGGCAACCTGGACGGCGGTGGCCGGCGGCGGGAGCTTCACGTGCGGGCTTCAAACCGGCGGCAGCGTGTGGTGCTGGGGCGACAACCGTTCGGGGCAGCTCGGCAACGGTACCACCGCGGGCATGAGCCCCTTCCCCGCCGAGGTCGGCACCGCGGACGGTTTCCTTTCGGTCGTGTCGAGCTATCACGGCAGCTGCGCGATCGCCGCGGACCGATTGCTCGAGTGTTGGGGCGGCAGCGGCCACGGTGAAGCTCGGTTTCCCGGGCACCGAGGCCGACGTGCCCACGCCCGTGGGCGAGGCCGTGACCTGGGCGAGCATCGCGCTGCGCGCAAGCCACAGCTGGCGGCATCGGGACCGACGGCTCGCTCTACTGCTGGGGGAGCAACCAGAGCGGCGAGCTCGGCGACGGCTCGAGGGTGGACCACACGATGCCTGGCCAGGTCGGCATGGATGCGACCTGGGCACAGGTGGCGGTCAGCGACGACGCGCTCACCGCCGGCCCTCAGGGGTTCGCGTGCGCGGTGAAGACCGACGGCTCGCTGTGGTGCTGGGGGGACAACAGGAGCGGCGTGATCGGCTCGGGCGGTGACCGCACGACACCGGAGCAGATTGGCACCGACACCCACTGGGCGGAGGTCGCCACCGGACGGACCTTCGCCTGCGGTCTGCACGACGACGGGACCCTGTGGTGCTGGGGCCAGTGCGACGGCGGACAGTGCGGAATGGGCGGCAGCTCACCGATGGCTCCGAGCCAGGTGGGCGGTCGCAACGACTGGATTCGACGTGAAGACGGCGGCCAGCACCACGTGTGCTCTCTCGAGCGGCGGGGGCGTGTGGTGCTTCGGCGACGACATGCTCGGCGAGGTCGGCGACGGGCCCGGCGACTCCACCGGCGAACCGCCGACGCAGGTGTGCCTCTGAGGTGGGTCCGCGTGCGGCGGGGCCGCCCCGCCCGGCCCTCACTTGCTCGCCATTGGCCTGATTGGCGACAATCGACGACGGTGGCGCGGTTCCTTCGAGCGGCGGTCGTGGTGGGGGCGGTGGCAGCGATGTCCTGCGGCGGAGGCGGCTACACGGTGGTGGTGCGCTTCGAGTCCGCCGCTCTCACCGATCAGGCGCGTCGGGTCGAGATCAGCCTGGTATCGGCGTGCAGTGGTGAGAGCACCGACGGCGCGCCGTCCGTCGATGCGCTGCGCACCATCGAGCTCGTGCGGGGGTGGACCGGCAGCGGCCTCGGGAACGTCAAGGCGGGAACCTACGGTCTGTACGTTCGCGCCTTCGGCGCGTCGTGCAACGTGATCGCGAGGGGCTGCAGGGACGTGCAGTTGGTCGCGGGCGGCAGCGGCGAGGTCGCGGTGACGGCGACCGGGCTCGCGGGGCCCTACGATTGCGCGCCGGACGCGCAGTGCACGGACGGCGTGTGCCTCGCGGCAGACGCCGGAGCGCAGGACGGAGGCGGTGAGGGCGGTGCGCCGGATGGGGCCGTGGACGGTGGACCCGTGGACGGCGGTACGTGCCGCTGCGCGCCGTGCGCGTCGTGCGACGAGGCCGGCGCCTGCGTGCCCGACTCATCGCGCTGCAACCCCGGGAGCTACTGCGATCCCATCGCCGGATGCACCCCGGGCACGCCGTGCCCGCTCGACGGAAGCCCTTGTCCTCCTTCCGCGGACCTGTGCGCGACCGCGCGATGCGACACGAGCCAGGCGCCCGCGATTTGCGTGCCCGAGCTGGCCACCGACGGCACACCGTGCATGGCCGGCGCTGCCGCCGGGCAGTGCCGCTCGGGCATCTGCTGCACGGGCTGCTGGCTCGGGGGTGCGTGTGTCGCGGGGAACACGCCGGCAGCCTGCGGCGGTGGCGGGGGGCTGTGCAGCGTGTGCGACGACGGCAACCCGTGCACGACCGACACGTGTGATGCGAGCGGCACCTGCGGAACGGTTCCCGACGACACGGCTGCGTGTCCGGGAGGCACCTGCCACGGCGGCGCCTGCTGCACCGGCTGCTGGGACGGCTCGACCTGCCAGCCGGGCACCGACGACGCCCTGTGCGGAGAGGCCGGTGCCGCCTGTGTCGCCTGCGATGCCGCCGGTTGCCCGCCCACGACCTGCAGCGGCGGGATGTGCGTTGGGACACAAACGATCGTGTTGGCCGGCGGCTTCGAGCACTACTGCGCGGTGGTCGGCGGCGGCGGCCTGCGGTGCTGGGGGAAAAACGACAGCGGTGACATCGGCGACGGGACCTCCTCGGGTACGGCCCCGGCTCCTGTCGGCGTGAGCGGGGGCGCGTCGTGGACCACGGTGGCCGTCGGGGGCAGCCACACGTGCGCCATCCGGACGGACGGCAGCCTGTGGTGCTGGGGCAGCGGCACCTCGGGTCAGCTCGGCGACGGCCGCAGCTCGGGCTCCGCGGTCGATCCGGCGCGGGTAGGCACCGACACCGACTGGACGATGGTCGCCGCCGGCGTCGCGAGCACGTGCGCGATCAAGTCGGATGGCTCGCTCTACTGCTGGGGCAACAACTCGGACGGCCAGCTCGGGGTCATGGCGTCCGAGGTCGACGTGCCGACCCGCGTCAACGGCGTCTGGGTGAGCATTGCGATGCACGGCGCTCATAGCTGCGCGCTGCAGGCCGGGGGCCTTCTCTTCTGCTGGGGTAGCAACAAGGAGGGACAGATCGGAGACGGCACACTCGACTCCCAACCGCTGCCGGAGCGTGTCGGCGCGGGAACGGGCTGGGTGCAGGTGACCGTGGGCGGAGACGTGGACAACGACGGCTTCACCTGCGCCATCCGGGCACCGGGAACGCTCTGGTGCTGGGGTGCGGGCTCGAATGGCGTGCTCGGATCGACGCACATGAACCAGGAAGCTCCCGTGCAGATCGGCGCGGCCACCGACTTGGTCGAGCTGTCGGCGGACGACCGGCACGTTTGCGGGGTGCGCAGCGACGGGACGCTGTGGTGCTGGGGCCAGAACATGAGCGACGATTGCGGCCAGACGGGTGTCCCCATGCTGGACATGCCGACCCAGGTCGGGACCCGCACCGACTGGGTCCACGTCCAGGCCGCGCGCGACAGCACCTGTGCGCTCGCGAGCGATGGGAGCGTGTGGTGCTTCGGCAGGGACTACTACGGCGCGCTCGGCGACGGCTCGGTCGACTCCTCCGGGGCCACGCCGGTCCAGGCCTGCCTCTGACCGTGCCGCTGGCGGCACAAACCACTGCCGCCGCGGGTCCCTTGCTCGCCCTCCACATGACGGGCGACACTGCTCGGTGGTGGCGCGCTTCCTTCGAGCCGTGGCGGTCGTGTCGGCGTTTGCGGCCATGTCCTGCAGCGGCGGCGGCTATACGGTCGTGGTGCGCTTCGCGACGGCGACGCTGACCGACCAGGCGCGCGAGGTCGAGGTCAGCCTCGTGCAGGCGTGCAGCGATCAGGGGATTGACCGGGGCGCAGCACCGTTCGGGGCCCTGCGCGCCATCGACCTTCGGCGCGGTCGAACCGGTGTCGGCCTCGGGAGCGTGAAGCCAGGGAGCTACGGCCTGTACGCGCGCGCCTTCGATGGGGCCTGCGGCGTCGTCGGGGCGGGTTGCAAGACGGTCACCCTGATCGCCGGTGGCAGCGCCGAGCTCGTCGTGCCGGTGGATCCCGTCACCGGGTCCTACGGCTGCGCGGCGGACGAGCAGTGCGTCGACGGCGCGTGCCTCGGGCCGGATGCGGGGACCCGAGACGGCGGTCGTGAAGGCGGTCTCGAAGGCGGGACGATGGACGGCAGCGTCGAGGGCGGCGTCGACGCAGGGCCGCGAGACGCCGGGCCCGTGTGCCACTGCGCGTCGTGCGCGTCCTGCGACGAGGCCGGCGCCTGCGTGCCCAATCCATCGGCGTGCGGCGCGGGCAGCTACTGCGACCCCCTCGCCGGGTGCACGCCAGGCACCCCATGCTCCGCGGATGGCGGCGCCTGCCCGGCCTCGGGCAACCCCTGCGCGCCCCAGTCCTGCGACACCACGCGCACCCCCCCACTCTGCGTGCCGAACCTCTCGAGCGACGGCACGCCGTGCACGGCCAGCGGCGTCGACGGGCAATGCCGCTCGGGCACCTGCTGCACGGGTTGCTGGTCCAGTGGCGCGTGTGTAATGGGCAACACACCCGCTGCCTGTGGCATCGGCGGCGCGCTCTGTACCACGTGCGACGACGGCAATCCGTGCACGACCGACACGTGCGAGTCGGGGCGCACCTGCGGGGCCGTCACGGACGACATGGCGACCTGCCCCGGGGGCACCTGCCACGAGCAGAGCTGCTGCACCGGGTGCTGGAACGGCCTCTCCTGCGTGAGCGGGACCGGGGACTCGGCCTGCGGTACCGGCGGCGTGGCATGCATGACGTGCGGCGGCACCTGTCCCACGACCTCGTGCATGGCCGGGGTGTGCGCTTCGCCCGGCGTGACCGTCATCGGCGGGGAGTACGATCACCGCGGAGTCATCGCGCCCGACGGCCACCTGTTCTGCTGGGGCCACGCGATTGGCGGAGACATCGGCGACGGCTCGAACAACACGAACCGCTCCGCCCCGGTGCCCATCGGCACGGCGGCCTGGCTGTCGATGGCAGGAGGCGAGGTCCACAGCTGCGGGATCCAGGTGGACCACAGCCTCTGGTGCTGGGGCGAGAACCGGTGGGGGCAGCTCGGTACAGGCGGCACCGCGGCCATGAACCGGCCGACGCGGGTCGGCGGCGGCACCGACTGGGCGCAGGTCGCGACCGGCTATACGGGCACCTGCGCCGTCAAAACGGACGGCTCCCTCCATTGCTGGGGCCAGAACCGGAACGGCGAGCTCGGCATCGGCGCACCCAGTGCGACGACGCCGACGCGGGTCGGCACCGACACGGATTGGGCGAGCGTCGCGACGCGCACGACCCACACCTGCGCCGTCAAGACGGGCGGCTCCCTGTGGTGCTGGGGTCTCAACAGCAGCGGGGAGCTCGGCATCGGGACGAGCACCGACGCGGCGTCGCCGCAGCAGGTCGGCACGGGCACGGGCTGGGCCCAGGTGACGGTCGGCACCCAGACGACGCTTGGTGCGGGCACGGCGGTCGGTTTCACCTGTGCCATCCAGACCGACGGCACGCTGTGGTGCTGGGGAGGGAACGGCAACTCCATCGTCGCGGGGACCGGCACCGAGAACCTGAGCCCGGTGCAAGTCGGGACCGCCACCGACTGGACGCAGAATCTCCGCGGGTTATCGCTACGTCTGCGGCCTCCAGGGTGCGGGCACGCTGTGGTGCTGGGGGCTGAACGACCAGGCGCAGTGCGGCGCGCCGGGGGGAGGCACCCTTCTCGACGCCGACCGAGGTCGGTGCGCGGTCCGACTGGGTGCAGGTGAAGGCCGGCTCCTACGGCACCTGTGCGCTCGATTCGAGCGGTGGCGTGTGGTGCTTCGGCGACGACTCGAACGGTCAGCTCGGCGACGGCCCGGGCAACTCTTCCGGTCCCACGCCCGTTCGCGCGTGCATCTGAGACGGCGCCCGCTTGTCGTCTGCCTCGGCCATGGGCGACAATCAACCGAGGTGACTCGGCTCCTTCGAGTGGCGGCGGTGATGTCGGCCTGCGTTGCGATGTCTTGCGGCAACGGCAACTACTCCGTCGTCGTGCAGCTCGAATCCGACAACGCTCGTCGGCCAGGTGCGGCGGGTGGAGCTGAGCCTGGTGCACGGGTGCGCCACCCAGAGCATCGGCCAGGCGCCGGCCAACCCCATCCGCACCATCTACCTCAGGTCCGGGGCGCCGGGCACGGGCCTCGGCGCGGTGCCACGGGGTACCTACGGCTTCTACGCGCGCGCCTTCGACGCGTCGTGCGGGGTCGTGGCGGCGGGCTGCAAGGATTGGACGTTGGTCGCGGGGGGGAGCGGCGAGCTGCCGGTGATCGCCACCGGAATGGCGGGGCCGATCGGGTGCGATGCGCGCGAGATGTGCGTCGACGGCGCATGCATGGCGCTCGACGCGGGGATGACGGACGGCGGCGGCCACGATGCGGGCGCGATGGACGGCGGCGTGCCGGACGCGGGCGCGATGGACGGCGGCGGCCGCCCTGACGCGGGCACGACGACGGCGGCGAGCACGATGCGGGTGCGATGGACGCCGGCGGCATGTCCGACGCGGGCGCGATGGAGGGCGGCGTGCCCGACGGCGGCGCTCCGGACGGCGGACCGTCGGACGGCGGACCGTCGGACGGCGGTCCTGCGTGCGCATGTGCATCCTGCGCTTCGTGCGACGAGGCGGGCACGTGCGAGCCCGACCCGGGGGCTTGTGGGTCGGGCATGTACTGCGACGTGGTCGCCGGCTGCACGCTCGGCACGCCCTGCCCGAGCGGAACCCCCGACGGCGCGGGGTGTACCGGCGCGGGGGGGGCGACCGGGCAGTGCCACACCGGGCTCTGCTGCACAGGGTGCTGGGATGGGACCGCGTGTCAGTCGGGGAACACCCGCGACGCCTGTGGCCAAGACGGCATGCGCTGCAACGTGTGCTGTCCGTCCTGCATCTGCCGCCGCAGGAGAAGGTGCTCCTAGGTCGACCCTTGCCCCCGATCGGTCGGACCGACGACAATCGACGCGATGGCCCGGTTCTCCATAGCGGTGGCGGCGACGGCTGCGTGCGCCTTCGTGGCTTCTTGCACGGGGGGCGGCTACACGGCCGTGGTGCACTTCAATCCGCCGACCCTCGCCAGGCAGGCCCGGCGGGTGCAGCTGAGCCTGGTGCACGCCTGTGCCGCCCAGAGCGTCACCGACGGCATGCCGCCCGTCGATGTGATCCGCACCATCGACCTCTTGCCCAACGCACCGGGGAGCGGCCTCGGGCACGTCTCGCCGGGTAGCTACGGCCTCTACGCGCGCGCCTTCGACGCTTCGTGCCACGTCGTGGCCGCTGGCTGCCGGGAGGTGCCGCTGATCGCGGGAGGCAGCGACGACCTGACGGTGACCGCCTTCGCCATCACCGGGCCGACCGGCTGCGATGCGGGCGAGACGTGCGTCGACGGGGCGTGCCTCGCGCCGGACGCGGGCACCGACGCGGGCATGGTCGAGGGCGGCCCGCCGGACTCGGGCGCCCGCCTGCAGCTGTGCGTCCTGCGCGTCGTGCAACGAGGCGGGGACCTGCGTGCCCATCCCCAGGGCGTGCGGGGCGGGCATGTACTGCGACCCGATCGGCGGCTGCATGACGAGCTCGCCCTGCCCGATCGGTACCGTCGACGGCGCGGCGTGCACGGGGGCGGGGGCTGCGAGCGGACAGTGCCACGCGGGCAACTGCTGCACGGGCTGCTGGACGGGCAGTGCGTGCACGACGGGGGACACCGCGCTGGCCTGTGGCACCGGAGGCGGCGCGTGCGCGAGCTGCGTCGACGGCGACCCCTGCACGGCCGACACCTGTGTCGGAGCCGTCTGTCAGAACGTTGCCGACGACACGGCGACGTGCCCGGGCGGGACATGTCATCAGAAGATGTGCTGCACGGGCTGCTGGGACGGCACGTCGTGCCAGACGGGGGACACCAGCGCGGCCTGTGGCATGAGCGGCGCCGCGTGCGCAGTGTGCGGCGGCTCCTGTCCCGTGACTGTTTGCACGAGTCAGACGTGTGCGTCCCCGGCGGGTAGCCCGAGCGCCATCGGCGGCAGGTACCGGCATCACTGCGCCGTCGCGGGGGGGCAGCTCTGGTGCTGGGGAGCGAACGACAGCAGCGACATCGGCGACGGCACGACCTCGGGCCCGCGCCCCGTCCCCGTCCCCGTCCCCGCTCCCTCCATTTCTCGCAACTGGACCTCGGTGTCCGGGGGCGCCGACCACACCTGTGCGATCGACGACATCAAGGCCATCTGGTGTTGGGGCAGCAACGCGGTGGGGCAACTCGGTACCGGCGGCACCGGCGCGGCCTCGCCCACGCCCGAGATGGGCCCCAGCTGCTGTTTCTGGCAGAAGGTGGTGGCCGGCTATGAGGGCACGTGCGCGATCAACCTGGCCAGCCAGCTCTACTGCTGGGGGAACAACGACTCCGGTCAGCTCGGCGTTGGCAGCATGACCACCGCCAGCGCGGCGACGGTGGTTCAGACCATGATGGGCTCCCTCGGTGGCTGGACGGTCATCGCGATGTTCGGCGACCACAGCTGCGGCATCAAGAGCGGAACGCTCTCTGCTTCGGCCAGAACGCCCACGGCGAGCTCGGCGACGGCACGACGACCGCGAGCAACACGCCGGTCGCCCTCTCGGCGGGTGGGAGCTGGAACGACGTGACCGTGGGCGCCGTCGGAGGTCCCCTGGGCGCGGGCTTCACCTGCGCCGTCAGGAACGACGGGACGCTGTGGTGTTGGGGCTCGAACGGTTCGGGCGTCCTCTTCTCGTCCTTCACGGGCTCCCAATCGCCGGACCCCGTGCAGATCGGAACGGGCAACGTCTGGACAGCCGTGTCCGCGGGTGACGGTCAGGTGTGCGCCCTGCAGAGCGACGGGACGCTGTGGTGCTGGGGGCTCAACGACACCGGCCAGTGCGGCAGCTCGAGCGGCAACCCAATCCTCACCCCGACCCAGGTAGGGACCCGGACCGACTGGCAGGCCGTGCGGGCGGGTGCGGGGAGCACCTGCGCGCTGGCCGCCGATGGCACCGTGTGGTGCTTCGGCGACGACTTGAACGGCGCGCTCGGCGACGGCCCGACCGACTCGAGCGGCTCTACACCCGTTCAGGTCTGCCTGTGAGCGACGCGTCACCCCCCTGGGGGGGCGATCCCCGGGCTTGCGGGCACCGCCCCCCCTGGGTGACAATGCCGATCGCATGTACCGAGCTCGCTGCCTTGGCCTGTGCCTAGTGGTATGGGGGACGGCTCTCGTGGCACCCGGCACGACGGCCTATGCCCAGTCGACCGAGCAGGGCCGTTCCCTCTACATGTCGGCCGACTTTCAGGGGTCGGTCCAGGCCTTCGAGGGGGTCCTGCGCTCCGCCGACGCCACGCGCGCCAACATCCTCGAGGCGCACCGCTACCTCGCGGCGCTCTACCTCATGCTCGGCCAGCAGGACAACGCGAACCAGCATGCCGCGGACGCCGTGGCCCTCGACCCGCTGGTCGCCGCGCCCGCCGGCACGCCGCCCGAGGTCGGCTCCCTGCTACAGTCGGCTGCCCGAAGGGTGGGCCACCCGGCGACCCTCACCATCGCTGCAGGTGCGCTCACCCTCAGCAAGCCGGGCACCATTCGACTGCATCTGGCGCCGGCGCCTCCCGGGCTCGCGACAAACCTTCATCTCGCCTGCGGGGACGCGGACCAGCGCGGGCCGTCTCCCGACCTCACCCTCAACCTCACCCCTACGGCTTCCACCCTGCACTGCACCGCCGAGGCCCTCAGCGTCGCCAATGCGGTCCTCGTACAGACCGAGCGGGACCTCTCGGTGCAGAACAACAGCGGCGGTCCGCCACCTTCGGGCGCGTCCCTGTGGCCCTGGATCGCCATCGGTGCGGGTGCCGCCGTCGTCGTGATCACGGTGATCATCATCGCGGCGATTGCCTCGAAGCCGAGTGATGCACAGATCGGCAGCTCTCGCGTGGAGGGGTGGTGAAAGCGGCGGAGGCGCTGCCGGGCGTCGGCTCCCAGCTCGGGCGGTACCGGCTCTGCTACCGGGTCGCCCAGGGCGGCATGGCCTCGGTCTACCTGGCCCAGCTCGAGGGGCTCGGCGGCTTCGAGCGGTGGGTCGCCATCAAGGTCGTCCACCCGCACCTCATCGAGGACCGGCGCTTCGCGGACATGCTGCTCGACGAGGCGCGCGTCGCAGCCCGCATCCACCACCCGAACGTGTGCTCTGTGCTCGAGGTGGGCGAGCAGGACGGCACCCTCTTCCTCGTGATGGAGTACCTGCACGGCGAGTCGCTGGCGACGCTGCTCCGGCGCGGCTGGGCCAAGGGCTCGCGCTTCCCGTGGTGGCTCGCCGCCCGCGTGGTGTGTGACGCGGCCCGGGGGCTGCACGCCGCCCACCGGCTGTGCGACGCGCAGGGACGCGGCCTCGGCGTGGTCCACCGCGACGTCTCGCCCCAGAACGTCCTGGTGCTCTACGAGGGCCAGGCGAAGGTCGTGGACTTCGGCATCGCCCGCGCCCGTGGCCGGCTCACCTCGACCGAAGCCGGCGAGATGAAGGGTAAGTTCTCTTACATGGCGCCGGAGCAGCTCCAGGGCGGCGGCGTGGACCAGCGCACGGACGTGTGGGCCCTGGGCGTGCTGCTCTGGGAGGCCACCGTGGGCCAGCGCCTCTTCCGGGCCGAATCCCAGGGCGAGACGGTCATGAAGGTCGTCACGATGCCCATCCTGCGGCCGTCCGAGGTGGACCCGGACTATCCGCCCGCGCTCGAGGCCGCGGTGCTCGGTGCGTTGCAGCGCTCGCCCGACAATCGCTTCGCTACGGCCGCCGAGCTCGCCGACCAGCTCGACGAGTTCATCTACAGCGCCGGCAAGCCCTCCGGTCCGGCCCAGGTGGGGCGATGGATGCGCGAGTACCTCGGCGACAAGCTCGAGGCCCGGGACGCGATGCTGCGGCAGGCACCGAACGCCGAGGGCGACATCACCGAGATCGAGCTCGAGAGCGAGAGCACGGTCGGCAGCCACCTTCGATCGGCCTCGACGCCCAAGGGGCAGCCGACGGAGCGGCCCCCCGCTCGCGAGGCACGGGCTGCGGACGAGCCGAACGCAGCGACCCTCGAGCCGCTTCCCGGAGAGAGGACCATCACCGATCCGGGCATCTACCTTTCCGACGCGCAGGCGGAGGGCGGTGGGCAACCCGACCCGGGATCGCCGGCCGGTGCAAAGGCGCCCCAGCCCGTCGCACCGCGGCCGCGAGGCGCGCAAAAGGGTTCGAAGGCCGTCCCGCCCCCGGTCGCGCCGGCCCTGTCGCCCATGCCGCCTCCACCACCCGTGTCGCCGCCACTCGAGGCGCCGCCTTCGTCCGACGCGGTCCCGCCGTCGGACGCGGTCCCGCCGTTGGACGTGGTCCCGCGGTCGGGGGCGTCGGCCCCCAACCCCTCCCCCTGGGACGAAGCGGCTCCGAGGGTGTCGTCCCTGCGCGCGGTCGTGGACAAGGCGAGGAGCCTCTCCCGCGGGGGCGATCCGAGCCACCCCGTCGGCGCGGGGCTGCAGGCCGCGGTCCGCCGTGCGGCCGGCCTACCGCGCGCCGTCTTGCTCGGTGTCGCGGCCGCGGCGCTCGCGGCCATCGCGCTCGTCGCCGTCCTCATCGCACTCGTCGGCGGCGGGGGGCACGAGCAGAGCGTCGAGCTCCCGCCTCCGTCTGGGCGTTCGGCTCCCACCGTTCACCCCTCTCCACCGTCCCCTCCGAGCCAGCCGATGCTGCCAAGCGCCGGCGTTCCTCCGTCCCGGGCGCCTGCGCATCCGCCGGCCCATCCGATGCCCCCGTCGCCCCGCGCCGCGACCGCAACCGCCGCGCATGTGGAGAACGCGGCGGAGCAGGCCACAGCCGCCCACGCTTCCGACGCACCGCGATCGGGCGCGACCCATCACCACAGCCACGCGTCCGGAGCGTCGCCCGTCCACCACGTGGCGCACGACACGTCCGACTCCAGCACGTCCACGAGGCACACGGACACCACGTCCCATCCGGCCCCGGCGGAGCAGGCGCCGGCGCCACCCCCCGGTCAGCTGAACCTGCTCGCCATCCCGCGGGCCGACGTCTTCCTCGGCCACCGGCACATCGGCACGACGCCGCTGGTGAACGTCACCCTGCCCGCAGGTGTGCACCGTCTCACGCTGCATCAGGTCGGGGGAAGCGCGACCAAGACGATTACCGTCACGATCACCTCGGGCCACCGTACCGGCATGGCGGTGCGGCTCGGGCCCTGAGCCCACGCACGGCGGGGCCCGGCCGGTGAGGTCGGTGCGAGGGCGGCCATGTGCGAAGCGTTCCCCGCGCGACGCTCATGCACATCTCGCGCGGTAGGGGCGCAAGCGACGATGCGCGCGGCGCGTTCCGCGGCCCCGTTGTTGGCGCAAGTCCTCGCGGGGGCCTGACGGGTGCGAAGGACTTCACGCGTGCGGGCCGTCCATCGCGCACCCTCTCGCGCTCGCCGCGCGCGCGCGCGCGACGCGACCTCGGGCATCGTCCTTGCTCCTCATCACCGGTGAGCTCCGGTGGAGCCACGAAGGAGGAGGATCACATGGTCACCCACAAGGGACGCCTATTCATTCTGGTGCCGCTCGCCCTGTCGCTCGCCGCGTGTAGCACCAACCCGGGCTTCGCGGCGCAGACCCTGGTGTCCGGTCAGTCCGGCCCGGGGGGCACGCAGGACACGAACCTCGTCAACCCGTGGGGCATCGCCTACGGCCCCAGCACCTACATCTGGGTCGCGAACAACGCCACCAACACCATGACGGTCTACGACTCGAGCGGTGCTCCCCAGCCAGCGGGGGCGCCGACAATCGTCAGCCTACCGGCGAACACCGGAGCGACGGGGCTGCTCTTCAACAGCACCTCCGGGTTTCCGGTCGAGGAAGCGGGCAGGACCGGTCCGAGCCAGTTCATCACGGTTGCGGAGGCCGGGACGATCCTCGGCTGGAATTCGACCGTCGACTCCAAGGCCGCGATACCCGCGGTCGACCACGCGGCCGGAGGGGCGATCTACAAGGGCGCGATCCTCGCGACGAACGGCGCGGCCGGCGCGCTCCTCTACGCGACCGACTTCGCGCACAACCATGTCGACGTGTTCGACCGGGGCTTCCGGTCGGTCGACCTCGGCTCGGGTGCCTTCACCGACACATCGCTGCCCGCCGGCTACGCTCCCTTCGGGATCCGGGCCTTCGGCGGCGAGATCTACGTGACCTACGCGCTGCAGGACTCGGCCAAGCACGACGACGTGGCCGGGGCGGGCAACGGGTACGTGGATGTCTACGGGACCGACGGCTCCCTGCACCGCAGCCTCGTGAAGGCGGGGCCGCTGAACGCCCCCTGGGGCATGGCCATCGCACCGAGCGGGTTCGGTGCGTTCGGTGGCGCGCTCCTCGTCGGCAACTTCGGCGACGGTCGCATCAACGCCTTCAACCCGAGCAGCGGGGCGTACCTGGGAGCCTTGCTGGCGCCGAACGGCTACGCCGTCGTGATCCCCGGGCTCTGGTCGATCACCTTCGGCAACGGCGGCAAGGCTGGCGCGACGAACCAGCTCTTCTTCACCTCCGGCCCGAGCAACGAGACCCACGGCCAGTTCGGCATGATCACCTACCGGGACAAGTGAAGCCCCTCTCGGCGGGCCTGCGGAGCGCGACGCGCCGGAGCTCCGCAGGCCCTCGGCCGACCGAGACTCGGCCGCGATGCCCAGCGAGGGAGTCCGAAATGCGTTCTAGACGCACATGCCGTAGGCGTTGCAGGTCTGGCCCGACATGCAGTCGCTGTCGGTGGTGCAGTCGACCGGGATGCGGCAGAAGCCGTCGACGCACACCTGTCCGCTCGGACAGTCGGCCGAGATGGTGCAGTGGGTCGCGGGCTGGCAGAAGCCGAGCGAGCAGACCTGGCCCGTCGCGCAGTCGGCGTCCACGCTGCAGTCGGGCGGCGGCAGGTAGTAGCAGAAGCCCGCGACGCAGCTCTGCATGGGCGGGCAGTCCGCGTCGCGCGTGCATCCGCCGGGGTTGGTGCACTCGTTGTTCACGCACGACAGCCCCATGCCGCAGTCGGAGTCGCTCCCGCAGAGCAGCCACGGGATGCAGCGGCCGCCCGCGCAGCCCCAGCCGTAGTTGCAGTCGCCGCTGCTCATGCAGCTCGTCGGCTGGCACCACTGGCTCTCGCAGCGCTCGCCCGTCCGGCAATCGGAGTCGGCCGTGCAGTCCGACGCCACGAAGCACAGGCCGAAGTCGGCGCAGGTCGTGCCCTCGGGACAGCCGCCCATGGTGCTGGGCGGGTAACAGAACTGTAGCGCGTAGCACTGGGAGCCGATGCAGCTCCAGCCGAGGGGGCAGTCCGCGTCCGCGCTGCAGGTCCGGTCCGGGATGCAGGCCAGGGTCGAGATGTTGCAGATCGTCCCGGGCCCGCAGTCCGAGTTGCGGCGGCAGTGCGTGCTCTGGCAGGAGCCTGTGATGCAGTGCTCGCCGGCGGCGCAGTCCGCATCGGCCCTGCACTCGCCAACGTAGCGGCACGAGCCGAGCTCACACAGGAAGCCGCTGCCGCAGTCGCTGTCCCGCGTGCAGTCGCCCACGAACGCGCAGCTGCCGCCGATGCACCGGTAGCTGCTCGGGCACATGGCGTCGCTCGTGCACGCGCCGACGAACACGCAGGTGCCGCCCTGGCACGCCTCGCCGCTCGCCATGCAGTCGCTGTCCATCGTGCACTCGGGCGGTGGTACGCAGGTACCGCTCTCGCACACCTGGCCCATGGGGCAGGCCATGTCCGGGCAGTGGGGAACCGTCTGGCAGATGCCGAGGTTGCACTCCTGGCCCGCCGGACAGTCGGTGTCTCGCCCGCACATGTTGGGCGGCAGCGGCACGCACGCCCCGTCGATGCACACCGGTGCGGTGGGCGAGGTGCAGTCGGCGTCGCTCGTGCAGCCCCCGGGGACGAGGCAGCGGCGGTTCCGGCAGACCTCGCCCATGAAGGGGCAGTCGGAGTCGCTGCCGCACACGAAGAAGGGCACGCAGCGCGCGTCGATGCACCGCCATCCGCTCCCGCACTCGCCGTCGGTCATGCAGCTCTCGGGCTGGCAGTAGCCGTAGTCGCAGCGCTCGGTCGGGCCGCAGTCCGTGTCCGATGTGCACTCGGGCGGCGGCGTGCAGCGGAAGCCGTCGCAGCGCTCCCCCGGTGGGCAGTCGCTGCCCGTGCGGCACAGATCGAGGGGCGTGCACCGCTCGCCGTAGCACAGCTCGCCCGGCCCGCAGTCCGTGTCCGTCATGCACGTGCCCTCGGGCACGCAACGGTGGGAGAGGGCGTCGCAGAGCTCGCCCGACGCACAGTCGCTGTCGCGCGTGCATCCGGTGGGCACGCAGACGGCGTCGCTGCAGCGGAAGCCAGCGGCGCAGTCGGCGTCGCTCAGGCACTCGCCGTGGAAGACGCAACGCGCGCTATCGCAGGTGAAGCCGGGGCTGCAGTCGGCCTCGCTCATGCAGTCGCCCGTGAAGACGCACGTGCCGCTCATGCACGTGTAGCCCGCGGTCGTGCACGGGTGCGCGGCGTCGCAGGCGGGTAGGGGCGTGCAGACGCCGTCCACGCAATCCTGGTCGGCGGGACAATCGGTCCGCGTGGCGCAGCCGCCGACGCACGTGCCCATGACGCAGCGGTCGCCGGGGCTGCAGTCGGCGTCGCCGGTGCAGCCGCCCCGGTAGACGCAGGTCCCGCTCTCGCAGAATCTCGTGGGCCTCGCAGTCGAGGTCGGTGTGGCACGTGGCGGTCCCCGCGTCCGGCCGGCTGGCCTCGACCGGCGCGGCGTCGACCGGTCGGCCGCCGTCGGGGGCGGTCGCACCGTCTCGGAGGGTGCCGGCCTCGGGGCCGAGGTCCACGTGGGAGCGGCCGCAGCCCGCCGCTACCCAGCAGCACGAGAGCAAGAGCAATGCGCGAACGGCGATCGGTCTACGTGCCATGGTCCCGCACCGAATCCTATCATGCCCTGCGGACCCATCCGCCGGTGGCCTTCCATGGTCAGCACGAACCGTGCCTTTGGCAATCACCCGCAGCCCTCCGCAATGACGCGCCTCCCGCGAGGCGCCGTGAGCCTCCTGGACCTGACCCTCCTGTCACAGCCCAACTCCTGCAGACCGGGGCTCCCGCGCGAGAACACTCGCGGTATAGTCCCGCGCATGACGAACTCGAAGGTCCTCCTCCGCGCGTCCGTGCCGTGGCTGCTCGCCGTCGTTGTCTTCCTCGCCCTGCTCGCCGGATGCAGCGACAAGAGGAAGGTCCCGGCGGAGTCCACCACGCCGGTGGTGGGCATCATGGAGCTGGCCGTCTCGGGTCGCACCGGCGATCCGGCTCCCTCGAACCCGCTCCACATCGAGGTCGCTCCCGACCGCATTCGCCTCGACGCGCACACGGTAGTCCACCTCAGCGATGGCACGCTCGCCGCAGCCGACCAGGTCGGCGGCATCATCCCGAAGCTCGCCGGGGCCATCGGCGCGGGCCCAGCCCGGAGCTCAGCCGCGCTGATGGTGCACGTCGAGACGCCCTTCGACACCCTCGTCGCCATCCTCGCGACCTTGAAGCAGCAACACATCGCGCAGATCGGTTTCGAGGTGCGCAAGCGCTCGACCGCCAACACCGGCTTCATCGACACGGCGAGCTACGATGTGAGCGCGCCCACCGATCCTCCCCAACCCTTCGCGGCGCCCGCCCAGCGCACCTGGGACGAGATGACCGCCGTCTGGCAGCAGATGCACGACGCGTGCAGCCTCAAGGACCAGGTCGACTGCGACCTCGTGCCCAACCCCGTGGCCCAGGGCGGCCAACTCGCCATCACCCTGTGGGTGCGCGGCAACGGCCTGAAGGTGCACCTCACCCGCTTCGGGGGGCCGGACGCAGCGGCCCCCAAGCCCCAGGCCGCGGCCATGCTCGACGGCGTTCCTGCGCCCCAGGCGGGAGCGGCCGACGACCAGGAGCCCCCCGCCACCGAGGCGGCGTTCACCTGGCGCGCCGAGGCCGCCACCGAGGACGCCTCGCCGATCAGCGGCACCATGCGCAACCTCTGCGGGACGCGTCCCTGCGGTTCCATCGTCCTGGCCCAGGGCGACACCCTGACCGCTCGCGTCCTGTCGTTCATCGGCGCCGCCTATCCGGACGGCACACCCAAGCCCGACCTCCGCTTCGAGATCGAGCACTGACCTGCCGAAGGGCGCGCTCAGAGCCACAGAAGCGTCGCGGTCGTGACGACCACGAGGCCGACCAGGAGCTGCAGGGGCAGGCCGAAACGCACGAAGTCGATGAAGCGGTAGCCGCCCGGACCGTACACCATGAGGTTGGTCTGATAACCGACCGGGGTGGCGAAGCTCGCTGACGCCGCGACCATCAGCACGAGCAGGCAGGGCCGGAGCGGGAGGCCGCTGGCCGTCGCCGCCGCCGCGGTGACCGGGAACATGAGCGCTGCCGCCGCGTTGTTCGTCACGGCCGCCGTCGTCGCCGCCGTCGCCAGGTAGATCGCCGCGAGCACGCCCACGCGGCCGAAGGGCAGGGCGAAGTGGACCAGCGCGGCGCCGAGGACGTGCGCTGCTCCGCTGGCATCGAGGGCCGCCCCGATGCCGAAGGCTGCGGCGATCGCCACCAGCACGTGCAGCTCGAGGGCGCGCCGTGCCTCGGTACCCGTCACGCAGCGGGTCGCGATCATGGCGGCCGCTGCGAGCAAG
This sequence comes from uncultured delta proteobacterium, assembly GCA_963830115.1. Classification (GTDB taxonomy): domain Bacteria; phylum Myxococcota_A; class Polyangia; order Polyangiales; family CAWHLB01; genus CAWHLB01. The sequence continues at coordinate 72,885 of CAWHLB010000002.1, forward strand.
GCCGCCACCAGGAGCGACAGGATGCCGCTCACGTTCAGAACCACCATCAGCACCAGGATCGCCGTCGCGATCCATGCCTTGTCGTGGCGGCGCGGGGCCCCTCCCTCGACCTCGCTCACCAGGGCGAAGTCGCCGTCGTGGCGGCGCTCCCGGAGGAAGCGGGGATGGGACTCCAGCAGGAGCGTGTCGCCGGCGCGGAGTGTGATGTCACCCACTTTGGAGCGAACTCGCTCGCCCTGACGGTGCACCGCGATGATCGCCGCACCGTAGACCGTGCGGAAGCGCGTCTCGCGTACGCTCTGGCCGACCAGCGACGAGCCCGGGGCGACGACCGCCTCGACCATGCGCCGATCGGGGTGGGGGTCGAGCTTGCGCACCTGGTCGGTGGCGGGCGACAGGCCGCGGATGCGCCGGAGGTCGACGACGCTGTCGATGATGCCCGCGAACAGGAGCGTGTCCCCGGCCCGGAGGCGCTCGCGGGGTCCGGGCGCGGCCAGCACCTGCCCCCCACGCTCGATCTCGACGAGGTAGAGGCCGGGCAAGTGGCGCAAGCCCGCCTCCTCGATGCTCTGTTGCACGACCACCGAGTCCGGCTCGACGCGCATGGCGACGGTGTACTCGCGCGGGTTGTCGAGGGCCCGTGCCGCTTCGCGTGTGTCGGGTAGCAGCCAGCGCGAGGCGGCGAGGATGTAGAGGATGCCGACGGCGGCGGCCGGCACGCCGAGCCAGGCGACCTCGAAGAGACCGAAGTGGAAGCTCGGGTCGCGCCCGAGGGCCATGCCCGCGACGACCAGGTTCGTGCTCGTCCCGATCAGGGTGCACATGCCGCCGAGGATCGCTGCGTAGCTCAAGGGGATGAGCAGCCGTGAGGCGGCGCGGCCCGTCCTGCGGGCCCAGTCGATGACGATGGGCACCATCATCGCCACGACCGGCGTGTTGTTGAGGAAGGCCGACATGGTGACGACCGGCGCCATCATCCGCACCTGGGCTCCGAGGAGCGACCGCGGGCGGCCCAGGACGCGCCGCGCCAGGTAGTCGAGGCCGCCGGTCTCCCGGAGCCCCGCGGCGACGACGAAGAGGGCGGCCACCGTGATGACGGCCGGGTTGGCGAAGCCGGCGAGGGCGTGGGCCGGGTCCACGATGCCGAGGGCGAGGAGCAGCGTCAGGCCACCGACGAGCACCAGGTCGGGGCCCGCCACGTTGCGCGCCATCGCCACGAGGAGCAGCAGCGTGACGGCGAGAGTCGTCCAGGCTTCCCAGGGCATCGGGGCGCCTACGGTAGCAGAGTTGTCCCCGCGTCGAGGTCGCGGAAGTCAGGGGGGGTTTCACCTCGGGGGCGGCCTTGTGCCATCCTCGACAGGACGGTCGCTTCATCGCAGGGGTTCGCAGATGGCCAGGGTAGTTCTCGTCCTTTCGATCGCTTCATGGGTCGGGGCGCTCTCCACCGGGTGCAGCGCGTTCGTGAACCCGGACGAGTCGCGCCTCGGAGGCGCGGACGACGGCGGGAGGCCGCGGGCGGACGGCGGGATGGCCCCCGTGGACGCGGGGACCCCGGGCGACGCCGGCGGGGGCCGCGATGCCGCCGTCCCGCCGCAGCCCGACGCGGGGGCTCCCTGCGAAGGCCTGCCCCGCTGCGCCGGCGGCGTCCTGACCACCTGCCAGCACGACATGCCGGTCACGACCATGTGCCCCCTCGGCTGCGCGAGCTCCGACACCCCCCGTTGCCTCGAGATGGTCCCGTCGAACGTGGATGCGTCCTTGTGGGACCCGAGGGCGCCGAGCCTCGACATCCCCGCGGGCGACATGGTCGAGGTCGACACGACCGAGTGCTCGATGGACATGATCCCCATGCACGTCGTGCCCCAGGCGAGCGCCCCCGTCGATCTGTGCGTCGCCTCGCTGAACGACCTGCACATCCGCGCCGGCGCCACGCTCCGGGTGACGGGTAGCCGTCCGCTCGTCATCATGGCGGCCGGCTCGGCGCAGATCGAGGGCACCCTCGACGCGTCGGCCACCCTCGACGCTCCCGGTGCCGGTGGGTTCGCGGGCGGCGTGGTCGATCCGATCGACGGCCGAGGCGTGCGAGGTGGCCAGGGCGGACAGCACACCGGCCTCTACGCCGACGGAGGCGGTGGGGGAGGGGGCCTGTGCGGCGCGGGCGGTTCCGGCGGGAGCGGCGGATCGGCTTCGGGCGGCCTCGGAGGGATGGTCTTCCAATCGCGATGGACGCTCGTCCCCCTGTTCGGCGGCAGCGGCGGAGGTCGCGGCCGCGGCAGCATCCCCACGAGCGGGAGCAACATCAACGCGGGGTTGGGCGGTGCGGGCGGCGGCGCGATTCAGATCAGCGCGCGGGGGCAGATCGACCTGCGGGGCGAGATCCTCGTGGGCGGCGGCGGTGGGCGCGGCGGGGATAGTGCGTGGGGTTACAACGCGGGCGCGGGCGGCGGTGGCGGCAGCGGCGGCGCGGTGTTGCTCGAGGCGCCCGTCGTGACCCTCGGGGCCGCGGCCCTGCTCGATGCGGCGGGTGGCGGCGGCGGTGGGGGCTCCACCGGGTCGAACGCCGTGGCGGACGGGACCGACGGCCGCGATACGAGGGACCGGGCCGCCGGGGGCGTGACGGGGATGATGTCCGGCGGGTCCGGTGGGATGGGCGGCGGCGGCACGACGCTCGACGGCGCTGCGGGCGACGACGTGTCGCGCTCGGACGGCAACGGCGGTGGCGGCGGCGGCGGCGCGGGGTGCCTCCTGGTGCGTGACGCCAACGGGAGCCTGCCCGCAATCGGCGGACGCACTCCGAGCGTCACCCCGGGCCTGCGTGCCCTGCCCGTACAGACGCAATAGCGCACAGCGCCGCCGAGGTTGGTCTGCACGGACCGCTCTAGGTGTCCCGCGTGCCCGCGCGCGCGACGTCAGCGCATGGCGACGAGCTGCCGGCCGAGGGGCCGAATGGCACCGCGCACCGCCGCGTGCAGGGCGGCATCTTCCAGGGACGCCGGTGCTGCGCCGCCCCGGGCGCCGGCGCGACCGGACAGGAACATCCGCACCGCACCGCCCCGTCGCTCGGCGACGATGAGCGAGACGACGCAGCGCACCTCGAGGTCGCGGCCCACGCGATGATGGTCGAAGCGCGTCACCGTTCCGCGCAGTACCCAGCGCGCGTGACGGGGCGACGCGAGCCGCACGCCGCCGAGGGTGCTGAGCTCGCTCTCGAGGGCGGACCGCAGCGCACGGGCGAGCGCGGGCGAATGGCCGAGAGACGTGGCCGCCGTCTCGCCCACCGCAACGGACAGGATGGGCGTCGCCTGCGCTCCGGCGTGCGCGCCGAAGCCGCACGTCACCGCCGCCGCGAGCATGGCCGAAGAGAGCCACGCTGCGAGCCGAGTCCCCTTCGCCATCGAAAACCTCCGTCTCGGAGTCTTTCCGATAGCGGACTCTGGGCGGGAACGTCAAAAAAACGGGCACCGCCAAACCGGCCTACGGTTCGCCGCCGGCGTTCATCCCCAGCCCGCGTCGCCGGTCGTCGAGGACGGCTGCGCAACCGGGAAGGCGGGTCGAGCGCTCGCGAGAGCGTCCGCGCTGGTCAGCGCAGGCGGGCGAGGGCGCCGAGGCGCCAGGCGCTGATCGTGTGACCGCCGTTGGTCTGTGCGGGACCGTGGGATGCGACCTTGGCTGCCGCCTGATCGCGCAGGGCCTGGGCCGCAGCCCGCGCCGATCGCGAGCGCGGGCGCCGCATCGCCCACCCCCGGGCCCTCGAGCAGGGCCTGCCGATGCCGTTCGATGAACCCCGTGTCGTAGCGACCCGCGATCATCTCCGGGTGCGCCATCAGGCGCAGGTGGAAGGCCACGTTGGTCTTGATGCCGGCGACGACGTACTCGGTGAGGGCGCGGTGCATGCGTGTCACGGCGAGCGCGCGCGTCGGGGCCCACACGCACAGCTTGCTCACGAGCGGGTCGTAGTAGCTCGGCACCTCGGCGCCCTCGTAGGCGCCCGAGTCGTCGCGTACGCCCGGCCCGGTCGGTGTGCGTAGCACCTCGATCGTCCCGGGGCTCGGGAGGAAGCCCGAATCCGGATCCTCGGCATAGATGCGGCACTCTATCGCGTGGCCGCGCCGCGTGATCGCGCTCTGATCGTAGCCGAGGGGCTCGCCCGCTGCGATCCGCACCTGCTCGCGCACGAGATCGAGGCCGGTCGTCAGCTCCGTGATCGGGTGCTCGACCTGCAGGCGCGTGTTCATCTCGAGGAAGTAGAAGCTGCCGTCCTCTCCGAGCAGGAACTCGATGGTGCCGGCGGAGCGGTAGCTCACCGCCTTGGCCGCCTTCACGGCCACCTCGCCCATCTTCGCGATGAGCTCGGGCGTGGCGTGGGGCGAAGGGGAGGGCGTCTCCTCGACGACCTTCTGGTGGCGGCGCTGGATCGAGCAGTCGCGCTCGAACAGATGCACCGTGTTGCCCTGCCCGTCGGCGAGGACCTGGATCTCGACGTGGCGCGGCTTGAGGATCGCCTTCTCCACGTAGACCGTGTCGTCGCCGAAGGCGTTCTTCGCCTCGCTCCTCGCGCGATCGAAGGAGGAGCGAAGGTCCTCGGGACGGGTGACCAGGCGCATGCCCTTGCCCCCGCCGCCCGCCGACGCCTTGAGCATGACCGGGTAGCCGAGCTTCTCGGCTGCGGCGGCCAGGGCGTCGGCGTCGCCCGCGTGGGCGCCGGGCACGACCGGCACGCCCGCGGCGGTCATCTTCTCGCGCGCCGCGGTCTTCGAGCCCATCGCCTCCATGGCCGACGCGTCCGGCCCGATGAAGGTGATGCCGGCGTCCACGCAGGCGCGCGCGAAGGCCGGGTTCTCGCTGAGGAAGCCGTAGCCCGGGTGCACCGCCTCGGCGCCGGTCTTCTTGCACGCGTCGAGGATGCGCTCGATGACGAGGTAGCTCTCGGCGCTCGGAGCCGGCCCGATGGGCACGGCTTCGTCGGCGGTGCGAACGTGCAGGGCGCTCCGGTCGGCATCGCTGTAGACGGCCACCGAGGCGATGCCCATCTCGCGCAGCGTGCGCATGACGCGGACCGCGATCTCCCCCCGGTTTGCGACGAGCACCTTGCGGAACATTGCTTTCGAGCTCTCCCTTCGGGCGCGTGGGCGCTGAAGAAGACCAGACCGGACGCCTCCGGTCAACGCGACGCCCGCTCTCCTGAACCTATCCATCGCGCCGCCTCCTCGCACCGATCGGCGCGGTCGGCGACGGCTCAGCTCAGGACGGTGCAGACGTTCGACACGCAGGTGCCGGCCCCGGCGCAGCAGTCGCTGTCGGTGCGGCAGGCCTCGCCGGTCATGGAGCACACGGGCACGTCGGGCGGCACGCAGACCGGGCCGCTACCCACGTCGCGGCAGAAGCCGCTGCAGCACTCGCCGCTCGCGGCGCAGGTGCGCCCGTCCGCGCTGCAAGGCGACTCGGCCCAGAAGGCGGCCATGTTCTGCTGGGTGACGTCCTGCTGGGGCAGCCAGTAGGGCGGGTGGCTCGGGTCGCTGCTCGCCGCGGCCGGGTTGTCCGAGATGGCGCTCACCCAGAGCTGCCGGCGCCCGGTCCCCTGCGTCCCGACCTGTGCGTTGCCGTAGTCGCGGCTGCTGAAGAAGGCGAGCCAATAGTAGCCGCCCTCGTCGAAGGGCGAGAAGGTCGGGTAGTAACTGTCCGCGTCGGCGCCGTTGAGGGCGGGGAGGTCGATCGTGGCGCTGCCGTCGGCGCGCACGAGGCGAATCGATGCCGGGTAGGCCGTGCCCGTGTTGTTCGAGCGGCTGTTGACGCCGTCCTGGAAGGCGAGCCACTGCGAGTCGGGCGACCAGGACGGGCGCGCGAGGGCGTGGCCGCCGCCCGAGAGGATCACGCTCGGTGCGCCGAAGGTGTCGGGTCCGGTGACGGGAATGATGCCGAGGTCGCTCTGGGTGAAGTCCACGCCCCAGCTCGGGCCGTTGTGGTTCGTGACGAAGGCGATGGTCATGCCGTCGGGTGACCACTCGGGCTGGGCCGAGGCCGTGGTCGGTAGCGGCGTGCCGCCCGGCGTGATCTGGGCGCCCGTCGTCGCGTCGACCAAGAGGAGCGCGTTGCCCCAGTTGGCGATGAGGCGGCTGTCGTCCGGGCTGAAGCTCGAGGTGAGGAACTGGACGCCCGTCGGCGCGAAGACCGTGGGCGCCGGGTCGGCGGTGAGATCGGTCGTGAGATCGAAGACAGCGCCGCGGCCGGCCGACGCGTCCCACAGCTCGGCGGCCATGCGCTTCCCGTCGCGGCTGATCGTGTGGCAGGCGACACATCGCTCGCCGTCGCTGGTGCGCGGCGGCGGGCTCGGCAGGAAGTGTTCGAGGCCGCTTCCGTCGCCCTTGATGCGCAGGATGCGGCCCTGCCCGAGGTCCCAGTAGTAGATGGCGCCGGTGATGCTCGCGGCGGCGAAGTGGAAGGGGCGCACCTCGCCCGCGATGGTCTCGGACGTCGCGCTCACGAAGCGATCGACAGCGAGCGTGACCGTGTCGCCGCCGCTCGAATCGGCGAGGGGGCGCCACTCGTCGCGCGGGACCGGGAAGTCGTAGCCGAAGCCGCTGCCCGAGTGCAGCACATACGCCGTGAGCGTGGCGTGGGGCGCGGTGAAGGTGAGGCGGTAGAGGTCGCCCGCATCGCCGCGCTGCCACTGCACGTCCGGCGGGTAGACGTTCTGGGGGAACATGGTGTCGGCGAGGGGGTAGAGCATGCCCGCTTGCTGCGCGGCGTCGGTCGTGGGCGCACCGAAGCGACCCGCGGCGTCCGGCGGCGCGCCTGGGGCGGGGAAGTGGCGGTCGAGGTTCACCGTCACCGTGGTCGTCGCCGTCATTCCGAGCGCGTCCACCGAGACCGTGTCGACTCCGCCGGCCTCGCCGTCGGCGGTGAAGAGGCCGCTCGTGCTGTCGATGCTGCCGACGACTCCCGAGGCGAGGGACCAGAAGCCGGTGGAGATGTCGGCGGTGTGGCCGTCTCCATAGGTCGCGGTCAGGGCGAAGGCGACCGTCATGGCCGTTCCGTCCACGCTGGTCACGACCGGATCGGCGGGCGTGACGGCGATGGAGACGACCGTCGTCGACGCCGCATCGGGCCTGCCGGTGCCGGCGTCGGGCGTGCCGCCGTCCATGCCGGGAGCCTGGGCCTCACAGCGCCCGTCGACGCACATCGCACCGGCCGCGCAGTCGGCGCTCGTGGTGCACGCTCCGCTGTCCGACTTGGTTCCCCCGCTGCAGCCCGCGAGGGCCAGGAGAACGACCGAGGCGGCGAAGAAGCAGGGCGAGAGCGGGGCACCGTGCGGCATCGCACCACCGTACCACCGTCGGCCTCGCCGGTGTGGCCACCACGGCTTGCGGCCAGGCAGACGGCCGAACGGGGGACAGCTCCACAGGGGGCCGGTGGCCATGCACATGCGAGCGCGTTGCCGAGCCGTGTGAGGTGGCCGGAGGGCGCTCGCGCATGGCCGCCTCGGCGCGCGCGCCAACACGGGGTGTGGCAGGGGGGCGTGTTGGCACGCGCGACGCCCCCCTGCGGAGCTGTCCCCCGTCCGGCCTCCGGTGGTCCGGACTGATTGCCGTGCACCCCGCTCGGCCCCTGACTCGAGGCCCGCAGCTCCTTGGCGACCTCACGTCACAACGACACGAGTAGGAGCCCGTTGACGCACTCGAAGTCCTTTTTGTTTCGCGTTACGAGTGGGCGTCCGGGAGCGAGACAGTGAGACGCGATCAGGGCGTCCTCCGCTGATGGGGGACAGCCCCCGTCCAGCTTCAAGAGCGACTCGAAAGTGGTCCAGCCATCGCCGTCCAGCCCGACGCTCCGAATCTCCTGCCGCTTCAGCCAGAGGCGCCGTCGGCCTCTGACGTCGGCGGCCAACGGTTCCTTGCGATTGCGCAGGAACTCGCACAGGGACACTGGGGGGAAGGGGACGGTTCGAACTATTCGAACCTTCCGCCGTCGAGGACAACGGTTCGAAACGTTCGAACCGTCCCCTTCCGTCCCCCCACTTCGACCGGTACACCCGCCTCACCGGCGCCCGTTCGGCGGACGGCGGGACGACATGCCTCGTCGCGCGGGAGACACCTGTGGGCGACCTAATCCTGATCCGTCTCTCCGGCGCCGATGCGGTCGAGGAGCAGACCACGGTGCTCGCCGCGGGCGCCTCGTTCGACCCGCTTCCCATTGCCGACTCCGGCCACTGCACGATGGCCTACTACGACCCCGATCCCGTGCACCCGACCCACGGGAGCATCGCGCTCTCGGACGGGAGCGCGCGCGTCGTGGGCTGGCGCGGCACGGCGCCCTTCGGGCTGTCGCTCCTGCCCGGTGGGCGCGTCGCCCTGGCCGCAGCCGACCCCGACTGGCCCGGTCAGGTGGACCTGTGGTGGCTGAAGCTCGGCGACGGAACCTGCGCGACACCCATGCCGGCCCTCACCCTCACCCCGGCCGAGCCCCAGCGCGGCGTGCCCCTCGGCGACGTGCTGGCCCTCGACACGCCCTTGGGCCCGAGGCTCGTGATTGGCGGCCTCACCACCTACGGCGAGGTCGCGTTCGGGGCGCCGGAGAGCCGTTAGCGCCACGCGACGGGCGCTCTAATTAGAGCGGCGGCGCCGTCGCTCGCCAGGCGGGGACCTCGTCCATCCGCTCGAGCCAGGAACGTACGTTGTCGAGCCCCTGCATCGGGAAGCGAGCTGGCTCCGCGTACGTGAAAAGGGACGCGAGGGTGAAGTCCGCCAGCGTGAGTTTCGGCCCGGAGATGACCTCGCGGCCGTCGAGGTGCCTGTCGAGGAGGGCGGCGAAGCGGGTGAATCGTGCCGCGGCGTCGTCCCGAACCGCGTGGCTCGTCGGCTGCCCAACCATGGGGAGCAGCATGTTCTGGAGGATCAGCGTGTCGGCGGCGGGCCCGAGGTGCGCGAGGGCCCAGGCAATCCAGCGCTCGACGTCGAGGCCGGGGATTCCCGCCGGGAGCAGGTCGCTCCCGGTCTGCGCGACGAGGTGCCGTGCGATCGCGGTGGACTCCCACAGCACGAGCTCTCCGTCGACGAGCGCGGGCACCATGCCGTTCGGGTTGATCGCGAGGAAGTCCGGCGCCTTGTGCGCGCCCTGGGTGACGTCGACGAGCACCTCCTCGACGACCGCGCCGGTGTGGCGGGCCGTCGCCGTGGCGACAGCTGTGGCTGCCGGGGTGGGTGTAGAGCTTCATCATGGGTCCTCAGACGCTCGGGCCGGTGATCGCGAAGTACTCGGAGCGCGGCGCCTCGGTGGCCAGGGCCATGACCTCGTTCATCAGGCCGGCCTCGACCAGCCTCGCGACGTGGGCTTCGTGGCGCTGGACGCTCGACCACTGCTCGACGAGCAGGAGCCGATCCTCCTGCTCGGCATCTACGATCAGGCGCGCGCCGTGGCGGCCGTCGGCCTGCCGGACGCCGGCGAGGGATCGCTCGAGGAAGCCGCACAGGGCGGCGGCCCGGCCGGGCTTGGCGGTGAGGTGAATGTGAACTGTGATCGGCTCGAGCATGAGATGTCCTCCAGTGAGTCGGGCCCCTCGGGCCGCGTTTTCAGCCAAGCTACGGCAGGCATCTCATCTTGTGAAACGATGAGTTTTGCTGATACAAATCATGTTCACTGATATGTAGGACATCTCGCTGGACCAGCTCGAGGCGTTCGTGGCGGTGGCCGAGACGGGGTCGTTCTCGAAGGCCGCGCGTGCCCTGCACAAGGTGCAGTCCGCCGTCAGCTACAACATCAAGTCGCTCGAAGCGCAGCTCGACGTGACCCTCTTCGAGCGCTCCACACGGCGGGTGGCGCTGACCGGAGAGGGCCGCGTGTTGCTCGAGGAGGCGCGCTCGATCACGCGCGGCGTGACACACCTGTCGGCGCTCGCGCATCAGTTCGGTCGCGGCGTCGAGCCCGGCGTGCGCGTGGCCATCGACTTCGCCTTCCCGAGCCCGGTGTTCGCGTGGATCGCGAGGGCGTTCCGCGGCCGGTTCCCCGGGGTCCATCTCGCGGTCTCCGCGGCGATGATGGGCGCGGTCTTCCAGGACCTCGCCGCCGACCGCATCGACCTCGGGGTCACGGGGATGCCGGACCTGCCGGCGGGCGTGGTGGGCGAGGTGGCGGGGACCTGCCCGATGGTCGCGGTCGTCTCACCGCACCACCCGCTCGCCGAGCACCGCGGCCCGGTCCCCACCGCCGTGCTCGAGCGGCACCTGCAGCTCGTGGTCGCCGACCCGAGCGACGTCAGCGAGGGCGCGACTTCAACGTGCTGAGCCCGCGGAGCTGGCGCCTCACCGACTTCGCGCTGCGGCACGAGCTCCTGCTCGCGGAGGTGGGCTGGGGCCGGATGCCGATCGCGTGGGTCGAGCGCGACCTCCAGCAGAAGCGCCTCATCCGCATCGTCCCCGACGTGTGGAGAGAGCGCGTGCCCTCGGTGGAGCTGCGCGTGGTCTACCGCAGCGAGGCGCCGCCCGGCCCCGCCGGGAGCTGGCTCGCACGCGAGCTGATCGTAGGCGGTCGCGCGTGGGAGGAAGGGCTCTCGCCGCTCGAGTGAGATGCACCAGCGCACGTGGGGCACTGGGTCATCTCGACAGCGAAGACGCGCCTCTCATCCTGCGCCTCGTACAGGAGATGTGCCCGCAGTCGCTTTCACGGGACGTTTGCGTGGGCGGGTAGGCGGCCGAAAGGGGGTGGGGGCTGGCGGCGGCGGGTTCGGCGGCGAAGGAACGGGCCGCGAGGAGAGCGCGCGCCCGCGAGGCTTGCCCCGCGATAGTCAAGCGTTGGCTTAAGCGTTAGGCGCGTAGGGATCCGGCGCCCAACGAGGCAGTCCGAGCGGGGCGTGGCAGCCTGTAGCAGCCTCGAGGGGCGTGCCGCCATTGGTGCGTTGGTGGTAACCTGATTGGATGCGGGAGCGGCACCTACGCGCCAGGCTGGTCGTCCTCGCCGCCTTGGCGCTGGGCGGCTGCGTCGTGGGCCGCCAGGGCTTGGCGGAACCCGACGGCGGCGTGATGCAGAGCATGGACGCAGCGAACGCGGACGCGGCGGCCTCCGACGCGGCGACGGCCGACGCGCGGGTCTCCCTCGACGCCTTTGTGCCGCCGGACGCCTTTGTGCCGCCGGACGCCTTCGTGCCGCCGGACGCCTTCGTGCCGCCGGACGCCTTCGTGCCGCCGGACGCCTTCGTGCCGCCGGATGCCTTCGTGCCGCCGGACACCGGGCCGCCCGACTCGGGGTGCGTCGACGACGCGCTCCGCGGCTCCCTCGTGATCGCGGCGCGACCGGCCGTCGGCCTGACCCTCGACGGCGACCTGAGCGACTGGAGCGGCGCCACCTGGGTCTCCATCGCCGCACCCCGCGACTGGGTGGGAAGCGGATCACCCGGCGCGAGCGACATCTCTGCGCGGTTCGCCGCGGCCTGGAACGCCGGCGCGCTCTGGATCGCGGTCGAGGTGACGGACGACCAGCAGACCAACGCGAAGACCGGCAGCAGCATCTGGCGGGGAGACAGCGTCCAGACCGGCTTCGACGTCAACGAGGACGGCGGCGGGAGCGGCTACGACCTCACCGACGACTTCGAATACGGCTACGCCCTGTCGGGCGGCGTCCAGCGCTACCGCTGGGACGCGCCGACCGGGGCGGCCTCGCCGATGGACGCCGCCCGGATCGTGCGAACGGGCACCACCACCGCCTACGAGGTGCGCATGAAGCCGTCGGACCTCGGCCTCTCCACCCTCGACGAAGGCCGTACCATGGGCTTCGGCTGGATCGTCAACGAGGACGACGGGAGCGGCGACCGGCAGGGCTACATAGAGTGGGCGTCCGGTATCGGGACCACCAAGGATCCCAGCGCCTTCGGCACCCTGCAGCTCGCGGGGCCGGCCTGCCCCTGATAGCCCTCCGCCACCGGGCGTGAACCGTCGGCGTGACGCGGACCGGAAAAGCCGCGGCTCATCCGCTACCGAAACTGGCGGAGGTGATGGAGTGCCGGATCCCGGCGGCATTTCGAGAGCGGCTCGACTCTGGAGGAGACGATGTTCCGCACCCTCTTCTGGTCGCGGTCGACCGCCGCCGTGATGCAAGCACAGCCATAGCCGTAGCTCGCGTTGCCGCTCGACACCCATTGCTGTGTGTCGAACGGCTCCGGCCAGTCGCCCCGGCTTTGAAAGCCCCCCTGGACGCTGATGGTCCACTCCCCGTCCCGGTCCCAGAGCGAAGCGTCGTTGGGCGTCGGATTGTCGAACCAGCCGCAAAGCGTTTCCGTCCCTGCGGAAGCCGGCCCGGCGTCTCGCGCTGTGGGCTGTTGCGCTGCGGGCGCCGGCCCGGCGTCTCGCGCTGTGGGCTGTTGCGCTGCGGGCGCCAGCCCGGCGTCTCGCGCTGTGAACGCAGGGCTGGCGCCTCCTGCCGTGGGCGCAGGTCTCGCGCTCGGTGCTGCGGTGGGCCTCGCGCTCGGCGCTGCCGGTGTGGGCCCGCACCCCACTCCCGCCAGGAGGGCCAGCGTGGTGCACGACAACACTGTCTTCGTACGCATGCGGGTCTCCCGTCGGACGCGGCGCGACGGGGCAACCGTCGGCATGGGCAGTATCGCCGTCTCGGAGCCGGTGTGGAAGCGAACCCCCGACCTCATTGTTCCTGTACGTGTCTTCGCAGCCCACTTCGTCCGCCGACGCGCCACACCCCCGTTCGAGATAGATCGCGGAGTCGAATGTTTTTGCGGTCACAATAGCGCGCACGTGAGAGGGGGCGCTGAGCGTGAAGGAGTAGACCTGGTCGCGAGTCGCCGACGTCCCTGGGCTGCACGAGCCCGAGGTGCTGCGGGTAGGACGTGCAAACGGGTCTCGTGAAGCGGCGGGTGGGTGGCGCGGGTCGAGGAGGGTGAGGATGGGCTTGTTGGTGCGGGCAAGGGCCACCAGAAGAAGGGCAGAGGAGAGCCAATAAATAGGCCGCTGCACCGCAAGAGGGTGGCCCAGTCGGCGCGCGGCCCGGTCATCACGAGCAGACCGTCGAGCAAGCGGCGCAGGTGGGGGTCGCTCAGCACGAAAGGCGAGCGGGAAGTCGATCATGCGCTGGGGCATGTCCTCGGGCCGTTGCACCAGGCCGGCGGCCACCGGGTTGAGGTGCTCGCAGATGAGGTGGCTCGCCTGCGCGGCCGAGTCCACGAGCCGCATCATGTGCGTCGGACGGTCGTCGAAGATCTCATGCGGCGCGTCGTAGCGCCGTTCGCACAGAAGGGCCGTGGCCTTCACGAACTGGGCAGCAATTGCCCACCACGGACCGTTCCCTCGCCGCCTGGCCGAAGGGCTCGAGATCCGGCGTGCGCGCAGCCACGAGCTTCCCGTCGGAAGCGTCGCCGGCCGGTCTTGACCACGTTGGCTCCGTGTGGCGAGATGCCAACGTGTCTCGATCCGTCTACTACGTGGCGACGGCTTCATCGCAGACTCGACCGGTGGGGTCGGCTGGCTCGATCCCTTCGGCGCCGCGGAGCTCGGCTACGACGAATTCTTCGCGAGGGTGGGCGCCGTGGTGGTCGGGCGCACGACCTACGAGCAGACCCTGACCTTCGGCCCGTGGCCCTACCCGAGACGCCGTGGGCTCGTCGTCACGTCTCGACCGGTCGCCCATCTGCCCGACGGCATCGGCGCGGGGACGTTCTCGGATCTTCGCCCACGCGTCGAGGAGATGCGGGCGACGACCGAGGGCGATCTGTGGATCGTGGGTGGCGCGAGGACCGCGCGTGCCTGTCTCGATGCGGGGCTCGTGGACGAGATCGAGCGGTACGTGGTCCCTCGTTTGTTGGGCTGCGGGGTCCCGTGGATTGAAGCCGGCGCCGATGCGACCGCTCTTCGCCTTCTGACGACGCGCGCGTTCTCGAACGGGGTCGTGATGACACGCCACGCCGTCGAGCGCCTCGGGACACCACCGCGGGCGGATTGAGCAGCCAGCGCAGCTTCGACAAGCCGGTGGTCATCGACCTGATGGCCGAGCAGGGCATCAAGGTCGACCGACGGGGCTCGGGCGCGCTCACCGGCGCCTGATTTTCTCGCGGCCGCCGGTTTACGTGCGCCCCGCCCTACGGCAACCTCGGGGTATGCGACCCGCCGCCTTGCTCTCGCTCCTCGCGGTGGTCACCACCGCCTCCGCGTGCAGCTCGCAGCCGCCTACGCCGAAAGGGCAGCTCTACCCGAGCCAGCTCGGTGCCGGACTTGCGGGCTATGCCACCGAAGTCGACGGCGCGCAGCTCGAGTTCCAGTCGCTGGTGCGAGACGCGTCCGCCGGCCTCACGCTCGACCTGTCGACGCAGCCGGCGAACGTGGACCCTGCGGTCGTCGACACACGGCTCGTCGCGCTCTACGCGCACCGCGTGAACCTCCTCGTGGCCGCGAGCCAGTTGCTCGACGCGGCCGATGAGTCCGCCGCGGCGACGGGAGCGCTCGTCGCCCCGAGCGGCGATGTCGGAGCGCAGCGCCAGGGGCTCGTCGTCGCGCTCACCTTCGTCGCTGGCATGGCGATCTTCGCCTACGAGATGTTAAAGTCGATCGAGCACGCGATGGACCTGCGCGCCGGGCCGCTCGAGCAGCGCCTCGCCACGGCGCCGCAAAACGAGCTCGACGTGGCGGCGACCGAGCTTTCGCTTCCTGCCGGAAGCACGAGCACCCAAGTCCTCGATGCGTTCCACGCGCTCGGCGCCGGCGATCGCAACGCGGCGCGCTCCAGGATTGAAGACCGGATCGACTCCGGCGAAAACGGCGCCATGCCGCTCGAGGCCTCGGCCGTGAACGCCGCCATCGCGCACGCGGCGGTCGACCTCGGGCAGACCGCCGTCAAGTGCACGGTCGGCGCCAGCACGGCCGGGACGGGCGGCCAGCTCGTGCCCGAGGTCGTCGCTGCGGTCGGAGGGTCGGAGGATGCGGCGGCCGTCGTCGACCTCGCCGTCACCGCCACCGACAATCAGCCGCTCGACTGGGAGGGGCGCGCCGTCGACGTCGCCGTGGTGGATTGCGACACGAGCCCGACGACCATTCCACCCCTGGGCGCAACGATGACCGCGGACGAGGCCCGCGCGGCCCTCAGCGACGCGGACCTGTCGAACGACGACGACGCCGCCCTCGCCCTCGCCCACGACATGGTCTCGCGGCTCCCGTCGGGCGCCACCACGAACCCGGACGGATTGGTCACCGTCGACGTGCCGGACCACGTGCACCTCGCCGCGCCGACCCCGAGCGTCCAGGGCGGCACCGTGCACGTTCCGGTGCCCGAGATCGGCATCGCGGACGTCATCGTCGCGCCCATGGGCAAGCCGACGCTCGTCACCACGGTCGACACGAACGGCGGCGGGACGATCACCTACGACGACGGGTCCGGTTCGGGCGGCGGCACGCCCGGCATGCTGCCGACCTCGCCCCCGGTCGTGCCGACGTGCCCGCCGACCTTCACGACCACCGACACGTCCTATGGCATCGTCGAAGGCGTCTGGCCCCTGTCGAACCAGCTCCCGGTGATGCAGAACAACGGCGTCTTCAGCATGCGCTGCGACTACTACAACACCGCGAACGACCCGTTCTGGACGCAGGCGTTCACGCTGGTCTGGCAGCCCTACGACGTCACGGCCTACGGCATGCCGGCGCCCGATTGGTGCATGCACGGGTGGCCGTCCGACTACATCGTCAGCCCGACCAGGGAGGCGGCCGTCGAGCGCTGGAATGCCTCGGGTGGTGGGTCTCAGTTCGACGCCGACACCGGGGCGGTCATGGCCCAACTGCTCACAGACCTCGAGCCGCTCGCCTATAGCTGCCCGTAACCTGGCTCCAGCTCGCGGGGCTGACGTGCGACCGACCAGGTGCAGGGTGGAACAGGCGCTCCGGAGGCGTCGACCGGCAGCGCGGACGCGTCGTTGACCCGCCCCTCAGCCCAGCTCCCGCCTCCTGGCGCGTGCGCCGACGGAAGGCTTCTGGTTCGAGGTCGCGTCGGTTGGATACGGCGGCGGGTCCGGGGAGGTACGCCGACTCCGCCTGGGGCACCTCGGCGCGAAGGCGGTGGACGTCGCCGATGGCGAGCTTGCGCGCGCGCCGCCAGGGGACAGGCTCGTGAGCCACGGCGTGCGTGCGCGATGGCTCATCGTGGCCGGGGGAGGCCAACCGGCATTGGCTCTCGGCTAGCATGCGCCCCGTCCCCGTCCCCGTCGTCACCTCACGTTCGTGGTCGTGCTCGTGTCGGCCATGGCCGCCTTCTTCGCGCTCGGGGCCGTCTCGCCCGCGGTCTCGCGCATCAACACGCGCCTGGCCACGGGAAAGCTCAGCATCGACTGCGACCGTGCTCGCGGAACCTGCACCGTGCGCACCGTCGGGTCCCTTGCGACATGGGGCGGCGACTACCTCGGCACTCCGATCGCACACATCCAAAAGGCGGAGGTGGTCGACGTGCCCGACCGGGCCGGCGCCGTGCGCCTCGTCCTACGGACGCCGGAGGAGCGTCGCCTATCGGGTGACGCGATCGACCCGGCGGAGCAGGCCGCGATGCGCGCGGCCGCCGACCGGGTGAACGCGTTCCTCGCCGACCCGACCGCGGCTCACATGCGCACGACCTGCCCCTACGGCAGCGCGCCAAACCGCGGGCAGCTCGTCATTGCGCTCGCCATGCTCGCCATCCTCGGCTTCGTCGTGTTCCTCGCGCGCATGAGCGACCGACGCCGCGCGTAGCCGTCCCGTAGGTCGGTTGCAGCGGGCAGCCCTGCGGCGCGCAGGGTCGGCCCGTCGACGACGTCTGGCTCATGGCCCGCGGCTCTGCTCCACCCGAGCGAGGGAGACGGCCGCCGACGCCGCCTCGGGTGCGTCGGGATACTGCTCGACGAGCTCGTCGAGCACCGACGCCGCCTCGTCCAGGTTCCCTTGGCGGCGCGCGTCGTCCGAGCGGGCGAGGAGAGCCGCGATCCAGCGCGCCTCGTCGGGGCCGCGGGCGTGGCTTCGGCCACGCGCCGTCGCGGGCGCGTTCGGTGGGACGGACGGTTGCACGCGGGCCGAGCCGGAACCGGCGGCGGCGGCGCGATCGTTCGATTCGAACGGAAGCCTGCGCGGGTCGCCACGGCCATCCGTCCGACGCGGTGCGATCGGGGCGACCGACCGAGGGCTGCTCGGAGGGTGAAGAGGGCTCACTCGCTGCCGCGCCACCGGCCCTGGGTACCGAAGGCGCCCCCACCGCCGGCACCTCGGCCGGGCCGGCAGGGTCGCTCGGTACGCTGGCCGTCGGCGCCCCGGGTGACGCTGCGGCGACCATCGTCGCCGTCGGCACCGAATGCTGCGGCTCCACCGAGCCGACGGCGAAACGCTCGCCCGCGTAGAGGAGACGCGACGCACACCGTCGTCAGAGCCAGAAGAGACGGATGACGGCCGCCACCAGCACCGGAATTGTCAGCACCACGCCGACCAGGGCGACTCGCTGCACGGTCACGGCGGGCGGACGGCTGCGTTCGTCGCGACGGCGGCGAACGCAGACGAAGGCTCCCAATACGACCAAGAGCAGCGGCCAGCCGAGGCCGACGGACAAGGCCCCCTCGAAGAGCTTGGACGGCCCACCCCACCAACCGAGCCGCTCGCGGACGTTGGCGATCGGGGCCATTCGGTCGAGCCGCGCGAGGGTGCGCGCGTCGAAGAGGGCCACGTGCGTGAGATCCATGTCGCCGCCGCCTGCAAGCCAAGTGCTCACACACCGGTGCTTGTCGGAGCCGACCGTTCCAAGTCCTCGCTCCGAGCGAAGGCCGGACGGGAGGTGGCCCCTCCGGAGTCGTCGCGCGTGCCAACACGCCCCCGAGTTACCACCCGTGTTGGCGCGCGCGCCGAGGCGGCCCTGCGCGAGCGCTCTCCGACCACGTCACACGGCTTGGCAAGGCGCTCGCAATTGCAGGGCCGCCGACCCCGGAGGGGCTGCCTCCCGTCCGGCCGTTTTCAGAGACGGAGCTTTCGCCACGCACGCGGATCACTCCCACATGCCCACCTCCGCTGTCGTCGGCGCGCTGCGCTTGGCGCGCCTACTCGGCCGCGCGCGTCGATCCGGCGCCCAGGATCTCGTCGGGCGGAACGATGCGCCCGGCGATCGCGCTCGCCGCGACGGTCAGCGGGCTCGCCAGGTACACCTGACCCGGCCCGCTCCGCCCCGGGAAGTTGCGGTTCTGGGCGCTGACGGTGACCTGGTCCTTGTTGTCCGACGCGCCCGGCCCGGCGTTGATGCACGCGCCACAGGACGGGTTGATCATCTCGACGCCCGCCTCGCGGAAGACCTCTACGTAGCCCTGCGCTTCGGCGTAGCGCCGGATCGACTGCGACCCGAATTGGATGTAGCAGCGCACGTGGGGCGCGACGCGCTTGCCCTGGTCGAGCGCCGCCTGAAGCACGGCCGCGTACATGTCCATGTCGCTCTTCTTGCCGCCGGTGCACGAGCCGCCGTACGCGATGTCGATGCGCACGTCCTCGTCGAAGCTCGACATGGGCACGCCGTTGCGCGGGTCACCCGGCGTCGCGACCATCGGCGTCACGTCCGCCAGATCGATCTCGATCGTCTCGAGGTACTCGGCGTCGGGGTCACTCTTGACGATGCGCCGCCGGACCTCGTCCTTCGACAGGCCGCGCGCCTCGTGCAGGTAGTCGACGACGATCTCGTCGGCCTCGACGATGCCCGTCGTGCCGCCCGCCTCGACCGACATGTTCGTCAGCGTCGCCCGGTCGTGGAGCGGCATCGCGTGCACGCCCTCGCCCGTGAACTCGAGCACCTTGCCGATGCCCTTGCTCGTGCGGAAGAAGGGCTGGCTCAGGATGTAGAGCATCACGTCCTTGGCCGCGACGCTCGGGCGCATCTTGCCCCTGAGCACGAAGCGCACCGTCTCGGGGACGCGCACGCGCACGTCGTGCGTGAACCACGCATTCGCCATGTCGGTCGAGCCCATGCCGAAGGCGAAACAGCCGAGCACGCCCGCCATGCACGTGTGGCTGTCGGTCCCGGTCACGACCATCCCGGGCAGGGCCAGATCCTCGATGACCGCGTTGTGGCAGATCGCCTCCGAGCCGCCGCCCTCGACGTTGCCGTAGAGCTTGAGCCCGTGCCGCGACGCGAACTGCGCCTGCGTCGTCGCGAGCCCCTCGGCCCGCTCGAGCAGACCCATCTTGCGCTTGGCCTCGGGGATGACCTGGTCGAGGTAGGTCAGGTGATCGCGGAAGGTGAAGACCGAGGCCGGGTCGGTCACCGTCGCGTCTTCGCCCAAGCCCTGGCGGAAGAGCGAGTCGGCCATGGGCGTGACGTAGTCGTGCGAGAAGCGCACGTCGGTGCGCACGAAGAGCGCGTCGCCGGGCTTGACCGCCATCACCCCGAGCTCGCCCGAGCTCGCGTCGCGCACGGCGTGGGCGGCGACGATCTTCTCGACCATCGTCATGGGGCGCATTGGCGTCGTGAGCTCCGGGGGCTGCACCTCGCCCGCCATGCGCGCCTTGTTGTACTCGAAGAGCCCACCCGCGAGGACGATGTCGGCGCTGATCGGGTCGAGGCCCTTCTGGAACTCCGCGATCGGGATCGCCTCGCCGGCCACGATGCGCGGGATCAACCCGAAGTCGGTCGAGGTGAGCATGCCGATGTTCTGGCAGTTCTGGCCGTAGATCTTCTCGATGCTCTTGGCGATGACGAGCTTCACGCCCGCGGTGAGCTCGCTGTAGGGCGCCGTCTCGCGCGAGGAGCCGCAGCCCTTGCTCAGGCCACTGACGATGACGTCGAAGCCGCCGTTCTTGATGGCGTCCCGCTCGACCACCCCGCCGCGCAGCCCCACCAGCGAATACCGGCCGAGGGTCTCGTCGTAGTAGTAGCAGACCCATCCCGGCGTGATCTCGTCGGTGCTGATGTTGCTGATCAGCGGTCGGTCCGGGTCGAAGGGCAGGTCTTCACCCGCGAGCTGGCGCTTCAGCAGATCGAGATCCTCGGTCAGGTAGAGGATGCGTCCCGAGAACCGGATCGTGCTGGGTCGTGCCATGCTGCCTCGCGGGGGGCGGGGGGCGATCGCCGGCGAAACGCGGCCCCGACCGTGCCTGGGATGAACCATTTCTGGGGCGGACCGGGCCCGGTCGCAAGGAAGCCGCCGCCTCTCGGAACCGCTCCTGGACCGCGCCTTCCAGGCATCCTCGGTCACGGACGGCCCCCCGGCCAAGCCACCCTGTGCGTTTACACACGCCCCATGCCTGCCGTGATACAAGGGTAAGCGATGCGCCCGTCCGCGCCGCTGGCCTTCGCAGTCGCGCTCCTGTGCGCCTCCTGCGGAGGGGGCAGCGGGAAGCGCGATGCGGCGGCTGACGCAGCGCGGCCAGCCGACGCGGGCGCGGAGGCGGGCCTCGAGGCGGGGCCACCCGTCGATGCAGCCACCGATGCGGGCTCGACGCCGGACGCGGGCTCGACGCAAGACGCGGGCTCGACGCCGGACGCAGGCTCGGCGCCGGACGCAGGCTCGGCGCAAGACGCTGCTCCGGACGAGGGCACCCCGGACGCGGGTACCGACACGGGGCCGATGTGCTCACCGCCCTGCACCGGCGCGACGCCGGTCTGCGATCCCGCGACCGAGACCTGCAAGGCCTGCCTGGCCGACGCTGACTGCCCGCCGAACGCACCCGTCTGCAACCCGTCGGCCAACGGCGGACTCGGCCAGTGCGGTTGCACCGACGACGCCTCCTGCCCCAGCTACGAGCCCGTCTGCGACCCCACCAGCGTCGCGTGCGTCGCGTGCGACGCCACTCACGGTTGCTCCGCGCCGACCCCGGCGTGCGACACGTCCGGAGGCTCACCCATTTGTGTAGAGTGCGTCACATCGAGCGATTGCACCGGGGCCAGCCCGGTCTGCAACCCCTTCAGCCACCGCTGCGTCCCCTGCTCCACGACCGAAGGGTGCGCGGCGCCGACGCCACTCTGCGTGCACGTGGGCGCCGATCCCTACGGCGACCGTTGCGTGCAGTGCCTCTCGGACGCGGACTGCACCGACCCGACGACGCCCTACTGCGACGCCTTCGACGACACGTGCAAGACCTGCACGCCGACGCGGGGCTGCTCCGGCGCCACGCCCGGATGCGACATCGCGGCCAATGGCGGCCTCGGCCAGTGCGTGGCCTGCGCCGTCGACACCGACTGCCCCTCGTCGCTCGAGACCTGCAACACCGCGACCCACACCTGCGCGACGTGCACGGCGACCGCCGGCTGCACGAGCACCTGCCCCGCGGGTTCCTGGTGCTGGACCATGCCGGAGCCGTTTGGCTTTTCGATTGTCGGCGTCTACCAAGCCGCGTCGGACGATGCCTGGGCCGCCGGGGGCGGCCTGCTCCTCCACTGGAATGGGAGTGTGTGGTCCACCTCACCGGGTGCGACAGGCGTGCGGGCCTTGTGGGGCATGGGTCGGTCCGACGTCTGGGCCGTCGGTGACGCGGGCTCGATCCTGCACTACGACGGCAGCGGTTGGGCGTCGGTGTCGAGCCCGACCACGGCGGATTCTCACGGCCGTCGGTGGCAGCGGCCCCGGTGACGTATGGGTCGCCGGCCGAGGCGGCGTCACCTTCCGCTACGACGGCTCCGCCTGGACCGCCCATCCCGTCTCACCGACGCCCAACCTTCACGCGATTCGGAGCGCCGGCCCGAGCGATGCGTGGACGGCGGGACAGGACGGTTGGGTATTCCACTACGACGGGACCGGCTGGACCAGCGAGTCGAGCCCTACCGGCTCGGGCCGGCCGACCTTCACCGGGATCTGGGGAAGCGGGACAGGCGACGTGTGGGTCGTAGGCGACAGCGAGGTGCGCCACTGGAACGGGACGGCCCTAGCCTCCGATGACCGCCCGCCCGCCGCGACCGGCTTCACCGCCGTCTACGGCACCGCCCCGGACGACGTCTGGCTCATCGCCGGCATCGACGCCTACCACTGGGACGGCACGGCCTGGAGCCACACCCTCACCGGCTCCCGCGGTCCGGTGCGCCACATGGGCGCCGTGTCGTCGAACGACCTCTTCGGCGTCGGCGACCTCGGCACCATCACGCACTTCGACGGGACCCGGTGGCAACCGATGACGACGGCGGCACCCGACGCCTCGGGCATCGTGCGCATGCGCGGGACCGCCATGGACGACGTGTGGGCCCTCGCGACCGACGGCGCGGCGCTCCACTGGGACGGGACCGCCTGGACGCGCGTCGCGCAGCTCGGAAGCGCGCGTGGTTGGGACCTGTTCGTACCTGGGCCGACCGAGGCGTGGGCGGCCACCGGGGACGGCGTGTACCACTGGGACGGGACCGCTTGGACCCGGAGCGTCGCCTCCGCCGCACGCAGCGTGTGGGCGGCCGGCCCGACCGACGTCTGGGCCGGTACGAGCGACGGCTACGTCCGGCACTACGACGGCGTGACCTGGACGTCGACGATCGTCGATCCCGGTGCCACCTCTCCCCCGGACGTCACCGGCATGTGGGGCAGCGGCGCGAACGACGTCTACGCGGTCGAGAGCTACATTTCGGGCAGCTACTACCACTACGGCGGCAGCGCGTGGGGGCGCTACGACTTCCAGCCGTACCCCGGCTACATCTACGTCTCCTCCGTCGCCATGGGCGGCAGCGGTCCGTCGGACCTCTGGATCGTCGGCGACAAGACCTTCCACTACGACGGGACGAGCTGGACCGACACGGACTCCGGGGGAGCGACCGACGTGTGGGTTGCCGCGCCCAGCGACGTGTGGCGGGCCGGGGGCGGCGCCTACCACCGGAGCGGCACGGCGTGGACAGACTCGGGCGCGGACCCATCGATGGGCACCGTCTGGTCGGACGGGATGGGGGGCGCGGTCGCGGGGGGCGGCTCCGGCGCGCAAGCGTACACGCCATAGGAGCCTTGCGTTGATCGGCGCTGCCGAGGGCGTAGCATGCGCACGCGATGAGCGAGCCCAGCGACGTGTCGGTCACCGTGGAGGTGCGGCTCTCGGCACGCGACGTCTTCCGCGTCGCCCTGCGCCGCCTCGCGTGGGTCGTCGTCGGCGCCCTGGTCGTGACGACCGTCGGCCTGGTCGCCCTCGCCCTCGGGCCGGGGCCGACGCGGCTCTCCGCGGTTCTCTATTCGCTCCTGCCGGTCGTGGTGATCGCCGTCTTCGTCGTGCTCGCGTGGCAACAGGCCGCGACGACCGCGGCCGGCGCGGACGATGCGCCGACGACGTTCACCTTCGGTGCCGACGGCATCGCCATCGAGCGCGGCGGCAGCCGTTCCTTCGCACGCTGGGAGCGCCTCGACCACTTCACCGAAGACCAGGCGGGCTTCCTCGTCTACTCGACGCCCAAGCTCGCCTACATCGTCCCGAAGCGCTGCATGTCCGCCGAGGCGCAAGCGCAGCTCGCAACGCTCCTCGCCGCGCACGTGGCCGACCGCTCACCCCACCTCGACACCATCGCCCTGCGCCGCCGCATGCTGTGGGTCTGGCTGGTCCTCGGCCTCGGCGGGATCCTCGCCTACGTCCTTTTCGCGCGGAGGCGGTGAGCCGAGGGGGCGACCCCTTCGCTCAACCCACGCCGAGGCGCTTCTTGAGCCATCCGATGTCGAGCTGGGCGGGCGTCTCCACGTACTGGTCGGGATGCTCGACGACCTGGCGCAGGTGCTCCTCCTTGAGCTTCCACTCGATCTCCGTCTCCGCGCGGTGATGCTCGAGGATGAGGAGCTTTCCGCGGTCGAGCCCGAGCGTGAAGAAGTCGTAGGGCTTCGACGGGTCGTCGGTGTAGATGGCGGCGCCGATGCGCTTGTTGCCGATGACGCGGTAGGCGGTCGAGAAGAGCTGCTTCCAGGGCTGTTCGCGCCGGTGCGCAGCGAACGCGCGGTTGACCACCCGGACGTACTGGGTGAAGAGGGTGCTGGCATTTCCGGTGGGGCCGATCTGCATGGTGATGCCTCAGCCTCTGCACGTTCACGGCCAAGCACGCGCCTCGACCGTCGCCTTCTGCCGTGCCCCGCGTTTCGACCTGCATCCGCAGGACATCGCGCTTCGTCCTATCGATAGCCATCGTTGTGTCCCTCGGCCATGGCGACGCCTCCGAGGAGGCGGTACAAGGGCCCCCATGACCAACTGGACGCTCCCCAAGCTGCCGTCGTTCGCCGGCGTCGAGGGCCCGGTGCTGGTCGTCGTCATGGACGGCGTCGGGATCGGCAAGCACGACGAGGCGGACGCGGTGTGGCTCGCCCGCAAGCCGAGCCTCGATTGGCTCGCCACCCACGCCCTCGCGACGAAGCTGCGCGCCCACGGCACCGCCGTCGGCCTGCCGAGCGACGACGACATGGGTAATAGCGAGGTAGGACACAACGCCATGGGCGCCGGCCGGGTCTTCGATCAGGGCGCCCGCCGGGTCAACGCCGCCATCGCGAGCGGCGACCTCTTCCGCGGGGCCGAGTGGAAGCGTCTGAGCGATCGCGTGCGCGAGAGCGGCCAGCCGATGCACTTCATCGGGCTGCTCTCGGACGGCAACGTCCACAGCCACATCGACCACCTCTTCGCCATGATCCGCAGGTGCCACGAAGAGGACGTGGACGCGGTGCGTGTGCACGTGCTGCTCGATGGCCGGGACGTGCCCGAGACGAGCGCCCTCGACTACGTCGAGCCCCTCGAGAAGCTCCTCGGCGAGATGCGCGCGGCGGGGCGCGACTACCGAATCGCCTCGGGCGGCGGCCGCATGAAGATCACCATGGACCGCTACAACGCGGACTGGGGGATGGTCGCCCTCGGATGGAAGACCCACGTGCTCGGCGAGGGGCGCGGCTTCGCTTCGGCGACCGAGGCCATCGAAACCCTGCGGGCCGAGCACCAGGGCATGAGCGATCAGGACCTGCCGCCCTTCGTCATCGTGGACGAAGCGGGCGCCCCTGCGGGGCCCATCCGCGACGGCGCCTCGGTGGTGTTCTTCAACTTCCGCGGAGACCGCGCCATCGAGATCAGTCGCGCCTTCGACGAGGACGACTTCCACGGGTTCGAACGCGGCAGTCGCCCCGACGTCGCCTACGCCGGCATGATGCAGTACGACGGCGACCTGCACGTGCCCGACCACTACCTGGTCGAGCCGCCGGCCATCGACCGCACCCTCGGCGAGTACATGGTGAAGAACGGCATCCCCCACTTCGCCTGCAGCGAGACCCAGAAGTACGGCCACGTGACCTATTTCTGGAACGGCAACCGGGGCGGCAAGATCGACGAGCGGCTCGAGACGCTACGTCGAGGTGCCGAGCGACCGGTTGCCCTTCGAGGAGCGGCCCTGGATGAAGGCCGCGGAGATCACCGACGCCACGATCGCGGAGATGGGCTCGGGCGCCTTCCGCCACGGCCGCATCAACTTCGCCAACGGCGACATGGTCGGCCACACGGGCCTGCTCGAGCCGTCCATCCTCGCGGTCGAGGCCATCGACCTGTGCATCGGCCGCCTCATCCGGCTCATCGACAAGACCCACGGTGCCCTCGTCGTCACCGCGGATCACGGCAACTGCGACGAGATGGTCGAGCACGACAAGAAGACCGGTGCCATCGCGCGCAAGAAGGACGGCACACCGATGGTCAAGACGAGCCACACCCTGAACCCGGTTCCGTTCTACGTGTGGGCGCCGGGCGCGAAGGGCCTCGCGATCGACACGGGCGTGAAGACCCCGGGCCTCGCCAACGTGGCCGCGACCGTGCTCACGCTCCTCGGCTACGGCCGCCCCGAGGGCTACGAGCCGTCGCTCGTGAAGGTCGGCTGACGGGCGGACCGTCGGGCTCGGCCTACGGGCTCGTGTGAATCTGGACGAAGTAGTCGAGCTCGAACGTACCGTCGAGCGCATCGAATCCCACGGTCGTGGGCACGATGCCGCTCGGCGTGGGGCCGCTGACCGTCGGGGACGGAGCGGGGAAGGTCGTGAAGCACGAGAGGGTGGTGGGCGAGGTGGAAAATCGGATCAGCACCTCCCCGGCGCCGAGGTCCTGCATCACGTTCTCGCTGTCGACCGCGGGGTAGCTCGAGCCGTCGGGGGTGTAGGTGATCGCGAACTTCGTGGCGCCGCCGTAGTCGAAGAGCTCGCAGTAGTATTCGCTCAGCATGTCCGTTCGGGCGACGAGCGCGAGCTTCGCGGCAAAGGTGGACGTGATGCGCCCCGCGAGCTCGAAGACGTCGACGCCCGGTGCAATCGGGAGGGAGCCCGCGACCTCACCCGCCGTGGCATCGATGAGGAGGTGCTCGCCATCGTAGGTCGGCGGTGTACCGGTGAAGGTCCACTCGGGGCGCGGCCCGGTGAACGGATCGAAGAAGGTGATGCGCTCGGTGGGGATCGCCGGGTTGGGGTCGCAAGCGTCGCCGACCCCGTCGCCGTCCGTGTCGACCTGCGCCGGATCGGCGACGTGCGGGCAGTCGTCGCAGGCATCAGGAACACCATCCCCGTCCTCGTCGTGACCCGTCGCTGGGCACCCCGACGAGGCGTCCTGTCCGGCATCGAACGAGGCGTCCCGTCCGGCATCGGGGGAGGCGTCCCGCCCGGCATCGAACGAGGTGTTCGCGTCCCGACCTGCGTCGCTGATCGGGTCGTAGTCGATCCGCCCGCACGCGGAGGCGACGACGACGGTCACGACGGCCGCCACACGGGCCGAGACTCTCATCGTCCTCAAGAGTCGGCATGCTAGCGACGGTTGGCCCGTGCGGTCAAACGAGGCCCGCTGCCTCCGGTCGGTGTTCGTCGAGTGGTCGCGCGCGTCCTCCCCCGTATGGCAGGATGTGAGCTCGGGTGCGCCGCATGGGCGCAAGAGGAGGGGCATGTCTCGTTGCCGACCATCGGTCCTCTCGCATGCGTCGCTCGTCATGATCGTCTTGACTGCTTGCGGGTCATCGGGCTCGTCACCGGACGGGGGCTCCGGCGCGGATTCGGGCACCCTGGATGGGGGCTACGGTTCGGACGGCGGCCCCGGTGCGGATTCGGGCACCCTGGACGGGGCCCACGGCTCAGACGCGGGCACAGCGAGCGATGGCGCGGTCGGAGACGCCGCGACGAGCGCCGCGTGCGGCGACGACGCCGTCCCCCTCACCGGCGACGGGCCGGCGTTCTTCGTCGCGGCCGACGGCGACGACGGGAACGACGGCTCGGCCGCACATCCCTTCGCAACCCTGACGCGCGCCGCGCAGGCGGCGCAGCCAGGCACGGTGGTCACCGTCGCGGGCGGCACCTACCACGTCAACGCGGTCCATCGAATCACGGCGCAAGGGACCGCCGGCCACCCCATCATCTTTCGCGCAGCCGAGGGCGCGTCCGTGGTCTTCGATGCGAGCAGCACCGGCGATTGGGCGCCCCTCTCCGTACGAGACTCGGGCTACATCGTCGTCGACGGCTTCGAGGTCGAGCGCTCTGCCGGCTACGGCATCCTGGTCGAACGCTCCCACGACGTCGTCGTGCAGCACTGCCGGTTCCACGACACGCACTGGAACGGCGTCCTGGCCCTCGGTGCGAACATCTCCATCGTGGACAACGAGGTTCACGACGTGATGCTCGGCAACGCGGACGGGGCGCTCGGCAGCGGCGGATGGGGCTCCGGCATCGCCACCGGCCAGGTCGACGGGGCGCTCTCGACCGGCTTCCTCGTCAGCGGCAACGACGTGCACGACGTCTGGGGCGAGTGCATCAACTCGCTCTTCGTCGACGGGTCGACGGTTCGCGGCAACGTCCTGCACAATTGCTACAGCGTGAGCATCTACAACGACCACGCGCGAAACGTCACCATCGAGCGCAACCTCATCTACGAGACGAGCGACGACTACGCGCGCCGCGACAACGGCAATCGGGCGCAGGGGGTGCAGTTCTCCGTCGAGTACTACGACGGCGATTCGCCCTTCCCCCTCGACCACATCACCGTGAAGAACAACCTCATCGTCGGCACGAACACTGGGTTCGCCTTCTGGTACGACGGTCGCAACGGCTCGGACGCAAACAGCTACCACGACCTGCGCATCCTCCATAACACGGTCGCGGACACGGTCCGCGGCACCGTCATGACGTTCGACGCGGCCAATGGCTCACCGAGCGGAGTCTTCGAAGACAACATCGCGCTCGGCGGCGTCTCGGTCGGCAACGCGGGCGCCTGGACCTTCGACCACGACGACTTCGGAGCAGGCGGGGTGCCTTCGGCGGCGACCGGCGCCGGCAACCTCGCGGTCAATCCCCAGTTCGTATCCCCGGTGCCGGGCGGCCCGGCCGCTGGCTACCACCTCTCGAGCGGGTCCCC
>CAWHLB010000003.1:0-217634 GCA_963830115.1 uncultured delta proteobacterium
GAAACGGGTTCCCGGGGTCGCAAGAACCGTCGTGGGTGTGCCTGATCGCCGCCGCCACCCTCGTCGCGGTCGCCGGCTGCAACTCCACACCGCCGCCGCCCTCGTCCTTCTACGACCAGCGCATTCAGCCGATCCTGTCGGTGGGCTGCGTGCAGCAGACGACGGGGTGCCACCTGTCGGGCGACCGGGACACGGCGGTCGGCAACCTCGACCTGTCCTCCTACGACGCGCTGATGCGACGCAAGGACGTGCTCGTCCCCTACGGTCCCTATCCCGTGGGCCTGCTCCTGATGAAGGCGGGCCCGTCCCAGGAGATCGAGGTCCAGACGATGGACGCTCCTGCGGGCGCCGGCCGATCAGCGCTTCGTCACGATCCACACCGACGTTCGCCACGACGCAGGCCCCGGCATCGAGCTCGACTCCCAGGCCTTCGCTCAAGTGCAGCAGTGGGTCGACGGGGGCTACACACGCACGGGAGTTCCCTCGGACGTGCAGGCGACGAGCAAGGGCGAGTGCGTGCACGGGCTCAAGAGTGCCCCGGGCTTCGACCCCTCGGCGCCACCGGCCGACACGGCGACCTACCAGAGCTTCGTGTCGAACGTGCAGCCGTTGCTCAAGGCCACCTGCGCCGGGTCCAGCTGCCACGGCAATCCGGAGGCCGACTTCTACCTGACCTGCGGCGACAACGACCAGGAGCTCAGGTGGAACTACTTCATCGCCCTGTCGCACCTCGCTTCGCCCGCGTCCACCTCGGAGCTCCTCCGGCGGCCCTTGTCGACGCAGCGGGGCGGCACCTTCCACGAGGGCGGTAACGTCTTCGCGTCGACGGACGACACCCGTTACAAGACGCTGCGTGACTGGGCCCAGGACGTGGTCACCAACCATCCCGCGCTGATCGAGGACACCACGGCGGGGCCGGACTCAAGTTCTTCGCCGACTACGTGCAGCCGACGCTCGTGCGCAAGGGCTGCATGTTCCTCAACTGCCACTCGCCCGCCATGTTCCACGACCTCCGGCTGCGCGGTGGCTCCCAGGGCACGTTCTCTCGCATCGCGACCGAGCGGAACTACGAGATGAGCAAGCTCCTGCTCGGGATCGAGTCGCCCAACCCCAACGACAGCCGCATCATCGCGAAGAACCTCTACCCGCCGAGCCAGATGGCCGGTGGCGAGGGGCTCCCGCACCGGGGCGGCTCCCTCTTGGAGGACTTCGGCCCGGGACAGCGTGCGACGCCCGACAAGTGCGCGGGCATCGACGTCACGACCGCAAACTTGGACGACGTTCCCGCCTACTGCGTGCTGGTGCAATGGCACCAGGTCGAGCGCGACCAGGCGATCATGCGTGGCGAGATCTTCGACGACAGCAACGTGGTGCAGAGTCTGGTGTGGGTCGCGCGACCAAAGGGCGTCGGCACGATCACCGACTTCGACACCTTCCGCGGCAACGCGGACCTCCGATCGGCGCCCGTGACCTACGCGGCCGACGGATCGATCTCGCTTGGCCCCTCGACGAGCCTGTTGGCCGCCTGCGGCGTCCCCGCCGGGGCCGACGTCCGCACCCCCGCCGTCTCCTGGGACGGCAAGAAGCTCGCCTTCGCCGCGCGCGCCACCGCCTCCGATCCGCTCCGCCTCTACTGGATGCCCACGGACGGCTCGGGGCCCTGCGTGCAGATTCCGGGCATCGCACCGGCGATGAACCAGGAGAACGGGATCCTCACCCACGACTTCGACCCGGCCTTCGCGCCCGACGGCCGCATCGTCTTCGCGAGCACCCGCGGCAACCTCGACCGCAGCCATTTCGCCTGGACGGGGCCCACCCGCACGCCCGCGGCGATGCAGCCGAACGCCAACCTCTACGTGTTCGATCCGGCGACGGGCGACCTCGGGCAGATGACCTACCTGCTCGATCAGGAGTTGGCCCCCAACTTCATGGCGGACGGGCGTCTCATCTTCACGGCCGAGAAGCGCGAGCCCGGCTT
Organism: uncultured delta proteobacterium; assembly: GCA_963830115.1. Classification (GTDB taxonomy): domain Bacteria; phylum Myxococcota_A; class Polyangia; order Polyangiales; family CAWHLB01; genus CAWHLB01. Next base: position 1,979 of record CAWHLB010000003.1, read on the forward strand.
CCATCAGCTCGCGGGGCGCCGCGAAAACATGGACGGAGCAGACTACCACCCCCTGTTCGCCCAGCGCGACAGCGTGGGCTTCCAGGCGGCGACCGAGATCGTCGAGGCGGAGAACCGCGACATCGCCTTCGTCGCCGGACCCATCGACGCTCCCGAGAGCGTCGGGACCATCGTCTTCGCCAACCGCTCCATCGGTCCGGACCAGGACGACCGGGACCCGGCCGACCGGTTCTACATCCACTCGATGCGCTTCCCCGTGCCGAGCGCGGTCCCCCTCTTCTCCCGCGGCGCGACCATGGGTGTGTTCCGCTCGCCCGCGGCCCTGCCGACCGGCGGTATCGTCGTCTCCTGCGATCTCCACGGCGACCAGCGTCGCGCCCGGCGCCGGTCCCTACGCCTTCGACCTGTGCCAGCTCGACCCGAACACGGGTGACGTGCACGTGATCCCCGGCCTCGACACGGGGCCGGACGTGAGCGACGTCGAAGCGGTCGCGGTCTACGCGCGGCCGCAGCGGGGCGTGTTCCAGTCGCGGCCCGACGAGCCCAACGCGAACACGCACGTGGTGGCGAACAAGTCGGACGCCGTGGTGCACGTGCTCGACATGGGCATCCTCGGCACGCTGCTCTTCCAGAACACGCGCATCGGCCGTCCCATCGATCACCGCGTCGGCGGCTTCGACGTGCTCGCCCAGTCGCCGCCCCCGCCGGGTGCCACGACCTTCGCCGACGTCATGGGGCAGGTGGTGAGCGACGACTTCGGCCCGATGTACCTCAACGAGCAGTCGCTCGGCTTCGTGCCGCTCTTCGACGACGGCTCGGCCAAGTTCAGCTACCCGGGCGGCCTACCGATCCGGCTGCGCCTCACCGACGCCGACGACCACGTGCTCGACTTTCCGGCGGGCGCGCCGTTCATGGGCCCGATGGTGCAACGGGAGGCGATGGAGTTCCGCCCGGGCGAACGGTCCAACCAGTCCTTCCCTCGCCGTTTCTTCAACGGCCTGTGCGCCGGCTGCCATGGATTCATCTCGGGCCGCGAGCTCGACCAGGCGATCAACGTGGACGTCCTGACGAGCGCCTCGCGCACCGAGGCCTACGGCGCCGACCCGGTCGGCCTGTCGCCCTGACGGCGTACGGGCGACCGGGGGGCGGGTGGTCGGCTCGGATGGCCGCCCGAAGGGGCGGCCGATGTGCGAGCCTTTGACCGACCGCGGGGGCGCGTCTATCTTCGGGGCGGTGCCGGCGGAGGTCCGCCGACATCTCCTCCACGCCGCGCACCCATCCCCCCTCGGGCTCGATCCTTGCCTCTGCCGTCGCTCCTCAGTCTCGCTCTCGGCATGGGTATCGCCACGGCCATCGCTGGCCGCGTCGAGCTGCGCGTCAGCCCGCGGCCGGCTCTTCTGACCCGCAGCTTCGCGGCCTACGTGCTGTTCGCCACGTTCGTGCTCGTCCCGATCTCCGTATACTTTTACGTCTTCCACGGCGATTGGTTCCTGCTCTACCTGGTCGACGTCCGCCGCGTACCGTCGGCGGTGGCCCTCCTGGGCTTCGTCGGGGAGGTGGCGCTGGGAGCGGCCGGGTTCGGCCTCGGGGCCCTCTTGGTCCGCAGCCAGCGCGAGACCCTGGCGGGCAGCCTGGTCGGCCTGGCGGTCCTTCTGGCCGCGTCCGTGGTGCCCCTGACTCGAGATTGCCTCTCGGTCGTGGGCAGCTATGCCCAGTACCGCGGCGGGTTCGGGCTCGCCCCCTACGGCAGCGGGCCCATCCTGCAGGGCACGCTGGTCATGGGGTCCATCCTGCTGGTGGGCATCGGTTACCTGCTCCTGCGGCTGTACTTCGGGACACGCAGGGGCGGCTGAGCCGCGTTTCTTCGTCAGGCCTGTCGCCACGAGCGCCGGGCCGCTCCCCCCGGGTTGTGCGCCCGCGCAGAGGGATGGTCGCGCCGAGTCGCCCCGAGGCCGGGGCGAGGGCAAGGAGGGGTCCGCCGCAAGCGCGCCCTTGTTGACGAGGCCACCCGCGGCTTGGTAGCGTCGCGCCGGATTCCTTCGAATTCCACAGGGCTTGCGGAGATTCCCTTGAAGCGAACCTGCGCACTGGTGCTGCTGTCGGTCGTGCTGATGGTTCCCGCGCTGGCCGGGTGCGGCGCGACTCTCTACACCGTCAACATCATGAGCGCTTCCCAGGCCGTCGAGCAGGCCAAGGAGGCGGACGCTGCCGAGCACGCACCCTACGAGTACTACTACGCCGACGCGATGCTGAAGAAGGCACGCGAGGAGGCGGCGGACGCGTCCTACGAAGACGCGATCCACTACGCCGAGCAGGCCGAGGAGTTCGGTACCAAAGCGCGCGATCTGGCCCGCCGCCAGATGCGCGAGATGGGGCGCTGACCGATGCACAATCGCCGCCTCGTCGTGATCGGCTCGGTTCTGCTGGTCGCCGCCGCGTGCTCACGCGGAACGGTTCTACGCGGGCGCATCGACGGTGTGCGCGATGTCATGCAGCAGGCGGAGCGCAACGGGGCGTACCGCTGCGCGCCGCGGGAGTTGGCCCTGGCGAAGGCGAACCTGCAGTTCGCCGAGGCGGATCTGGATCAGGGCCAGCCGTCGCGTGCCGAGGCGGACTTCGCCGTCGCCGAGCCGAACGCGCGGGCGGCCTTTCGGCTGAGCCCCCCCGATCGTTGTGCGCCGCGGGGCGTGGCCGTCGCCCGTCATGCACCGCCGCCCCAGCCCGGTGATCGGGACGGGGACGGCCTACTCGATCCGGATGATCAGTGCCCGGACCGACCGGAGGACTTCGACGGCTACCAGGACAGCGATGGCTGCCCCGAGGACCAGGACACCGACGGCGACGGGATCCCCGACTCGCGGGATCTCTGCCCCGTCGAGCCCGAGGACGTGGACGGCTACCTCGACACGGACGGTTGTCCGGAGCCCGACAACGATGTGGACGGCATCCCGGACGCGACCGACCACTGCGCCAACGACCCGGAGGACCACGACGGCTTCCAGGATGCTGACGGCTGCCCCGACCTCGACAACGACACCGACAGCCTGAGGGACGTGGACGACCAGTGCCCGAACGAGGCCGGTCCGCCCGACAACCACGGTTGCCCGCGCGTCTACCGCGACGTCCAGGTCACCGGGACCCACGTCGTAATCAAGAAGAAGATCTACTTCGCGTTCAACAAGGCGATCATCCGTTCGCGTTCCTTCACGATCCTGAACACCGTCGTCCAGGTGCTGCACGACTACCCCCACATCACGGTCGAGGTGCAGGGGCATACCGACAGCCGAGGCGCAGACGCGTACAACTTGCGGCTGTCCCAGTCCCGCGCGGATGCGGTGCGCGACTACCTGGTGCAGCACGGCATCGACCCGGCGCGGCTCACGTCGCGCGGCTACGGGGAGACACGCCCCATCGAGTCGAACCGCACTGCGGAAGGCAGGGCGGACAACCGCAGGGTCGAATTCGTGCGCACGGACTCCGGCGCCCAGCAGGCGGCGGCGGGACAAGACCAGGGGCAGCAGTGACGGATCAGGCGACCAGGCGGTGTGCGCGTGCGCGGTGTGTGGGCGCCGTGCGCGGGACGGGGACCCTCGAACGACCGCGACTGCCCGCGGGCGTGCTCCAGTGCGCCGCGGTCGTGCTCGCGGTGTTCGCGCTGCTCCTCGCCGGGCCACGACCCGCAGCGGCGCAGGGCGCGCTGCAGCAGGTCATCGACCTGAACCGCCAGGCGATGGACGCCTACACGAACCTCGACATCCAGCAGGCCAAGGGCAAGCTCATGCAGGCGCTCTCGGCGGCGCAGCGGGGCAACGTGACCGGGTCGCCCCTGGCGCGCACCTACATGAACCTCGGTGTCGTGATGGTGGGGGGCTTCCAGGACAACGGCCACGGCATCGAGTACTTCGTCCAGGCGCTCCGGGCCGACCCCAGCGTGGCCCTCGACCCCCTCACGAGCACGCCCGACATCCAGACGGTGTTCCATCTGGCGCAGGCGCGCGCTGGCGGAGGTGGTGGCGGAGGGGGCGGCAACGGCAACGGTGGCGGCGGCAACGGGGGCGGCGGCAACGGGGGCGGCGGCAACGGGGGCGGCGGCAACGGTGGCGGCGGCAACGGGGGCGGCGGCAACGGGGGCGGCGGTGGTGGCGGCTACCAGGGCGGCGACGGAGGCGGCGGTCCTCCGCCTTCGACCAATTCGGGCAACGGCAACATTCCTCACGAGCCGGTGCCCGAGCAGCTGAGCCAGACCGCTGTACCCGTGTGGGTCGCGGTGCCGGACAACGCGCCGGTCAGCAAGATCCTGCTCTATTACAAGGGGCTCGGCATGCAGCAGTACCGGCGTGTCGAGATGCAGCGCATGCAGGGCGGCTTCGGCTACGAGATCCCCTGCACCGACGTCTTCCAGCCCAAGGTCGACTACTACATCATGGCCTACGGCCAGGGCGATCAACCCCTGGGCTTCTCGGGGACGCCCCAGCAGCCGATCACCGTGCCGATCGTCGCGGCGCGCACCCAGCCCCCGCCCGCGCTGCCCGGTCGCATGCCACCGCAGCAGTGCCAGAGCAACGAGTGCCCGCCTGGCATGGAGGGCTGTCACGGGAGCAACCAGGGCGGGGCCGGTCTCGGCGATACCTGCGTGACCACGGCCGACTGTCACCAGGGGCTGACCTGCAGCGACAACTTCTGCGTGGCGGGCGGCGACAGCGGAAGCGGCGGCGATCACGGCGGTGACAACGGGTCCCAAAGCAGCGGCGACGCGCCGCGCTTCTTTGTGCATCTCGGCGGGACGATCGGTCTCGGCTACGCCAGCCAGGGCATGGCCGCTGACAGCAGCCCGGACCCCAGCCTGCCGACGGACAACTCGCCGTGGCAGCCGGTCGACGGGATGCAGTGCAATCTGCAGGATACGGAGGCCTACTGCGTGCGCATCGCCACGCCCGGCTTCGTCCCGACCTTCGCGCTACGGGTGGCGGTCGGCTACTACTTCCTGCCGCGGCTGGGCGCGTCCGTCTCGTTGCGGTTCCAGCCGAATGCGGGGGCGGGTAGCTTCTCCCACATGCTCCTCGGAGCGCAGATCCAGTACCTCCTGACGAAGCCGACGGCGGAGGGGTTCGGCGCCGCCGCCTTCCTCGGGGGCAGCTTCGGCCAGATCCAGCTGCAGCCGCCCCAGAGCGGGGCGGTGGGGCCCTACGTCATCTCCGGCCTCAACGGCGTGCAGCTCGGCTCGATGCTCACCTACCGCATCTCCAAGAACTTCGGCTTCTTCGCGACGCCCGAGGTGCACATCCTGGTGCCGACGTTCTTGTTCGATCTGGACGTGTCCGCCGGCATCGAAGTCGGGCTCTAGCAGGGGCGTCCGTCGTTGCTTCGGGGGCGCCTTCCCAGGATGGCCCTGGAGCGGCTTACCTCCTCGGTCCGGCTCGTCACGTACGCCGAGTGCGCTCCTCGCCGGCCCTGTGGGGGCGCTCGCCCCAGGACCATCCTGGAAAGGCGGCTGTACCCGTGGTGAGGGGCGTGCGTCGTTGCTTCGGGGGCGCCTTCCCAGGATGGCCCTGGAGCGGCTTACCTCCTCGGTCCGGCTCGTCACGTACGCCCAGTACGCTCCTCGCCGGCCCTGCGGGGGAAACGCGTACCCCTAGGTGAGCGCCGTCCATCGTTGCGGCGATCCCCTGCGCGTTGTAGGGGGCGGGCCCGCTCAGGCGGACGGCTTGGCGAGGCCGGAGGTGACGAGCTGGAACAGGACCTTGCAGGCGTCGAAGGAGCCCATGTTGGTGTGCTCCACGATTTGCCGGACGGTGCGCGCTCCGTCGATCGCCTCGAGCATGACGCGCTCCTCGTGGGCCAGGCGATCGGTCGCCATCGCCGCGATCGCATCACGGTTCGGTGAGAGCACCAGATCCCAGCTCGAGAGCTGCTCCTCTATGAGGCGCCACTCGTCCACCCGGCGCAGCCCCTCCATGAGGATCGAGGCCACCGGCAAACCGAGCCGCGCGTCCTCCGCCTCGGCGCGTTGCGCGAACCGCTCGAAGCGGTAGCGCCCGTCGCGCCACCTCAGCGCTTCGTAGATGAGCTCGCTCGTCTGACGCACCAGGACGCGCGTGAGGTCCTCGCCGTCGATGTAGCCGAGCTTCACGAGCTGCCTGCCGATCAGGCGCGGCGGCGTGCTCCGGTGTCGAACGAGCGCTTCGAGCTCGTCGCGGTCGACCAGCTCCTCCTCGAGCAGGTAGCGCCCGAGACGGAACTCCCGCCCGCCGCCGTGACCGAGCGCCAGGTCCACGACGCCGTCGCGAAGGCAGATCAGGACCCGCCGGTCGGCGCGCTCTGCGCACAGCACGCCGTTCTGACGTTGGTGCTGCAAGAGCTGCAGGACGTCGCCGAGCGGCACGTGCTCGGTGCGTCCGTCGAGCGCGATCTCGACCGCACCTGGCTCGAGCGCGCGCAGATTGTCCGCGAGGGACTCGAGCGCACCCGGGGGCAGGTCGCGGGTGAGAGCGCGGGCGAGGTCGGCATCTTCCGTCGTCCCGATGTCGGAAAGCCGCCGCACCACGGGACCGACCAGGGCGGCCAGGTGGGCTGCCCGGAGCGCGTTCGTGTCGGGCTGCTCAACAGGGGGCGCGGGCGTGTCCGAAGGCGCGCGCAGCGTGCCGGAGGCCGTGGTCGCGAGGCGTCGCTCCCGTGCGCGCGAAAGGGCGTGGGCGGTCACCGCGAGCAGGGCTTCGGGCCCGAAGGGCTTGCCAATCGCGTCCACCGCACCCGTCTCCTCCACGACCTCCTCGCCGATGCGGCCCTTGAGGGCGCTCATCAGCACGACCGGAACGTCGCACAGGTTTGCGATGCCGCGCAGGGCGCGACAGAAGCTCACGCCGTCCATGTTCGGCATGACCTGGTCGACCAGCACGACGTCCGGCACGTGGCGCTGCGCTTGATCGAGCCCCTCGCGTCCGTCGCCTGCGAGCAGCACGTCGTAGCCAGCACGCGCGAGTGTCCGTCCGACGACGCGTCGCACGGTGGTGCTGTCGTCGACCACGAGGACCCGTGCGTTCGTGTTGGCCATGGCGCGGTCAGGCACTCGGCGCGGCCGGTGCCGGCGTCTTCGTACCGGTCCTCGTGCGCAAGAGCCCCGCGTGGCGGCGCAGCTGCATCGCCGTGTTCGACATCCAGAAGCGCAGGAGATCGGCGACCTGATCCGAGGCGCGCGCGAGGGCCGGCCCGTCGAGCCCCGCCAGGTCCCTCTCCGTGCGGCGCATGACGTCGATCGAGCCGGGGAGATCGTCCGACAGCAAGGCGCCGACGCGGTTGGCCGTCAGGCGGACCGTCCGGCAGAAGCGCGGGAAGTCGAGGCGTGGCGCCTCGACGTAGCGTCCGGCCGCCTCCTCGAGGGCCTTGCGTGCGCGCCGCGGGAGCGACTTGTGGATGCGCCGGGCCTGCTCCTCGAGGAAGTCCTCGCTCGTCAGGCCGCCGCCGTAGCCCGGGCTGACGAGTCGCGCCGCCGACGCGAGAAGCACCTCGAGCTCGCGCGGGGTCAGCTTGTCGATGGGATGGAGCCGTTGCGCGATGTTGGCGAGCGGCCTCGCCAAGAGGAAGATCTGCTGCGCCTCGGGCAGCTCGGCGATCGTCGCGGGAACCAGTAACGAGGGCGCCGTGCCGAGCTCGACCTCCACGCCCTTGGTGCGCACGCGGTGGACGAAGAGCTCGAAGTCCGTCACGCCGAAGACGCCCGCCACCTCGTCGGCGAGCTGGCGCAGGGCGCTGCCCGAGCGGCTGGTGATGCGGTCTCGCGGCGAGAGCCCGTAGGACTCGAGGTCGCTCGGGTAGAGCTTGCCGAGGCCCGCCTCGAGCACTTCGAGCAGCCCGATGGCCGACTGCTCGGCCGGGTTCCAGGGAACGAGGCTCCGCAACGTCTCGCCCGTGAAGGCGCCCGCTCGCGCCTTGCCCGTGCGCGAGGGGACCGCGTGCAACAACTCCACCTCCCGGTCGCTCGCGCCCCCGAGGACGACGAGGCTCATGGCGGCCAGCCGCGCCTCGCTGTTCCGTTGCATCGACTGGTAGGTCCGGACCAGGTCGTGCCACGTGTCGAGGCGTGTCAGGTCGGCCGCGAGCAGCCGATTGAGCTCGCCCAGCGCTTCGGCGTGTCGACCAGCGAGCCGGAGCCGCGTGGCGAGCTCCACCTGCAACGTCGGGTCACCGCCCGAGCTCTCGAGTGCCTGGCGCAAGGTGTCGAGGGCCGAGTCGATCTGCCCGAGCTGGTCGAAGCGAACGCGGGCGATCTCGAGCCAGGCCGGCGCCGTAGGACGTCCCTGCTCGGTCGCGATCGCGATGTGCCGCTCGACCGCCGCGACGTAGCTCTCGAGGTCGCTCGGCGTCGTGGCCGCCGCCTTGATCTCGAGGGCCGCTTCGCTGCCGGGACCGTCGAGCGCCACCGCCTCACGCAGGGCCGCCCGGGCCTCGGCATCGTTGCCGAGCTTCTGGTCGAGGCGCGAGAGGCGTACGAGCGCCGACGCGCGTCGAATCGGGGTCGTTCGCGGTCGCGGTGACCAGGCGTCGCGCCGCCTCGGCCGCCTGTCCGACCTTGTCCTCCCGCTCCTGCAGGTCGCTCAGGCGTTCGAGGGCGCTCACGTTGTCAGCGTCGAGGGCGAGCACGGCCTGCAGGCTCACCATCGCCCTCGCGCTCTCCCCGAGACGCTCGTCCCACAGGAGCGCGAGCTCGAGGTGGGCGTCGCGCAGGACGTCGCGGTCAGGGGCGAGCTGCACGACGCGGCCGAGCAGGTTCACCGCCTCGGTCCACTGGCCGTCGCGGGCGTAGAGGTCGGCGAGCGCACGCAGGGTTGGCACGTGGCTCGGTGCCTGTCTGAGCACGCGATTGAGGGAACCGATGGCGGCCGCGACGTTGCCGAGGGAGTCCGCTTGCAGCCGAGCCACCTGCATCCACAGGGCGGCCAGGTTCTCGGTGGAGCGGCTCGAGGCGGCGGCTCGAGACAGGAGGTCGGCGAGGCGCGCATGCTGGCCTGCCTGGTTGAGCAGCGCGGTCAGGCGCTCCGCCGCTTCCGTTTGATCGGGGGACAGCTCGAGGGCTCGTTCGAGATCCGCGAGGGCGCCCTGGTCGTCGCCGAGTCGCTCCGCGCGCACGCGGGCGCTGCGCACGAGCAGGCGAGCGGCAACCTCACCGTCGCGCGCCACCGCGGCCTCGCGACGTGCCGCCTCGGCGAGCACGGCCGGGTCGTCGAGCGCCTCGGCGACGCGAGAGAGCCCGCGCGTCGCGCCGAGCCCCTCCGGGTCCTGGGCCAGGGCCGCACGGTAGGCGTCGATCGCGCTCGGGTCGCCGGCGGCCTCGAGGGACTCGGCCAAGCGCGTTTGGTAGGCGGCGGCCGCGGTCGGATCGCCCGCGGAGAAGGCCAGCCGTGCGTCTACGTGGGCCAGAAGCGCCCGGTCCCCGCGCTCGAGAGCGATGCGCTCGAGGGCTTCGAGGGCGCTCCGGTCGTGGGGCTTGAGCCCGAGGATCGTCTCGTAGGTCTGCTGCAGGTCCTCTGGCTCGCCGATGCCTTGCCCCTCCTGCACCCGCGCGAGCTCGCGCAAGGCCGCCACCCGCGCACCCGGGTCCTCGAGCACGCGCGCCTCGGTGGCGTAGGTCCGCGCGAGGGACTCGAAGGCTCCGACCTTGCGGTAGAGCATCTCGAGGGAGAGGAGGGCGCTTATGTGGCCAGGATCACGTTCCAGCACATGCTCGAAGCAGCCGATCGCACGCCGCGGGTCGTTCAGGGCTTCGGCCCAGATCGCCCCCTGCCGCATGAGCGCCGCGCTGGCGAGCGACGGGTCCGGCGTCGTCGTGGCCTCCCGCTCCAGGTCCTCGACGAGCTTGGACCAGTTGCGCTTCTCCGCCCGGAGCCGCGAGAGCGCGTCCACTGCCGGCCGGTAGTCGGGCGTCGCACGAAGCGCCTGCTCGTAGGCGGCGATCGCCTTGTCCGTCTGTCCGAGCTGCTCCTCGTAGACCTGGCCGACGCCGTAGCCCGCTCGGGCGCGCGCCTGCGCGTCGGTGAGCCCGCCCATCTCGAGCTCGAGCACGCGGACCAACTCGAGGTAGTCGCCGCGCTCGCGCAGCAGCGTGGCGAGCGTGCGAAGGGAAGGGCCGTGGCTCGGGGCGATCTCGATCGCGCGGCGACAGTAGCCGACGGCTTCCTCGTCGCGACCGATGCGCTCCTGGCACAGCTCGGCCATCTTGTGCAGCAACGCGACCGCCGCGGGTCCCTTCGGCGTCAGCTCGAGCTTCCCGGCGGTACATGTCGAGCAGGTCTTCCCAGCGGCCGGCGCGGTAGTAGATGCGTCCGAGGCTCGTGAGGGCCGGCACGAACTTCGGGTCGAGCGTGAGCACCTTGCGGAAGCGCGTGAGGGCCGCGTCCCGGTCACCGAGCTGCTCATCCAGCACCTCGCCAGCGCGATGCAAGAGCGGCACGACCAGCGCCTGATCGCGCGTCTTCTCCGCCTCGAGCTCGAGGGCCTCCACCAGCTCCTGGTACCGACCGGCACGCTCCGTCGCACGCTCGAGCGCGTGGATGGCGCCCAGGTCGTCCGGGTCGAGGCCGAGGATGCGGCGGTAGGTGTGGGCGGCCTGCGCGTGCTCCGCGAGCTGGTCCTCGTAGACGGCCCCCATCTTGAACAGATAGGAGACGGCCAGGTCCTTGTGTCTGGATTGATCGACGGCGCGCTCGTAGAGCTCGACCAGCTCGCGCCATCGCCCGCCCTCGGCAAGCAGCCGTGTCAGGGCCTTGAACGCGGGTGGGTAGCCCGGGACGAGAGCGAGGGCGCGAGCGTGGTGCTCGATGGCCTGCGCCCCGTCGTCGAGGTGTGCTTCGAGGATCTCGGCGATGCGAGCATGGGCGGCGGCTCGTCGTTGCGGCTCGTCGTTGGCCTCTGCCTCGGCCCGGTGCATTCGCACGAGGCCCTGGTAGTCCTGCCGCCGCAGGTAGAGCTGTCCGAGGGCTTGCAGCGCCGGCACGTAGCTCGGCTGGAATCCGGAGAGCCGACTCGTAGAAGTGGACCGCGTCGTCGGCGCGATCGAGGCGTTCCTCCGAGAGCTGCCCCAGCCGGTGCAAGAGCCCGATGCGCTCGTCCGCTTCGCCTGTCGCGGCGAGCAGCTTTCGAGCACCTCGGCGAGCGGCTCCCACTGCTCGCCCTCGTCGTACAGGCGGGACAGCTCGCCGAGGACGAGCGGATCGCGCGGCGAGCCGACGCGGGCCCGCTCCAGGGCCCCGAGCCCTTCGGCGCGGTTGCCGAGCCGCTCGATGTGCAACCGACCGATGCGGTAGAGGGCCATGGTCCGCACGCTCGGATCGGACGTGTGCGCGGCCTCGAGCTCGAGCACGCGGATGAGGTCGCGCCACCGCCGCTGAGAATGGTGCAGCCGCTTGAGCGCTTCGAGGGCGCCCGCCGCGGTGGGGTCGAGACGAAGCGCCGTCTCGTAGAGCTCGATGGCGGCATCGACCCTGCCCTGACGCTCCTCGACACCTCGCGCCCGCTGCACGATCAGGGCGGAGCGGTGGCGCGGGTCACCCGCCACGGCGTTCGCCTCGCGCTCGTAGGTAGGGCCCAGCGCGTCCCAGCTCTCGGCCGCGAGGTCGTGCTGCTCGAGTGCCTTCAGGATGCGAAGGGTCGTCCCGGTGGAGGCTCGTGGGCCGTCGCGTAGGCCTGGCGCGCCTCGGTCTTCTTGTTCAGGACGTCTTCGAGCAGCCGCCCCTTTTCGTAGTACACACTGGCCTTGCGCGCCGGGTCGGCCGTGATGCGCGCCTCGGCATCGAAGAGGGGCAGGGCCGCCTGGTAGCTCTTGCGCGCGATGAGCGTGCGCCGGGCGCCGCGGATCGTGGGCAGGTGCTCGGGGGCACGGTTCCACGCTTCCTGGTAGTGGGCCGCCGCCCGGCGGAGGTCACCGAGGGGGCACTCGGACAGGCGGGCAATTCGAAATGGAGGCGCGCGGCGCGCAGCGGATTCGATCTTGCCGGACAGCTCCGCCTCACACTCCTTGATCGAGCGCCTCGGCGTGGCCCACCGCCGCGTCCTGCCGTTCGTCGCGGGCGTTGGGACGAGCCGAAGGGGCTACCTGGGGCGCCGCGGGCGGGGGCGGGGTGGGGCGGCCGGCGACCGTCGGGCCAGTGGAAGGGCCGCCGAAGGGATCGGGCCCTTGGCGCGGATGGGCCGGTGCGTAGGGCGTCCCTGCGGCGGCGACCCGGGGCTCGGTTGCGTTTTCGGCGCGTGAGGCGCGTTGCCGGGGCGCGCCGAGGCAGGGGCCGGTGGGCCCGAGGAGCGGACCTTCGGCGCCGGGGGACCGCTCGCGCGTTTTTGCCGGGGAGGGGAGGGGGCGGGGAACCCACGGCCTTGGAGACCGGCGGCGGCGAGCTCGCGGGGCGCCCTGGGGCGGGCGGCGGCGGAGCGGAGGAGCGCGTCTTGGGAGGTGAGCCGGCGGGGCGTCCTGTAGCCGACGGCGGCGGGGGCGGCGGCACGCTTCCCTTGGCGGTGCCCTTGGCTGGGCCGACCGGCGCCCCGAGGATGCGGACGGGCGGCGGAGCCGGGCGCGACGACGACCGCCTCACCGCAGGCGCCTCCGTCGTGGGCATGGACTCCTCGAGATCCTCCTCGAGCTCGTCCAGGAGGCTCATGGTGGACTCGCTCGGGCTCTTGGGGACCTTGTCCCGGATGATGACCGGCCCGACCTCTTGCAGCTCATCCGGCGATACGTCGATGGTCGTCTCGCGCGGCGGTGCCGACACCCCCCCGGGAGGCGGCGGCACATCAGAAGGTACGCGGCGCTCGTCGCTTGCCATGGAGGCTTCGTACATGGGCGCCTGCGTGGCTTCCGCCTCGCCCGGGCGCGATGGCCATGATGCCTGCTCCGCCCGGCAAACCCCAGGACTTTTCGAGCGAGGCGAGCCGGCACGCGGCGATTCGATCTTCGGTGCTGGGTGAGCCGGGGAGGATTGTCTTACATCCGCCCGCTCCCACACCCCCCGGAGCGCTGGCGGCCGGGCCGGGCTCCCCGCCTTACGCTGCTTCGGCCGGAGCGAAGTCCGACAGCTGCTGGCGCAGCTTCTTCTTGGCGCGCGCCTCGAGCTGACGCGCACGCTCCCGGCTCACGCCGAGCTTGCGCCCGATGGCCGCCAGCGACATCTCCTGATCGCCGAGCATGCGCTTTTCGACGATGAATCGTTCGCGCTCGTCCAGGGCGTGGAGGGCCGTTTCCAGGGCATCCTCGAGCCGGTTCTGTCGCTCTGCCGTGGCCAACAGCTCGTCCTGGGGGTGGCCGTCCTCGGTCAGGGTGTCGACCAGGGTGGCGTCGGAGTCGTCGTACATCGGCTGGTCGAGCGACACATCACGGGCGTCGAGGCGCCGCAGCATTCCCTGCATCTTCTCGGGCGTCATGTTGAAGCGCTCCGCCATCAGGTCGATCTGCTCGCGTCGGTCTCCGGTGAGGCTCGCGACCCTGGCCCGCTCCCGGCGCAGCCGGAAAAAGAGCTTGGATTGCAGGGGTCCCGACCCCGCGCCCACCATCGTGGTGGAGCGGACGACGGTGTCGAGGATGTAGGCGCGGATCCAGTAGCCCGCGTACGTCACGAAACGGGTTCCTCGCTCCGGATCGAACTTGCGGACGGCCATCATCAGCCCGAGGTTTCCCTCGGCGATGAGGTCTCCGATGCGCACCCCGTAGCGGCGGTACTGGAGGGCCACGGCGGTCACGTAACGCATGTTGGCTTCCACGAGCCGGTTCTCGGCTTCGCGGTCCCCTGCGCGAGCACGAACTGCCAGCTCGTGCTCCGCCTCCCGGGTCAACGTCGGCAGGCTGCGAACCCGCTCGATGTACCGGGACACCTCGGCGTCTGGCTGATAGTTCACGTGCCCTCCTCGTCCGGGTAGGCTGGGGCCGGACGTTACGTAACGTAATCATGGTGGCCCGGGAATCAACCGGGGGTGGTGAATTCTTTCCCGGTTCGTTTTGGACGGGCCCCCCGCTTCTCACCCTACAACATCTGGTATGCCGAGGATGTTCTTCCGTTACGTCACCTTTTCAGGCCGGCCCCTTTTCGCCGTGCGCGCACCCATACGAAACATGCCCATTTGGGGACATGAGGGTCCCATGGGATGTCCGGCGGTTTGCCCAGATGGGCCTTGTCGGCGCACGACGTGGCCGGGCACCTGGGGCGCTCACCGCCCAGGACCGACGTGCTCGTTGGGCCGTGGCGACGAGGCTGCGGGGGCGCTCAGGCCGAGAAGCTGGAGCCGCAGCCGCAGGTCCCCTTGGCCTGCGGATTGATGAACTTGAACCCGGCGCCGTGGAGACCCTCGACGTAGTCGATTTCGGTCCCCTCCAGGTACTGGTAGCTCATCATGTCGACGTAGAGCGGGATGCCGAAGGACTCGAAGCGCTGGTCCAGCTCGCTGGTCTCGTCATCGAAGAACAGGTCGTATCGGAACCCGGAGCAGCCTCCCCCGAGGACGCATACCCGGAGGGCTTGTCCGGCGAGCCCTTCGGCGTCGCGGATCTCCTTGACCTTGTCGGCGGCCTTGGACGTGAGGGAAATCATCTGCAAGGGGCTCCTTTCCCAGGACCGATTAGGAATATAGTGCGGTCGACGCGATGTGGCCAGCCCGTCCGGAGGACCAGGTGACGCGGGGAATCGAGCTCGAGGGGAAGGCAGCCCTGGTCACCGGAGCTGGCCGGCGTGTGGGGGCGGCGATCGCACGAGCGCTTGGCGGCCAAGGGATGCGGGTCGCGGTCCACTACCACTCCGCACGCGAGGGGGCCGAGGCGACCTGCGAGGCCGTCGCCGCCGCGGGGGGCCAGGCGTTTCCGATCGGGGCGAACCTGCGCGATCGCGACGCCTGTCGCTCCTTGATCGATGAGGCTGTCGCGCGGTTCGGCGGCCTGGACCTCTTGGTGCCGAGCGCGGCGGGCTTCGAGCGGGTCGCCTTCGACGATGTGGACGACCAGGCCTGGGACCGGATGATGTGTCTCAATCTGGACGGCCCCTTCGCGCTCGTACACGCAGCACGCGATGCGCTGCGCGCCTCTCACGGCGCGATCGTGTTCATCACCGACACGAGCGCCACCGTGCCCTTCCGCCACTACCTGCCCTACGTGGTCTCCAAGGGCGCGTTGCGCGCGCTCATGCGTGTGTTGGCCCTGGAGCTCGCGCCCCACGTGCGCGTCAACGCGGTCGCCCCCGGGACGGTGCTGCCGCCCGAGGGCCTCGATGCCGCGTCGCTCGAGGAGCTCGTGGCCCGCATCCCCCTGGCCCGGATCGGGCGGCCGGAGGATGTGGCCGACGCCGTCGTTCATCTCGCGCGCGCGCCCTTGATGACGGGGCACGAGCTGGTCGTCGACGGCGGCCACAGCGTGGCCGGCTGACCCGCCGCCGCTCGAACCCGTGGACCGCCGGGCGCCCGCCGTCGAGGTTGCGGCACCAAGCCGATCTCCTTTGTGTGAAAGCACTGGCGCGCGCGGCTGCTTGGTGTTTCGTCGGCCGGCCTGTCGCGTGCGCAATCACAAGCGAGGCGACGTGCCCGCAGCGCTTCGGCACGCCCCTCTCCCCCAGCGAGCGCAAGGCATGCCGCGCGTGCGCGCAGGCCCACGACGGTCCACGCATTCTCGAGGACGCCGCGTCGCCCGGGGAGCGGCAGGTCCAGGCGGCCGGACACCAGCCGCCGATTGGGGGCCGGGCCCTCAATGGCTTCCCGCCGCCACAGCCCCCGAGAGGCGAGGCTACGGGAGGATTGGCGTGACCAGAGCTGGCGCGCCGTCAACGGTCATCGCCGTGCTCTCGACCGCGTGCCCGCGGCGGACGTAACCAAGCGCGAGGACGTTTCCCGAGCGCGGATTGGCGACCGCCGTCGTGACGTACCCCGCTTCCGAGCCGTCCTCGGCCACGAGCGGCGTGCGCGCGGGCGGGGGCACGTCGCGATCGATCGTGATGCGCGCGAGGCGCTTGGGCGGCCGCCCGCGGTGCTCAAGCATCACGATCGCCTCCTGCCCGGCGTAGCAGCCCTTCTCGAAGGAGACCGCGCGGGCGCCGAGGGCCGCTTCCTGGGGGAGCGTCTCCTCGCCGAAGTCGGCGCCGAAACGGGGCACGCCCAGGCGCAAGCGGGCGAGCTCCCAGGCGGCCTCGTCCACCACGCCGCCCCCCAGGGCCCCGGCCGCCGCGGCGAGTCGTTCCATCACCGCCACGGCCTGCTCCCGCGGCACCACGACGTCCCGTCCACCCGTACCGAGCCGATCGCACGCGAACGCGGCATCGCCGATTCCCTCGACGGCGGCGACGGCTGCCTCGGCCCGCGGACCCTGCGCCGTGAGCACGGTCCACCCCTCCGGAGCCCCCAACACCACGTCCTCCATGATGATGTGCTCATCGAAGTGCTTCATTAAAGACGAGCGCAGGTCGGCGGGTACCAGGACATCGAACGACGCGCCCCGGTCGAGCACCCACAGGTCGGTCAGGATCCGCCCCTTGAGGTTGACGACCAGGGCGTAGGTCGCGCTTCCGGGGCGGGTCGCGCGGACGTCGTTGGTGATCTGTCCGTTGAGCCATTCGTGTGCGTCCTCCCCTTCCACGTGGAGGATCGCGACCCCGTCGAGGGTCCGGACGCCGACGGCGTCGGTCAGAGAGGCGGCACGCGTGAGCAGATCGGCCATGGCCGGGTTGTGGGTCGCGGTCGGTGCCCGCGCAAGGGCGCTCCCCGGAGCCCCGCGAAGCGTGAACTGCCGGCCACCCCGAGGCGCACGAACGTGTGAACGGGGGTTCTCTGTACGCCGGGGACGACGGGGGACTTCCACGGTCGCAGCGATGGAGCACCTGTTGCATACTGGATGGAGCGTGTTCACACGTGCCGCGCTCGCCTCTTCGTCGCTCCTGCTGGCGGTCCTCGCCGTCGCGGCGGTACCAGCCCAGGCCCAGCAGACGGTTGGCGACAGCGACGCGGAGGCCCTGGTCCTCGCCCGCATCAACTCGATGCGCAACGCCGTCCAGCGGCCGACCCTCGAGCGTAGCCCCCTGCTCGACGCAGCCGCCCGAACCCACAGCGCCGACATGGCCTGGCACCACATGCTCGCCCATGTCTCGCCGCGCACCGGCGACCCGAACACCCGCGTCCAGGCGGCGGGCTACCATGCCGCACGGGTCGTGCAGATCATCGCGCGCAACGCAACCGCGGTGGGGGACTACGCCGAGGTGCTCGGGAGCGAGCAGCACCGGACGGCGCTCCTCGACCCGGGAGCTCACACAGATCGGCCTCTCGATCGTTTCGGGCGACGACGGCATGTACATGACGTTGGTGCTCGCCCACCCCGCCGATGCGAGCCCGCCCAACGCCACGAGTGGGCGGTCCGACGCCCCACCGGACCCGACACCGCCTGCGCCTGGGGCCGCGCCGCCCTCGGCGCCGAGCTCTGCGCCGTCGGACCCCGCGATCGACCCATGGGCCGATGGCGTCGTGCCTGTGGCGGCCGCTGCGGGATCGGGGGCGAGCCTTCAGGCTGCGGCATCCGGTGCGCAGGGGGCGACGGCAACCGCCGCCCTCCCGGCCGTTCCGGCCACGGCCCCTTCGTCGGCGCCGCCTTCCGCTGCTGCCCAGGCCCCCGCCTCGTCAGCACCGCCCGCCGCTCCGTCCGCGGCGCCGTCCGCCCCGCCCGTCCACCGCGTCACCGGCTACTACGTCCGCAGCCAGGGCCGCTGGTGGTACTACCCCCTGCCGCCCGGGGCCCGCCCCGGCCAGGTGCTCCAGCCCTCGGCCGTCTTGCCTGGCCCGCCGCCCAGCGTCGACCAGGCAACGCCCGGAACGGCCCTGCCCCCTCCGCCCCCTGCGCCTCGCTACTGGGCGCCGCCCCGCCGGCCGAGGCACTGCCGTGTGCGCCCCGCCCTCGGCTGGAGCCCCCGCCGCCAGTACGGTCGCTGGTACTACTGCCGCTGACCGTCCCTCGCCGTCGCGACGGGCGGACCGTGTCCGTGGTCAGATCGGTTCGAGGGAGCCGGTGCGCACCGAGCGCACGCCCGACGCGGTCTCGAGGCGTAGCGCTCCGTCGGGCAGGATGCCCCCGAGGCGGCCTTCGAGGCCGTCGATGCGGACCCGTTCGCCGCGGAACAGGAGCCGCGGCTCGAGCGCCTCGACGACCGGCCCGGGACCGCGGGCCACGAAGCGATCCACCCAGCCCTCCACCCGTTCGAGCAAGACGGCGAGCACCTCCGCGCGGTCGAGCGGTGCCCCGTGCTCGGCTGCGAGCGATGTGGCGCGGCCCGCGAGGAGCCCTTCGAAGCGCCGGCGGTTGACGTTGAGACCGATGCCGACGACCGCGGCGTCGATGCGCGCGCCGGACGAGGTCGTCTCGACGAGCACTCCGGCGCACTTGTGCCCGCCGAGCCAGACGTCGTTCGGCCACTTCACACGGGCAGCGCTGCCGGGGCTGAGCAGGGTATCGCAGGCCTCCGCCACGCCGAGCCCGACGGCGAGGGTCAAGGGGGGCAGGGCAGCAAGCTCGATTGTGGGGCGGATCACAATCGACAGGTAGAGGTCGGTGCCGGCGGGCGACGCCCAGCGGCGGCCGTGCGCGCCGCGGCCGGCATCCTGCAGGTCGGCGACGACAACGTGTCCATCCGGCGCGCCTGCTTCGGCGGCAGCCCGGGCCTCGTCGTTCGTCGATGAGACCCGTTCGCGTACATCGAGGGAGCAGCCGTACCGGCGCGTCCGGAGGCGCGCGAGCAGGCGCGCCGCGGCCATGTCCGCCGGCAGGCTCACGGGCATCGCTTCTTCCCGCACCGTCGCGCTCGCGCCGCCTTCGGCCGAGCGCTCACGGGATCGCCGCCTCCCAGTCGAGGCCCAGGTCGGCGGCCGGCGCGGAGTGGGTGAGGGCGCCCACACTGATCACGTCGACGCCCGTCCCGGCGATGCGGGCCACGCGATCGAGCGTCACTCCGCCCGATACCTCGAGCTGCACACGACCTCCCGCCGTGCGCACCGCCTCGTCGAGGGCGTCGTCGTCGAAGTTGTCGAGCAGCAGGATGTCCGCGCCGGCGTCGATGGCGGCGCGGAGCTGCTCGAGCGTGTCCACCTCGCACTCGATGCGGCTCACGTGCGGCGCCCGAGAGAGCGCGCGCTCGATGGCCGCGTGCACACCGCCTGCCGCAGCGATGTGGTTGTCCTTGATGAGCACCGCGGAGGACAGGTCCTCCCGGTGATTGTGGGCACCGCCGCATCGTACGGCGTACCGCTCGAGGGATTGCAGGCCGGGGGTGGTCTTGCGCGTGTCGGTGATGCGGGTGCGGCTGCCATCGGGCAGGACGGCCACGAAGCGGTGGGTCATCGTGGCGATGCCCGAGAGCCGTTGCAGGAAGTTGAGGGCGACCCGCTCCCCCATGAGCAGCGCCCGAGCCGGGCCCTCGACCCGCGCCGCCGCCGCGCCTCCGACGAGCTGGTCGCCGTCCGCCGCGAGGGCTTCGAAGCGCACGGTCGGGTCGATCGCAGCCCACGCCTGCCGGGCGACGGGCAACCCCGCGAGCACCAGCTCCGCGCGCGCCCTCACGACGGCCGCGCCGCGTGTTCCCTCGGCCACACACGACTCGGTCGTGACGTCGCCGCGGCCCAGGTCCTCCTCGAGGGCGAGGCGGACGAGGCGCTCGACGACGAAGGGCGGCGGGGGGGTGATACTCATCGCCATCGCTCCACGTGCCATCCCCGTTGCCGGGCAATGACGCGAAGGCGCGGGTCCGGGTTGACCACGCGCGGCTCGCCGACGCGCTCCAGCATGGGCAGGTCGCTTATGCTGTCGGTGAAGAAGACGCTGGCGTCGAGGTCGACGTCGTGGTCGCGGGCCCAGCGCTCGGCCACTTCCACCTTGCCGTGGCCGTAGCACAGGGGCGGCTGGATGGCGCCGGTGAACCGCCCGTCCTGCACATCGAGCCGGTTGCACAGCACGTGCTCGATGCCCAGATCGTCGGCGAGGGGACCGGTCGCGTACTCGGTCGACGCGCTCAGGATGGCGCAGACCCATCCGTCTGCTCGGCGACTCTCCACCTCGCGTCGTCCCACCGTCGTGACGTGCTTGCGCACGGCGGACTCGTACCACGCCCTGCAGTCCTCACGCATCCGGTCCTCGCGCTGACCCTCCACCGTGCGCAAGGCGAGCTCCGACACCTGGGCGGCGTCGAGCATGCCGACGCTGTACCGCACCATCCATCCAGTCACGCGGAGGAGCTGGGAGAGCCCGGCCTCGCGCCGCGCGAAACGCCACCGGATGTAGAGGTGCCCCGTGTTCACGGCCACGAGCGTGCGGTCCATGTCGAACAGGGCGGCGCGCCTGAGGCTCGTCACAGCCACCCCCGGATGAGGATCTTGGCCAGCACGTTGCTGAGCGCGTGCAGCGTCAGGGAGGCGCCGATACCACGCCGCCACGCCCGCACCCATCCGAACAGGAGGGCCGGAAAGAAGACGGCGAGCCTTCGAGGATCACCGTCGACGACGAAGTGGATGAGGGCGAAGAGGGCGGCCTGCGCGAGGAGGGCCGGCACCGACAGCTCGACGCCCAGGAGCCGGCGGGTGCGCGGGAAGGCGTCGGTCAGGCGGGTCTGGAACCAGCCACGGAAGAGGGCCTCCTCCGGCAACCCGACGACGATCAGCTGGCCGAGCACGAAGGAAGCGAAGTGGGGGGGAGGGTTCCAGATGAAGGGATGGCGGGCGCCGTTCCAGAGACGGAAGGCGACGACGAAGGGAGGGAAGACGAGCGCCGCCACGGCGATGGCGACCGATCCCTCGCGTACGGCGGCGGGCAGCGCCCCGCGAAGGGCTCGGGCGAGATCGAACAGGCCGAGGGGGCCGGCGCGGGAGTCGTCCTCGGGCGGCGGTACCAGCAGCCCAGAGAGGTCGATGCCGCAGCGTTCGAGCCCGTGCTCTTCCCGCTGCGCGAGCCGGATGGCGACGAGCAGGAAGAGGGCACCGACGAGCACTTCCACCCAGTCGCCGAGAGGTGTGGTCCTGAGGCGGGTGAGCAGGAAGGTCGCGCCACAGACCGCGGCGTAGACGAGGGCGATCTCGCGCAGTGTCGAGCCTCGTTCCATGGGACGGCCGTTATACCTCGGCGCCGCCCGGCGGACCCGCACGCCGTGCGAAAGGCCAAAGGGTGGTTATAACCAAGGTGGGCACTGAACGTCCTGCCCTGAAAGGAGGCCCGTTCCGTGCCGTTCACGCGAAAACAATATCCGGCAGTGATGGAGCGTCTCGCCGAAGACGCTCGATTGCAGGCCATCCGGCTCGCGAACCTTTTTCTGGACGAGGGCTACGACTCGGATCACGCGATCACGATCGCCGTCGCCCAGGCTCGGCACTGGGCGCTCAAGCCTCCGGACTACTTCGGTCGACGACCCCGGCGTAGCCGGGACCAGCACGTCATTCCGCACCCTTCTGGGTGGGCGGTGATGTCGGCCAACGGACGCAAGATCGGCATCATCTGCACGTCGGAGGACGAGGCGGTGGAGCACGGACGCGAGCTCGCCCGTCGAATGCGTTCGGTCCTGGTCCTGCACCGCGACACGGGCGAGATCCGCGACCAGCACAACTTCATGGTCTGGGAGGGGCGCTGAGGCGAAGGCCGGACCCGCCCAACGGCCTCCCCCCACGACGGGTGACCGATCCCCCGACGAGACGCGCGCTCCCCGTAATGTCCCCTCGCAATCCGTCCCGCGGCCGGCTTCCGAACGAGCCTCTGTGCCGCCCCAACGGGGGGTGAAACGGAGCGCTTGACCGGTGGCTGTGGTCCCTCAAGACTCTCGGGCCGGCCGCGTGTGTGTCCCGGGGGGCTGGCTGGCGGAAGCCGTCGTGATCGCCGAAGAGAAGATCACCGAAATCCGCGAGCGCACCGACCTCGTGGCGCTGGTGGGGGAGTACGTCCCGCTCAAGCGCGTGGGCGCGAGCTTCCGCGGACTGTGCCCGTTCCACTCGGAGAAGACTCCGTCCTTCTACGTGCATCCCGCGCGGCAGTTCTTCCACTGTTTCGGCTGCCAGGCTTCGGGTGACGCCCTGGCCTTCGTCATGCGACTCGAGGGGCGCACCTTCCCCGAGGCGGCCCGGGCACTGGCCGAACGTGCCGGTGTGGAGCTGCCCACCCTCGACCCCCACGAAGAAGAGGAGCACCAGCGCGCTCGTCAGCACGCCGAACGCCTCGTCGCGTTGATGGACGCGGCTGCGGGTTTCTACGTCGACCAGCTTGGCAGCCATCCCCTCGGAGCCATGGCACGCGAGGAACTGTCGCGCCGGGGCGTCGGGTCCGGCGCCGCGGAGGCCTTTCGGCTCGGGTATGCACCCGACGGATGGGACGGGCTCGTGCGGTTCTTGCGCGGCGGCGGATGGTCGCCTGCCGACGCGGAGGAGGTGGGGCTCATCGTGCCGCGCCGGAGCGGGGATGGGCACTACGATCGCTTCCGCCACCGGTTGATGTTCCCGATCGCCGACACGCACGGTCGCATCGTCGCCTTCAGCGGTCGGCTGCTCGATCCGCCACCGGGTCAGGAGCCGCCGGCGGCCGGTGAGGCGGGAGCGAAGTACGTCAACAGCCCCGAGGGGCCCCTCTACCACAAGGGGGAGATCCTGTTCGGCTTGCACGAAGGACGCGTGTCGCTCCGGCGCGAGGGATGGGCTCTCGTGTGCGAGGGCAACTTCGACCTGCTGTCACTGCACCAGGCAGGGCTGTCGAACGCCGTTGCGCCGATGGGCACGGCCCTGACCGAGAGCCACGCGCGGCTGCTCCGTCGCTACGCGTCCAAGCTGGTGCTGCTCTTCGACGGCGATCGGGCCGGCAGGAAGGCGGTCCGGGCGGCGTGGCCGCTCCTCGCCAAGGTCGGGCTGACGGCCCGCGTCGTCACCCTACCTCCCGGCGCCGACCCCGATAGCTTCCTGCGCGAGGAGGGGGTCGAGGCGCTCAGGCAGCGCATCGACGGCGCCCCGTCGATCGTCGATCACCTGATCGAAGAGGCCGCCCTCGAGGCGGGAGGCGATCCGCAGGGTGTCGCGGCTGCCATCGAAGGGCTCGGCCCGGTCCTCGCCGCCCTCGATAACGCCGTCGAGGTGCGCCTCTACGTCCAGCGTGTCGCACAGAAGTTCGGTCTGCGGGACGAGGAGGCGGTGCGCCAGCAGCTGCGCAGGGGCGTGCGAGCTGCACGCGGGGGCGGCCGCCGGCACGAACCGGAGCCGAAAAAGGCAGACCCCACACGAGTGCCCATGTCGGCTTCTGCGGGAGAAAGTAGGCCCTTGCCCTACCTCGAAGCCGAGCTAATCGGGGCAATTCTGGACAATCCCGATCTGATGGGGACGGAAGAGGCGAAAAGTCTCGAAGAGCTTTTGACGAGTCCCGATCTTCGGGCCATCTTTCAAGCCGCGTCGCGCATGGTGGAGTCTCGTCGGGGGGTCGATGCGTCGGCGTTGATCTCGGAGCTCACGGGCGACGCTGCCGTACGGTGGCTCGAGGAGCGCTTGGCCATTCAGAAGTATGACGAGAGGGGGGCGTTGTCGGTGCTGCGGGATGGGCTTTCCCGCCTGGCTCGACAGAGCATCGAACGGGAGCTTCCCCGGCTACAGCAAGAGATCATCCGTGCGCGCCGGCTCGGCGACGACCGCCGGGCCGATGCGTTGACACGGGAGCGTGACGAGCTTTTCACCAGCGCAAACAAGCTTGTGCAGGGCGGGAAGAGGTGAAGATGGCGACGAAGGACGCGGTCCGTGATGGCAAGACGAGGGGCAAGAGGAGCCGCCGGAGCGTCGGCGGCAGCACTCGAGCCTCGGCCGCATCGAGCTCCGGTGGTGGAGCCCGGGTGACCAGCCGCAACGGTAAGGCGAGTGCCAGCAATGGCAAGGCCAGTACGGCCCGCCGCAAGGCCAGCAGCACCGTGAACGGCAAGGCCACTGTGTCGGGCAAGCCGAACGGCAAGGGCAAGAACCGCGAGCGCAAGGAGGTGCAGGGGCTGCTCGAGCGGGGCCGCTCGAAGGGCTTCCTCACCTACGATGAGGTGAACGACGCCCTGCCTCCGGAGATGGTCACCTCGGAGCAGATCGACGACCTGATGGTCCTGCTCGGGGGCGAGGACATCGAGGTGGTGGATGCCGCCTCGCAGTACAAGGGGCCCAAGAAGGAAGGGTCCAACGAGGGGCGGTCGCGCAAGGACGACGACCACCCCTCGATCATGCCTCCGGCGGCCGACGACGGGTATCAGAAGTCGAACGACCCCGTGCGGATGTACCTCCGCAAGATGGGATCGGTCTCGTTGCTCACGCGCGAGGGCGAGGTCGAGATCGCCAAGCGCATCGAGGACGGCGAGAACCGCATCTTCGAGGTCATTCTCAACTCGCGGGTCGGGGTCAGCGAGATCATCGAGATCGGCGAGAGCCTCAAGAAGGGCAAGCTTCGCGTCAAGGACGTCGTCAAGGACGCCGATGACAACGACGGGACCGAGGTCGACGAGGAAGAGGGGCGCAACCGCGTCATCCGTCTCATCGAGAAGGTCAAGCGGTTCGAGAGCGCCAACGCGAAGATCCGTGCCGAGCTCGAGTCGACCAAGCGGATGAGCGAGCGCACCAAGCGTGGCCACCAGAACCAGCTCACGAAGAACCGCAAGGAGCGCATCGAGGCGCTCAGGGAAATTCGGCTGAGCAAGAAACAGATCGACAAGGTGGTGGCCCGGATCAAGGGCTACATCCGCCGGGTCGAGCAGGCCGAGCAGGCGGTGTCCGAGGCGGAACGTCGCGCCGGATGCGAGCAGAAGGACCTGCGCAAGGTCATCCGCGACATGCAGGCCAGCAAGGCGGCCGAGAAGCGGATCCAGAAGAAGCTCGGCGCCACGATCGATCAGCTGCGGCTGGCCGACGACCAGATCAAGGAAGCGGTCAAGGCGATCAAGAAGGTCGAGGACGACATGGGGCAGCCCATCGACGTCCTCAGGCAGACCTACCGGGCGCTGCACGAGGGCGAGCGGCAGGCCGAGCGCGCCAAGGCAGAGCTGGTCGAGGCCAACCTGCGTCTCGTCGTGTCGATCGCCAAGAAGTACACGAACCGCGGGCTGCAGTTCCTGGATCTGATCCAGGAGGGCAACATCGGCTTGATGAAGGCCGTGGACAAGTTCGAGTACCGCCGCGGCTACAAGTTCTCGACCTACGCGACGTGGTGGATCCGTCAGGCGATCACGCGGGCCATCGCGGACCAGGCCCGAACGATCCGCATTCCCGTGCACATGATCGAGACGATCAACAAGCTGATCCGGACCTCGCGCTACCTCGTCCAGGAGCTCGGGCGCGAGCCGACGCCGGAGGAGATCGCCGAGCGCATGGAGATGCCGCTCGACAAGGTCCGCAAGGTCCTGAAGATCGCCAAGGAGCCGATCAGCCTCGAGACGCCCATCGGCGAGGAAGAGGACAGCCATCTCGGCGACTTCATCGAGGACAAGTCGGTGATCTCGCCGGTCGAGGCCGTCATCAACGGCAATCTCGAAGATCAGACGCGGCGGGTCCTCAAGACCCTGACGCCTCGCGAGGAGAAGGTGCTCCGGATGCGTTTCGGCATCGGCGAGAAGAGTGACCACACCCTCGAGGAGGTCGGCCAGGACTTCGAGGTGACGCGCGAGCGCATCCGACAGATCGAGGCAAAGGCGCTGCGCAAGCTCAGGCACCCGAGCCGGTCGAAGCAGCTTCGGTCGTTCATGGAGCAGTGAGCGCTCGGCTTCATTGCCAGCAGTGAAGAGATTCGCTCGATCGGATTTGTTGTATCGAGCCCGCCACCCCACCCGTAGTCCTCCCGGGGGGAGACCCCCCGGAGCCGCCCCTCGGGACCTCGCTCTCGCTCGGCCTCGGCTCGCAGGCAAGAACGCAAGGCCGCCGTGCCCGAGGGCCAGCCTCCTGTTCGGCCGTCGGGCTCGCGAGTCCCCGTGCATCTCTCACTGCGTCCGGGGGCGCGCTCACGGGGGCGGTTTGCGCTATCCTCTGGGCACGCGGGCCCATAGCTCAATCGGTCAGAGTCCCCGGCTCATAACCGGGTCGTTCCTGGTTCGAGTCCAGGTGGGCCCACCAGAAAGGGTGGCGGCAACGTGCGGGGGAGTGGGAGCACAGCCCTGTCGTGCCCTTCGTTCGTTTTCTCCGGCATGGGGCTTGCGTATCGTCCCCACACGGGCTAAACGCAGCCCACTCGGGTCCCTCGATCAGTGGACCCACAGGAGGCGTTACGGCGTGCGCGACCAGCTAGTGGCACTGGCGAAGCTCGCGGAAATCGATGCATCGGCGTATCAGTTCGATGTCGAGCTGAAGGAGATCCCCGCCCAGCTCGAGGACATGCGGACAGATGTGACCCGTCTCGAAGCGCTGCTCGAGAAGGAGCGGGAGCAGGCCCAGGAAGCAGAGCGCCTGCGCACATCTCAGGCCGACGAGATCGCGACACGGAACGAAGCTCTCGCGCGAGCGCGCCAAAAGGGCGCCAAGGCGCGCAACGCCCGCGAGGGGGAGGCTGCCGATCGCGAGGTGGAGGCGGTCCGGCGCGGCATCAAGGAGCGTGAGGACGAGGTCCTCAGGCTCGACGAGGCGCTCGAGACGATCCGCGCATCGCTGAACGAGCACGAGCAGGAAGCTCGACAAGCTCCGCGCGATGTTCGCGGCCGAGGAAGAGAAGGCCAAGGCGCGCATCTCGGAGCTCGAGACCGAGCGCTCGAAGGTCCTGTTGGGCCGCGAGGACGTAGCTGCCAAGCTGCCGCGCAACCTGGTCCGTCGCTACGACCAGATCCGCGAGCGTCGCGGGAGTGGGGTGGCGTTCGCCGAGGAAGGGCATTGTCTGGCGTGCCGGATTGCCCTGGCGCCGCAGATGTTCATCGAGCTGCAGCGCGGTGAGGAGCTGCTGCAGTGTCCGAGCTGCGTACGCATCCTCATCTACAGGCCGCTCGTGGACGATTGAGGGCACGTGGGCCTGGAGGATTTGTCCTCTCCAGCGCCCACCCCCACCCGTCCTCCCCGGGGAGCCCTCCTCGAGAGAGCGCCACGCCCGCGGCGGGTCACGAGGCGCAGGCTCTCGACGCGAGGGGAGGCTGCTAGACCATCGGCTTGGCGCGCGGTTCGCCGTGGTGCTGTCTGTGCGCCCCGGGCGGTCGCTCAGACGAATGACAGCCAGTGCGGGTCGGGCACCTCGGTGCCCCGCACGACCTGGAAGTAGCGGTCCTGCACACGCTTCGTGATCGGTCCGCGCGTGCCCGCGCCGACCGTCCGGTCGTCTACCTCGCGCACCGGCGTGACCTCGGCTGCCGTTCCGCAGAGGAAGACCTCGTCGGCGATGTACAGCTCATCACGGGCGATGGGGCGCTCCACCACATCGAGGCCCATGTCCCGCATGAGCAGGAGCAATGTGTCGCGCGTGATGCCGCCCAGGATCGCGGATCCGAGCGGCGGTGTCGCGACGCGGTCGCCCTGCACCACGAACACGTTCTCGCCCGACGCCTCGCACACGTAGCCCTGCGGGTCGAGCATGATTGCCTCGTCGTAGCCCGCGGTCAGGACCTCGCGCTTGGCGAGGATGGAGTTGACGTAGTGGCCGACGACCTTGCCCTTGGCCATCAACGAGTTGACGCTTGCACGCGCGAAGGAGCTCACCTTGGCGCGGATACCGTTCTCGAGCCCGTCGTCGCCGAGGTAGGCCCCCCACTTCCAGGCGACGATGGCGACACGCGTGCGGTTGTCACGGGCCGCCAGCCCCATGGTGCCGTCGCCCAGGAAGGCGATGGGCCGGACGTAGCACTCGTCGAGGCCGTTGACCCGTACCGTCTCGATGCACGCGTCGGCGATCTGGGAGCGGCTCCAGGGAATGTCGATGGTGATGATGTGCGCCGAGTCGAACAGACGCTCTATGTGGTCTTCGAGCCGGAAGAGCGCGCTTCGCCCATTGCCGTCGGGGTAGCAGCGGATCCCCTCGAAGGTCCCGAGGCCGTAGTGCAGGGTGTGGGTCAGGACGTGTACCTTCGCCGCGTCCCACGCCACGAGCTCGCCATCGAGCCAAATCTTGTCCACCTGATCCACCACGTGGAACCTCCGCGTGTACTCCGCCAGCCGGATGGGCCCGGGGCCCCGGCGGCTCGGCGCCTTTGTAACACACTCGCCGCCGTCACGCTTCGGGGAGCCGTCCTCGCAACGACCGCGCCCGACTCAAGTGCCGAGGTCGCGCAAGCCCTGCAGCGCTTCGGCGCAGTCCGGGTTGGCGGCCAGGGCGCGCTCGTAGGCGTTGCGGGCTGCGACCACGTCACCCCAATCCCGGAGGACGCGCGCACTCAGGATGTGGGGGACGTCGAGCTTGGGGGCGAGCCGACAGCCTTGAGACAGCTCCTCGAGGGCGCGGTCCGAGGCCACGCGATCGTTCGGCGCTGCTGCGTGGCGCGCATAGCCGAGCCACGCCAGGAACTCCCCCTCCTCGGGGCGGGCGCCCACCGCTTCCTCGAAGGCGTGTACCGCTTCCTCGAAGCGGTTTCGACGCAGCGCCCGCTCGCCGCGCCGGAAGTGACGCTCCGCCTGGAACATGGTCTGTACCTGGGCATCGAGACTCGAGGCCTCGAGGGCCGCCATGCCGTCGGGTAGCGTGGGCCCCTCATAGTCGTCGTCGTTCCGTTCGTCCGCCCGCTCGACGAGTCGTTGCTTCCCCAGCACGTGTAGCAGCGCCTTGGGCGCCGCGGCCGGCGTCGGGGGGTCGTCGTCGACTTGGGTCGAAGCCGCGCTACCCGGAGGGCGAACACCCGAGCCCTGTTCGTCCTTCACCCTGCGGCTCTCGGACCCGCGCGTCCGTACCCGCCTGCCGGGCGACGTCTGGCTCGACTCGGCCTCGATCGCATGGCGGGCTCGGGTGAGGCGCGCCAGCACCTCGAAGGCGAGGGCGCGCATGTCCCGCGGCGCGAGACCCGGCTCCGTCAGGGGGCGCACACGTGCGTCGAGCCGCTCCTGGGCCGCGACGGCCGCGTCGACGTCTCCCGGGGACTCCGAGGGCTTGGTGAACCGCGCCCTCGCGCAGAAGGCGGCCGAGTCGGCGCAGGTCCTCCCGCATGGCCGACAGGTCCCGCGGCGTGAAGGACCCGCCGCCCACCGACTCCGCCTCGTCGTCGCGCAGACGCTCCTGGGGCTCGGGGGTGTTGGCGAAGCGGACCGCCTCGACGCCCTCGAGCGTGTACAGAAGCTGGGCTACGGCGCCGGGGCGCGGCGCGCCGAGAGAGAGAAGCCCCCGCACGGTTCGGGTGCCGTCGATGGCACGCAGCACGCGACGCGCCTCGGTCGGCATCTGCATGCGCAGGAAGCCGCGCGCCCGGCTTCGTCGCGGGACGACGTGTCGGTCGAGGTGTGGCTCGAGCCGCTCGAGCAGCTGCGACGGGGGGACCTTGGCCACGATGCCCCTGTACACGATGTCGTTGAGCGACAGTCTCGAGCGTCACCGTCTCCGAGGGAGGCTCCATCTGATCGGAGAAACGGAAGCTCCCGCCAGACCAGCCAAAGATGTCGAAGAGCTTGACGCGTTGCTGCTCCTCGAGGGCGTCGCGCAGTTGGTGCGGTGTGATGGCGTTCATCGCGATCAGAATGCCGCCTTGACGGCCGGCGCCTTCCCGGACGCGCTGGACGGACTCGTCGAGCACGTTCGGCGAGATGAGGTGGGCGCGCGCCAGGACCTGCCCCAGGCACTCCTCGACCAGGTTCGATTGCACGTGCAGCGGAACGCCGTTCCGGAAGAAGACGACCTTCTTCGGCGACTCGCCGGTGGTGGTGGGGCGCGCATCCCCCTCGGCGGTCAGGACGAGGGCGCCGGTGGCCCGCCGCTCCGCGAGCCGGGTCAGGACCCGGGGGAGCGGAATGTCGGTGAGGTGCCCCTCGATGGCGCCCTCGGCACGATCGATGTAGTCGGCCCGGCGCTCGACGTCGCGTCCCTCACGAGCTGCCGTCGGGTCGGCCCCAATCTCGTTCGGCGTCAGCCCCGGTCCCCGTTCGATGACCGTCCCCTCGCCGGTCCGATCCTCGGAGTAGAGGTCGTCATCGAAGGCGCTCGCGGGCGGCGGGCGCGTCGCCGGGGTCGTCTCTACCCGCCCGCCGGCCCGCGTGCCGAGGAGGGGAGCAAAGCCCGCCATCTCGAGGGCGCTCGAGATCTCGTGCACGTCAGCCACGCGCGTGCGGTCGGTGATGCCGCTCATGCGCGGGTCGGCGAGCTCGAGGGCCGCAGCGATGGCCTCGGGCTCGGGCTCTCCGGCGAAGGTCGCCACCGCTCCGACGCGTTGGCCCACCTCGACCAGCGTGTCGCTCGGTCCCGTCGTCGCGGTGAGGATCACCATCGTTCGGTCGCCGCTCGGTGCCCACCGTATGGACTCGATCGTGGCCCCGCCGTCGCGTCCAGGGAGGCGCAGGTCGACGATGATGGCGTCGCTCGGCTCCTGGACGAACCGGTCGATGGCATGCTCACCGTCCCCGAGCACCGTCGCCTCGTGGCCGGCCTTGCGCACCGCGTTGGCGATCCTTTCGGCGAACACCCTGTTCGGGTGGACCACGAGGACCGATCGCGCTTTCACGGGCGCCTCCACGGCGGTGCGACGCCCACGGGTGCCACCAGCCGCTCGAAGATTGCCCGCACCTCGGTCGCACGGCGCTGCCACGTCTCGGTCAGGACCTCGGTCGGTGCATGGCCGTCCCGCTCCCTGAGGCCGAGCCTGCGCGCGACACGCTCGGCCAGGGGACCGCCCAGGGTCAACACGGCCGCGTGTGTCTCGTCGAGCAGCTTGAGTGCCTGCTCGACGGAACGGAAGAAGAGGTAGCCCTCTCGAAGGGCCTCGGCGTCCGCGGGCACGAGGTACCCGCCCGCGCGCAGCGCCGCCAGCGCCTCGAGCGTGTGTGGCCGTCGAACGGCCGGATCCATCCCGTGGCGCATCTGCAGCCATTGGATGACGAATTCCACATCCACGAGCCCGCCGTAGCCGAGCTTCGGATGGTATCCAGCGGGCTTCTCGCCGGCAAGCTCGGTCTCCATCCGCCGGCGCATGCGAGAGAGCTCCTCGGCCCCCGTCGCCCCGCCCTCGAAGGCGATGTGCTCGAAGCGCTGAACCGCGAGCTCCGCGAGCTTCGGGTCGCCGGTCACGGGACGCGCCCGGACGAGGGCTTGCCGCTCCCAGGCGTCGGCGTGGGTCCGGTGATAGCGGTCGAAGGCGGCCAGGGAGACGACGAGCAGACCGTGGCTCCCGCTCGGCCTGAGGCGCGGGTCGATGGGGTAGCCGGGGCCCTCCGCGTCCGGCTGCGAGAGCAGGCGCAGGGTGCGTTGCCCGACGCGCGTGAAGACCTCCGCGTTGGTGACGGGACGTTCCGGTCGTGCGGGCTCCGCGTCGCCGTCGGCGCCGTAGAGGAAGACCAGGTCGAGGTCGCTGCCGAAGCCGAGCTCGCGACCGCCGAGCTTGCCCATCCCGACCACGACCATGGCGGCGGGCGGACCAGCTCGGGGTCGTGGCCCGCGGCCGTCCGTGGGTCGCGAAGGTGTCTGCCCGCGCGTAGGCGAAGGCCGCTTCGACCTGCGCTTCTGCGAGGGCCGTCAGCAGGGTCTCGACACCCGCGGAATCGAGCTCGCCGCCGACGAACGACAGGCCCACCTCAAGCGTCGTCTCGCGCTTGATGCGCCGGAGCATGGCGACGAAGGTCTCGGGGTCCGGCCGCACCGCACCGACCGGGATCTCGGCATGGGCTGCGCGGATGGCGGCCACGTCCGGGGCGCCGTGCGCGACCAGCAACGCGTCGAGGGCTTCGGGGTGACCAATCAGCGCCGACGACAGGGTCGCGCTGGCGCCGAAGAAGCCGACCAGGCGGCGTAGGAGCCGGGGCTCGCTCGCGAGCAACTGGTCGTAGGTGAAGGGGCCGCCCATGCGCGTGAAGAAGTCGGCCACGAGGCGCAATGCTGCGTCGGGATCGGCGACATGGGCGACCTCGCGGAGCAGGAGCGGACCGAGGTCCGGGGTCCGGCGTCGCCCCAGCGGGCCCAGGGGGGAGGGCGCGTGACGACCGAGCCGGACCAGGTGGGCGGCCGCCTCGTCCGGGTCGTGCACGGGCACCACACCGACGACCTCGCGTGCCACCTCGCTCGCCGTGGCGCCGGCGGCGACGAGGTCGCACAGGGCTCCTGCGACCTCGACCTCCGCCCGCTCGGCCGCTTCGACTTCGCTCGGCATCGCGAGGGAGTCGAAGAGCTGGCCAATGCGAGCCCGCGCTTCGCCCAGGGCTTCGTCGAGGGCCTGGGCGTCGTCGAAACCGAGGGAGACGGCGAAGGCTTCGCGCGCCGCTCCCTGCGGTGGCAGGGCGTGGGTCTGGTAGCCGGCGCGCACGTGGATGCGGTGCTCGACCCGCCGGAGCAGGGCCCAGTCGCTCTCGAAGGACGCCGCCTCCCGGTCGGTCACGAGCCCGAGGCCGAGGAGCCTGTGGAGCGCTTCGATCGTCCCAGGCACCCGGAGCTCGGCGTACCGCCCTCCCCATACGAGCTGCAGCGTCTGTACGAAGAACTCGGCCTCGCGGATGCCGCCCCGTCCGAGCTTGACGTCACGCTCCGGATCGACCGCGAGCTCTCGTCGGCTGCGCGCGAGCATCTCGGCCATCTCGCGCCCGATCCCCGGGTCCACCGCGCGGCGGTAGATGAACGGTCGCAGCGCGTCGAGCAGCTGGCGGCCGAAGACCAGGTCCCCCGCGACGGGGCGTGCCCGCGAAAGGGCGCCTCGCTCCCACGTTCGACCAAAGGACTCGTAGTAGCGCTCGGCGCTCGCGAGGGAGTTCACCAGGGGGCCGCGTGCTCCTTCCGGACGCAGGCGCAGGTCCACACGAAAGCATAGCCCATCCTCCGTTACCTCGGCGAGGGCGGCGGCCACGCGGGCGACGATGCGTGCATAGTGCTCGTGGATCGAGCGTTCCCCGTCGCCGACCACCCCGTCGTCGGTCTCGTAGAAGAAGCACAGGTCGATGTCGCTGCCGAGGTTCAGCTCGCCGCCCCCGAGCTTGCCCATGCCGAGCGCCACGAGGGGCACGGGGCTGCCCGTGGTGTCACGGGCCACGCCCCACCGCCGATCGGCGCTGCGCGTGCAAGCCGCGAGGGCCGCCTCGAGCGCAGCGGACGCCAGGCCAGCCATCTCGGCGCTCGTCTGGTCCACGTCGGCGAGGCGAAAGACCTCCCGCAGGGCGATGCGCACCACGGCGCGATGCCGGAGGCGGCGAAGGACGCGGCCCAGGGGCGGCTCGTCGTCGAGGTGCCGCGTCGCCTCGAGGAAGGTGCGGCGTACCGCGGCTTCGTCGTCCGGCCGGTCAAGGGGGCGGGCTAGAACGTCGGCCGCCAGGGTAGTGTCCGATAGGGCGAGGGGCAGGAGGGCGGGTGCGTGCTGGCCGAGGGCGGCGATCACGTC
Source organism: uncultured delta proteobacterium (assembly GCA_963830115.1). Classification (GTDB taxonomy): domain Bacteria; phylum Myxococcota_A; class Polyangia; order Polyangiales; family CAWHLB01; genus CAWHLB01. The sequence continues at coordinate 35,395 of CAWHLB010000003.1, forward strand.
GCGCACCCCGGGCACCGACGGGTCGCCACCCGCTTCCACGAACGCTGCGACGGCCGCCTCGCCGCCGGGGCCGCCCGCCTCGCGCAGGCCTCCCGTGGCCCGGCCGGCGTGCGGGTCGATGCCACGGCGAGTGTGGTTCGTGGACCCCATGTCACTGCCAATCCTGCCACGGTTGACGAGGTAGGGGGCATGCAGTACTACTCCGCGGCCCTTTCGGCCGTTCCCGCCGCGCGGGGCCGAGGGGCACGAGGTTCGGGTTTGCGTCCCCTCATCGGTGGACCGTGCACGGGAGGCCTTCCGCCTCCCCTCGGAGTCGGCACGGCGAAGACCTTCGGGGGCTCCGGACCGAGGCATTCGCCCCGTTCCCCCTAGCGCACGAGGATGGTCCAAGTGCTCCTCTACCACCTGCTCGAGATTCTTTGGTGGCTGCAGCCCGCAGCCAGTGGCGCCGGGGGAGGTGGAGGCGCAGGCGCTGCCGGAGGCGGCACGCCGGCCGGGCCGGCGGGTGGTTGCGCCGGCAGCATGGGCCTGCTGGCCGTCATGATGCTCATCTTCTACTTCCTGCTGATCCGCCCTCAGCAGAAGCAGCAGAAAGAGCACGACCAGATGCTCAAGTCGCTCCGCAAGGGGGCGATGGTGCGGACCCGAGGCGGCATGCGTGGCGAGGTCACGGACCTGAACAATCGCGAGGTCACCGTGCTCATCGCCGACAAGGTCAAGGTCAACGTACTCCGGAGCCACATCGCGGGGGTCGAGACCGGCGAGGAAGAGGCCTCCGGCAAGGGTGACAAGAAGGAGTAGGGCCGCGAGCCGGACGCCCCCCGGGCGCCGCTCCGCCGCCTCTACAAAGGGCGCAGCATGGACAGGAGTTGGTATCTACGGTTCCTCGTCGTGGTCGCCGCGGTGGTGTTGTCGCTGCTGGCGCTGTGGCCGAGCGTGGATCAGTGGGGATGGGTCCCCGCGCCCACGTGGGTGCAGAAGACGTTCACCGGGCGCATCAGCCAGGGGCTCGACATCCAGGGCGGCCTGCGACTGATGTACGAGGTCGACGTCGAGCAGGCAATCGAGGACCGGCGCGACCGGCTCGCCGACGGCCTGCTCGAGCAGCTCGGCGTCAAGATGGGCATCGTCGGCAAGAGCGAGTCGCCCACGACCGAGGAGCTCGACCGCACGCGCAAGAAGGTGCACATCGAGCGCGTCGGGCGGCGGCGCATCAGAGATCACCTTCGACAACGCCAAGGACACGGCGAAGCTCGACCACGACCTGCTGCAGAAGTACTTCCCGGAGCTGCGCGAGACTCTGCGCCAGGACAAGGTCATCGTGCTGCAGATGCGCGAGGACCAGCTGCAGAAGCTTCGAGACACCGCGGTCAAGCAGACGGTCAAGGCGATCACCAACCGTATCGACGAGCTGGCGATCCGCCAGATGACGGTCATCGGTCGGGATACCGACATCATCGTCGAGGTGCCCGGCAAGGGGCAGGCGACGTTCAACCGCGTGCGCGCGATCATCAGCCAGACCGCGCGCCTCGAGTTCAAGGTCGTCGACGACAGCTCGGACTTCGTCCAGAAGCTGAGCGACCTCCCCAAGGGCGTGACGCGCGAGAGCGAGGTGGTCTCCGCGGGCGAGGATCACCCGCAGGTCGCCTCCTACTTCCTCGTGGCCAAGGACGAGACGGCCAAAGAGCAGCTGATGAAGTACATCAAGACGCTGCCCATACCGGACGACCACCAGCTCCTGCTCGGCAAGCTCGACCGGCGCGACCAGCCGAAGTCCGACAAGCAGGAGTGGCGAACCTACTACGTCTACCGCACGACGAAGGTGACCGGTGAGGACGTCAAGGACGCCTTCGTCACCTTCGACACCCAGCAGGGCAACAAGCCGGTCGTCGCCCTCCACTTCAATGCGCGGGGCGCGGCCGCCTTCGAGGACATGACCGGGGCGCACGTAAAGCAGCGCATGGCCATCGTCCTCGACGACCGGGTCGAGTCGGCCCCGGTGATCCAGACCAAGATCGGCGGCGGCCGAGCACAAGATCACGCTCGGGTGGGGCGACTTCGCGCGCCTTCGTGACGAGGCCAACGACCTGGCGATCGTGCTCCGGGCGGGTGCTCTGCCCGCGCCCATCCGTCCCGCCAACGAGCAGCTCATCGGGCCCACCCTCGGTCGGGACTCGGTCAAGCAGGGCGCCGAGGGGGCCGTCATCGGCGTCACCCTCGTGCTCGCGTTCATGCTCATGTACTACTGGTGGATGGGCGGCCTGGTCGCTGACGTGATGGTCGTCCTGAACCTCTTCTTCCTGCTCGCCGTCCTCGCCGGCTTCGAGGCCACCCTGACCTTGCCGGGCATCGCGGGCATCGCGCTAACGGTCGGCATGGCCGTGGACGCGAACGTGCTCATCAACGAGCGCATACGTGAGGAGCTACGGCTCGGGAAATCTCCGCGTTCCGCCGTCGATCAGGGCTACCGGCGCGCGTTTTGGTCGATCTTCGACAGCCAGTTGACGACGTTCATCGCGGGCGTCGTCCTCTTCCAGTACGGCACGGGGCCCATCAAGGGCTTCGCCGTGACGCTGATGATCGGTATCGGCACTTCGCTGTTCACCGGCGTGTTCTGCTCGAAGGTCATGTTCGACTGGCTCGTGCGAGGCGTGCGCGTGCAACGCCTGAAGATCGGATGACGCCATGGAGATCGTGAAGCCCGGTACCAACATCGACTTCATGGGCGTGCGGAAGTGGGTCATCTCCGGATCCGTTACGCTGGTCGTGCTCTCCATTCTTTCGGTCTTCTGGCCGGGGCCGAACTGGGGGATCGACTTCAAGGGCGGCACGGAGTTGCAGCTCGAGTTCAAGAAGAACATCTCGAGTGGCGATGTCCGCCACACCCTCGAGCACCTCGGCTACAAGCGTCCCGACGTGGTCGCGGTCGAGGGCAAGCCGCGTCAGTTCATCCTCCGGGTCCAGGAGGTGTCGTCGCTCGGCACCGCGGAGCGGGACAAGATCAAGAAGTCCCTCGACACGGTGGCGTCCACCGACACGCTGATCAGCTTTCCGAAGGCCTTCGACAAGGACCATGTGACGGGGGCGATCGCAGGGCTCGGCATCGAGAGTCCGGACGTCGAGACCGTTCCGGGCGCGCCCCACGCGCTGCTCTTGCATCGGCCCGACGGGCAACCCTTGTCCGCGCAGCAGCAGAGCCAGTTGGCGGGCGCTCTGCACGCGCAGGTCCAGCCAGTCCACATGGCGCTCTACGACGTGTCGCCCGGCGGCGACAAGATCTCCCTCCAGTTCTCGGCCGGGGTCAATCCGGCGCGTATCAGGGCCGCGGTCGAAGCGGGCGGTGCCCGTGTGCGCGACGTGGAGCTCGTTCGGCCAGCCCCAGGACCACCGCTACGAGGCCTACCTCGTGGGCGTCGGCGACGAGGTCGTACGAAGGCTGCAGCAGACCCTCGGGGCCCGGGGTCCGGAAGCGCCGCTGCGTGTCGAGTGGGTCGGCCCGAAGGCCGGCCAGCAGCTCGCCGAGGCGGCGGTCAAGTCCCTCCTGTACGCCATCGCGTTCATCATGGTGTACGTCGCCTTCCGCTTCGACCTCCGGTTCGCGCCCGGCGGCATCATCGCCATCTTGCACGACATGACCATCACGGTCGGTATCTTCGTGCTGGTGCACAAGGAGGTGAACCTGACGACGGTCGCCGCCTTACTCACGATCGCGGGCTATTCGATCAACGACACGATCGTCGTGTACGACCGCATACGCGAGAACATGGGGCGCTTGCGTGACAAGAGCCTCTACGACCTGATCAACATCAGCACCTCGCAGATGCTGTCGCGCACGATCCTCACGTCGGGCACCACGCTTCTCAGCGTGTCGGCCTTCTTCTTGTGGGGGACGAACGTCATCCGCGACATGTCCTTCGCCCTGTTCGTCGGCATCATCATCGGCACCTACTCGTCGATCTACATCGCGGCGCCCCTGACCGAGTGGATGGACAACAGGTTCTTCAGCCGAGGCCGCGCCCGGTGACGGGCGGGCCGGGGGCCACCGTTCACGGGGCGGGCTCGGGCGGATGAGCGAGGGCGAGGGGGAGCTCTCGCTACCGCGTACGCCCGCTCGACCCGGACGCGGCGCGGGAGCTCGGACGCGCCTGCGGTGTGGGCCCGGCCACTGCTCAGGTGCTGCTCCACCGGGGGATGGCCCAGGTGGCGGAGGCGCAGGCATTCCTCGACCCGCGGCTGAGCGGCCTAACACCGCCCCACGCCATGGCCGACCGGGACGTCGCGGCCGACCGGCTCGCCTTCGCGCTGCGCCGCCACGAGCGGATCGCCGTGTTCGGCGACTACGACGTGGACGGGACGACGAGCGCGGCGATCCTGGCAGACGTCCTCGAGGCGCTCGGGGCGGACGTGGTCGCCCTGGTCGCCAACCGGTTTGCCGGTGGCTACGGCTTCGGCGACGAGGCCCTCACGCGGTGTCTGGAGACCGGCGCGCGCCTTGTCGTTACCTGTGACTGCGGCTCGAGCGATCACCAGCGCATCGCGCGGGCACGGGACCGCGGTGTCGACGTGATCGTCGTCGACCACCACCTGGTCCCGCCCGAGCCGTTGCCGGCCCTCGCGTTCCTCAACCCGCATCGGCCGGAGTGTGGGTTCCCATACAAAGGCCTCGCCAGCGCAGGGCTCGTCCTCTCCGTCGGCGCCGCCGTCCGGGCCAAGACGGGCGCGCGCCTGGACCTGCGCGCGTGGCTCGACCTGGTCGCCCTCGGCACCATCGCGGACGTGGCGCCACTCGACGGAGATAACCGGCGGCTGGTGCGGGCGGGCCTCCGGCTGCTCGGCGCCGAGCAGGGCCGTCCCGGCGTGGTGGCGCTCCGAGAAGTGGCAAGCTTGCGTCCCGGTCCGGCCATCGGCTCGAGCGACGTGGCCTTCCGGCTTGCGCCGCGCCTCAACGCGGCCGGCCGCCTGGGCGACCCTGCTCTGACCCTGGCGCTCTTGCGCGCCCGATCGATGCCGGAGGCCCGCGGGCTCGCCGCGCGCATCGAGCAGCTCAACCAGGAGCGCAGGGCCATCGAACGGGGCGTGACCGAAGCGGCCTTCGCACAGGTCGAGGCGGTCTACGGCGCAGAGCCGCGCGGCGGCGTGGTCGTGGCGGGGGAGGGGTGGCACCGCGGCGTGGTGGGCATCACCGCCGCCCGCCTGGTCGATCGCCTGGGCGTGCCGGTCGTCGCCGTCGCGCTCGAAGGCGAAATGGGACACGGGAGCGCCCGAGGGCCCGACGGCTGCCGCCTCTACGACGCGCTCACGCGCTGTCGCGGCGACCTCACCGCCTTCGGTGGGCACCAGGCAGCCGCGGGGCTGTCCGTCCGGGCCTCCCGCATCGATGCCCTGCGCGCGTCCTTCTCCGATGCCACCTCGGCCCTCGGACCCGCGTCGGCGGGCGACGGGGCCGGCGACCTCCCCCTGGTCGACGTCGTGCTCGACGGGCGGACCTTCCCCCTGCCGACGGTGGCCGACCTGGTCCGGCTCGAGCCCATGGGCGAGGCGAACGCCGCGCCGCTGTTCGCGGTCTCGGGGGCTCGCATCGACAGGGCCCACGAGGTGGGCGAGGGCCACCTCAAGCTGCGCCTACGCGTCGGCGCGCAGGTCCTCGGCGCCTTCGGGCGTGCCATGGCTCCCGCGAAGGGCACCCTCGGTGAGACTCTGAACGCCCTCGGGCACGTGCGGCCCGACACCTTCCGCGGCGGCGATGCCGTGGAGATGCACCTGACGCAGATCCTCTGAGTCGCTCAGCGCCCGGTCCACTTCGGCGCGCGCTTCTCGAGGAAGGCGGTGAGCCCTTCGCGCGCATCGTCGGTGCCCAGGAGCTCGTAGAGCTGCTCCTGCAGGTAGGGCAGGGCCTCGTGCAGATGCATCGACTCCTGCATGTCGAAGGCGCGCAGCCCCATCCGCATGGCGGTGGGCGACCGGGCGGCGAGCTTCCCGGCGAGGCCGGCCACCTCGGCGTCGAGGCGGTCGTCCGGAACGACGTGCGTCAAGAGCCCCAGCTCGAGCGCTTGCGCCGCCGAGAGCTTCTCGCCGAGCAGCATCATCTCGAGCAGCTTGCGTCGTGGCACGACCCGCCGCAGCACGGCCATGATCATCATCGGGAAGAGGCCGCGCCGGATCTCGGGCGTGCCGAGGACGGCGCTCTCGCAGGCGACCGCGAAGTGGCACGACACCACCAACCCGAGCCCGCCGCCCATGGCGGGACCGGGGACGCGCGCGATGATGGGCTTGCCAAGCCTGCCGAAACGCAGGAGCAGGTCCGGGTAGTCGCCCTTCGGCTCGAGGGGGTCGCCCTCGGGGGCATCCGCGCCGCCACCGCCCGCCATCTGCTTGAGGTCGGCACCCGCGCTGAAGGCCTTGCCTGCCCCCGTGAGAACGATCGCCCGGACGGCCGGATCCGCGTCTGCATCGTCGAGGGCGTAGAGGAGCTCGTTGGCCGACTCCACACCGAGGGGGTTCTTCCGCTCGGGTTCGTTCAACGTCACCGTGGCCACCGCGTCGGCGACAGAGACGACGATCTTGCGGTAGGCGCGCGCTTCCATCACGCCGCTCCGGCCGCGTCGTGGCCCACGTCCTTGGCCGCCGCCCGGCCGGCGGGGAAGGCATCGAGCGAGAGGATGCGGCGGGCCTCCTCCACCGTCGCCGGCTCGCGCCCGGTCCCGCGCGTCAGGGCCACGGCCTGGGCCACCATCTCGCCGTTGCCCTTGGCCATCTCGCCGTTTGGCAGATAGAGGTGGTCCTCGAGGCCGGTGCGGATGTTGCCACCGAGCACGAGCGCCGTGGCGAGCATGCGCCAGTGGCAATGGGAGATGCCGATGACCTCCCACTGTTGCCCGGCCGGCATGACCTTCGTCTGCAGCTGGAGCGACTCGACCAGGGGCGGGATGCCGCCGAGCACGTTGACGATGAAGCTGAACTGCGCGGGCATCTTCAGCACACCCATGTCCACGAGGGGCCAGATGCCCTGCGTGTGACCGCTGTCGAAGCACTCGAGCTCGGGTTTGACGCCCGCGCGGTTCATCGCCTCGAGCAGCTTCTGTATCTTCGCGTAGGTGTTGGGGAACACCATGTCGAAGACGAAGCTCTTTCGCGAGCGGGAGTACTTCGAGTAGTTCATGGTGCCCATGTTGAGGGCGGCGATCTCGGCGGAGCTCCTCGAGGTAGCGGACCTGCTGGTCGACGTCGTCGAGGATCGTGCCGGTCGAGAAGTTGAGGATGATCGGGCAGCGCTTGCGGATCTCCTCCTTGATGCGCGCGAAGGTGCGCGGCTCGAAGGTGGGAGAGCCGTCATCGTTGCGCGCGTGGATGTGCACGACCGACGCACCGGCGTCGTAGGCGCGCTTGGCCTCCTCGCCGAGATCCTCCGGCGTGTAGGGGATCGCGGGGCACTGCTTGCGGTTTGCCAGCACTCCCGTGAGCGCGCAGGTCACGACGACCTTGTCCTCGAACGCCATGTCGGCCTCCTTCCGGTCCCGTCCGCCGTCCTGGCCCGCGTTGGCGTCGGACACGCTTGGCAGCCCGTCCGCTCCAGGAAGCGGACCACCGCTGCCGCTAGGCCGAGTAACCGCGCCTTCCCCGAGCGTCAAGGGGAACCGCCCCTGAACGTAGGGCCCCCCGTTCGCATCCCAGTCGACGACCGGTTGCCCACGCGGCGCGCTCTGTGTAACGTGGCGGCCTGCCACTTCCATGGAGGGACGGCTTGACCTATCTGCGACCCATTTGGGCTGTAGTCCTGGCGACAGCGCTCGTGCTGCTCGCGACGGCGGGTAACCCCGCGGTCGCCCATGCGCAGACGACGACGCCCACCCTGAACACCGTGAGCGCGACGCCCAAGGGCACGATCGGTCTCGGGTTGGTGGGAGCGGAAGCTCGGCTTCACGATCCCCGCGCTCGCCGGTCTGGACCAGACCTGGGCCTACATCGTGTTTCCCGTGGTGGGGGCGGCCGGCGGCGCGGTGGCGGGCTATTTCCTGCTCGACAACAACAACCTGACGACCTGGTCGGTGTTTTCCCTGTCGGCGGGCCTGGCGCTCATCGTGCCGGCCGTGGTGATCACGTTGGCGGCGACGGCCTACAGCCCCCACGACGAGGCGACCAGCATCGGGGCGACCGATGGAGGCGGTGGCGGCAGCGGGCCGGCGCCCGGCCGGACCGGCGGCGGTGCACCCCCCGAAGGCACCGACAGTCCCGCGACTCCCTCGGCTGCGCCCACCGGCGGCGCGGCGGCCGGAGGGCAGGCCCTGCTCGACCGTGAGCGCCTGTTGCGGGCGGGCCCCGGCCTGCTTCGCTTCTCGGGTGACGCCTTGTATCTGGGTGTGCCGGGCGTGTCGGTCGCGGCCTCCCTCACCCCGGCCGAGAAGCTGCGCTACGGTGGCCGCGACACGACCGAGGTGCACGTGGCGCTGGTGTCGGGGGTGTTCTAGCTCGGGATCCGGGCTGCCCGCCCCCTCACGGGTGGCGTCAGGCGGTCAGCTGCCGCACGCCTGCAGGATGTGAAGGGAGGCGCCGGCCGCCGGGAATGCGGCCGCGACTCCGACCGCGAAGCCCCCGCCAACGGCCGAGACACGCGACGGCATTCCGCGCCCCGAGTCGAGCCGGACGGCCGAGCGCACGAGGGTCGTCAGGTCGCTCCCGAGGAGCCACCCCGTCGCGCCCCCTGGGTCGATCTCGGTCAGGACCACCCTCGAGCCGGCGTCGAACACGCTCACGTCGTCGTTGACGACTCCCGGTGGGCCGGGCTCGGGCGTCGTCACGGTGCCGTCACTCTTGGCGTAGGCGAGGCTCACCCCAGCGCCGTCTCCGAAGGCGACCAGCACGCGCCCGACGTCGGATGCGAGGGGCCGGCTGACGAGCCGTGCGGGCACGGTGGCCGTGCCCACGTCCGCTCCGCTCGCATCGAAGAAGTGCAGGGTGTTGCCCCCGTCGTTCGTGACCAGGTGGCTTCCGTCGCTCGCGAGGCCGAGGGACGCGGGGAGTGACGAGCCCACGAGGGCCACGTTCACATCGTCCGTGCTCGCCAGGGAAGTCCGCAGGACGCGCTGCACGCTGCTGCCGCCAGCCACGTCCAGGGCGAGGGCGAAGTCGGTCCCGAAGGCCGTGGCGGCCACCCGCTGCACCATCCCGCTCACCATCACGTCGGTCGGACCGTCCGCGACGGTCAGGTGCCCGCTCGCGTCCAGCGCGATCACCGCGTAGCGGGCACTTCCGAAGTCGGTCCACGCGACCACCAGCACCCGCCCGTCCGCGGCGACGGCCGTCTCGAGCCCGGAAAAACGGGTCCCCATCGTGAGCCGCAGGATCTCGGCCGGTGTGCCGCTGGTCCCGTCGAGGCCCACCGGCACGCCGAAGAATCGCGCTCGCCGTCACCTGCGTGAGCAGGAAGCCGCTGCCCCACGGGACGATCGCCGACAGATCGTCGCCGACCGTCAGATCGAAGCTGGTCTCGAGGGGCGGCGCCCCGTCGTCGATCATGCCGTTGCAGTCGTCGTCCTTGCCGTCGCACTGCTCCACGGCACCGGCGAATACGTTGGGGTCCGAGTCGTCGCAGTCGTCGCCACAGGGTGGCGGCGCGTGGCCGTCCCGGTCCGCATCGACGTTGGGTGCGACCGCGATGCACGCGCCGGCGAGGCAGCGCATCTCCATGCACGAGTCGGCGGGGCAGTCCCGGTCGGTGACGCAGCGGCTCCCGTCGGTCGGCGGCAGGGCGGCGTCGGTGGGGGTCGAGGAGGCTCTCGGAGCAACAGCCGCGGAAGCCGCTGGGCGCGGCCAGCCCGAGCAGGAGCAGGGGAAAGAGCATCGAGCGGCGGTTGCCGGCGGTCGGCAGTGGGAGGGGGCGCCTCACGGGGGGAAGGATACACGACAAGCGGGGCTTGCAGACCCCTCGCGCCGCCGCTTCCGCGGGCGCGACGGCCGCGTCGTGCGAGCCGCGCCCAAATGAGCTAGGAGCCTTGTTCTCAGAACCGGGCACGCCGCGTTTCGGCCGAGGCGACTGCGTCTGACGCCGCCCCTCCTCCTCCGTGCCGTGCTCTGGCGAACAGACTCCTCAGTGAGGTCCCTGGCATGCGGGCCCGAGTGCGTCGAACCATCGCCGATCGGCGCCTGCTCGAGCGGGGCGACCACGTGCTGGTCGCCTGCTCGGGGGGGCCGGACTCGGTCGCCCTCGTCCACGTGCTCGCGGCGCTGGCCGGGCCCCTCGGCATCACCCTGGCGGTCGCCTCGGTCGACCACGGTCTACGGGCGGAGGCCGCCGCCGAGGTCGAGGCTGTCGGCACCCTGGCCACCGGGCTCGGGCTGCCGTTCCACCGCTTGCGCGTCGCGGTGGGTTCCGCCCCGTCCCTTCAAGCGCAAGCCCGCCACGTCCGCTACGAGGCCCTGCTCCGGCTCGCCGCGGAGATCGGGGCGGGCCACGTCGCGGTGGGTCACACCCGCGACGACCAGGCGGAAACGGTCCTGTCACGTCTGCTTCGCGGGTCGAGCCTCGATGGGCTCGCCGGCATCGCCCCGTACCGACGGGACGGCGTCATCCGCCCGCTCATCGACTGCCGCCGGGCCGATGTCCATGCGTACGTGGCGCGCGAGGGGCTGCCCGTCGTCCGCGACCCGAGCAACCTCGACCGAGGCTACGAGCGGGTCCGCCTCCGCCTCGACGTGCTGCCCGCCCTCGCGGCCGAGGACCCGCAAATCGTCACGCACCTGTCGGACCTGGCCGACGATGCCCGCGCCGCCCGCCGTGCAATCCGCGACGCGGCCCGCGGGCTGCTCGAGCAGGCCGCCTCCGGTGATGCGCTTCAGACGGGGCCTGTCAGGCAGGCGGCCCGGGCGGTGCGCAGGGCGGCCCTCGGCCGGTGGGTCGAGGAGGGGACCGGCGTTCGCCCAGGGCGTGCCCACCTCGAGGCGATCGATCGGGCGCTCGGCGGGCGCGGGGAGGTGCTATTGCCCGACGGTTGGACGGTGCGTGCGACACCCAGCCGGCTGCGAGTGCAACGGCTGCCGGGACGCCGGAGCCGGAGTGGGCGATGAGGTCCCCCGATCCGGGGACGGACGCCGATTGCAGGGCCCCGCGTCGGGGCGGGTTGGTCGAGGGAGGCCCGCGGACCGGATCCGAAGACGACATCCGCACTTGCGGCTGCCCTGCGCGAGGCCCACGTCATTGATGCTTGGCAAGCCCTGTGCTAGTCCAGAAACTCGCCCCTCAAAGGGTCGGCGATCGACGTCGCGCCGAGGTTCAAGTGAAGCAAAGCCACAAGACCCTGCTCCTTTGGGTCCTGCTCATTCTCATGTTCGTCGCCATCTACAACTTGGTGGCGGCAGGCGATCAGCCGCAGAGCGTTCCCTACAGCGACTTCATCACCGACGTGCGGAACGGTCGCGTGGAGCGCGTGGAGATACGCCCCTCGGACAACAGCGCCGAGTACACCTACTGGGTCAAGGGCGGCGGCGCCGACAACCCGCGGCGCAAGAAGGTGTCGATCGGGATCGTGGGCGAGCAGATCAACAAGGACCTGCTCGATCACAACGTCAGCGTGAAGTACCTGCCCGAGGATCAGAACGGCCTGTGGACGAGCATCCTCGTCACGTGGCTGCCGATGGTCTTCCTGATCGTGATCTTCTTCTTCTTCATGCGCCAGCTCCAGGCGTCGGGCGGCAAGGCGATGAGCTTCGGCAAGTCGCGGGCCAGCTGCTCAACGAGTCGCAGAACAAGGTGACGTTCGCGGACGTCGCCGGCATCGACGAGGCCAAGGACGAGCTCGAAGAGATCATCGCCTTCCTCAAGGACCCGAAGAAGTTCCAGCGCCTCGGCGGCCGCATCCCGAAGGGCGTGCTCATGATGGGCGCGCCGGGCACCGGCAAGACGCTGCTCGCCCGCGCCATCGCGGGCGAGGCGGGCGTGCCGTTCTTCAGCATCTCGGGCTCGGACTTCGTCGAGATGTTCGTCGGCGTGGGCGCCTGCCGCGTGCGCGACCTCTTCGAGCAGGGCAAGAAGAACGCGCCCTGCATCATCTTCATCGACGAGATCGACGCGGTCGGCCGCCACCGCGGCGCGGGCCTCGGCGGCGGTCACGACGAGCGCGAGCAGACCCTGAACCAGCTCCTCGTCGAGATGGACGGCTTCGAGTCGAACGAGGGCGTCATCATCATCGCCGCGACCAACCGCCCCGACGTGCTCGACCCGGCGCTGCTCCGCCCGGGCCGCTTCGACCGCCGCATCGTGGTGCCGCGCCCCGACCTGCACGGCCGGCTCGGCATCCTGATGGTCCACACGCGCAAGGTGCCGCTCGCGCCGCGACGTCGACCTGGAGATCATCGCCCGCGGCACGCCCGGCTTCTCCGGCGCCGACCTCGAGAACCTCGTCAACGAGGCGGCGCTGCTCGCGGCGCGGCAGCGACAAGGACTCGTGTCCGATGGCGACTTCGAGCTGGCCAAGGACAAGGTGATGATGGGCGCCGAGCGGCGCTCGATGGTGATCAGCGAGCAGGAGAAGCGGACGACCGCCTGGCACGAGGCCGGGCCACGCGCTGGTCGCGCTGGCTGCGTGCCGAGCCCGACCCGGTCCACAAGGTGACGATCATCCCGCGCGGACCGGCCCTCGGCCTGACGCAGCCGCTGCCCAAGGAGGACCGGCTCGAGCTACTCGCGCGATTGGCTCGCTCGACCGCATCGCCATGGCGCTCGGCGGCCGCATCGCCGAGGAGGTGGTCTTCGAGCAGCTCACCACGGGCGCCGCGCAACGACATCGAGCAGGCGACCGAGCTCGCCCGCTCGATGGTGACCGAGTGGGGCATGAGCGATCGCCTCGGGCCCATGGCCTACGGCGAGAAGGAGGAGACGTCTTCCTGGGGCGCCTCGACGCGCACCAAGGACTACTCCGAGCAGACCGCCAACGAGATCGACGCCGAGGTGCGGCGCATCATCAACACGCAGTACGCCCGGGCTCGCAAGAAATCCTCGAGGAGAACCGGCCGCAGCTCGACGCCATCGCCCAGGCGCTCCTCGAGCGGGAGACCCTCGACCGTGAAGAGATCACGGCCGTCATGGATGGGCGTGAGCTGCCGCCGCGCAAGCAGGTGCTCATCCCCACCTACGCGCAAAAGCGCAAAGAGGCGAAGGAGAAGCGGAAGGGCTCGATCTTCCAGCCGCGTCCTCGCGAGGTCCCGACGGGAAGTTGAGCTCGCTGCCCAGTAGCCCGTTTTCGAGCCGGGCGCGCCGTCTCTCGGCCGGGGCGGACCACGATCGGGAACACCGAGCTCGAAGGCGGGCTGCCAATCGGCCGCGTCGCTCTGGAGAGGTAATCGGCGGAGGTGAGACGATGAGGGGGGAGCAGCAGCGCTCCGGGGCGGCGGCACGGGCCGCGGGCTCGGCGCGCTGCGAGGTTTGGGGGGTCGTGAACGTGACGCCCGACTCGTTCAGCGACGGGGGGCTCGCGGCGACGCCCGAAGCCGCCGTGGCCCACGGCCGTCGGCTGCTCGCCGAGGGGGCCGACGTCATCGATGTGGGGGGCGAGTCGTCCCGGCCCCGGGGGCAGGCGTATGGGCAGGGGGCGGTGGTCGTCCCCGTCGAGGAAGAGATCCGCCGTGTGGCGCCCGTCGTGGAGCAGCTCGCGGGCGAGCAGGGCGCCCGTGTGTCGGTGGACACTGTCAAGGCGGAGGTGGCCCGGCGCGCCCTCGAGGCTGGGGCCTCGATCGTCAACGACGTCTCCTGTGGGCGGTCCGAGGAGCTGCTCCGGGTGGTGGCCGAGGCGGGCGCGGACCTGGTCCTGATGCACAACAGGGGCGGAGGCGCGGTCGTGGCCGAGAACACGACCTACGGCGACCTGCTCGGCGAGGTTCTCGAAGAGCCGCGAAAGCCGTCGACCGGGCGTGCAGCCTGGGTGTGAGCGAGGGCCACATCTGGATCGATCCGGGGATCGGCTTCGCCAAGACGGCGGAGCAGTCGGCCGTGCTTCTGGCCCACATCGGCGCCTTCGTCGATACTGGTCAGCGGGTTCTTGTGGGACCGTCACGAAAGTCGTTCTTGGCGCGGCTCGCTCCGCGGCCGGACGGGTCTTTGCCCCCGCCCGCCGAGCGGGTCGGCGGCACGGCGGCTGCCGTCACGCTGGCCGTCCTCGGGGGCGCCCACGCCACGCGCGTCCACGACGTGGCGGCGATGCGGCAAGCGGTCCGCGTGGCCGAGGCCGTCCGGAGGGCAGGGCGGTGAGCTACGAGGCCTTCGAGGTGCTCAGGGCCTTCTTCGACCGGGACCCCGGGCTGGTCCTGCTCGACTGCCTCGACATCGCGCTCGTCGCCTATCTGATCTATCGCGTCCTGGCCCTCATCAAGGGGACGCGCGCCATGCAGATGGCGATCGGGCTCGCGCTCGTGTTCGCCGTCCAACAGCTCGCGCGGCGCTTCGGGCTCATCACCCTGTGGACAATCCTCAACTCCCTGCTCACGTACATCGTCCTCATCATCGTCGTAATCTTCCAGAACGACATCCGGCGCGCCCTCATGCGCGTCGGGCGGCGCCCCTTCTTTCAATCGGCGCGCACGGCGCGCGAGACGCACGTCATCGAGGAAGTCATCAAGGCCGCCGCTCAGATGGCGCAGAAACGCATCGGCGCCCTCATCGTCTTCGAGCGAGATGCCATGCTCGACGAGTTCATCGAGCCGGGCATCGACCTCGACTCCTCGGTGACCAAGGAGCTGCTCGTCAGCCTCTTCATCCCCAGCTTCGAGAACCCGACCCACGATGGCGCCGTCATCATCCGCGATGGCCGCATCTGGCAGGCGGGCGCGTTCCTGCCCCTGACCGCGAGCCCCAAGCTCGACCGGGCCCTCGGGACGCGGCACCGCGCGGCCCTCGGCATCTCGGAGGAGACGGACACCGTCGTCGTGGTCGTGAGCGAGGAGCGCGGCGCCATGAGCCTGTGCTTCAACGGCAACATCGTGCGCGACCTCGAGCCGGCGTCGCTGCGCGAAGCGCTCATCGGCCTCTTCTACCGCAAGAGCCGCCGCCGTCGGGAGGAGGGGGAGGGGCGCAGCTCCGCGACGCCGCCTCCACCTCCACCTCCAGAGGGTGAGGTGGAGGCGGTCGCCGACGGCACGGCCAATCCCGAGGCCGGTGCCGCGCCTGCGGAGGGCGCCGGTCCGGACGGGGCGACGGCCGCCGAGGCGGTGGACGCGAGCGCGCCCGGCAAGGGCGACGACCCAGACGATACGGGCGAGGCGGTCGATGACGTCCGGGCCGAACGCGGCGGAGGCCCGGGCGAGAGGGACGACGCGCTCGTCGCTGTTGGCGAGAACGAGGACGCGGTCGGTCCCACACGCACGGCCCTCGCCGCCAGCGGTGCCAAGAAGGCGGAAGAGCTCGGGATGACGGCACGGACGACGGCGGGCCGCGCTCTGCGCAAGGCCCTCACCGAGAACGTGGGGCTGAAAATCATCTCCCTGGTGGCCGCAATCGTGCTCTTCTCGCTCGTGCGTGGCTCGGAGGACGCCCAGCGCTCGGTGTTCGTCGACGTGGTGGCCACCCTGCCGTCCCCCGCCTCCGGCAAGATCCTGATCGGTGAGATCCCTGACAAGGTCAAGGTCACACTGCGGGGGAGCCGTTCGCTGCTCAACTCCATCGGGCGCAACGAGGCTCGAGCCCATCCAGAATCGACCTGCGCGACACGAGCCGGCGCTACTACTACTTCGACCCCAACCTCTTCGACATGCCCGCCGGCGTGCAGATCGTGCAGCTCGCCCCCGCCTCGATTCCGCTCACCTGGGCGGACCGGGCGCAGAAGAAGGTGCCGGTCGTCGCCAACCTGGTGGGGGAGCCCGGCAGCAGCCATGCAGTGCACCGTCCCATCGAGATCGACCCACCGATGATCAGCGTCCGCGGGCCTGCAATGGAGGTCGATCCCCTGCGCCAGGTGCAGACGGAGCCCATCGACGTGCGCGGCCTGGTGGCGGGGATGCACGACCAGCGCGTCCCTCTCGAGCGACCGCCGCCGCACTCGACCTTCGTCGATGCGGTGGCAGTGCGGGTGCGCTTCGAGAATCGTCCCGGAGCTGGCCGAGCGCGAGCTCCACGACCTGGTCATCGAGCAGGTCGGTGGCACGAGCAAGGCGACGATGCGCCCCGCCCATGCCGACGTCACCCTGCGCGGAGCGCCCGACGCCGTGGACGGCCTGGACCCCGAACGCATCGTCCCTTACGTCGACACGACCGACGTGCCGCCCGGCGGCGGTGCCGAGCCGCGGCCGGTGCAGGTCCGCGGGCTGCCCTCCGGCGTGCAGGTCGAGAAGATCGAATCCGGCCGACGTGTTGGTCACCGTTCCGCGCGGGACGAGCCGTCACGGGACCGCGACCACGCACTGAGGATCGCGCGACCGCCGAGGCTCACGCGAGCTCGGCGCGGGCCTGCTCGGCGATCCCCTGGGCGAGGGTCTCGATGCCCCCCGCGTCGGTGCCCTCGACCATGACGCGGAGCTTCGGCTCGGTGCCGCTCCAGCGCACCAGGACGCGGCCCTCGTCGCCGAGCTCTTCTCGACGTGCGGATGACGCGACGGCGTCTGGGCATCTCCTCGAGGGGCTGCGTCGACGGGGAACGTCACGTTCACGAGCACCTGCGGGCACGCGCTCCATCGCCGCGCCGGCCAGCTCGCTGAGGGCGGCCTGCCCTCCTCGAGCACGATGGCGAGCACCTGCAGCGCGGCGACGAGGCCGTCGCCGGTGGTGGCGTGGTCGAGGAAGATCAGGTGGCCCGACTGCTCGCCGCCGAAGTTGTAGCCGCCCCGGCGCATGGCCTCGACCACGTAGCGGTCGCCGACCTGGTGCGGATGAGCTTGCCGCCCGTCGCGCTCGAGCGCGCGCTCGAGGCCGAGGTTGCTCATCACCGTGGCGACGAGGGTCTTCTTGCAGCATGCGCCCGTGCGCGAGCATGCGCGTGCGCGCAGAGGGCCATCACGGCGTCGCCGTCGACGACGTGGCCCTTCTCGTCGACGATGATGACCCGGTCGGCGTCGCCGTCGAGGGCGATGCCGAGGTCGCGCGCTCGCGCTCGCTCGACCTCGCTGCGCACGTGCTCGGGGTGGAGCGCGCCGCGCTTGTGGTTGATGTTCTTGCCGTTGGGGCTGGACGCCGAGGCGGTGACGTCCGCGCCGAGCTCGCCGAAGACAGCGGGCGCGACGCTGTAGGCGGCGCCGTGGGCCGCGTCGACGACGATGCGCATCCCGTCGAGCGTCAGGTTCGGCGGGAAGGTGTTCTTGAGGAAGACGACGTAGCGCCCGGGCGCGTCGTCGATGCGCTCGGCCGTGCCGACCCGTGTCGCCCGGTGACGGGCGCCGCGATCGAGCTCGTGGCCTCGATGAGCCGCTCGATCTCGAGCCTCCTCCTCGTCGGGGAGCTTGAAGCCGTCGGGCCCGAAGATCTTGATGCCGTTGTCCTGGTACGGGTTGTGGGAGGCGCTGATCACCACGCCGGCGTCGGCGCGCATGCTCGTGGTGAGGTGGGCGATGGCGGGCGTCGGCAACGGGCCCGCACAGCATCACGCGGCCGCCCATGGCGCAGATGCCCGAGGCCAGGGCCGTCTCGAACATGTAGCCCGAGAGGCGCGTGTCCTTGCCGATGACGACGCGCGGGGGATGCTTGACGCGGCGACGCGCCTGCCACGTGACGGCGGCCCCGAGGCGAAGCGCGATCTCGGGGGTCATGGACCCGCCGTTCGCGACGCCTCGGATGCCGTCGGTTCCGAAGAGCGTTCGGCGTGCTCGTGTCATGGAGACGAAGCCCTCCTGATGGGTGGAGCCGGACGCGCGCATCACGGCTCCCAGGTCACGTCCACGCCCCACGAAGAAGGCGGGGAGTAGTTCCAGGTGTTGACGATATTGTAGGGGAACGACAGCTCCAGCAAGACGCCGTTGTCGCCGGCGCGCGAGGTCGATCCCGAGCCCGCCGAGCTAGGCTGGTTGGGGTCCTGCGTGGTGAAGTAGCCCTCGACGTAGGCGCCGCGCACGGCCCCGCGCAGGAACTTCGGGATGATGGAGTCGGCCTGCCAGCCGGCGCGCATCCGGTAGCTCAGGGCGCTGTCGCCCTGCTCGATGACGATGACGGGCAAGAGGCCGCCGAGCTCGCGTCGGGCCGTGACGGTGAGGATGCCCGCGGCGAGGCCGCTCAGGAACGAGACGGCCTGCTGCCCCGCCGTGGCCTCGTTGCCGACCTGCCCGGCTTCTTGCTGACCGCCACACTGACCGCTCAGGAGCAGCTGGATGATCTCGCCCTTCTCCTGGCAGGAGGGCACGCTCGAACGGAAGGTGACCGAGGGCGTGGCGAGGCGTCCGGTGACCGACACCGTCACGGTCTGGTTCGCGTTCGCCCCGCGCAGGTGGTGGGTCGCCTGGAGGGCGACCACGGGGTTGATGTCGGCCTGGCCGTCGAAGCTCATGGTGCCACGGTCCACGTCGAATCGTTTGCCGAAGACCTCGAAGAAGCCGCGGCGCAGCTCCACGTACCCGCGGACGAAGAAGTCGGGGTCGCGATAGAGCGCGTCGAGGGAGGCGACCGCCTGGGCGGAGAAGTCGTTGCGGCGCACCCAGAACGGCGTGTCGGTCGCGTCGAACAGGACGTGTAGCTCGTAGGGCCTGCTGCTGCCCGTCGTCGACTCGGTGCTCCGGCCGACGACATGCACGTCCTGGTGGGGCGCGAGGTCCTGCACCGTGCGGGTGCTCTCGTCGGGCAGTCGCACGTCGAGCTGAGCGACGCGTACGTGCGCCGTCGTGGCGTGGGCGCCGACGTCGGCGTCGACGGTCGCACGGCCCGTCAGGGACGCGAGGATCGAGCCCTCCCGGCGTACGGGGAACTTGTCGGAGTCGACCACCAGGTGCGCCGAGTCGGGCGCGAGCCCGGCCATTGCGACCGATCCGTCGACGGTCAAGGTGCCCTCCACGTCGTGGGCGACGAAGTGGTCGAGCCGGACCTCGTGACTATGCAGCACGAGTCTGCCCTGCACGTCGGAGAGCTGCTGGCCGATACCCATCACCTCCACGTAGCCGTGCTTGACGTTGGCCTCGCCGCTCCACTCGGGCGAGCCGATCGGACCTCGTATCCCCACGTGCCCCGTGACGGTTCCCTGGACACCGACCACGTCCGGCAACCAGCCGAGCAGGGGCTGGAGGGGAGCAGCGTCGAAACTCGCGGTGATGGCCATGTTGCCGTCGTCCGCGAGCGCCGGCACGGGGTGGGCGCGGTTCCAGCGGAAGGGCAGGTGCACGGAGACCTGTGATCGCGGCGCGTTCGCGGGACCGATCCGCCCGTGTGCGTCGAGGGCGGTTGCGGTCAGGTCGGTGTCGACATCGACCGCGAGCGCTGAGCTGCCGTAGACCCGCAGGGTGGAAGACTGCAGGTGGGCGTGGGCGCGGGGCCGGTCGGTCCCGAGGTCACGTACACCGATCGTGCCGCTGGTCGTACCGGTCGCTACCTCGCACAGGTACGGGACCTTGCCGAGGTTCGCCTGGTCGAGGTGCACGTCCGCCGTGATGGGTGGTGGTGTCACGTGGGCGATGTCTTCGAGCCACTGGTTGAGGGGGGTCGGCGCGCTCGCCGTGAGGACGACGGCCGCCTTGTCGGCGACGAAGCCCCGAGCCTTCACGGTGGTCGTGCCGTTCTCCAGGATCGCATCGAGCTCGGCGCGCGGATTGGCGTTCGCCCCGCAGGGCAGGTGGCTGAGGTCGCCGGTCCAGCCGAGCCCCGCGTGCAGGTCGCCTTGGGTCTCGAAACCGCCGCCCGCGAAGGTCGCGCTCAGGCTGACGAGCAGGGGCTGAAGCGCATCGGGAATGCGGTCGCGCACGGGCGCCGGCATGGCCGCCACCGTGCGGGGCGGAACGCGCAGGGAAAAGCGCCAGGGGAACGTGCCGAGGGACGCGACGGCCTGGCTGGGGTGCCGGATCAGGTTCACCAGGTCGATCAGCGTGCTGCCTTCGACCTCGGCGAGCTCGGTGTGGCCGTCCTTGGTGATGAGGCGTCCGACCAGGGCGCCGTTCTGGTAGCGGAAGCTCGTCTGCGCACCGAGGGACGGCCAGCCCGGCAGCGTGAGCGCCGGGACCGAGAGGTGTCCCTCGAAGCTCGGGGCCTCGATGGGGCCCGAGGCAGTGATCGCACCTGCGACGCGGCCGCTGATGGGCGGCACCCGGTCGCCTGCCACGTCGTGGACCAGGCCGAGGTCCAGGTCCGTGACCTGAAGCTGCATGTCGTAGACACCACCGGCGAGCGCCTGGACGGGATCGGCGATGCTGGGGTCGAGGGTTCCGGTGCCGGACAGGGAGAGGCTGCCCCGCGAGCCGAGCTCGATCTGCGAGTCGATGCCCAGGTGGCCGTTGTCGTAGGTGACGACGTAGACGGCGTCGATCCCGTCGATCCCCCCGATGCGGGCGTGGCGCAGGGCGCCCTCGAAGGTGAGGTTCGGGTGAGCGATGTCACCTTTCAGCACGAGGTGCGCATCGGCGTGACCCGCCACTTCGGGCGTGGCCCTGCCGAAGATGGCCTGCAGGGCCGTGAGGTCGAAGTCCTGCAGCTCTGCCTCGAGGTCCTCCGGGCCATGGAAGCGGATGGTGCCGTGGCCCTCGAGGCGCTGCGAGCCGCTCGCGAGCCGCAAGCCCTCGACGCGCAGGTCGCGGTTCGGCCGCAGCGTCACGCGATCCATGGCTCCGCGCCACACCAGGTCGCCCACAGCGAGTCCTCGATGCGATGGGCGGTGATCGCATAGCGGCCGGCCTCGGCGTCCACGGTGGCGTCGAAGGCCGCGCGCCGGCCTCCCTCGGCCGTGAAGCGCCCCGTCGCGACGTAGTGGCGAGGCCCCCCCCGGAGGCGGAAATCGGCGGTGCCGAGCGGGTAGCTGCCTACGGACCACCCCGAGCCGGTCACGTGCAGGTCGGTCGCCGGGTGCGTCGGATTGCCTTGGACCGAGCCCTGGGCGCGCAGCGCCTCCGCGACGAAGGGACCGTACCGGAGCGAGCGCGCCGTCACGTGCCCCGCGAGCACGAGGCGGTCGCCGAGGCCGCCGCCGAGCTCGACGTGGACGGCACCGGCCACGGCGCCGTGGGCCCCCGGCATCGTGCGGCGGATGTTGGGGTCGCGGGCGATCTGCGGAATGTGGCCCGCGAGGTCGAGGGCGACGTGGCCGTCGAAGCCCACGCGGCCGCTCCCCTTCACCGCACCCCCCGCGTAGGGTGCCTCGACGCGGTCGACGAGGAACGCGTCGTCGTCGAGGCGGCCGTGGATCGTGAGGGCGGGGACGGCCCACCGGTCCCACAGGAACGGCTCGAGCGAGAGGTCCACCGTCGGCGGCGTGCCGGGGGCCGCGCCTTCGGGTGCGGGCGTGATGTGCATCGCCGCGCTTCCCGCGATGTGGATCAAGGGGGCGAGGCGGACGACGCGGTCGAGGTCGACGCCCGTCGTGCGGACGGCGATGTCGACGGGGCCTTCGGACGGGACGTGCCCCTGGACGAGAGCCGGGCCGCCGTCGGTCGCGAGGGTCGCGGCGAAGCGCAGGTCGTCGGGCGGCCCGTGCACGTGGAACCAACCGCGCACCTCGCCGCGCAGATAGCGTGCCCAGTCGTAGTGCAGGTCCACGAGGGACTGGGCGCTCACCGGGTCGCCGTGTACGTAGAGGTCGAGCTCTTGCGGATCGGTCGGACGACCAGCCGCTGGGACGGCGAACACCACGTTCGCATCGGCGTGCTCCATACCGCGATGTGTGCGTGCCCACAGATGCAGGCCGCGCGTCGGATTGGTCGAGATCGACGCGACGAGTCGGTCCACGTGTCCGACGAAGGGGAAGGGACGCACCACGTCGCCGCGTGCAGAGAAGAGGCGGATCTCGAGGTACCTGGATGCCTCGAGGCGGCCGTGGGCACGCACGTGCTCGGCGCGCAGGCCGTCGAGGCCGAGGAGCGAGCCGTGGAGCATGACGTCGTCGAGGCGGATGTCGTCGACGATCGCGTGCAGCCCCGGGGCGTTGCTGCTCGATGGATGGGCAGCCCCGAGCGCTTCGATGAGGGTCGGCAGGCTTCCATCCGCTCCCGGAACCAGTGCGATGGCGCCCCCGTGCAGTCGAGCTTTGGCGAAGCGCAACGTGCCGTGGAGGGCGGCCCGGACATCGGGCATCAGCACGACCTCGTCCGCCACCGCCACCCGTCGCCCGCTCGCGTCCCGCAGGATCACGTGCCGCGCCACGACCCGATGGAACGTGAGCACGTCGATGCGCCCGATCTGGAGGGCGCCGCGGATCTGGGATGTCACGAAGCGGCTGACGGTGATGCGCGCCGCCCGTCGCGCCAGGGGCGTCCCGAGATGGAAGGCCACGCTCAGGGCGAGCGAGAGGCCCGCGACCACCGTCCAGAGGGCCGACGCGAGCGCGATTCGCACGACCCGTCTCTGGCTCAGAAAGATTCTCCTATCGTCAGGTGGTAGGCCCCGGGGAACTTGATGCCGAAGAGGTTGGCATCGTCCACGGCACGGGCCATGCCGCCGCCCACCGCCTGCAGCCCCGGGACCCGATAGCCGACGTCGAAGCGGATCGGCCCGACGATCGTTTGGTATCGTAGCCCGGCGCCCGCGCTCAGGTGGAGATAGTTCCAGCGGAAGTACTTGGTCTGGCTCACGTCCCCCGCGTCGGCGAAGACAGCGAAGCCGAAGGACTCGGTGATGGGCACGCGTAGCTCGACCGAGCCCTCCCAGCGGCGCGTCCCGCCTTCGGTGCCGTTCTGTCCGAGGTCGCCCGGGAAGAAACCGCGGTTGCTGTTCGGGCCGCCACCACGCAGGCGGTAGAGGTCCGGGCCGAGCACCGCGCTCGTGTCATCGAGGGAGGAGTCGGCGTGGGTGATGATCGTGGCGCCGATGCCGAAGCGTGCTGCGAGGACGAAGCCCAACGGCAGTGGGACGTAGCCCCGCGCCTCCGGAGTCACCCGGATGTAGTTCCAGGAGGCCGGCAGGAAATATCCCGCCTCCTGCACGCCGACCGAGAAGTAGGCGCCGCGCGTCGGGTTGCGCGGGTCGTCGCGCAGGTCGAGCCGGAGATCCTGCTCGAGGAACATGTCCTGGTAGCTCGACGGCACCTGCGAGGGGTCGAGCGGACCCGGATCGGTGACGTGCATCAGGTTCTCGTGGATGCCGACGAAGGCGTAGAGGCGCTGATCGAAGAAGGTGCGCTCGGGGCCGAGGCGCGCGTCGATCTGGTGGCGGAAGTAGCCCTGGAAGGGATCGGGACCCAGGTCCCAGAGGGCGGACAGCACGAGGCCTGTGCGCGGTTCGATGAACGCCGGCTGCCGGAAGTCGAGCTTGAGCAGGTTGCCGAGCTCGGGCGAGGTCAGCTGCACCTGCGGGGGCGGCACCGGCATCGGCATTGTCGGGGTCGGCGCCGGAGTCGGGGGCTGATAGTAGATCCCGCTCGTGCTCGGGAAGGTGTTCTGGAAGATCAAGCGAGGCCGCTCCTCGACGCGCAAGCGCCGGAGCCCCCCGAAGAGGTTGCGGTTCTCGTAGACACCGAGAAGGTGGACGTCCCACTGGGGCGTCGCGACCGTCTCGCCGGAGACCGTCGAGAGGGTGCCGTTCTGCAGACCTCCGCCGAACCCGAAACGCGTCAGACGTCCCGGTACGACGCGGATCTCGATCGGGATCACGCGGCTCGTGCTCGTGGTGGGCGGGACCTTCGGGACCACCTCCACCGAGGAGAAGGCCCCGAGGGCGTAGACCGCGCGCTGGGCCGTGTCGATGTCGCTCTGGTGGTACGTCTCACCGGGACGCAGCAGGGCGGCGCCGAAGATGGGCCGCGTGGGCAGGTGGCCGGTGCCCGTCACGGTAACGGGGCCGATCACGCAGGAGGGGCCGGGATCGATATCGAAGTCGATGCGCGCCGTTCGGTTCGTCGGATTGATCTCGACGCGGCCGTGGAGGTTGGAGCGTGCATAGGACGCCTCGGCGAGTGCGTCCTCGATCGCCCGCTTGCTCTGATCGTAGAGCGCCTCGTCCCACCGGTCCCCCACGTGGATCCGCATCGCCTTGCGCATCTCGTGCTGCAAGTCGGGGGAGCTGGTCCATGTCTTCGAATGTGATGTGAGTTATGTGTACGGGCTGCCCCTCGGAGACGCGGATCGTGATGTCGACCTTGCAGCCCTCGTCCGAGCTGACCCGCTCGCATGGGGCCTGCCCGCCCTCCGGCACGACCCGGTCGGCGTGCAGGGCAGCGGGCGGGTCGACCGCGACCGACTCGACCCGGGCCTGGTAGAAGCCCCGCGCCTGGTACCAACGCACGACACGGTTCACGTCCCGCTCGAAGACGGCCCGGTCGTAGAGCGGCCAGTCGGTCCAGGGCCAGCGCCACAGGCCGATGTGCAGGCGGTGCCCGTCGAAGGGCGGCTGGCCGCACTCGGGGGTCGAGCTCGCGCCGACGTCAATGGCGAGGGATGGCCGCTGGTGGGTCGCGAGGCACGCCGCGAGGGCATCCGGGTCCATCTGCTCGACGCCCTGGAAGTGGACGGCGTCGACGCCATAGCGCTGCATCGGGATCTCCGCGCACCCGGTCGCGACAGCACCTGCCGCCGTCGCGGCGATCAGGGCGAAGGCGGACGCCGCGGCTCGGCGGGTCCTCTCGACCAGCAGCATGTGACGCTCACGGGTGGGACACGCCCTGCACCACATGAAGGACGGACAGGTACGCGAGCAGGTCAGGGATGTAGCGGTCCGGCAGCTTGGAAGCGGGGATGGGGCGCATGTGGCCCGACCCGTGCCGGATCTGATGAATCACGCGTTGTGCGGGCAAGCGCTTCCCGATGATGCGGGGCCCAAGGTCCTCGTCGCCGCCGGGATGGCAGCTATCGCACACCCGGTTGAACACGATCCGCCCGAGCAGGACCTGGTGATGCCATGCGGCCTGCGGGTCCGGCTGAGCCTGAGCGCCAGCGTCGGTTGCGGCCGCGGTGGGCCCGCCATCGGCTGGCACGCCCGCGTCGCCCTCTTCCGCTGCGCTCGCGCCCACGTCACTTCCGTTCGGCACGCCCGCATCGGCGGTGCCGGCGGGTGTGGGCCCGGCCGTCGCCGTCATGTCCGAGCCTCCGGTTGTGGTGCCCGAGGTGCTCGTCACCGGCGCCGGTGTCTGGGCGGGGGACTCCGCGCCGCCGCCGCCGCAGCCCGAGAGGGCGAGTGCGAAGCAGAGCATGAAGAACGCGCCGAAGGCGCCCTGGCCCAAGCGGGTGGGTGCGGCAAGGGAAGGGTCGCTCATTCCCAACTTGAACCTCCATCGATCGAGGAAATATTCCGCCTGTCGGATCCGGCGGCTACAACCCGCCCCACGGGAAAACGAGCCCCCTTCATCTAGTGGCTCGCGAGCCGTCGCGCAATGATGTCAGCCCTCAGACGGTCTGTCAGCATGCCGGGCGCGCCGATCGAGAGGGCGTCTGGCCCCGTCTGGCCCCGGATCGAGGTGGACGCGATTGCACTGGCAGCCTAGGCTGCTTCCGCGAAAGGGAGCCCCCCATGACCGACGAGCCGTTCGAGGGTCGCCGCCGTTTCCTCACCATCGCCGGGGCCGTCGGCGCCGCGGCCATCGCGGCGGTTCTGGCGGTGCCGGGCGTCGGCTACCTGATGGATCCCCTCATCCGCAAGCGGAAGGGCGCAGGTGGCTGGTACGACGTCGGCCCCACATCAGTGCTCCGCGGCGAACGGCCGGTCTCCCTGCCCGTGATCGGCGAGCAGGTGGACGCCTGGACCCGGATCCCCGCAACGCGCCTCGGCGCGGTGTGGCTTCGCAAGACCAAGAAGGGGCTCGTCGCCTTCAGCGCCGAGTGCCCACACCTCGGCTGCCAGGTGGGTTGGGACGACGGCAACGGTCGTTTCCATTGCCCATGCCACGACGCGGTCTTCACGCTCGAGGGCCGCGTGGTCTCCGGTCCGGCGCCGCGGCCCATGGACTCGCTGAAGGCGAGGGTGAAGGGCGGCCGCGTCGAGGTGCAGTTCAAGCGCTTCCGCACCCAGCAGAAGATCCG
This sequence comes from uncultured delta proteobacterium, assembly GCA_963830115.1. GTDB lineage: Bacteria > Myxococcota_A > Polyangia > Polyangiales > CAWHLB01 > CAWHLB01. The sequence goes on from CAWHLB010000003.1 coordinate 61,435, forward strand.
ACAGGAGATCGGCTGAGTGGCCGGTCCCCTCGAGCGGTGCCTCGCCTTCCTCGACGACCGCGCTGGCGTGCGCAGGTTGTGGCACACCGCCATGGAGCAGGAGATTGAGGGCGGCGCGCGCTGGGCCTATACGCTCGGGAGCACGCTGCTCGTGCTGCTGATCTCCCAGACCATCACCGGCGTGCTGATGATGGGCACCTACACGCCCGCGGTGGGCTCGGCCTGGTCGAGCGTCTTCTATCTGCAGCACCGCGTCACGATGGGCTGGTTCGTCCGGGGCCTGCACCACTACGGCGCCTCGGCGGTCATCGTCGTGCTCGGTCTGCACCTGTTGCAGGTCCTGGTGTACGGCGCCTACAAGAGGCCCCGTGAGGTGACCTGGTGGGTCGGGCTCGCCCTCTTCGGCCTCGTCGAAGCGATGGGGGTGACGGGTTACCTCCTGCCCTGGGACGAGAAGGGCTACTGGGCATCCCACGTCGTGACGAACATCACCGGGAGCGTGCCGGTGGTGGGCCTGAGCATCGAGCGGGCCCTCGTCGGCGGGACCCAGTACGGCCAGTCCACCCTGAGCCACCTCTTCGCGCTGCACGTGGCAGCGTTGCCCGCCCTCATCGCCCTGGTGCTCGTGGCCCACGTCGGCATGGTGCGCCGCTACGGCCGGACGCCGCCGGATGGCGCGGTGCGCACGCGGCGCGATCGGTACTTCCCACGACAATTCGCCCGCGACGTGCTGATTGCCCTGGTGGCCGTCTTGATCCTCGCGGTCCTGACGTCGCTCACGCGCGGGGCGTCCCTCGACGCACCCGCCGACCCCGCCATCAACTACCCGCCCCGGCCCGAGTGGTACTTCCTCTTTCTCTACCAGGCGCTCAAGTACGTGCCGGCGGGCTACGAGGCCGTCGTCACCGTCGGCCTGCCCCTTGTCGGGGGCTTGTTCCTCTTTGCCCTGCCACTCTTCGACACGAATGAGTCACGCCGGGTCCGGCACCGAGCGGCGTTCATCACGCCGGTTGCGCTCGTGCTCGTGGCCGTCGTCGGGCTGACGTGGGTGGCCAAGAGAGAGGACCAGCACGACGCGAAGTACCAGGCGGCGCGCCATGAGGCCGACGCGCGCGCGGCCCGTTCGGTCGCCCTGGCGCGACTCGGCATCCCGCCCGGGGGGCCGCTCGTGATGCTCCTCGACGACCCCATGACGCGCGGCCGCGATCTCTATCTGCAACACTGCACCCAGTGCCACGTGCTCGAGGCCAAGGGCCACAGGAAGGCGCCCGATCAGGCGGGCTTTGGCTCCCGGTCCTTTATCCTGGCGCTCCTCGACAACCCGGACGCCGATCACTTCTTCGGGCACACCGAGATCAGTGACATGCCGTCCCAGCGCAAGCTCGGCAAGGCCAAGCTCCAGGCCGTGACCGAATTCCTCTTCGCCCAGGGGCGTGAGCCTCACGACCCGCCGGTCGATGCGGCGCTCGTCGCCCAGGGCGCGAAGGTGTTCCACCATGCGTGCATGAAGTGCCACACGTTCCACGGCGATGGCGACTTCCTCGCCGAGGGCGGTCCCGACATGACGGGCTACGCCTCGCGCACCTGGATCCGGCGTCAGATCGAGGACCCGACCTCGCCCCGCCAGTACGGTGACACGGGGACGATGCCCGCCTTCGCCGGGCAGATCGACGACCACGATCTCGACATGCTCGCCGCCTTCGTCCGGCAGCAGCGCTTCCAGCCCGCGCTCTTTCCGAAGCTCCCTCCGAAGCAGGAGGGCAAGACACCGCCCGGACGCAAGCCGGCCTCCGACCACGACTGAGACCTGGGCGTCGGCCCGTTACTCGGCCTTGGGCTCGGGCTTCTGGACCTTCAAGGGGACCGTCACGACCGGGCAGTGCGCGTGCCGCACGACCTTCTCGGCGACCGATCCGATGAGCAGGTGGCCGAGGCCCGTGCGGCCGTGGGTCGACAGGACGATGAGGTCCACCCCCACCTTCTCGGCGTAGTTGCAGATCCCTTCGGCCGCGTTGGTGCCGAGGACGAGGGCCGAGTCCACGTCGGGGACATCGGCGAGAACGCTGTCGCGGAGCCGATTCGAGCTCGTCGCGAATGGCTTTCTCCACTTCGCGTCCCACGCCGAGCGCGTCCGTGCCGCTCATGTTGCGGGTCGCGATGGGGGCCAGGGGCGCGGGGTCGTAGATGTGCACCAGCACGACCCGCGCATTGTTCTGCAGGGCGAGGACGCGTGCGAGATCGATCCCGGGCAGGGCGGCCTCGGAGAAGTCGGTGGGCACGAGGATGCTCTTGGCTACACGCATGGTCACAACATATGCACCCGGCGGGGGACGACCACAGCGCGGTCGGTCATGTCGCGAGCAAGCGCTCGAGCGAACCGGCCGCCAGGAGATCGGCCGCCGTCGTGCGCCAGGTGATCCCGGGCTCGGCGCGGAACCAGGTGCGCTGGCGGCGGGCGTAGAGGCGCGTGGCCCGGTCGATCCGCTGCACCGTCTCGTCGAGTGGCACTCCGTCGCGCACGTGCTCGAGCATCTGCCGATAGCCCACGCTGCCGAAGGCGCGTACCGAATCGCCCCAGCGCGCACGGAGGGACCGGACCTCGTCCGCGAACCCCGCCTCGATCATGGCCCGCGTGCGGGCCGCGATGCGCTCGGCGAGGACGCCCTTGGGCAAATCGAGCACGACGAAGGGGCCAGGGTAGCGGGGCGCCCCGAGGGCGTGGCGCGCCTGGAGCTCACCCAGTGGAACGCCCGTCTGGGCGTGCACCTCGAGGGCGCGCACGATGCGCACGCGGTCGTTCGGGTGCACCCCCGCCGCCACCTGCGGGTCCACCCGGGCGAGCCGCGCGTGCATCGCCGGTGCGCCGAGGGCATGGGCCTCCGCTTCGAGGGCCGCGCGCAAGGTCGGGTCGGGGGCGGGGAGCGGGGCGAGGCCGCGCGCGAGCGCCCTGAGCCACAGGCCCGTTCCCCCGACCACGATCGGCAGCCGCCCGCGACCGTGCACCTCGGCGATCACTGCGTCGGCGCGCCGCGCATAGGCGCCCGCGTCGATGGGCTCGTCCGGATCGAGGATGTCGACCATGTGATGGCGCACGGCGCCGAGCTCCTCGGCGCGGGGTTTGGCCGAGCCGATGTCGAAGCCGCGATAGACCTGCACGCTGTCGGCGCCGACGATCTCGCCGCCGAGGCGTTCGGCGAGGGCGAGGGCCGCACCGGTCTTGCCCGCCGCCGTCGATCCGGCGATCACCACAATCGGCCGTTGTGTCATCGAGGCCGTCCGCCCATGGTCAACGACCGAGGCGCCGCTCGAGCTCGCCGAAGCTCACGCTGTAGACCACGGGCCGGCCGTGGGGGCAGTGGCCCGCGAAGTCGCCGACCCGGTCCATGGCCGTGAGCAGGGCGCGGCACTCCTCGGGGGAGAGCACGTCGCCGGCGCGGATCGCACCGTGGCACGCCATGGTGGCGAGGGCCATGTCCATCGCGTCACCGAAGCCACGGTCGCCCACGTGGGACAGCTCGTCCAGCACGTCCCGGAGCAGTCGCTCGGGTGGCGCGCGTCCCACGAGCGCGGGTACGGCATGGACCGCCACGGTCGTGGGGCCCACCAGGGTGCAGTCGAGGCCGAGGGACGAGAGGGTCTCGTGCGACTCGTCGACGAGCGCCGCTTCCGCTTCCGCCACCTCGACGCGCTCGGGGAAGAGGAGCCGCTGTGTGCCCATGGCGCGCTCCGACAGTGCGCGGCGCAGGCCGTCGAAGCGGATGCGCTCGTCGGCCGCGTGCTGATCGATCACGTGCAGCCCGTCCGCGCCTTCGCACACGAGGAGCATGCGCCGCACCTGCCCGAGCACGCGCAGGGAGCCGAAGAAGCCCTTGTCGGGCACGAGCGCGGGCGGCGCCTCGAGGGCGGGGGAGGGCAGAGGCACGCCGGGCACGGATTGCGGTCTTCCCAACAATGCTGCAGACAGGCCCCAGGGGTCGGTCTCGCTCCCGAGCCCCTCGGCGACCGCGGCGGCCGAAACGACGGCCTCCTCGGCGGGGCGGCCAATCGAGGTCGCGCCGGGTGGGGGCGCACCGCCGCCGAGTCGCTGCTCCCAGAAGCCACTTCCCCGGGCTGCGGGGCCGCTCCACGCCGAAGTGCCGAGCCCGGCGGCGAGCACGCGCGTGATCGCGTCGAGGACCTGGCGACCCTGCGCGAAGCGCACCTCCGTCTTCTGGGGGTGCACGTTCACGTCGACCTCGGCCGGGTCCACCTCCACGTACACCACGCCGACCGGGTAGCGACCCGGAGGAAGGACGCTGCCGTAGGCGAAGGCCACCGCCCGGCCGAGGGCCCGCTCGCGCACCGCTCGCCCGTTGACGTAAAGGTAGAGCGCGCTCGCCCCCGTGCGCGCCTTCTCCGGTGGGCCGAGGAGGGCTCGCACCGAGACACCGTCACGTCGACCCGAAACGTCACTCAGCCGCTCGCCGACGAACACACCGCGCGCGCGCTCGTCGAGATCCGCCACGGGCAGGTACTCGCGGACGCGCCTGCCGTCCCTGTGGAGCGTCAGGCGCAGTGCAGGTGCGGCGAGCGCCGCGCGCAGGCACACGTCGGTCACGTGGCCGCTCTCGGTGGCCTTCGACTTGAGGAACTTCCTGCGCGCCGGGACGTTGTGGAACAGGTCCGCCACCTCGACCGTCGTGCCCGGCGCGCAGCCCGTCTCGCGTACCTCGGGCGCGCCGCCCCCGTCGATGCGCACCCGCGTCCCGGCCACCGCCTCGCGGGGGCGTGTCGCCAGGGTGAACCGGGAGACCGACGCGATGGAGGGCAGGGCCTCGCCGCGGAAGCCCAGGGTCCGAAGCGCGTGCAGGTCCTGGGCGCAAGCGAATCTTGCTCGTGGCATGACGCAGGACCGCCATGGCCGCGTCGGCGGGCGCCATGCCGTGCCCATCGTCGCTCACCCGGACCAGGTCGACGCCGCCCCGGGCAATCTCGACATCGATGCGCTTCGCTCCCGCATCGAGGGCGTTGTCGAGGAGCTCCTTGACCACGCTGGCGGGCCGTTCGACGACCTCCCCGGCAGCGATCTGGTCGACGAGGGCATCGTCGAGGATTCGGATGGCTCCTGGCACGACAGGTCGATATCAGAGGGACCGATGGGGCGCAATCGGCAGACAAGCACCCGATCTTGCAAGGGAAACTGCGAACGCGAGAGCGGGTCCCGACATTGACCCCGGCGTGAAGGGGATGGTAACCTCGATCGTGATTGTTTGGCGGTAACCTGTGCTTGCTCAAGCGCTTACGAAGGTCTGCCCGATCTGCAAAGCCGAGTACTCGGGCGGCGAAGTATTCTGTCCGGTGGACGCCGCCAGGCTTTCGACGCCGTCCCAGCTGACGTCTGCGGGGGCCGTCGAGTCGGGCGATCCGCTCGTCGGCACGACGCTCAACGAGCGCTACCTCATCCTGCACCAGATCGGCGAGGGCGGCATGGGCATCGTGTACGAGGCCCAGCACGTCGTCATCGAGAAGCGCGTGGCGCTCAAGGTGCTCAGAGCCGACTTCTCCTCGCAATCGGAGGTGGTCCAGCGCTTCCGGCAAGAGGCCAAGAGCGCCTCCCGCATCGGCCACGAGCACATCGTCGACATCTCCGACTTCGGCGAGACGCCCACCGGGCAGTGCTACTTCGTCATGGAGTACCTCGAGGGCGAGGACCTGGCGAACGTGCTCGCGCGGGAGGGCACCGTGGCCCCGGCGCGTGCGGCGGACCTGGTGCTGCAGTGTGCCCGGGCCCTCGGCGCAGCCCACAGCAAGGGCATCGTCCATCGCGACATGAAGCCCGAGAACATCTTCCTCACCCATCGCGAGGCGAACGAGGACTTCGTAAAGATCGTCGACTTCGGTATCGCCAAGATGAGCGACGTGGAGACCCCGGGGGCGCCCGGGCGCAAGCTTACCAAGACCGGGATGATCTTCGGGACGCCCGAGTACATGTCGCCCGAGCAGGCAGGGGGCAAGGAGCTCGACCACCGCGTCGACATCTATGCGCTCGGGGTGATCCTCTACGAGATGGTGACCGGTCGAGTGCCCTTCGTCGGCGATTCGTTCATGGGCATCCTGACCCAGCACATGTTCGAGACGCCGCTCCCCCTCCGCAAGGTCAACCCCCAGGTGGAGGTGAGCTCGGAGCTGGACGCGGTCATCTTCCGCGCCCTCGCGAAGGATCCGGACGAGCGGTACCAGACGATGGAGGAGCTGGCGGAGGCCATCGCGGCGGTGTCCGTATTTACCTCGGAGCGGACGCTCGTCGGCTTCGGTGATCCGGTCAAGGTGCTTCGGACCAGTGCGCGGCTGGAGTCGTCACCCACGGTCGCCGAAGAGCTCAAGCCGATGCACCGAAAGGGGCGGGGGCGGGCGGTCGCCCTGGGCGGTGTCCTCGTGGCCGCCGCGCTCGGCGTGGGAGGCTGGCTCGTCCTGCGCGCGCCCGCGGAGTCGACGCCGGGGAGTGTCACGGCCGCGCCCTCCCGGCCGGTCCCTCCGGCCCACGCGGCCGCGCCACCGTCTTCCCCGGACCCGCCCGACCCGCATTCGGGCGCCGCGACGACTCCGACGAACGTGCAAGCCGCCAACGTGCCGCCCGCCGCGCCGACGACCGTCGTGGTGAGCGTGCAAACCCACCCTGCGGGGGCGCGCATCGACGTCGAGGGCAAGGGGGAGGTGTGCCACGCGACCCCGTGCTCCTTCGACACGGCGCCCAACGTGCCCCTGGTCTTGCATGCCCGCCACGGTCGGTTCGCGGGTACCATGAATGTCCTGCCCAAGCAGAACACCACGGCCGAGATCCCGCTCACGCCGGTCCGGGCCGCCGGACACACGGGGCGCAGCCACCACGGTGGCAGTCACCACGGCAACGACGGTTTGGGCGCGGACGGTCTCAAGCATCCGGCCCTTTTCCAGAATCAACACTAGCGCTCGCGGGTCGCCCCCCTCCCGGGCCCCGCGCCCTTCTCGGTGAGTGCGGCACCGTGCCTCGTTCGACCGCGCCGAGGACCAGGCGGTGCACCGCCACGGCCCCACCGACGCCTCGAAGGCGCACCGCCGCGTCGCGAGAGCACGGCGACGGTTGCTCGACTCCGGGCCCGCGCGGGCACGGGCTTCAGCCTGCGGCCCGGGCCGGTGACCTCACGCGCACGTCCCGGTCATGCAGTGCTTTCCGCCGGTGCACTTGTTCCCGCACATGCCGCAGTTGTTGTCGTCGGTCATCAGGTTCCTCTCGCAGCCGTTGCTGTCGTTTCCGTCGCAATCGTCGTACCCACCGTTGCAGCTGGAGATGGAGCAGGTGCCCGAGGAGCAGGTCGCGGTGGCGTTGGACCGGCTGCACGTCGTGCCGCAGGAGCCGCAGTCGGTGAGCGTGTGGAGCGACGTCTCGCAGCCGTTGCTGTCGTTTCCGTCGCAATCGTCGTACCCACCGTTGCAGCCGGAGATGGAGCAGGTGCCCGAGGAGCAGGTCGCGGTGGCGTTGGACCGGCTGCACGTCGTGCCGCAGGAGCCGCAGTCGGTGAGCGTGTGGAGCGACGTCTCGCAGCCGTTGCTGTCGTTTCCGTCGCAATCGTCGTACCCACCGTTGCAGCTGGAGATGGAGCAGGTGCCCGAGGAGCAGGTCGCGGTGGCGTTGGACCGGCTGCACGTCGTGCCGCAGGAGCCGCAGTCGGTGAGCGTGTGGAGCGACGTCTCGCAGCCGTTGCCGTCCGATGCGTCGCAGTCGCCGTACCCACCGTTGCAGCTGGAGATGGAGCAGGTGCCCGAGGAGCAGGTCGCGGTGGCGTTGGACCGGCTGCACATCGTGCCGCAGGCACCGCAGTCGGCGAGGGTGTGGAGCGACGTCTCGCAACCATTGCTGTCCAGCCCATCGCAGTCGGCCCATCCGGGAGCACACGATCCCATCGCACAGGTGCCGCCTGCGCAACTCGCTCCTGCGTGGGGGTAGGAGCAGGAGGTCCCGCAAGATCCGCAGTGACTCGTGGTCGTGTTCGTGTTCGTCTCGCAGCCGTTCGCGTCGTTGCCGTCGCAGTTGCCGTAGCCGCTGGAGCACGTGGCGATGCGACAGCTGCGCGTGGTGCACGTGGCCGATGCGTGGGCCCGGCTGCAGGACGTTCCGCAGGACCCACAGTCCGTGAGGGTGTCGAGCGGGGTCTCGCAGCCGTTCGCGTCGTTGCCGTCGCAGTTGTCGTGGCCCGAGCTGCACATGTTGATGCGACAGCTGCGCGTGGCGCACGTGGCCGACGCGTTGGACCGGCTGCAGGACGTTCCGCAGGACCCGCAGTCGGTGAGGGTGTTGAGCGGGGTCTCGCAGCCGTTCGCGTCGCTACCGTCGCAGTTGTTGTAACCTGTATCGCAGGTGTTGATGCTGCAGGTGCCCCCAACGCACTGCGCGGTCGCGTGCGCCCGACCGCACACGCTGCCACAGGTTCCACAGTTCGACAGGTCGGTCGCGAGGTCGACGCAGCCGCCGGCCGCGGGGCCGTTGCAGTCGGTGTAGGGCGCGTCGCACGTGCATACCCCTGCCATGCAGCTCTGGTGGTCACCGCACTCGTTGCCGCACGCGCCGCAGTTGTGGATGTCGGTCTCGACGTCGGTGCACGTGCTGCCGCAGCAGGCCGAATAGTGCCCGTCGTGGGTGTCGCCCGCGCAGGGAGAGGTCATGCCACACGCACATGCCCCGGCCTGACATGTGTCGGCGACGTTCGCCGGCAGGGCCCCTCCGCTGCTGTCGGCGTTGCATTGGTGGAAGCAGGAGCCGCAGTTCTGGAGGTCGTTCTGCAGGTCCTCGCAGCCGCCGAGCGTGCTGTCTCCGGTGCTGCTGCAGCAGGTGTCGCCGGACGTGCCTGCACACGAGCGTCCGGCCGGCGTGCAGAAGCAGGCGCCATCCATGCAGACATCACCCTTGTCCACGCACGAGATGCGGCACCCGCCGCAGTTGCCCGTGTCGGTCAGGAAGTCGACGGGGCACGCGGGCGAGCCCATGCAGGACTGCTGGATGCATCCGTGGTCGCCTTCGGGCAGCGCCATGCCGCTCATGTTGGTGGTGGGCGTAGCCAGCACCTCGTCCGTCGTCCCGTTGCAGTTGTTGTCGACGCCGTCGCAGGTCTCCGTGGCGCCAGGGTGCACGGCCGCGTTCCCCTCGCACGCCGGTGGCTCGGCCCACCCATCACCGTCCGTGTCGGCGTCGCAGCCGTCGTCCGGGATGCCGTTGCAGTTGTCGTCGACCCCGTCTCCGCAGTGCTCGGGCGCACCCGGGTGGATCAGCGGGTTGGTGTCGTCGCAGTCGGGTCCGCCGAAGCTCATGGCGGCGTAGCCGTCGCCGTCCGCGTCGTGGCTGGTGGGGGGATCGCAGCCCTCGTCAATCGTCCCGTCGCAGTCTTCGTCGATTCCGTCGCCCGTGCCGTCGGGCCCGCAGAGCTCGGCCGCCGTGGGGTTGATGCCCGGGTCGCAGTCGTTGCAGTCACACGGCGTGCCGGCAGGGACGGTCGAGCAATCGGGGGACCCGTCTCCGTCCTCGTCGGGGCCGACGCAGCCCTCGTCCGTGAGGCCGTTGCAGTTGTTGTCGACCCCGTCGCCGCAGACCTCCATGGCGCCCGGGTGGATCGTCGGGTCCGAGTCGTTGCAGTCCACGTCGCTCGTGTAGCCGTCGCCGTCCGCGTCGCACGGGTTGTCGATCCCGTCGCAGTTCTGGTCCTTGCCGTCGCCGCAGATCTCCGGGTCCGGCTCGCCGGGCCGATGCGGGTGGATGGACGGGTCCATGTCGTTGCAGTCGCAGGTGCCAAGCGGCGCGGCAGGCGCGCAGGCAGGCCAGCCATCGCCATCGGCGTCGGCGCAGGCGTCTGTCCCGTTGCAATCCTGATCGATCCCGTCGCAGGACACTTCGGGAGCGCCGGGGTTGATGGTCGCCGCGGTGGGGTCGGTGCTGCTGTCGTTGCAGTCCACGCCGACCGCCGACGGGCAAGCGTGGACGCACGGTGTCAGGTTGCCCTGCGCGTCGGGGTCGACGCAGGTCGACGACGCGTCCTTCGGGTAGCCGTCCTGGTCGGCGTCCACCGAGGTGTCGAGCGGGCCCGCCAGGACGATCTGGTCGCGCACGACGCCGTCGACGGTGTAGCAGCGCAGGGCGTAGAGGTGGCCTCCGCCGGGGGTCGTGCCCGTGACGATCACGGCGACCGAGCGCGGGGTGGTGAAGTGGATCGCGATGCGGATGGGCTCGCCGTCGTGGATGTCCTGCTGGGTCCGGTGGATGGGCAGGTCCCGCAGGGCGTCGGACGGGTTGAGGGTGTTCAGGTGGGTCGGGTCGATGAGCCGGACGCGGATGCTGTCCACGTCGGCCTCGCTGCGGGCGGCAATCAGCAGCGCGTTCTCCTTGGAGCAACCTCCCCAAAGAAGCCCGAGCAGCAAGAACAAGAGCACCCGGCGAGCGATCACGGGGTCAATGGTAGCAGAGTTTGCGAGGCCTACGCACCGGGCGGCCGGGGCGCGGCTCGCCCGGATTGGGCGAAAAGGCATGGCGCTTTGCTCTCCGCCCGGCCGCTCGCTATCACCGGCAGAGCATGAACCGCGTTCCCGAAAAGACCCTCCACGATCTCGAGTGGCAGCGGATCGCCGCGGCGGTGGCCGCCCGATGCGTCGGCCCGCGGGCGCGGAGGGCGGAGCTGCCCCTGGCGACCACCTTCGAAGGGGTTCGGGTCGGCCTGGGCGAGACGAGCGAGGCGACCGCCCTGCTCGCGGCCGATGAGCCCCTGCCCCTCGACGGGGTGCGGGAGGTGCGTACCCATCTCCTTCGCCTCGAGCGCCACGGCGCCCTCGACGGGCCGGCGCTCAACGACATCCGCTCGACCCTGGGCGCGGCCCGCGTCCTCCGACGCTTTCTCGGCCAGCGCAAGGACCGGGCCCCCCTGCTCCTGCGGGCCTGCGCCCTCGACCCCACCCTCGACCGCCTCGAGGACGAGATCGGCGGGGCGGTCGATGCGGATGGCACGGTGGCCGATTCGGCCAGCTCCGATTTGCGCAAGCTCCGCGCCGAGGTCGCCCACGTGCGCGGCCGCGTGACGCGCCGGCTCGAGGAGCTGGTGGTCCGCCACGCCGCGCTCCTGTCCGACCGCTTCTTCACCATCCGCGAGGGCCGCTACGTGCTGCCCGTGCGCCGCGACGCCCACGAGCGGTTCCCCGGCATCGTGCACGGCACGAGCGCGAGCGGCGCCACCGTCTTCGTCGAGCCACGCGCTCTGGTCGCCGCGGGCAATCGCCTCAAGATGGCCCAGGCCGAGATGGAGCGGGAGGAGGCGCGCATCCTCGGTCTGGTCTCGGACCTGGTGCGCGAGCGGCTCGCCGAGGTGGGGGCCGCGGCGGATGCCATCGACCATGCGGACCTGCGGTCGGCCTGCGCGCGCTTCGGCAGGGATCTGGGCGCGCGCGTCGTGGAGCTGCTCGACGTCCCACGCGCGCACCTGCATGCCGCACGCCATCCGATCCTGTTGCTCGATGCCGTGGCGGTCGTGCCGAACGACCTGGAGCTAGAGAGCGGGCACGCGCTCGTCGTCTCGGGGCCGAACGCCGGGGGCAAGACCGTGGCGCTCAAGATGCTCGGGCTCGCGGCCCTCATGGTCCAGGCCGGTGTGCCCGTGCCCTGCGCCGAGGGGAGCGCCTGCGGCTTCTTCGGTGCGGTCCTGACCGACGTGGGCGACGACCAGTCGATCAGCAAGAACCTGTCGACCTTCTCGGCCCACGTGACCAACCTGGCGCGCATCCTGGACGAGGCGACCGACGACGCCCTCGTCCTGCTCGACGAGCTCGCGGGAGGGACCGATCCCCAGGAGGGCGCGGCGCTCGCCTGCGCGGTGGTCGACGCCCTGTGCCGCAAGGGCGCGGCGCTCGCCGTCACCACGCACTACGAGCCGCTCAAGGCTCTCGGTGCCCGCGACGAGCGGCTGCGCAACGCGTCGGTGGGGTTCGACGTCACGCGCATGGCGCCCACCTTCGAGCTGCGGCTCGACGTGCCGGGTGCCTCGAGCGCCCTCGCCGTGGCATCGCGTTTCGGCATCCCGGAGGAGGTGATCGCGACGGCGCGGCGCGTGCTGCCGGAGCAGGCGCGCACCTTCGACGAGCTGGTGCGGCGCCTCGAGGACCAACGCCGATCCCTCGAGATCGCGCGTGCGGGCCTGGACGAGGAGCGCGAGCAGGCGCGAAGGGCGCGGGAGGCGGCCGAGGCGGAGCTCGAAGCGCTGCGGCGACGCGACCAGGAGCAGCTCGGGCGCGAGGCGAAGCGGCTCGTCGACGCGGTGCGGCGTGCGCGTGAGGACGTGCGCCGCGTGCGGCAGGCACTCCGGCGGGGGGCGGACGAGGAAGCCGCCCGGGAGGCGCGCGCGGTGATCGACGAGGCGGCCCGGACCGCGGGAGAGGCCGAGGTCGCCGCGCGGCCGGCCACGTCATCGGGGGCCGAGCGGCCGAGGGTGGATGCGGCCGATCTGGCGGTCGGCGATCGGGTGTGGGTCGCGCGACTGCGCACCGAGGCCGAGGTGATCGCGGCGCCCGACCGGGGGCGGGTGCGCGTCGCGGCGGGGCCGATGAAGCTCTGGGTCGAGGTGGAGGGCCTGCGGCGCGCCGAGGCGGCGCTCGAGGCGCGCGCAGCGCCCGCGGCTTCTGCCGCTCTGCCTGCCCGTCCGGCCGCGGCACCCGTGCGGTCGATGGACAACACACTCGACGTGCGCGGCATGCGTGTCGAGGAGGCCATCGCCATGACCGAGAGCTTCCTCGACCGCCTCTACGGTGCCGCCGAGCCCGTCGCCTACGTCGTGCACGGGGTCGGCACGGGCGCGCTCCGTGACGCGATCCGCGAGCGGCTCCGCCAGGGCTCGACCTACGTGCGCGAGCTGCGTCCGGGCACCGCCGAAGAGGGCGGCGACCGGCTCACCGTGGTCTACCTCGCGTAGGGGCGCTCGACCGCGCGCGCTGCAGTGCGCCATTCCACGCGATGGGCCGCCAACGCGTTGGCTCCGCTCACTGGAGCATCTGGAGCCCATCCGGGCCCACCGTCGGGGCCTGCCCCGCGGCGGCGTGCGCCAGGTGCGCCCTGCCTTGATGGTGCGCGCGGTGCGCATGGTGGCGTCGTGTACGGTGGCGTACGTGGTGCGTGGCGGCCGTGCTCGGCGCAGGCGTCGGGGCCGCGACAGCCTCCTGCCCACCGTTGCCGTCGGCCAGGACGGGCGCCCGCTCGGCAGGCGGAGGCTCCACAGCCGGTGTGGGCGCAGGCGGCGTCGGGGCGAGCTGGACGGTGCGCGTCTGGCCTGCGACCAGCTCACTGCGGGTCTTCATGTATCCGTCCTTGCGCAGCTCCACCACGAGGCGCTGCCCGGGGGCGAGGAGCCTGTCGAGGGGCGTCGGCCCGAGGTGCTGGTCGCCGTGCCATACCTCGGCGCCGTTCGGATCGGTCTGGAGGATCGCGTCCAGCTTGGGTGGCGCGGCAGCCTGGGGCGGGGCCGCGTCCGGCACCGAGCCGATGGCCAGGTGGATGCCGACGGCCGTCGCCGAGAGCACGAGAAGCGCGGCGATCAAAACCGGCACGATCGGTGCCCGGGAGCGCCGCGGCTTGCCACCGGACCGCGCTTCGAGCTCGACCGCCACGTCCGACACACAAACATCGAGCCGTCGGACCAGGTCGGCCGCCGACTGCACCCGCCGCTCCCGGTCCTTCTCGAGCGTCCGCATGATGACCCGGTCGAGGGTCGTCGGGATGGGCTGCTCGGGCGCGGCGCGGCGGGGCGACACCGGCCGCTCCTTGATGTGCTTGGCCATCACGACGACCGCGTCGTCGTCCACGAAGGGGGGGCGGCCGACCAGGAGGTGGTAGAGCAGGATGCCCACGCTGTAGACGTCGCTGCGTGCATCGAGCGGCTTGCCCTGGGCCTGCTCCGGCGACATGTAGCGTGGCGTACCGAACACCGTCCCGGCCTGGGTCTCGAGCTGGTCAATCCGGCGGTCGCCCTGGACGACCTTCGCGATGCCGAAATCGAGCACCTTCACGACCATCTCGTCGTGGCCCTCGACGCGCGTGAGCACGATGTTGTCGGGCTTGAGGTCGCGGTGGATGATCCCCTTGCTGTGGGCCTCGTGCAGGGACCTCAGGATCTGCTGCGCGATGCGGATGGACTCGACGACGTCAATCGTGCCCTGCCGGTCGAGCTTGTGGGAGAGCACCTCCCCCTCGAGCAGCTCCATTGCGAGGAAGAGCAACCCGTCGTCGGTCTCGCCAAAGTCGAAGACCCGCACCGTGTTCTGATGGACCAGGAGGCTCATGGCCTTGGCCTCGCGGTGGAACCGCGTGACCGTGTCCTTGTCCCAGGTCGAGTCCCGCTTGAGGATCTTGACCGCCACGTCCCGGTCGAGGCCGGACTGGGTCGCCCGATAGACCGTCCCCATGCCGCCGATGCCGATGCGTGCGGTGATCCGGAACCGGCCGGCGATCACGTGGCCGAGGAGAGGGTCACCCTCGGACTGGGAGAAGGCCTCGGCGTCGACCAGGCCCGAGCCGTCGCGCGCGCAACGATCCGCGCCCGCCGCGGGATAGACGGTGCGGCACTGCGGACAGATCTGCATCCCGGGGCGAATGGTAGCACGCCCCCGGGGGGCGGTCAGGGCCGGCAGAGCATCTCGTAGTGGTCGCCACGCATCAGGGGACGGCAGCGCGTCGTGGCGGTGCAGTCGTTGCTGCTGCAGCAGGTGTCGGCGCACTGACTGCCGAGGCAGACGTTGTCGCGACAGTCGGCGTTCTTGCTGCAGGAATCGCCCGTCCTGCCGAGCCCGTGGCATGCGAGCGTGAGCCTGTCGCAGAAGTCGTGCAGGCAGGCCCGCACGTAGTTCCCGGAGGGGGTCTGGGTGACGCCGCAGTACGCGAATCGGGTGATCTGGGAGGGCCGCTGGCAGTCGTCGCTCGTGAGGCATCCGAGGGAACAGAACTTGTCGAGCGCGGGGCCCGGAACGCAGAGGTCCGACACGCAGTCGTCATCGGTCGCGCATGTGTCGTAGAGCACGTGGCCTTGTGGCACCGGTGGGATGCAGGCGAGCTGCTGCTGTTGCCCGGATCCCTTCGAGGACGAGGCCAGGCCACACACGTCCGACATGGGGCAGTTCGTCTGATTTGCGCAGCCGTCGACGCACGCGCCAGGTGTCATGGTCGTCGCCCCGTAGCAGATCCCCGAGCTGCAGCTGTCGGCCATCGTGCACATCGATCCGGTGGGGCTCTCGCCGCGCATGGCCATGGCGGGCGGCACGCAGCTCCGGGCTCCGGTGCCCGACACGAGGCAGAGGCCCCCAACGTCCGTGCAGTCCTCGTCCTTGCAGCAGGCCTTGCCGCACACGTTCCCGCTGGCGGTGAGGCCGAGGGCCGCCGCGGGCATGCACGTGGCCCCGGCAGGGCACTCCGTGTCGATGGTGCACGGATCGCCGAGGTTGACCCGCGTCACGCAGGACCCCGTCGGGGTGTCACAGACCTGGGCGCCCGTGCACGGGGTCGTCGGGCAACGGCCCGAGACGCAGGTGGGCGGGTCCATCGTCACGTCACACCGGTCGTCCGACGAACACGGGGGGCCTCCGTTGTTGCAGTTGGGGATCACGCAGCCCGTGCCGGGGACGCACATCTGTCCCGAAGGGCAGGTGTCCCCTTCGTCGACCATCCCGTCGCAGTCGTCGTCCTTGCCGTCGCACTGCTCGTTGGCCGCTGGGATGCCGGCGCCGGGATTGGCCGGGTGGATGTTCGGGTCGTGGTCGTCGCAGTCCGCCTGGGCCTGGACTCCCCCACCGCACCACGTCACGCCGTCTCCGTCGGCGTCCTGCCCCTCGTCGATCATCCCGTCGCAGTCGTCGTCCTTGCCGTCGCACACCTCCTCTTGCGGCGTACAGCCGGCGTCCACCGTGATCATGACGATGTGGATCGAGCAGTGGCCCGCATTGCACGCGAGCCCGTCGGGACATGGGTCGGTGCCGTCGGGTGCGAGCCGGCAGGGGGTCGGGTCGCTGCTCGGGGCCACGATGGCCGAGCAGCCCGCGCACAGGGCCGCCGCGCCGACGAGGAGAGTCCAGGCCGCGCGCCTCACAAGGTCCCTCGCACCACGAGCATGGCCCGCGTGCCGTCGAAGCCGAACGACGCCTGGGTCTGACCCTCGGGCAGCACCTCGGCCGTCGTCGTGCGCAGCGCGTAGAGCAGCCCCGCCGCCACCAGTGACAGCGCGCCCGTGGCGAAGAGCGAGTCGGCGATGAGGGCGAGGCTCTGGGCGTTGCTCTCGGAGCTGCTGCCGATCTTCGTAGGTGCCGTCGCGGCCGATCACGATGCCGTCGGCGGTCTGATGCCGATCGAGCGCCACGAGGCCGACGACGCCCCCGATGAGAAAGAGCGTGCCCCCCGCGCCCACGGACAGCCAGAAGGGCAGGTCGGTCACACCATGGGTCGTGACGAACCGAGGGATCGCCGAGGTGTCAGCCGGCGTCGGTGCAGGGGGCTCATAGGTCGCGTTCGGATGGGCCGCATGCCGTCGGCGGGCGCCCCCAATCCGGCGCAGGATCCCCTGCACGCGCGCCCGCTCGGCGGAGGCGCTTGTCGGGAGCAGGGTTACATAGGTCCCGTAGTACCTGGCGGCCTCGTCGAGGTTGCCGGCGAGCTCGTTGACGCGGCCCAGGTTGTAGATGAGGGTGGGCGAGCTCGGGTCGAGGAGGCGCGCCCGCTCGAGGTCCTCGATGGCCTGCGGGTACTCGCCATTTCGGTACTCGTCGAGGGCCGCGTGATAGTAGTGGAGCATCACGGCCGACGGCTCGTGGTCGTCGGCGCGCACGGGCGCCCCGTAGGCGGCCATCACGAGCGCCGCAAGGCATCCCCCGACCACAATCCTCCGCGACGGGCTCCAGGATCGGGGGCCCAGAAGCAAAGCGCGACGGCAGCCCATCGAGGTCGACGTTACAGTGTCCCGCGGCCACTTCCAAGGGCCCGGGGCCGGAAGGCTGGCCGCCGTCAGCCCGAACGCAAACCGCCTGTGGCCCCTCCGGCCGCGGGGCTTTTTTCCGTGTAAGGTCCGGCCCTATGCCTCGCCTCGACGCCTTGCGGTCCGTGCCCGGAGCTGCTGCCACCGTCGTTCTTCTGTCGGCGGCCGCAGTCTTGGCCGGATCGTCGCTCGCATCCCTGCCCCTGGCCCACGCCCAGCTCCGTTCGGCGCCGGTCACCGTCGCGCCGCCGCCTGTCCTCATCGGCAACCCGGACGACCCCATCGCGGTGGACGTGGACCCGGCTGCCCTCGCGTTCCTGCCGGCCTGGGGCTTGACCTACGTCCACGCGGACGCGCCCACCGGGTCGACCTTCGCTGATCGCGGCGACGGCGTGTGGCTCGGTGGTCCGCTGCCGCTCGGCCTCGCGACGGGCCTCTCGGTCGAGAGCGTGCGTCCAACCGACTCCACGGGCCTGCTGGACCGGGGCGCCATCGCCCTCGCCTTGGCCTGGTCCGCCAACCCGCGCTTCGGGGTCGGCGGCTCGCTGCGCTGGGTGGGATCGAACAATCCTTCCGTGAACGGCCTGACCATGCTGGACCTCTCGGCGGCATGGCGTCCGTTCTCGGGCCTCGGCTTCGCGCTCGTGGGGCGCAACCTCACCGGGATGCTCGACCTGTCGGGCATCTCCAACGCGCCGCCGAGCACCTTCGTGTTCGCGACCGACATCCGTCCCACGGGCTCGCGAGCCCTCACGGTGGAGGCCGCCGGGGCTGCGGACAGCGACGGCGGGCTCGGCCTCCGCGGTGCTCTGAACGTGGCGATTCCCTACGTCGGCAGCGCCCAGGGCGCGATCGAGTGGGGCGACCTGGGCGCCGACACGACCTCGCTGCGCGCAACCGCCGGCCTGTCGGTCGACTGGGACGGGCTCGGCGCAGGGGGGGGCGTGATCCTGGGCGACGGGTTCAGCGACGGGCCGGGCTTCTACGCCGTGGGACGCGTGTCGGCGGTCGACCGCCCCGGTATCCCGACTCCCCACTACATCGCCGACGTGGAGGTGCGGGGCGGCGTCGATGCGCGGGCGATGGTGCGTCTGGTCGCGCGTCTCGACCGTGCTGCCCACGACGACCGGGTCGTCGGTGTGCTCCTGCGCTTGCGGGGGACCGACCTGTCCCTCGCGCAAGCCCAGGAGCTGCGCCTCGCGATCACGGTCCTCGAGCGATCGGGGCGGAAGGTGGTGTGTGACCTCGAAGAGGCGAGCGGCGGCGACTACTACGCGTGCGCCGGCGCGTCGCGCGTGTGGGTCGACCCGGCCGGGTCGGTCCGGCTCATGGGCCCCGCCATTCACACGATCCTCATCGGCCAGCTCCTGCGCAGCGTCGGGTTGCACGCGGACTTCGTACGCATCGGCCGTTACAAGAGCGCGCCCGAGCAGCTCACGAACGAGCAGAGCAGCGCGCCGGCGCGCGAGGAGACCCGCGTGCTGATCGACGACGCCTATACCCGGCTCGTCAGCGATCTCGGGGGTGACCTGCACCGGACCCCGGCCGAGGTGCGCACCATCATCGATCAGGGGCCCTACCTCGCCGACGAGGCGGTGGCGGCCGGGCTCGTGTCGGGAGAGGCCGACGCGGAGGTGCTCGACGCGCCCCTCGCCGATGCGCTCGGCGGGAGCTACGCGCGACGGACCTCGCCGCCCCACAGGGCGCCTCGAAGGTGGGGCCGCCCCGGGCGGATCGGCGTGGTCGTCGTCGACGGAGAATCGTGGACGGCGACAACGTCGACATCCCGCTGGTCAACGTCCACATGTCTGGCGGTAGGACGATCGTCGCCGCCATCGAGCAGCTCGCTTCGGATCCCACGGTCGGGGCGATCGTACTGCGCGTCGACAGCCCTGGCGGCTCGGTGCTCGCGTCCGATCAGATCTGGCGTGCATTGATGCGCGCGCGGCGGGTCAAGCCCGTGATCGCGTCGATGGGGTCGGTCGCTGCGAGCGGCGGCTACTACATCTCCTCGGCGGCGGACGAGATCTGGGCGGACCCGACGACCCTCACGGGATCCATCGGCGTCTTCTACGGCAAGGTCGACGTGGCGCAGCTCGCGGCGCACATCGGCGTCACCGTGGAGGAGGTGCGCCGCGGTGCGCACGCGGGTGCCGACTCGATCTGGCGTCCCTTCACTCCGGGTGAGCGCGCGATACTGGCCGACAAGATACGACAGTACTACCGGATGTTCCTGCGCCGGGTCGCCGAAGGCCGCGGCATGGCTCCGGCGGCCGTCGACGCAGTGGGGCGAGGGCGGGTGTGGTCCGGCGATCGGGCCGTCCAGAACGGCCTCGTCGACCGCCTCGGCGGCTTCGACTCGGCGCTCGTGCGCGCACGTCAGCTCGCGGGCCTGCCGCCGGACGCCTCGTTGCTCGTCGTGCCCTTCCGCCCGAGCTCGTTGCTCGACTACGTGACCGGTGGCTCGGGCCAGGAAATCGAATCAGTCGACGGGCGGAGTCCGGTCCGGCGGGCAATCGCCCCTGCCGCCGCGCCTGCGCGCCGTCCTGATGGACGCCCTCACCGTCGCACGCTCGTCCGGCGAGATGCCCCTGGCCCTGGCGCCGGAGCACATCGAGGTGCGTTGACGCACCTGC
Organism: uncultured delta proteobacterium; assembly: GCA_963830115.1. Lineage (GTDB taxonomy): Bacteria > Myxococcota_A > Polyangia > Polyangiales > CAWHLB01 > CAWHLB01. The sequence goes on from CAWHLB010000003.1 coordinate 81,062, forward strand.
GTCGCTGCTTTCGCAAGGTTCGGCCGAGGAGGTAGGCCGCCAGGGCGCTAGGCCGCTAGGGCGAACGGAAGACCTGCACGCCCACGTCGCCCGCTCCGCGGAAGGCGGTCACCTCGAGGCGGTATCCACCCGGGTCCAGCGGGCAGATCGGGTTGTCGACGCCGAGAATCGCGGTGGGCGCCACCGTCGAATCCTGCATCATCGGGACGGCGGCCGGGTCGAAGAGGGTCAGGTCGAGATCGGTGATCGGGGCGGTCCCGACGGCGAGGACCCGATAGCAGCGCCCACCACGCAGCACGAGTGGGTAGTCCTGCCGGACCCCGCGATCGAGGTGCATGCGCCGGATCGGCGTGAAGGGCACCATCCCCCGGGCGTCGCGCAGGGCCAGATCGTAGATGCCGACCGCGAGGGGATGGGCCGGGTCGGGCCTGGGCAGGGCGGGCGCCGCGGGCTTCGGGGCCGGGGCGCTCGCAGGCGCGTCGCAGCCGGCCCAGAGCAGGGCCGAGAGCGCCAGCGGAGCGAGGGTCTTGGGGAGGCGTCCGCGATGCATGATCGGCCCGGAAGGTAGCACCGGGCCGGTCCTCGAGCAGGCGATCGATGTGTCGACAGCCGAGGCCACCGCAGCTAAGTTCCGCGTCGATGCACCCCCGTTCCCTCTTCCCTCGGACGATGGGCGGCCGCGGGCTCCTGGTCCTCGCCGCCGTTGCCCTGTCCACCGGTGGCTGCGGAGGCTGCCACGGCCACCACGAAAAGACGGGCAGCAAGAGCCCTGCGGCCCATGCCGAGCTCGCCCACCACGGCCGTCTCATCATCCTCGGATTCGACGGGGCGGACCCCCACTGGCTCGAGAAGTGGGCTGCCCAGGGCAAGCTGCCGCACCTGGCGAAGCTGATGAAGAAGGACGGGGGACGCGACTACCGCCACCTCGGCTCCACCAACCCGCCCCAGTCCCCCGTCGCCTGGACGAGCTTCACCACCGGGACTCCTCCCGGCGACCACGGCGTCTTCGACTTCATCCAGCGGTCCCTCAACCAGGCGCCCCAGGGACCGCCGGTGCTCCCCCACGTGGCGACGACGAGTTTCGAGGTGCAGGACGTCGGTCCTCCCGTCGCGCGGAACCTTCGGACGGGCGTCCCGTTTTGGAAGACGCTCTCGGACGACGGCGTCGACGTCGTCGCGATCAACATCCCTTACAGCTTCCCGCCCGATCCCCTGGCCCACGGCAAGATGCTGAGCGGTCTGGGCGTTCCGGACCTCCGGGAGACCAACAGCACGTTCACGTACGTCGGCACCGACGTCACCGACGACATGGCCGCGCACCCGCCGGGCGGTGGTGTGATGGTGCAGCTGGCCATGAACGGCACGGTGGGTCACTTCGACCTCTCGGGGCCGACGGTGCCGGGCTCGGACGGTGCGCGGATGAAGATCCCGGTCGAGGTGGACACGGGCCCCCACGGCGGCATGACGGTGAAGCTTCAGGGCAAGACCGTCGCGCTCGAGCCGCAAGAGCTCAGCGACTGGGTCGAGCTGCACCTTCTCTCAGAACGGGACCGAGGTGCGGGGCATCGCGAAGATGCTCGACCTCGAGACCGGCGACAAGACGCGTCTGTTCATCACGCCGATCAGCTTCGACCCGCGCGCGCCCTACTCGCCCATCAGCTATCCGAACGACTACGCGGCGCGCGTGGTCGATGCCATCGGCGGCCTGTACAAGACCTGCGGCTGGGACCACGACACCAGCGCGCTCAACGACGGCGCCATCGACGAGGGGGAGTTCCTCCGGGAGATGAACACGGTCGAGACCCAGCGCCGTGCCATGCTGATGAAGGCGCTCGCGGGCAAGGACTGGAACATGCTGGTCTGGGTCAGCACCGCCACCGATCGCGTCGCCCACATGTTCTATCGGCTGATCGATCCAGGCCACCCGATGTACGACGCCGCGCTCGCCAAGAAGTACGGCGACGCCATCGAGCACGAGTACGAGCGGATGGACGCCACGGTGGGCAAGGTGGTCGCACAGCTCCGCCCCGACGACACCCTGCTCATCATCTCCGACCACGGCTTCCACGACTTCCGCTGGGGGCTGCACGTCAACCAATGGCTCCGGCAGAACGGCTTGCTCGCGCTCCAGAACGGCGCCGAGTCGACGCCGCACGAGTTCTTCATGGACGTGGACTGGAGCCACACCAAGGCCTACGCCCTCGGGACCGGGCAGGTGTACCTGAACCTGCGTGGCCGCGAGCGTGAGGGTGTCGTGACCGAAGCCGAGGCGCCGACCGTGCTCCAGCAGATCCGTACGGGGCTGCTCGCCCTGCGCGACCCCGCCCACGGAAACGGCCCCGTGCTCCACCAGGTCTACCTGGGCAAGGACGTCTTCCAGGGGCGGCGCGAAAAGGACGCACCCGACCTCCAGCTCGCCTACAACGAGTACTACCGCACCGCCTGGGAGACGGTCCTCGGCGGTACACCGCCTGGGCTCATCGTGGACAACGACAAGAAGTGGAGCGGCGATCACGCTGCGAGCGACGTGACCCAGACCTCGGGCATCATCGTGTCGAACCGTCCGCTCGGCGAGCACCCGAGGATCGTCGACATGGCCGCGACGGCGGCGACCTTCTTCGGCGAGCCGCGGGGGGCCCACTGGGTAGGCCAGTCCGTCCTTGCGGGGCAGCCCATTGACTACCGGCCCTGCGGGTTGGGCGCTCCTCTGCGCTGCCGGCCTCTTCGTCCTCTTCCTGATCCTGAAGGCGCGTTTTCCGATCCTCGGGCGCGAGGCGGAGACGGCCGATGCGCGACGCGCGATCGCGGAGGCCAAGCAGCGTGCGCGCTCGGCGGGCACCGACCACACGCGGCGCGCCCGTGCGTGGCGTGACGCGGCGGCGATCGCGCTCCACGATCTGCACCGTCCGAGCCTCGCCGCCAGCTACGCCCTGCGTGCCGAGCGCGCCGACCCGAGCGATGCCGAGGCGGTCGGCGTGCTGGTCAAGTCCCTCCGGCGGGCGAGCCGCCTGCGCGCCCTCGAGAAGTTCCTTTGGCGCCGTGTCGCCCAGGAGACGCCGGGCGATCCGGCCTGGGAGCGTTCCTTCGACGAGCTGCTCCGCCTCTACGACGGGCCGCTGCACCGGCGCGATCAAGCGGCCGCCCTCCGGCATCTGCGCGCGCGCGCCGCTCGGGCCTCCCAGCCTTGACCGACGGCGGACGTCCACGGCGGGCTCACCCGCCCAGGATGTCGTCCAGGTAGCTCGGCGCGTCGTTGCAGAAGTGGGTCGTGGCGAAGCCCGGCTGGACGGCGCGTTCGCCGAGCGGTCGATCGCTGCCCGCGTCCATCAGGCATTCCGTCGCCCGGCGGCTGGTTGTGGTAGGCGTCCCTCGGGCCCGTAGGGGTTCGCCAGGCCCAGGCTGTGGCCGAGCTCGTGGGCGGCGGTTTCTCCGACGATGTTTGCGAGGGCGTCGATGGCACGCTGCACCGTCGCGACGCGCGCGGCGCCTCCCGTGCCTTGCACCTCCGCCAGGGTCGCCGGAGCGTCCCGCACGGGATTGAAGAGCCTGTCGAAGAGCGGGTCCGGATTAGGGGCGCCGGTCGGGCGCTCGGGTGCCCAGGTCCGGGTGATACGACCAGTAGAGATAGGACTCGACGAAGACGCCGCCGTAGCCCGGGTAGCCGTCGGCCTGGGTGTCGGCGTTGACCCCTCCGAGCGCATCGAACAGGCGCAGGTTCCCCACGTCCTTGCCAGGCGTGTTGTCGTAGCCGAACAAGCCGATGCCGTTCGGGTCGGGACCGCCGATCTCCACGGTCGCGTAGCCGTTCTGCGAGAAGTCGGTGGGCGGGGCGAGGCGGACGTCGACGTTCCAGTGCGTGTAGATCGTCTGGAGTGCGCGGCGACCCGCATCTCGATGACGCCGGCTGAGGCCGCGAGGCCGAACTTCGCGAGGCTGTCGTAGAAGCCGGGCAAGAAGTGCAGGTAGACCACCTGACGGACGGGGGCGAGCGTCAGGGAGAAGAACACCGCGGCCCCCTCCACCTCGGTCGTGCCCTTGATTGCAACGGGCACCGCCGTCCCCGCGAACGTGCCCCGCTGGATGCCGAAGAGGCGCGAGACCAGAGTCCCTCCCTGGGCTTCGGAATCCAACACGCCTTGCACCTCGTCGCCGCTCATCCAGCGCAGCACCAGGTCCTGGGGCCCAAAGGTGGTCGCCAAGCCGCCGTCCGTGTCAAGCTGTCCCTCGATGCGAATGACGGTCGCCTCGTCGGGGGCGTCCGGGCCACCCAGGAGGGAGCCCGCGCCGTCCACCGTGATGATCTGCTCGAGCGACACCGCCGTGGGCGACACGTTCAGAGCTCGGGGGGTACCGAAATGCAGGCTCGTGGCGAGGGGCCGGGCCGCGCTCTGATGGCCCGAGCCCATGGTCGACGCGACCACGATGGTGCCGTCGAACGTACCGGGTTCGACGCCGCCCACGGCGGTTGTCAGGAGCAGCACGCCGCGCGTCCGATTCGAAGCGGTCCGCGGGCGCGACCGGTAGACGCGCATCGACCGTGGTCGTCGCACCCCCGTCGTCGGTCGTGAACATCCCCTGGAAGTGGGCCTCCACCATGCCCTCTTCGGCAGCGAGGAAGCCGCCGCCGCGGAGAATGGCGAGGTCGTTGTGGTGCACCTCACCGGAGGGTCCATTCGTGACGCTCGACGTCGAGCGTCGTGGCCAGCGTCAGCTGAAAGGGGAAGGGATCGCTCGGACGCCGTTGCCCTGGTGATTACCAGGTCCACGCCAAGGTTCCCTCGCCGAGCGCCTGGACCAGCTCCGTGGTGACGGAGAAGAGTCGCTCGGCTCGTGTCGCCGAGGCCAACTGCGGAGTAGTCGACGGGGTCGAGCCGTCGCGTGTCACGCGCAGGACGGGGCTCGGGCCAGCCGCATCGAGGGCGACGCCGGTGATGCGCAGGAGGCTGCCGTCGACGAGCAGGTCGGCGCCCTGGGCGTCCAGGATCGACGGGCGTTCCGGCGGCGGAGGCGCCGCCGTCGGGGTGCCGCATCCGGCGAGCCAGCCGGCCACGAAGCAGGAGGGCGCGCCGCACCGTCAGGGCCCCGGAACGCAGACGTACTGCGCCGCCCCGCCCACGTCGTCGAGCTCGTTGCAGGCGTAGCCCTCGGACAGGCGGCAGACGGTGTCGCCCGCCCAGCAGTCCAGGGCGCACACGTTCACGCCGTCCACCGCGACGCAGTAGGTGCCCGGACTCACAGTCGCTGTCGGTCGTGCAACCGGCGCGGGCGCAGTCCGCTGGCCGCAGCTCACGCACGCACGCTGACCGCCGCAGTCGGCGAAGGTCGTGCACGCGTCGCCGTTCTGGCCGCGCCCCGTCGCCCGCAGTAGTGGCCTTCGGGGAAGCGCTTGCATGCCTCGGTGGTCCGGCAGTCGCTGTTGTAGGCGCAGGGCGCTCCACACTGGCTCGTCGGCATGCCCGGCCCCGCCGCCGGGCAGACATCGCCGGTCGGGCACGTGCTGCTCGACGTGCAGCTCGCGTCCACGCAGCTTCCCGCGTTGCACACCTGCCCGCTCGGGCAGCCCGTGTCCGCGCTGCACCCGCTGATCGACGTCAGCATCACGCTGCCCGTGTAGCTCCCTTCGGCGCCGCTGTAGCCGAGCACATGGATGACGTAGGTGCCCGGGTCGGTGAGGTCGGCGGTGATGGTCTCGGTGGCGCTCGTCGTCCTCGAGGCGCCCACGAGCCCGCCGCCCGGCCCGGACAAGCTCCAGGTCCCGATCCCCGCCGACGCGCCGAGCACGAGGGTCACGACGGCGTGGCTCGGGCCCGTCACCGAGAAGGACAGATAGTCATCGTCGCCGGGACAGATGGTGCCGTCGAAGCTGCTCCCGGAGATCGCTCGCGCGGCGCTCGGCGCGTTGTCGGGCTCGCCCGGATCGTCCATGCAGCAGCCGCCCGCAGTCTCGGTGACCGAGAGGTCGTAGTGGTTCTCGGCGCCCATGTAGCCGAGCACCTCCGCATAGAGCGAGCCACTCGTCGCCATGCAGTAGCTCGCCCGCTCGATGTCGCTCACCCCGGCGCTCGACGCGAGGATGGTGCCGCTCGGGTCGAGCAGGTGGAGGTCGAGGTCGCCGTCGCTGGTGTGGAAGCCGCTCAGGGTCACGTCGACCAGCGTCCCGGAGCTCACGTCGTAGCGATAGTAGTCCGGGTCGTCGGCGCAGATCTGACCGCTCAGCATGTCGGTGCCTGCGGCCGCCTGTGCAATCGTGTCGTTGTCCTCGTAGGTGTCGTCGGTGCATCCGCCCGGGGTCGACCCGCCGTCACACACCGCAGCGACGTCGCCGCAGCCCTGTGCCACGCTTCCCTCGACGCTGACCCGATCGCCGCAGGTCCCCGTCGCGCAGGTCATCCCCCCGTCGCAGCGGTCGAGACAGCGCCCGCCTCCGGCCGCCGTCGCACACAGTCCCGAGGCGCACTCGGTCGAGGCGGTGCACGGATCGCAGACGGCGGCATCCCCGCCGCCGCCGCTCACGGCCGTGAACTGGTGCAGGGGCGTCTCGGTGTGGTGATCGCAGAGCGTCCCGGTCGGGTCGTCGTCGTCGGTCGCCGAGACCACGAAGTAGACCTGGGCCGTGGCGCCCGGAGCGAGGCCGAGGGAAGGCACCAGGGCGCGGTACCCGCTCGGGTCGGTCGCGAAGGTCACCTGGTTGAACATGGTGACGTCGGGCGCCGAGGGATCGTCGGGCGCGGTGGTCGTCCAGTACAGGAGCGGCGCGTCGCGGATGCCCATGTCGTCGCTCACGTTCACCACGACCGGATAGCTCGTGCCCATCACCTGATCACCGTCGCCGGGGGACGTGATCGTGATGGTGGGGGGCATTCCGGGGCAGCCCTCCTTCGCCCCCTGCTGCAGCACGACCACGTAGTCGAGGGGAACGGGCGGGTGGCTGCCGTCGTCGGCCTCGATCTGGATGGTCCAGCGCTCGGAGGCCATCACCTGATCGGACGAGGGCGTCCAGTCGAAGCGCGCGCTCTTGGGACCGACGGTCGTGATGGCCGCGCCTCCGGGCAAGGGCCGTCGCTCCCGGATCGTCACGCTGCGTGGAGTCGTCGTCCCGCACTTCGATGTCGAAGGAGACCTGCGGGTTGCGCGTCAGGTCGTAGGTCCCTCCCGGGCCAGGCTGCAGGAAGACCGGCGCGGCGTCCGCCGCGGGGACCACGTTCACGAGCAGGGATTGGCGGTCGAGCTCCTCACCGGAGCTCGCGTCGAGGATGATCACGATCTCGTGGGTCCCGAGCTGGCTCGGCAGGGGGGTCCATCGAAGCTCGCCGCCCCCCGCGCCCCCCGAGAGGGAAGCGGTGCGCCCGAGGTCGGCCAGGTCGGGGCTCTCGAAGCGCAGCTGGACCGGTTGCCCGCCGACGTCGTGCACCGTGATCGGGACGCGCATCGTCTGGTGGACCATGACGGTCTGATTGGGGATCGGGCCGAGGCTCGGCCCCGTGCCCTGGGCACAGCCGAAAGTGGCTAGAGCGATGGCCAGGCACGCACCGTACGCCAGGACGGCTCGAAGGCGAAGGCGAAGGGAAGTCATGGAATTCCGGCCCGAGGGGGGAGTCACCCGACCCCGGTTCCCCCGAGACTTGCAAGTCTCCCGCCAGCCGCGGCCGGAGAGCGTCACGGGGGGCCGGGTGCGCAGCCAGGGCATCGTCATCGGGGCCGCTCCGGCGGCGCTGGGGACGGTTCGAGGGCGCGCTGCTCACATGATGCAGTGGCCGGTCACGTCGGCCGACTGATCGTTCGTGTCGTCGCACTCGTGGAAGAGGGGCATGGTCGGGTCGACCAGGATGCGGGCGTGGAACGTGTCGTCGAAGGAGACCCCGGTGGAGGGGGTGAAGGTGACGAGCCCGACCTGGCCCGGGAAGAGCGGTGTGGTGGTCATGCCCGTGCCGAGCTCGACCTCGGCGCCCCCGTCGCCCGGCACCGTGTAGAAGCCCACCGTCACGCCCGCCGGCAAGATGGCGGCGCCGAGGTTTCGCACCGAGGCCTGCAGCATGAGCGGTGCGGTGCACTGGACCTCGAGGCTGACGGTGGCGTCGGGCGCATCGAAGATGCCCTCGCCCTGCACGTTCTGGCGGAAGTTGTTGAGGAAGGGTACGGACCAGTTGTCGACCTGGTTCTGGGGGATGTCGCCGTAGGAGCCGGGCGGCATGCAGGGGTCGCCGCGATCGCCGCAGATGTTGCTGACGCTGTATGCGTGCTCGTTCCACAGGGTGCGTGTGCCGACCCAGGAGTTGGCCGCGTCGCGGTAGACCGTGATGCCGCGGTACGGTGCGGCGGCCCCGTCGCTGCCCACCCAGGCCGGCCGGCCGTAGTCCGCAGCGCCCGCCGGCGCCGGCACGTTCCAGTTGACGCCTTGATACGTCCCGTTGCAGCCCCACCCCGAGCTCGTCGACGGGTCTGCCCCGTTGGCGATCTTGACGATGTCGGCGTGGCCGTCGCCGTCCACGTCGGCGACGAGGGAGGCCTCGGTGGCGGTGAACGACGTGGTCGGCGCGGCGAAGCGCACGGCGCCCGTCGCTCCGTCGAAGACCCACAGGAAGCACTCGTCGTTGTAGATGACCTCCGCCTTGCCGTCGCCCTCGAAGTCGAAGACCGTCGAGCCCGTCACCGACGAGCTGAAGTCGTGGTTGGGTGAGGCCCAGAGCTGCGTGAGCGCGCCGGCCGTGAAGTCCGGCTTGGCGACGACGTAGTGGTTCGCGAAGGCGACGCCGATCTCGGGCTTGCCGTCCCCGTCGAAGTCCGCCACCGTCGGCGGCCCACCGCTGCCCGCGCTCGAGCCCGGTGCGGCGAGAGAGGTGACCTCGTCCATCCCCGTGTCACCTGCGAGCAAGTAGATGCGTCCGCTGGCGACGAGGGCCACGTCGGGCTTGCCGTCCCCGTTGAAGTCGCCCACCGCCGAGAAGCCGTTCGGCAGGTCGCTCCGGTCCCAGAGCACCGAGCCGTCCGCCTTGTAGGCCGTGCGGCCGGCGAGCAACTCCAGGTTGGCGTCGGCGTCCAGGTTGACGAAGACGCTGATCGCCTGGTTCTCCCCTCGGCCCCAGTCGCCACCGCCTTGCCACAAGAAGTGGATGCCGCCACCGGCGGTCGTGAACACGGCGCCGCCGTAGGCGATCTCGGGGAAGCCGTCGTGGTCCATGTCGGCGATGGTCAGTCCCCCACCCCAGCCGTCGGCGCTGGCGCTGTCCCAACTCGGGATCGCCTGGTTGCTCACGGCAATGGTGTGGCCCGTGCGGTCGATGAGCACGATGTATCCTTCGCCCGTGACCGCGGCGATCTCCATGAAGCCGTCGTGGTCCAGGTCACCGATGGCCACCGATAGGCCGCTGAAGCCCATCGACCCGGCCTGGGCGTTCCTGAGCGACCAGATCTCGTGACCCGTCCGCCCATCGAGGACGCGCAGCACGCCGTCGTTGCAACTGCTCGCGTCGCTGCCGCAACTGCAGCAGGTCCCTTGCGCGTTGCCCGAGACGAAGATCACGTTCGGCGGATCGCTCGAGTCGACGCGCCCGTCGCAGTTGGTGTCGGTGACGCGCCCGACGGTCGGTGTGGCCCACACGTCGGTCGAATTCGGGTAACGGTCGGCGACGGGCCCCCATTGCCAGAGCGACACGGCGTTCAGCGGTCCGACGGGTGGGTGGTACTCGCAGTCGCGGATGCAGGTGCTGCCTGGGGGAGGCGGATCGGTCGTGCAGTGGGGAGGCAGGTCGACGCAGCGTCCCGGGGTCGGCGCCGTGCCGAGGCATGCGGGTGCCGAGCCGTCGAGCCCCCCTTCGCCCGCGCCTCCCTCCGGCGCGCCCCCGTCCGCGGGGATGTCGCCCATCCCAGCGTCCGTCTCACCGAGCCCCGGCTCGCAGTACTGGCCCGCGTCGCAGTCATCGGCCGTGCGGCAGGGCCCACCCGGCGTCACACACGCGTTCGCGAAGCAGACTTCGGAGGTGGTGCAGCAGGAGGTGCCGCAGACGAGGGCCACGCTCGGGCAGCACGCGCCGCTCACGCACACGCCGCCTCCGCACTGGGTGTCGCTTGTGCAGGGCGCCATCCCGCCCTCCCGTCCGCCCTCTACCCCGGCGTCCGGGAGGCTGGCATCGGAGCGGGCATGGCAGTGATTGTCGACACAGGTCTCGTTCGCGGCCAGGGGTTACGCACTTGCCGTGAGGGCGGACGGGGATCGTGGGGTTGAAGTCGCGTGCCCGGCTTGCACGGGGCAGGGAGGGCCCGCACGCCCCAAATGGTGCCCGAAAGCGGAGCCGGGAGCGGACGCGGTCTGAATCGAGCGAGGGTGAGGGGGCCGGAGACGGAGCTCGGCCGGTCGGGGTCGCGTTCGGGACGTCCGATCCGAGGGCATGGCAGCGGGGAGGCGGCGAGTGGCTCAGGGCGCCCTGGGGTCGCCTTTGAGGATCTGCAGAAGGTAGTCGTGGTCCCAGCCGCACATCTTGCGCTTGCATCGGATGCCGACCTTGATGCCGCGTTCCATGCGAATGAGATTGAGCGCGAGCTTGCGCACCAGCGCGAAGTTGCGAGTCGCGTTCTTGGCGCGAGCGGTGCTCCGGTCTTCATCGAACGCCAGGTCCAGGACCCAGTGCAGCTTGTTCTCGATGCCCCAGTGCCCTCGCACAGCCGCGGCAAAGGCACGCACGTCCTGGCGGGGAAGCGAAGCGAGATAGAGGACGCGCTCGTGCGAGGGCTCGCCCCCGCGTGTGCTCTGCCGGATACGCTCGACGGCCCCGGCGGCGGTGACCCCGGGCCACTTGGTGCCGCCGAGGTCGAGGTCGCGTAGCTCCAAGGCGTCGATGTCCGTGCTCAACCAGTAGCGACGTGTTTCCAGACGGCCGTGGTCCTTGTCGACGGTCTCCAGGAACAGATCGTCTCGGCGAAGCGCCTCGTCGTCGAGCCGAGGGCGGAAGTGATCGGAAAGAGCCTTGCGCAGCTCGGGCTGATTGCCTTTGGCCGCGATGACGTAGTGAGCCCCGCGCTCGTGAAGGACGCGCACGGTGTCGCGCTGACAGTGCAGCGCGTCCAGCGTGACGAGCGCCCCCTCGAGCTTGAGGTGCTCCAGCAGCCGCGGAACCGCCTCGATCTCGTTGCTCTTGGTGTCGGTCTGTACCTGCCCCAGCACCAGCCCCGATTCCACCGCGAAGGCGCTCACGAGCAGCAACGGGGAGCATTGCGCGCTTCGGTCCAGGGCTGCGCGAATCGCCTTACCGTCGATGGCCACGTGCACCCCAGCCAGCTCGTGCGACCACGCTCCGAGCCACCGGTTCAATAGCTCGGCGAAGGCCTCGGGATCGAGCGCAGCGAAAAGGCGTCCGAAGGTGTCGTGCGAGGGGATGCCCTGCGACAACTCAAGGAACGTCCGCAGAAACCTCTCCTTGGCGCGCGCAAACCTCTCCAGCTCGACATAGTTGTCCACGTTGCACAGCGCCCCGAGGATCCCAATCGCCACCAGGTCGATGAGCCTGTGGCGCTTGTTGTGGTCCAAGCGCGGATCGGGAAGCCCCTCCAGCAAATCCAGCAGCGTCTCGGGCCGGCTCCACTCGTCCTGCGACCCGCCGCCCCGTCCTGAACGCGCGCTCCCCACCCGCAAAGGTAGATCACGGCGCGTGCGGCCTGTCCACCCACCTCGGCCGCCAACATCGCGAAAAACGCCGCCGAGCGGCCGGCTTCAGCCGCCGCCGATCAGTGCGCCTGAAAAACGATCGCCCCACGGCAAGTGCAATCGCCCTGCGTTCGCGGCGCAGTCGGAGGCGGTCGAGCAGGTGCTCGTCCCCAGGCTCGACGAGCACGAGCACCCCCCGCCGCCCGCGAGCACCGCGAGGGTGATGAGGACAGTGCCGAGGCGCGCGTAGGACACGCGAGCAGCCTATCACATCGCCGTGGGGTCGCGTGGGCCGGTCGCTGCCCCGGAGGCGGAAGGGGGCTCCCCGACTGGAACGCATTGAGCGAGGTCAATCACATGAGGCAGTGGCCCGTCACGTCGGCTGACTGATCGTTGGTGTCGTCGCACTCGTGGAACAGGGGCATGGTCGGGTCGACGAGGATGCGTGCGTGGAAGGTGCCGGTGACCGTGACGCCCGCCGTGGGTGTGAGGGTGACGAGGCCGACCTGGCCGGGGAACAGCGGCGTGGTGGTCGTGCCGTGCCCGAGGTCCACCTCGGGCCCGCCATCCGCCGGCACCTGGTAGAACCCGACCGTGACCCCGGCTGGCAAGAGGGCGGTGCCGACGTTGCGCACCGAGGCTTGCAGCGCGAGCGGCGTGGCGCAGAGGACCTCGAGGCCGACGGTGGCATCGGGCGCGTCGAAGATGCCCGCGCCCTGCACGTTTTGCCGGAAGTTGTTGAGGAAGGGCACCGACCAGTTGTCGACCTGGTTCTGGGGGATGTCGCCGTAGGAGCCGGGCGGCATGCAGGGGTCACCGCGGTCGCCGCAGATGTTGGTGACGCTGTAGGCGTGCTCGTTCCACAGGGTGCGCGTGCCGACCCAGGAGTTGGCCGCGTCTCGGTAGACGGTGATGCCGCGGTAGGCCGCATCGGCCCCGTCGCTCCCCACCCACCCCGGCCGCCCGTAGTCGGCCGCGCCCGCTGGCGCCGGCATCGTCCAATCGACTCCTTTGTAAGTCACATCACAGTGCCAGCTCGTCGGGCTCGCGCCGTTGGCGATCTTGACGATGTCGGCGTGGCCGTCGCCGTCCACGTCGGCGACGAGGGAGGCCTCGGTCGCGGTGAACGAGGTGGTCGGCGTGGCGAAGCGCACGGCGCCCGTCGTGCCGTCGAAGACCCAGAGGAAGCACTCGTCGTTGTAGATGACCTCGGCTTTGCCGTCGCCTTCGAAGTCGAAGACCGTCGAGCCGGTCACCGACGAGCTGAAGTCGTGGTTGGGCGTAGCCCAGAGCTGGGTGAGGGCGCCGGTCGTGAAGTCCGGTTTTGCGACCATGTAGTGGTTCGCGAAGGCCACGCCGATCTCCGGCCTGCCGTCTCCGTCGAAGTCCGCCACCGTCGGCGGCCCGCCGTTGCCAGCGCCGGTACCGCTCAAGTCGAGGGGAGTGACCTCGTCCATGCCGGTGTCGCCGGCGAGCAAGTAGATCACGCCGTCCGCTACGAACGCCACGTCGGGGTGGCCGTCCCCGTCGAAGTCGCCCACCGCCGAGAAGCCGCTCGGCAGGTCGCTCCGGTCCCAGAGGATCCCGCCGTCGGCCTTGTACGCCGTGTGTCCGGCGAGCAACTCGAGGTTGGCGTCACTGTCCAGGTTGACGAAGACGCTGACCGCCTGGTTTTCGCGCCGTCCCCAGTCACCCGTCCCGACCCACAACCGGTGGATCCCTCCGCCCGCCGTCGTGAAAACCACGTTGCCGTAGGCGATCTCCGGGGAGCCGTCGTGGTCCATGTCGGCGATGGTCAAGCCGCCGCCCCAGCCATCGGATTGGATGGTCCCCCAATCGGGGATCGGTTGGTCGCTCACCGCGATGGTGCTGCCCGTGTGGTCGATGAGCGCGATGTACCCCTCGCCCGTGACCGCGGCGATCTCCATGAAGCCGTCGTGGTCCAGGTCACCGATCGCCACCGACAGGCCGCTGAAGCCGATGGAGCCGGCCTGGGCCCGTCGCAAGGACCAGACCTCGCCGCCCGTGCGTCCGTCGAGCACCCGCAGGATGCCGTTCCTGCAACTCGTCGTGTAGCCACCGGCGCTGCAGGCCGTGCCGTGGGCGTTGCCCGACACGAAGATCACGTTCGGTGGGTCGTTCGAGTCGACGTGCCCGTCGCAGTTCGTGTCGGTGACGCGGCCGACGGTCGGTGTGGCCCACACGTCGGTCCAGCTCGGGTAGCGGCCGGCGACGGGCCCCCACTGCCAGAGCGGCACCGCGTTCAGCGGTCCGACAGGCGGGTGGTACTCACAGTCGCGGATGCAGGTGCTGCCGGGGGGCGGCGGGTCGGTGGTGCAGTGGGGTGGCAGGTCGACACAGCGCCCGACGGTCGGGGGTGCGCCGATGCACTCGCCGCCATCGCTGGGCACGCCGCCATCGCTGAGCATGCCGCCATCGCTGAGCATGCCGCCATCGCTGAGCATGCCGCCATCGCTGAGCATGCCGCCATCGCTGAGCATGCCGCCATCGCTGGGCACGCCCCCGTCCACGCCGCCGAGGGCCGGCTCACAGTACTGGCCCGGGTCGCAGTCGTCGGCCGTCCGGCACGGTCCACCCGGCGTCACGCACGCGTTCGCGAAGCAGACCTGGGAGGTGCCACAACAGGCGGTGCCGCACGTCTGGGCGCTCGGGCAGCAGCCCCCCTCGATGCAGCGGCCGCCTCCGCACTCGGTGTCGCTCGTGCAGCCGCCATCGGACCGGGCCCCGTCGAATGGGGACCCATCGGTCGAGCCGTCGGGCAGTCCGGCATCGGGCCGCGTCGTGCAACGGCTGTCGACGCACGTCTGGTGGGCGGCACAGTCGGCTGCCGTCGTGCAGGGCGTCGTCGTCGGGCTTGCGGAACAGGAGCAACCCCCGGTCGCCGACAGCGCTGCGAGGGCTAGGAGGACCGTGCACAGGCGCGCGTAGGACACCCGAGCACACTATCATGTGGGCCGACTCGAGAGGCGCCCGGGCCCTTCGAAATGTGCCGAGGCCGTCTCCTCGAACGACGGGGTCAGCCAGCGCGGGGACCATGACGCTCGAGACCTCTGCATCCCAGCGTCGCCCTGCCGACGACCCGCTCGGGCTCCGGTTCACCGGGCCATGGGGTTCGAGAACTGGATGCTGAAAGTGACCGGAAGGGTCGCGCGGCCAGGCGCGAGGTCCGCGGGGATCGGAGAGAAGGGAACGGCCGCGGTGATCGCCCGGGCCGCGGCTGCGTCCAGGTCGGGAAAGCCACTCGAGCGCAGGAGCCGAGCTCCGCCCACGAGCGTCCCGTCGCGTCGCACCACCACCTGGAAGACGCTGGTCCCCTGGTCCATCGCGATTCTCACGGGCACGGGGGAAGACCAGATGCCGGTCGATGCGCCGGCGCTGCTCGGTGAACCACCGGAGGTAGCGTGCGTCGCCCGTGTCGAGGGACGGGTAGCTGCCCGGACCGGGCGAAGCCGCCGTCGCATGTCCGCCCGTTCCCCGGCCCCCGCCCGAGCCCGGCGCGCCGCCCCCGCCGACACCGCCCCGTCCCGGCCCCGCCTCGGGACCGCGGCGCTGGGTCGACTCCACCATCGACTCGACCAGGCTCGCGGCGAGCCGCTCCGAGTCCGCATCGTCGCGCACGCGCCCAGGGGCTTCGGCCGGTATGGACGCGCCGTCCCGGTCGACCCGGGGTCGGCCATGGGCGACATCGGCGGCCTCGCCGGACCGGTCCCCTCGCCCGTGCTGGATGCCCCGACCCGGCGAGTCGTGGTCCGCGCCCGCCGCGGTGGTCCGCGCCTCCGTCCGAAGCGCGCCGGCGTGGGTCGCCTGCCTGCCCTGGGCCACGGCGATCCCGTCGCTCGCGGTCGGGCCGGGGTGTGTCCCCTCGCGCGTGGCCTGATGCGGTGCCTCGGCGACCTCCGCGCCGGTCCGTGCCGAAGGGGGCGCCGTGCGTGCGCCGGTGTGCGCATCGGTGCGGGCGACGGGCCGGCGCTCGGGGTGCGATCCGGTACCCGAGGCGAGGAACACGTCGTCGTCCGGGTTCGGGGTGGCACGTCGGTTCTCATAGGTGGCGCGATCGGGAGCCGTGCGGATGCGCTGCGTCTGCCAGGTGCCGAGGGCGTCCATGGGGCTGTCGGTCAGGGTGATGCCCTCTTCGTGGGGGAAGAGGAGCACCACCTGCCGCGCTCCGCGCCGATCCCCCCGCTCGCCCGGGTCGCGGGTGTCGATGTTCTGGACCGATCGCGGTCCGCCGGGTTGCAGAGCCGAGGGCCGCGTCCGCGCGTCTTTCGCTCCCGGCCGCGCGCCCGGTCCGGCCGTGCCTCCTGGCGCCTCGACGCCCACGTCGACTTCATAGACGGGAGGCATGTCGGGGGCATCCCGTGCAGGCGGCAAGCGCCACAGCAGGATGGCGAGCGCCGCGTGCAGAAGGAGCGACAGCACACCCCCGGCCACCACCGCTCGGCCGTCACGGAGCATCACGGATAGGATACGACCGTCCGGCCGCCGCGCGAGGGGATCGCCGAAGGGGGAACCCGGACCGCCATCGCTCCATGGGGGCCGCTCAGGCCTCCGCCGCGTCCTCGTTCTTGCTCTTCGCCGCCGCCTTCGCGGTCGCTGCCTTCGCCGTCCCCGCCTTCGACCCGCTGCGCCGGGCCTTCTTCGGGCCGCCCTTGCCCTTGCTCTTCTTGGACGAGGGCGCCTCCGCCTCGGCCTCCTCGTCCGGCGGGGGCCACTTCGCCGCGGCGGGCACCTTTGGCTCGGCGTGGGAGTAGATCCAGTAGAACGCGAACATCCCGGCCAGGCCGAGCACGACCGAGCCATACTGCCCGGGTGTGAGGCCGTAGTAGCGGATGTCGCCGCCCAGGTCCGGGCCGACGCGCAGGTAGTCGAGGAAGAACCGGACCGGCGCGTAGAGGCACGGGAGAAGGGCGAAGTAGAAGCCCTGCCGTCGCGGCTTGCGCCACAGGAACAGGAACAGGATGACCGTGGCGATCGCCCAGAACACCTCGTACAGCCCCAGGTCGTGCCGCGGCTGATAGGGCGGGTAGCCGACATGGTAGTTGGCGACGGCGAGGGGAAAGTGGGTCACCAGACCCGGGTGGTCGTGCACGCTGAAACACCCCGACCGCCCGAACATCCAGCCGAAGGGAAAGGCGAAGGCGATGGGGTCGGCGACGACCAGCGTCGGGATCTTGCGGCGCCACACGAAGATGAAGAGGCCGAGCACCGCACCGCAGAAGCCGCCGAAGGAGGAGAGGCCGAGGTACTCGTGGAAGAACAGGGCCGGCTGATGGATGAGCTTGTCGAGCCGGCCCGGATCGTAGAACGCCGCGTTCAGAAAGTAGCCGAGGATGAAGCCCGTGATGACGATGTGGGCCACCGCGTCGGCGATCACCGACGGTGAGACGCCGTTCCTCTTGGCGAAGACCTCTGCCATCTTCGCTCCGAGCAGCACGCCGATGGCGACCAGGATCCCGAAGGGCTGGATCGGGATGCGCCCGATGAGCGGCAGCGGGATGTACCAGGGCTGCGCCTGGAACCAGGGGATGTAGAGCAGGGCGTTCACGCGGCGCAGCCTACCGGACCCGGCGCGGAATGCCACCAGAGGGCTCGCCGGCGGCCCTGTCTCCGCCCCGCCGCGCCTCCTCCAGCCGTTGCCGGGCGAGATCGAGCGCGACCTCGTCCGGGGTGCGGCCGCTCGAGGCCGCCTCGCGCAACACCCGGCCCGCGGTCTCGCCGAGCCGATCGAGCAGTGGCGTCCGATCCGAAAGGCCCATCACGGTCCGCCCGATCCCGTCGATGACCGCCCCCGCCGAGGCGATGGTGTCGGGCACGTGCAGGACGCCCCGGTCGGCGAGCATGCGAGCCACCGCCGGGCCCGTCAGGATGTTGTTGGCCGCGCCACAAACGGCCCAGGCGCGAAGAAGCTCTGCCGCGGCCTCGTCCAGGACGCCGCCCACGGCGCACGGCGCCACCACGTCCACGTTCGCTGCGAGGATGGCGTCGGGGGCTACGCGCTGGCCGCCGACCTCCGCGGCCAGGGCCTCCGCACGCTCCTCGTCGAGGTCCGCCAAGAACAGCGAGGCGCCCTCGCGCGCGAGGGCACGCGCCGCGGCCGCGCCGATGGCCCCCGCGCCCTGCACCGCGATCCTGAGGCCCCGGACGCCCCCGCGCCCCGCGACCTCTGCGCACGCCTCGACGCATCGCACCAGACCCCGGGCCACCGCATCGGCGAGGGGACCTTCGTCGGCGTGCACGAAGCGCGTCGTCCGCGCCATGGCCTCGAGGTCCCGAGCGGTGGTCCCGAGGTCGCCCGCGGTGCGGAAGAGCCCGCCCAGTTCCTCGACGCGCCGGCCGAGCACCTCGAAGGCGCGGGCGCGATCGAGGCCCGCGTGATCGAGCACGACCGCCTTGGCGCCACCCGCCGACAGGCCGCCGAGGGCGCACTTGATCGTCATGGCGCGCGCGAGGGCCGCCGCGTCGCGGACAGCGTCCGCGAGAGAAGGATAGGCGCGTGTGCGGACGCCGCCGGCCGCCGGGCCGAGCGTCACGTCGTCGATGACGATCGCCGCCCGCAGGCCCGAGCCCCGATCGGCGAGCAGCAGGCAACGGGACGCGTCGAGCGCCTCGAGGGTCGCGAGCAGGTCGCGGTCGATCCGGTCGGTCGCGGTCATGGTGTCGCCTTGCGACGGCCACGGGTCCCGCGTCAAGGACCGCGCCTCCGTTCCCTCGGCCTCGCGCCGGCCCGCCACGGGCCGACGGGCGACGCGCCCCCGGCGACCTTGGGTGGCCCGGTTTGACAGGGCCGGGCCCCGTCGCTATCTCGGCGCCGAAGAGAGGGAGCACGCCATGACCGAGATCGTAGACATTCGCGCCCGCGAGATCCTGGACTCCCGCGGTAACCCCACCATCGAGGTCGAAGTCGAGCTCGACAGCGGCGCCGTCGGGCGCGCGGCCGTGCCCTCCGGTGCGTCGACGGGCGAGCACGAGGCCCACGAGCTGCGCGACGGCGACCCCAAGCGCTTCGGCGGCAAGGGCGTGCTGACGGCCGTCCACAACGTGACCGAGGAGATCGCGCCGAAAATCGTGGGCATCGATGCCCTACACCAGGTCGACCTGGACCGGGCGATGATCGCGATCGACGGCACGCCCAACAAGGCCAAGCTCGGCGCCAATGCGATCCTCGGCGTGTCCATGGCGGCGGCGCGGGCGGCGGCCGAGACCGTCGGCCTGCCCCTGTGGCACTACCTGGGCGGCTCCCAGGCGCGGGTCCTGCCGGCACCGATGATGAACGTCATCAACGGCGGCAAGCACGCCGACAGCGGGCTCGAGATCCAGGAGTTCATGATCATGCCCGTCGGTGCGCCCACCTTTCGCGAGGCGCTCAGGGCCGGCGCCGAGACGTTCCATGCGCTCAAGGCGCTCTTGAAGAAGGAAGGCCACACCACCGCCGTCGGCGACGAGGGAGGCTTCGCGCCTCGGCTCGAGAACAACGAGGCGGCCCTGGCCTTCGCCGTGCGTGCCATCGAGAAGGCGGGCTACGCGCCGGGCAAGGATGTGGCCCTCGCCATGGATCCCGCGGCGAGCGAGTTCTACGACGCGAAGACGAAGCGCTACACCTTCGACAAGAAGCCCGTCGATGCCGCCGGCCTCGTCGACATCTACGAAAAGCTCGTCGAGCGCTACCCGATCGTCAGCCTCGAGGACGGTTTCGCCGAGGACGACTGGGACGGATGGAAACAGGTGACCGAGCGCCTCGGCGACGAGGTGCAGCTCGTGGGCGACGACCTCTTCGTCACCAACGTCGCGCGCCTTCAACGCGGTATCGACGAGGGCATCGCCAACGCGGTGCTGATCAAGGTCAACCAGATCGGCACCGTCACCGAGACCCTCGAGACGATCCGTCTCGGCGCCCTCAACGGCTACTCCTCGGTCATCTCCCATCGGAGCGGCGAGACCGAGGACACCTTCATCGCCGACCTGGCCGTCGCGACCGGCGTCGGGCAGATCAAGACGGGCTCCCTGTCGCGCTCCGAACGCATCGCCAAGTACAACCAGCTCCTGCGCATCGAGGAGTTGCTCGGCGCCGCGGCGGTGTACGCCGGCCGCAGCACCCTACGATAGGGCGTGCGTCAGGTGGACAGAAGACGGGCGATGAAGTCCGTGTCGTACTGGCCGGCGCGGAAGGACTCGTGACCGAGGACGCGGCGCAAGAGGCGGATGTTCGTCTCGAAGGGCGCCACGTGGGTCTCGGCCAGCACGCGGTCGAGCAGGAGGAGCGCCTGGTGCCGCACCGGTGCGAAGGCCGCCACCTTGGCGATGAGCGGGTCCTGGCGCGGGTCGAGCTCCTCGCCGATGGGGACCGAGGGCTCGGCGCGCACCTTCCCGGGCGGCGCCGGTGGAAAGCGCAGGGCCGCGAGCACCGCGGGCTCGCCGCTGAAGCCGCCCGCCGGGTCTTCGGCCAGCACCCGCGCCTGCAGGGCGTGGCCGGAGGTCTGGAGCACTTCGAGGGCCTCGGGAAGCGGGTCGCCGGCGGCCACCCGGAGCTCGAGCTCCACCAGGTCGGTGCCCGCCACCATGTCGGTCACCGGGTGACCCACCGCGAGGCCGGCCTCGACGCCCGACAGCCATAGCCGTCCGTTCGCGTCCAGCAACAGCTCGAAGGTCGCGGCGCCCTTCATGGCGAGCCCGAGGGCCATGCGGGTGGTCACGTCGCCGAGGGCCTCCCGGATCGCTTCGCCGTCGTGGGCGTTGAGCAAGGCTGGCGACGGCCCCTCCTCGATGAGCACGTGGGCCCCGCGGCGGACGCTGGCCTCCCGCTCGCCGAGGGAGAGCACATCGCCCTGGCCCGTGGCGATCACCGTGACGTCCAGATGGCGCGGTCGTTCGATCCACCGCTCGAGCACCACCCGCCCGTCGCCGAGCAGCTCGGTGCCCGCTCTGCGACAGGCCGCCACGGCGGCTTCGAGATCGTCTTCGTCCGACAGGGGCACGGGGCCCCAGCCGCTCCCCGCCACCACCGGCTTGCACGTCACCGGGTAGCCGAGCGCTTCAGCCGCTTGCCGCGCCACCTCGAGGTCGTCGACCGGGCCTGGGCTCGCCGGCACCACCCGCACCCCGATCTCATCGGCGACGGCGCGCCAGGCGAGCCGGTCGCGGATCCGGCTCTGCAGCTCGGCGCTCGCTCCGACGAAGACCAGGCCCGCGGCCGTCACGGCCTCGGCGAGGGCGCCGTGGTGCCGCGGTGAGGCGTAGCCGGGGTGGACGGCCTGGGCGCACGTCTTTTGGGCGGCCTCGACGACGGCCCCGGGATCGGGGCGCCCGAGGCTGAGGAACGGGACCTCGATCGCGTCGTCGCTGGCCTCGATGTGCACGCCCTCGGTCTCGCCCGAGGCCTTGAGGGCGATGACTCGCGCCCCGAGGCGCTTTCCGGTTCGGGCGATGCGGGCGGCGGCCTCGCCCCGCTGGGCGATGAGGATCGTGTCGAACATGGCAGACCCGCGTCATAGCGCAGTCGGCGGCGCAGCGTCGAACCCGTTGTGCTCGAGGCGTCGCTTCGAGCGAGCTAGAGCGCCATCCACGCACTCGTCACGGAACCAAACCGACCGGCACTCTAGGCTAGGGGCTCCCCCCCGGACCCTCGCTTCCGGCGCGACGGGTCCGTAAGCTTCGTCGGTGCCGCACCGACACACGACGTATGAGGTCGCCGTACGGACCCGGAGGCTCGGGCCGCCGGCCGTCTCGCCCCGCACGATCCGGCGGCGTGCGACGCGCATGCTGGCGGCCATGGGCCTCGCCCGTGCGGAGCTCTCCGTCTTGCTGTGCGACGACGCGACCATCCACGCCCTCAACCGCGACTTTCGCGGCCGCGATCGGCCCACGGACGTGCTGGCCTTTGCGATGGGCGAAGGGGAGGGGGGCGGGCTCAACCCGCACGTGCTCGGCGACGTGGTCATCTCCGTCGACACGGCCCGGCGACAGGCGCGGGCGGCGGGGCGCCCCCTGCTCGACGAGGTGACGATGCTGCTGGCCCACGGCGTGTTGCACCTGCTCGGCTTCGACCACCGCGATCGCCTCGAGGAGCGTCGGATGACCGCGCGCACCGACGTGCTGCGTGCAGCGGCAATCGGTCGGGATCGTGTGTGAACCCCAGGTGAAGCTCGATTGTGGATAAGGTTCGGTGTTGGGCCCCCCGTTTTGGGTGGCAGCTTGGGAAGCCAGTGGGCGCATGCGCCGATTATCGATGTTATTGCAAGGGCTTGCCCGCTGAACAGGGAGCTGGCTCGAAGCTGGCCGGGCGGCCGGACAGGGGCTGTGGAAAACCTGTGGGCTGCTCTGGAACGGGAAGGCGACGATCGCGTCCGAGTCGCCTCTGGCGTCGATTCCGGACGCCTCCACGCCCCCCGGCGCGCTTTTTTGGCCCTTTTCCTTCGAAAAGCCCTTGTCAGTCCGGAAAACCGCGTGCATACATGGCGCCGCTGCCTGGGGGCACCTGAAAAACAGGCCCATTTCGCACAACACAGGCGCCTTTCGAAGGAGGGAGTCTTATGGCAACGGCCAAGCGGATGACGAAGGCCCAGATCATGAGTGAGCTGGCCGACAAGACGGGCCTGAGCAAGAAGCAGGTCAACATTGTCTTCGACGGTCTCAAGGACTTGATGAAGCGTGAGCTCGGCAAGCGCGGTCCCGGGGAGTTCGTGATCCCGGACATGCTCAAGCTGCGCGTGCGCAAGGTCCCTGCACAGAAGAACAAGGAGTTCCGGAACCCCGCGACCGGTGCGATCACGGTCAAGGACGTGCCGGCCTCCAAGAAGCTGCGCGCCACGCCACTCAAGAAGCTCAAGGACATGGTCCTGAGCTGATCCGAGCCGAACCGAGAAAGAAGGGGACGAGGGCCTAGGCCGCTCGTCCCCTTTTTTTGTTTCTGGCCCGAAAGGTCGCTACCAGCGGCCCTTGTAGCCCATCATCTCGCGCATCGCTCCCTCGGCCGCCTCCGCGATCTCACCCTCTTCGCGCATGCGGTCGGCGCAGTCCTCGCAAACCTTCACGCTCCGCTTGCCGACCTTCACGCTCACCAGCGCTTCGACCTCGTCCTCACACTCCTTGCATTCCATGCCGAGACCTCCCTGCCCGATGTCCCTCCATCCCTCGAGAATGGCATCGCCGTCCGCCGAACCGCCCCGTGACGACGCTGCCAGCGGATAATCATACCAGCCCTGCAGTCCGAGGGGTGCCGCTCCAGGTCAGGCTCCGCTGTCCAGCGTGTGCGGGCGGGTGCGTCAGGGCGGCGGCGATCCGGCAGGAGGCTCGTCCGGTGGGTGGCCCGCACCCTGGCTTCGGGCGGCCGCCTCGCGGGCCTGGGCGCGGAACGCCTCCTCGAGGTAGTCGAAGATCAGGCGCAGCTGCCGCGCGTCGATCTCGGTGTGCACGTGCAGGGTCGCGCCGTCGGCGTCGAAATGCATGCCGTGCAATGGTGTCCCGAGGCCCATGGCGGCCACGAAGATGTTGCGCGCGTAGCCGTCACGTACGCGCGACCAGAAGTCCCGGGCCGCGTCGGCCTCCTCGGGGCTCTCGAAGGTGCCCTCGGCGTCGATCGCCGCGTGGGCCGCGTCGATCTGCCGGACCGCCAGGCGAAGGCGCTCGGGCACGCCGCGCGTCTGTCCGCGCGTGAAGCGCCGGGCGCCTTCCACCTCGAGGGTCATGGCGTCCCCGTCGCCCATGGACAGCAGTGCCTCGGCGCCGCTCTGGGCCGCTGGCGTCCCGTCGGTGTGCGCCTGCGCGTGCTGCTCCGCCTGCCGCGCCCGTGCGACCGCGAGCAGGCGCGGCAGGTCCTCGGGGCGCGTGATCGTGAAGTAGTGCGGCTCGAGCAGGGCGATGACGCGCTCGGTGGCGTCGGCGTTGCGCCAGGGGGCGACCGGCACGCCCCTCCGGGTGGACCAGGCGGCCGCACTGCCCCGGGCGGTCGCCATGCGCGCCACCGCCTCGCGGATGGACGCCTCGCCCCCGACCGATCGCCCCGCCAGAAGCAACCGGGAGCGTTGCAGGTTGGGGGACGCGAGCATCAGGCGATCGAGATTGTCGAGGGGGTCGATGCCCGAGCCATCCACGAGCGCCCTCCAGTCCGGGATCGACGCGAGCAGGGTGCGCACGTCGGGTGCCAAGCTCGAGCGGCGGATCCGGGCGAGGTCGAGCCGCAGGGCGATTCTGGGCGCCCGCGGGCAGCTCGGTGGTGGGCCCCGCGCCGGACGTGGTCGCCGACGGCCCTTCGCCGTGGGCTCCCTGCCCGTGTCCCGCCGTGGCGATTCTCCGGTCCGGCGTCGACGCCCGCGTCCCGCGGGTGGTGGGGGTGATGCCGCGTGGGATGGCGGGGGTGGTGCCGGTGGGCTGCGTCGACCGCCGCGTCCGCGGGCACTCCGGCGTCCACCGCGGCGGTCGTGCCGGGGCCGTGGGTGGCGGCCGTCTTCGGAGGCGTGGGCGGCGTGCTGGCCCCGCCGGTGGACCCGCCTTCGACGGTCACCCCCTTGGTCAGACCGAACTCCACCTCGGCCGGAAGCATGAAGTGGAAGCCCAGATCGGGGGCCGTCGCGTAGATGCCCAGCCAGAGCACGAAACCGAGGTGGAGCGCGATCGACCCGACCGAGCCGATGAGCAACCCGCGTCCGTAGCGCGGGGACCGCGGTGGCGGCGTCCCGCTCACCGTCGCCCTTTGGGGCATCGAAACACAGCTCCGGGTTGACGCACCCGCTGCCGCGTGAAATCAACGCGCCGACGGGTCCGGTGGCCCGTCCCGGTCACGATGAGACGCCAGCGACCCGAGCAGAGGCTCGAGCGACCGCGGAGGCGGGCGGGCCCCGAGCACCGAGCCCGCAACCGGTGCGTTGCGAGGCCTGCGCCCCGTTCGGGCGCCCTGGGGCTCGCGGTGTTCCTTTTGGCCACCGCCTGCGGCGGCGTGGGAAGCGCCAAGGAGGACGCGGGCCCCCACACGGCGCCGAAGGTCGCCCACCGCCCTGCACCGCCCCCGAAGCCGAAGGGTCCACCCAAGCGCATCTTCGCGAGGCGGTTCGTGGTCAACGTCCGTACCGAGCCCAGGCGTGATGCGTTTCGCGTCGGCTACCTTCGCGCGGGTGCCCTGCTGCAGGCGAAGACCGCCGAGCCCGTGGGGCGAGACGGGTGTCGCGGCGGCTGGTACGAGCTTAGTACGGGTGGGTACGTCTGCAACGGACGGGACGTCACGGCCTTCTACGGCCACCGGCTGCCCGAGCGGCGCGCTGCCCAGGCGGACCGCCACGCCAAGCTGCCCTACCAGTACGGGTACGTCCGGATCAACGGCACGCCGATGTACAAGCGGCTTCC
Organism: uncultured delta proteobacterium; assembly: GCA_963830115.1. Taxonomy (GTDB): domain Bacteria; phylum Myxococcota_A; class Polyangia; order Polyangiales; family CAWHLB01; genus CAWHLB01. Next base: position 106,053 of record CAWHLB010000003.1, read on the forward strand.
GACCGACGAGGAGGCGGCCCAGTACGAGGGTTACGTGATCCCGGGCTCGGAGCCGCCGCCGAGCGCAGCGACGGGCGACGGAGCAGGCGGTAACACGCGCGACGGCGGTGCCGGCGGAGCAGCAGAACCCCACGAGACCGCCGCGGCAGGTGCTGAGGGAGATGCACCCGCGCACGGCGGCGGTGCGGGCTCGTCGGGAGACCCTGCGGCGGGAGCGACCTCCGGCGACAGCCCAAGCAGCCAGGCGGCGCGAGCCATCGTCGTGGCTGCCCAGGACGATGACGGCGACGCGGTCGACGCCGGGGAGCCCGACTCGGGCGTGACCCTCGAGGGCCTGCTCGGGGATCGGGGCAGCGTCCTGCGCCGGCGTCTCATGAAGGGCTTCTACGTGAGCCTGGACCGGGACATGCGCACCGGCCGCCGCCGCTACTGGCGCACCCAGTCCAACGGCTTCGTCCCCTACCGACGTGTGGTTCTCGTAGAGGGCAGCGACTTCCACGGCGTCGAGCTCGACGGCCAGACCTGGGCGCTCCCCATCGGGTTCGTGATCCACAGCCACACCACCGCCTACGAGAAGAACGACAAGGGGCGCCTCCGGCGCGCGCGCCACCTGCCCGACTACCACGACGTGTTCCGCATCGTGGGCACCGAGACGATCCGCGGCCGAAACTACGTCGACGCGGGTGACGGGCGCCTCTACCGGGCCGACACGATCACGCGCATCGACGCCCAGCCGCGGCCCGGTGACGTGGCCGAGGGCGACAAGTGGATCGACGTCGATCTCTCGACCCAGTCGCTCGTCGCCTACGAAGGCGACCGGCCGGTCTACGCCACGCTCATCTCGAGCGGGCGCGTCATCAACCCGGACGTGCCGGAGCTGAACCACGCCACGCCCACCGGCACCTTCCACATCCTCTCGAAGCATGTGGCGACCACGATGGACGCAGATACCGTCGCCGACGGGCCCTACTCGATCGAGGACGTGCCCTACGTGATGTACTTCCAGCTCGCCTACGCGCTGCACTCCGCGTTCTGGCACGACGCCTTCGGTCACCCGAAGAGCCACGGCTGCGTGAACATGGCGCCCCTCGACGCGCGATGGATGTTCGACTGGGCCGACCCCCAGGTCCCCGTCCCGTGGCACGGTGCCTACCCCCTGCCGGGCCAGCACGGCACCTATCTGCGCATCCGCGGCGTCACCCCCCGCCACTGAGGGTCAGTCGTAGTACTCGTGACCGAGGTGGGTGATGAGGTCCTCGTCGCGCATCCACCGGAGCATGTTCTTCATCTTCATGAGCTGCACGAAGAGATCGTTCTCCGGGTAGAGGCCCGGCGGGGTCATGGGGCTCTTGAAGTAGAACGAGAGCCACTCCTGGATGTCGCTCAGGCCCGCGCGCTTGGCGAGGTCCATCAGGAGCACCAGGTCGAGCACGATGGGCGCGGCGAGGATCGAGTCGCGGCAGAGGAAGTCGATCTTGATCTGCATCGGATAGCCGAGCCATCCGAAGATGTCGATGTTGTCCCAGCCTTCCTTCTGGTCGCCGCGGGGCGGGTAGTACTCGATCCGAACTTTGTGATACATATCACCATACAGCGCCGTGTGGACGTGAGGCTGCAGGATCGTCTCGAGCACGCCGAGCTTGCTGACCTCCTTGGACTTGAAGCTGTCCGGGTCGTCGAGCACCTCGCCGTCGCGGTTGCCGAGGATGTTCGTCGAGAACCAACCGCGGATGCCGATCATCCGGTTGCGCAGGCCCGGCGCGATGATCGTCTTCATCAAGGTCTGGCCCGTCTTGAAGTCCTTGCCGGCGATGGGCACCTGCCGCTCGCGCGCGAGCTCGCGCAGGGCGGGCGTGTCGACCGTGAGGTTCGGCGCGCCGTTCGCGTAGGGGATACCCTCCTTCAGGCAGGCCCAGGCGTAGACCATGGACGGGCCGATGGCCGGGTCGTTCTTCCGCAAGCCCTCTTCGAAGGCCGCGAGCGTCTGATGCACGGCCGTCGCCTCGTGGTGGATCTCGGTCGAGCCGCACCACACCGCCACCGCCCGGTCGCAGCCGTTGTCCGCGATGAACGTGCGGATGTCGTGCCGCACCGCCTCGGCGAGCTCCATCTTGTTGCCAAGCGTCTTGACGTGCTCGCCCCGCAGCCTGCGCACGTACTCGGGGAAGAAGACCGCCTCCATCGGCCGGATCCTCTCGAGCTCGTCGCGCACCGCGTCGAGGTGATCGCGCGACAGCACGTCGGCTTCCCGGGCTGCGGCGTAGGCGTCGTTCGAGAACAGGTCCCAGCCGCCGAAGACCAGGTCGTCGAGGCCCGCGAGGGGGACGAAGTCCTTGATCTTCGGTACCCGGTCGTCGGTGCGCTTGCCGAGGCGGATGGTACCCATCTGGGTGAGCGAGCCGACGGGCTCGCCGAGCCCACGGCGGGCGAGCAGGCAGCCCGCGATGAAGGTCGTGCCGACGGCCCCCATCCCGGGCAACAGCACGGCGAGCTTCCCCTCGGCCGGCGCTATCTCGACGGGCTTCTTCATGTCGTCGCCTCCCGTGGCCGCGCTGCGCGCGGTCCGCTGCCCTAGGTAGCAAGGGTCGTGCTACCCGGCAACGGCGCGAGGCGGGATGCCCCCGTTTGTGGGGCTCTGCCGAATCTGTCACGCGCCTGGCACGTGCTCTGCTAGGAAACGCCGCTGACGGGCCAAAGCACGCGTGTTTCGCGCCGTCCACGGCGCTCCCGCGTGCCGCTGGGTCACGCCTGTGGTTCTGCAGTCACACTTTTCTTCATGATTCACGAAGGCTTGATTCGCATGCATCACGAACGTGCGTTGATCCTCGCAGCCGGCAAGGGAGAGCGCCTGGTCAACGGCCGCGCCTTCCCCAAGCCCCTCAAGCGGGTCGCCAACATCCCGCTCGTCGTCCGCGTCCTGCGCAACCTCGAGCAGGCGGGTGTGCACGAAGTGGGCATCGTCGTCGGCCACCTGGGCGAAGTGCTCATCGACGCGCTTGACCGCTACCGCTTCCGCCTGGAGCTCTCGTTCTTCGAGAACGACGAGTACGAAAAGCCCAACGGGACCTCCCTGCTCAAGGCCGCCGGCTTCGTGACCGGCCCGACCTGGCTCCTGATGAGCGACCACCTCTTCTCCCGGGACCTCATCGAGGCGGTGCGCCGCTTCCCGATGGATTCCGGACGGCGCCGTCCTCGGCGTCGACCGCGACATCCCGCGCTGCTTCGATCTGCCGGACGCCACCAAGGTCAAGCTCGACGGCACCCGCATCGCCGCCATCGGCAAGGACCTCTCCGATTACGACGCCCTCGACACCGGTGTGTTCCGCATCACACTGGCGCTCATCGACGCCCTGCGCGCCGTCGAGGGGCCAGACGGATGCTCCCTTTCCCAGGGCGTCGCCGCGCTCGCCGCCCGCGGCCACATGCACGCGGCCGACGTGGCCACGGCGCGCTGGATCGACGTGGACACCCCCGAGGCCCACGCCGAAGCCGAGCGCCTCCTCGTCGCGTACGGAGACGGCCTCCGGCCGACCCGCGTCTCCACCGTCGCATCCTTGGCCTGAGCCTTAACGGCCCGTTTAGCTGCGGTTGCTGCCGTGGAGGCGTTCCCCTATCGTGTTCGGCGCATGGGACGGGACGTTCGGCGATGGGTCGTGGTGGGAGCGCTGCTGCTCTCGGTGACCGGTGTCGCCCACGCCGAGCCGCGGCCCTACCGCGGGCCCCTGCCCCTCGACCTCGACGGGCACTGGGACATGAACCGGTCGGTACACGTGCACGACGACTTGGCGGTTGGCCTCGCGCCCTTCGCCGACATCGACGGCGTGCTCACGTTCCTCGGCGACCCGCTCGCCTATGGCTACACGGGCGACGTGTGGACGTACGAAGGCGTCCACCCGCTGCCCGCGTGGATGGGCGGTGGCTACTGCGGGATCCGCGGGCCGCACCGCCACGCCTTCGCCCCCGAGGGCGGCCCCTACCGCGAGACGGACGACGGCGCCTACGTGTTCAACGGCGCGATGCACGGCGGGGTGCCGGTCTACCGGCCGGACCGCCTCGCGCCCGTCGAGCCACGGCCGCCGGCGCCGGCCGCCGCCCCCACGTGGCTGGCTGCGCCCTGGTCGCCCTTCGCGCCGGTCTGCGTCGTGTACGTCACCGACCGTCGTGGACGTCGTACGCTGCGTTACACTTCGTGGGGTTGCTCGCCGGTGGTCGACGCGCGTCGCCGTGATCACGACCGTGACCGTCGCGGGTCTCGCTGGGCACGCGACCGCGACCGCGATCGCGACGACGGCGCTCGGCACGGTGCTCCACCGCCCTCGGCCGCGCGGCGCCGGCCTCGTCCACCGCCCCCGCCGCGCCCTGCCGCCATGCCGGCACGCCCCGCCCAGCAGGGGCACCCGAGGCACCGATGAGCAAGATCCGCCTCGAGCCCGACACCGTGGGTCGCCTCCTCGCCGAAGGCGGCTGGCCCTGTGAGCGCATCAGCGAGGACACGTGGCGCAGCCGCTTCCGGGGGAAGACCGCGACCTTCCCGTTCCTCGTGCGCGTCGATCCGGCCGGCCACCTGACCTTCGCCATCGTGCCCTACCTGCGTTCGCCGGAGAAACCCGACGACGCCGAGCCCCTGTACCGGCGCCTGCTCGACCTCAACCAGTCCTTGTTGATGGCCAAGTTCTCCATCGACGACGACCTCGACGTGCTGCTGCAGGTCGAGTACCCGACGGGCGCCCTCGACAGGAGCGAGTTCGACGACGCCCTCGACGTGCTCGTCTACTACGCCGACCAGCACTACGACGAGCTCGCGCAGCTCACGTGAGGTCGCCGGAGCGACGTCGTCACTTCTTCGGCGGCTCCGGGGGATCGGGGGCGAGGGACGCGCCCGGCGCCCCCGGTCGCTGGGACGCGACGCGCGCGCCGCCCCGCTCGAAGTGCTGGGCGACCAGGTTCCAGTCCGGCTCGCCTACCTTGAGGAGCCACTCGCCCGCCAGGCGGTGACCGAGCTTGCGGTCCTCGTCGGTGAGCAGGGCGTAGGCAGCGTCGCGCAACAGGGTCTGGCGAAACTCGAGTTCGAGCTCGCCGGGGAAGGCCGAGCGGCGGCTGCGTACGACGAGCTCGCTCTGCTCGAGCTCGTCGAGCAGCACGTCGATCTTGTCTCCGTCCTGCTCACCGAGCAGGGCGGCCACGCCGCCCTTCCAGAAGCGGGCGCCGTACACGCTGGCAGCGCGCAAGAGGCGCCGTGCCTCGGGGCTCACGGTCTGGAGCCGCGACTGAGCCATGCCGACCACCGTCGCCGGGATCGCTTCGGGCGCGGTCTCCACCGAACGCACCAGCTCCTCGAGGTAGAAGGGGTTGCCGTCGGCTCTCCGGACGGTCGCCTCCACTGCCTTCGCGTCGGCGCGATCGTCGAGCAGCCCGCGCACCAGCTCCTCGCTCGCGCGCCGGCTCAGGGGGCCGAGGCGCATCTCCATCGAATCCGTTCGCGGTCCACAGCGCCGGAAAGAGGTTGCGCGCTTCGGGGCGGCCGAGGGCGACGAGCATGAGCGGGCGGTCGCGCAGCGCCTTGAGCGCCGCCGCGACGAGCGAAACCGTCTGGGCGTCGCCCCACTGCAGGTTCTCGAGCACGAGCACGACCGCGTGTGCCTCGCATTCGCACCGGAGCCACTCGACGAAGGCGTCCTCAATCGCGGCGTGCATGCGCAACGGATCCCGCCGCGCCTCGCGCAGGGCGTCGCTCGCCCCGTCCGGGTCGGGCGCGCCCACCAACTCGCCGAAGAAGGGCGCGATCCGCTGCCGGCGCGTCGCGTCCGGGATGGTCAGGGAGAGCCGTCGCTCAATCCGTTCCCGCCGCGCTCCGACATTGTCGCCCTCGAGGATGCCCGCCGAGCGGCGGATGGCACCGGCGATGAGGCCGTAGGGCGACACGGTCGTGACCGAGTCCCCGTGGCCGAGGAACACCGCGACCGGCTGCTCCCTTCGGTCGATGCGCCTGAGCAGCTCGTACTGGAGGCGCGACTTCCCGACGCCCGCCTCGCCGGTGATGAGCACGGCGCGGGCGACGGGCTCCGCCACGCACTCGTCGAAAACGGTCTCGAGGGTGCTGCAGCTCCGTCTCGCGTCCGACGCACAAGGTCTCGCGCCCGAGGAACACGAGCTTGCGCACTGCCTCGAGCGGGTCGGGCTCCCGTCGCAGCGAGGCGTGGGTGCCGTCGAAGCGTACCTCGAAGTGCTCCTCGAGCAGCCGCGCCGACGCGGTGTCGAGCTGGACGATGCCGCGCCGGGCGTCCTTGAGCGCCGCCGTCGCCCGGGCCACCACCTCGCTCGCGGGCGTCGTGTCGTCGCCGACGCCCACACCGCATGCGATCGACAGGGGCGCGCGCCGGAGCGCCGTCTGCAGCGACAGGGCACAGCGGGCGGCGCGGATGCCGGCGTCGATGGGTGAGCCGCCGCCCGAGAAGGTGGCCACCAGGTGGTCGCCGGGCGAAGGCTGCAGGGTGCCGCCGTGGGTCTCCACGATGTCGAGCGCGCCCGCCGAGCCCGTCGGGCCCATCGGGGCGGCGCGCAGCTGCACGGTCGTGTCGGCTTCTCCCAGCCGCCCGACCAGGACCCAGCGCATCCGCCGCTCGGTCGAGGTGAGGGTCAAGGAGGGCCGCTCGACGGTCAGGGTGATGGGTCCGAGCTCGTCGAGCAGGCAGGCCACGGCAGCGGCATCGTCGGGCCGCGCGCGGCGCTCCTTCGACAGCAGTCGGTCGACCAGGTGGGCCAGGTCCTTCGGGACCTCCGGCCGGTGGGAGCGCACGTCCGGCGGGTCCTCGAGCAGCACCCGGGTCAGGACGGACCCCGCGTCGGCGCCAGGGAAGGCCTTGCGCCCCGTCAGGCATTCGTAGAGCAGCGCGCCGAGGGCGAACACGTCGGAGCGCGCGTCGATGGTCTTGTCGCCGCGGACCTGTTCGGGCGACATGTAGCGGAAGGTGCCGACGAGGCGGCCGCTGCCCGTCAGCCCGCTTTCCCCCGCCACCCGCCGCGCCACGCCGAAGTCGAGGAGCTTGACGTACTGTGGACCCGCGTCGACGAGGAAGACGTTGCTCGGCTTGAGGTCGCGATGGACGATGTCTCGCCGGTGGGCGGCCGCCAGGGCGTCGGCGATTTCCCTGACGATCGCCACCGCCTCGGCGGGTGTGAAGGCCGTCTCGGCGAGGCGGCGTGCGAGGGGCTGGCCCTCGAGCCACTCCATCGCGAGGTACGGCTCGTCCATCGTGGTCCGGCCGTTGCTGAGGTAGCGCACGATGCCCGGATGGGTGAGCTCGGCGAGCAGGGATGCCTCGCGTGCGAAGCGCAGGAGGTCGTCCGGGTGCTGGCGGTGAAGCACCTTGAGGGCGGCCCAGCGGCCACCGATGTGGTCCCGCGCACGGTAAACGGTACCCATCCCGCCCGTGCCCGCCACGGCGGCGACCTCGAACCGCCCGTCGACCAGGGTTCCGAGACCGAGGTGCATTCGAGCTTCCTTATGGCATGCTGCGGGCCCTCCCGTCGACGCTCCTCGGCCGACCGGGCGGCGAAGCCGTATTCGGCCCCGCCGGGGTCGCTTGCCGCCCCCAGGGGCGTGTGGTAGAAGGCGCTCGCAGTTCAGGGTTGTGCCTCGGCGGGCCTCCCAGCGGGTCCCGCCTTTTTTTTCTTCCGAGCCAGCCCATTCTCCCGAGTCTCACCCCCATGCCGTCCAGCAGTACCCTAGATGAACAACTCCAGGCCCTCGCCGAGCCGGTGTGCGCTCACCACGGTGTCGAGCTGGTCGAGGTCCGCCATCTGCCCCAGCCGGGCGGTGCCGTCGTCCGGCTCTTCATCGATCGGCCAGGCGAGCCGGAGGCGGGTGACGCGGTGGGCAGCGGGGTCTCCCTCGAAGACTGCACGGACGTCAGCCGCGCCCTCTCCAAGGTGCTCGACGACCACGAAAACCTCATCCCCGGGAGCTATCGGCTCGAGGTGAGCTCGCCAGGGCTCGACAGGCCCCTGGTCCGGCTCCAGGACTTCGAGCGCTTCGCGGGCCAGGAGGCCAACGTGCGTACGCGCGTCCCTGTGGGCGAGCGGCGGCGTTTCCAGGGCCTCCTGCTCGGCGTCGAGGACGGCCGAATACGGCTCACGCAGGACGGTCAGTCCGTCGCGATTCCTTACGACGCGGTCGAAAGGGCCCACCTGGTCCATCGATTCTGACTCGAGCACGGGTCCGAACGCCCGGCGGAGCGTTCGATTGAAGGGGCCGGCGCGCCCCAGAGGTAGGAACGGATGCAGCAGGGGAGCTTTTCCCTCCAGCACGTCATCGAGCAGGTCAGCCAGGACAAGGGGATCGATCCCCGGGTCCTGGTGGAGGCCACCGAGCAGGCCATCCTGACGGCCGCCAAGCGGACGTTCGGGGCGACCCGCGAGATCGAGGCGCGCTTCAACGAGGAAACAGGGCGGGTCGACCTCTTCCAGTACATGACGGTCATGGAGGAGATCGACGACCCCGGCCGCGAGATCACGCGTCGAGGACGCCAAGCGCCATGGGCTCGAGGCCGAGGTGGGCGAGGAGCTGGTCTTCCAGATCTTCTACCGCCCCGAGGACGCGGACCGGGCCGCGCCAGCAGGACAAGGAGTACGGCGAGCTCCTCAAGCTGCAGCAGCACCGGCGCGGCTTCGGCCGCATCGCCGCCCAGACCGCCAAGCAGGTCATCATCCAGCGCATCCGCGACGCCGAGCGCGAGCGCATCTTCAACGAGTTCAAGGACCGCAAGGGCGAGATCATCACGCGGCATCGTGCGCCGCTTCGAGCGCGGACAACATCATCGTCGACCTCGGCCGACGCGGAGGCGATCCTCCCGTCGCGCGAGCAGGTGCCGCGCGAGACCTACCGGCCCGGCGACCGCATCGTACGCCTACGTGCTCGACATCGACCGCGAGGCCCGGGGCCCGCAGATCATCCTCTCCCGCACCGACGTGGGCCTGCTCGATCAAGCTCTTCGAGATGGAGGTGCCCGGAGATCTACGAGGGCATCGTGCGCATCGAGGCCGCCGCCCGCGAGCCGGGGGCCCGCGCCAAGATCGCCGTGTCGCAGCCGCGACGCGGACGTCGATCCGGTGGGCGCCTGCGTGGGCATGAAGGGCTCGCGCGTGCAGGCCGTCGTGCAAGAGCTGCGCGGCGAGAAGATCGACATCGTCCCCTACGACCGGGATCCGGCGCGCTTCGTGTGCAACGCCATCGCGCCCGCCGAGGTCTCCGCGTGCGTCATCGACGAGGCCAACCACTCGATGGAGCTGATCGTCCCCGACGACCAAGCTCTCCCTGGCCATCGGCCGCCGCGGGCAGAACGTGCGCCTCGCCACCCAGCTCACCGGCTGGCGTCTCGACATCATCGGCGAGAGCCGCTTCCGCCGAGATCGAGGAAGAGGCGATGCAGGTGCTGTCGCGCCTCGAGGGCTTCGAGGAGAGCATCGCGAAGAACCTCTACAAGATGGGCTTCCGCAGCCTCGACGAGGTCGCCGAGGCATCCGAGCGCGAGCTCGGCGCCGTCGAGGGCATCGGGCCGGAGCGGGCCGGCGAGGTCAAGGCCCAGGCGGGCACGGCCATGGAGAAGCTCCGCAAGGAGCGCCTGCGCGAGGTCGCGAGCCAGGTGGACTCCCTGCCCGAGCGGGAGCGGCTGATGCTGGTGCGCGGCATGAGTGAGCGCGTCGCCGACTTGCTCGAGCGCGGCGGCTATGGCTCGGCCGAGGCCATCGAGCGCGAGGAAGACGCCGACCGGCTGGCCATCCGCGCGGGTCTCGACAACCAGCGGGCCCAGGCGGTCAAGGGGGCCGTCAGCGAGTTCCTCGAGAACGAGTGGCCCGAGGTCGACGAGGGGCGCAGGCAGGCGCGGGCGAAGGCCGAGGCCGAGCGCGTTGCCGAGGAGGCCAAGGCCGAGGCCGAGCGCGCTGCCGAGGAGGCCAAGGCCGAGGCCGAGGCTGCGGCGGGTGCCACCGACAAGGCCGATGAGGCCGGTGCGGGCGACACGGGCGAGGAGAGCCGCACCCCCGCGTGAGCGAGGGCTTTCCCGGAGGATGACGTGCAGGTGGTGATGGCAGAGCAGACGCGAAAGGGGGAGCCCGAGCGCACGTGCGTCGGGTGTCGGGCCAAGGACGCCCGCGATGCCCTCGTGCATTTCGCGGTCCGCCCCGAGCCGCCTCGCCTCGCGCCCGACCCGGACCATCGCCTGGGCGGTCGCGGTGTGTCAATCCACCCGCGGCGCGCGTGCTTCGAGGCCGCCGTGCGCCGGGGCGGGCTCGCGCGGGCCCTCGGAGGCCCGGTCGATATGGACGCCGGGGCCCTCGCGGAGCTCGCTCGGTCCTGGTACCGACGTCGCATCGAAGGGCTGCTGATCGGGGCGGCGCGCTCGAAGAATCTTTCTCTCGGGACCGACGCGGTGCGGGAGGCGATGCATGCCGGCGGCGTGCAGTTGCTCGTCGTCGCGTCGGACGCGGCAGGACGCCGCGAGGAGCTCGAACGGGCCGCCGAGCGGCTCGGTCGCGCGTGTGTCGTCTTCGGCACCAAGGCTTCCCTTGGGCGCCTCTTGGGGCGCGACGAGGTCGGTGTGGTGGCCATCGGGGACGGACGGATTGCTGCGGAGGTGGTACGTGCGAATGCGCGTGCGACCTCGTTGTCGGAGGATGGATGACTAAGGTTCGGGTCTACGAAGTAGCCCGCGAGCTGGGCCTTCCCAATCGAGAAGCTCATCCAGAAGATCGCTTCGCTGGGGATCCAGGTGCGCAACCACATGAGCGTGCTGGAGGCGGCAGACGCCGACCGGGTGAAGCGATCGGTGGAGAAAGAGAAGGCCGCCAGTACGGTCGAGGAACGGATCCGTCCGACGGTCGTCCGGCGACGGACCGTGGCGCGTCGGCAGGAGCGTCCGGCGGCAGGCAACGGTGCGACCGAGGTCGCAGCGGTGGCCGTCGTCCAGCCCGCGGCCGCCGCCCCGCCGCCCGCCGCGCCTCCCTCGGCCGAGCCAGCGCCGCGGGTGGCCGCGCAGCCACCGGAGACTTCTCCTGCGGCCGTCGAGCCCGAGCCCGCGTCGCTTCCCGCGGTTGCACCTCCGCCCCAGCCGGCCGCGGTTCCGGCCGCCGTCGCGGCGGTCGCTGCCGCAGGTCCCTCCGGCGGGAGCCGCTCCTCCCAGCCTCCGCCCGCATCGGTGCGCTTTGCCCACGCGAACCTGCCGCCCGGCGTCGTCGCCCGCGGCAGCACGGTGGCGCCCGGCGTGACACCGCTGCCCGAGAGCGCCCGCGCGCGCATCGTGTCCGAGCACGCGGCGCGTCGGCCCGATACCCCGCGTCGCCGTGAGCTCGGACGCGCGGCCCTCGGCCCGACCGGCCGACCCCAGGGCCGCCCGGGTCGCAAGAAGATGGCGCCCGGCAAGAAGGGCAAGCAGACCGAGATCACGGTCCCGAGCGCCCAGAAGCGCGTCATCCGCATCGAGGCCCAGATCCAGCTGCAGCAGCTCGCCCAGCGCATGAGCCTCAAGGCGACCGACGTCCTGATGAAGCTCATGCAGCTGGGCATGGGCGGCGTGCACATCAACAGCACCCTCGACGCCGACACGGCGAAGATCCTCGCGAGCGAGTTCGGCTACGAGGTCGAGAACGTCGCCCGCACCGAGGAGGAGATCGTCGAGGCGGCGCGTGGTGAGTTCGAGGATGTGGTCGCCGATCGGGTGTTCCGCGCGCCCATCGTGACGGTCATGGGTCACGTCGACCACGGCAAGACCTCGCTGCTCGACCGCATCCGCAACGCGGACGTGGTCAGCTCCGAAGCCGGCGGCATCACGCAGCACATCGGCGCCTACCGCGTCGAGACGAGGGCCGGTTCGGTGGTCTTCATCGACACGCCCGGCCACGAGGCATTCACCGCCATGCGCGCGCGCGGCGCTCAGGCGACCGACGTGGTCGTCCTGGTCGTGGCCGCCGACGACGGGGTGATGCCCCAGACGAAGGAGGCCATCAACCACGCCCGCGCGGCGGAGGTCCCCATCGTCGTCGCGATCAACAAGATCGACAGGCCCGACGCCCATCCCGACCGCGTTCGCAGCGAGCTCGCCTCCGAGGGCCTGCAGCCCGAGGAGTGGGGCGGCGACACGATCTACATCGAGTGCAGCGCCGTCACGGGCGATGGTGTCGACAAGCTGCTCGATTCCATCCTGCTCCAGTGCGGAGATCCTCGAGCTCAAGGCCAACCCGACCATTCCGGCCGAGGGCATCGTGCTCGAGTCCTACCTCGACCGTGGCCGTGGCCCGGTGGCGAACGTGCTGGTGCGCAACGGCTCCCTCCACACCGGCGACTGGGTCGTGGCCGGTGGCTCCTGGGGCCGCGTGCGTGCCCTGACCGACGACCGCGGCAAGCAGGCCAAGGAGGCCGGTCCCGCCACGCCTGTCGAGGTGCTGGGCCTGAGCGAGGTGCCCCTCGCCGGCGATTCCCTCTACGCGGTCACCGACCAGAAGAAGGCCCAGGAGGTCGCGGCGGGGAACGCGCAGCAGGCGCCCAAGCCCGGCATGCCGGTGGCGCGCGCTCTCGACCAGCTCCAGCAGCTCATGCAGCGGGGCGAGATGCACGAGCTCAACCTCGTCATCAAGAGCGATGTGCAGGGCTCGGTCGAGGCCCTCCAGAAGGCGCTCACCGACCTCTCGACCGACAAGGTCAAGGTCAACGTCATCCACACCGGTGTCGGCGGCATCACCGAGAACGACGTCATGCTCGCGAGCGCGTCGAACGCCATCATCATCGGCTTCAACGTGCGCCCCCAGGGGCAGGCCGGTGCAACGGCCAAGAGCGAGGGCGTGGACGTACGCCTCTACAGCGTCATCTACGAGGCCGTCGACGAGGTGAAGAAGGCCATGGCAGGCCTGCTTGCTCCGAAGCTGGTCGAGAAGGAGCTCGGCAAGGCCGAGGTCCGGCAGGTCTTCTCGATCCCGAAGGCGGGCACGGTGGCGGGCTCCTTCGTCACGGAGGGCAAGGTCCTGCGCAACGGGCGGGCGCGCCTGGTGCGCGACGCGAATCCAGGTGTGGGAGGGCAAGATCGGCTCGCTCCGCCGCTTCAAGGACGACGTTCGAGAGGTCGCTTCGGGCTACGAGTGCGGTATCAGCCTCGAGGGCTACAACGACCTCAAGGAGCGCGACGTCATCGAGTGCTTCGAGCTGGAAGAGGTGGCGGCCGAATTGTGAGCTTCTGACGTTCGGTTTGCCACGTGATGTTTGATCCGCTCGGGGTCTTGTTACATGCAACCCACCCACCCCCACCCGTAATCCTCCCGGGGGGAGAGGCCCCCCGGACCCCCCTCGAAACCTCGCTTTCGCTCGGCCTCGGGCTCGCTTCGCTCGCGGTCTTGCATCTGGTTCCCTCTCGAGACCTCATTGACCTCCGACGGCGCGGGGGCTTGCAGGGCCTGGTCTTTGCTCGCTTCCTTCTTGATGGCGCTTGCCTGCTTCTGACTTCTCCGCCTGGGGGGCGGTCGTTCGTGTGGTGCGTACCGGCTCCCCCCGCTTGCGGGAGGGGTCGGGGGAGGGGCGACGGACGTCGCACCGAGAGTTTTCATGGTCGTCGGCATCTGTCGTATCCGCCTGTCGATTCCCGCTAGCTCTTCCTTGAAAGCGAAGCGCGCCGTGGTGCGCCGCATCCTCGATCGCGCCCGGAGCCGTTTCCATGTGGCCGCCGCCGAGGTCGCCGACCAGGACCTGCACGGCCGGGCGACCCTGGGCTTCGCCGTCGTCTCCAACGACGGGCGCCACGCCAACTCCATGCTCGATACCTTGACGTCGTTCGTCGCCGGCGCGACGGAGGCCGCGATCGTGGATCGACGGATCGAGATCGTGCACTTCAACGACGGCGTCGATCTCAGGGAAGATCGCCCGGTGGCGTGGGACCCGAGCGATGCGGACGGAGACTGGGGCGATGGGTAAGGATGGTCGGCGGCCGGCGCGCGTGGCGGAGCGGATCCGCGAGCAGCTCATGGACATGATCCTCCGGGGCACGGTGCACGATCCGGCCGCTCGAGACGTGATCGTCTCCGAGGTGACGGTCTCGGCGGACCTCGGACGGGCGACCGTCTACGTCCGGTTGCTCGACCCGGACGCATCCGAGCAGCGGCGTGCATCCGCGGTCGATGCGATGGCGCGGGCCTCGGGGTTCTTGCGGCGGGAGATGGGGCAGCGCCTTCGGTTGCGACGCATGCCCGAGCTGATCTTCCGGTGGGACGAGGGGCTCGACCGGGCCAACCGGATCGAGTCGCTCCTCGACGAGGTGCGCCGCGAGCGGCCCGCCGAGGACGGAGAAGGCGAGGGCGCGGAGCCGCCGCGCGGAGGGAGGGACGAATCGTGAGCCGACTTCATGCGGTCGAGTTGGTGCGCACCGGCAAGCGCTTCATGTTGACGTGCCACCGCGAGCCGGACGCGGACGCCCTCGGTTCGGCCCTCGGCCTCGCCGCCGTGCTGCGCGCCGTCGGCAAGGGAGCCATCGTCTGGGTGCCGGAGGAGCCGAGCGAGTCGCTTCGGTTCTTGCCGGGCATCGAGACCGTCGTCCGGGAGCTCGCGCCGGGGGAGCGTTTCGACGCGACGTTCGTGACCGATACGGCTTCGAAGGTACTGCTTCCCTACGGGTTCCCGGGCCCCGAGGTGACGGGCCCGGTCGTGGTCGTCGATCACCACGCCGCCCACGACGATTTCGGCGAGGTGGTGGTGCGCGAGGACGCCTGCGCCACGGGCGAGGTCGTCCTGCGCATCATGGAGGAGCTGGGTGTGCACGAGGTGCCCGAGGCCGCGGCGGCGCCGATCTACGCCGCCATCGTGGCGGACACGGGCGGCTTTCGGTACGCGACCACGACGGCTGACACGATGCGCATCGGCGCGCGGCTCATCGAGCGTGGCGCCGACCCCTGGGAGACGGCCTACAACCTTTTCGAGGGCTGGCGCGAGCCGCGCCTACGCCTCCTCGCCGCGGTCATCGACACCCTCGAGGTGGACCTTGACGGCAAGCTCGCCCTTCTGCGCGTCACCCGCGAGATGCTCGAGCGGCTCGGTGCCACCGACGAGATGGTCGAGGGGATGGTCAACTACGCGCGCATGCTTCGGGGCGTAGAGGTCGCGGCCCTCGTGTGGGAGCGTCGCCCAGAGGTCGGTGCCGACGGAACGCAAAGGCCGGTCACCCGGGTGAGCTTGCGCTCGCGGCGCGCCGTGGACGTCGCGCGCATTGCCACGGCGCTCGGCGGGGGGGGGCATCGGGCGGCGGCCGGCGCCACCCTCGCTGCGGACCTCACGACCGCGGCGGCGCGCATTCGTGTCGAAGCCGCCCGCCTCCTCGAGGCGTGATGGTCGGCAGTTCGTCGGCTTCCGGAGCGACGCCCCACGGCGTGCTCGTCGTCGACAAGCCCGCGGGCCCCACGTCCCACGACGTGGTCGCGCGCGTTCGGCGCGCTCTCGGGACGCGGGCGGTCGGGCACGCCGGCACGCTGGATCCGGCGGCGACCGGTGTGCTCGTCGTCGCGGTGGGCGAGGCGACGAAGCTGGTCGCCTACCTGACGGCGGAGGACAAGGCGTACCGCGCGCGGATCCTGCTCGGTGCGCAGACGGACACACTCGACGCCGAGGGCACGGTGACCGAGCGGACGCCCGTGCCCGAGGGCCTCGACCGGCCCCGGGTCGAAGCGGCGGCGCAGCGCTTCATCGGCGTGATCGAACAACGCGCGCCCCTCGTCAGTGCCATCAAGCAGGGCGGTCGCCCGCTGCACGAACGGGTACGCCGGGGCGAGGTCGTCGAGGCGCCCGTGCGTCAGGTCGTCGTACGCGCCATCGATGTCCTCGAGGTGGGTCCCGATACCATCGAGCTCGCCGTGCGCTGCGGGAAGGGCTTCTACGTGCGTGCCCTGGCGCGCGACCTCGCGCACGCGCTCGGCACGTCCGGGCACCTATGCGCCCTCCGGCGCACCGAGAGCGGTCGCTTCGCGCTCGAGGGGGCCACGCCGTGGAAGATGGTCGAGGCGGCGGCGCGCGGCGATGCGGAGGCGCGCGCCACCCTCGCCTCGACCCTCCTGTCGCTCGAGGAGGCCGTCGCTTCCATGCCCCAGGTGACGCTCACGGAGGCCGGGCGAGAGGACGCGTTCCACGGGCGTCCCATCGGCCCGGTCGGAGTGGCCGCCGAGCTGCCCGAAGGGCCGGAGACGGCGGTGCTCGCGCTTCACGACCGCGAGGGACAGCTCGTCGCCCTCGGTCGACGCGACGGCGACAGGGTGCGCGTAGTGCGCGGCTTTCGGCGCTGAGCCGGCCCCGGCCCGGCCGGGGGAAAGGTGCTACGTTCCCGCGGATGCGGCCCCCTCTTCGTCGTCTTCTGGCCGTTGTGTCCCCGCGTCGATCCCCGACTTCGCTGCGGGCCTGGTCTCTGTTCGCCCTCCTCTCGCTCGCCACGCTCGGAGGCTGCGGGGGAGGCAAGGCCGCCACGCATTCCGACGCCAGCGCGGACGCCGCGGCACCGGACGCCGGGCACGATGCGGGCCGAGCCGAGGCGGGGGCCACCTGCGCCTCTCCGTGCATCCGGGGCGCCTTCTGCTGCCCCCAGCCCGGCGGGACGGCCACGTGCATCGACATCATGAACGACCCCGACAACTGCGGGGACTGCGGCGTCGTCTGTGCCGAGGGGCGCGGCACGGTCTGCCACAACGGGGCCTGCGTCTGCGGGCTGGTGACCGAGGGGTGCGGGGGTACGTCCCTGTCGACCTGCTGTCCGCCGCCCGCCCCCGGCGCCATGCGCTACTGCGCCAACCTGCAGACCGACGGCAACAACTGCGGCGGCTGCGGCATGCAATGCGATCCCCTGCAGGCGAACCAGTGCGGTAACGGCCAATGCGTGTGCGGCGACAGCATTCACGCGTGCGCGGGCACGGTGGACGCCGTGTGCTGCGCGGACGTGACGGGGGCCGCGAGCTGCGTCGACGCGCGGACGAGCTTCGACCACTGCGGCACCTGCGACAACGCGTGCGTGTTCGGTGAGACGTGCCGCGACGGTGCGTGCAGCGTGGGCAGCGCGACATGTCCGGGAGGTTGCGGGCCGGGCCTCGTGTGCTGCGGCGGCGGGTGTTGCACCCGGACGGCCTGCGGACGCGGCCAATGCGGTGACGACGCGGGCACTCCGGTTTCGGATGCGGGCACTCCGGTTTCGGATGCGGGCACTCCGGTTTCGGATGCGGGCACCGACGGAGGAGCTTGATGGAGCGGACACGCTATCTCGTCATCGGCGCAGGGGTGAGCGGCCTTGCGTTCGTCGATCGCCTCGAGGGCGACGACTACCTCGTGGTCGAGGCGGAATCCGAGCCCGGGGGGTACTGCCGCACCGTCCGCAAGGACGGCTTCGTGTGGGACTATTCGGGGCACTTCTTCCACTTCCGGCACCCGGAGATCGAGGCTGATCTGGTCTCGCGCATGGGCGACCAGAAGGTGCTCAAGGTCGAGAAGGACAGTCGCATCTGGTACGCCGGGGCGCTGGTCGACTTTCCGTTCCAGAAGAACATTCACCAGCTGCCCCAGGCGGAGTTCATCGACTGTCTGGTCGACCTCTACTTCCGTGAGGACCGGCCGCCCGAGAACTTCCAGGAGATGCTCTACGCGAAATTCGGGCGGAGCATCGCGGACAAGTTCCTCATTCCCTACAACGAGAAGCTCTACGCGACCGACCTCAGGAACCTGGACGTCGACGCCATGGGCCGCTTCTTCCCCCACGCCGACGTCGGTCAGATCATCGCCAACTTCCGCAAGGCGGACAACCAGAGCTACAACGCCACCTTCACCTATCCCGAGGGGGGCGCCATTCAGTACATCCGCGCGCTGCTCACGGGCATCGAGGAGAGCCGCCTGCGCCTCGGCGAGCGCGTCGAGTCCATCGATCTGCGCCGCAAGGTCGCCCGCACGACGCGGGGGGAGATCGCCTTCGAGTACCTGATCAGCTCGGCTCCCTTTGACCGCCTCCTCGGCATGACGGGCCTGCCCCACGATCCGTCGGTGTACACGTACAACCGGGTCGAGGTGTTCAACCTCGGCTTCGACAAGAAGGGGCCGTCCAAGATCCACTGGGTCTACTTCCCGCAGCGGGAACTGTGTTTCTACCGCGTCGGCTTCTACGACAACATCTTCGGTACCGATCGCATGAGCCTCTACGTCGAGATCGGGCGTCCAGCGCGCAGCAAGGGCGGGGATGGCGGCGCCTCGGAGGAGGACGTGGAGGCGACCCTCGCGCGCGTCCTCCAAGACCTCGAACGGGCATCCGTCGTCGACGGTCACGAGCTCGTCGCGCACCACCACGTCGTGCTCGATCCCGCCTACGTGCACATCACGCGTGCTTCGACCCAGGACGTCGCACAGAAGAAGGCCGTCCTCGCGAGCCGTGGGGTCTACTCTGTCGGCCGGTACGGCTCGTGGACCTACTGCTCCATCGAGGACAACATCGTCGAGGCGCGCGCGCTCGCGGACACGCTCGACGCAGTCCGATAGCGGCGCGAAGCCAGCTGCCGGCGGCTGCCGGCCGGCTCAGGTCGGACCGACCGCCGGCAGCCTGCCCGCCACGATGGGCGGCTGGGGTATTAGCAGCAGGTGGTCGACGGCGAGCCGCGCCGTCGAGTCCGGCGTCGTGATCACGGCCTGCGCCGCCGAGCCCGAGGAGAGGGCCGCGTGGGGGACGTCCCAGCGGAAGTCGGTCCAGTGTCCGTCGATGCGCACCGGTGAGAGGGCCTGCCCGGCCACCGTCACGTGCACCTCGGTCGCGGGACCGCTGTCGATGCGCCGAGCGCGCAGGAGCGCCACCGCCCCGCCTGGGGCGTCGCGCACGGCGGCCGGTACGCGAAGATGCAGATCGAGCTCGTCTCGCGTCCCCGCGCACCAGGTGCGCTGCCGATAGGCCCAGTTGTCGTGGGAGGGCCCCTGATGGCAGGTCCCGAACCCGCGAACCGACGCGTGGGGCCCCACGTCCGTTCCACCGATCGCTCCCGCGGAGAGGGCATGGAGCCGCTCGAGCGACTCGCCTGCGTTCTTCATGTCCGGCTCGGTGGCTGCGATGTCGACGATGGACGGCAGCGCCCGGGGGTCACCGATCTGCCCGAGTGCCCGAACGATGTTGTCGCGCACGTTCGAGTGGTGCTCCCAGTCGAGCATCTCGAGGAGCGGCGCGAGCGCACGGGTGTCGCCGATGTCACCGAGGGCGACGACGGTGAGGTAGCGTAGGCGCAGCTCCGGGATGAGATTGATGAGCGGCTCGACCGCGCGGGTGTCACGCAGCCATCCGAGCTCGCGCACCGCCGCCTCGCGCAGCTCTTCCTCGTCGGCGATCCAGAGGCCGTCGATGAGGCCGGGCACCGCCGCCCTGTCTCCAAGACGGCCGAGCGCCACGGCTGCGCGTACGCGCATGTCCGGGTCTTCGCTGTAGACCAGACGCCGGAGCGGCCCCTTTGCCCGTCCCTCTCCGAGGTGGCCGAGCGCGATGGCGGCCTCGGCCGAAACACGTGGTGCGCTCGAGCGCATGGCACGCACCAGGGCCGGCTTGGCCGCGTCGTCCGCCAGCTTGCCGAGGATGTGCGCGGCCTCCGCGCGCATGTCGTGCGGCGCGCTCTCGTCGACGACGAGCTTCGACAGGGGGCCGACCGCGCGGGTGTCTCCCACTCGACCGCGCTCGATGGCGACCGTGCGCGGGTCGCCCGGCGACTGGCCGTCGGGAGTGCGTTGCAGCGAGTCGAGCCACGCGTAGAGCTCGCCTCGGAGCGAGTCGAGAAGCTTCGGGTGGGACGCGGCCAGGTTCGTCCGCTCGTGGGGATCGTGCTCGAGGTCGTAGATCTCGAAGAGGTTGAAGCGCAGGTCCGCGATGAGCTTGTAGGGCCAGCGCACGACCATGCGCTTCTCGCCGACGCCCGCGTAGGCGGGCCCGATGTCGTGGACGCGCCCCACGGCGAGCGCCCGCAGGTCGGTGCCCTGCATCGTGTCGGGCACGGGCCCACCGACGAGCCCGAGGAGGGTCGGCGCCAGGTCGATGAGGCTGACCGGTGCCTGCACGCGCCGCGGCCGGACGCCCGGGATGTACATGATCAGCGGAACCCGGATCTGCTCCTGGTAGACGCTGGAGCCGTGGTAGACGCCACCGTGGTCGTGGAACTCCTCTCCGTGATCCGCGCTCACGACGATGATGAGCGGGCGGTGCAAGCGCTTGCGCGCCTCGCGGATCAGGCGGCCGACGCCCTCGTCCGCGTCCCGTATCTCCGCGTCGTAACGGTCCATGGCGCGCGTCCCGAGGGAGGTGTCGCGGTAGGGCTCGTGAACGTCGAAGTAGTGGACCCAGAAGAAGGACTGGGGCTCGCCTTGGGCGACGATGCGGTCGATCTCCTCGAGTGCCGCGTCGGTCTTCGTCTTCTCCAGCATGTCCCGGTGGTCGTGGAACTGGAAGCCGAAGGCATCGTCGCGGTAGAGCGACATCCGGTCGCCCTCGGTGTGGAGATTCCGAGGGTGTAGGACGCCGCCGTGTGGAAGCCGACGGCCTCCAGGGCCCTCGGCAGGGTGTTCTTGGTGAGGGGCTTGCCCATGGGCAAGGTCTCGTGCAGGTACTGCGACGTCATCACCGAGCAGAGCGAGTAGCTCGAGTGGGGCGCGCCCGCGTAGGCGGCGTCGAAGACGACCGACTGCTTGGCCAGCGCGTCGATGTGGGGCGACAGGTGGCGGCCGTAGCCGTAGGTGCCCAGATGGTCGGCGCGCAGCGCGTCGATGGTAATGAGCAGGACATGGGCGTTCGTCAGCACCGGCAGCCCCTGGGCGATGGCCTGACGCCGCCGCGCCTCCCGTTCGCGCTGTGCCCGGGCGATGGCGGATGCGCTCGCGCCGCCGGACGCCGTCGCGCGGAGCAGGGGCTCGAGCCCTTCCATCAGGGAACGGAAGCTCGCGGCCCGCGGGTCGAAGAGGGCCACCCGCACGTTCTGGTCGTCGCCGAGGGTCGAGATGTGGAGCGCAAACAAGCCGAGTAGCGGCACGAGTAGGACGAGGCCGTTCATCCCACCGTTCGTGGCGCGAAGCCGTTTCACGGAGGTGGCGAGCACCGCCACGGCGAGCCCGGCCACGAGCCACGCGGCGACCCCGAGGGCCGCGTGCAGATACTCGTATAGCTTCGCGTAGAACTCCTGGTCGACCTTCGCGATCGCGAAGTAGATGGCGAAGAGGCCTGCCCCGAGGATGCGCGCCCGCCTCGCTCCTCCGCCGCGTGCCCAGGCAACCACCACGACACCGATGCGAAGGGCCGCCCACGTCCCGGCGAGCAGCACCACGGCCACGACCACCGAGAGGACGCCTCGCCCCCGCACATGGGACATCTTGCCGCCGAGGAACAGGTCGTGGGCGATGACGACGATCCCCGGCACCGCGAGGAGGACGAAGGGCACGGGCGACAGGCGTCCCTGCCAGCGAGCGACACGCTTCGGCACGCTCCGGCCGAGCCGTGTCGCGATCGATTCGAGGGGGCCGGCGGTCAGGACGGCCAGGGTGGCGAGCAGCGCGCCGGCGACGGCACCGATCGGGATCTCGGAGGCGAGCAGACGCCACAGGAGTGAGACGCGGTCCAGCCAGAGCGGTTGCCACAGCCAGCTCGCACCGAAGTCGCCCAGGGCGACGACTGCGCCCGCGGCGCTCCCGAGCAGTGCGCCCGCGGAGGCGGCCCGCAGCATGCCACGCCCCATGTCGATGACCTTCCCTCCGACGTGATGACCGCCGCCTGCCAGGCGTTGGCCTCGATTCGCGTTTGCCGAGGCCCATGTTTCGGGGGAACCATGCTGGCTCGACAGGGGACTGATGGTGCCGCGAGCCGGCGCCACCGGCAAGCTCACAACGGCGAGGGGCGGACGGGGCCCTGGACGCCAGGCCCGGGCAGCGAAAGTGGAGGCGCCGACCGGATTCGAACCGGTGATGGAGGTTTTGCAAACCTCTGCCTTACCTCTTGGCTACGGCGCCACGTCCGCTCCGAGGCGAGCGTGGCCGGTGTTTAGCGCCTCGCGGGCGCGATGTCCAGACACGCACCGCGGCGTTGCGGTGCTCCCCCGGGGACGCTCTCAGCCCCGCTTCTTCCGGGCCGTGCGTCGCTTCTTCGAAGAGGGCCGGCTCCTCTTCTTGGCGGGCGCCTTGGCCGCCTTGGCCGCCTTGCCTTCGTCTTCGAGCCGGATGCCAAGCATCTGCCAGGCCTCCCGATGGAAGCTGTACGCCGCCTGCGTCCTGCGCGCGACCTCGATCAACTCCGGGGTCAGCTCGGTCTTGCGGGGCTTCACGCCGTGCTTGCGGAGGGTGGAGAGGCTCTCCCCGATGTCCATGCAGCTCATTGACATGCGTCACCACGTCGATCGGGCTCAGGGCGTGGCTGTTGCGGCCTTCCTTCAGCTCTTTTATCAGGCGCCGTCGACGCTTCTCGGTCCGGCCATCGGTCTTGTTCGCTCTGTCCGCACCGGTGCTGAGGAGGGTGTTGAGCTGGCGGGCCGTACGGCGCTTCTCCACGGCTTCCGGGCTGCCGCGGCCTCCCTTTGCGCTCTTACGTGCCGTTCCCTGTCGAGCCATTGCGATCATCTCCACGGGTTGGGCAACCATTCACGCGGGGCACGCCGGCGACGAAACACCAGTGTCGACGCGGCAACCGCCCGAGAACGCTTGCCTGGTTGGAGCCAGGAAACCGCATTGATCACGACTGCAAGGATCCCGACTCGGATGCACCTATACCACATCTTCGGTGCATCGCGATCCCTGACTAGTTGGATGCGGATCATTTCCGGAGCGGCCTTCCACTTCGTGTGTCCACTTCCCTGTGGGCTCGGTCCAATCCGTCCTTTCATTGGGGGTCGAGATCCCGCGCTCCTCCGTCGTCACCAGGCGAGCCGTCCCCGTCATCCTCGGCTTTGGTGGAGATGCCACGCGGAGCCTCTGGCCTATCCTCTGCGTCCGTCGAGCCGGTCCCGGGGAGCGTTTGCCCGTGAAGCGGTCGAGAATCGTGGCCGTGCGCCCGTCCCCCCTTCGAGCGGCGTGCCCCGCCGCGGCGGCGCGCGATCCCCGCGAGCGGCCGGGTCGGGGTCCGCCGGGGGCTCCCCTGGCGTCGCGCCCCGTTTGCTGGCATCTTCGCGCCCCATGACGTCCACGCAGCGCGACATCGAAGTCTCCTACGACGTTTCGAACGAGTTCTTTCGGCTCTGGCTCGACGAGATGATGCACTACACCTCGGCGAGCTACCGGACGGGCGACGAAACGCTCGAGGAGGCCCAGCTTCACAAGTGCCGCATCCTCTATGACTACGCCGAGATGAACGACGAGAAGCTCGTTCTCGACATCGGCTGTGGGTGGGGCGCGAACCTCGAGTACCTGGCCAGTCGCGGCGTGAAGCGAGCGCACGGCATCACACTTTCGCCGGCCCAGTGCGACGAGATCACCGCGCGTAACCTGCCAGGTGTCCGGGCGATCGTCTGCGACTACAAGGACTACGAGCCAGAGGAGAAGTACGACGCCCTCATCTCGATCGAGATGATCGATCACCTCTGCTCACCCGCCCAGTCGCGGGAGGGCTTGGCGATAGACCTGTACCGCGAGTATTTCCGCAAGACCGCGTCCTGGGTGAAGCCGGGCTCCTACTTCGGCTTCCAGGCGATCTTGCGTAACCGCGTCCCCCGGACTCGCAAGGATCTGGAGGACCTGGCCTTCACTGCGGACGTGATCTTCCCGGGTGGTCTCAATCCTCGCCTGGAGGAGCTCGTTGCGGCGGTCAATCCCTATTGGGAGATCGTCGAGCTCCGCACCCAGCGTGAGAGCTACGGCAAGACCACCGCCGAGTGGCTCCGCCGCATGCGAATGCACGAGGAGACCATTCGCGACAAGTGGGGCGACCAGGTCTTCGACGAGTACGACCGCTACCTGAGCACCTGCGTCCGCGCCTTCGAGGCGCACTGGTCGAGCGACGTCCAGATGAAGCTCCGGCACATCGCGATCTGATTCGAGCGGTGGGATGCGGCGATGCCGCGAAGACCGCCACGACCGAGCTCCGGCACAGACGTTCTGACAACGGGCTCCTCTTGTGACCGGGGTGCTCCTTTGGGGCCCATCGTCCGCCTGTAGATTGCGCGGGATCGGTGCGCAACCGCGTCGAACCTCTGCCGATGAGCGCCCTCAGGAGGTGCATCCATGGGCGGTCCGATAGAGCGGCTCGGAGCAAGCGGTAGTCAACTCGTTGGCCTCGATCTGAGTGGCGACGACATCGAGGCGGATGATCTCGCGCAGCGGATGCGCGACGCGGCCTACGAGCTTCGGCACGGCCGCGGGGATGCGTCATCGGCGCGAAGCATGTTGCAGCAGGCGGGCATGCTCATCTCAGGGCGGCGGCCGGGGTCGTGGCAGACGGCGCTCGTGGATGCCGGTCGAGAGCTCGGGCCGGTCGTGGAGGCGGCCGAGAGTCGCGCCACGCCGAGCCTTCCAAATCGCGTCGCTCCATCGCCCGCCCATCGCGAGGCACACGTCATGGCCCGCCTCGCGCACCACATCGGAGGGAGCGAGGCGGAGGTACGGCAAGCGGTCGGCGAGCATCTGTTCCGGACCGGTCCCATGCGGGCCGCGACCCTTCGAGCGCTCGCCCACACGAGCCCTGCCCACCTCGCGCGAATGTTGCGGCGCGGAGGGGCTTCCGAGGAGGCGGTCCGAACGGCGATCGACGAGGTCCATCATCAGGCCGGTCTGGCGTTCCACAGTCGGGCCGTGGGGGTCGCTTCCGAGGGGCTGTCCCGTCTGCGGGACGAGCTCGATCGCGCCCAGCACGGCCGGGCGCTCGATCGCTTCGTCGCCCATCTGCGGGGTCGGCCGGGGGAAGCGATGCTGAGGGCCCTGTCCGCGCTCGGAGCCGGCGACGACGTGGTCGCCATCCGGGCGCAGCTGAAGAGCCGAGACGGTGGTAGCGCCGCCGAGCTGCGGATCGCCGTTGCGCGTGCGCTCCGCACGGCCGCGCCACGCGTGGACGCCATCCGCGAGGAGATCGGCCAGTACGAGTACGACCCCATCGGCATCTTCAATCGCAAGTACCCCAGCGCGAACGAGCGGTTGGCCCGCGAGCTCGGCATCTCGCCGGAGGTCGTTAGAGGTGGATCGAGCGGCCGCAGCGTGCTCGAGGACGCCGCGGCCGAGTACGTGAGGCAGGGGCAGGACGGGAACGAGTCCGCCGAGGACTGGGCCGCGGCGTCGGCGCTGGTCGGCGGGATCCTGATGGGTGGCGGCGTCGTGGCCGCTCTCGCCGGGGCGGGGCAGAACCTCCTGGCGGCCGGTGCGTCCCTCGACGAGGCGGACGACGTCGGGGTGAACGTGGCCGCTGGTCTGGACGAGCCAGGTCATGTCGACGCCCTGCGCCGTCACGCAAGTGCGGAGGTGATCGACGCGGCCATCGGTATCGTGAGCGCGCGCTTCCCGCTCGAGGTCCCCGCGCCGGCAATCGGGGTCGACACCCAGGTCGCCGGCGGGACCCAATTGCTCCGGGCCGCAGCGAGGCGAGTCGAGGCGAAGGTGGTGGAGGCGGACCCCGAGGTCGCGAGAGCCATCGCTGGCAGGGCCATCGGCCGCGGCGAGGCGGACCTCGCCCGAGAGGACGCCAACGAGCGGGCCACCGCCCGGCCCTCCGATCCTGCCCATCGGGCCCACTCGGCTCGCCGCTGAGTATCGGCGCGCGTTCGCCCTCGTCTCGGAAGCGGCGGGGCTCGTCGCATCACATCCGGCTCCGCTGCCACGCGATCGCTCCATTCCGATCGGTAGATGCAGGGTCGGGTGCGTGGTAAGACGCGCGCCATGACGATGCCCAAGGACAGTTTTGGCAGCCGCGCGACGCTCACGCTCGGCGGCCGTCCCATCGACGTCTTCCGCCTGGACGCCTTGCAGAAGGCGAAGGTCGGCGATGTCGCGACCTTGCCCTACTCGATCCGCGTGCTGCTCGAGAACCTCCTGCGTCACGAAGACGACAGGACCGTCACGCGCGCCGACATCGAGGCGGTCGCGAGCTGGGACCCGAAGGCGCCGCCGCGCACCGAGATCGCCTACCGCCCCTCGCGCGTCCTCCTGCAGGACTTCACGGGCGTGCCGGCCGTCGTCGACCTCGCCGCCATGCGCGAGGCCTTCGCGCGGATGGGCGGCGACCCCTCCCGCATCAATCCGCTGCAGCCGGCCGATCTGGTGATCGATCACTCGGTGCAGGTGGACGTCTACGGCACGCCGCGCGCCTTCCAGGCCAACGTGGAGCGGGAGTTCGAGCGCAACCACGAGCGCTACCAGTTCCTCAAGTGGGGCCAGAGCGCCTTCGACAACATGCGCGTCGTGCCGCCCGGCACGGGCATCGTCCACCAGGTCAACCTCGAGTACCTGGCGCGCGTCGTGTTCACCAAGGACGCTGGCGGACGGACCGTCGCCTACCCGGACTCGCTCGTCGGCACCGATTCCCACACGACCATGGTCAACGGCCTGGGCGTGCTCGGCTGGGGCGTCGGGGGCATCGAGGCGGAGGCCGCGATGTTGGGTCAGCCGATCACGATGCTTCTGCCCCAGGTGGTCGGCTTCAAGCTCACCGGGCGCCTGCGCGAGGGGGCGACGGCGACGGACCTCGTGCTCACGGTCACCCAGATGCTCCGCAAGAGGGGCGTCGTCGGGAAGTTCGTCGAGTTCTTCGGCGAAGGCATGGAGCACCTGTCGCTCGCCGGACCGCGCCACCATCGCGAACATGGCGCCCGAGTACGGCGCGACCATGGGCTTCTTCCCGGTCGACGCCGAGACGCTTGCTTACCTCCGGTTCACGGGCCGTGAGCCGGCGCACGTGGACCTGGTCGAGGCAGTACCTCAAGACCCAGGGCCTCTTCCACGCGGCCGGGGCGCCCGACCCGCGCTTCACCGACCTGCTCGAGCTCGACCTCGCCGAGGTCGTTCCCTCCATCGCAGGGCCCAAGCGGCCCCAGGACCGCATCCCGCTCACGGAGGCGAAGGGCGCCTGGGGTCGCACGCGCGAGGCCCTCGGCCCCGAAAGCGACGGCAGCAAGCGGTTCCCCGTCGACATGGACGGGACGCGCTTCGAGCTCGCCCACGGCAGCGTCGTCATCGCCGCCATCACGAGCTGCACGAACACCTCGAACCCGTCGGTGATGCTCGGCGCCGGGCTGCTCGCCAAGAAGGCGGTCGAGCGCGGGCTCGCAGGTCAAGCCCTGGGTGAAGACGAGCCTGGCGCCCGGCTCCCAGGTCGTGACCGAGTACCTGAAGAAGTCGGGTCTCATGACCGACCTCGAGACGCTGCACTTCAACCTGGTGGGCTACGGGTGCACCACGTGCATCGGCAACTCCGGTCCGGTCCACCCGGCCATCGCCGCGGCCGTCGACGCGGGGGACCTGGTCGTCGCTTCGGTGCTGAGCGGCAACCGCAACTTCGAGGGGCGCATCAACCCGGTCGTGCGCGCCAACTACCTCGCCTCGCCGCCGCTCGTCGTCGCCTACGCGCTCGCGGGCACGATGGACATCGACCTCGACAAGGAGCCGCTCGGCAAGGGGAAGGACGGCAAGGACGTGTTCCTGCGCGACCTCTGGCCAACACAGGCGGAGATCACCGAGGCGATGCGCACGGCGGTCACGACCGAGCAGTTCCTCGAGCGCTACGGTCACGTGCTCGAGGGCACCGAGCAGTGGCGCTCGGTGGACGTGCCCTCGGGCAACACCTTCGCCTGGGACGACGCGTCGACCTACATCCGCAACCCGCCCTTCTTCGACGGCGTCGAGCCGGGCGAGCCGGCACCGGCAACCGACATCGAGGGGGCGCGCCTCCTGTGCATGCTGGGCGACTCGGTGACCACCGACCACATCTCGCCGGCCGGCGCCATCGCGAAGGACGGCCCGGCCGCGCGCTACCTGACCGAGCACGGCGTCGCCCCGCGCGACTTCAACAGCTTCGGGAGCCGCCGCGGCAACCACGAGGTGATGATGCGCGGCACCTTCGCGAACATCCGGCTGCGCAACCTCCTCGCGCCGGGCACCGAGGGCGGGTTGACGCGCCACCTCCCGGGTGGCGAGCAGATGAGCATCTACGACGCCGCCATGAAGTACGGGACCGAGGGCGTGCCGCTATTGGTGCTCGCCGGCAAGGAGTACGGGACGGGCTCGTCGCGCGACTGGGCGGCCAAGGGCACGGCGCTGCTCGGCGTGCGCGCGGTCATCGCCGAGAGCTACGAGCGCATCCACCGCTCGAACCTCATCGGCATGGGCGTCCTGCCCCTCGAGCAGCTGCCGGGGCAGAGTCGGGAGTCCCTCGGTCTCACCGGCGAGGAGGTCTTTGCCGTGCGAGGCATCGCCTCGGGCTTGACCCCGCGCAAGCAACTTCGCGTCGAGGCGGGGGACAAGACCTTCGAGCGTGATCGTACGGCTCGACACCCCGCAGGAGGTCGAGTACTGGGCCCACGGTGGAATCCTGCAGTACGTGCTGCGGCAGCTCGCGGCCGGATGACCTCGCGCTCCCTCCGCTCCCGCGGGCGGGAGGGGAGATCCTGCAGGTGGCCGAGTCGGTCGCCCCACGTTGCCCCTTGCCCGGGTGAATCCTTCGTGACACATAGCCACCCCTTTCCCTCGCGATCGGCGCCGGGGGGCTCTGGTAGACTGCTCCCGTGAGCCGGCCGCTCTCGAGTGTCCGGAGGATTCCCATTTCCACGACCGAGCGGTGGATGCCGGGCGGCGCCGTCGGCAGGCGCATCTGGGTCGGCCTGAAGGCCGGTGCGGCCGTGTCCTACTTCTGGGCGGGAGGCGTCTACTACGCCTGGTGGCGGCTTCCCCGGCTTCAGCGCCGTCACGCCAGCGTGAGCTCCCACGCGATGCGGCGCCTGTCTCAGGACGACGTGCGTCGAGGCTGGCGGGCCTACCTGCGCGCGGTGCAGCGCATGGGCCTGCTCACGCTCGAGGTGACGGGCGAGGTGCCCCTGCCTGAAGGCCCGGCGGTCGTCGTGGCGAATCATCCGACCATCCTGGACGTCGTCATCCTGACCGCCGAGCTCGGCCCCATGTGTGTCGTCGCCAACCAACGCTACTACCAGAGCCCGATGGTGGGGCGGCTCCTGTCCCTGTGCGGGCACATCGACGGGGGCGACGGCGGCATCGAAGCCGGCGTGCGCATGATGGCGGAGGCGGCGGCCCGCCTTGCCCAGGGCGAGCGGGTGCTCGTCTTTCCCGAGGGCACGCGGTCTCCTCCCGGGAGCCTGTTGCCCATCAGCCGTGCCGCCTTCGACATCGCGGCCCGGGCGGGGGTGCCGCTCGTGCCCATCTGCCTCGAGTGCGATCCACCCGTGATGACCAAGGGTGTCCCGTGGTATCGGGTGCGTCCCTTCTGCTACCGGCTCTCCCGCCTGCCGTCCGAGCGGGTGGCCGAGGGGCGCGGCGCGGCGCGCGCCGCCCGTGCGCGCTTCGAGGGGGCGCTTCGTTCGAGGCTGGGCGTCGCGCGCGTTGCGGGTGACACTCCCGAGTCCGCCACATCCGCGGCCGGCGCGGACGGCGGCCTCCTCACCGGTGAGCCACGGACATGAACGACGAGTTGGAGAAGGAGATCAAGGAGCTGATCGTCGAAGCGCTGATGCTCGACGACGTGCGCCCCGAAGACATCGACAGCGACGCACCCCTCTTCGCGACGGGGCTCTCGCTCGACTCGATCGACGCCCTCGAGCTGGCCATCGCGATCGACAAGCGATACGGCGTGAAGATCCGGGCGGAGGACGAGGACAACGGGAAGATCTTCGCGTCGGTGCGCAGCCTGGCGGAGCACGTGGCCGCCCATCGCCACTGATGCGGGCGTCGGCTCGGTGCTGGGTTTTGCTCGTGGGCGAGCGAGGCTGCGGGTGACGCGGGACGAGATCCTGGCCCAGATGACCGACGCGTTGGCCGAGATGTTCGAGCTCGACCGCGGTGCCGTCGTGCCCCAGGCGCGGCTCGTCGAGGACCTGGACCTCGACAGCATCGATGCCATCGACATGGCGGTGCGGATGCAGGAGATGACCGGCCAGCGTGTCCCGGAGGAGGCGCTCCGCGAGGTGCGGACCGTGGGAGACGTGGTGGAGCTGTTGGTCGGGCTGACGCGCGGGAGATGAGGGTGGCCGGCCTGACCGATCCCCGGGACGCCCCTCGTACCGATGCCGTGCGGGCTGCCTCCGAGCGCGTCGACGCCCCGGTCGCGCGGCCGTCGGAGCCGGGCGTGTCGGCGGCGGGTGCGATCGAGCAGTCGACGCGCAGCGCGGCCCTCCCGGCGCGACGGGGCGCGTGGGCGAGCATCGCGTCGGCCGTGGCGGCGGTCGCCTATCCCCTCGTGGTGTGGCTCGGCCTCACGCGCTTCGGGGCCCGTGGGCTCGGCGTCGTGATGCTCGCGGTGCTCCTTCCGGTGGTCGCCCTCCGCCTGTGGCGGGCACCGCGCGAGCACCTGTGGCCGGCCCTGCGCGTGCCCCTCGCGGTGGCGGCGCTGATAGGCCTCGGCGCTCTGCTCGACGACCCGCACTTCGTGCTCGCCATGCCGGTGCTCGTCAACGCCGTGCTCTTCGCCGGCTTCTCGAGCACGCTCGCGCGGCCCGTGTCCATGGTCGAGCGCTTCGCGCGCCTCTCCCATCCGGACATGAGCGCCGCCCACGTTCGCTACTGTCGCCGCGTCACCGCGGTGTGGAGCGCCTTCTTCCTCGTGAACGGGGCCGTCGCGGGCTGGCTCGCCCTCTTTTCGCCCCTCGCCCTGTGGACGCTCTACACGGGCGTGATCGCCTACGTGCTGGTGGGTGCGCTCTTCACCGTCGAGTACGTCGTGCGCAAGTGGCGGTTCCGCGAGTACGGGGCGGGGCTGCACGACCGCCTGCTCGCGCTCCTCTTCCCTCCGACGGGTGGCGCGCGACCATGACGCGTGAGGTGCGCGATGTGGCCGCCGCGCGCGAGGAAGGCGGCGCGATCGTCTTCGAGATCGAAGTGCCCGGGACCCTCGTGTTTTTCGAGGGGCACTTTCCCGGCCGCCCCGTGCTCGGCGGCGTTGCCCAACTCGACCGGATCGTGCTGCCGCGGGTCGAGGCGCGATGGCCCGACCTCGGTCCCCTCCGCCACGCCCAGGCGATCAAGTTCCACCGCCCGATCCAGCCCGGCGACCGCTTGGTCCTTCGCCTCGAGCGGCGTGGGGGCGAGCGGGTGGTGTTCCGCATCGACCGCGACGGCGCGCCCTGCGCGACGGGGGTGCTCGACTTCCATCGGGGCGACGCATGACGTTCACGCCATGTGTGATCATCCCAACGTACGACAACCCGACCACCATTCGCGGCGTGGTCGAGGGGGTGGGGCGTAGCGGGCTCGACGTCATCGTGGTCGACGACGGGAGCGGGCGGGAGGCGCGGGAAGCGCTCGATGCGATGGCGCGCGAGGGGCTGTGCGATCTGGTGCGTCGGTCGTCCAACGGCGGCAAGGGCGCGGCGGTGAAGGCCGGGCTCGAGCGGGCGGCCGAGCGTGGCTTCAGCCACGCGCTGCAGGTGGATGCGGACGGACAGCACGCGCTCGAGGACGTGCCGCGCTTGCTCGAGGTGGCGCGCGAACGCCCCTCGGCCCTCGTCCTCGGCCAACCCGAGTTCGACGCGAGCGCGCCCCGGGGGCGCCTCATGGCCCGCAAGCTGAGCGTCTTCTGGGCGGACGTGGAGACGCGAGGGCACGTCATCGCCGATCCGCTCTGCGGCTTTCGCGTCTACCCCGTCGGCGAGGCCCTCGCAGCCGGTGCGCGGGGCGACGGGATGGACTTCGACCCGGAGATCGCAGTGCGCATGGTCTGGCGCGGCGTGCCGGTGATCAACGTGCCCACGCGCGTCCGCTACGTGCCGCCCGAGCAGGGCGGTGTGTCGCACTTCCGCCTCGTGCGCGACAATGCGGCCATCGCATGGATGCACACACGCCTCGTGAACCTGGCCATCGCACGGGCGGTGAGCCGCGCGCTCGGAAGCCGGACGCGGTGAGCAGCGCGACCGAAGCGTCCCGGAGCGGCTGGCTCGACGCGCAGGAGAAGGGGACGGTCCTAGGGGTCCGCTTTTTCGTGTGGCTCCTCAGGCTGTGCGGGCGCGCCGTGGCCCGGGCGTTCCTCCGTCCCGTGGTCCTCTACTACGTGCTCGTCTACGGATTGGTGCGACGGGCTTCCCGGGAGATCGGACAACGGCTCGGGGAGCCGCGCCGGAGCCTCGGTCGCGTCTACCGCCACCTGCGCACGTTCGCCGAGTGCACCCTCGATCGGTTCTTCTTCGTGCAGGGGCGCGCGGACCTCTACGACGTGCACGCCCATGGGCACGAGCACCTGGCGCGCCTGCGGGAGGAGGGGCGGGGCGCGATCCTGCTCGGCGCCCACCTCGGAAGCTTCGAGGTCATGCGACTCCGCGCCACGACGCGGGAGGTGCCGATCCACGTCGTCGGCTACTTCAAGAACGCGCGGCGCGTCAACGCGGCCCTCGAAGCGGTGGGGGCGGGCGCGCGGGTGCGGCTCGTCACGATGGAGCCCGGGGGCGTGAGCTTCGTGCTCGCGATCAAGGAGCGGATTCGAGCGGGGTGAGCTGGTTGCCATCCTCGGTGACCGGATCGGTCCCGACGGGCGCAGCGCGACGGCCCGGTTCCTCGGTGCGGAGGCGCGCTTTCCCGTGGGGCCCTACCTGCTCGCCTCGGTGCTGCACTGCCCGATCTACCTGACCTTCGGCCTCTATCGCGGCGGCAATCGCTACGACATGGTCTGCGAGCCCTTCGCCGAGCGGGTCGACCTGCCGCGGGGCGCGAGGGAAGAGGCCCTCGCGGCCTACGTGCAGCGCTACGCCGACCGGCTGGCCGAGCACGTCCAAGAGGCGCCGGACAACTGGTTCAACTTCTTTGATTTCTGGAGCGCCCCCGAGCGTCCGTCTTCCGATGATCGTTGACGCTGCCCGGGACGGCCCGGTTACATCCCGGGGTCGATGAGCCCATTTCGCGACAGGGCGCAGGGGCGCCCGCCTTGGGTAGCGCTTGCGCTCGGTTTGGCGGTCGGGCTGTGGCCCGCGGCCGGACGGGCGCCGGCCCGCGCCCAGGGCCCGAGTGGTCTCGACGGCCTGCTCGACCGCTTCGCCGCCGTGCCGGGCCTCGTGGCGCGCTTCCACGAGGAGAAGCGCATCGGGCTGCTCGCGGCGCCTCTCGTCAGCGAAGGGATGCTCCGCTATGCGCGGCCGGGGCGGCTCGTGCGCGAGACGACCCGGCCCGAGCGCTCGACGCTGCGTATCGCGGGAGACCGGCTGCAGATCGACGACGCCGAGGGCCGGCGCGATCTCGACCTCGCCTCCCAGCCCATCGTGCGTTCCTTCGTCGACGCGTTCCTCGGCGTGCTCGAGGGTGACCGACACGGCCTCGAGCGCGCGTTCACGGTCACCTACGCGCCGGCGGGATCGGGCTGGCGCCTCACGCTCGTGCCGCGTGGCGCGACCATGCAGCGACTGATCCGATTCGATCGCGATCGAGGGCACGGGCGTCGCCCTCGCGCGCCTCGTCGTGAGCGAGACCGACGGCGACGCGTCGGTGACCACGTTCCGGGACGTGGACCCGGCGCGCCGCTACACGCCGGCCGAGCTCCGCCGCTGGTTCCGGATGCCGGGTGGGTGAGCGCCATGGTTGCTGGGCACGGGAGGGGATCGCCTGGACCACGACATGCCGCGCGGTGAACGCCTCGGGCACGCACGAGGGCGGGGCGTGGCTGCCCTGCTCGTCGTGCTCTTGGCGGCGGCGGGGGGGCTCGCCCTCGCGCACCTGCGGGTCGACGACGACGTGGCGGCGCTCTTGCCGAAGGGGCGCGACCCGACCCTCGCCGCCCTCGCCGAAGCCCTGGCCCACGGCGGCGCGACGCGCACACGCGTGCTGACCGTCGGGGGCCCGAGCGAGGTTCGGGTGGCCGAAGCGGGGAGCGCGCTCGCGGCGCGGTTGCGCGGGGCACCCGGCGTCGCGCGCGTCGAGAGCGGGGGCGATCCACGGATTGCGCAGTCCGTGCGCAGCCTCTACTTTCCGCGGCGCCTCTACTTCGTCAGCGACCGGCCACGGGTCGAGCTCGCCACGCGGCTCGAGGACGCGGGGCTGCGAACGGAGGCGCGACGGCTGCGCGCACGCCTCGCCGAGCCCGACTCGTCCCTCGTGCGGCGGCTCGCGCCTGCCGATCCACTGCTCTCATTCCTCGCGCAGCTCGGCCGGATCGAGCACGCGCGAAAGGGCGCTCTGCGCCTCTCACATGGGCAGCTCGTCACGCGGGACGGGCGTTTCGCGGTGCTCTTCGTGACGAGCCGCGCCTCGGCCTTCGATGCTTCCGCACAGCGCGCGCTCGGAGCGCGTATCGAACGGGCCTTCCGCGCCGTGCGCCGCGCGCGGGGAGGGCGTCTCTCCCTCGAGCAGAGCGGGGTAGGGCGCTTCACGGTCGCCGCCGAGCACAGCATCCGCTCGGACATCACGCGTATCTCGCTCGTCTCGATGGTGGCCATCGTTCTCTTGTTCCTCGTGCTCTTCCGTTCGCTCCGCTCCCTCGTCCTCGCTTTCGTGCCGATTGCCTCCGGCCTGCTCGCGGGCCTGGCCGCGTGTGTCGCCGTCTTCGGCTCGGTGCACGGCATCACGCTCGCCTTCGGCGCGACGCTCATCGGGGTGTGCATCGACTACTCGGTCCACCTGCTCGACCAGCACGCCCTCGGACCGTCCGACGCGACACCCGCGCAGGCCCTCGGCCGCACGTGGCCGGGCATCGCCCTCGGCGGGGTGACCACCGTCGCCGGCCTCTCGGGCCTGGGGGCCACGTCGTTCGCGGGGATGCGTCAGATTGCGGTCTTCGGCGCGGCGGGCGTCGTGGCCGCCCTCGTGGCGACGCGCTTCGTCCTGCCCGCCTTCATGCCCAAAAGGCCGCGACCGACCGCGGTGCAACGACGGCTGGCCGACGGGCTCGGCGCCCTGGTCGACCGGCTTCGACGTCGCCGGTGGATGGTGGTGGCCCCGGGCTTCGTGGCGCTCGCCGTTGCGGTGGCCGGCATCCCGAAGGTGCGCTGGGTGGACGACCCGGCGGCCCTCGCACCCGCGGACCCGGCCCTCGCCGCCGAAGATGCGCGGGTGCGTGCGCGCGTGGGTGCACCGGGCGCAGGATCACTGGTCGTCGCATTCGGCGCGGACGACGAGCAGGCTCTCGAGCGCAACGATGCAGTCGCCCTCGCGCTCGAACAGGCGCGGGCCGCCGGCGAGGTCGGCGCCTTTCGCTCGCTCCACGCCCTCCTGTGGTCGGCACGCCTGCAGCGAGAGAACGTCGCGACTCTGAAGGCCGCACACGACCTCCCGGCGCGGCTCGACGCAGCCTTCGTCGCCGAGGGCTTTCGGCCCGGCTCGTTCGCACCCTTCGCCGCGGCGCTCGACCACGCGCCGCCATCGCTCCGTTGGTCGGACGTCTCCGGCTCCGCCCTCGGCGGCATGGTGCGCCCCTTTCGTTTGCGCGTGGGTAGCCGTGTAGCCCTGCTCACGTTCACGAATCGCGTGAAGAAGGCGGCGGCGCTTCGGCGGCGGCTCGCGCCGATCCCCGGCGTGCGCCTCTTCGATCCCCACGCCTTCGTCGCGGCGGCCTACAAGGGCTACCGCACCCGCACGATGGAGCTCGTCGGGGCGGGGCTCTTCGTCGTGCTCGCGCTCGTCGCCCTGTGGTACCGCAGGCTCCGGCTCGCGGTCGCCGCCCTCGCGCCCGCCGTGCTGGCGGCCGGGGCAACCCTCGGGCTCCTCGGCTTGCTCGGCACACGCGCGAACCTCCTGCACCTGGTGGGCGTGCTCTTGGTGTTGAGCATGGGAGCTGATTACGGGGTATTCATGGTCGAGCACCGCGATTGGCCCGAGGGGCTCGCGGCGACCCTGCTCAGCGTCCTCATCGCATGCCTGACCACCGTCCTGTCCTTCGGGCTGCTCGCCCTCACAGACAACCCGGCGCTGCACGCCCTCGGGACGACCGTGGCCGTCGGTGTGCTCGCGTCGCTCGTGCTGGCGCCGACGACTTGGCTGCTGCTCGGCGGGGAGGCGCTTCCGCCGCGTGCGCCTTCCACAGCACGCGCGCGCTCCGGGTTACCGCCCTCGTCTCGACCGCGGCCGTGACCACGATCGCGATGGCGTGCGGCGGCGCTCCGCCCTTCTGCGCTACCCGGGCGCTCTGCGAGCGCCCTCCGCCATGGGCGCGGACGTGATGCTCGAGCAGCGCATCACGGTGCAGCGTGGGGATCGCGTTCATGCGTTTCGCGCTGTCCTGCAGAAGCAGGGCGGACGTCTCCTGCTGCTCGGCCTCGGCCCCTTCGGCACGCGTGCCTTCGCGATCGAGGAGCGCGGCACGGCCGTGCACACGACGGTCTGGACGCACCATCCGTTGCCCTTCTCGCCGCGCTGGGTGCTGCTCGACGTGCAGCGCACGTTCTTTCCGGGCGTGCCGGGCGCGCCCCTCGGCGACGGCGTGCACGAGGCGGCGGTGCGTGGCGAACGCATCCGCGAGCGCTGGCGGGGCGGGGCTCTCATCGATTGCACCTTCACGCGCCTCGACGGCAAGCCGCCGGGCCGGATTCGTATCGACTACGGTGCGGGCATGAAGGGCGGTGTGCCGCCGCCGATGGTGCACCTCCACAACGGCTGGCTCGGCTACGACCTCACCATCCGCACCCTCGCCCGCCGCCCGCTCTGAGGGCGCCCGCGCACCGCCCGCCCTGCTACGCTTGCCGCGTGGTGCAGGCGGCGATTGTGGAGGGGGATTCTGCTCGACCAGGACGTGGACGCCATCGTCAACGCCTGGAACCGCAACATCATCCCGTGGTGGTTGCTCCTGCCCCAGGGCGTGTCGGGTGCCATCAAGCGGCGGGGCGGGCTCGCGCCCTTTCGGGAGGTCGCGAAGGCGGGGCCCATGCGGCTCGGTGACGCCGTGCTCACCGGTGCCGGGCGTCTGCCGTTCCGCGGCATCGTCCACGTGGCGGGCATCGACATGCTCTGGCGCGCCTCCGAGGCGTCGATCCGCCGCTCGACCCGCAACGCGATTGGCGTGGCCGACGGAGCAGGCTTTCGCTCGCTGGCCTTCCCGGTGATCGGGCCGGCTCGGGTGGCATGAAGCCCGAGCGAGTCCTCGCGCTCATGCAGAGCGAGCTCGCCCACATCGACTCGCCCCTCGACGTGCGCATCGTAGTCTTCCGCCCCACGAAGAGTCGTCGCGGCCGCCACGCGGAAGGGTCGGCGTAGCGCTTCGGCAGGGACGGCCGGCAGGCTTACCCCGCGACGCGGAAGGGGAGGCGAACGCTTGGAGGCGAGGAGCATGCGTTGCATGGGGTTGTCGTCGCGGAAGACGTCGCCCGCGAGGATGCTCACGAGGCCGGCGCGGATGTCGGGGGCCGGGTCGTCGTGGAAGAGGAAGTGGTCGACGAGGCGCATGTTGTAGAAGGAGTGGATTAGGATTGCGAAGGTCTCGTAGGCGCGCCCCATGTGCGCCGACAGGGGCGCCGCGAGGTGCGGGTCGGCTTCGCGCCCCGCGTTCAATGCCGGGTCGAGCAGGGCGGCGAGCTTCACTGCGCCGGCGAGGGCCAGGGTGATGCCCGAGGAGAAGACCGGGTCGAGGAACGCGGCCGCGTCGCCGATGGCGGCCCAGCGCGGACCGCGGGAGGCGCGGCTCTGGTAGCTGAAGTTCCGGAGGACGCGCGGGACCGTCGGCGTGGCGCCGGCGATCGAATGACCGAGGAGGGGCGAGCGGGCGAGGGCGGCTTCGAGCAAGGCGGGGCGCACGCCGGTCTTGGCGCTCACGAGGCCCACGCTCAGTCGCTCGCCAGAAAGTGGGATGACCCACAGCCACCCCTCGTCGACGAGCAGGATGCGCACGTTGCCGTCGGACGACAGCTCGTGCGCCACCTCGTTTCGCACGCCGTCGAAATGGCAGAAGACCGCGGCCTTGCCGAAGCCGCGGATGGGCTCGACCGCGCGCTTGCGCCGGGCGAGGAGGGCGTCCTGGCCGGTCGCGTCCACGAGGTAGCGTGCGCGCTCGGTGCTCCCGTCTTCGAGACGCGCCGTGACGCCGTCGTCCTCGAAGGCCACGTCGACGACGCGCCGCTCCTCGCGCACCTCGACGCCCGCCGCCCGCGCCCGATTGAGCAGGGCGGCGTCGAGCGCGGCCCGGTCCACATTGAAGGCGTGGTCGCCGGTGCCCGGCAGGCCTCCCGCGAAGGGATAGGCCGCCCGTCGCCCCCCGGTCTCGTCGATGAACTCCGCCCCGAGCTTGCGCAGGAACGGACCGCCCTCGAGCGACAGGCCCACCCGCTCGAAGGCGCGCAGGTTCTCCGGCAGCAGGGACTCGCCCACGTGGAAGCGCGGGAAGCGCGCCTTGTCGAGGACCCGCACCGCGTGTCCCCCGGATGCGAGCAGCGCAGCCGCGGTCGCGCCCGCCGGCCCGCCACCGACGACGAGCACGTCCACGCCCGGCGCGCCCACGTCACACCTTCCCGAGCACGAGCGACGTGTTGATGCCGCCGAAGGCGAAGTTGTTGGTCATGGTCACCTCGACCCGCTCGCGGCGCGGAGCGCCGACGATGTAATCGAGGGGCGCGCATTCCGGGTCGACGCGCTCGAGATTGCGGCTCGGCGCGAGGAAGCCGTCGCGCATCATCGCGATGCAGAAGGCGGCCTCGATGGCGCCGCA
This sequence comes from uncultured delta proteobacterium, assembly GCA_963830115.1. Classification (GTDB taxonomy): domain Bacteria; phylum Myxococcota_A; class Polyangia; order Polyangiales; family CAWHLB01; genus CAWHLB01. Next base: position 144,788 of record CAWHLB010000003.1, read on the forward strand.
GGCCCCGAGGGTGTGGCCCGTGAAACCCTTGGTGGAGCTGATGGGCACGCGCTCGCCGAGCACGGCGTGGGTGGCGCGGCTCTCGCAGACGTCGCCGATGCGCGTGGCGGTGGCGTGGGCATTGACGTAGCCGATGCGATCGGCGCCCAGCCCGGCATCGCGCAAGGCGAGACCCATGGCGTCGATCATCCCGTCGACCGACGGCGCCGTCACGTGCGTTCCGTCCGAGCTCGTCCCGTAGCCGAGCACCTCGGCGTGAATCCGGGCGCCCCGCGCACGCGCGTGGGCGAGGCTCTCGAGCACCAGGGTGCCTGCGCCTTCGCCGACGACGAGGCCGTCCCGATCCGCGTCGAAGGGGCGCGGGCTCTCCGCAGGGCGGTCGTTGTAGCGCGTGGACGTCACGTACATGACGTCGAAGACGCCCGCGTGGACGAAGTGCAGCTCCTCGGCGCCGCCGCAGATCATGATGCTCTGCCTGCCCGGCGCGGATCGCCTCGTAGCCGCTGCCGATGGCCTGGCTGGCGCTCGCGCAGGCGGCGCAGGTCGGGACGACGCGCCCGCGGATGCCGTAGAACAGGGCCAGGTTCGCGGCGCAGGTGTGGCTCATGAACGCGAGGTAGGCGTTCGGCGAGATGCCGCGGAAGCTCTGGTTGCCGAAGAGCGGCCGGCAGAAGTCCTCGAGGGCGATGGACGAGCCGTGGGTCGAGCCGTAGGCGAGGCCCACCTCGGGGAGGACACCTCGTCGTCGCCAAGGCCCGCGTCGGCCAGGGCCCGCTCGGTCGCAGCCGTGGCGAGCAGGGCGACGCGCCCCATGCTGCGCACCTTCTTGCGTGGCCAGCGATTGAGATCGACGCCGCGCACCTCGCCCGCGAGCCGCGTCTCGAGCTGGCCGATGGCGGCCCACTCGGGCTTCGTCACGACGCCGTGTCGCCCCTCCCGGAGGGCCTCGGAGACCGCTTCGAGGTCGTGGCCGATGGGCGAGACGAGCCCCACGCCCGTCACGACGACGCGCCGCGAGTCGTCCGTCACAGGAGGCCTCCGTCGACCGCCACGGTCTGCCCCGTGACGTAGCTCGCCGCCTCGCTCGCGAGGAAGGCGACCAGGACGGCCACCTCTTCGGGGCGGCCGAAGCGGCGCATGGGGATTGGGGAAGCACGCGCTCGCGGGAGAGAGCGCTCGTCATCTTCCGTCTCGATCAAGCCCGGCGCGACGGCGTTGACCGTCACGCCCTTCTTGGCGAGCTCCTTGGAGAGGGAGCGCGTCGCGCCGATGAGGCCCGCCTTGGCCGCCGAGTAATGGACGTGTCCGCGGTTGCCTACGAGGCCCGAGACGGACGTGATGTTGACGATGCGTCCCCAGCGCCGCCGCACCATCGGCATCACCAGCGGGCGGGTCACGTTGTAGAACCCGTCGAGTGTGGTGTCGACCACGTCGTCCCAGGCGTCCCGCTCGACGGCGGGGAAGGGTGCGTCGCGCGCCACGCCCGCATTGTTGATCAAGATGTCGATGGCGACACCGGCTTCGCGCTTGGCTTCGAGGGCGCTGGATACGGCGGCCGCGTCGCGCACGTCGAACCCGAGCAACTCGGCCCTGCCGCCGGCGGCCCTGATGGAGTCGGCCACCGCGCGCGCATCCTCTTCGCGAGTGCGGTAGTTGACCAGCACCGGATGGCCCGCGGCGGCCAGGGCCCGGGCGACGGCGGCGCCGATGCCGCGGCTCGCCCCGGTCACCAGGGCCCAACGCTCGCTCGCGCCGCTCATGTCGCGCCCTCCTCCGGGCGCAGCACGGTGAGCTCACCCCGGGCCACCACCTCGCCGCCGCGCTCGACGTGCACTTCGAAGCGCCCGAGGTCGTCGTCTCCACCGTCGCGCCGCGCCGAGATGCGGAGATCGTCGCCGGGCGCGAGGGTCGCGACGGCCAGGTCCAGCGTGCGCACGGCGACCAGGAAGCCGGCCCGGGGGCTCGGTTCCGCGTGGCGGCTGCGCAGGCCCGCCAGGGCGGCGACGGTCTGCGCCATGTGCTCGAGCAGCACGACGGCGCGCACACGGCCTGCCTCCGCGAACACCGACGCGTCCCCGATGTGCGCGCGGCAGACGATGCTGCCCTCGTCCCACTGCTCGACCGCATCGAGCAGCAGCATCGGCGGGCGGTGGGGCAGGAGCGCTTCCATCGCGCCGCGGTCGTCCACGGGCCTCATGCCGTCACGTCCACGCACCAGGGCTCCGCCCCCGGGGTGGCGGTCAGGCGCACTGCCCCGGACCGCTTCTGGGTGAGGGCGTCGAGCAGCGCGAGGGCCGCGGCGGCGGGGTTCTTGGCGAAACGCGCCGGCACGGGCGCGGCGGCGACCTGGGGGTCGCGCCGGAGGTGCGCGAGGCGGCCGCGGCCGCCCTCTCCTTTTCCGAGCGCGAAGGCGACGGCGAGCGTGTCGAAGGGCACGACCGCGTCGAGCGGTGGAGGCAAGCTCTCGTCGGCGACCACGACCACGACGGGGACGTCGCCGTCTTCGAGCCATGCGAGCGCTTCGAGCAGCGCCATGGGCAGGGTCTCGGCGCCGCCCGCGATGGCCGTCGTGAAGCCGCGGTTGTCGGCCGCGATCGAGAAGAGGCCGCCGGCCGTGTTGTGCACGCTGTTCTTGAAGCGGAAGGGCGAGACCACTTCGTCGCCCTCGCGCATCATGTCCATCTGGTCGAGGGCGATCTGCATCTCGCCGTGGGCCGAGCCGAAGACGGTGGCCACAGCGGCGGCGTCGAGACCCGCATCGTCGAGCGCCTGACCGCACACCTCGACGGCCGCCCGCGTCAGCACGCTGGTGCCGCGCTTGAGACGCGAGCCGACCTCTGCACACACGGGCTCGCGCGCGGTCACGTCGGCGCTGCCCGTGAGGTAGCTCGCTACGTCCGGGAACCCCGGAGTCCACAGCCCGAGCCCGAGCACGGTCGCGGGCTTCATCGTGCGCTCCCGAAGAGCACGCTGCAGTTGTTGCCGCCGAAGGCGAAAGCGTTGCTCAGCACGTGACGGCAGGGTCGGTCGATGCGCCGTGTCGCGACGAACGCGCGAACCTCGGGGTCGACCGGCTCGGCGCCGACGCTCTCGGGGACGAAGCCCTGCTCGAGGGCCACCAACGCGAAGACTGCCTCGAGCGCGCCGCAGGCACCGAGCGTGTGGCCCGTGTATCCCTTGGTCGACGCCACCGGCACGCGATCGCCGAAGAGCGCGGCGATGGCCCGGGCTTCGGCGATGTCGTTGTGCCGCGTACCCGTTCCGTGGGCGTTGATGTAGTCCACGTCGTCTGGCGACAGGCCCGCCTGATCGAGGGCGGCCTGCATGGCAGCGCGCGCGCCGCGCCCCTCCGGGTCGGGCGAGGACATGTGGTAGGCGTCCGAGCTCTCGCCGACGCCCAGCAGTTGCCCTAGCCCATCGCCGCGCCGCTCGAGCAGCAGGAAGGCCGCGGCCTCGCCCACGTTCATCCCGGGCCGGTCGGCGCCGAACGGGCGCGAGGGTCCTCTGGCCATCACGCCCAGGCTGTGGAAGCCGCGCACCGTCGTGTGGCACAGGGCGTCGACGCCGCCGACGAGCACGGCGTCGGCCACGTCCGCGGCGATCAACCGCCGGGCCGAGCCGAACACCTTCGCGCTCGACGAGCAGGCCGTCGAGACGACGTAGCGCGGTCCCGCGAGGCCGGCCTGGGTGCGCAGGACGTCGGCGAAGACGTGGAAGGGATGTTGCCGTTCGTAGTCGTAGCCCCCGGGCGCGCGCACGCCCGATGTGCGCCAGGCCCGATGGGCGTGCTCCGTCTCGCCGATGCCGCCCGTGCTCGTGCCGAGCACGAGGGCGATCCGGTCGGCCCCCCAAAAGTCCCTGGCTCGCTCCACCGCGGGCGCCACCTCCGCGAAGCATGTGAGGGCGATGCGCACGATGCGCGAGTCGTGGGGCGCGAAGGGCGCGGGAGGTGCGGGAAGGGCGCCGGGGACCGTGCCCGTCACGGTGTCGAAAGGCACATCGAAGGGGCACGCCGACAGCCCGCGTTGCCCTTCGGCGAGCGCGCGAACGACCTCCGCGGTCGTCCGGCCGAGCCCACAGCATGCGGCGAAGGCCGTGATCGGCAGCCCCGCGATCCGGTCCCGGCTGGGGGAAAGGCCCATGGACGTCTCGCCTATAGCAACCGGGCGGGCGCGGTGCATGCCGCCGTCGCGTCCCTCAGAACAGCGCGACGCGTACGCCGCCTCCTCGCAAGCCGAGCCACGGTGCCACCGCCACTTGCCGTCCCCCACCCACGTCGGCGTCGTACACCAGCATCTTGTGCGTCGACGTCAGACCCCAGATGAGCAGGATCGCGCCAATCCCCTGGGCGAGGCCGTCCATGACCAGGAGCGACGCCACATCCGACTCGGTGCCGCCGAGCGCGATGAAGGGGCCCACCACGGGGATGACCAGGCTGCCCGCGCTACCGTCGACGCTGAGCGCCGTGATGCCGACGCTCGCCGACAGGACGTAAAACGAACCGAAAATCGATAGCCCCGTGATCCACAGGCCCGGGTGGTTGCGCTCCTCGACATGGGCGCCCATGGGCACCGGCTGTCCCTCGGTGTAGGGCTCGATCCGCCGGCGGGGTCGTGCGGCCGGCACCGGCGCGGGCGCCACGTAGTAGTACTGGCCGGCCGGTGGCGGGGGAGGCGGCGGAGCGTTCGAGTCGAAGGGCGCTGGGGGCCCGGACGTCGCCTCGGGCGGCGGGGGGACCGCGGTGTTCCCGCCCGGAGGGGGCGGGACGGCGGTCGTCGCGGCCGGGGCGGCGGTGCTGCCGGGCGGCGGCGGAACGGCGGTGTTCCCGCTCTGGGCAGGCGGGGCGGGGGGTGGCATGGCCTGCTCGCTCGTGTTGCCCGGCGGCGGCGGCACCGGAGCCAGGGCCGAGCCAGGCGGCGGCGGGGGCGGCGCGTCCTGGGCACCTGCCGAGGACGGGTGCGCGGCCAGCGCGAGCATCGAGGCGGCCCCGGCGAGGAGCGGGACGAGGCCGCGCCGGCAACTGTCTTGCATGGGACGATGGTACATGAAGGGTGCTACTCGCGCAGGAGCACGTCGCAGTAGTAGCGCACCCGCTTGAGCAGTCGTCCGTGGGGCCGCGTCTCGATGTCCTTCTTGAGCGCGAGCAGAACCCGGCGCTTCATCGTGTAGGCGTTGATCACGCGCTCGGGCGGCGCGACACCGCCGGCCTCCGAGAGGGCCTCGAACACGCGCTCGCGCGGCCAGCCCCACAGCTCGAGGTCGGCCGGGTCGAGCCAATCGATCATGTCGCGCGCGATGGCGAGCTTGTCGGCGTCGTCCCTGCAGCTCCGGGGCCCACTTCATGAGCGAGTCGGTCACCGGCCGGTCGTGCTTCTCGACGGCGATGGGATCCCCGGGTCCCTTCTTCGCTTCGAAGCGCTTGCCGTAGTGGACCGCCTCCGGCTCGTGCGGCAGGCCGAGGAAGCCGAAGATGCGCGCGAGCTCCTCCTCGGGCGCCCGGACCAGGTCCTCGTAGGCGACGTGCACGAAGGGGACGGGGCGCTCCCGCATGAGCCGCGCCATGGCGGGCACGTAGCGCTCGACGATGGGGTTGAACGCGCGCGCCGTCTTCCAGCTCCCCTCGAAGAAGCTGTTCGCGTAGGAGCTGAAGATCGCCAGGGGATGGCGCGTGAGGACGACGTACTTGGCGCCGGGGTAGAGCTTGGTGAGGAAGGGCAGGACCAGGGCGTAGGCGGGTGTCTTGTCGAGGAACATCTGCCGGCCGCTCGGCTCGAGCATGCGGCCGTACATCGCGTCCGCGTAGGCCCGGAGGGCGTCGAGGTAGTCCTCCTCGCCGCGCGGCAGCCCGCTGACGAAGAGGCGGATCGCCTCCGCCGCGTTGATGTGATCGTAGGGCGCCTTGTCGACCGTGTCGTGGTAGCCGAGGTAGGCGAGGGGCGTGATCAGGTGGGGCTCGGGGTGGGTGAAGATCGCCGAGTGGGAGCCGAGCATGCGCTGCAGCAGCGTCGAGCCGGAGCGCGGCGGGGACAGGACGAACACGAGCCGGTCTTGCACGCGCTAGTCGTGCCGTGCGGGCCCGCGGGAGTCAACCGTGGCGACCGCCGGGTGTGCCCGTGGCGCGCGTGGCGCGGGGGGCGCCACGGGGTGGCGCGCCCCAAGGCAATGGGCCACAATGCGGGCGTCGCAGACCCGTGTGGAGAGGCCGGGGCCCCTCGGGTGGAGGGGCCGGGACCCGGGGCCTGCCGGGGCTCCCCGGCGCGACGCGCTCCCCCAAAGACAAGGACGGGTCCGGCGTGAGCCGGGACCGGAGGTACCGAATCGATGCAGCTCAGCACGCCCGACGACGCTCAGACGACCTTCCCGAAGGCGCGGCCGCCCGTGCCCGAGCACGCCCTCGCCCACCGCGACCTCCGAAGCGGTGACTTCTGGCGGCGCATCCCCGCCTTCGCGGGGGTCAGCGAGCAGGAGTTCCTCGACTACAAGTGGCAGATGAAGCACTCGATCACCAAGGTCGACAAGCTGCTCGCCGCGGTGCAGTCGCTCGTGAGCGAGGCCTTCATCGCCGACGCCGCCGAGGGCTTCCGTATCGCGCCCATGGCCGTTCGTGTCTCGCCTTACATGCTGAGCCTGATCGACTGGGACCATCCCTACGAGGACCCGATCCGGCGGCAGTTCATCCCCCTCGGCTCGACACGCTTGCCCGACCATCCGAAGCTCACCCTCGACTCCCTCTCGGAGCAGGGCGACGCGCCCACACCGGGGCTCACCCACCGCTATCCGGACAAGGCGCTCTTCCTCGCCCTCGACACGTGTCCGGTCTACTGCCGCTTCTGCACGCGCTCCTATGCCGTCGGGCCCGACCAGGAGTCGGTCGAGAAGGTCAGCCTCAAGGCGACGCCCAAGCGCTGGGAGCAGATCTTCGCCTACGTGGCGTCGCGTCCCGAGCTCGAGGACATCGTGGTGAGCGGTGGCGACGCGTGGAACCTGCGCGCCGACCAGATCACGCTCATCGGCGAGACCCTGCTGAACATCCCACACGTCCGGCGCATGCGCTTCGCCAGCAAGGGGCCCGCCGTGATGCCCCAGAAGGTGCTCAGCGACGACGCCTGGTTCTCGGCCTTCGTCGGCGTGGTGGAGCACGGGCGCAAGCTCCACAAGGACGTGATGCTCCACACCCACTTCAACAACCCGAACGAGATCACGGAGATCACCGAGCGGGCCATGGGGCGGCTGTTCGAGACCGGCGCCATGATCCGCAACCAATCGGTGCTGCAGCGCGGCGTCAACGACACGGTCGAGACGATGACGCTGCTGGTGAGGCGCCTCGCCTACGTGAACGTGCACCCCTACTACGTCTACCAGCACGACCTGGTGAAGGGCACCGAGGAGCTGCGCACGACCGTCAACACGGCGATGCAGATCGAGAAGCACGTGCGCGGCTCTACGGCCGGCTTCAACACGCCGACCTTCGTCGTCGACGCTCCGGGCGGTGGCGGCAAGCGGGACGTGCATTCCCTCGAGCACTACGACCGGATGACGGGCATCAGCGTCTACACCGCCCCCTCGGTCAAGCCCGGCCGCTTCTTCCTGTACTTCGACCCGATCGACCTTTTGCCCGCGGAGGGGCGCGCCCGCTGGGCAGACCCCGCCGAGCACGACCGCATGTGCGACGAGGCCCTCGCGGCCGCCCGGGCCCACGTCGAAGCCACGAAGCTCTGAGAGCTCGGTTCGTGCCCTCGCGGCCGCTGGCGAACCCGAAGCGCTTCCTACGCCGAGTTCTGCGCTCAGCGGCGGCGCAGCTTGGCCACGATGACCTGGCTCTCCGAGCCTTCCTGGAGGGGCTCGCGCTCGAAGTCGCCCCAGCGCGCTTCAATCGTGAAGCCGTTGTAGTGGAGCAGGGCTTCGAGCTCCGCCGGGAAGAACTGACGGTGGGCGAGGGGGGTTACGAAGAGGTCGTCCCGGTCCTCGACGGCCTGGAAGGCCATCGTCACGAGCTGTACCTGGCGCACCGGGTCGTACTGGAAGTGCTCGCCGTAGTGGTAGCGGCGCCCGTCGCTGGGCCACTTCACCGGGCGGCCGCGGTAGACGCGCAGGGGGTCGCGCGCGAGGTTGCGCGGATCGGGCAGGAGGACGTCGAAGACGAAGCGACCCCCCGGGCGCAGGTGGCGGCGCACCGTCCCGAGGGCCTGCTCGACGTCGCGGCGCTCGTACAGGTGCATGAACACGTTGAACGGCGAGATGACCAGGGGGAAGCGTCGCCCGACCCGGACGCGACGCATGTCGCCCCGGCGCAGGGTCACCCGCTCGCGCACGGCATGCGGCTGCTTGTCGAGCCGCTCGCGTGCGCGCGCTAGCATCTCGGGCATGCGGTCGACGCCGACCAGCTCGACACCCCGCCGCGCAATCTCGAGGGCGACCCGGCCCGTGCCCACGCCGAGCTCGAGCACTGGCCCGCCCCGCGCCTCGGCCACGTCGGCGTAGAAGCGCACGTCGTGGCGACGCCGGCGGTAGGTCTGGTCGTAGTAGCGCGCATCGCGGTAGTGGGCTTCGGTGCCGAGCCGAAGGGCGTCGTCGTCGCGCGCGCTCACGGGGCAGCTTTCGTCGGCGCGGAGGGTAGGGGGGGCTCGTGGGCGCCCGGCTCGAATCTCGAGGACGTCTGGCGTGCGCGAGAGGATCTCCCCGAAGCGCATGTCCGCGACCAGCCAATGACCGTGCTCGCCGGGCGCGACGACGAACTGCATCTGTCGCCGGTAAGGCTTGCCGACGAACTCACCGACCGCGACCCCCTCGAGCTGGATGCGGCCGTGGGCGAGGTTCTCGCTCCGGTCGATGTGGAAGGCGAGCCGCCCCTTGGCGAGCGCGTCCCAGACCTGCTTCTTGAGTTGCTTCTCCTCGCGCGACATGCGCAGGTCCTGCTCCTGCCGCCCGATCACCAGATCGTGGGCGCGGCCGATGCTGACGTGGGCGGCCACCGTGTGCTCGCGCTTGCGCCAGGCATCGAGGAAGGTCTCGGCGACGCGCTCGGGGGTCGTCGTGTCGACGAGCACGTCGCCCTTGTCGGTGTGCTCGGTGGGCGGGGTGTTCGCCTGGCGTGCGGCGAAGTAGGCCACGACGCCAATCGAGACCATGGCGCTGGCCACCGCCAGCACGATCGGCGTCGGGATGCGCGCGTCGCCCTTGTTCGCCATGCCTCGGAAGCGTGACCCACGGCTCGTTCCGGCCACGCGGTCACGCTCCTAGCCCGTGGCCTCGCCCGGGTCAACGCGCCTCGGGCTCCGGCACCTCGCCACCCCCCGCCCCGCGCACCGCGAGAAGACGCTCTGCGAGCTCGGCGAAGCCCCGACCCCGGTCGCCGTGGGTGACCCAGCGCGGCGGCACCGAAAGCGCGTCGAGGTGCGCGCGTACGTTGGCGACGCCCACGGTGAGCGGAAAGAAAGCGAAGGCCGCGGCGTCGTTGCCGCTGTCGCCGACGAAGACGAACCGGTGGGCTTCCGTGGTCAGGTCGCGACCGAGCACCTCGCGCACGGCACGTTCGACGCCCCTCGCCTTGTCCCAGTCGCCCACCACGACGTGGGCGTGGACGCTCGAGACCGTAGCGCGGGCGCCCAGGCCCTCGATGCGACGTATCAGCTCGGCGATGGTGCGCGGGTCGAGGTGCACCCGCTCGCCGACGTCGAAGGCGAGGTCGGCCTGGCGCGCGATGTGGTCGTCGGTCGGGTGCAGGCTCGGCATGGCCTGCACGAGCGCGCGGCCGATGGCCTGGAGCTTGTTGGCCTGCGCTCTCCGCTCGGCCGCGTCGTGGAACCAGCCCGCGTGGAGAGCCCCTGCGCGTCACGCCAGACCCATCCGGCGCCGTTCTCGCCCACCACCGCGTGCACCGGCCACTGTCGCGCCATGACGTCGGCCCAACCGAGGGGTCGTCCCGTCACGGCCACGAGCGCGATGCCCGCCTCGAACAGTCGCCACATGGCATCGAAGGCCACGCGTTCAATCCGTCCTTCACGTGTGACCGTATCGTCCACGTCGAAGACGATCCCATCGATGCGCACGAGCGCCGCCTGGGGCATCCGTTCGAGTGGCTGCATCGTGTCCATGGTCAAGGGATCCGGCAGAACGCGCACTTGAGATAGCGCCCCTCGGGAAACGCCGCAGGCACCGGGTGGTCGGGCCCCTGCTGCCCGAGGTGCAACAGCCGCACGTCCCGTCCGGCGTCGCGCCCCGCAATCCCCAACATGCGCAGAAACTCGCCCGGGCGCATCGCACCCGAGCACGAGCAGCTCACGAGCAGCCCTCCCGGTGCCAGCAGGCGGACGGCGTTCGCGTTCAGGCGGCGGTAGGCCTTGCGTCCCGCCTCGAGGTGGCGGGCGGTGGGGGCGAGCTTGGGCGGGTCGACGATCACCATGTCGAAGGTCTCGCCGCGTCGGGCCATTTCCCCCAGCGCCTTGCGTGTGTCCGCGTTGACCTGGTCGATGCACCCGCGTAGCCGTGGCGTCGGGCGAGGGCCGCCGCTGCCGCCAGGGCGGGTGCAGAGCTGTCGAGGGAAACGACGTGCTCGGCGCCCCCGCGCGCGGCGGCGAGGGCGAAGGCCCCCACATAGCAGAAGGCGTCGAGCACACGGCGCCCCCGCGCCAGGCGTTCCACCACCGCACGGTTGTCGCGCTGGTCGAGGTAGTAGCCCGTCTTCTGGGCCATCGCGATGTCCACCTCGATGTCGAAGCCGCGCTCACGGAAGCGCAGGGCGTCCACGTCCGGGCCGCGTGCGACGCGGGTCTCGCACTCGATCCCCTCGAGGCGCTGGATCCGGGGGCTCGCAATCTCGATCACGGTGCGCGCGCCGGTGACACGCGCCACGTGGCCGAAGACCTCCTCCTGCCGCTGCTTCATCCCGGCGGTCAGGAGCTGGACGGTGGCGATGTCGCGGTACACGTCGACGATGAGCCCCGCCAGGTCGTCGCCCTCCGCGTGCACCAGACGGTAGGCGTCGGTGGCGTCGTCCGGCAGGCCGAAGAGGGAGCGGCGCACGGTCGCCGCGGTCTCGATGCGTCGGCCGAGCGAAGCAGCGTCGAGCGGGTCGTCCTCGGCGCGCGTCAGGATGCGGATCGGGATGGCGCTCTTCGGCGACCAGTAGCCCTTGCCGAGGAGCTTGCCGTGGGGGTCGACCACCCGCACCACATCGCCGGCCGCGGGGGCCCATCGACATGGGCGATCGCCTGGGCATAGACCCAGGGGTGGCCCGCCCAGACGGGCTGCACGTGACCGGACCGAGAGACGGATGGTGGCCATAGCTGCGCGAGCCTACACCGAGTTGCGGGCACCGGGCGGCGGGGGTAGCTTTCAGCGATGCCCTGCGCTTGCGGGGCCGGAGGCGTGTGTCGTGCCCAATCTGGGATTTGGAGAGCTGGTCGTCGTCCTTCTGATCGTCATCGTGATCTTCGGGGCGAACCGCTTGCCCCAGATCGGCGAGGGGGTCGGCAAGGCCATTCGCAACCTCAAGCGGGGCCTCGCGGCGGAGGACGATATCGACGTCACGCCGAAGAGCAAGCGCGTGGCGAGTGAGTCGAGCGCCGAGCCGATGCCCAAGAGCGAGATGAGCGAGGCGGAGATCGTCGAGAAGAAGGGGTGATTGTTTCCCCCGCCCGCCCCCACCCGTAGTGCCGGGGCCCGAGACCCTCCCTCGGCATCGGAGCTCTCGTCGCTTCGCTCCTGCGATCCCGGCCTTCGGCTCCGTGCCGGGCTCGCGTTGGCTCGCGACGCTGACTGTGCCTGGTCGGGTTTGTCGGATCCACGCCGCCCGCCTCCGGGTCAGTGGAGGGCGGCGCCCGTGGAGACGCGGCGGCAGCGTTCGCGCAGCTCCTCGGCGAGATCGGGGGACTCGGCCACGTCGCGCGCGTCTTGGGCGTGAAGGTGGGTGGCGAGCTGCAGCGCGACGTCTAGCGGTGTGTGCGGGTTCTTGATGATCGCCTTTTGGACGCCGTAGCGGACGACCCAGCGGGGCGACCGGAACACCTCGCGCAGGACGTCGCTGGCCACGGGCCGTGTCGCGCACAGCCGCACCACGTCGGCTTCGGTGAGCGCCGGGTTGCCGAGCAGGATGCGGATCACATCGGGGTGCGGATCCCGGAGCACACGCGCCAACAGGTCGCGGTCGTGGCGGCGGGCAAGGGTCTTCCGCTCGCCGAGGGTGAGGGGCCGCCCCTTGCCGAAGTCGGGCACATGGGCATTTGGTTTTGCGTCGCCGCCTGTCTGCTCGCGCTGGCCGAGCAGGCTCGCCACCTCCGCGTGGCCCTGGGCGATCGCGGCGCCGACGATCGATTTGCGCAGCGGGTCGGCCTGGGGCTCCGCGAGCGCGAGTGAGATGGCGAGCATCAACGCGGCGTGGGCGGGTTCGTGGGCCTCGGCCCCCGTCGCGGCCACCATCACGAGGGTGGCCGCATCGTCCGGTCTCATCGTGCCGAGCACGTGTCGCACGTAGGCGACCCGCATGGGCGCGTCCGGGATGGCCGTGACCCGCCGTGCGAGCTGCTCGGTGGTCTCGCCGACGCCGCCCACGGCCGTATCGTGGCGGATCTCGTCCGACAGGGCCAGACCCGGCCATGCAATGGACGGTGGCCCGACGGTGCTTCCCACGGACCCGCTCGAACGGCCGACCCGTGCACCCGGCGTGGGGGAGGCCTCCTTGACGCACTGCGTTGCCCCACGCTATGCCACCGCGTGGTCACGGGTGGCCTGCCGCGCAAGGCAGCCTTGGAGATGTAACCTGGTGGAATCGAAGGCAGATGTGGCGCCGGAGGGTGCCCCGCCGCGGGTCGTGAAGCGGTACGCCAACCGCAAGCTCTATGACACCCGGGACAGCCGCTACGTGACGCTCCAGCAGATCGGCGATCTGATCCGCCAAGGCGAGGACGTCCGCATCATCGACAACACCACCAAGGAGGACCTGACCCACGTCACCCTCGCCCAGATCATCTACGAGCAGGAGAAGAACGGCGACGGAGGCGGGGACAAGGCTTCGCTCAGGACGCTCCGGAGTTTCATTCAGCAAGGGCGCGACCGGTTGATGACCTCCCTGCGCGAGGGGCCCATGGGCAAGCTGGTCACGCGCCGTGACGAGGAGGCCGACGACCCGGAGGACGCCGAGGCCGAGGTGAACGACCAGGAGCGCCGCGAGGGGCGCAAGAGCGTCTCCCCGAAGGAGGCCTTCGACGACCTGTCGCGCCTCGCCGACGAGCGGGTCAAGGCCCTCGTGGGCGGGGCCATGGGCCACGTGCAGCAGCTGCAAGCGGAGGTCCGGCGCTTGCAGGCGCGCATCGAGGAGCTGGAGCAGCGCCTGGTCGCCCTGACCCGCCGTAACCGGGACAAGGCAGGTTCGGAGCCTCCGCCCTCGGAGGAGCAGGGGGGTTGAGGGACGTCGGATCGTGCTCGCCCGGTTCTCGCCGTGATTTCCGTGGGTTCGCGCGATGTCGCCCGCTTGCGGAAGCCCCTCGGAAGCACCATGGAATAGTGGGACGAGGGTGAACGTTTCGATGGCAGGTGCAGAGACTATGGGACTCTTTCGCAAGACACCCGATCCCGTTCAGGTCCAACGCGACCAGTTCCAACGCGAGGTTCTCCCCTACCTCGACGGTCTTTACGGAGCGGCTCTCCGGCTCACCCGCAGCCCGAGCGACGCCGAGGATCTGGTGCAGGACACCGTCCTCAAGGCCTACCGCTTCTACGACCGTTTCGAGGCCGGCACGAACCTCAAGGCGTGGCTCTTCAAGATCCTCACCAACACCTTCATCAACCGCTACCGCCGCAGTACCCGCGAGCGGTCGGTGTTCGAAGGGTCCAGCGCCGAGCCGGTCGGTGAGGGGGTCATGAGCCGCGCCGCCATGCGCGGCTTGACCGATCCGGTGGGCACCGCGCAGCGCACACTGATCGCCCAGGAGATCAAGGCAGCCCTCTCGGTTCTGCCCGAGGACTACCGGGCGATGATCCTCCTCGCCGACGTCGAGGAGCTGTCCTACCGGGAGATCGCCGAAGTAGTGGGCTGTCCCATCGGCACGGTGATGTCGCGCCTGCACCGGGCGAGGAAGATGATGCAGAAGCACCTGGTCGATCAGGCCGTGGAGCTCGGCATCATCGACGATCCCGCCGACGGCGGCGCAGATGCCGACGGTCTGGAAGCGGAGGCCATCAGCCTCGAGGCGTTCCGCCGTCGCAAGGAGGCGGCCGGATGAACTGCCGGCTCCTTCGGCGTCATCTGGGCGCGTTGGTCGACGGGGAGCTCGAATCCGACGACCCAGATCGAGTTCGAGCGCCATCTCGCGGGGTGCGCGGCGTGCCAGGAGCACAAGGCGTTCGAGGAGAGCTTCCGTGTCCAGGTGCGCGGCGCCCTCAGCGGTGTCCGTGCCCCCGAGGGCCTGCGCGGTCGGATCCTGCAAGCGCTCGACGAGGCGCCTCCGCCGAGCACGATGAGCGCGGGCGCCGCCGTGCGGGTGACACCCCTCAAGACCCGCTACGCCGTGCCCCTCGCCGCGGCAGCCGTGCTCGCCCTGGTCGTCGGGGGCAGTGCCGTCAGCGACCACGGGGGTAGCCCCGGGCAGGTGCAGGAGGCGAGCGCGCTGCCAATCCTCGAGGACGTGGTGCGCGTGCACTCGAGCGAGCTGCCGGCAGACGTCCGGGCGAACGCACCGCAGCGGGTGGCGAGCTACTTCCGCAACAAGGTCGCGTTCCCGGTTCACCCGGCCGAGTTCGGGCGAAGCGACGTGCATCTCGTGGGGGCGCGCGTGTCGAACGTGCGCGACCGCCGGGCGGCGGCGCTGTACTACAACGCCCACGGGCGGCGAATGACGGTGGTGGTGTTCAATCAGCCGCGGCCCGTCGTCTTCGCGAAGGGTGTCTTGCGCGTACGGCTCGGGGGGCGCGAGGTCTACTACCAGTACGTGCGCGGCTACACCGTTCCGGTGCGCGTGCACGAGGGGTTGACCTACGCCTTCACCGGCGACCTGGGTCGGGAGCAGCTCCTGCGTCTCGCCGCGGCCGCACGCGTGCGGGACAACTACTGAGCCCGGCTTCCCTTCGCCTGCTCGAGAGGAGCCGCAGGCGTGAAGCCACGACGCAACCGGCGTTCTGACGTCCGGGATGGGGACGAGCTTGCTTCCATACCAATTCGCCGACCTCCGCGACATTCGCGGGCCGGCGGGCACTGGCTAACCCCCCGGAACACCGCGGTTTTGCGCTGTGGAATCGTTGACACGCTCCATCGGCCCAGCCTATTCTCGCCCGGCTGAGGAAGGTCCGGGGAAGGCTCGGGCGCCCAAGGAGCACAATGGCTCAACGCATTCTCGTCTTCGAGAGCGACGCCGACTTCGCGCAGACGTTGCAGTCCGGCTTCCAGGCGATGGGGGTCGAGGTGGAGGTGGTCGCCGACGGCAACGCCGGGCTCGAGCGCGCCGCCGAGAACAAGCCGGACCTGATCCTGCTGTCCATCGAGCTGCCCGGCATGAACGGCTTCCTGGTCTGCAAGAAGATCAAGAAGAGCGCCGAGCTCAAGGAAGTGCCCCTGGTGATCCTTTCGAGCGACGCCAGCGCCGACGAGATCTTCGAGCAGCACAAGAAGCTCCGCACGCGGGCGGAGGACTACCTCAAGAAGCCCGTCACCTTCGACGACCTCGTCCAACGGATCAACGACCTCATGCCCCTCGACGACACGGCGGGAGGCGACCTGTCGGTCGACGTGCAGGCGGAAGACATCGAGGTTGCGGGCGAGGCGGTCGACGACGAGATCGAGGCCTTCGCCGAGAGCGCCTTCGACTCCCTCATGATGGAGGAGGGGGAGTCGGCCGTGGAGGCGACCACCGTGGGGGCATCGCCCCAGCGGCCCGCCGCCGAGCCTGGCCCGTCGCCAGAGAAGGCACCGGCGCGCCTGGGACACTCGGAGCCCCCGGCCGCCGCCGAGGCCGAGTCGCTCGATACCTTCGACATCGAGGAGATGGATGTCGAGGAGGTCGCCGCGGAAGGGGACGGGGCGGAAGTGACGGCCGAGGCCGAGCCGCCTGCCGAGCCCGAGGCGCCAATCCAGCAAGCGGAGGAGCCGGAGGCCGAGCCGGCTACCGCGAGGGCACCTTCGGTACGGGCCCCGGCCCAGGCCGATGCCGACGCCGACGCGGAGGCAGCGCAGGACCGCATCGCCGAGCTCGAGGCCGCAGTCGAGAAGGCCGAGCGACGCGTCGCCGAGGCCGCCAGGGAGGTCGCAACCCTCAAGGCCAAGGAGGGCAGCGGCGGCAAGGGGGGCGGGATTTCGAGCCGCGAGTTCCTCGATCTGCGCGAGGCGCTCAACCGCAAGGACAAGGAGATCCTCGATCTCAGGGATCAGCTGAGTGCGCGTGACAAGCAGTTGCTCGATCTGCGCGACAAGAACCTCCAGCTCGAGCGCGGAAAAGCGGACTTCGAGGATCGGATCAGCGCCCTCGAAGGGGACCTGAGCGGTGCCGAAGAGAATGTAGCTGCGCTCACAGCCGACAAGGACGCGGCGGCCAAGCGCCTCGACGACATCAAGGGGCGCCTCGAGCGCGCCGAGGCGAAGGGCCGCAAGACCGAAGAGGAGCTCGAGGCGGAGCGTGCCGGCCGGAAGGCGGACCGCGAGAGCCTCGAGGCGGCGCATCAGGCGGCCACGGATGCAGCGCGCGAGGAGCACGACGCGTCCCTCGCCAGCTCACGTGCGTCCCATGCTGCCGAGGTCGAGCAGCTCAAGAGCGATCACGAGCAGGCGTTCGCATCGGCTGCCCAGACCCACGCGAACGAGGTGTCGTCCCTGCGCGAGGGCCATGCCCAGGTCCTCGAGGACATGAAGGCCGCTCACGAGGTCGCCATCCACACGGTAGCCGAGGAGCGTGCCGCCGAGGTCGCCGCGCTGCGCGGTGAGCACGAGGCGGAGCTGTCGCGGCGCGCCACGGAGGCGCAGGAGGCGAAGGACTCGGCGCTCACGTCCCTGCGCGAGGAGATCGAGGGGGAGATGTCCCGGCGCGTCGCCGACGCCGAGGCCCGGCGCGAGCGGGAGCTGTCCGAGGCCGGCGCGGCCCACGAGGCCGCCCTCGCCGCGCGCGAGCAGGAGCTCGAGGCGACCCACGCGGCCAAGGTGCAGGAGCTCGAGACGGCCCACGCCGCCCTCGTCAAGGACGTCGACGACAAGCACTCGAGGGAGCTCGCCGTGCTCGGCCGCAAGCTCGCGGAGACCGAGGGCAAGCTGTCGCTCGCCGAGGAAAAGACCGAGCAGATGGAGGCCGCCCGAAGCGACCTCGAGCAACAGCTGGGGCAGCGCACCGAAGAGCGCGACGGTCTGTCCGCCGAGCTGTCGGCGTCGAAGGCGCAGGCCCAGGAGCTGGACGGGTTGCGCATGCAACACGAGGAACGCATCGCCGCCCTCGAGACCGCCCAGCGCGAGTTGGAAACCCGTCTTCGGGCCGCCCTCCGCAAGATCGAGGGGGACGAGGAGCTACTGCAGCGCGCGCGGCGAGCGATGGCTATCGGCCTCGGGCTGCTCGAGGACCAGAAGAACAACCTCCTCGAGCCCGCCGAAGCCGAGGAGTAGGCGCGGCCGCGCCCACGCGCACGCTAACGGAATCGCACCCGGCGTGCGATCCGGCGCGTCGTTCAGTCGCCGGCCCCGTGGGGGACGATGCGCATGCGGAGGGCCCGGCTCTCGCCCGCGTGAAGCTCGACCCGGCGGCGGCTCCCGGGCCCATCCACCCCCGCAGCGACGAAGTGGACGCCGGGCTCGAGCCTCGCGCGCGCAGGCGAGGAGCCCACGAGGTGGCCGTCGATCCAGACCTTGCCCCAGGGGATCACGGCGACGCGCAACGTGGCGCGGGCCGTGGTCGAACCGTGACCTGTCTCGCCTTGCGATGCGGGACCCGGGGGTGTCGGCGCCGGATCGACGTGGGCCGCGTCTCCGTCAGCCGCGACCGGCGCGGCTGCCGTCTCGCTGCGCGCGGCGGGCGCTGTCGAGGCGAGGGCGGCCATGGAAGGACCGGGCGCCGAGTGGGGCGGCCGCATTGCTGGCCCGGGTAGGGTCGCGGGGCGGGTGGGCGGTGCCGGGTGCTCGAGCGTCGCCCCCGCCTCGTTGTGGACGTGCGCGCCGAGCGCAATTGTAGCGAGCGTCACGACCCCCACTCCGCCTGCGCCGAGGGCGAGCCAGGCGCCGCGTCGTCGGCGCGGTCGCCCTCCGCCGTCTGCCTCCGAAGACGCGACGGATGGCGCAGACGAGGTGTGCGGTGGTGGCGAGGGCGCCGGCCCGGGGGGCACCGGCGAGTGGTGGCTCGAGCCGGTGTCCGGTCCCGTCGGTGCGGGGAGGGGTGCGGCGTACCCGGGCGCGGTGGCCGTGCTTCGCGACTCGCCGTTCTCGGCGGGGGGACTTTCGGGCAGTGTGCTCCCGTGGGGCGGCGAAGGCACCCGCGCGGCCCTCGCTTCACGCACGAGCTGCGCGAGCTTTCGCCGCACCGTGGGCGGCGGCGCGACGACCACCAGCGCGTCGAGGAGCGCCGCCGCGTCCGCGAAGCGGGCGTCGGCGTGGGGCTCGAGGAGACGCTCCACGATCTCGACGAGCGCCGCGGGCGTGTCGGGTGCCATCCGGTCGACGGGCACGTGCTCACCCGCGAGGATGTTCATCAAGGTGGCCAGAATCGGTTGCGCCGTCGAAGGGACGTCGACCCGCAAGCGACTCGTAGAGGATCACCCCGAGGGCGAACAGGTCGGTGCGCCCGTCGACTGGCTGCGCCTGGGCCTGCTCCGGAGACATGTAAGGGGCCTTTCCCTTCACGATGCCGGTCGCCGTGTGGTGCGTTCGCGTCGATGCCTTGGCGATCCCGAAGTCGGCGAGCTTCACCTCACCCGAGGTGCTGAGCAGGACGTTGCTCGGCGACAAATCACGGTGAACGACGTGCGCGGGCGCGCCGCCGATGGCGAGCCGGTGGGCATAGTCGAGGGCGTGGCCGAGCTCCATCGCCACGAGCATCAAGACGTCGAGCGGTAGCCGCTCGCCCCGCGCCGCGAGCGCTTCGAGCAGTTCCTGCATGTCGAGGCCGTCGATCAGCTCGAGCGCCAGGTACCAGCTGTCGCCGGCGCGCCCGAAGTCGTAGACCTGCACGATGTTCGTGTGCCGGAGGCGGGCCACGAGGCGCGCCTCGTCGAGGAAGGCTTCGCGGAAGCTCTCGTCCTCGGCGTAGGCCGGCAGCACGCGCTTGAGGCAGACGCGCTGCTCGAAGCCGCCCGGCCCGCGGCGCACCGCGATCAACGTCTCCGCCATGCCACCGACGCCGAGGCGACGCTGGACTTCGTAGGGACCGATCCGGGGCTCGGCGGCGGACATCGTGATGGACGTTACCACGGCAGGTGCGTGCCGCGAGGGCGGCGCGCGCGGCGCCGGTGATCCATGCTGGGCGCGTGGACCGAGCGGCGATCCGGCGCGAGCACGCGTTCGCTCTGTTGCGCGGCGCGCTCGACGCGGTCGATGCGGCCCGCTGCACCGGGGTTGCGATCGAATCGGCGGTCCGTGACGGGTTCCGACTCGAAGGCTGCACCGTGTTTGCCTTCGGCAAGGCCGCGTCCGGGATGGTCGAGGCCGCCGTGGCGCGTTGCGCACCGAGTCGGGGCATCGCGGTAGGTCCCTGCGCAGGACGGCTCGGCCCGGTGATGCTGTACCGGGGAGGGCATCCGACGCCCGCGGACGACGCCGCCGAGCGCGGCGCCGAGGTTCTCGCCCTCGCGCGACAGCTCGGCCGGGGCGAGTTGGCCCTGTGCCTCGTCTCGGGCGGCGGCTCCGCCATGCTCGAGCTGCCCACCGCCGGCGTCTCCCTTGGCGACATCTCGGAGACCACGCGCGCGCTCCTCGGTGCGGGCGCCGACATCCGCGAGCTCAACGCCGTGCGTCGCCGCCTCTCGCAGCTCAAGGGTGGCAAGCTGGCGGCGGCCATGGGGGAAGCGACCCTCGTCAACGTCGTCCTGTCGGACGTGGCCGGAGGGCCGCCTTCCCTCGTCGCCTCGGGGCCGACCATGGCGCCCGAGCCGGGACCGGATCCGGTGGAGGTCGTGCGACGCTACGGCCTGCGCGAGGCGCTGCCGGCATCGGTCGTGGCCGCGCTCGAGGCACCACCGCCCCGGCCCACATCGCAGCCCCGGGCGGCGTGCTACGTGGCCGCCGACAACCTCACGGCACGCCGCGCCCTGGTCGATACCGCCGTGGCGCGCGGCTTGCGGGTCGAGGACCGACCCGGCTACGCGCGTGGCGAGGCGCGCGAGGCCGGAGCCGCGTTCTACCGGGAGGCGTGCGAGGTGTGTGCGCGCGAAGGCCTGGATGGTTTCCTGTGGGGTGGGGAGACCACGGTGACGGTGCGCGGGAGCGGGCGTGGGGGGCGCAACGAGGGAGCTGGTGCTCGGCGCGGCCGCGGGTTGGGCCGGAGGGCTCCTCCTGTCGGCTGGTACCGATGGCCTCGACGGTACGAGCGAGGCCGCGGGCGCCTTCCTCGACGACGGGGTGCTCGCGGCGGCGGGTGCCGCCGGAGGCGACGCCGCAGATGCACTCACGCACAACGATGCCGATGCCTTCTTCGCGGCTGGCGGAGGGCGCGTCGTCACGGGGCCCACCGGAACGAACGTGGCCGACCTGTGCCTCTACCTCCGCTGACGCCGGAGCCACACCCTTCTAACTAATTAGATGATGATGGCGGCGCAGGGGAAGGTGGCGTCGAGGGTCACGCCAGGCGAGCTCTGCAACATGGTGCAGGCATCGCCTGACAGCTCGATGTGGGTCTCGTCGAGCGCGTGCCAGCCGTTCGGGTCGCCGCAGGGAATGACCGTGCCGTTGATCTTCACAGTGCCCGTGCAGGCCATGGACGGGTCGATGTGCCCGTCGAGGGTCACGTCGCACGAGAGCTGGCCGCCAATGATCGTGCGCAGCGCATCGCGAAGGCCGGCGTCGTTGCCCGCCACCCAGTAGGGCGCGTCGGGCATGCCGGCCGCAACTCCCGCACCCGCGTTGGCCATCTGCTGCAAGTGCGACACCGACAGCTCGCTGCCGACGCTGATGACGAAGGTCTTGATCCCCGCCGCGTAGGCGTCCTGCACCCCCGTAAGGGCCTGGGCCTGGCCGTTCTGTGGGTTGAGCTGCATGCACGTGTCCGGCTCGCCGTCGGTCGCCAGGATGAAGATGGTGGGGTCCGGGCCCGGATCGAGGCGGCTCGTCACGGTGGCGAGGACCGCCTCGATGGCGGCACCCGTGGGTGTGTCCTCGATGGGGTCCGCCGGCCCATAGACCGCCTGGATGGCGTCGTAGTTGTGCAGCGCGAAGGGGACGCTCGTGATCATCGGGCATGCCGTCCCCGGCAGGGGCGTGGCGCCGCCCCCCGACTGGGCCGAGTAGAGGTCGAGACCGAAGCGCACCTGGTCCTGCATCGCGTAGATGAAGCCGTCCGGTATGGCGAGCAGGGAGTTGCGGAGCACGTCCCACCGCGATCCGGAGGAGCTGAAGGTGCTGGTCATGCTCCCGGACTGGTCGACAATCAGGATGACGTTGGGCGTGACGCGGGTGGCCGCGATGTGGCGGTCCGCGCAGAGGTTCGACGCGTCCACGGGAGGGCCCGCGTCCACGGGGGCCGCCATGCAACGCCCGTCCGCGGTGCAGGTCTGGCCGCTCGGGCAGGCCATGGACGCCGAGCAGTCGGCGGTGCACTGGCCGCTCGCGTCGCAGTACTGGCCGGTCGGGCAGGGCATGGACGCGCTGCACGCCGTCCCGCAGCTGGCCGGCGCGCCGGGCCCTTCGCACGGGCCCTTGGAGGAGCCCAGGGAGCCACCACTGCAGCCCAGGGCGCCGAGGACGAAAAGGACGCAGGGGAGGACGGGGAAGTGCCTCGAGCGGACCACCATGGAGCCTCCGTGAGCTTTCTCAGGATAGGCGGCTTGGCGGTCCGACGCAAAGCGTACCCGGGTCAGCGCGCGAGCGCGTCGGCCAGCTCCGCGTAGAGGTACACGGCCGCCCGCGTGCCGCTGCGCCAGTCGTCGAGGTTGAGCGACTCGTTCTCTGAGTGGGCGTTGCAGATCGGATCCTCGACGCCGGTCAACAGGGCGGGGACACCGCCGAGCACTCGGGCGAAGGGCTCCACGAAGGGGATGGAGCCGCCGCAACCGATGAGCTCGACCCGGCGGCCGTAGCCCGCCTCCATCGCCCGTGCCGCAGCCTCGAAGGCGGGCCCCTCGGGCCGCGTGATCCACCAGTTGGCCAGCGTCTCTCGCTCGACCGACACCTCGAGGCCCCACGGCACGCGTTGCTCGAAGTGGCGTACCAGGGCGTCCTGCACGGCCTGCGGATCCTGGTCCGGCACGGTGCGCACGCTGATGTGCGCGCGTGCGTTCTCGATGATCTGGTTGCTCGAGCCCTCGAGGGGGCGGGCTTCGAGGGCGGTCACGGTCACGGCCGGCTCGCGCCACACGCGCCCCCACACCGGCATGTCCGCGTCTCCGACCAGACCGGCACCGGGGACGAGCCCCACCTGTTCGCGGAAACGTGCCGCATCGAAGGGCAGGGCCTCGAGCTTGCTGCGCTCTTCCGCGTCGAGGGGCCGCACGCCCTCGCGCAGGGCCGCGGTCACGATGCCCCGTTCGTCGATCAGCTCGCCGATCGCGCGGCACAGGGCGATGACCGGATCGGGCACGGGGCCGCCCCACATGCCGCTGTGCACCGGGTGGTCGAGCGCCCGCACCTCGACGGTGATGCCTGCGAGGCCCCGCAGCGAGACCGTCAGGGACGGGATGCCGGCGTCCAGGTTGGCCGTGTCCGTGAGCACGATTACGTCTGCGGCGAGACGCTCCCGGTACTTCTCGAGGAAGGCTTCGAGGCTCGTGGAGCCGGCCTCCTCCTCGCCCTCCACGACGAACTTCACGTTGACCGGCAGCTTGCCTGCGCCGTCGAGCCAGGCCGCGCACGCGGCTACGTGCATCATCACGCCCGCCTTGTCGTCCACCGCGCCGCGACCGTAGAGGCGCCCGTCCTCGCGGAGCGTCGGCTCGAAGGCGGGCGTCTTCCACTTCTCGGGTCGGCCGGGCGGCTGCACGTCATGGTGACCGTAGAGCAACACGGTCGGCGCGCCCTCCGCGTGCAGCCACTCGCCGTAGGCGTAGGGATGGCCGCCGGGGAAGTCGATCACCTCCGTGTGCTCGAGGCCCGCCTCCGCCATCCGATCGGCGACGGCGCGCGCGCTCCGTGCGAGCTCGGGGCTCGGAGGCGGCTTGGCGGAGACGCCTGCGATTCGAACCAGATCTTCGAGGTGCGCGAGGTGCGTGTCCCAGCTCGATTCGAGCCGGTCGAGGGCGCGCTTCAGTTCGTCGCGATGGGACATGGAGGGCCGTTTTACTCGACCCCGGGCCTCCACGCGAGCGGGTCCGTGTCTTTCCCCACGCCGAGCTCGATACCGCGCGCTCCGGGGAGTCAGCGCAGGACCACGCGTCGTCGCTCTCGCGCGTGCAGCTCCACCGTAGTCCGCCGGGTCGATGAGGAGGTGCCGACGTTGTGGCGACCTGGCGGAATGTTCACCGTGATCGGCGACGTCCCGACGCGGTGGCCGTCCACGAGGACGTCGCCGTAGGGAACGACCACGATGGTGAGCGAGGCATCGGCCGAGGCGTCCAGGTTGGCATGGGGGGCTGGCCCGTCGCGGGCCGAGGGATGGGCCACATCGGACGCGCCCGTGGGATCGGCGGGCGACGGATCCGTCGTGGTCGGAGCGGCGCTGGCGGGAGGGGGCTGGCCCGTCGGTCCCGCGTCGTGGGCCGGCTGAACGTGGGCGAGGTGCGGGGCGCCAGCAGAGGGGAGGGATGTCGGTGTCGCTGCCGGCGAGGTGCCTCGGGCGTGGGCAGACGCGCCCGGGCCGGCTGGCGCGCCTGCCGAGGCGGACGGCGGGCTGCTCGCCGAGGGAGGGGCTGCGCTCGGCGGCGGGGTTGCCGCGCGGGTGACGAGCAGGAATGCGGCCCCACCCACGGCCAAAAGGGCGAGCGCTCCCCCCGCGACGAGCGCCGCGAAGCGCACCGTGGTCGCCGTGGGCGGGATGGTGGCCGTGTCGGAAGTCGGGGTTGGACCCGCGGTGGCCTTCGGCATCTCGGCGTCGGGCAGGGGCAGCGGGTAGGTCGGCAGGGCATCGACGGCCATCCGTGCGCGCAACCCCGGGTCGACGACGGTCGCGGTCCCGAGGGCCGGCACCACGGGGTCGCGCTCCGGGAGCGACGCAGGCGTGGGTGTGGAGGCGGGGGTCGGCAGCGGCGGGGTCGCGGCGGGTAGGCGGGTGCGGGTCTCCTCGTTCGGGCCGGCGGTGCGGACCTCGGGCGGCTGCGATGGGCGCACCTCACGGTCGGCGAGGATCTCGGTCCCGCGTGGCGTCCCGAGCACCGTGTCCCCGTAGACGAGGGAGCGTGAGGTCGAGTCGGGGCCGTGGCTCGCGACCGAAGCGCCATGGCGGCGCACCAGCTCGCCCAGGATGCGGCGGGCCGTCGGCGGCGGTGCCACGTCGACGAGGGCGTCGAGCAGCGAGGGCGCGTTCGGGAAGCGCGCCTCGGGGTCGGGCAGGAGCAGACGCTCCACCGCGTCCACGAGCCCGCGCGGCGTTGTCGGTGCCGCCTCGGCGAGGGGCACGTGCCGACCTTGGGTGATGCGTGTGAGCGTGTCGAGGTCGGTCGTCCCGTCGAAGGGCCGCCTGCCGGCGAGGCATTCGTAGAGCATCACGCCGAGGGCGAAGAGGTCTCCGCGCGCATCGACCTGCGCCGTGCGGGCGTATTCCGGTGCCATGTAGGGCACCTTACCCTTGAGCACACCGCTCCGCGTGACGCCGGGCGTGTTCATGGCCTTGGCGATCCCGAAGTCACCGAGCTTCACCTCGCCTGCCTCGCTGAGCAGGACGTTGGAGGGCGAGACGTCGCGGTGGACGATGCCCGCGACGTGGCCGTCCTGCCCCGCGCGGTGCGCGTAGTCGAGGGCGTTGCCGACCTCGAAGGCGAGATAGGACACGAGGTCGGTCGGGAGGCTGGCCTGCTCGCGCGCGAGGGCCTTGAGCAGGGCCCGGAGGTCGAGCCCCTCGACCAGCTCGAGGGCTAGGAAGTGGGAGCCGTCGACGACGCCGAAGTCGAGGACCTGCACGATGTTGGCGTGGCGCAGGCGCGCCGAAAGGCGGGCCTCGTCGAGGAAGAGGCGGACGAACTCCGCGTCCTGCTCGAAGGCGGGCAGGATGCGCTTGACGCATACGTGCTGCTCGAACCCGCCCGGTCCGCGACGCACGGCGAGATAGGTCTCGGCCATGCCTCCGGCGCCGAGCCGCCGCAGGAGCTCGTAGGGGCCGAATCGAAGGGGCTCCGTGGGCATCCGGAGGGGTCAGGCTAGCATAGGCAGCTCCCGCCGCCCGCGCGTCGAGCGGCCGTCGAACAGCCGGCACCACCACCTCTGAGCAGGGGTCGAGACCCGGAACACCTGCCTCCTGGATGGACTCCTCGGAAGTGTCATGCACGCGTGACGGTTGCCCCGCCCGGACTGTCACGTCGGCTTGACAGGTTGCGAACACAGGCCCGTGGATCGTGGCAATTCCGAGCTGGCCCCGCGCTTGCATGGTCAGGAGTCGAACCCTTCGAGGAGGAAGACCATGACTCCGCTTCAACGACGTTCCATCTCCTGTTTGGCCCTTACCGCCGTGCTCGCGGTCCTCGGCGCCGGTTGCGCCTCGAGCCACGAGGGCACCGGCGTTTCGGCGATCAACCTGCGCACCGGCGAGCGGGCCTCGTTCGCCGACACGGGCTCGGTGCCGGCAGGATGGGGGACGTGCAGCGCGGACGGCACGTGTCCGGCCCTCACCACGTGTACGGACCTCGACGAGAGCCCCTGCATCGCCCGTCCGGACTGCGCTCCCGCCTACGCAGTGCCGACCGGAACGACCTGCGCGTCCGGTGACCCGAGCTGCGACGCCTTCGCGGCCTGCTATCCCGTGGACCCGCCGCCTCCGGTGGGCGACGGCGGCATCCCGACCGACGACGGGGGCACGGTGTGCCCCGCCATCGCCTGCGCGACCGACTGCGTGGTGGGCACCCATCACGGCGTGGACGACCGGGGATGCCCGACGTGCGCGTGCGTGCCGGACGATCCGCCCTGCACGGACACCGAATGCGGCCCCGAGCCCCTCGGTGTGCCGAACTACCTCTGTGACGACGGGAGCACTGGCGGCCCGGTCTGCGGGCGAGGTGCGGACGGGACCTGCGGCTGGACGATCCGCACCTGCCCGACGCCTCCTCCTCCTCCTCCCGTGTGCACGGCCACCGAATGCGGCCCCGAGCCCCTCGGTGTGCCGAATTACCTCTGTGACGACGGGAGCACTGGCGGTCCGGTCTGCGAGCGAGGTGCGGACGGGACCTGCGGCTGGACGATCCGCACCTGCCCGACGCCGCCTCCCCCTCCGCCCCCCGAGTGCTCCGTGAGCGCCTGCGGTCCGCTGAACTTCTTGGTGCCGAGCTACGATTGCGACGACGGCACTCCGGTTCAGGCCGTGTGTGAGGTGGGCGCCGACGGGTCCTGCGGCTGGGGCCTCAGCTGCCCCGCGCCCTGCACGAACACCGAGTGCGGTCCGAACCCCTACGGTGCGCCGAACTACGTGTGCGGAGACGGGAGCACGGGCGGTCCGGTGTGTGACCGGGCCTCGGACGGGACCTGCGGCTGGACGATCCGCGCTTGCCCGGGCTCGGCGCCCGGCGGCTCGGGCTCGGGCTCTTCGGGCTCGGGTTCCTCGGGTCCCGGCTCCTCGGGTGGCGGCTCGGGCTCGGGCTCCGGCTCCGGCTCCGGTCCCGCGTGAGCCACTCGCCCGACCTGTGCCCCGGGAATCGGTTTGGCCGTCGGCCGCCGGTTCCCGGGGTTCGGTCGTGTCCTCGTGTATCCTGTCTTCTCACGCAGCGTGGTGGCCCCTGTGCGCTTCCGGCCGATCCCCGCCCTTCTACCGTTCGTGATGATTGCTCTCGGCTGTGGAGCATCGCAGCCGCGACCGAACGACGCGCGGGCGGCGCGCGCGAGCATCGCCGTCCTGCCCACGGTCTGGGCGACGTCGGACCCGAGCCTGCGCGTCGACGGAGCGAGGGCGATCGAGCACGGCCTCGGCGGGGTGCGCGGCCTCTCGGTGGTCGACGCCCAGAGGGTTCGCCGGCGGCTCGGCTCGGCGCCGGCGTCCTGCCCCGAGGACGTGGCCTGTCTTCGGAGCGTGGGACGACAGCTCGGGGCCGATTGGGTGGTCGTGGTGAAGCTGGCGGAGCTCGGTCACACGGTGCTGGCGCGCACGCGGATGGTGGACGTCCTCGGAGGCACGCAGGAGCAGAGCGTGCAACGGGTCGTGCACGATGCCACCGCGGCACGGGTCGCCGCGGTTCTGTCGGCCATGGCGAACGATCTCGGCGCCCCCCTCGTGCCGCGCCCGCCGACCGCCTGGTACGCTCACCCGTGGCTATGGGTCGCGGGGGGAGCCGTCCTCGTCGGTGCCGCGGTGGTCGTCGCGGTGCTCGCCATTCGCGGCGGACAAACGCCGCCCGACGCCATCGTCACCCCGCCGTGAGCTGAACGATGCGACGCTGATCCAAAAAATGTGAGTTACATTGCGTTCGCCGTCTTCATCTCCCTCGCGCTTTCGG
This sequence comes from uncultured delta proteobacterium, assembly GCA_963830115.1. Lineage (GTDB taxonomy): Bacteria > Myxococcota_A > Polyangia > Polyangiales > CAWHLB01 > CAWHLB01. The sequence continues at coordinate 172,460 of CAWHLB010000003.1, forward strand.
CGGGATGCGGAAGCGCCGGTGGGACATCGGGGCAGTCCATCGACATCGAGCTGATGCCGGACCGCAACCTCGACACCCCGGCGCAGGTGCTCGCCCGGACCCACTGCCTCTGCCTCATCCTCGACAACAACGACACCCCGGACGGGCTCTATCCACCGGGCAGCCCCGAGCGCGACAACGGGAACACGCACGTGCGCAATGCCGACGGCGACCCCGCTCTCGAGGTCGTCACGACCGTGCCCGTCGGCGACCACCTGCCGACCGTCGAGCTCCGGCGCGGGAGCCTTCCGGACGTTCCCCTCGACATCACCGTGCGCGGCCTCGCTGCCTGCACCGACCCGTGCGAGCACGCGTCGCCGGTGGCCGTGGGAGGCGCCCCCGGCGTGACCTTCGCGGACGGCCCGACCGTCTCGCTCCCTTTCAACCTGCTGTCGAGCGAGCTACCGCCGCGTGTGGCCCTGGCCCAGGGCGCCCGCGACTGCGGGAGCCTGGTCCACATCGAGCTGTCGAAGTGCGTGGAGACCGACACGCTCGCGGGCAATGTAGAGGTCGATCCCGCGAGCAGCGCGATCGAGGTCAAGCCCATCGAGGGCGGGTGCTGTGCCGGCACGGGAACCTGTCCGTGGGTGCGCGCCGTCGACATCACGGGCATGGACACCCGGACGGGCTTCACGGTGACCGTCTCGCCCGGCGTGATGGACGCCGACGGCCAGCATCTCGACCAGGTGCCCGGCGTCGAGGGCGATCAGCCCTTCGTCGACGAGGTTTCGGCGTGTCCAGCACCATCGCGGCCAGACCTTTCGTGCGCTACCTCCACGTCCTGCCCCGCTGGGCTCAGCTGTGTCGACTCGCTCTGCCAACAGGAGATCCAGAGCTGCGATCAGATCACCTGCGCAGGCCCGCAGCTTGTGTGTGCTCCTACAACCTTGTCCTGCGTGTTCGACTGCCGGCTCTACGGCGGCGGGAGCTGCCCGTCAGGCCCCTCCACGTGCGACTCGAGCGGCGTGTGCATGTGATCGGGCCAGGTCAGGGCCGCGTGCCGAGACGGCTCAGGATGTCGTTGAGCCGTCGGTTCGTCGCGTCGTAGCGCCCTTCGACGAAGGCCTGCAGCGCGGAGCTCGCCAGGTCCTGTACCGCGTGCGTGTTCGCGCCAGCCCGGTCCGCGGCGCGGATACGCCGATCGACGCGATCGAGCTTGCTCCGGACGAAGGCGGCGTCGACCTCTACCGCGGCGAGACGGGGCTCGAGGGCGTCGAGCTGCCGCGTCGCCCCCTCGGCGTCGTGTCGCGCGAGGGCGGCGTCGACCGCGGCGAGGCCGGCGCGATTGGGTGGTTCGAGGTCGTCGGGGCGGATGCCGCGGTGGGCGAGGCCGTCGCGGAGTGCCGAGACCCGGCGCGTGAGGGTCTCGAGCGCAGCCGGGTCCGTTCGAGACGTGTCGGCCGCCGCCGTGTCGTGGATTGAGGTGCCCTGGGCCAACGGCGCCGGCGACGCCGCCTGTGCCCCCGCGTGTGCGGGGCCGCTGCCGTGTTGCGGGGCGGAGGTGTGGCTCGCGTCGCTGCCCGACGCGCGCGCGTGGACGGCGTGGAGCACGTGCGCATGATCATGCCGGCGGTCGCTCGGGACCGGTGCCGTGTCGCGCGAGCGCACGGGGCCGGCCGTGGCACCGTTCGGAAGGGGCGATGGCGCGAGGGCGTTCCCGGCCACCGACCCCGGGGAGGATGGCGCAGGGTGTGCGGTGGACGTCGGCGTCTCCGGCGGCGCGCCCGTGGAACCGCCCGGTGCTGCACCGGCGCGAGGCGGGGCGTCGGCCGGCGGCGCGGGCGAGGGCGCGGGCGGGGGCGCTCGCATCCACACCGCCGCCACCGCTCCGGCCGCCGCGAGCAGGGCCGCGACCCCGCCGATCGTCCGGCCACGTCCTGCTCTTCGTGGCGCGGGCGTCGTCTCGGCGTTGCCTCTCGGAGGGCGCAGGCTGCGCGTCCCGCCGTGCTGCTGCTTCGTTGGCTCGTGCGGTGCTCTCACGTCGGGCGGCAGGGCCGAGGACGCGGGCTCTCCCGCCTCCTGTAGGGCCGCCCAGGCGCGGGTCTCGTCCACGATCCGGGCCAGGTCCGCCACGTCGGCCACCAGGTGTCCCGCGTTCGCGATCTCATCGAGGGCCGTGCGGAACGCGTGCGCCGAGGAGGGACGCTCCTCCGGGAAACGGGCGAGGACCCGCGCGAGCACCGCATCGAAGCGGGGATCCACGTCCGCCACCTCCGAAGGCCGCCGCGCTGGCGGCGCCTCTGCCGCACGCAACAGGGCGATCTCGCTCTCTCCCTCGATGTACGGCGATCCGGTGAGCAGCTCGAAGAGGATGAGGCCCGCCGCGTATGCGTCCGTGCGCGGGTCGACGCGCGAGCCGGTGACCTGCTCGGGCGAAAGGTAGCGGAGCTTACCTTTGATGACGCCCGTCCGCGTGCGCGTGTCCCGCACGTTCGAGCGTGCGATGCCGAAGTCGCCGAGGCGCACCTCGCCTTGGCGCGACAGGAGCACGTTCTGCGGCGTCACGTCGCGATGCACGATGCCGAGGGGCTCCCCGTCGCCGTCGCGGGCGGTGTGCACATAGTCGAGCGCGTCGAGCAGCTCGGCCACCACGTGCACCGCGAGCGCCACCGGGAGCCTCCGGCCGGTCGCCCGCAGCATGGCTTCGACCTCGCCGAGGGACGCTCCGTCCACGAGCTCCATCGCGAGGTAGGCCTGTCCGTCGGCGACGCCGAAGTCGATGACGCGGACGAGGTTCGGGTGGTCGAGCCCCGACTGGAGCGTGGCCTCGTGCTCGAGCATCCGGACGAAGTCGCGGTCGCGCGCGTGCTGGGGCAACAGCACCTTGACGACGAGCGGCCTCTCGTCGTCTTCGCCGCGGGCCTCGAAGATCTCGGCCATCCCACCGATCGCGACGCGGCGCAGCAGGCGATAGGCGCCGAGCCGCCGCACCGTGGTCGCGTCAGTCCGTGCGGATGCCATGCTTCTGCATCAGACGGTAGCAGGACTGGCGGGAGATGCCGGCCACGCGTGCCACCTCCGACACGTTGCCGCCGTGGGCTTCGAGCAGGCGCCCGAGGTAGTCCCGCTCGAAGGCGTCGACGAAGCGCGCTTTGGCCTCGTGGAAGGGAATGTCGAGGGAGGCAACGGGCCCCTTGGGGGCCGCTTCTTCGACGCCACCCATGCGCGGGCCGAGCAGGACGCGCGGGTCCAGATCGTGGAGGGTCGCGAAGCGCTCGATCACGTTTCGGAGCTCGCGCACGTTGCCGGGCCAGTCGTGCCCCGAGAGGAGCGCCATGACGTCCGCCGGCACGTCGACGAGCCGGTCCCCGGACAGACGCGATGCGAAGTGCCGCGCCAGGCGCGGGACCTCCTCGCGTCGCTCGCGCAGGGGCGGCATCCGCACCGTGATCACCGAGAGGCGGAAGTAGAGGTCTTCGCGGAAGCGGCCGGCCCGCACCTCCTCGACGAGGTTCCGGTTCGTGGACGCGACGAAGCGCACGTCGACGGTCCGCGTCTTGTGCTCGCCCAGGCGCTGCACCGTTCGCGTCTCGAGGACCCGCAGCAGGCGCGGCTGCAGCTCGAGGGGCAGCTCGCCGATCTCGTCGAGGACGAGGGTGCCGCCGTCCGCCTCCTCGAAGACGCCGGGGCGCGCGTCTACGGCGCCGGTGAAGGCGCCGCGCGCGTGTCCGAAGAGCTGGCTCTCGACGAGGGACGCGGTCACCGCACCGCAGTCGAAGACCACGTAGGGGCCGTCGCTCCGCTGCGAGGCGCCGTGCAGCGCGCGGGCGGCGAGCTCCTTGCCCGTCCCCGACTCGCCGAGCACCAGCACCGTCGCGTCCGTGCGAGCGGCCCGTTCGAGCACGGCGAAGGCGGCCCGCATGGCAGGGCCGTGGCCGAGCAGGTCGCCGAAGTTGGTGGCGCGGGAGAGGGGGATCTCCACGGCGTCCGAGAGGACCGTCCAGCGGAGGCGGGTGTCTCCCACGACGATGACGGCGGCGGTGTCGAGATAGACCGCACCCACGCGGTGGTCGTCGACGAGCGTCCCGTTGGTGCTGTCGAGGTCCCGCACGAGGGCACCGCGCTCGGTGACGACGATCTCGAAGTGATGTTGCGAGACGGTCTCGTCGGCGAGCACCAGGTCGTTGTCCGAGGCGGTTCCGACACGGAGAGAGGCGCCGATGAGGTCGACGCTTCGGCCCGCGTCCGGCCCGGCGGTCACCTCGAGACGCGCCTTGCAGAGGACCCACGTGGGCCCACCGTCGCGCCGCTCGATGAGACGTGTGCCGGGGGAGCGTGCCATGGCCTCAAGCGTACACGACGGCCTCGGCCGACGCTGCGTCGGAGCCACCTGCGCCGGCGGCGCACCCGTACGCCGCCGTCCACCGTGGTCGGTATCTTCCGGACCCGAGCCGTGGGATGCTCCGAGCCCTCTACGGGGCGGGCGTGAACAAACTGCCCCGCGTCACGTACCAACGGTGACGCTGAGCGCGAGGTGAGGATGCGACAGCGGGTGCGTCGAAGGGGTGGGGTGGTCATCTGGCTCGTCCTCGGGCTCGCATCGCCCGCGTGGGCCCAGGGGGGCGGTGGCGAGGCCCAGACCGAGGCGGGGCTCGTCCTCGCCGTCGAGAGCGCGGGGGCCGACCTCGGTCCCCACGCCGAGCGCATCGGCGAGCTGGCATCGGGTGTGCTGCGTCAGGGGCAGTCCCGGAGCACGATCATGAGAGTGCCCTCGGGGACCTGCGTCGCGGTCGTAGCGCGCGCGGAGCGCTCGGTGGCGAACCTGGACGTCGCCCTTTGGCGTGGCCACACCGCCCTCACGCGCGACACGACGACGGGACCGTCGGCAGACGCGCGCTACTGCGCAGGTTCCCACGACGAGCGCCTGCGGCTCGTGGTGAGCGCGTTTCGCGGCACCGGCCACTACGCCATGGGTCTCTACCGTCTGCCCCGTGAGGCGCCGGCACCGACCCCCACCTCGACCGCCCAGGGGAGCGCCCTCGAGCGGCTCGCCGATCGGGTTCACCAGGAGGGCGGCGGCATGGAGCCGGTGACGCCGCCGGCGCGCGAGGCGCTGCATGAAGGCGAGAGCGTCGAGCGCGGGGTGCAGCTCGCGCCCGGTCGCTGCTACCGGATCGTGGCAGCGGGCGAGTCGGGCATCGAGGACCTGGACCTGGCGCTCGTGGCACCGGGTGGCGGGGTCGTGCAGCAAGACGGAACCGCCGATTGGGACCCGAGCCTCGGCGTGCTCCGGCCCCTGTGTCCGGCGGTGGCGGGCGGATATCGGCTGGTCGCGCGCGCCGCCCAGGGGCAGGGGGCCTTCGCCTGGCAGGTGCTCGGCTCCGCGCCGCCGGGGGCAGCGGGCGCCGCCGCATCCGCGCACCACTATCGGGTCGGCGGCGCGGGCAACGACTTCTTGGCCACGCGGATCCGCGGGCGGCACCAGGTGGCGGCCCGAGGGCTCGAGCCGGTGACCGATTCTGTTCACCGGCGCGCTGCGCCTGAGCCAGTCGGCCCGGCACGCCGTCGACGTGGAGGGAGGGCACTGCTACGTGGTGCTCGCCGCGGGGGTCCCCTCCGCCCACGACATCGACATCCGTGTCCTCGATCCCTTCGGCGACGAGCGCGCCACCGACTCGACCCACGACGCATTCCCGTCGGCGCGCGTGTGCCCGTCGGTGGCGGGACGCTGGACGGTCGAGGTGCGGATGTACGACGGGTACGGCCGCTACGCGATGCAGGTTTTCGGCGGCCCTCCCTGAGCCCGCGCGTTTGGCACCGCCAGGGGGCGAGGCCGGCGTCCACCGGTGGTAGGGTCGGGTGATGGAAATCGAATTCGTCGGGGCGGCTCGCACCGTCACCGGGTCCATGCACCTCGTTCGCGTCGGCGAGACGACGGTCCTGCTCGACTGCGGCCTCTATCAGGGCCGGCGCAGCGAGTCGATCGAGCGCAACCGCAACCTGCGCATCGACCCAAGGGAGGTCGACGCCGTCGTCCTCTCACACGCGCACATCGATCACTCGGGCGCCCTTCCGCTGCTCTACCGAAAGGGCTACCGGGGGCCGATCTACACGACGCCGGCGACGCGCGACCTGTGCGCGTCGATGCTCGCCGACGCGGCGATGATCCAGGAGAGCGACGCGCGCTTCCTGAACAAGCGCATCGCGCGCGACCACGTGGACGCGCTGCCCATCGAGCCCCTCTACGATGCCGAGGACGTCATCGGTCTGCTCGGCCTGATGGTGGGGCTGCCCTACCATCGGCGGCAGCCGATCGCGAAGGGCGCCGAGGTGACCTTTCTCGACGCGGGCCATGTGCTCGGCAGCTCCATCGTGGTGCTCGACCTGGACGACGTGGGCGCCGAGAAGCGACTCGTCTTCACGGGGGACCTGGGCCGCCGGAACATGCCGATCCTCCGTGACCCGGAGATCCCGGGCGGCGCTCACGTGCTCATCACCGAGAGCACCTACGGCGATAGGCTGCACGATCCCATCGAGCGCATGGACGACAAGCTCGCCGACGTGGTCGCGCGCACCACCGGGCGCGGCGGCAAGGTCGTCATCCCATCCTTCGCCCTCGAACGGGCCCAGGAGATCGTCTACGCACTCAAGCGCCTGCGCAAGCAGGGCCGCCTGCCGAAGGTGCCGGTCTACGTGGACTCGCCCCTCACGGTGAAGATCACCGACGTCTTCCGGATGCACCCCGACTGTTACGACGCCGACGCGCGCAAGCTCGTCCAGAGCGGCGACTCACCCTTCGAGTTCCCCGAGCCTCCGGTACGTCTCGGAGGTGGAGGACTCCAAGCACATCGACCACGAGGAGGAGCCGAGCATCATCATCTCGGCGAGCGGGATGTGCGAGTTCGGCCGCATCCTGCACCACCTGCGCGCCACGATCGGCGGCCAGAACAACACCGTCGTCATCGTCGGCTTCCAGGCGCAGCACACCCTCGGTCGTCGCCTCGTCGAGGGGCGCACGCGCGTGCGCATCTTCGGCGTCGAGCAGGACCGGCTCGCCGACGTCGTCGTGCTCAACGGCTTCAGCGCCCACGCCGACCAGAGCGATCTGCTCGCGTTCGCCGAGGCTGCGCGCGAGCAGGGGCCGCTCCGGAAGATCGCACTCGTGCACGGCGAGCCGAAGGCGCAGGAGGCCCTGGCGGGGCTGCTCGCCGAGCACCACTTCCCGGACGTGTCCATCCCCGGCCCGGGCGACCGTCTCCGCGCCTGACATGGCGTGCCGGGCGGAGGCTGGCGCCGGGGCGCGCGAACGGGCAGCATGCCACCCTCGTCATGCCCGATGACTGCCACTGCCAAGCGTCCCACGGCCCGCCGCGACGGGTGGCGCTGACGGGCGGTCCCGGCGCCGGCAAGACCGCCGTCCTCGAGAATCGTCCGCCGTCACCTCTGCCGTCACGTCCTGGTGCTGCCCGAGTCGGCGAGCATCCTCTTCGGTGGGGGCTTCCCGCGCTGGGAGGGCGACGCCGCGCGCCGTCACCTGCAGCGCGCCATCTTCCACGTGCAGCGGGAGCTGGAAGCGTTGCACGATACCCACCCCGACGTGGCCGTCGCGTTGTGCGACCGCGGCACGATTGACGGAGCGGCCTACTGGCCCGGCACGCCCGAGACGTTCTTCGCCGCTCTCGGTACGACCCGCGAGGCCGAGCTCGCGCGCTACGCGACGGTCATCCATCTGCGCGTGCCGCCGGCGGACGAGGGCTACGGCCACCAGAACCCGAACCGCCGCGAGACGGCGGCCCAGGCTCGCGCCATCGACCTGCGGATCGAAGAGATTCTGGCGCGGTCATCCGCGGCGCTACTTCGTCGAGAGCAGCGAGGACTTCCTGGCGAAGGCCCGGGCTGCCATCACGCTGATCCACGGCGAGCTGCCTGCCTGTTGTCGAGCGACGCTCACGGGTTGAGCGAGGTGGTCGGGCGGCGGCGGCGTTCTCAGTGGGGCGACAGGGAAGCCGGTGGCTCGGAGAGGCGCGCGGCGCAGTGTCCTTCGTGGCAGAGGCATGCCCCTCCGCAGTCGAGCGTTCCGTAGCGGCACTCCTGGGTGCAGGCCACATCCTGGCAGGACGGTGCATGGTCGGTGCTGACGCAGGCGGCCGCGTGACAGCACGCGGCGGGGACGCAGTCCCGGTCCGATTGGCAGGCGTCCTGGTCGACGACGAGGTGATCGTCGTGGGCGGGGGGTGCGGCCTGGCTCGGCGGGGGCTCGGCGGGCGTCTCGAAGAGGACATCACCGTGGCCGGTGGTCGTCGGCTGGGCGCCGCACGCACCGAGGCCAATCCCGGCGGCGACCAAGAGCAGGACAGGTGTGCGCGTGGGGAGCATGGAGATACCGACGATGGGTGCGCCGCGGTGTTCATCCCGTGCCACGCCGGGCCGTGGCTCCACCGGCCATGATAGGTCGCGCGAGGGCGTCTTGCCCGAAACCGATTGCTCAGCCCGACAGGGGCGGGGCGGCCCGATCCTGGCGCCGCGGCTGGCGACGCGCTCGGGCGAACGGGAGCCGTTCCTCTCGGGGGGGCTCACGACCGCAGTGGGGGCATCGCAGCGGCTCCGCCGCCCCGAGCGTGGCGACATGGTAGCAGCGCTCGCACACGAATGTCGTGAACCGCCACGTCCCGTCGCGTCCTTTGAAATCCATCATCTGCCTCCAGGTCCCTCCTCCTCCTCCCTACAAAGGTAGCCATCGAATGCGGCGCCGAAAGCGCCCGTCGGGAGAGATCCCCCGTTGGCTCGAGACGGTGGGGACGACGGCCACGACCGTCACTCGAGGCTGGAAGCGAGATCCTCGAGGCGCGCGTGGCCGTCCCGGAAGACGGGCCATCCGTCGCCCACGAGCACGGCTTGGATGCCGGCTTGTTCGAGCAGGCGGCGCACCGAGGCGATGGCGCGGGACCGGTCTGTGAGCTTGGCGTCGGGCAAGAGGTTGAGCCATCCGCCGCGGTGGCCGCGGATCAGGTCACCGGTCACGAGCGTGTCGGGCTCGATGAAGAGCGCCAGCTCGCCCGGTGTCTTGCTCCCTTCGAGGGCAAGGGTCCGGAGGCCGGGGACGATCTCGTCGCCGTCCTCGAGCCATCGGTCGACCCGCAAGCGGATCACGGTCGCGTTCAGCGGCCGGCGCAGCAATCCGTGCATCGAAGGCCTCGGCCAGGGCCGCGCTGTCGCGCACGTGGTCGGCGTTGGTGACGACGATCCAGGCCGCGCCACCGAGGGATGTCAGGTGGGCTCGGTCGTGCTCGGACATGGGAACGGGATCGACGAGGACGTTGCCCTCGGGGCGGATCCAGGCAACCCCGTGGAAGTCGAGGTTGCGGCCGGTATCGAAGACCGACCACGAAAAGAGGTCGGGGCGGTGCAGTGCCTTCATGACCGCCGAGCTGCGCTTTCCAGCGTGCCCTGTCAACCGAACGCACGGGTGAGCCTTGGGGTCGGCGTCTGGCGTCGTGCTGAACCCGTACCCATGAGGCGTGCGGTCCGCGAGCGGAAGCGAGCCCGGCCCGGAGCGAAGCGAGGGGCCGAGGGGGGGCACGGGGGGTCTCCCCCCGGGAGGACTACGGGCGGGGGCGGGCGGGTGGATGCAACAAATCCGAGCAGGTGCTGCGTGTAGCTATGGCTACATTTCCAAAGGCTACATTCGCCGATAGACCCCCACCACCACACCGAGGATCTGCGTCGAGCGGAAGTCGGTCTTCGGGATCAGGATGGGCGCCATCTCTCGGTTGGCTGGCTCGAGGCGGACGTGGTCGCGCTCCGGGTAGTAGCGCTTGCAGGTGGCCTCGTCCCCCACCAGGGCGATGACGATTTCGCCCCGTGAGGCGGTGAGCTGCTTGCGCACGAAGACGTAGTCGCCGTCGAAGATCCCCGCCTCGATCATCGAGTCGCCCCGGATGCGCAGCCCGAACACGTCGCGCGTGCTGCCGATGAGCATCCGGTCGATGTGGACCGTGTCCTCGGGCTGCTCGATGGCTTCGCTCAGGGCGCCGGCCGCGACACGCCCGAGGATCGGCACCTCGACCAGATCGTCGTTCGCCGGGCGCTGTCGCTTGAGCGACATCCCCTCGGGCAGGCGCGTGAGCCGAAGCGTCCGCGACTTCATGTCCTCGCGCGTCAGGTAGCCCTTGCGCTCGAGCGCGCGCAGGTGGTCGTTGACCCCGTTGGTGCTGCGGATCCCGAGGTGATTGCCGATCTCCCGCAGGGTCGGGGGGTAGCCCCGGTCGGCGATCGACGTCCCGATGAACTCGAGCACCGCCCGCTGGCGTTCGGTCAGCTTCTGCATGTCCCTCTCCTCCCGGCCTGCGCTGGACGCATGCGCCCTGCAACCATGAGCAGGTGAGACAAAGGATTACGTGTCAAATGGGAGGTTGTCAAAAGAAAGAGATCGAAGCTTGCCCTGGCGCGTCTCTCCAAGAGCGTCGCTCGCCGCAGGCGGCACCGATGGTCGCCGTCGCCAGAGGTCCCTGACGCCCTCGAGTGCAAGCGGGGGGCGGCCGGGGCGTTTGTTTCCGCGGGACGACGCACACGAGATGCCAGCGACGGACGCCCGGGGGCGTCCAGGAGGGATGCATGATGAACAGCCGCCGTTCGTTCCGCTTCGGGCTCGCCGTTGCCCTGGTCGTCGGGATCGCCCAATCGGTGCAGGCCCAAGAGGTGGTCGAGGCGCCCGGTGGGCCGGTCGTGCTCGTCCCGCCGGTGGGCGTCGTCCGCACCCACCTCCTGGTCGTCCAGCGTCCCCCGCCCCGCATCTTCGTACACCTGCGGCGCGTCGTGTCCTTCCCTTCGGTGGTCGTACAGCCCAGCCTCCCGCTACCGCCGCCGGTCGTCGTCCACACGGCACCGCGGCCAGTCGTAATCGAGGAGCCGGTCGCGCCTCTACCCGCTCGCGACCCCTACGACACCCCCGGCCTCGTGGTGGTCGGGGCCGGCATGGGCGGCCTCTTCGTCCTCGGTGATGGCATCACCCACGTGGCCACCGCCTATCGGCTGCACCTCGGCCTCGCGGTGGGAGCAGCCGAGTTCGCCCTGCGCTTCGACCTCGCGCCCCATGCGCTCGACGTGGCGACCAACGCCGGCGCCTCGACCCCCGCCGCCCTCTACACGGCAGGGGCGACCTTCAACTACCGCTTCCTGCCGGATGCGATCGTCCATCCCGTCGTCGGCGCCGGTCTCGAGACGGTCCTGCTCGACCCCCACGTCGGAGCCACGGGGACCGCCTTTGCGGTGACGGGACGGGTGGGCGCCGAGCTCGCCTATCCCCTCGCCGACGGTGCCCTCGCCCTCGGCATCGACGTCACGGGTCATCATCCTTTTGGCGCCACGGCGGGCTACAGTGCTGACCTGGCGGACATGATCACGCTCGGTGCGTATGCGGACTACCGCTTCTGATTCGTTCGGGGCAGCACGGGAGGAGAGGACGATGGGAAGACCGAAGGTGTGGGCCCCGATGCTGGTCGCCGCGGCGGGGCTCTGGCTCGCCGGGTGTGGCGGCACGACGTCGACCCATGGGAGCACCACGCCGGCGCCCGGCTACGCCCCGGCGGTGCAGGGCACATCGGGAGGCGCTGCGTCCGGGTACGCGTTGACGGGCTCGGCGATGCCGGAGGCGGAGGTCGATGAGGACGCGGTGGACGTCGCGCGGTCCGGGCCGCCGCCTCCCGCCGCGGCCCCGGCGCCTTCGGTCGTCAGCCAGGTCCGGTCGCATGGGCCGCTCCTCGCCCAGGCGGATCAGACACGCCCGGAACCGCCCGGGTCGGGTGCGGCGCCGGAGGCAAGCCCCACCCATCCCAACACGCCCAGACCGCCACCGACGCCGTCTCGGACGGTGGCCCGTTGCTCATCTACACGGCCAACCTCACCATGGCCGTCTACCAGGTGCAGGAGAGCCAGCGCGCGATCATCGCCATCGCACGCGACGTCGGCGGCTTCATCGCGCAGCAGAGCGACACGGAGGTCGTGGTGCGCGTGCCGGCGCGGAAGTTCCGTGATGCCCTCGGGCGCGTAGAGCAGGTGGGTGATGTCCTGCACCGCAACGTACAGGCGCAGGACATCAGTCAGCAGTTCCGCGATCTCGAGAATCCGGCTGCGCAACGCGCAGGCCGTGCGGGACCGTCTCGCGGCGCTCCTGCACCAAGCGAACAACGTGCCCGACGCGCTCTCCGTCGAGCGTGAGCTCGAGCGCGTCGCCCAGGAGGTCGACACCCTCGAGGGGCAGATCCGCTACCTGTCGGACCGCGTCGCCTTCTCCACCATCACGTGCGTCTTCCAGCCGCGACCCCAGGAGAACCTCGGCCAAGGCCAGGTCTTCCATCTGCCCATCGACTGGCTCGACCAGCTCGGCCTCGGCAACCTGCTCAACCTGAGGTGACCGCCATGACACGAAGAGACATCCGCGTCCCTCTCCTCCTCGCCGCCCTCGCCGTCTCGGGCTGTGGCACCTCCTTCGAGCTGAAGCAGCCGAGCAACTTCGTCGTCCTCGACGATCACCGAGGCGCCTACGACTTCCGCGCGGTCGACGCCGACGGCGTGGTGATGGCCGTGCGTGAGGTGGACAACAATCCGAGGGGCACCCTGTACTTCTGGGAAAAGGCGGTGAAGAACCGCCTGCGCACCATCGGTGGCTACGCCCTCGCGGAAGAGAAGGACGTGCACGCCGCCGGCGGGCAGCGGGGACGGCAGCTCCGTTTCGGCCGTGATCAGAACGGCCACCCCTACGTCTACTGGCTCACCCTCTTCGTCACCCACGACCGCGTCTACGTCGTGGAGGCCGGAGGCCGGCAGGACAACTTCCAGCCGGTGCAAGCCAAGGTCGAGCGGGCCATCGCCCAGTTCCACATCGATTGAGCTTGCGTTTGTGCCCTCGCTTCGGGGAGGGGGCACGTCAGCTCCGGTCATCCTCCTCGCCGGCGGCTTCGTCGTGGCGCCGGAGGACCGCGGCCAGCGCTTCGAGCGGGTCGAAGCCGAGCGTGGCGGTCACGCTGGCGACCTGCTGGATGCGGCTGCGCACGAATCGCGTGACGGGCTCGAGGGCCGCGAGCGCGTCGATGCCGCCGAGCAGCCGCGCCGAGGTGCGGGCGACGGCGCGCAGGGTGTCCGCGCCCAGGGCGACCGCCACGTAGGGGGGCGTCGGGTGGATGATCACGTCGCGCACCGCGACCGCGCGGGTCCAGGCGCCCGGGTCCGGGTGGCGGAGCAGATGCCGGATCGTGTCTACCTCGGCGAAGAGCCCCACGTGGACGGGCGCGACCGTTCGCTCCACGGCATCGGTCACGACGCGGTAGTCGCGCCGGAAGTCCCCGCCGAGGGGCCCCGTCCAGCGGCCGATGAGGTCGGGGCCGACGACCAGGTCGATGGCGCCGGCCCGACGGCGCAATGCGAAGCTCGTCCACGGCGTCGACTCCGACCACAGGACGACGACCATCGCATGGTCGTTCGGCAGGAGCAGGTCGAGGGCGCGTCGCACGGTGCCGGGGGAGGGCACCGGCACGTGGGCGAGGGGGCGCGGCCACACGTGGAGCAGCTCGGCCTCCGACAGCTCGCGCAGGATCCGGAGGAGCACGAGCCACTGGGTGAGGTAGTCGTCGCCGCGCGAGAGGCGCACGGCCAGCCGTTCCGTCGCTTCCTCGAGCACCCCTTCGCGAAGGGCGATGCAGCGGTGCGCGGCGTACATCCGGCACAGCCGCGCCATGTCGTGCGGCCCATTCCACACGAGGCCCACGACGCGTCCGCGCGAGGTGTGGAAGGCTTTGAGCACGTGACCGTCCCCGTCGTGGACGACCACCAGCGTGCCCCGGGGCGCCTCCTCGGACGGAAGCTCCGCCACCTCCGGCGCATCGCTCCTGGGTGCTTCGTCTTCGAGACGCTCGACGACGCCCGGCGCGAAGAGGGAGATGAGGTTGGTCCAGGATCGTGCGTCGAACCCCTCGAAGCGCAGCTCCGGGCTGATCACGACGCACCCCTTCGCGCACGGGCGCGCCGCACCCGCGGCACCTGTCCCGCTTCCATCTGGGCGCCGCCCACGGTCTGGATCGACAGCATGCGCACCGAGCGCGGCGCCATGGGGACCTCGACGTGCCCGTCCCCCGAGAAGCGCTGCTCCCCGTGCATGAGGTCGGTCAGCAGCGTGGTGCCGGGAACCTCGACCTCGGCCGTCACGGGCTCGTTGCCGGGGTGAACCAGGAAGAGCAGCCGCGGTCCTTCGGCGTCTTCGTGCACGACGCTCTCGACCGGCGCCGGTCCGGTGGGGAAGGGGCGTGCGAGCGCGAGCTCTGCCACCATCTCGGCGATCAATGTGCGGGCGTCCTCCGGTGTGTCGAGCAGCACGCGCCGACCGCTGCGGGGCACCTCGAAGGGATGGGGCCGCATGCGCGCGTCGAGCGTCGGCATGGCCGGTCCGTAGACGACCGACGCGCCGTTTCGGGCGAGGGCCGCCAGGTGCTTCCAGCGCGTGGCCGAGACGAACTCGTAGGAGGGCGAGATGACGAGACGAATCCCCTCGTAGCGCGCGGGGTCCGCGTCGCTGTCGATGAAGACGTAGGGGACACCGGCTTCGGTGAGCGCGTCGGCGGCCTTGGCGAGCATGCGCCACCAGAGGACCTGGACCGGCCCCGCGAAACCGAGCGCGTCTTCGCGGCATGCGTCGACGGGCGTGCCACCGGTCGCCTCGAGGGTCGAAGGGCTCAGGGGGCCGAGCAGGTGCGTGGCGCGCGACAGCCGCGCGTACTCGCGGGGCACCACGAGGGCGACCTCGACCGGCCGCTCGAGGTGATAGAAGCCCGCCTCCTCGAGCCGGCCGAGCAGGTGCTTCCACACGCCCGCCTCGATGCGCGGCGTGCCCTGCGCGTCGATGGGCGCGCCGTACCAGCGGTCGCGATCGACGGCCATGTAGAGGTTGAAACCCCGGAGGCCGTAGGCGAGGGCCGCCATGGCGCAGAAGAGGGAGTCCTCGTGGGACAGGGGCGTGAACCAGGGAGGCGCCCCGACGCCGAGCTCGGGCGCGTAGGGCAGCTCCACGGTGCCGGTCAGGTAGAGCGTGCGCCGCTTGATCGTGCGGTGCTCGCGTGCCGGGTGGTAGTAGTCGAGGCCCACCAAATCGACGACGTGATCGATGCTCGGCACGCTCATGGGCAGCCCGCCGTCGCCGAGCGGGACGTTGTGCACGATGGGCACGCCCTTCATGCCCGCCCGGGCCATGCGCCGTCGCAGGCGTACGAGGGCGTGGGTGACCAGCTCCTCCTGGAATTCGGCCCAGTCGAGGTGCACCGGCAGGTCGCTCGGCGCGCGGCCCTCGAAGCGCTCGGGGGCCTGCACGTCGTCCCAGGTCGCGTAGCGGCGGCGGTGTACCTCGGCGGCGTCCTCGAGGCTGCCGTGCTTCTTCTCGAGCCAGCGCCGGTAGAGTGCGATGGCGTCCGGGTGGTAGTCCTGATCGTAAGGACCGTTACGAAAGAAGTAGGCGGCCTCGTTGTCGACCTGCAGGAGCACGACCGGCCCCTTGGGCCAGATGCGCGGGGCGATGACCTCGCCCACCGCGTCGTACCAGCGCCCCGCCTCGGCGTGGTAGGCGGAGCTCGCGTAGGACGGGACGGGGAACATCTGGGGTGGGAACGAGAGGATGATCGGGTTCTGGCGTGGCGAGCGCGCCTGGCACGCCTTGTCGTAGACGATGCGCTCGGGCAGGCCGAAGAAGGTCATCTCGGCGTTGATGTGCGGTCCGGGCCGGAGGAAGACGAGCAGGTCGTGCGCGGCGGCCAGGTCGATGAAGCGCCCGAGGTCGCGGCGCGGGTCACGCTCGCCGAAGTCGAGCTCGCCGGGGGCCACCTCGTGCACGCCCCACGGGCAGTACGTCTCGACGATGGGCAGGCCCATGTTGCGCAGCTCGCGGAGGCCCGGCTCCCAGGCGCTCGGCTCGAGTCGGAAGTAGTGCATCGCGCCCGAGACGAGCGGCACCGTGCGATTGCCGACGCGGAGCACGCGGCCCGAGATGCGGGGTTGATTGCTGCGGCCCCGCGCCGCCCGCGGACGGCCGCCCGACTTGCGCGTCGCCATTGCCTATCCGTCCATCCCGGCGTGTCTACGCTCGTGCGCCACGCCCTTGCTCGACACGGTGCCCGCGCGATCCACGCTCACACGCATCGTGCCGCCACACCCCATCGGGAACGCGCAGCGTAGGCCCAAGGTGCGCCGGGCTCAAGAGCCGGAAAGGCCGGCACCGTTCCGGCAGGAGGGCGCGTCGGCATGGGCTTTCGGGGCGGTTTCAACCCGCCGAGGCCGCCACCAGGGCCTCGAGCACCCGTTCGGTGTCCTTGACGCCCTCGATCACGCGCCCGCCGGTGAAGGTGGCGGCGAGGGCGTCGGCAAACACGGCCTCGCTCGGCGCCTTGCCCGCGAGCTTGTCGCCGAGGACGCGCGGCGTCTCTCGGTCCGCGAAAAAATCCCCGGCCAACCGCGGCTCCACGATGAGGCCCTGGTCGTCGCAAAGTAGGCCCGCCGACAGGAAACCCATGGCGATCTCCCGGGGCTTTGACCAGTGCATGCCTTCGGGCTCTTCGGGCTCCAGATCCACGCGCAGCCCGTCCATGGCCGCCTCGGCCGACCGACGTTCGTCGGCGACGGGCGCACCGCGGGTCCACTCCACCGAGAAGACCTCCTCGTGGCCCCGCAGGATTCGCTCGGCGATGTCCTCGGCCGTCGGCTCTTCCTCCCAGGCTTCAGCCAGGGTGATGGGCTTCTTGCCCTGGAACGGCGGGTTCTTGCGCTTCGGGTAGGCGGACAGGGCCGGGTCGGGAACGAAGCTGCGCGTGCGCGCGATGAACGCCTCCACGAGCACGCGGCCGTCGGGCGTACGGTCCCAGCCGACCAGGGCGGCGGGCTGGCGCGCCACGTTGATCCAGTCGCCCCCGGCATACTGCGCGTTCGGCCCCACGCTGCCGAGGCCCGACAGGAGCCCGCGCAGATTGCGGTTGAGCAGACGGTCGGGGGGGCACTCGATGAGCGCCGAGCCGTGCCGGAGGCACAGGGCCACGTAGACGATGCCGGTGCCGGCGCGCACCGCCGAACCCCCGGAGGTCCGCCGCAGGACGGGCAGCCCCTTCTCCCGCGCCTCGTCGAGCTTCACCGCATCGCGCGTGCGCTGCCAGCAGCCGAGCACCTGCTCGTCGCCTTCGAGGTCGGCCACGTAGAGGACGACCGGCGCCGCATCGACGCCCGTGACCCCGTTGGCCAGCACCGCCCCCGCCGAAAGCGCCCGCCTCGGCGAGAGGCCCTGTTCGTAGAGGAACCTGCCCTGCATCGCTTCCCTCGGGCCCTGGCCTAGCAGGCTCCGGGCCGCCCTGTCGACCCGGCCGTTTTCGGGGGCCCTCCGGGCCCGCGCTCCTCGGCGCCTCGGGGCTCGTGGGAAGTGACGCGTCAGGGCTATCAGAAACCGAAACCGCCGCTCGACTTCGGAGCCACGCCTCAATACCAAGCGTACCCGAACGTGAGGAAGGCCCCCCACGCGAGACCGCCGGCCGCGCCGTCGCGGCGGACCACGTCGGCGAGATCGCCCGCCAGCCCGAGCGTCCACGCGCGGCGTGCGCCGCTCGCCGCGCGCCGGTGCGGGAAATGGAAGTCGACTCGCAGCGTGCCCCCGAGCGTGGACGCCGACTCGGAAATCCCCCAGCTGTACGTCGGACCGGCGGCGAGCGTGACCCAGTCGGCCGGCGTCACGGTGAAGTCGACGCTCTGGCGGACGAGGGCGCTCACTCCGGCGAGCGGAATGAGCCCGACGGCGGCGGTCAGATCGTACTCGATGCCGAAGAGGTCGTTCACCTGCAGGCCTCCCCGCAGATCCAGACCGAGCCCGCCGTCTCCGCTCTCGTTGGGTCCTTCGATCCGAAAGCCGACGAGCGCGCCCACACCTGCGCTCGGTCTCGGTCCCGACTGGGGTGTTGGTTGCGCGTACGCCATGGTGCTGGAGAGCAGGGTCGCCGCGACAAGTAAGAGAGACTTCATGATTGCATGATAGCGCGAACCAGAAGCACGGCCTGTCGGGGCTGACCTTCGTCGCTTCCGAGCGCACCGTCCGCATCTTCGACCACGACCAGGAGGTCGCTCGCCGGCCGCGGGCCGGATGTCTCCGCCTTTCGACGTCCGGCAACGGCAGCGTGCCCCATGATGCGCAATGGCGGCGTCGGCGCCGTGGCCACCCGCTCGGCGCGCTCGCCTCAGGGCTCGCGTCGCCGGGCGAGCAGGAGCACCCAGGCGAGGTGGCCCAGGGCCCAGAGCGCGCCGCCGCCCGCCGTCAGCTCGGCCGCGAGCAGGTGATCCGTCGCACCCAGCATCGCCGCCGAGAGCGCGAGCGCGCCGACGACGACGCCGCTGAACAGACGCCGGCCGAGCCGGTCGGCCGCCCGTGCGAGCCCCGTCTCGTGCACCTGCACGCTCAGGGCGCCCTTGCGCAGGTCGTCGAGGATCTCCTGGAGCGAGACGGGGATGTCGTTGGCGGCGGCGCCGAGGCGCATCAAGGTGCGCAGCGCGTCCTGCGAGAGGCGCTCCGGCGAATAGCGCTGCAGCATGAGCTGCATGAAATAGGGCTCGAGCTCGCCGAAGACGTCGAGGTCGGGATAGATCTCCTTGCCCACGCCTTCGACGGTCATGAGCGTCTTGCCGACCATGAGGAAGTCCGAGGGGATCTCGATGCCGTACTTGCGCGCGCCGTAGACGAGGTCGGCGACCATGGCGCTCAGCTCCATGTCCTCGAGGCGCTTGCCGAGGTACTTCTGGGCCAGCATCGTCACCTCCGCCTCGTAGGCGGGGCGATCGATCTTCTTGGTCGGCCGTCCGATGGCGTAGAGGGCGTCGGCGATGCCGCGGTAGTCCTCGCGGACGGCCGCGACCATCAGGTCGACCGTGCGATCGCGGAGGTGTGGTGTGAGACGGCCTACTAACCCCAGATCGATCATGCCGAGGACGGGCGCCTCGGGCTCGCCGAGGATGAGCACGTTGCCGGGGTGGGGGTCGGCGTGGAAGAAGCCGTCCTCGAAGATCTGCTTGATGATGGCGTCGAGGCTGATCTTGGCGATGGTCTCGCCGCTCGCGCCGGCCGCCACGGCGTCGTAGACCTTCTTGCCGTCGAGCAGCTCGAGGGTGATCACCCGTCGCCCGCTCGCCTGGCGATAGACCGCGGGGAACTTCACTCGCGGGTGGCCCTCGAAGTTCCGCGCGAAGCGCTCGGCGTGATCGGCCTCGAGGCCGAAGTCGAGCTCGGCGTGCACGGCGCGGTCGAACTCGCCAACGAGCTTGACGGGTGCGTAGATGCGCGTCTCGGGCATGGAGCGCTCGATGGCGCGGGCGAGCCAGTAGAGGAGATCGATGTCGCGCTCGATCGTGTTCTTGACCTTCGGGCGCTGCACCTTGATGACCACGTCGGCGAGGCCGCCCTCGGCCTTGAGGCGCGCTCTGTGCACCTGGCCGATGGAGGCCGAGGCGAGGGGCGTCTCGTCGATGGACGCGAACACGTCGTCGATCGAGGCGCCGAGCTCGTCCTCGATCTGCTCGCGGATGACGTCGAAGGGCAGGGGAGGGACGTCGTCCTGCAGCTTCTTGAGCTCTGCGATGATGTCCGCGGGGATGAGATCGGGACGCGTGGAGACGATCTGACCGAGCTTGATGAACGACGGCCCCAGGTCCTGCAGCACGAGACGGATGCGCGTGCCCACCCCGATGGGCGAGGGGGACTCGTCCGAGGCGCCGCTCCGGCCCGACAGGAGCGAGCCGAGGCCGGTGCGCCGCACGACCTCTCCGAAGCCGTGGCGCGCGAGCACGACCACGATCTGTCGGAGCCGGTCCAGATCGCGGACCGTGTTCAGGAGCGAGACCATCGGCGCGCGAGGATAGCATTTGTCGATGCTCTGGCTGTCGCTCGGGGAGGGGACGGGCGGGTGCTACGCTGGCGGCGATGCGCCCTGCGCCGTCGTTCCAGTCGGTCGGCTGGTGGGTCTTCCTCGCCGCCGCCGTCGTGCTCGTCACGGTCGCGCCGGGGGCACCCGGGTTTCGCGATGCGGGTGAGCTCGGCGCCGCCGCCGCCGTGCTCGGCGTGCCCCATCCGACGGGCTTCCCCATCCAGATGCTCCTCCTGCACCTCGCCGGGCTCGTGCCCCTCGGCGCCATCGCCCTGCGTCAAAACGGGGCCGTCGCGGTCGAAAGCGCTGCCGTGCTCGGCCTCGTGGCCCACGTCGCGGAAACGCTCGCGCGCCGCGCCGGCGTCGCATCGCCGTCGTCCCGGGTCGGCGCGGTGGTTGCGGCCGTCGCCCTCGGCGCCTGGGCGACCTTCCTCGGCACCGCCCTCTTGGTCGAGGTCTACTCGGGCGCGCTCCTGCTCGTCGCGCTCGCCGCGGTGTTGTGCCTCGCGCGGCCCGAAGGTGGCGCCCTGCCCGCCGTCGCCCTCGTCGCCGGCCTCTCCCTAGGTGCGCACGTCTCGGCCCGTGTGGGTATCGCGCCCCTGCTCTTCGCGGCGTTCGTCGTGACTCCCCGCGAGCGGCGTGTCCGGTCCCTCACCATCGCCGCCCTCGCCGCCACCACCGGTGCCCTCGTCGTCGCCTACCTTCCCCTCGCCGCCCTGCGCGGCGCGCCCCTCGACTGGGGCAATCCCCGCACCCTCCTCCGCTTCTGGGACGTGATGAGCGCCGAGCGCATTCGCTCGGCCTACGCCGGAGCCATGGGCCATGCGCCGGCGGACGCCGCCGCCGCCCTCGGCGGGCAGCTCATCGAGCTCGCTCCCGTCGGGCTGCCGGCGCTCGTGGGTGCCCTGCTCCTCTACCGCCGGGCGCCGCGCCTCGGCCTCGTGCTCGTGCTCGTGTCCGCCGCGGCCCTCGACGTGGCCTACGCGGTCCTGGTGAACCCCATGGGCATCGCGGACCGGCAGGTAGGACATCTCACAGGCGCCGTGGTGGCCGTACTCGGCGGAGTGGGGGTCGCCTTCGGCGTCGATCGGGCGTGCCACCACCGCGTGGCGCACGCCCTCGCGCTCGCCTCGGCAACCGTTCTCGCGGTGGCGATCGCCCTCGGGGCATCCACGTCCCTCGCCGCGACGCCGGACGCCGCGAGCGACCTCTACGGAAGCGGTGGCACCTTCGCGGCACTGCCGCCGCGCGCCATCGTGCTCTGCAGCGACGACGACGCCTGTGGCTCGCTCTACTTCGCGCGCTGGGCCGAAGAGAGCCGTCCGGACACGGCCGTCGTGCCGGCGCAGCACCTGTGGGAGCCGACCATCCGTGGCCGTCTCGGGCCCCTGCCCGTGCTGCGCGCCTTCGGTCGCCAGAGAGCCGCGACGGCTCAGACGCGGGGCCGGCTCGCGACGCGCGTCGTTGCGGCCCTGTGCGGCGCGGGCGGCCTGCGGCCGGTCTTCGTCGAGTCGCCCGAGACATCGGGCGTGCGCACCGTCCTCGCCGCCTTGCCACCCTGGCTCGTCCCCCGCGGCGCGCCCCACGCGGCCACGCGCCGGCAGGATCCAATCGTCGCCTTCGATGCGGTCCGGCGCGCGCGCCTCGGAGCCGGCCCGCCGCGATCGGCCGCTGCGCGCGAGGCGTGGTCGGGCGCCTACGATCACATGGGACGCGCCGCCCTCGAAGACGGACGCACGCGCCTCGCCGTACGTGCCTACACGGACGCGACGCGCATTGCCCCCGACCGCGCCGTGCCCTGGACCGACCTCGGCGTCGCGCTCGCGGACACGGGCGCGGTGGGTGAGGCGATCGCCGCGAGCCGAGCGGCCCTCCTGCGCGATCCCTCGGCGCCGACGCCCTGGGTGAACCTGGTCCGCTTCGTCGCGTCCCGTGGAGCCATCCCCCGCGCACGACGAATTGCGCAGACGGCGGCGCGGGCCGGCATCACCGACCCGCGCCTCGTGCGCCTCCGCATCGCCCTCAATCGCGCCAGCGCAGTGCGCGCTCCGACGCGTCGCTCGGGTGATCCGGGAGGGGTGCCTCGGCAGCCGTGAGGCCCGCCGAGGAGGTGCTCAGTGTCCTCCCGCCGGGCTGGCCGCGGCGGCCGGCGCGGCGCCGTGCGCATGAGCATCGTGCGCGTCGTGGGCGGCGTGCCCGTGGTGACCGTGGTGGGCGTCGCGCATGTGTGGGTGGGCGTCAGCCGGTGTGGCCTGGGCCCCCGCCATGTGGCCGTGGGCGTCGTGGCCGTGGTGAGCGTCGGCCGCGTGGCCCGCGTGCGCGTGGGCCGCGTCGACATGGTGCGCGTCGTCGCCGTGGTGGTCGCCGTGGGCATTGGCCGCAGCCGTCGTGCCCCCAGGCGCCGCAGTCGAGGCGTCGCTCGCCGTGGTCGGCGCGGCGGCCGGACAGCTGTCAGCCACCGTGATGGTTCGCGTCGTATCGTTGAAGGGCCCTGCGACGGGGTGGCCGTCTGCGCCGATCAGCGACAGCTCGATCGAGTGTTGCCCCGCCGGGAGGTTCTCGATGTAGTGGGGCTGCCACTGGGCGATGTCGCCGCTGGTGCTGCCGTCGATCGCGTAGTGCACGCGCACGCCGTCAGCCGCGAGGTGGTCGACGTTGGCGAGATAGAAGTCGAGCAGCACCCGCTGGCCGGTCTGGTTGCAGCCCTTGGGGCGGCTGTAGGTGAGCAGGGGCGAATGGGCGTCGAGGTGGAAGTCGGCCGTGGGCTGCTGGTAGTTGAAGACCACCATCGCGAAGGGGGTGCCCTGCTTGACCGACTCGTGCTGAGCCCGGCTCGGGAACATGCGCAGCACGTGCGTCCCCGGTGCAAGGTCGTGGTGCAGGTTCTGCGACACCAGCTCGTTGAGGTTCAGGGGATGGGACACGTCGCGGATCGCGATGTAGGGCTCGTTGTCCAAGATCATGTGGACGTGTTTGCCCGGCGCGGCCCCGAGCTCCCAGTGCTTGAGCTGCACGCGCACCATCACGTTGCCGTGGTGGATCGTCTGACCGTCGCGCGGCCTGAGGATGCGAAGTGTGGGCGCGGTCCCCTCGATGGCCGTGCGCTCGGCCGCGACGACCTGTACGGGCGGCGGCGGCGGCGTGGCGGGCGCGGCGGCCGGTGCAGGGGTGGCGTCGGCGGCGGGCGCGGCGGGCGCGGCGGGCGCGGCGGGCGCGGGCGCTGTGGCGGTCGTGTCGGGTTGTATCGGCGGGTACTCGGGCGGCGGTGTCGATGCTCCCCCGCCGCACGCGGCGAGGGTCGCGAACGCCGCCAGCATGCCGAAAGGCATCATCGTGGCTCTGCGCATGGCTGCTCCTTGGGCCCCCGGGACGGGAGCGTCATCCATTCGGAAGGCCTCGGTTCTAATCACGTGAGCGGCAGGTTTCAATGGGGCGGAACCTTTCTGAAGGAGCGCCGGAAGGGTCCGGTCGCAGCGGATCGCTCGTGCGGCTCAGCAGGCGGACGACGTGGCCGAGCCTTCGCGCGCGATCGCGTGCGTCATGGTCTCGGTGTTCCACGCGGCACCGGTGCGTCCGCGCGGGTCGATCAGGATGACGCCGCCGCTGCCACCGAAGCGGTCGGCGAAGGTCGCGATGGCCGCCTCGGCGGCGCGCTGCGCCGGCATGCCCTGCCGCGTGAGGTCGGTCGCCGTGCGCGTGAGGCACGCGCGCATGATCGCCTCGCCGATGCCCGTTGCGGAGGCGGCGCCTGCGAGGTCGTCGGCGTAGGTGCCTGCGCCGAGCAAGGGCGTGTCGCCGACGCGTCCCTTCTGCTTGCCGACGGTCCCTCCCGTGCTCGTCGCCGCCGCTAGGTGGCCGAGGGCATCGAGCGCGACGGCGCCCACCGTGCCACCGGCCCAACCCTCCCCCTCTTTCCCTTGCTGGTAGCGAGCGAGGCGCTCGACGGCCGCTTGGGTGCGCATCGCTTCGAGGCTCGACGGAGCGAAGCCCGCCCCTTCGGCGAAGGCGGCGGCGCCCGCGCCCGCGTACAGGACGTGACGCCCCTGCTCGAGCACCGCCCGCGCGATCCGGATCGGGTGTGCGAAGGGCGGGAGGACCGTCACGGCGCCTGCCCGGAGCGTCGTGCCCTCCATGACGGCCGCGTCGAGCTCGATGGTTCCCTCCCCGGTGAGACATGCGCCGGTGCCCGCGTTGAAGATCGGGTCGTCCTCGAGGAGCTCGACCGCGCGCTGAGCCGCGTCGAGGGCGCTGCCCCCTCCACGCAGGACGACGAGGCCCGCCTCGGCGGCGCGCTCGGCGCCAGCGCGGTGGGCGGCTCGCTTCTCGGGCGCGATGAGGCCCGCACCCCCGTGGACAATCACCGCCGGTACGAAGGCACGGCTCATGTCGGTCGAAAGCTCCTGAGGAGCCGTACCAGGTCCCTGTGCAGGTCGAAACGCAGGATCGCGCGGGCCACCTCCACCTGTCCCCGGTAGATGCTGCCCGGCAGGGTCGTGACCGTCTCGAGCAGGTGACGGGGCTCGATCTCCTGCTCACCGTGGAAGCGATGCTCGTTGCCCTCATCGTCGGGGAACCGGAACTCGTAGACGAGCTTGCGGCGCAGCACCGGGCTGATCTCGAGGGTGCCGTGCATGGGGCGGTGATCGGCGAGGCCCTGGGCGTCGACCTCACCCGAGATCTCGGCCGTGGGATCGAGCAGGAAACGGCGAAGGTCGTGCACCTCGGCGCGACAGGTGATCGACATGGGCCGTTCGTCGCCGGAGGCTTCGAGACGATGATAGGTGCCCGCCATGGTCTGGCGGAACTCGAAGCCGAGCGTCATGCCCGGGCAGTTTCACCCGTCGCCCGGTCCCGTTCAACCGGGACGTATTTACCCGGACGAAACGCAGCGGAAACAATGCGACGGTACATGGCAAGGGTGCTGGCAGCTGGGTGCGCGCACGGCGTCCTGGGCGTCGTCACCGACCGGGCGGGCGTGAGTGCTCGCGCAGCGATTCGGAGGACCGGATGAAAAAGGTCGAGGCCATCATCAAGCCCTTCAAGCTCGACGAGGTGAAGGACGCCCTGGGCGAGGTCGGCGTCAAGGGCATGACGGTCACGGAGGTCCGCGGTTTCGGCCGCACGGGGGGCAAGCGCGAGGTCTACCGCGGGTCGGCCTACGTGGTGGACTTCGTCCCGAAGGTGAAGGTCGAGGTCGTCGTGCCCGACGCGCTCGTCGTGGCGGTCCTCGAAGCGGTGGAGAAGTCGGCGCGCACGGGCCGCATCGGCGACGGCAAGATCTTCGTGACGCCGGTCGAAGAAGCGGTCCGCATCCGCACCGGCGAGCGGGGCGAGGACGCTCTCTGACGCCGCGGGCCGTCGGCGTGGGTGAGACGGGCGGGGCCTGCGCCGCGCCTGGCCCCCGCTCCGAAGGAATCGTGAGTTAGCTGTCATTGCGTCGCGCGCCGAGGGGTCGCGCGGTCGCCTTGCTCGAGGCGTCCGTGCGCTCGACCACCGCCTCCGGCGCGTCCTCCGCCTCCTCGGCGACGCGCACGCCCGGTCTCGCCCGCCGGGCGGGAGGAGGCGCATCGGCGCGTGCGAGCAGCGCTTCCTCGCCCGGGTCGTCCGCCTCGTCGACGAGCCTCGCGAGCGCTTCGATGTCCTGGCGCGCCGGGCTGCGTCGCAGGATTCGGGACAGGGGGAGGTACACGACCAGGAACGCCGGCCACGGGCCACCGCTCCCGGCGAAGGCGGCGCGGATGAGCATACTCGCGGCGAGGGCCAGGGAGAAGGTCGTCCAGGCCCAGGTCGCCGTGTGCGGGCGGGCGAGGGGGCGCGGGAGTCGTCGCGCGAGCTGGCGTGCAGCCTCGAGCACGCGGGACCGCCGGTCGTTTCCGGCCCGTAGCACGGTGGTGGCTTCTTCCGCCGCCTCGAGACGCCCCTGCAGGGCTTCGAGGGAAGCGTCGTCGGGCGGCCGCGCCGCGCCGCCCCGTCCTTCGAATCTCGCGAGCGGCCGCGACGACCGCTGGGGTGCGTACACTCGCGTCGAGGCAATCGCATGCGGCTTGCCAGGTCCGGGCCTCGCGGTGGTCGGCCTTGAAGGCGGCGAGGCCCGAGGCGAGCAGGGCAATCAAGGCGACGAGCAGGGCGGAGCTCGACGGACGGATGGCGAGGGAGAGGCCCACCGCCGCGCCGACTCCCATGCCGAGCAGCGGCCACGGCCCGCGCCCGCGGCGCAGGCATCGGAGGGCCACCCGGAAGTCGGTCACCCGAGCCGAAAGGGCCCGTGCCTGGCTCCGCGTGTCGGCCCATTCGCGCTCGGCCTCGGTGACCTTCGCCCGGAGCGCGTCGCGCGCGTCGCGGTACGCCATGCCCAAGCCTACCTGCCCACAGGCGTCGCGCCAGCGCGCGGCGGCATGCACCGCGGTCGCCAATTTACGACGGAGAAACATCGTCGAAACATGGGAGCGCTACGGATCGCCGCGATCAGAATCGTCGCGGCCGCAGGGGAGCGGGCCGGACACAAGGAGAGCAGGAGCACATGAGCGACAAGCGCACGCCCAAGGACGTCATCGACTACGCGAAAGCCCATCAGACCGTCATGGTGGACCTCCGCTTCATCGACCTGCCGGGAGTCTGGCAGCACACGACGGTGCCGGTGCACCGCCTCGAGGAGAGCTCCTTCGAGGACGGCTTCGGTTTCGACGGCTCGTCGATCCGCGGCTACCAGCCGATCAACGCGTCGGACATGCTGGTCGTGCCCGACCCGGACAGCGCGCAGATGGATCCCTTCACGCGCGAGCCGACGCTCGTGCTCATCTGCAACATCGTCGATCCGATCACCAAGGAGCCGTACCCGCGCGACCCGCGCTACATCGCGCGCAAGGCGGAGGCCTTCGTCAAGCAGACGGGCCTCGCGGACACGATCTACTTCGGCCCCGAGGCCGAGTTCTTCATCTTCGACGACGTTCGTTATCAGTCGAGCCCGAACCATTCCTTCTACCGCGTCGACTCGGGTGAGGGCATCTGGAACTCGGGCACCGATGAAGGCCCGAACCTCGGCTACAAGGTGCGTCACAAGGGCGGCTACTTCCCGGTGATGCCGACCGACACCTTGATGGACCTGCGCACCGAGATCTCGATGCTCCTCGCGAGCGTTGGCATCGAGGTCGAGGTGAGCCACCACGAGGTGGCGACCGCCGGTCAGTGCGAGATCGACATGAAGTTCTCGCCGCTCACATCGATGGCCGACCAGCTCATGTGGTTCAAGTACGTCGTCAAGAACGCCGCGCGCCGCGCCGGCAAGACGGCCACCTTCATGCCGAAGCCCCTCTACGGTGACAACGGCAGCGGCATGCACTGCCACCAGTCGTTGTGGAAGGAGGGCAAGCCCCTGTTCGCCGGCGACGGCTACGCCGGCATGAGCGACATGGGCCTGCACTACATCGCGGGCATCCTGACCCACGCGCCCACCCTCTGCGCCCTGACCAACCCGACCTTGAACAGCTACAGGCGACTGGTGCCGGGCTATGAGGCGCCGGTCAACCTGGCCTACAGCTCGCGCAATCGCTCGGCGGCCGTCCGCATACCGATGTATTCATCCTCACCGAAGGCACGGCGCCTCGAGGCACGCTTCCCCGACTCCTCGGGCAACCCCTACCTCGCCTTCTCCGCGATGTTGATGGCGGGCCTCGACGGCATCAAGCGCAAGCTCGACCCGGGCGACCCCCTCGACAAGGACATCTACTCGCTCAGCCCCGAGGAGCTCGCCGACGTCCCGACGGTGCCCGGCTCCCTCGAGGCGAGCCTCGACGCCCTCGAGCACGACCACGAGTTCTTGCTGCAGGGCGACGTGTTCACGCGCGACATCGTCGACGAGTGGCTCGCCATGAAGCGGTCCCACGAGGTCGAGCCCGCGAAGCTCCGCCCGACTCCGATGGAGTTCGAGCTCTACTACGACGTCTGAGGTGCCCCTCGGCGGGGACATCGACGAGGCCGCCCCTCGAAGCCCCCGCTGCCGCCCTTCTTTCAATCGTCGGGGAAGGGCGGCAGGGCACGTCGGGGCTGGGTCCGTGGCGGGCCCCCACCCCGTCCGCGGGGCCGCCGCCTCCTCGGCGTCCTTCCGGCCCGGGCCTCGCTGACGGGGGGCTCCCACAACGACTTGAAAACACGTCGTTTGACCGCGCGGGCGGCCGTCGGATAGCATTCGCCGGACCGAGTTCGTTCGGTCGTCCGGGAGGTGCCTTCGCGCCCGCGACGACCTCTCGCCCCATGGTCGCCACCCGTCTCGTTGCCGATACGCTCCGGGTCCTGCCGCGAAAGCGCATAAGCCGCGCCCTCGGCAGGGTCGCCGACATCGCGGCGCCACAGCCTCTGTTGCGGGCTGCGGTGAGGGCCTACGTGCACGCCTACGGGATCGATCTGTCCGAGGTCGCGATGCCGGCGGCCGGCTTCGGCTCCTTCGACGCGTTCTTCACCCGCCGCCTCCGACCCGGCACCCGCCCCCTCGATCCCGACCCGGCGGCCCTTCTGTCGCCGGCCGACGGCCGCCTCGACGAATCTGGGCTCGATCGATCCGGGCGCCACCTTCCGCATCAAGGGGAGCCTCTACGACGTGGGGGAGATCCTCGGCGATCCCGCCGAGGCCGGCCGCTACGAAGGCGGCTCGTTCTTCGTCGTGTATCTCGCTCCCGCCGACTACCACCGGGTCCACGCACCCGTCACCGGTCCCGTGGTGCGTGCCCGCCACGTCCCCGGCACCCTCTTCCCCGTCAACGCGATCGGGACCACCCACGTGCCGCGGCTGTTCGCGCGCAACGAGCGGGTTGCGGTCTTCCAACGGAGCGAGAGCCACGGGGAGGTCGCCACGGTGCTGGTCGGCGCCGTGGGGGTCGGCCGCATCAGCGTCACCTTCGACGACATCGTGACCAACCGCGGTGCCCGGTCCGGCGTGCGGCGCTACGGCGAAGCCGCGCCACCCATGGACCGCGGCGAAGAGCTCGGCGTGTTCCATCTGGGCTCGACCGTCATCGTCTTCGTGGGACCGGCCGAGCCCCTCGCCTTCGACAAGCCCCTCGGAGCGAAGGTCCGCGTAGGGGAGGCCATCGCTCGCAGGATCGGTGCATGAGCGACCGGGGCGACGGACCGAAGGACGACGTGTCGCTCCGGAGTCGGCGCAAGACGCGGCGGGCCCGCCGGGCCCTGCGTGTACCCGTCGACGAGGTGCCGCGTCGCAGCTCGACGCAGGAGGCGGCGAAGCCGAGTGGGCCGCGGCCTTCGCCCGCCGTGCGTCCGCCTTCCAGGCCGCCGCCGGGCCTGGTGCCGGACGTGGCGCCTCTCGCGGACCACGGCACAGCGGCCTCGGTCCTGTCAGCCCCTCCCGTTCCCGCCTTCGACGAGGACGCCGAGACGGGGGTGCGAAAGGACTCGACCCCGGCCGAGGCGACGAGCCAGGGGTCCGGCGTTCCGCCCAGGCAACGCTCCTACATTCCGCCGCCACCCCCGCAGGGATCCTCCTTCGTGCCGCCTCGCCCGAGCGACACCTCGGACGAGGACTCGCCCACCCTGCCCGAGAGCCCCCGCGGCGCGGGCCCACAGAGCGGCGCACCCACACCCCCGGAGGGCGCTTCGTCGCGTTCGAGCCTTCCGCCCCAATCGTCTCCGTCGGTTCGTCCGGATGTGCAGAGCGTTGTGGTGCGGAACACGGTTCGCGTCGAGCGATCCGCCTCCTCTCTCCGAAGGCGGCGTCGAGGCGAAGCTGCCGTCGGTGCCGCCTGCGCCTCGCGTCCCACAGCTTCCGGAAATGGCCGAGCAGTGGTCCGAGCCGCGGGACACGGTCGAGGTCCACATCGACGACGATGACGACGAGCCCGAGGTCTCGGTCGAGACGGGCGACTTCGACGACGTCGACCTCGACATCGACGAGGAGGACCTCCCGGGCGACGTCACCATTCCCGGCACGTCCGTCGCACCCGATGCGGAGGAGGCCGAAGCGGAGGCCCCCTGGCCGGCGCACGCGGCGGCTGAGGTCGGGGGGGGGCTGGCTGCCCAACCCGCGGCCGAGGCCAAGACGCCCGTCGCCGCCGATGAGGAGGCCGACGAGGAGGCCGCCGAGGACCTCGACCTCGACGAGGTCGACGCCGAAGAGACGTCAGACGCGGCGGTCGCCGACGCTCCTCCCAAGCCTCCGGCCGCACCGCCACCGCCACCGCCCGCCGACGGCGGAGCGAGCCCAGGGCCCGCCGCCCAGGAAGCGCCCGCGGCGGAAGCAAGCCCTGCTGCCTCCGAGGCCCTCCCGGAAAAGCAACGACGCCGCCGTGTCCGCCCCTGGTACGAGGACTTCTTCAACGACGACTACCTGCGCACGGTGCCGCCGCCCACCCCGACGGAGGTCCGGCGGCAGTGTGACTTCATCGAGCAGGCCCTCGGTCTGGCCCACGGTGCCACGATCCTCGACGTGGGCTGCGGCCTTGGCTTCCACACGGTGGAGCTCGCGCGGCGAGGCTATCTCGTCGTGGGGCTCGACCTTTCCCTGCCCATGCTCTCGCGTGCGGCGGACGAGGCCCAGGACGCCGAGGTGAAGGTCAACTTCCTGCACGCAGACATGCGGGAGATGAGCTTCGACGGCGCCTTCGATGCGGTGCTTTGCTGGGGCACGACGTTCGGGTACTTCGACGAAGAGGGCAACCGCAACGTTATCGAGCGGTTCTATCGTGCGCTCAAGCCCATGGGCCTGCTTCTGCTCGACGTGGTCAACCGCGACTACGTCGTCCGCAGCCAGCCCAACCTCGTGTGGTTCGAAGGTGACGGGTGCGTCTGCATGGAGGAGACGCAGCTCAACCCCATCACCTCGCGTCTCGAGGTCAAGCGGACTGTGATCCTCGACGATGGCCGCCAGCGCGAGAGCAGCTACTCCATCCGCTTGTACGCGTTGCACGAGCTCGGGCAGCTGCTGCACGCCCAGGGCTACCGCGTTGCTCAGGTGAGCGGCCGGGAAGCCACGCCGGGCGTGTTCTTCGGGGCCGAGTCGCCCCGCATGCTCATCCTCGCCGAGCGTCGCATGACCGACGGGAACGGGACCGGAACGGCGATCAAGCTCCCACCGCCGCCCCCCGAAGCAGCCTCGGGCGACAAGGCGGAGGCAGG
This sequence comes from uncultured delta proteobacterium, assembly GCA_963830115.1. Taxonomy (GTDB): domain Bacteria; phylum Myxococcota_A; class Polyangia; order Polyangiales; family CAWHLB01; genus CAWHLB01. The sequence continues at coordinate 203,485 of CAWHLB010000003.1, forward strand.
GGCGTCCAATGAGGACGAGGCGGCTGCCGCTCCCGAAGGCAGCACGCCAGACCCCTCCGAGAGCGATGGCGCCTCGGGCTCGGGGGGCGAGCCGGGCGACGCGCCGTCCTGAGACGCATCGACGCCCAGGGGGGCGCCTCGGGAGAGCGGCCCGCGCGACCGCGGCACCTTCGGGGTGGGGCGCGCGTTGCTCACCCGAAGGGCCGAGCCCGCCGTTCGGCCCGCAGCCCGTCCCGCTCAGAACGGTGTGCCCTGCAATCCTGCCAGCTGGTAGTGCAGGGCGCAGGGCAGGCCGAGGAAGGGCCCGCCGCTCGCCGCGGTGGCCAGCGTGCAGTCGGAGCCCGCGACCGGCGTGAACGTGATGTCGTGGGTGCCTTCGAGCATGAGGGCTGCGCCTGCATCGCCGTTCGCGGCGCCTCCGTCATCAGCCCCGGCATCGCTCCCATTGCCCGCGGGCCCGCCCCCGTCACCCGCCGGCACCCCGCCGTCGTCCGATGGCATCACGCGCACGGCGAGCACCTCCTGCCTCGACAGGACGCAGTTGGCGGTGCCGCCGTCCGGATCGGCTCCGGTCAGGCTCGCCTGGGTCTCGAGCCGAAAGGTGAACGTCCCGTCGGCGCCGACGGCGCCGTAGATGATGGCCGCCTGGGGCCGGCGCCAAAAGGCTTGGGAGCCGTCGGTCCGGATCTCGGCGGAGAAGACGACCTCCTCTTGGGCGGGCACAGCCATCGTTCCGCAGGTGTTGTCCTCGAGCGTCCCGACGACGTGGAACGTGCCGACGGGCTCGCCGGGCCACACCGGCGGATTGCAGCCGGCGAGCGTCCCGACGAGCAGGGCGCCGAGCAGGCCGGCGCTGGACGAGGGAACCCGCATCCCTTGCGGGATAGCGGCACGGGTGCCAGACGGTCAAAGTTCCTACAGCCCGTTGAGGGGCCTTCGCGCGAGCGGTGAGGGGGCGCGTCGTCGCCCCGCTCAGTGGTGAGGTGGATGACCGTGGGCATGGCCTGCCGCAGCGGGGTGGGCATGGCCTGCCGCGGCGGGGTGGGCATGGCCTGCCGCGGCTCCCGTGGCGGGTGTGGCCGGATGGGCCGCCCCACCGCCTTCACTCGCAGGCGCGGCGCCGGACCCCGCCGGGGCGACGGTGCCCGGGGGTGCTCCCGGTATTGTGTGCTCGATGTCGATCACGATCCGATTCGTCGGCCCGCCCGCCCCGGGGTGGTCGGGACCGAGGCCCCTGGCCACGAGTCGGTCGGCGGAGATGCCCTTCGACACGAGGTAGGCGACCACGGCCTCGGCGCGCTGCTGGGACTCGGCCACGTTGCGATCGTGATTGCCGTGGTTGTCGGTGTGCCCCTCGACGATGACCCGCCGGAACTCCCGATGGTGCCCGAGCAGCGTGGCCACCGCGTCGAGCAGCAAGTGGGAGTCACGGTGCAGGCGACCGTGGGGCGCGAAGTCCGGTTGCTGCAACAGCACCACATCGTCTCCGTGCAGATCGACGAGCGCCGGGCCGTCGGGGCAGCCGTCGTCGTCATCGACGCCGTTGAGCGTCTCCGCACGGGAAGGGCAGTGATCCTGCGCATCGGCGATGCCGTCTCCGTCCTGGTCCGGCTCGGGACAGCCGTCTGCATCCTGGTAGCCGTTGAACGTCTCTGCCTGGCCCGGGCACTGGTCCTGGTCGTCGGGGATCCCATCCTGGTCGCAGTCGGTCTCGGGGCAGCCGTCGTCGTCACAGAAGCCGTCGGTGTCCTCGGCCTGCGTCGGGCACGCATCGCGGCTGTCCGGGATGCCGTCGTGATCGGTGTCCGCCTCGTCGGGGCAGCCGTCGGCGTCCTGGTAGCCGTTGCGTGTCTCCGGCTTGTTCGGGCACGAGTCGTAGCCGTCCGGGATCCCGTCGTTGTCGTTGTCGGTGTCCGGGCAGCCGTCGGCGTCCTGGAAGCCGTCCCGGTCCTCAGGCCGGTTCGGGCAGTGATCCGCCGCGTCCGGGATGCCGTCGCTGTCGTTGTCTGGGTCCGGACAGCCGTCCGAATCCTGATAGCCGTCCCGGTCCTCGGGTTCGGTCGGGCAGGCATCGGTCGCGTCGGGGATCCCGTCGCCGTCGCTGTCCATGCGCTCCGGCGCCCAGGCGAAGGAGCCGATAGCCCGGAACACCGGCACGCCAACGCCGGAGATCAATCCCGCGCCCCGGCGAGGCCGAACTGGAAGTCGCCCTGGCGCAGCTTCGCACCCAGGCGCGCCTCGAGGGGGTTCTCGTCCACCTGGGAGGTGAAGGTCGCCGCGCCGTCGAGCTCTCCGAAGACCGTCAAGAGCGGCGTGATGTCGTATCCGGCGGCCGCGCGGTAGATGATCTGGGGGCCCACCTCGGTCGAGAAGAGCGTCTCGTGGGCGCGCCACATGCCGCCGAGGTTGGCGGCGAGGCGGAAGCGATGGGCGACGAACTCGCCGACGAAGTGCCCGCCGAAGGTGGGGCTCGAGTCGCCAACGTAGTGGTTCTTCGCGGTCAGGTGACCGAGGGGTGCCGTGCCCCACCCGACGACGGCGAAGCCGATGCCCTCGTTGCCCTGGCCGAACAGGTGCACCTTGACCTGCAGCGACGGGTCCCCGAGCGCGAAGACGGTGCCGCTCGGGATGGCGAGCTCGCGCATGCTGCCGGGCGGCGTGTAGGCGAAGCCGTCTCCGCCGCTCAAGGCGAGCGGAAGCACGAGCCCGATCTGCACTCGGTTGGCGATCGTCGAGGGCGCCCCACAGGTTCGCCGTCGCCGCGTAGGAGACGATCTGGGTCTCTTCGCCGGTGAGCGTACAGCTCTGGGGATCGTTGACCGCGCAGCGGGCGTCGTAGAGCGTGAAGGGATGGTGGGCGTAGTCGATGGACAGCCCGGCCGACGGGGCATAGTTGCCCGGGGTGCGCGCGCCGTCGACCTGCAGGTAGTTGTCCGCTCCTGGAGCCGGGTGGAACCGCAGCGACGAGAAATCATCCGCGGGCACCGGGGCCTGTGCGGCCGCGGTACCAATCGTGACGCTGCCCAAGGCCCAGCCAAAGACAAGCGCGAGTCCAAGGGTCCAGCGCATGCAGTCCTCTCCCCAGAAGCGTTAGGGACCCGTCGCCCGGCGGGCCTATGTGAGTATCGCATTTCGACTCCGCGCACTGTCAACGTCGAATCGTTTGACGGCGCGGGAATTCCCAGCAGACGCGTCGACCAAACGGCGAGGTTCGACGAAGGGATCAGTAGCGCACCGAGAAGTCGCACTTGTAGGTGATGTTCGTGGCCACCCGATGCCCGCCTCGGTCGAGGGGCGCCACGAAACGTGCGTCTCCAAGGGTTCGACGGCAAGCATTGCCGAAGCCGACGCCGGAAACGCTCTCGGAAAGCACTCGGATATGGGTCACCGCTCCGTTCGGCTCCACCTGCGCCGCCAGGACCGCTTGTCCTTCGATGCCCTGACGCCGGGCGTCCCGCGGGTAGTTGCGTTGCAGGATGTCGTTGAGGTCGGGCGCCACCGGCTTCCGGGACAGGTCGCTCAGGGGCACGACGCGCGGTCCACGTGGAGCCACGCCGGTGCCCGTCCCGCCCGGCACGCCGCCAGGGCGCCCGGGGACCCGTTGGCCGGTGGGAGTGCCGGGCGGTCCGATGGGGCCGCTCGACTCGTGGCCGCTGCCCGGGTCGGCGGCCCAGGAGGAGTCGCCGTCATGGTTCGTGAGGACGACGTTGTCGAAGGCGACGGGCGTCTCTTGCGCGGGGGCCGGGGGCGTCGGGCTCGGAGGCGGCGGCGGGGCGGGTCGGGGCGCCCGCGGAGGCGGCGGCGGGGGTTTGGGCGCCGGGGCCGCCGGCTCGGGAGGCGGCTCGGGGGCCACGGGAATGGGCGGTGGTGGGGGAGGCGGCTTCGGCGCCTCGATCACCTGCATCTCCACATCGGCCAGCGTTCGCGCCGACCGCAAGAGCGACAGGGAGTGCAGTGCCATGTAGGCGGTGAGGTGGAGCGCAACGCTGACAACGACCGCGCCCCAGAGCACCCACGCGGCTGCCGCGTCCCGTCGCTCCATCGTTCGCTCAGTGAGCCAGAATCGCTTGGACGCACGTTGATGGCGAACTTGGTGATCTTCTCCTGCCGGCAGGAGAATCGATGATGTGGACGACGCGCCGGTAGTCGATGCGCCCGTCGGCCGCGATCACGGCACGCACCTCGTGGTCGCGCGCCCTCGCCTGTCGCACCCGGGTGCGCAGCTCGGCCTCGTTCACGGGCTTGGCGTCGAGGTAGAGCTTGCCCGAGGCGTCGATCGACACCGCCATCGTCGTCGGTGTCTGCTCGCCGGTCGCCGCCTTCGGCAGCTCCATGGGGATGGTCTTCGAAACGATCGCCGTCGCCGTCACCATCAGGATGATCAAGAGCACCAACACCACATCGACCAACGGGGTGACGTTGATGTCGCTGATGATGCCGTCGTCGTCGCCGCTGCGCGCTCCTCCAGCCATCGTGCGTCTCCTACTCGGCCGCCTGGGCCTCGGGCGCCTCGGGCTCGGGTTCCGGCGCCTGCTTGCGCGGCGCCTTGAGGAACGCGAGCAGCTCGCGTGTGAGGGATTCGGCCCGTGCGAGGCGGGCGCGGATGACGCGCTGGAAGAAGTTGAAGGCGGCGACTGCCGGCAGGGCGACGAGCAACCCGATGCAGGTCGCCACGAGCGCCTCGCCGATCTGGGCCATCAACCCGCGCGTGACCTGCCCGCCGCTGCTGTCGAGCGCGTGGAAGGCGCGGATGATGCCGATGACCGTGCCGAGCAGGCCGACGAAGGGCGCGTTGTTGCCCACGGTGCCGAGGAACGCGACATTGCGCTCGAGGTGCAGACGCGCGAGTTGTGCTTCGGCGGCCATTCGCTCCTCGGCGCTCTCGACGCCCTGCTCGGCGCCCTCGAACCCCGCCTGAACGATGCTCGCTTCGAAGGAGCGCGAGGCGCTGAGACGCTTCCTGGCGCCGGCCATATCGCCCTCGCGCAGAAAGCCGAGCAGGTCTCTACGCAGCTTGGGCACGTCGTCACGCGACGAGAGCAGGAAGTAGGCGCGCTCGATGATCACGGCGAGGCAGAGGATCGAGAGCGCCACCAGCAGCCACATGACCCAACCGGCGCCGAGCATGGCGAAGGCGGTGAGTCGGTCCTGGATGTTCATGGGTTGTGTGCTTGCGTCAGGGAGGAACGAGAGGAGCGAGCCGGCGTGCCCGGCCTCGGCTCCGAACGGACAAGTGTTTAGCGCGGTCCGTTCATTCCCGCATCCCGCTCTTTGGTGGGCCGCGGCGGCCACCCCGTTGCAGTTACCGATCTACGCCTTCGTGATCTCCCGGAAGAGCACGGTCGCGTAGGCTCCCGGCGGCAATGTGAACTCGAGGAGGAATCCGTCCGGCTCGGGTGTCAGTCGCGGGTCGGCGGGGCGGACCCGGAGGGGGCGCCGGGTACCAGGCGCCGCGCGGCCGAAGCGGGCCAGGGCCGCGTCCGACACGTCCTCGAGACCGAGAACCGCTTCCTCCCGTGTTCGCGCCTCTCCTTCGGGCCACCGCATTTGCGGGCCGAACATGGGCCCGGTGGGGCTTATTTCCCAGTCCGCCATGCGGCTCTGCGCGTCCGTCTCGTCGTCCGCCACGAAGAGCCCACCCGAGCTCTCCTTGCGCATCAGGTCGCCCGGGACAGGGCGTTCGAACAGGCCGTCCCGCAGCCGGGCCGCGAGCACCATGTTGAAGAGGTGGGCTTGCAGGGCGGAAGCCAGGAGCTTGCGCGCGAAGCGGTCCTTGGGCGCGCGCCCGCCGCGAAGGAGCCAGGCCCGGGCGCGATCGACGTTGTCTCCGGCCGCGCCGAAACGCTGGGGGCCGTAGTAGCTCGGCATGCCCACGACCTCGAGCCGCGCCAGGACTCGCTCGACGTCGGCGATGCGTGCCGCCGGCGTTCCCCGCACCCGGAGCCCGAAGCGGTTGGCCCGGAGGTGCCCGGTGCGGAGCTTGTGCCCGTGGCGGGCGGCGGAAAGGACGCGGACGCCCGGGACGTCCATTTCGAGGGCCTGGGTCGGGTCGGCGAAGAGGAAGCTCGCCCACTGGGTCGTGACGGCGTGCCGGTCCTTCAGCCCCGCCCAGCCGGCGTCCCGCGCCTCGACCCCGAGCGCCCGGGCGATGCGTCGGACGGCCTCGGGGGTGGTCAGATCCCGCTTCTCGAAGCGCACGAACAGGTGGTCCCCCTCGCCGGCCGGGTCGTAGGCGGGGATCTCTTCGACGCGGAAGTCGTCGATCTCCTCGCGGATTCGGCCTGGGATCGGGGCTACCTCGGGGGTGGCGTAGGGGAGCGATTCAGCGGACATGGCGTGCAAAACGCGGGCGTGGCAAGGTTTCCATACGGAGAGGGCCCCGGGCTCCGTGTACACATTCTGTAGACCGGGGGCCACGGGTTCCGGTACAGAACGAGGGGAGTGAACCAGGGTCCGCAGGGCCGCCTCCGCGCGGAAGCTACCCGCCTGCTCAAGGCGGGCGTCGCCGGACAGGTGTTCCCCGGGGGAAGCGTTTGCGTGTCCTTTCGCGAGGGCGGCAAGGCCGTTTTCGTGACTGTGGCGGGCGGAAGACTAGCGGCCAACGGGCCCGTCGTCGACCCGTCGACGCCCTACGATTTGGCATCCCTGACCAAGCCCTTCGTCGCCATGGCGGGGCTGCGATGCGTCGTCGAGGGGTTGATCGGCCTCGACGTGCGCGCCGACGCGGTGCTGAGCGACGTCCGCGGTGGCATCGGTGGATCGGCGACCTTCGAGCAGTTGCTGACCCATCGGTCGGGGCTCGCACCCTGGGGCGGTCTCTACCTCGACGTGCCGCACGAGCCGGGCACGTCGGCCGCGCGGCGCTGGATCCTGAGCGAGGCGTCGCGTCGCGCGGGCGACAAGCCTCCGGGCAGCGACGTCTATAGCGATTTGGGTTACATCATCGCGGGCGAGATGCTGGCCCGGCCGTCGGCGAGCCACTCGACCGCGTCGTCGCACAACGGGTCACCGAGCCCCTGTCCATCGCCGACGAGGTCTTCTTTGCAGGCGCCGTCCCGCTGGACCGTCGCGCGCAACTCGCGCGCAAGGCGGCCCCGACCGAACGGTGTGAATGGCGGGGCCGGCTGGTGCGAGGCGAGGTGCACGACGAGAACTGCGCCGCCCTCGGGGGCATCTCGGGGCACGCGGGCATGTTCGGGACGGCTCACGGCGTGGCGGTGCTCGGGCGCACGATGCTCGACGTGCTCGCCGCCCGAATCCGACTTCCTGCCGCCCGAGGTGCTCACCGCCGCCCTGGCCGAGCGCGAAGGCGGCACCCACCGCCTCGGATGGGACGGCAAGAGCGCCGGGCCGAGCGCCGCAGGGCGCCGGTTGAGCCCGCGCAGCTTCGGCCACCTGGGGTTCACGGGCACGTCGATCTGGTGCGACCCGGACCGCGACCTGGTCATCACGCTTCTGACCAACCGCGTCCATCCGAGCCGCGCCAACGAGAAGATCAAAGGCTTCCGGCCCGCCTTCCACGACAGCATCGTCGCGGCCTTCGAGCGCTGAGCGCGGGGCACGCGGGCGCGCTCAGCCGTCCACGGCGGCGATGCGCTCGAGCAGGCGCGAGTGGGTGTGCTGGCTCGTCGCGTTCCGCACGGCCCTGCCCATGGCCCGCTCGTCGCCGAGGAGCACCACGAGGCGGCGCGCGCGCGTGACCGCGGTGTAGAGCAGAGCCCGTGACAGGAGCACCCAGTGGGAGCTGTGCAGGAGCACGACGACGGCCGGCAGCTCGCTGCCCTGCATCTTGTGGATCGTGCTCGCGTAGGCCAGCGACACCGCGTCCAGATTGTCGGGGCCGTACTCCACATCACGCCCGTCGAAGGCGATGTGCGTCACGCCATCGGCCACCGAACGCACCTCGCCCAGGTCGCCGTTGAAGACGTCGCGGTCGTAGTCGTTGCGCAGCTGCATCACCTTGTCGCCCGGGCGGAGCGCACCCGGGCGCGCGGTCGTCGTGTGTGCCGGATTGAGCTCCTCTTGCAGGATCTCGTTGAGACGTGTGGTACCGAGGGGACCACGGCGCATGGGGGTCAGCACCTGCACGTCGCGTCGCGGGTCGAGGCCGTAGGCGACCGACATCCGCCGCAGGGTCTCCTTCAGCAACGAGGCGATTGCGTCCGGATCGCGCGCGCGGACCACGAAGAGATCGCCCTCGCCGCGCGTGCCGGCCGGCGTCGGTGTGGGCACGTGACCCTCCAGGATCGCGTGGGCACCGCGCACGATGGCGCTGCGCTGGGCCTGCCGGAAGATCTCGGTGAGGCGTACGACCTCGGCGGCGCCGCTCGCGATGACGTCGCGGAGCACGGGCCCCGGTCCGACCGGAGGCAGCTGGTCCACGTCGCCCACGAGCACGAGGGCTGCGCTGGGGGGCACCGCCGCGAGGAGCCGCTCGGCGAGCAGGAGGTCGAGCATGGACGCCTCGTCGACGAGCACCACGTCCGCCTCGAGCGGGTAGTGCTCGTCGCGCTTGAAACTGCCGGTCTGGGGGCTCCACTCGAGGGCGCGGTGGATCGTCCGCGCCTCGGCGCCTGTCGCCTCGCTCATGCGCTTGGCAGCACGGCCCGTCGGCGCGCACAGGACGACCCGATGGCCGACCAGCTCGTGGGCGCGCACCACCGCCCGGACGGTCGTCGTCTTGCCCGTTCCGGGCCCACCCGTCAGCACCATGAGCCCGCGGGAGAACGAGGCGCGCACGGCCCGCCTTTGGGTTGCGGAGAGGCTCGCACTGCTCGCACGCTCGATGGCCTCCTCGACACCCTTCGGCGGCGGCAGAGGCGCCGACAGGGCACGGATGCGCGCCGCGACCGTGCGTTCGGCGTGGTGAAGAGGCGGCGCGTAGACAGCCTCGTCCTCGGTGACTACGAGCCCGCGGGCGGCGAGCTGGGCGATGGCGTCGTCGATGCGTTCGACCGGGACGTCGAGATCGAGGGCGCCCGCGCGGAGTGCCTCCCGGGGCAACAAGACGTGGCCGGCGTCGGCGCCCCGTGCGAGCAGGTGGAGCACGGCGCCCGCCGCCCGTCGCGGGTCGTCCGGTGCGATGCCAGCGGCGCGACCGATGCCATCGGCGGTGCGGAAGCCGATGCCCCTGACCTGCTCCGCGACGAGGTAAGGATCCTCACGTACGACACGGACCGTGGCGTCGCCGTAGCGTCGCAGGAGCCTCCGCACGGTGGCCGGACCGAGGCCGAGCCCGTGGAGGAAGGACGAGGTCTCGGCCTCCGCCCGCCGCGCGCGGACCGATGCGGCGATGGACTCGGCGCGGCGCGGACCGATGCCGTCGACCTCGCGCAGCCGTGCGGACTCGGTAGCGATCACGTCCAGCGTGCGGTCGCCGAAGTGATTGACGAGCCGCTGCGCCAGGCCGGGCCCGATGCCCGGCACCAGCCCCGAACCGAGATAGCGCGTGACGCCCTCGAGGCTCGTCGGCAGCACCGGGGTGAAGGCCGAGGCCTGGAAGCGCGGCCCGTAGACGGCGTGTGTCGTGAAGCGGCCGCGCAGGCGCAGGGTCTCCCCCGGCACGACGTGACCAAGATCACCGACCACGGTCAGAGGGGCGTCACGCCGATCGCGCTCGGCGCGCACCACGGCGAAGCGACCGTCGGGGCTGCGGAAGATCACCTCCTGCACGGTCGCCTGCACGACCTCCTGGTCCGCCGGGCTCGGGGGCGCGCCGGTCATGGGGTAGCGGGCGGTCGGTCGGGCCGGCCAGGCGTGCATCCGCCCTCGGCGTCGTAGCCGAAGCTGCCCGGCGCCCCCGTACGCGGATCGTCCACCTGTCGCACGCGGCACACGCCGGCGCGCGGGGGCGGCGTGGCCGGCGCAGCGGACACGCGGTGGCCTTCGGGGTCGCGCAGGAAGAGCGGCTCGCCGGCGTTGGACAGGCCACCGGAGCCGAGGGAGGTGCCCATGCGTACGAGCACCGTCCCGGGCGGGACCGGTGTGTCATCGGGTGCGCTCGGATCGAAGCCGTCCGCCACCAGTAGCGCGCGTCCCCCCGGCGGCACGATCGCAACTGCTGTCGACAAGGTCGCCGGCCCGGTCGGCGCGATCCGCCAGGGAGTAGCCGTTCAGGTCGATGGGCATGGCGCCGGAGTTTAACACTTCGACGTACTCCTGCCTCGGCTCGGGACCGAGCGGGTTCTCGAGGGTCTCCGTGATGCGGATCGGCGGGAGCGGCGGCGTGGTCGCGAGGGAAAGGGGCACCAGGCGCTCGCGGCCGCCGAGGTCGATGGCCGAGAGCGTCGCAGGGAGATCCGTCGAGGGCGCGAGTCCTTCGAGGCGCAGCACCGCATCGCCGCGCGGTGCGACCGCGGACGCGGAGCCGGCCCGGGTCCGCAGCCATAGCCGGAGCGGGCCGGTGGCGTGGACGGCGACCGTGATGCTCCCGTCGTCGGCCAGCTGGCAGCCCACCAACACCGGCACCTCGTCGACGCCGCAGGGTGCGGCGATCCACGCTGGAGGAGCGCCGTCGTCAGGACCGGTGTGGAAGGTCGCTGTGAAGGGCCCGACGCCGGCCCCGGTACGGTCGCGCACGCCCGCACCGACCTCGATGCGGTAGAGGCGATCGGGATCGAGCGGCGCGCTTGGCTCGAGGGCCGCACAGGACCCGTCCGACCAGCCGACCTGGACGCAGGGCACGGACGCGACACGGCCCTCGACCGGATGCCCGTCCGAGTCCTCGAGCCAGATGCCGTCGGTGACGCCCTGCACCACGTCGTCGAAGCGGACGGCCGCCAGGGCCAGGGAGGGCGGGACCCCGGCGGTGCCGTCGGCGGGCCACGTGCTCACCACGCGGGCGCCGGAGGCCTCGGATGCAATCGTTAGGTCCATCATGAACGGAGCGTCGATCGTCACCGCGTCCGCATCGGACGCCCATCCCCCGACGACGAGCGTGTATGCCGCTCCCGGCTCGAGTGGTGCGCCGGGCGTGACGGTGACGCGACCGGCGTTGCGCTCGATGCGGGAAGGGACGAGGCGCGCGAGGTCGCTGGCGCGGAGGGGGGCGCGCGCGAGGTCGGCACGCAGGGCGTCGTCGCCGTGACCCGAGAGCAACATCACGGGGTCCGGATCGCCGTCGAGCGAATCGGTCGCGTCGATCACGAGGACGGGCCGGCGAGGTGCGGCGGCTGCGGGCCATGGACGACCCGCGGCGTCCTCGACCCGTGCGTCGGTGATCGACGGGGGCGACGGGCCCGCATCGCTACCTCCGTCAGGCGCCGGAGGCACGGTGGGCGGGCTGAAGCAGGCCGACGCCATGCTCACGACGCACGCGAGCCACGACGACCATTGGAGGCGGCGAGGGAAGGATCGACGGTCCATGGGGTGGGGCGTATCGGTCCGCGGGTGAAGCAAATTGCGTCGTCCTCGGCGCACACCGAGGGCGCCCCACCGAAAGGCGGTATCCTCGGAGCCGATGTCGAAGCCCCCCGACCCGCGCCCGCGCCGCTTCGAGCGAAAGACAGCCCACCTTCCGGGCAGCACGATCGGCGACAAGTACCGCGTCAAGCGCCTCCTCGGGCACGGTGGCATGGGCAGCGTCTACAAGGCCGAGAACATCACCATCGGCCGCACGGTGGCGGTCAAGGTGCTGCACGCACACCTCGCTGCCGATTCCGTCGCCCTCGCGCGCTTCCAGCGCGAAGCGCGAGCCGCCGCATCGGTTGGCCATCCGCACGTCGTGGAGATCCTCGACATGGGCATCGACGTGACGGGTGCTCCCTTCATCGCCATGGAGTACGTGCGGGGACGAAGCCTCGCGCAGACTGCTGAACACCGAGCGGCCCTTCGTCGTCCAAGAGGCCTGTGCCATCGCCGGTCAGCTGCTCGATGCTCTGTCGGCGGTGCACGAGCGCGGGATCGTGCACCGCGACCTCAAGCCGGAGAACGTGCTTCTCACGGCGCACGGCGCGCAGCGCGACTTCGTCAAGGTCGTCGACTTCGGCATCTCGACGTTCGTGGAAGGGAGCCGGGAGAGCGGTGCCGGCGAGGGTCTGACACCTACGGGCCGCACGATGGGCACGCCGCACCATGCGAGCCCGGAGCAAATCCGAGGCGGCGGTGGCCGTGATGCACGCGTCGACATCTACGCGACCGGCGTCTTGCTCTACGAGATGCTCGCGGGCCACCACCCCTTCGACGCCGACGACGTCGCCGAGCTCTGCCATCTGATCGTCAGCACGGAGCCGCCTCCCTTCGCCGTCTTTCGGCGCGACGTCCCGGAGGCCCTCGAAGCGGTCGTCCGTCGTGCCCTGGCCAAGCGACCGGAGGACAGGTTCGAGACCACCGGCGCCATGCTCGAGGCGCTGGTGCCCTTCGGCGCACCGGCTCCCGAGCCCGAAGGACGCGTCGATGACACCCTCGACAACGACCTGCGCGAGCTCCGCGCGCGCGAGGAGCGGGTGCGCGATGCGGGGCGCGAGCGCGACGAGCGTTCCTCGGGTGCACGGGCCGTGCACGGCGTGCGAGGGGAGGTGCTCACGCTCGTGTCCGCGTTCCTGAGGGAGCGCATCGGCGACCAGGGGCTCGAGTCGTGCCTCGAGCCGATGAAGCCGGCGACACGGGCGCTGCTCGAGGAGGACGTGGTTCCCGACATGTGGGTGCCGGCCCGGCCCCTCGCGGTAATGGAGATCGCAGACACGCGTTTCGGCACCGGCGACCGCCGTCTCTTCGCCGACCTCGGAAGGTACGTGGCACGGCAGCACGCAGAGGGGCTTGTCTGCTCCACGCCGGAGCTGTTCTTCGCCAGCGCACCGGATCTGTGGACGTACTACTTTTCCGTCGGTACGGCGCGCGCCCTCGAGGTCGGTCGTGGCTACGGCCGGCTCGAGGTTCGCGAGCACCCCGTGCCCCTGCTCGGCCGCGCCGTGGCCGTCGTGGGCTTTCTCGACGAGGGCCTGCGCCTCGCCGGTGCGAGGGACGCGGACGTGCGGCTCACGCGGGCGGCCGCGTTGGGGGACGAGACGGACGTGTTCGAGGCGACGTGGGGGGCGTGATCGCCAGCGGTACAGGGGTCGCGAGGGGGCGGTGGAGGAGCACGGCCCTCGGCCCGGTGCTATGGTGTGAGGTGCTCGACACGTCGGAGGTATGGGCGTGACCGGTGCGCTGCAATCCCCCGTGCTGGTGCTCAACCGCAGCTACCAGCCGGTTCGCGTGACCTCGGTGCGCCACGCCTTCCTCATGGTCTATCTGGGTCGGGCACGCGCGCTCGACGCCCAGTACGAGGCGCACGATTTCGACACCTGGGCGGCGGTCCGTCCGGCCGGCCGGGCCCCTGGGCGGACGACGAGTCGATCGGTACCTCGAGCGGTCCCTTGCGCATTCCGCGCATCGTTCTGCTCGTGCACTACAACACCGTGCCCCGTGCACCCGTGCGCCTGTCGCGCCGGAACCTCTTCCTGCGCGACGACTACACCTGCCAGTACTGCGGCTTGCGGCCGCCCCTGCGCGAGCTGAACCTCGACCACGTGCTGCCGCGCTCGCGGGGCGGCCGCTCGTCCTGGGAGAATCTCGTGACGAGCTGCCGGCACTGCAACCTGAGAAAGGGACGGGAGACGCCCGAGGAGTGCGGCATGGCCCTCCGGCACGCGCCTGCCCGGCCGAGCTGGACGACGGCCGCGCGTCTCGAGGCCCTGCCCCTGCGTTTCGCGGAGTGGGAGCCCTTCCTCGCCGGGGTGACCTCGCCGGCCCGTGACCGGGACGAGTGAGCGCGGGGCCCCTCGACCCCCGCCCCCGACCTGCTAGGAAGCGGCCGCGGGCTCCCGGGCCCACGGCGTTTCCCATGACCGATCGGGACGACGATTCTTCACGCGGGACGGACGCGGGGCGGGTGCCCGGCACGCTGGTGAGCGAGACGCCCATCGAGCTGTTTCGCGATCCGGGCGACGACGAGCTCGCGGGTGAGCCTACGGTCGTCAGCGCGCCGGAGCGGAGCAGTTACCGCCCGCCGCCGCGCCCCCTTCGTGTGCTCGCCGTCTCGGGGGCCAAGGGTGGCGTGGGCAAGACCCTGCTCACGACGAACCTGTCGCTCTACCTCGCGACCATCGGCCGTCGCGTCGTGCTCGTCGATGCGGACCGGGCCGGCACCAACGCCCACACCTTCCTCGGCG
>CAWHLB010000004.1:0-544766 GCA_963830115.1 uncultured delta proteobacterium
CCTCGCACGAATGGCGAGGGGTTTGCGGGGCCGGAGTCTCAGGAAGGGTGAGGGAGGGGCGAGATCTCCCTCGCCGTTCATGAAAATCGCCCCCTCGGAAAACTTGCGAGAAGTCTCCGAAGGGGCGTTCCCTCGCAGTCGCGAAACAGAACGAAGGAGGTCGAAGTGTCCCACGAGATGGGGCTCGACGACGAGATCTTCGCGCGACTGCACAATCTCGATGTCGAGCTGACGGAGGCTGTCCGGCGGGGCGGCTGCGTGTACTGCGGTGGGCGGCTCGATCGAGCGGACTTTCCGCGGAAGCCGCGAGGGCTGCCGGAGTCGGTGGAGGTGCTGTTCGAGCGGCGCTTCGCGCTGTGCTGCTCCCGGGAGGGCTGCCGCCGCCGGACGCTGCCACCCTCGGTGCGATTTCTCGGGCGCCGGGTCTACGCGGCGATAGCGATCGTCGTGGCGTGCGTCGCCGAGGCCACGCAGCGGCGCTGGCAGGAGGCTCGGCGCGTGGCGCGGTGGCTCGGGTGGTGGCGCGATGTCTTCGCGCACAGCGCCGTCGTCACGGGGCTGCGTGGGCGGCTCGCGACACCGCTCGACGTCGGCGCCCTGCCGGGCTCGCTGCTCGAGCGCATGGGCGGCGCCGACCGAGGTGATCGGCTCGTCCGCCTCCTCGCGCTCGTCGCCGGCGCCCGTCCGCCGACGGCTCGTGAAAGCTGAGGGAGGTCGAGCGACACGCAGAGGATGGTGCTCGGGATCGTCGCCCTCGTGGACGTAGGGTGGGCTCTCGCTCGAGACGCCGAGGCGGCGCTCAGGAGCGCGAGGGGAAGGTGCGCCCGATGGCCGGCGACGAGAGCACACGATTGCGCTGGGGTCGATTTCGCTTCTCGGTGGTGGGACCGCTTTTGGCCAGCCCGCCGGAGCACGGAGAGCTGCGCCGCGAGCTCGAGCGCTTGGCGAAGGTCTCCTACAAGCACCCGACGACCGGCGAGGCGGTGCGCTTCGGGGTCAAGACGCTCGAGCGCTGGTACTACCTCGCGCGCAACCATCCGACCGATCCGGTCGCGGCCCTCGGCCGCAAGACGCACGCGCGGGCCGGGACGCACCCGTCGGTGAGCCTCGCGCTCGCCGGGGTGATCCGCGCCCAGCACACCGAGCATCCCTCATGGAGCTACCAGCTCCACCACGACAACTTGCGCGTGCTCGTCGAGCAGCACGCCGAGCTCGGTGAGCTACCGAGCTACCAGACGCTGTGCCGCTTCATGAAGTCGAACGGCCTCGCGCGGCACAAGAAGCGCCGCCGTCGACGGCAAGAGCTCGAGCCGCTCGAGGCCCGGGAGATGCTCAGCTTCGAGGTGCGTCACGTGCACGGCCTGTGGCACCTCGACTTCCACGAGGGCTCGCGCGCCGTGCTGACATCCGCCGGCACCTGGACCAAGCCGTGGCTGTTCGGCTGCCTCGACGATTGGTCGCGCCTCGCCTGCCACCTGCAGTGGTACATGGTCGAGTCGACCGAAACGCTCGTCCACGGCTTCAGCCAAGGGATCCTCAAGCGAGGCCTGCCGCGGGCGCTGCTGAGCGACAACGGCGGCGCCGAGACGGCCGCCGAGCTCGTCGAGGGGCTCGAACGGCTCGGTATCGTACATCACACGACGCTTCCGTACACGCCCGAACAGAACGCCAAGCAGGAGTGCTTCTGGGGGCAGATTGAGGGCCGGCTTCTGCCGATGCTCGAAGGCCATCGTGAGCTGACGCTGCCCCTGCTCAACGAGGCGACGCAGGCCTGGGTCGAGCTCGAGTACAACCGCTCGGTCCACAGCGAGCTCGGCGCGACGCCGCTGTCGGTCTTCACCACCGCCCCGAACGTCGGTCGGCCTGCGCCGACGGCGCAGGCGCTGCGGCGCGCCTTCCGGATGCAGCGCGGCCGCAAGCAACGCAAGAGCGACGGCACCCTCACCGTCGAGGGCGTCCGCTTCGAGCTCCCCGTGGTCTACCGGACGCTCGAGCGCGTCCAGGTGCGCTACGCGCGATGGGATCTGTCGACCGTCGACCTGGTCGACCCGCGCAGCGGCGCGCACCTCGCGGTGCTCTACCCGCAGGACAAGCGCAAGAACGCGGACGGGCGCCGGCGGCCGGTCGTGCCCGGCACGCCGCGCAACGAGCCGCCTGCGTCGAGCGGGATCGCGCCGCTGCTCGAGTCGCTGATGAGCGAGTACGCGGCCACCGGATTGCCGCCGGCGTACCTCGCCGGCCCCGAGCCCATCGAGGAGGACGACCCATGAGCACGCACGAAATGCTGACCCACTTCGGTCTCGCCTTTCACCCCTTCCGCCCCGGCGCACCGATCGAAGCGCTCTGGCCGGCACCGGAGATCGACACCTTCGCTCGCCGGGTCGCGCTCACCGTGGCCGATGGCGGCTTCGTCATGGTCACCGGGGAGCCCGGCATGGGAAAGAGCGTCGCCCTGCGACTGCTCGCTCACCGGCTCGGGCAGATGCGCGACGTGTCCGTCGGCTGCATCGACCACCCGCAGAGCCGGTGCAGCGACTTCTACCGAGAGATTGGCGACCTGTTCGGCGTGACCCTCGAGCGCCACAACCGCTGGGGCGGATTCAAGGCGCTTCGACAGCGGTGGAGCGATCACATCCAGAGCTCCATGTCCCGGCCCGTCCTCATCATCGACGAGGCGCAGGAGATGCTCACCACGGTCTTCAACGAGCTGCGCATCCTCACCTCCAAGAGCTTCGACTCCGAGCAACTCCTGTGCGTCGTCTTCGCCGGCGACCAGCGCCTACCCGAGCGCTTCCGTCACCCCGACCTGCTCCCGCTCGGCAGCCGAATCCGTCGCCGCCTCCATCTCGACTACGCCGAGCGCGACGCGCTCAGCGCGTGCCTCGACCACCTGCTCGAGGCCGCCGGCAACACGGCGCTGATGACCACCGAGCTCAAGTCCACCCTCGCCGAGCACTGTGCCGGCAACTACCGCATCATGATGAACCTCGCCGACGAACTGATGACCGTCGCCTACGAGCGCGAGCTCGGACAGATCGACGAGGATCTCTTCCTCGACGTCTTCCACCCGAAGGCCGTCTCCCCCAAGCCCGTCCGCAACAAGGCCTCGCGGCGCAAGGGCTGACCCATGCTCCGCGCCGGCATCTGGCCCACCGCGCGACAGCTCGTCGTCGCCATAAAGCTCCCCGGGCCGCGACCCTCGCGCCTGCACCTGCGCGTCGAGCGCAACCTCGACGGACGTGCGCAGCTCGCCCACTACCTCGCCCGAGAGCCCTACCTCGAGGTCGTCCTGCCCGAGCTGCTCCATCGCTTCGATCCGATTGCCGACCATCTCCATCTGCACGGGGTCCACATCTGGCTCGCGCCCACCGCGCTTGTCGACAACGTCCTGTCCCTCACCGCCGCGCGGCCCACCGCCCACCTCACCATCGCCGCCGCTCTCGCTCGGCTGCCGAGCCTCCCGCTCCTGCGGCCGGCGCTGCGCCACCTGCCCCCACCCGACCCGAGACAGCTCTGCCTCGGCCTCCCTCATCCTTCCTGAGAATCACGCCCTCAGATCACGTGAGCACACTGACATCCCGGCGCGGGCGAAGGCGAGGCTCGTCTCGGCCCCGAACCCGCTCGAGGCACCGAGCACGAGCGCCCAACCGTCGAGACGAAGCAGCCTCGGTCTCATGCATGGAGCGCGTAGTAATGTCGCGAAGCGCGCCTGGTCAACCCGCAGCATCAACGCGTGCGGGACGCCTTCTCCTGGTGGCCGGACGTGCCGAAGCGGCGCGCCAACTCGGCCACCACGTCGCGCGGGTCGAGGTCGCGCGACAGGAGCCCGACCAGCAGGTGGTAGACGAGGTCGGCCGCCTCCGAGACGACGCGCGCGTCACTCTCGCCGCCCAGGGCGCGGGCCGTCTCGTCGGCCTCCTCGCGCACCTTCGCGCCGATCTTCCCGACCCCGGCATCGAGCAGCGAGCGCGTGTAGCTGCGATTGGCGCTCGCGCGCTGCCGCTCGCCGAGCGCATCCCAGAGGCGCACGAGCGTCGGTGCCGCCTGGGCGCTGTCCTCGAGCTCGGCCCCGCCGTCGAGCCGCTCGAAGAAGCACGTCCGCCTTCCGGTGTGGCAGGACGGCCCTGCGGGGTCGACCAGATAGAGGAGCGCGTCCCCGTCGCAGTCCGCCCACACTTCGACGACGCGGAGCGTATGCCCGCTCGACTCGCCCTTGCGCCAGAGCGCCTGACGCGACCGGCTGAAGAACCACCCGTCTCCCGACTCGATCGTCTTGTGCACCGCCTCCTCGTTTGCGTGCGCCAGCATGCGCACCTCCCCCGTGTGGCGGTCCTGCACGACGACGGTGACGAGCCCCGCCCCATCCCACTTCAGCCCAGCGACATCCATCCCGCTCCCCTACCCCGCTGCACAGGCATCCCGCAAGCGCCGCGCCCTCAACACACGCCGACCGGGTGAATCCCGGCCGGCCCCCCACAACGGCAGTCACAGAAGCGCCCGCTGGCGACACAGACCGATCGCCAAGAAACGCCGAACGGGGCCGCGGGCCCGATGCCCGCGACCCCGCCCGACGCGTCTCGCACACCGTCACCCGCGCGTGGCGGCCAACCTCGCCTGCATGGCGGCATCGGCCATCTGCGCCATGTGGTCCGACGCCTTGTCCTGGAGCCGCTCGGCCCGCGACAGCTCGTCCCCCGCATCCTGCGCATCGTCGCCATGCTCCTTGGCGATCTGCTCGTACTCTGTCGCGTTGGCGCTGTGGCGGTCCGCTGCAGCCTTCTCGCCCGCCCCAACCATGCTCAGCACTCCGTCCGTCGCCTTGGCTCCATCCTTCACCCAGTTGCCGGCGCCAAAGTCCGATGCGAGGCCGGCCCCACCGCTCACGACGTCCGCCGCGCCTCCGAGGATGCCCGCGATCTCCTGGTCGGTTGCGGCAGCACGCATCTCGCTCACGCGGTTCATCGCAGCGTTGTGCTGCCCCTCACGTGCGAGGCGCCGGGCGTGCCGCGCCATGGCCTGCTGCTTGTCGAGCGCCGCGCTCGCCTCCGCGATGACCTCCTCGGCCGTCCCCAGCCCCGCAAGTCCCGCGCCCACGGATGCGGCGGTTGCCTCGGTCGACGTGGAAGGGGCACGCGGTGCCGTGCCGGTCGGTCCCTGAATTCCGTTGCTCATCGTCCTTGCTCCTTTCACGCCAGGGTCTGGGTGGCGGCCTGGCGGGCTGCGTGCTGTGCCTGCGCGGCCTCGTGCAACCGGTGGGCGACACGCCCATACCGGGCGAACACCTCGCGGTAGTCATCGACCCCGTCGTCCATCCGTTGCGTCGCTTCGTGCGCCTCGACCCCGTGCTGGGCCGCGTCCGCCGCGTCCATGTCGTGGTCGTGCTGGAAGACGGCCTGAATGATTTGGTTCGTCCCCCGAGTGATCTGCTCAACATCGCGAGCGATGTCGCTGACGGTCTTGGCCGCATTCTCGAATCGTCTGCCCCAGGGTCGCGCTGGTCTGCGCGCTCTCCTCGGCCGCGTTGACTCCTCCACTCGCAGCGGACGCGGCGCTCGACGCGGCCTGGACCAGGCTCGTGATGTTGCCGGCGACACAGAGGGCGGCCCCGGCGATCTGCAGACCGAGGACCAGCGTGCCCTCGTCCTTCTTGTCGATGATCCCGAGCTTGACTGCCTCGTCGCCGATCTTGTTCGCCGTGAGGAGGAGAACGGTTCCCGCAGCGATCAGGGCCCCTGCGATGCCTCCTGTGGCGACGGTGGCCACTGCTGCGGCCGCGATGGCCACGACCTTCACCACGTCCCCGAGGATCTTACCCAGCTTGCCGCCAAAGATACCGAGGAACTTGCTCGCCTTCTCCGCCGCCTTCTCGGCTTCCTTCAGCGCCTTCATGCGGGCGCGGGAGGCATCGTCCGCGCGCAACGACGCGTCTTTGATCTCATGCTCTGCAACGTTCGACTGGTTGTTGCGGAGGCGGGCCTGCATGGCCATCAGGAGCGAGGTCGGGTCGGACAGCACCCCCATGGACTGGGCGGCCGCGGCGGCGTTGCCACTCGACGCGACCGTTGCGGACACCAGGGAAGCGGTGCCCTGGGCGCGCGAGGCCATGGTCGCCGCGAGAATGAGGGCCGAGGTCTGCTGGGCCGAACCCGGTGCGCCCGGCGCCGTCGCCTGTTGCGCGCCGACCGGGCGCCCTGCGTGTTGAACTCTCATCGTCATCGCTGCTTCTCCAGGTGCTGAGCCAGTTGTTCGATTGAGTCGGCCGCCTCTTCGTCGCCCAGGCTGCGGTGCGCCTGGGCCAGAAGCCGCCAGGGTTCGGGCCGGGTCGGCCACAGGGTGGTCGTGACCTCGAGGGTTTCGACCGCATCCGAAAGACGGCCGAGGCGGAGCTCACGGCTGCCGAGGGCGAGCAGAGCGTCGATCGACACGCCGTCGCCGAGGAGCTGCGCGAGCCCCGCCTGTTGCACGTCTTCCATCGCCTCACGCCCCGATGTTGCGGACGACGTTCTGGTCGGCGTCGTTCAGCGTCTTGAGCAGGTTGGTGCCCAGGCTGATGATCTCCTGACGCTGCTGCATGGTCGACTGCAGCTTGACCATGTCCAGCTCGTTGCCAGAGTTCGCGTCCTGCAGCTCCTGCTTCGTTTCGTCGATGGCAGCGTCGATGGCATCCCCTCTGACCACCTTGTCGGGCGCGTCGCCTTCGACGGGCAAGTTGAGCCCGTAATGCTCGTTCAAGTACATGACGTCGCCAAAGGGCCCAGCGTCCTGGCCATCGAGCACCACCGCCTGCTCTTCGGGATGCCCACCGGTGGGGTCTCGACTCGCCCAAATGTCGTGGTTGTCACGGGCGCTTGCAGCCTTCTTGATCGCCTGGAGCACCTCGAGCTTGCGCGAGATTGCGCCCGCTTGACTCGTCGCGCGATCGATCCCGGCTGTGATCGTCGAGATCTGACCGTCCAGGTCGTTCATCCTCTTGCGCATCATGAAGAGGATCATCTCGGGACTCATCGTGCCCAAGCCCTGCTGGGGCGACGAGCCGGAGCGGGCGACGCTCGGCACGGGGGCGGTGGCGTACCCAATCGGTGTGATGGTCATGGTCAGTCTCCTTTCATCCTCGAAGGACGAGCCCGCAGAGCGGGGTCGCCGTACGGTTGGGGCGAGCGGGCCGGGACGCAGGCTGGACGCAGTCGTCGAAGTGCGCCGCGAGCGCTTCGGGAACGTTGACCTCGGCCAGGTCCGCTTCGGTGACGCCGGCCGCCTCGAAGAGGTCCTTCACCTCCTCGTCCTGGCGGCACTTCTCCTCGAGCAGGCGCTGGAAGCGGCTCTTGAGCTCGTCGGTGCGGTCCCTTTCCCTCATGGCTCTCGCCCTCCTGATGCGCGCTTATCGAGGAGGGAACGCCGCGGTTGCGCGTGGTGGCTTCATCTCGGCCAAGGGGTGGCTCGAGAGGAACACCGCGGCGCCGACGCTGCCGAGATGGGGCGAGCCTGATGGCTCCCGCGGGCTACAGGGCCCAGGCCAGGGCGCCCATGTCGCTTGCGTCCGACGGCTGTCAGACCCTCGGCGAGGGGCAGCCAGGCGGCGGAGCCGAGAAGAGGCCGGGGGCGCGGAGCCGCCATGCGACGGAGGGACGACGCCGGGGGGGGCGCGGAGCCGAAGTGCGAGCCGGCCGGCCGCCGGTCAGACGGCCAGGATGCCCTCGATCTCTTGCTCGACGCGCTGTTCCTTGCAGCGGCGCGCCAGGGCGAGCTCGGTGATGAGCAGGCTGCGGGCCTGCTCGAGCAGACGGCGCTCGCCGAAGCTCAGGTCCTTTTCGCCCTTGAGCCGCGAAAAATCCCGGAGGACCTTGGCCACCTCGAAGGGCGAGCCGCTCTTGAGCATGTCCATGTACTCGCGGTAGCGGCGGTTCCAGGGCTGGGAGGTCACGGCCACTTCGTCCGCCTTGAGGATGTCGATGACCTTCTTGGCGTCCTTCTTGGAGATGACCGTGCGCAGGCCCAGACGGTCGACGCCGTCGGTCGGCACCATCACCGTCATCCCCGTGTCCAGGATCTTCAGGATGAAGAACTTCTTCCTGTTCCCGGCGATCTCACGGGACTCGATGCTGGTGATCTCACCGACGCCGTGGGCGGGGTGGACCGCCTTGTCACCGACCTTGAACGTCATCCGGGCCGTCTCCTGGGTGGGGGCTCGTGCGGGCATCAGAGAGAACCGCCCTCGCGCCCGGACGCTTCCATGGCCGCGGGCACCCTCCTCCAGACACGGGACTGCCGATTTCGTTCGAGAAGGTGGCTCACGTTCTGACGATAGCAGTGTTTGCGCGGCGCGTCAATGCGCCAGAAGCGGGTCATCTGCTGTGATTCCGGCAAGTTATGGCTGCGCCGGGGTCCCTCGACCAGGGCCGTCCAAAAGCTCCCCGAGCTGGGCGACGAACAGGACCCGAAGCCCCTCGGCGAGGGACGCCGCCGGGATGGTCAACCGCACCACAGCCGCCCGGTCATCAACCTGAACGCGCAGGGAATCGAGGGCATCCCGGAGGCCGAGCGCACCGCCGAGGGGGCTCTGGGCGACCGAGTGCACGAGCTGCCGGAAGTTGTCCACGGCCCCGTTCGGGAAGGCGCCGCGGAGGGCGATCGTCACGTGGAGGGCGTTCTGGCCTGCGGGCACGAGGGTGGCGCCGAGGGCTCGCTCCTGGCGGAGCAACTCGGAGGTCCCGTAGCCGGGCGGCAGGGCGAGGGGCTCGGGCGCCCACACAACGAGGGGAGCGTGGCCGAGCGTCTCGCGAAGCGCCTGCACGTCGGGCCCGACGAGGGCCGGGCCCGAGGCGTCAGGGGGATCGACGGCCGCCGGAGGAACAGACCGGCCCGCCGCGTTCGGCCCGTTCGGCCCACCGTCTCGCCCGCTGCCGGATGGCGCGCGGTTTCCGCTCTGTCCAATCCCCGCGCCTCGTGCCCTACCGGATGAGGCACCCGGCGCAGGGCCCGACCGAGACCCCGTTGACGGTTGCTCCGCAGCGCCGGCCCAGCGCCCCAACTGGGCGCGCGCCAGCAGCGACGCCATCTCCGGCCCGGCGTCCCCGCCAATGACCAGGACGTGGTCGCCGAGAGCGACGATGTCGCGGTGGTCGGTCCCGAACCAGCCAAGCCGGCGCACGAAGGGGGCGTTCTCGCGGGCCTCGAGCTGGTCCATGCGGTGCCCAGCTGCACGCACGACTTCGGGCGCCGGCACGGCCAGGCGGGCGAGGAGCACGAAGCCCTGCGGGTACTCGGCCATCACCGCCTCGTCGACCGTGCTCGGGTCGACCCCCGTGCGGTCCCGGAACGTTCGAAGGAAGTGGGGCGGCAGGAGCGCGGCGACGACGCGGTGGGAAGCAGGCGCGGCCCACAGCGCACGGGGATGGGCGACCAGGACCGCATCGGCACCAGCCGGAACGAGCAGAGGTAGGGCGGGCAGGGGTGGAAGCACGGGCGCGGGGCGCGCGACCCGAGGGGGCGGGCCGCTCCCACAGCCGCAAAGCCACGCCGCCACGAGCGTGAGAGTTAGGCCGCCCGAACCGACGGCCCTCCGCAGCGCACCCGCGGCCAGGCCGACCGCGGGTGCCATCGAACGCGGGCCCTTGACCCGAGAAGCGCCGTCCCGGAAGAAGCCCGACGAGGAGACGTCCCCCCGCGTCACTTCAGGCTTGGGCGCGCGATGAGCGGCTGCTCTTTCCGTTGCTCGTTCCCTTCGCGTCGGCAGCCGACGACGTGTCTTCGCCTTCGGCCGCCGCTTCGCCCGCCGCTTCGCCCGCCGCCCCAGCACGCCGCAGGCCGTGCCGTTCGAGGATCTGCCCCTCGATGTCGGCGAGCATCTCGGGATGCTCCTCGAGGAAGTTGCGCGCGTTGTCGCGGCCCTGCCCGATGCGCTCGCCGTTGTAGCTGTACCAGGCGCCCGATCTTCTCGACGATGCTCGGCGTCGACGCCGAGGTCGAGCGACATCGCCGGTCGCGGCTGATCCCCTGGCCGAAGAGGATGTCGAACTCGAGCTCTGGAAGGGCGGCGCCAGCTTGTTCTTGACGACCTTGACGCGCGTGCGGTTGCCGATCACCTGCTCGCCGTCCTTGAGCGCGCCGATGCGGCGGATATCGAGCCGCATGCGACGAGTAGAACTTGAGCGCGTTGCCGCCGGTCGTGGTCTCGGGGCTGCCGAACATCACGCCGATCTTCATGCGGATCTGGTTGATGAAGATCACCATCGTGCGTGACTCTTGTGACCGCGGCGGTGAGCTTGCGCAGCGCCTGGCTCATCAGCCGGGCCTGAAGGCCGACGTGGGTGTCGCCCATCTCGCCCTCGATCTCGGCCTTGGGGACAGCGCCGCGACCGAGTCGATCACGATGAGCGTCGACCGCGCCCGAGCGCACGAGCATGTCGGCGATCTCGAGCGCCTGCTCGCCGTAGTCGGGCTGGCTGACGAGCAGCTCCTCCGACTTGACCCCGAGCTTGCGCGCGTAGTCGAGGTCGAGCGCGTGCTCGGCGTCGATGAAGGCGCCACGCCGCCTGGCTTCTGGCACTCGGCGATGGCGTGCAGGGTCAGCGTGGTCTTGCCGCAGGACTCCGGGCCGTAGATCTCGACGATGCGGCCCCGCGGGTAGCCGCCCATCCCGAGCGCGATATCGAGCGAGATCGAGCCGGTCGGGATCACGGGCACCTCGACCACGGCCTCGCCGTCGCCGAGCCGCATGATCGCGCCCTTGCCGTACGCCTTCTCGATGGCGCTGATGGCGAGGGACAGGGCCTTTTCGCGGTTGGGATCCGATGCCATCTGCCGTCCTCCTCTCCTGAACAAAAACCTGAACACCTGTCTAGACCGGCGCGTCCGTGGGCGCAAGGGGGAACCGCGCGAGCGGCTCGTGCAGGGCCCCGGTCGGCTCGAGGTGGCTCCGGTACAGCACCACCTCTCGCACCAAGGACGTCACCGGCGCAAAGCGACTGACGGCTCCTAGCACACGGCTCGCAGTTCCGCGCGCGTGCCTGACCCGGGCGAGGGTCACGTGGGCGACGAAGGCGCGGTCTTCCAGGGGAAAATCGATCGCCGTGAGGCACCGGCGCAGATCGAGGGCGATCCCGTCGACCTCGACGGCGCCCACACCCACCCCGGCCCAGAGCACCTTCGGCCGGCCGTGCTCGGGAAAGGCACCGAGCCGATCGAATGTCATCGCGAAGCGAGGCCGCAGGCCGATGGGTGGCAGCGCAGCCATGATCGACGCGAGGGGTGCGGGTGCCACGTCGCCGAGGAAGGCGAGGGTCAGGTGCAGGTTGTCGGGGGGCGGCCAGCGCGCCTTCCAGCCGGCGTCCTCCGCTGCAACACGCATGGTGTGTTGCAAGACGCCGAGCTCGCTCCGGGCCGCGGGCTCGATCGGCAGGGCGATGAAGGCGCGAACCAGGCCCGTCTCGCCCGAAGGGGCTCGACCCTCGGTGGCGCTCACGACTCGAGGCTGTCGCCCTGGGCCGCGCGGGCGAGCATCTTGAGGGCGACGTATGCGGCCAGCGTGCGAACGCGCTCCCGGTCACCGCTCAGGCGCCGCAGCTTCGTGACCGTCGTGCCTTCCTTGCGTGCCAGGCCGAACCACACGGTCCCCACGGGCTTGTCGTCGCTGCCGCCGCCCGGGCCCGCAATGCCCGTGATCGACACGGCGAGGTCGGACTTGGCCAGGCGCAACGCCCCCTCCGCCATGGCCGAGGCCGTCTCGCCGCTCACCGCCCCATAGGCTCGCAGGATGTCGGGGCTGATGCCCAGCACCTGCGTCTTGGACGAGTTCGCGTACACGACCGCGTCGAGCATGAGGTAGTCGGAGCTGCCCGGGACGCTCGTGAGAAGCGCGCCGAGCAGGCCTCCGGTGCAGGACTCGGCGCAGGCGACCGTGAGGCCACGGTCGCGCAGGATGCGACCCACCGCCGCCGGAAAGGTGTCGTCCCGGTCGCCGTAGACGGCATCGCCGAGACAATCGCGCACGTGCTGGGCGACCTGCTCTGCCAGCGTCTGGGCCTCGGCGGCCCGTGGGGCGCGGGCCAGCACCTTCACCTCGATCTCGGGGAAGTGGGCCCGGTAGCCCAGGGTCACGCCCGGCGCCTCCTCCTCGATGCCGGCGAGCAGGTCGCCCACCTGCGACTCGGTCATGCCGAAGGTTCGCAGGTGCACCTGGTAGGAGGTGCGGGCAACGAGGGGCGCGACGGCCGGGACGATGCTCTCGCGGAAGAGGATCTGCATCTCGCGGGGCACCCCGGGCAGGAAGAACAGGCGCGCGGTGCCCAGCTCGACAGCGAAACCCGGCGCGGTGCCCACCGGGTTCGGCAGGACGGTGGCTCCCCGGGGGAACTCCGCCTGCTTGACGTTCGACTCGGGCATCTCGCGGCCGAAGGAGGCCCACTTCTGGCGGATGCGGTCGAGGGACGGCTCGTCGCGGAAGAGGGGGACGTCGAGGGCGGCCGCGACGGCGGCGGCGGTGAGGTCGTCGGTCGTGGGGCCGAGCCCGCCGGTCGCGACGACCACCTGGGTGCGCTCAGCCAGGTCGCGAACGGTCTCCACGATACGGTCGCGGTCGTCGCCCACCGTCACGTGGGACATGACCTCGAACCCCAGGGCCGTCAGCTGCTCGCCGAGCCAGGCGGCGTTGCCGTTGATCAGCTCACCACGTGTGAGCTCGGTGCCGATGGACAGGACGGCCGCAAACATGGGGCCGGGAACTCTGCCGCCCCGGGACCCACACGTCAACAGGACGGAGCACATGGTGCGCGGGGACTCGGCCGGGGAGGCCGACGGCGAGAAACCAGAGTGGTTACGGAAATCTTCGCGCCGCCGCCGCGGTTAGAGGGGGGCGAGCGTGTGGCGTTTGCGGGGTGGCACGCCGGGTTGGCCCGCCTCCGAGCCCATGTTATGCGGACACCCTCGCTCCATCGGAGGAACCGAATGATCAAGCACGCCCGATTGCTGGCCGTGGTGCTGGCGCTGGTGCCGGCGGCCGTGGTGGCCCAGAGCGCACCTCACACCGCCGCGCACGGCGGGCAGGCACAGGGTCAGCATGCCTCGACCGGCAGCACGGCCACGGAGGCGGCCCATGGTGCGGCGAGCGCGTCCGGTCACGCCGCCCCGCCCGCGGACGCCGCCCAGGGGGGCCGGACCCCGGCCGCCCTCGCCCAGCTTCCCATCGAGACCCACACCCTCGACAACGGCCTACGCGTGGTCTTGAGCGTGGACCACACGGTCCCGACCGTCGCCATCGCCATCTACTACAACGTGGGCTCGCGGAACGAGGCGCGCGGCCGCGCCGGCTTCGCCCACCTGTTCGAGCACATGATGTTCCAGGGCTCGGCGAACGTCGCCAAGGGTGAGCACTTCAAGCTCATCATGGACCGCGGGGGCTCGGTCAACGGCTCGACGACCGAGGACCGCACCAACTACTACGAGACCTTGCCGTCGAACGACCTGGCCCTCGGGCTGTGGCTCGAGGCGGATCGCATGCGCTCGCTCGCGGTCAACCAGACGAACTTCGAGAACCAGCGGCAGACGGTGCTCGAGGAGCGGCGCCAGCGCTACGAGAACCAGCCGTACATGATGTCGATGATCCGCATCAACCACCTCGCCTACGGCGACTACTGGCCCTACGCGCACTCGACGATCGGGCGTGTTCAGGACCTGATGAACGCGCCCCTGTCGGCTGTGCAGCACTTCTGGCGAGCGCACTACGCGCCCAACAACGCGGTCGTGTCCATCGCGGGGGACTTCGACCCCGAGCACGCGATGCAGCTCGTGAAGCGCTACTTCGGCGACGTCCCGCGCCGTGACGTCGAGGCCTACCATCCGCCGGCGCTCCAGCCCCAGACCGCCGAGCGCACCGACACCATGGTCGATCCCCTCGCGCGCCTGCCCGCGTTCCACATCGCCTGGCACATCCCGAAGAGCCGCACGCCCGACCACTACCCGCTCGAGCTCATGTCACTCATCCTCGGCGACGGCGAGTCGTCGCGGCTCTACCAGGAGCTCGTCGAGCAGAAGGAGATGGTCCAGCAGATCGACGTGTCGACCGACGACCGGCGCGGGCCCGACCTCTTCTCGGTGTGGGCCATCGCGGCCCACGGGCACACCGGCCCCCAGGTGCGCGATCTCGTCTATCACCAGATCGAGCAGATCGCGCAGCATGGCGTGACCGACAAGGAGCTGCAGAAGGCCAAGAACCGCGTGCGCGCAGCGTTCATCTTCGGGCTGCAGACACATCTGTCGCGGGCCATGCAGCTCGCCGAGTACGAGATGTACTGGGGCGACGCCAACCTCATGCGCACCGAGCTCGGCCGCTACGAGAGCGTGACGGCCGATGACATCAAGCGCGTCGCGGGCCAGTACTTCGCCCCGACCAACCGGAGCGTCCTCGACGTCCTGCCGCCCCCGGCGCAACACGACGCACACCAGGACGCAGCCGCCGCCCATGGAGGCCACCGATGAGCCGCCCCCGACGTTTCGCCTTCTCGCCCCTCGCCCTGCTCGCCGCAAGTGCGCTCGCGTGCGGCTGCGGAGCCGCCGCAGCCACCACGCCCACGCCCGCCCCTGCGGCGCCCCACCCGCAGGCACAGACGACGGTCACGGTGGAGCACGAGGCGCCGCAGCGTGAGTCGCCGCCTGCCTCCGGCCCCGCTCGCGACATCTCGTTCCCCCACGTGGCACGGGCCCAGACAGCGAGCGGTCTCGAGCTCGACACGGTGCAGTGGCACCAGCTGCCGGTCGTCTACCTGCGCCTGGTGATCAAGAGCGGCGGGGAGACCGATCCGGCCGACTTGCCGGGGCTGTCGGACCTGGTCGCCTCGATGCTCAAGGAGGGCACGCGGCACCGGACGAGCGCCCAGATCGCCGAGGACGTGGAGTTCCTCGGGGCGGACCTCAGCACGTCGAGCGACGAGGAGAACGTCTACCTCCTGATGCGCGCGACGAGCGACCACCTCGACGACGCATTGCAGATCATGGCGGACGTCACGATGAACCCGTCGTTCCGCAACGACGAGCTGCGCAAGCTCAAGAAGCGCGAGCTCGACCGGCTCACGCTCCAGAACGACGACCCCGACTTCCTCGCGTCGCGCGAGTTCTACAAGGCGCTCTACGGCGCGCACCCCTACGCCCACATCGACACGACCAAGGAAGCGGTCAACGAGGTCACGCGGCAAGACCTGATGCGCTGGCATCGCCGCTACGTCGTGCCGAACAACGCATTCCTCGTGGTCGCGGGTGACGTGACGCCCGACCAGGTGAAGACGGCCGCCGACCACGCGTTCGCGGGCTGGCGCGCTCACCCGGTCCCGGCGCCCACGTACGCGGCGGCGCCGACACGCGAGCACCGGCAGGTGATCGTCGTGGACCGGCCCGAGTCGGTGCAGTCGGTGATCTACATCGGCAACCTAGCGGTGCCGCGCGATGCGCCCGACTGGGTGCAGCTCAGGGTGGCCAACCAGGTGCTCGGGGGCTCGGCCGCGTCGCGCCTGTTCATGGACCTGCGCGAGCGTCGCAGCCTGACCTACGGCGCCTACAGCAGCGTGGCTGCGATGGTGAAGGTGGCGCCCTTCCGCGCGGAGGCGTCGGTGCGCACCCAGGTCACCGACCAGGCCATGTCGGCGTTCTTCGAGCACCTGAACCGCATCGTGCAGGAGCCTCCGACGGCCCAGGAGGTGCAGAACGCCGAGTCCTTCCTGACCGACTCCTTCCCCCTGGCGATCGACACGCCGGGGAAGATCGCGGGGCTCGTGGGAGACCTGCGCATCTTCGGGCTGCCGGACGACTACTGGGACACCTACCGCACGAAGATCCGGCAGGTGACGGCGGCCCAGGCACTCACGGCCGCCCAGGCCCACATCCACCCGGACAAGTCACTCGTCGTCGTGGTCGGGCGCGCAGCCACCGTCGTGCCCATCCTGCGGCAGTACGGGCCGGTGCAGGTGCTCGACACGAAGGGCAAGCCGGTCAAGGAGTACGACCAGACGGCGGCCGCAGCGGCAGCGGGCGGTGCCGCCCAGCCACCAGCCGCAGCGAGCCAGGCGGCACCAGCCGCCGGAAACCACCCTGGCGTGGGGACGCAGCCCGCAGCGCAGGGCCCTGGGCAACAGCCAACCACGGCAGCACCGGCCGGTGCCCAGGCTGCGGGCGCACAGCCCTCCCACTGAGGCAGGCCCCACGCGCCCGCGGTGAGTGGCGCGTGGTGACGCGACACCAGACGGCGGTCGCCTGGCAAGCGCCGGGACGCGTGATAGCTTGCTCCGGGACGGCGCCTGCGGTGCCGGAACGCCGAAAGGGACCAGGACATGTGCGGGATCGTGGGCTACGTCGGGGAATCTTCGTGCGCGCCCATCCTGCTCGACGGGCTCCGGCGGCTCGAGTACCGGGGCTATGACTCGGCGGGCGTTGCCGTACACGGCAAGGGCGGCATCGAGGTGGTCCGCGCGGTGGGCAAGCTGCGCAACCTGGAGGAGGCGCTCTCGAAGCGGCCCCTCGAAGGTTGCGTCGGCGTCGGGCACACGCGCTGGGCGACCCACGGCCGCCCGTCGGAGGTCAATGCCCACCCGCACGTCGTCGACGGAGTCGCGGTGGTGCACAACGGCATCATCGAGAACCACCTCTCGCTCCGGCGCCGACTCGAGGAGCAGGGCGCGACGATCACGAGCGACACGGACACGGAGATCGTCGCGCACCTGGTGAGCCATCGCGTGCGTGAGGGGCACGGGCTCGAAGAGGCGGTGCGTCTGGCACTGCAGGAGCTCCACGGCGCCTACGCCATCGCCGTGCTCTCGGCGGCCGAGCCGGACCGCCTCGTGGTGGCCAAGAGCGCTTCGCCGCTCGTGCTCGGCATCGGCAACGGCGAGATGTTCTGCGGCAGCGACATCCCGGCGCTGCTCCCTTACACGCGGGAGATGATCTTCCTCGAGGACGGCGAGATGGCCGTCCTGACTCGCGCGGGGATCACGCTCCGCACCGTCGAGGGCGCGCCCGTCGACCGTTCGCCGCAGCACATCGACTGGTCGCCGATGATGGCCGAGAAGGCCGGCTACAAGCACTTCATGCTCAAGGAGATCTTCGAGCAGCCGCGCGCTCTCGAAGACACGCTGCGCGGGCGGCTCGACCGGGGACTGGGCGACATCCACGGCCACGAAATCGGGCTCTCGGACGAGGATGCGCGCGCGATCCGGCGCATCGTGCTCGTGGCCTGCGGTACCAGCCACCACGCGGCCATGGCGGGGCGCTACTACCTCGAGCAACTCGCCCGGGTACCGACCGTCGTCGAGCTGGCGAGCGAGTTCCGGGGGCGGGGTGCGGTCGTCGGCGAGGGCGACCTCCTGGTGGCCGTCAGCCAGTCGGGCGAGACGATCGACACGTTGACGGCGGCGCGCGAGGCGAAGGCCGCCGGCGCACGGGTGCTCGCCATCGCCAACGTCATCGGGAGCGCGATCCCGCGCATGGCCGACGCGACGCTTCTACACCCACGCCGGCCCCGAGATCGGCGTGGCGTCGACGAAGTGCTTCTCCACCCAGCTCGCCGTCCTGCTCATGCTGGGCATCGGCTGGGACGCCGGCGCGGCACGCTGCCGACCGAGCGGGCGCAGTGAGCTCGTCGAAGGGCTCGCGCGGTGCCCAGCAGATGCACGACGTGCTCCTCGGCACCGCGCAGCTCGTCGCCAACCTCGCCCGTCACTACAGCGACGCGCGCGACGTGCTGTACCTCGGTCGGGGCTGAGCTTTCCCATCGCCCTCGAGGGCGCGCTCAAGCTCAAGGAGATCAGCTACGTCCACGCGGAGGGCTACGCCGCGGGCGAGATGAAGCACGGCCCCATCGCGCTGATCGACGCCAACGTGCCCGTCATCGTGCTCCTGCCCCACGATCGTGCCGCGATAGGACGCTCGGCAACCTGCAGGAGGCCAAGGCGCGCGAGGCGCGGGTGATCGCCGTGGCCAGCGAAGGTGACGAGGAGGCCGCACGCTTGAGCCACGACCTCATCGAGATCCCTGCGGCGGACGAGGCCCTCTCCCCCTTCCTCACCGTGCTCCCGCTTCAGCTCTACGCGTACTACGTCGCAGACTTCAAGGGCACGGACGTGGACCAGCCCCGAAACCTGGCCAAGACCGTCACCGTCGAGTAGCGCGACGCTTGTCGCTGCCGTGCGCGTCTGATAGCCCTGCCGTCCATGTTCCGTGACGCCCACGTGACGGTCGTCGTGCCCGCCTATAACGAGTCTCGACTCGTCGCGCGCACCGTGCGCTCGGTGCCACCGTGGATCGACCGCGTGGTGGTGGTCGACGACGGGAGCCAGGACGACACCGCGGCGCAGGCGCAGGCCTGCGGCCCCGAACGGGTCCGCGTCGTGCGTCACGACCGCAACCGGGGCGTGGGCGCGGCCATCGTGACCGGCTATCGGGCCGCCTTCGAGGAAGGGACCGACGTCGCGGTCGTGATGGCCGGCGACGCGCAGATGGATCCGTCAGACCTCGAGGCGCTGCTCGAGCCGCTCGTCGAAGGGCGGGCCGACTACGTCAAGGGCGACCGGCTGAGCTGGCCGAACGCGCGCCGGCACATGCCCGTGAGCCGATGGATCGGCAACCGGGTGCTGGCGCTCCTGACGCGCTTTGCGACCGGCATGCGCGTGCGCGACTCCCAGTGCGGCTATACCGCCATCGGCCGCCGCGCCGCCGCTCGCCTGCCCCTCGATCGGCTCTGGCCCCGCTACGGCTACCCCAACGACCTCCTCGGTGCCCTCGCCGCCGCCCGCCTGCGCGTCACGGAGGTGACCGTGCGTCCCGTCTACCGCGACGAGGACAGCGGCATCCGCGTCCGCCATGCGCTCTTCGTCGTCCCCTGGGTGCTCGCCCGCATCGTCGCGCGCCGCGTGCTCGGACGTGTCGGCACGCTCGTCTCTGGAGCGAAGGTATCGGAGCCGTACGTACCCGACGCCGAGACCTCGCCCGGCGCAGAGCTCGTACGCTGAGCGGGCGCGAGACGAAGCACGTGCGCATCGGGCTCGTGACGACAAGCTTCCCTCGCTTCGAGGGCGACGTGGCCGGTGCCTTCGTGCTCGGGTTCGCACGCGCCCTGGTCGACCGCGGACACACCTTCGAGGTGCTCGCCCCGGAGCCCGCCGAGCCCGCGCCGCTGCCCGCCTGGCCGTCGATCGACGTGCGTTGGGTTCCCTACCTCCGGCCCCGACCACTCGAGCGCACGTTCTACGGGGCAGGCGTGCCGGACAACCTCTTTCGCGATCCACGTGCCTGGCTCGGCCCCGTGCCGTTCGCCCTGGCCCTCGCCCGCGAGACACGGGCGCGGGCGGATTCGTGGGACGCCTTGGTCAGCCACTGGGCCTTGCCCTGTGCACTGGCCGCGGGGAGCGTCGCGCGGGGACGACCGCACCTCGCGGTGCTGCACTCGGGTGACGTGCACCTGCTCGGTCGACTTCCAGCCCGCACCCTCCTCGCGCGACGGATCGCCCGCGGCGCGACGGCTCTTCTGTTCGCATCACGCCACTTGCGGGACGTGTTTCTCTCTTTCCTGCCGGCCCGTGAGCGTGTCCACGTGAGCGGCCGCTGCCATGCATCGCCCATGGGGATCGACCTCCCGCCCGAGCCGTCGGCGCCGCGCCGAACGGTGCGATCCCACCTCGGCTTCGATCGCTTCACGCTCCTCTCGATGGGGCGGCTCGTGCCGATCAAGGGGCTCGACATGGTGCTGCGGGCGATCGCCGGCATGCGCGACACGGAGCTCGTGGTCGCTGGGGAGGGGCCCGAGCGTGAACGCCTGGCACGCGTGGCCTCGGCGTGGGGTGCACGCACGCGCTTCGTCGGCGTGGCCCGGGGTGACTACAAGGCAGCGCTGCTCGCAGGCGCCGACGCCTTCGTGTGCCCGTCGCGCGTGCTGCGCGGAGGCCGCACAGAAGGCAGCCCCACCGCGCTGCTCGAGGCGATGGCTGCGGGGCTCGCCGTGGTCGCGAGCGACGTGGGCGGCATCGGATCGATCGTGCGCCACCAGCGCACCGGCCTGCTCGTGCCACCGGACAATCCCGAGGCCCTGCGCACAGCCATCACGTCACTGCGCGACGACCGAAACCTGCGCCGGCGTCTCGGGCGCGCAGCGCGGACCGCGGGGAGGCGTTACGACTGGGGTGAGCTAGGGCCCCACATCGACGCTCTTCTGACGGCGGGCGTGCCCGGCGTTGCCCCGGGGCGGTGAACGCTGGGCACGGTCCCGAATGCGATCACGGTCGCACGCGGCGCGTCCCCGCCGGCGGCTCGAAGTGGAACCGGGAGTCGGGGACGTTGCGGTTGAAGCGTAGACCGTGAAAGTCGAACCGGTTGCGGTTGCCCGAAGAGTCGACGATGAGCACGCGCTGCACGATGCCGGCCTGGCGGCCGCCCTGTCCGACCATCCGCACGTAGAACAGGATGCGATCGTACTGCGGCGTGGGCTGACGTGGCCGGAGCTCGAGGACGTATCCACCCGAGAAGCCCTGTCGACGGGGGTCGAGCAGCCGGAAGGTGAAGTCGTTCTCGAGGCGGCCAGCGCCCGTCAGGAACGAGAACGCGGCCGGCAGCTGCTGCTGGTTCATCGGCTGCTCGAAGAGCTGGCCGGGGCCGCCATGGTCGCCGGGCTCGTAGACGAGCAGGCGCTGACCGTCACTGACGATGATCTTGCCGTTGGGCTGCGCGTAGTCCCACCGCATCTTGCCCGGCTTCTTGAACGTGACGGTGCCGCGCGAGCGGTCGTAGCGGTCGTAGAGCTTGTGGTAGTAGGTCTGGAAGAAGTCCGCCTGGACGGTCGTGGTCTGATCGTAGAAGGCCTGAACCTGCGCGGCGAGGGTGCGCGCGTCGGGCGCTGCCTGCGCGTGGGCAGCCGGGGCGGCGGCCACCGAGAGGACGCACAGGCAAGCGAGCGCGCGGGCCGCGGCCATCGCGCGGCCCACGATCCACGGCCTCGGGCGACCGCTCCTTTGGAGGTGCATCCTGCTTTCCTTCCCGTGCATCACGGTCACGCCCGTCCGACCCGACGAGGAACCGCAGTATTCACGTCCAGGCCTTCCGCGCAAACCGGACGGAGGGGCAAGTAGGCGGCATCGGTCATGAAACAGGCAAGGCGGAGGCGCGGTTCCGTGCTCGCTCCCGGACGGGTCGCACATGCCCCCGGAGAGGCTCCGCCGTGCGGTCACGAATCCGTTGCGGAAGCGTTGATCTCACCCAAAGCCTCTCGTAAAGTCGTTCGAGGCGCGAAGGCTCGAGCGAGACGGGTCGACGCTGCCACGCTGCTTCGAGGGCTTGAAAAACCAATGCGCTACATGGAGGTGCCATGCGCAACCACCCACGCCCGACGGACGCCGGCAAGCAACTGCGCCGGTTGGAGAAGAAGCACCTGACGCTCAAGCAGCAGGTCGCTCAGCTCGAGGAACGCTCCTACCTGACGCCCGAAGAAGAGCTCGAACGGGCCATGTTGAAGAAGAAGAAGCTAGCCACGAAGGACGCGCTGGAAGCGGCGCGGCGCGACGACACGGCAGAAGCCTGAGTCGGTTTTCGAACCGCACCTCCTGCCCACGCAGCGCGCGACCCGGACCAACGAGTCAGGCCGCGTCGCTGCGCCCCTCCGCACCTCACGTGCCGGCAGCCACCCGCGCACTCGCGTGACGCATCACCCGCGTGGATAGAGCGCGCGCGGGGTTGGTCAGCCGCCGACGGAGGGGCTGGCCCCGGCTGGCGGCATGCCGTCGTCGCCACCGCTCGTGGCGGTGCCCGCGGCCGCACCGCCGCCCGTGCCGGTGCCCGCGGCTGCACCGCCGCCCGTGCCGGTGCCGTGGACGCTCGGCGCAGCGCCGCTGTCTGCCCCGGCGGCGCGCGCCGTGTGGCTCGCATCGGTGGGTGTGAGCTCGGCGAGGGTGCGCTGCATGGACTGCTTCCAACCGGGCCGCAGCCCTCGGTCGTCATCGTGGGCGACCTCACGCGCCAACGCGAGGTAGTGCAGGGCATCGTCGCGGTGGCCGAGACGGTAGTCGGTCATGCCGCGGAGGTAGTAGTAGCGAGCCCGCATGCCGACATCCATGTCAGGCGTATCGTCCTCGAGGGACGCGAGCCACACGAGGGCGTCATCGTAGCGGGCCTGCGTGTAGCTGTTCTCCGCCCGCTGCATGTCGTCGTGAAGCGCGGCGCACCCGCCGAGCAAGAGGGTTGCGCCGACGAGCAGCGCCACGGAAGCAGACAAGCGTGTCATCGGCCGACAGCATAGCGCCTCGGCTGGCTGCGGGGAAATCGCCGCGAAGGGCTGGCCGGGCGCACGTCCGGGAATGGAGGCGTGGGGCGGGACGTTCGATCCATGTGGATCGCCAAGCCGGCAATCGCTAGACTGAAGTGGGCCGTTGTCGCCCCTGTCGAGCACGCCCCGGCAGAAGACAAGGAAGCGCCCGGAGGGGAGGGACCCTCCGGGCGGATTCGAGATCGAGATCTCGCGGAACGAACGTCAGGGAAAGCGGTCCAATCGAAGAAAGGCGGCCTCGAGCCGTCAAAGCAAGGCACCAAAGCAAGGCACACCGGGCGTAGCGCCGGACAGACTAAGCAAAGCGCTCAAGCCAAGAGGACCGGCCGCCACCTCACCACGTCGGGCTAGGACAGGAAGATGTGGCAACCGAGCTGAAGAAAGGATGCGAAGGAGAGGGGGGCAGGCTGCTGGGCCTCGTGTCCCTCGGGGCGTTTGTCAAGCAATGACGATGCCATTCTGTCAGCTGCACGGCGCAATTCATCCAACGACCTGAATTCACGTCGTTATCGCCCCATGAAGGGCCGTGCGGCGACTGGCAGATGGACTAGCCACCAACCCTGTTCCATGACATTCATGTCATGGCCTGCGCGAATGCCTTCCCGCCAGTGCTCCGACACCGCGTGTGGCCACGGACGAATCCGCAGTGATTCCAAGCAGCTGCCCGGCACGCGGGCGACGCCGGACCCCCATGGCAGCCGATGCTGTCAGCGTCGGGTGGCGGCGAGCCGGGCGACCGCCAGCACCAGAACGGCCTGACCGACGAGCCACGGGCCTACCAGCCAGGGCGAGAGCAGGGCCAGGGCCACAGTGGGAACGGTGGCCTCGGCGATCAGGGTCGCGGCGAAGGCGATGGCAGCGCCCACGACCAGGGGCCGCAGCCGCCGAACCCCGAGCAGGAGCGACACCAGAACCAGGGGCACGAGGGCACTGAGCAGGGCCAGATCGACCCAGGGCCCGACTGCCCCCGCGAGCCCCGCGAGACCATCGGCCCCCTCCATCAGGGTGCGCCCCGGCCCGCCGAGGAGGTACCAGGGCAAAAGGGCGAGGCCACCGGCCAGGACGGCTGCCACGGCGATCGCCGGGGCCGGACGCACGTCGAGGCGGTTCCGGCGACGCAGCCCGGCGAAGGCCAAGAGACCGAGCACGACGGCGAGCAAGGCTCGGGCCGTGGGCAGGCCTTGCTGGGCGGCCCGCAGGGCGGAAGGCGCTTGCAAGAGGCCCGCCCCGTAGTGTCGCCGGTCCCCCTTGGACTTGGCGGTGCGCTCGAGCAGGGCCTCGACCGTATCGGGGTTCCTTACGCCCGATGCCTCGATGAGGGCGGCAACGCCGGCCACGTGGGGGCTCGCCATGGAGGTGCCCTGCCACGCCAGGTAGTCATGCTTGCCCGGGTCGCCGCGCACCATTGTGTTCTGCAAGACGCCATCCGGCATCCCGTCGCCGTTCTGGTCGACGCGCAGATCGCCCCCGGGCGCGACCAGGTCCAGGCCCCGCCCGTAGCTGCTGTAGAACGAGAGTTGCTCGTCGTAGCGCACGGCGCCCACGGAGATGACGTGGGGGTGCGAAGCGGGGTAGCCGACCCGGGGCGTCGAGGCGTTCCCCGCCGCGGCGACAATCACCACGCCCTTGCGATGGGCGTAGTCGATCGCACGGCCCACCGTCTTGGACGGCATGCCACCACCGAGGGACATGTTGATGACGTTGGCGCCGTGGTCGGCAGCCCAGCGGATGCCAGCCGCGATCGCTCCCCACCGGCCGGCGCCGCGCTTGTCCAGGACGCGGATCGGCATGATCGCCGCGGCAGGCGCCACGCCGGCTACACCGACGCCGTTGTTGGTCGACTGGGCGATGGTGCCGGCGACGTGCGTCCCATGGCCGTGCTCGTCGTCGGGCGATGCATCCCCGTCGACGAAGTCCCGGCCGGGCACGAACTTGGTCTTGGCCAGGTCGGGAGCGCGACGGAAGCGCCGGTAATCACGCGACAGCACACCCGTGTCGATGACGGCGACCACGACCCCGGAGCCGCGGCTCATGGTCCAGGCGGTGGGCATGCCGATCTGATCGAGGTGCCACTGGTGCTTGTAGTAGGGGTCGTTGGGCACGAAGCGCCCGGGCCGCGAGGGCGAAGGCGATGGGCCCCTGGCGGCCTGGCCCGGCGAGACCACGAGGGACGATTCGCCAGGCAAGAGGGACCAGGTGCGCTCCACCTCCACGCCCTCCACGTCCGGATCGCCGCGGAGGGCGCGCATCACGTCGCCCGTCTCGCCCGGAGGGGGCGTCACGCGGAAGAGCTGGGCGGACGCCGACAGCTCCTGGCCGAGGGCGGCGACGCCCTTGGGCCAGCGGAGCGGAGCGATGGCGCGATCGACGAGCGCCGCCACATGTCGGCGGTCCGATGCGGAGGCCCCGTCCACCAGGTCGACGAGCAGGGCGCCCGTCGGCGGATCGATGAACAGAGGTCGAGCCCCATCGGGGGCGGGCGCGTCGTCGTCGACTCGAACGGCCACCGAGCGCACGACGAGGGCGAGAGTGGCAGCGGCCAACAGGAGCCACGGCCAGCGGCGGATACGGCGTGCCATGCCCTCAACATAGCACTGGCCGGTTGCATGGCAGGGGAGCGAACGAGCCAAGCCGTGGAAGGCGCCGCTTCAGGGAGCACTGGCCGGTGCCCTCGGCGACCGACCTCAGACCATGATCAGGTCGTCCTCGTCGAGCTCGATGGCGTCGTCTTCGTCCATGTTCATGAGGTGCTGCGTGTCCATCAGGCGCCCTACACCGAGGTCTTCGATGTAGTTGCGGATCTCGGGCACGGCAGCCATGAGGCGCTGGAAGTACTCGCGGGCGAGGAATAGCACGGTGCAGTTCGTCGCGGCCGTCACCGTCGCGGTCGCTCCCGACTCGTTGAGGAGGGCGATTTCGCCGAACACATCACCGGGGGTCAGGGTGGCGAGGAGCACCTTCTCTTCACCGTCGCGCTTGGAGACATCCACCTCGCCGCTGAGCACGACGAAGAGGCCCGTGCCCGGCTGCCCCTCGCGGATGATGTCGCTCCCGGCGCCCATATCGTGGGCGGTGAAGCGCCGCATGAGGTCGAAACGCTGGGTGCGGTCGAGGGGGCGGAACAGGGCCGCCGTCGACAAGAGATTGGCGAGGAGTCGCTCGCGCGTGAACTTGTCGAGGGCGCGCGCGATGGTCCCGATCTCGCGGGAGGCCGCGGCAAGGGCGTCCCGGTCGAACTCGAGCAGGTCGCAGTCCGTGGCAGCGGTCACCGTCGCCGACCGGGGAGCCGCCGACACCAGGGCCATCTCCCCGAAAATGGCGCCGTCGTGGAGGGTCGCCAGCAGGATTCCCTCGCCCGAATCGCCGGTACGCGTCACGCGCACCTCCCCGCGCGCCAGCACATAGAAGGACTGGCCGGCGTCGCCCTGGCGGAGGACGGCCTCGCCAGGGCGGGTGCGGATCAGCTTGAGGGCATCGAGCACCCCGGCGAAGGCATCCGCCGGAAGCTCGCTGAAGAGCGGTATGGGCGGAAGGATCTCCGGATAGGCGTTGAGCACCCCTTCGACGGAGGCGCCGAGGGCCGCCGCATCGTGAACCAGCGCCTCGGGGTCGCGGGGCCCGGCTTGGACGGCCCGCGCGATGCCCTCCGGGAGGGCCAGGTCGGGGTCGCCCGGCGAGGGACGCATCCCGCGGCCGAGGCGGGGCGAGCCGTCGGCGTAGAGCTGGGCCAGATTGTGGAGGAGCTTGCCGAGCTGGGGCTCGAGGGCCGACAGGACCTCGAGGGCGACGAGGCCGCGCAGAGGGTAGCCCGCGTTGGCGGCGTAGCGTGCGAGAGCGGTGTAGACGAGGGCCGCCTGTTGGACTTCGCCCAGGGCGAGGAGCGCATCGGCGAGGCGGAGGCGTGCATCCACGTCGACAGGCTGGATTCCGCAGGAGCAGGGCGTAGGCGTGCAGGGCCCGGAGGTAGTCGCCCGCGAACAGACGTTCGTCGGCGAAGGAGCGGAGGTCGCGAACGGTCTGCATGGGACGGGAGGGGCGCACGAGGGCGCGCGTCGCCGCTGAAGGTACCCTCGACCTCGGGCCCGGAGCAAGGGCCTACACGTCCCTACAGATGGCTACCCGAACGAGGTTCCGGGCAGCAGATCTGTCTCTCGTGGGGTAGTATCGGTGCCCGGGCGAGGGTCAGGTGTGAGGCATGGCGGCTTGTAGCCGATGCGGAAACAGGCTTCCTGACGGAGCGATCCGTTGTGGGAAGTGTGCTGCACCCACGGGGGCCTCTCGCGGCCCGGCCGAGGGCGCGCGTGTCGTCGGGAGCAGCCGGCCCGCGAACGACTCCCACGCGCCGGCCCGGCGGGGCGCCGGCTCGGGAGCATTGGCCGGGGCGATGGGGAAGCGCCTCGAACGCGGGTCAGCGGGGAGCACCCTCGGGGCCCTCGCGATGGACGGGGAGCCAGATGCACTGCCACCGGCCTTGGCCGACTCGACGGGGTCGCGGCCCACGTCGGACCCGGCGGAGGAGGTGGGCGGACGGGTCTTGCCCTTGCGCCGGCCGGGGGACGGGACGCAGCCGGCAACGGGGGGCGCCGTGACGAACGGGGGGAACGGACGGGCCGGTGACGACCGGAGCGCGGCCGTGGATGCGTCCGGGTCGACTGGGGGCGGAGTCGGCGGGACCTCGGCGGATGCCGCGACCGCCGAGGACGGGAACGCTCCCCGGGCGGCACCGGCGGATGGCGCATCGGTTTCGGGGGCGGCGGTAGAGGCGTCGCCCGAGCCCCTTCGTCCGACGCGAATTCTCCGCCCGTCGCGGATGCCGGCGGGGCGGCGGTTCCCGCGGGGGCTGCCAGCGAGGCATCTGCCGAGGCGCAGGACGACGCGGCGCAGGACGAAACGGAGGGGCGCCCCTCACGCGTGCAGGCGGTTCCGACCAAGGTGGTCGCCCGCGAGCCCTCGGGCAGCACGACCGCGGAGGTCGCCCGGCCGCCCGTGCTCGCGTCCGAATCCCTGCGCGAGGACATCGCCCCGACCGAGCCCGGGCGGCGGACCCTCCGGATTGCCGGGACCGTGCTCGGCCTCCTCGGGGCGGCCACCACCTTCCTGGTCGGTGGCAAGAATCCGGGCGTGATGCTGCTCGTGGCCTGCCTCGCCCTGGACGCGCTGCTCTGCGCCG
The DNA here is from genome assembly GCA_963830115.1 of uncultured delta proteobacterium. GTDB lineage: Bacteria > Myxococcota_A > Polyangia > Polyangiales > CAWHLB01 > CAWHLB01. Next base: position 27,456 of record CAWHLB010000004.1, read on the forward strand.
TGCCGATGCGCTACGCGGTGCGGGCCACGGGCGTCTTCGCTGTCACGGCCCTGGGCCTGGCGGCGGCCACCTTCGTGCGCCTCGCCTACGGCACGCCGGCCACCTCCGGCCTCCTCGCCCTCGGTGCGATGGTCCTCGCGGGCGGTCTGTTCTTCCGCGCCGTCTACCGTGCATCGAAGCGGGCCCGGGCCACCGTGGCCCTCGGCATCGCCTTGCTCGTGACGTGGATCGTGATGGCGGGCGGCTTCTCCCAACTCACCCACCTGGACCCGGGTTGGCAGACCTGGGCGCCCGCCGCCATGCGGGTCGGCTGGGGGCTTCTGCTCGTGCTCAGCCTGCTCGCGTTCATGGAGCAGGGGAGCACGGGCGGAGCGCAGGTGTGGGCCATGAGCGTCGTGGTCTGGCACGCGCTCTATGTGGCGCTAGAGCTGTCGGTGGCCCTTTGGCCGCACGACGCGCAGGCGGGCGTGGGCTCCCTGGCCGAGAAGCTGAGCGAGCTCTTGCCGGTCGTGGGACACCACCAGGGGCCCGGGGTGCTGGTGGCCGCATGCTTCGGGGCCATGGCCCTGGTGCCCATCGGCGCCCTCGCCCTGTCCCACGTCCTGACGGTGACCGCGGGCGGCACCGCACCCCAGCGCAACAACGGCCAGACCAACGGCCGCGCCGGCAGCTGACGGGGCGACCGAGCGGCGCTGGACAGGTGGCCCTCGCGCATCGGGTGGGCATGGGCGTTCGTCACCGAGGCACGATGCGTGGCCAGGCCGTCAGGAGCACCACGAGGCAGGTGCGGCCGGTCGCGTCGGTTGCTCGGCCCACGCCCACGTCGGTGAAGCGGCGATCGACGAGGGTGGCGAGGTGGCTCGGGCTCCGCGTCAGGGCAGCGAAGGCGGCGCGCGGCGTCTGGGCGCGGGCGATGACCTCGCCGACGACGCGGGCCCGCAGGCCACGGCGGGCGAGGCGGCTCTGCGGATTGGCGCCGGGGCGGAGCGAGTGGACGACCCGGCCCGCACGGCAGACGCGGCGGGCATGGTCGGCGGCCTCGAGGAACATGAGGCGGTTCGGACGCAGGGGAAGCGTCCCGTGGCGGTCCCGGAGGGCGTCGACGCGCGTGGCGATCGTCGGTCGCGAGGGGGGCGTCGAGGTGGGCCGTGTCATGGGGGCGATGGAGATGGTCGGAGTGTGGCTCCCGACTTCGCGCCCTGATTCCGCCGGAAGCGCAGGCGCCGCATCCGTCTTCGGTGCCGGCGCCCACGACCCGCTGGGCGATGGGGCGGGGTCCGGACGGGCCGTCGGCCACGAGTTGGACGAGGGCCGGGCGAGCGATGTTCGGGGGCACGTCGACGGCGGAGGCGTCCCGCTCGGTCGGGAGCCAGGCGACCGCTCCGCGGGCATCGCGGACGGCGATGCGGGCATCGGTGAAGCCCGTGGCGAGCCGAAACCGCAGCCGTGCAGGGTGACCCCGGTCCGCAATCAGGGCGCCACCGCGGGCCGCGGCGATCAGCAAGCGCTCGTCGTCGTGGCGGGCTTCTCCGCAGACGAGGGGCGCGTCGGTGTGGGCCGCGAGCTGCGCTAGCCAGGCATCGACCCGGTCCTGCTCGCCTTCGTGCACGAGCAAGGCGTGGACCCACGGCAGGTCGGAGCCCGCCTCGCGTGTGGCACGGGCGAGGGCTTCGGCCGTCGGCCGCCGGGGCGCCGATGCCGTGTCGAGCAGCAACGTCGCTGCCGCATCCGTGAGCTGATTGTCGGCGGCACACCGGGCCTCCGCCCGAGCAGGAGCGCTGCCCAGCACGAAAGCGACGACGCCGCCGAGGGCCATGAGCCATCGCGCGCGCACGGGGTCAGTGTAGGGGAGGCGCCCACGGGAGGCGCCTTTTCGGCCTCGCTGCTCGTTCGCGCGGGCCGGGGGCTCAGCTCCGGTAGCCGGCGTTGATGCGGATGTACTCGTCGCCCAGGTCGCAGGTGGTGCAGCGGGCCTGGGAGCGACCCGGGCCGAGCTTGACGCGGATGGTGTAGCTCGGGGTGCGCATCACCTCGCGGGCCTGGGCCTCGGCGACGGTGCCGACGCCCGTGCCCTTGCGCACGATGACGACGTCGCCGACCTTGATCTCGACCTTCGACGGATCGAAGACGACGCCCGCCATTCCAGCCGCCGCGAGGATGCGGCCCCAGTTCGGGTCGTGGCCGTGCAGCGCGGTCTTGACGAGGAGCGAGCCGGCGATGCGTCGCGCGACCTTCATTGCGGCCGTGGCGCTGGGCCCGCCCACCACCTCGATGTCGACCGTGTGCTGGGCGCCCTCCCCGTCCGCCACGATCGCCCGTGCGAGATCCTCGAGCACGCCGCCGAGCGCATGGGTGAAGCGCTTGGCGTCGCGGTCGGTGCCGCGCAGGGGCGGGCAGGCGATGCGCCCCGACGACAGGGCGAAGATCGTGTCGTTGGTGCTGGTCTCGCCGTCCACGGTGATCGTGTGGAAGCTCACATCTGCTGCGGTGCGCAACGCGCGGCGGAGGAAGGTGCTGTGCATGGGCGCGTCGGTCACGACGAAGGCGAGGGTGGTGGCCATGTTCGGATGGATCATGCCCGCACCCTTGGCGATGCCGAGCACGGTGGCGGTCTCGCGGCGACCGATCGTGATGCGACGCACGGCGATCTTCGGTCCGCGGTCGGTGGTGAGGATGGCGTCGGCGAAGTCACGCCATCCGTCCTCGGAGAGAGCGGCGACGAGGCGTGGGACGGCCTGCTCGATGCGGTCCGCGGGGAGGGGCTCGCCGATGACGCCGGTCGAGGCGACCAGCACCAGGTCGTCGGTGATGTCGAGGGCGTCGGCCACGGCGGCGGTCGTCACGCGGGCCGCCACGTCGCCCTCCTTCCCCGTGCAGGCGTTGGCGTTGCCGCTGTTGACGAGGATCGCCTGTGCGCGACCGCGCTCGATGCGCGCCGCCGACAGCTCGACGGGGGCGGCCCGCACGCGGTTGCGGGTGAAGAGAGCGGCCGCGGCGACGGGCTCGTCGGCAGCGATCAGCGCCAGGTCGCGCTTGCCGTCCTTCTTGATGCCGGAGGCGAGCCCGGCGAAGCGAAAGCCGGCCACGGCCGAGGGATCGGTAGCGATGTCACTCATGGGGCCGGCAGCATCGCCACCGAGCGCACGCACGTCAACCGAGCTGCCTCGTACACGGCCGGGGATGCTCGTCTGCTTCGCGACACGGGCTCGCGGGACGGCCCTGTCGTCTCTGTTGCTTCGGACACACCTCCCGTCGTGACACCTGGCCGAGCCCATCGTGGGGGGCTCGACCGGGTGGATACGACGAGCGAGGGAAGCGAGCCCGAGACCGAGCGTCAGCCAGGTCTCGAGGGGGGGCTCCGGGGGTCGTCCCCGGAGTGGACTACGGGTGCGAGTCGCGGCTGGATACGATGAGAGTCGCCGGGCCCATCGAGCCATACGTAATTGGTATTACTCCGCGCCCGCGGCCGCCGCTGCCTGGTCCTCGCGGTAGTGGCACTGCTTGTACTTCTTGCCGCTGCCGCACCAGCACGGATCGTTGCGACCGATCTTGGGACGCTCGCGTCGTACGGTCTGGGGTTTGGGCGGCGGCGCTGCCTCGGGCGCGCCGGGCGGAGGCATCGGCATCGCCCGCCGCCGGCCACCACCTCGAAGGCGACGCCCGCCGCGGCCCCGTGCGATCACCGGCGCGATGGCGTCCTCGGTCTCGCCGCCGGTCTCGGGGCTGTTGTCCGGATGCGCGGCGCGTAGCTGCTGCTGGCGTGCCTCGGCCTGTCGCCGCCTCTGCGCCTCGATGCGCTCCAGGTCCTCCTCGCGGACACGCTCGACGCGGAACATGTTCGAGCCGACGGCGCTCTTGATGCTCTCCATCATCTCCAGAAGAGATCGAAGCCCTCCTTCTTGTACTCCTGCTTCGGGTCGCGCTGGCCGTAGCCGCGCAGGCCGATGCCGTCGCGAAGGTGGTCCATCGCCTGAGGTGCTCGATCCACTGCCGGTCGATCTCCTGAGGTAGAAGTTGCGGAAGAGGCGGAGGAAGTTCTCGGGGGCGAACTCCTCCTCCTTCGTCGAGCAGGATGCTCTCCGAGTCCTGGTAGAGCTTGTGGGCCATGTCGTCGGGGCCGCCCAGCATCTCGAGCCTGGTCGCCTCGATGTCGAACTGCTCCCGGAACGCCTCGGCGAGACCGTCCAGGTCCCAGTCTTCGCGGCGACCTGTTCGGCGGGCAGGCATGCTGCGACCATCGTGCCGAGAGTCGTCCACCAGGTCGAGAGCCGCTCCTGCTGCTCGGTGAGCGACATGCGCCACCTCCTGCGGTGAGGTACTCGAGCGCGCCCTTCGGGTCGTCGGCGTAGTCGTCCAGGGAATGGCGGCAGCCGAACCAGACGTAGACGTCGCGCTCGAGCGGCGCGGGCCTTATCGCGGCGCATGCTGTCGAGCTCGCTCGAGAAGGCACGCTCGCGCGACTGGGCCGACCTCCTCGGCGGAAGCGTCCTTGGGCGGCGGGCGGCGAGCCGTGCAGCTTGACCATCTGCTCGAGGATCGGCTTCCGCGCGCGCCGAGAGCTCCTCGTTGATCTCGTTCACGACCGGCTCGGGCATGTTGCCCTTCTTCTCCTCGTCCTCGGTCGGCTCGGTGCGGTAGCGGCCCTCGAGGATCTGCCGGCGCAGCGCGTAGATCGTCTTGCGCTGCTGGTTCATCACGTCGTCGTACTCGAGGACGTTCTTGCGGATGTCGAAGTTGCGGCCCTCGACCTTCTTCTGCGCGTTCTCGATCGACCTTGGTGACCCACTCGTGCTCGATGGGCACGTCCTCCTCGATGCCGAGCCGCTCCATCAGCGTCTTGATGCGGTCGCCGCCGAAGATGCGCAGCAGGTCGTCCTCGAGCGACAGGTAGAAGCGCGACGCCGCCCGGGTCGCCCTGGCGGCCGGCGCGGCCGCGGAGCTGGTTGTCGATGCGGCGCGACTCGTGGCGCTCGGTGCCGACGATGTGCAGGCCGCCGGCAGTCGAGCACCTCCTCGCGTCTCGGCCTGTGCGCACGTCGGCCTTGTAGTGCTTGGTCGCCTCCGCGATGGCCTCGTCGAAGGCTTCCTGGTCCTCGAGCGCTCGGGGCGGCGACTTCCTCGAGCGACCTCCATCGGCGCGCGCCAGCCATCTCCGGGTTGCCGCCGAGCACGATGTCGGTGCCGCGGCCGGCCATGTTGGTCGCGATCGTGACCGCGCCCTTGCGCCCGGCCTGCGCGACGATCGACGCCTCGCGCTCGTGCTGCTTGGCGTTGAGGACGTTGTACGGGATGCCCCTGCTGCTCGAGGATGTGCGCGAGGACCTCGGACTTCTCGACCGAGACCGTGCCGACCAGCACCGGCTGGCCGCGCGTCGTGGCAGTCGCTCGATGTCGTCGGCGACCGCGCTGAACTTCCGCGCTCGTTCTTGTAGACGAGGTCTTCCTGGTCGTCGCGGATGATCGGCTTGTTGGTCGGGATCACGACGACGTCGAGCTTGTAGATCGAGTGGAACTCGGCCGCCTCGGTGTCGGCGGTGCCGGTCATGCCGGAGAGCTTGTCGTACATGCGGAAGAAGTTCTGGAACGTGATGGTCGCGAGGGTCTGGTTCTCCTCCTCGATCGGGACGCCCTCCTTGGCCTCGATCGCCTGGTGCAGGCCGTCCGACCAGCGGCGGCCCGGCATCTGCGGCCGGTGAACTCGTCGATGATGAGGACCTTGCCGTCGTCGCGACCAGGTAGTCTGCGTCGCGCTTGTAGAGCGTGTGGGCGCGCAGCGCCTGCTGCACGTGATGTGCAAGGTCTGCATGTTGACCGGCTCGTAGAGGTTGTCGACCTCGGTGAGGCCGCGCTGCGACAGCATGCGCTCCGCCTTCTCGATGCCGCTCGTCGGTGAGCATCGACCGAGTGGGCCTTCTCGTCGACGGTGTAGTCGCTCGTCGCTTGCGAAGGCGCGGGCATCGATCTCGCTCGACCTGGATGTAGAGGTCGGCTGCTGTCTCGCCCGGGCCGCGAGATGATGAGCGGCGTGCGCGCCTCGTCGATGAGGATGGAGTCGACCTCGTCGACGATCGCGTAGTTGAGGTCGCGCTGGACTATGCGTCCGAGCGAGAACTTCATGTTGTCGCGCAGGTAGTCGAAGCCGAACTCGTTGTTCTGGCCGTAGGTGATGTCGCAGGCGTAGGCCCGCTTCTGGCGCTCGAAGTCGTCGAGGCCGTGGACGATCACGCCCGACGGTGAGGCCGAGGAAGTCGTGGACGCGGCCCATCCACTCGGCGTCGCGCTGGGCGAGGTAGTCGTTGACGGTGACGACGTGGACGCCCTTGCCGTCGAGCGCGTTCAGGTAGCAGGGCAGGGTGGCGACGAGGGTCTTGCCCTCGCCGGTGCGCATCTCGGCGATCCGCCCGGCGTGCAGGACCATGCCGCCGATGAGCTGGACGTCGTAGTGGCGCATGCCGAGCACGCGCACCGGGCCGCCTCGCGCACGGCGGCGAACGCCTCGGCACCAGGAGGTCGTCGAGGTCGGCGCCGTTGTCGAGCTTCTCCTTGAACTCGGCGGTCTTGCGCTTGAGCTCCTCGTCACTGAGGGCCTTCATCTCGGGCTCGAGCGCCGTGATGGCCGCGACCCGGGGGCGCATGCGTTTCACCTCGCGCTCGTGCTTGGTGCCGAGGACTTTCTTGAGGACCATGTCGAACATCGAGGGACACTCCGGCCGGGGGAAACCGCCGAGAATCTAGGGCGAAGCGGATGGGGCGCAATCGGCCGGCCGGGAACCCGGAAGCGCGGGGCACGGGCGGCCATGGACCGCCGCACCGAACGCCGGCGCCGCCGGGTCAGAAGCCTCCACGGGCGATGACGGCGATCGCCCCCGCGACGAAGGTGAAGGCGACGACCAGCACCATGGCCACGACCGACAGGGTCATGCGCAGGCGGCGCCGGCGGCTCTGGGCCTCCGGGTCGCCCGCCTCGGCCATCAAGGCCCGTGCCTCGGCGGCGGCGCCCAGGCCGCGTCGGAGCATGATCGCCGCGACCAGCACCACGCCGAGCAGGACGGCCGCGAACGCGAGCCAGTAGAGCGAGCGGCGTCGATGGCCGAGGCCGGCGCTCGCCTGTACCGCGCTGCTGAGGGGGGGCGGCAGGGGCATGAGGTCGCCCTCCTGCGGTGCGAAGAGGAAGGCGGCGCGCGTGCCGACCGGGGCGTCGGGTGCGGGGTCGCGTCCTTTTGCCAGGTCCTCGGCGAAGGGATCGCGGAAGTCGCCCGGACCGAGCGCGTCGAGGAGGCTTTGGGCGGTGCGCCGTAGGGCGGCGGCGGCCGTCTCGCCGGGACGCGTGACGAGCAACCAGCGGAGGCTCGAGGCGTCGGTCGAGAAGGGATCGGTGCGCACCTCGATGCGCCATAGGCCCGGCTCGAGCGGCGCGAAGGGCAGGTCGAAGGCCGCGCCGCGGTCGATTGTGGCCGCGGGCACCGAGCCCGCCCGCTCCCACAGGCCGTCGCGGAAGGCGTCGATGAACACGGCGCTGCCCTTCTCCGCGCCATCGACCTGCAGCCGCGGTCGGGCGGGGGGCGCCTCGACGGTCGAGGTCGAGAGCCGCACTGCGGGGCTGCCGAGGGCGACCGGAAGGCGGACGCGACGGTGGCCCACCTCGGCCGGTGCGGTGGCGCCAGCGGTACCGGCGTCGGACGGAACGGCGGACGGTGCGGTGGTCGAGCCGCCCCCTTCGACGGGACGCGAGGCGATCAGGGTCACCTCGGCCTCCGGACCGTGGACCGTCACGGCGAGGGGAACGAGGCCCGTGGTCGCTCCGGTCGACGCGGTGCGGCCGGGGACGGGCGCCGCGCCGAGCTCGGATCGGAGACGCACGGCGGCGGCCGGCGTGCCGACCCAGGCGAGCAGATTGCAGCGCTGCTCTGGAACGCACAGGCCCCCGACGGCCCGCAGGTCGAGGGCCGACGGGCGGACGGCGGACGGCGCGGCGTGGGCCGGAAACAGGGACCAGCGCGCGAGCGGCGTCGCGAGACGGCCGGGCGAGACGACGGGCTTCGGCCGGGGGACGACCGCGAGGACGCCCTGCACCTCGGCGAAGCCGCCGCCGGGCAACCGTGCGCGCGAAAGCAGGCGATAGCGGCCATGCAGGTCGGTGGGCAGCTCCATCGCACCCTCCGCGAAGCCCTTCTCCGCGGCGGGACGCAGATGGACGCGCACCCGTGTCTGCTCGTCCCGGACCAGGCGCACGTCCACGGCCACTTTGGCCAGCTCCGTGTGCGCCTCGCCGACCTCGTGGAGCAGCATCGCGCGCAGGGCCATGCGGTGACCTGGCGCGGCGCTCTCGGGGGCGAAGACCTGCAGATTGAGGAGCTCGCCGGCTCACCGCCCATCGTGATGGAGAGCAGGATGGCGCCCGTGGCGAGGGGCACCAGGAGGCGCACCACCAGATCGGCGAGGCGCGCGAGACGATTCCGACGGCTCGGGGGCGGCGCGTCACCGTCCGGCGGACCGTCTCCGGTCGGCCCGGAGGCGTCAGAACCCGCGACGGGGGACCGCGTGGACAAGGGAGGCATGATGTCCTAGAGACAGCTCTCGTATGAGCCCGTTCGGGCGTTCGAGCGAGCTCGCGCAGGGGGACCGGCCCACGATGGGTAGCGACGGCCAGGAGACGATCGGCACGCTCCGGGCGCGCCTGTCAGCGTACATGGAGACGAAGGGTCTGCGCTCGACGGCGCAGCGCCGGCTCGTCACCGACCTCTTCTTCCGCGCCAGCGGGCACCTGTCCATCGAGGAGCTGCTCGCGCGTGTGCGGGCCAAGGACCCGAGGGTCGGCTACGCGACGGTCTACCGGACGCTCAAGCTCCTGACCGAGTGCGGGCTCGCCTACGAGCGCAACTTCGACGGCGTCGCACGCTACGAGGTCGCCTACAAGGATGAGCATCACGACCACCTCATCTGCATCGAGTGCGCCCGCATCGTCGAGTTCGAGGACGACCGTATCGAGCGACTGCAAGAAGAGGCGGCGCACGCCCACGGATTCACCCTCGAGCGGCACAAGCACGAGCTGTATGGCGTGTGCCCCGAGTGCCGGAAGCGGCATCCGGCCTGACGGCGCCGATGTACTCGTGTGTGGGCGTTGCGGCGCCCGGTCTCGACCCGTCATCCTCTTGGGATGACTTACTTGCTCGGAACGGAATCGGTCGCTGGGTGAGGGCAGCGACCCCGCTTGGCGTCTTCATCGCTCTGCTGCTCGGCAGCGCAGCGCCCGCCCTGGCGCAGACGATCGATGTCCTCACGTTCGCCGGCGACGGGAGCGGGCCGCACTGTTTCCCGTACGATCGAGCGCCCTGTGCGGACACTACGGCGGTGGCAGGCGTCACGCCGTGCATGACCGCCGACTCGACGATGTCGGGGGCTATCGTGAGCGGCCGCTGCAGGCGGGTCCTCAGCAGGGACAGCCTCGTGTGCGTTCCGAACACGTATACGGGTACCCCCAACCCCGCGTACACGGCCATCGCATGTTGCGGCGATTCGACGACGGCCGGAGCCTGCGCGACGTTCGGGGGTGTGTGCAAGACCATCGTCAGCTCCACCGGGACGCCCCCCGAGCCAGGGTGCGTGCCGAGCGCCCTGGTCGACGCCTATTGCGCGGGAGACACCGCCATCAGCCTCGCGACGCTCCGGCAGTGCTTCACGGTGGCCGGCAGCATCCCTGCTGTCTATACGGCCGACTTCGCGCAGGGCGACTGCGATGGCGATGGCGTCCCCAACGGGTGCGACTCGACCCGCTGCCCGGGTGGCGACACGGTGGACGCGGGGATGACCTGCCCGGTCGAAGCAGGCATGCCCGACGGCGCGGTCTCCCTCGAGGCGGGCCTCGTCGATGGAGGCTCGACGGACGACGGGGGGCTCGGCAGCGACGACGCGGGGCCCGAGGACGACGCCGGCGCCTCCATGGACGCGGGCAGCAACCAGCAGACCGACGCGGGCAGCGGCCAGCAGATGGACGCGGGCAGCGGCGGGCACGATGACGGGGGCACGCCCGGCTTCGGTGGTGACGTGCGCGGCGGCGGCGGCTGCAACTGCCGGGCGGCGAGCGGGCCTTCGGGCGACGGGACGGGCGCAGCGCTCGGCGGCCTGCTCCTGCTCGGAGCCGTCCTGGCGCGACGCCGGCGGGGCGCGAAGAGGCCGTGAAGGCGAGCCTTCGCTCGCTCGGGTCATGCCGTCACGCCCACGGGTGCCGAGCTCGGGCGAGGCGGCGCCGCTCGGATCACTTCCCCGCGCTGCCGAGCCACGTGCGTGCGCCGCACATGCGATCGCGGCGGTGTGATGACGTGTAGGAATTGCTGCGCTGCTCCTCAACACGGCATCCTCGTGGGACGATGGGCTTTGATCGGTCCGGCACCAAGGATCGCGCCGCGGGCCTCCTCTTCTCCATTGGCGTGGCACTCGCCGGTGCGGCCCCGGCCGTGGCGCAGATCCCGATCGTCACGATCGACGGCACCGGCAGCCCCGCGTGCGTGACATACATTACATGTACTATGGAGGGTGCCCCATGCACGGCCTCCGTCCCCGACGCTGGCACCAGGCCGGGCACCTGCACGGCGGTCACGGGCGGAGACCTCGCGTGCGTCTCCCCGACCTCGTCGGTCGACTCGTTCACGGGCGTTCGCTGTTGCAGTGGCCCCGCGGATCCGGACTGTGCCGGCACCTGCGCGAGCGTGGGGAGTAGCTCCACCTACGCCTGCATCCCGTCGGGCATGGCCGATGCCTACTGCGTAACGTCGAGCGGTATCGCCACGACCACATTGAGGGCCTGCTTGACGACGCCTGGGGGCAACGCGACGACGGACATCAACATGGGCGATTGCGACGGGGACCACGTGGACAACCAGCGCGATTGCCGTCCGTGCATCCATGCGGTCCAGTATTGCGAGGCAGGCATGCCGGATGCGGGCTCGATTGCAGACGGCGGAGTCACGGGCGATGGCGGGTCGAGCCCCGTCGATGCCGGCGCGGCCGACGACGCGAGCGTCGAGGCGATGGACGCGAGCCGACCGCCCATGGACGGTGGCGGGGAACCGATGGACGCGAGCCGACCGCCCATGGACGGTGGCGGGGAACCGATGGATGCGGGCCGGAGCCAGGCCAGGGACGCGGGGCACCACGACGCAGGCCCGGTCGGCTACCTCGGGGACGTGCGGGGCGGCGGAGGATGCAACTGCCGGGCTGCGGGCGGGTCCACGGGCGACGGAGCGGGAGCGGGGCTCGGTGCCCTGCTCCTTTTCGGGGCGGTCCTGGGCAGGCGCCGTCGACGTTCCGCGAGCCGGTAGCGACGACCGCCTGACTCGCGAACGGTCAGACCGTCCTACCGCCGCGGCCCTAGAGCCAGCCGCCCGCCGTGAGCAGCGGCGCGATCACCAGCGAACGACCGACATCAGCTTGATCAGGATGTTGAGCGAGGGGCCGGCGGTGTCCTTGAACGGATCGCCCACGGTGTCGCCGACCACGGCGGCCTTGTGCGCGTCCGGACTGCCCTTGCCGCCGTAGTGCACCGCCCTCGATGTACTTCTTGGCGTTGTCCCAGGCGCCGCCGGCGTTGGCCATGAACATGGCCAGCAGCACGCCGCGTGACGGTGACGCCGGCCAGCAGGCCGCCGAGCATCTCCGTGCCGACGATGAAGCCGCACGACGCACCGGCGCCACCACGGCCAGCAGGCCCGGGCACGATCATCTTGCTTGATCGCGGCCGCGGTGGAGATGTCGACGCAGCGCGCGCGTAGTCGGCCGCGGCCTTGCCCTCCATCAGGCCGGGGATCTCGCGGAACTGGCGGCGCACCTCCTCGATCATCGCGAAGGCCGCCTCGGCCGACCGCGTTCATGGCCAGCGACGAGAACAGGAACGGCAGCATGCCGCCGACGAACAGGCCGGCCATGACCGCGGGTCGGTGAGGTCGATGCTCATCGAGGCCATGATGGCCTGCTGGAAGGCGGCGAACAGGGCCAGGGCGGTCAGGGCGGCCGAGCCGATGGCGAAGCCCTTGCCGATGGCGGCGGTGGTGTTGCCGACGGCGTCGAGCTTGTCGGTGCGCTCGCGCACCTCGGGGCCTAGGTGCGCCATCTCGGCGATGCCGCCGGCGTTGTCGGCGATCGGGCCGTAGGCGTCGACGGCGAGCTGGATGCCGGTGGTCGAGAGCATGCCCGAGGGCGGCGATGGCGATGCCGTAGAGGCCCGCGATGGAGGCCGCGACGAGCACGCCCGCGGCGATGACGATGACGGGCAGCGCCGTCGACTGCATGCCCATGCCGAGGCCCGCGATGATGTTGGTGGCGCGCGCCGGTCTTGGACTGCTCGGCGATGCTGTTGCACCGGGCCCTTGCCCATGGCGCAGTAGTACTCGGTGATCAGGCCGACCAGGACGCCCGCCGCCAGGCCGACCACCGTCGCGATGCCCACATCGAGCCAGGTGATCACCGCGGCAGACTCCGCGCCGACGGTGCCGCCATGGGGCAACATGACATAGGACAGCCCGAAGGTGGCGACTGCCATCAGATCCGCGGCGCCGAAGGTGCCGGTGTTGAGGGCGCGCTGCGGGTTGCCGCCCTCCCTGGTGCGGACGAAGAAGGTGCCGACGATCGAGCACAGGATGCCCACGGCGGCGATGGCCAGCGGCAGGACGACCGGGCCCACGCTCGTGTTCTCCTTGACCGCGACGAAGCCCAGACCGAGGACCATGGCGCCGACGATGGCGCCCACGTAGGACTCGAAGAGGTCGGCGCCCATGCCGGCCACGTCGCCCACGTTGTCGCCCACGTTGTCGGCGATGACCGCCGGGTTGCGCGGGTCGTCCTCGGGGAGGCCGCTCTCGACCTTGCCGACCAGGTCGGCGCCCACGTCGGCGGCCTTGGTGTAGATGCCGCCGCCCACGCGGGCGAACAGGGCGATCGACGAGGCACCCAGGGAGAAGCCCGCGAGCACGTTCATCGAGGTGGCGATGCTGCCCGGGAAAAGGACCAGTGTGTAGAAGAGGTAGAGGGAGCCGACGCCGACCGTCGCGAGCCCCACCACGCTCATGCCCATCACCGAGCCGCCCGAGAAGGCCACGCGCAGGGCCTGGGGCATTCCGAGACGCGCGGCCGCGGTCGTGCGGACGTTGGCGTTCGTCGCGGTGCGCATGCCGAAGAGACCCGCCAGCCCCGAGGCGATGGCGCCCACGACGAACGACAGGGCGATGACGGGGCTGTGGCCCGGCCCGTGCTGCAAGTTCGCGAGCACCAGGAGCACCGCCACGAGCACGACGAAGCCGGCCAGGACGCGGTACTCGCGTCCGAGGAAGGCCATGGCGCCTTCCTGGATGCGGCTCGCGATCTCTTTCATGACGTCCGTGCCCGCGTCCTGTTTGCGCACCCAGGAGGCTTTTACCCAGGCATAGAGGAGCGCGAGGACGCCTGCCGCCGGCGCCGAGTAGATCAACCAGTCATTCATGGGAAGAAAACCTCCGGAGGGGCCTTCGTGGGGGTTCCGCGGACGCGCTCGGTCGGTCCCGTGTCGGGAGCGTGCCAGAGGCGCCCGTGGGGCGGGCGCGTTCTACCCGATTCGGCGGCGGCGTCCAAGGTTCCACGGCAGAAACGAGCGAGAATCGACCAAGAGGGTACGCGGGCGAACCAATCGGCCGTGTGCTCTCAGGGCGCTTGCCGCGTCTCGGCGATCTGGGCGCGTGCGGGCTCGAGGTCGGCCGGCCCCCGGACCTGGACGCAACGGGCGCCCTTGTGGATGCGTCCGATGAGGCCGCTCAGCACCCGGCCCGCCCCGACCTCGACGAAGAGCGTCACCCCGTCCTCGATCATGCGCCGGACGCTCTCCTCCCAGCGCACCGGACGGCTGACCTGGCGCACGAGGGCGTCGCGGGCCGCGTCGGCGGTCGTGACGGGCGCCGCGTCCACGTTCACGTAGACCGGCACGGTCGGGTCCGCGAAGGGCGCCTGTTCGAGGTGGGGGCGGAGGCGATCCTCGGCGGGCCGCATCAGCGACGAGTGGAAGGGGGCGCTCACCGGCAGGGGAATGACCTTGGCGCCCGCCATCTTGAGGGCATCGCCCGCCGTCTGCACCGCGCGGGCCGCCCCGGCGATGACGACCTGCCCCGGGGAGTTGTAGTTGGCCGGGGCGACCACGCCGTCCGTCTCACGGCAGATGCGCTCGACCACCTCCCCGGTGGCGCCCATGACCGCCGCCATGGCGCCCTCCCCTACCGGTACGGCCTCCTGCATATAGCGGCCGCGAATGCGCACGAGGCGAACCGCCTCGTCGAAGCCCAGGGTGCCGGCGGCCACGTGGGCGCTGTACTCGCCCAGGCTGTGGCCCGCCGCCACGTCGCAGGCGGCGTCGAGGGCGCGGAGGAGCGCAACCGAGGTCGCGAGGATGGCCGGCTGGGTGTTGGCCGTGAGCTTGAGGTCCTCCTCGGGCCCCTCGAAGCAGAGCGACGAGAGGGGGCGAGCGCCGGGCTCGAGGGCGGCGAGGGTGGCGTCCGCCGTCTCGTACACCTCCCGGGCGACCTCGGAGGCCGCGTGGATCTCGCGGCCCATGCCGACCTTCTGGCTCCCCTGCCCCGGAAACACGAACGCGACCTTCCCCATGGCCTTTCTCCTCCGGCGGTCCGCTGCCGCCGCGGGCGTTGTAGCAAGAATGGCCGCTCGAACAACGCCGGGGCCGGCGGTAAGGCTGTTGCTCTCTCGACCCTCCCCCCCTGCCTCGACTACCATTCGGACCGTGGGCGAGCCGGATTCGGATGTCGTCGTCGTGGGCGCCGACGGATCGATGCGGGTCGGGGGCGCGGATGCGGCCCGACGCCTGCGCGAGCGGACTGGACGCTACCGCCTCGTCGCCGATACGCCAGCCTTCCTGATCCTGCGACGAGACAGCGGGGATGCGACGCAGCACGTGCTGATGGCCGGCGAAATCGTGTCCCGCATGACGGTGATGGAGATCATCAACCTCATCGCGAGCTCCAACTGGCGCGGCGACCTGCACGTCGTCGACGACGATTCGCACCGCGTGCTCACCTTCGACCAGGGCGCCCTCAAGCATGCCTGGAGCAGCCACCCGGACGACCGCCTCGGCGAGGTCCTCTACCGCACGGGCGTCATCAGCCGAGGCCAGCTCGAGGGCCTGCTCCAGAACCTTTCGGCGGACCGGCGCTTCGGGCAGCTCTGCGTCGACGAGGGCATCGTCGACCAGGAGACGCTCTTCCACTACCTCGGCAAGCAGGGCGAGCAGATCTTCAACAACGCGCTCCTGGTGGCCGAGGGCCAGTACGCCTTCGTCATCGGCGACGAGTCGGAGCTGCCCGACTCGGCGACGCTGCACCTGCCCATCCAGGGGCTCCTCATGGAGGGCCTGCAGCGTGTCGACGAGATGGCCCTGTTCCGCGAGCGCATCCCGAGCGACCAGATGTGCCCGGAGGTCAAGCCGGGGGCGGGCGACAAGCCGCTCGACCCGATGGCGCTCACCCTGCTCGCCTACTGTGACGGAACGCGGAGCATCGAGGAGATCGCGCGCTCGACGGGCCTCGGCGAGTTCGAGACGACCAAGGCGATCCACCAGCTCCTGCAGCAGGGCGTGGTCGTGCTGCGGGCGGCGACGCAGATCGACGACGATGCCCTCTTGCGCATCGTGAACCACTTCAACGACGTGATGCGCGACATCTTCATGGCGGTGGCGACCTACGGGGGCGTGGACCAGACGCGCCAGACCCTGGCGGCCTGGATCCAGGGCAGCGGCTATGCGCCCTACTTCGGCGACATGGTCGAGGAGGACGGGTCGATCCCAGCCCCGCGGGTCCTCCGAGCGCTCACGGCGTCGCCCACCGAGCGCCCCCTCGAGGCAATCCACCAGGCGCTGCACGAGCTGGCAGCCTTCGCGCTCTTCGCCGCCACGACGACCCTGCCACGGGACCAGGAGCTGGCCCTGTCGCGTGATGTCAACCGGCGCCTCAAGGCCATGCGCATCGAGTAACCGCCCGGCTCCACATTGACACGAGCCCCGCCTCGCTCTACGAGCCAGACGTTGACCTTGGAGGTTGCGCGATGGTGGAGCCCAACGTCGTCGAATCCCGTATCCGCGAAGGCATCACGGACGTGGTCCACGTGGAGGTCACGGACCTGACGGGGACCCGGGATCACTACGAGGCCACGGTGGTCTCACCCGCGTTCGACGGGTGCAGTCGCGTCGAGCAGCACCAGATGGTCTACCGGGCGCTCGGCGACCTGATGGCAGGGCCGGTGCACGCGCTGGCGCTGCATACGCTGACGCCCGAGGCATGGAAGAAGAGAGGCTGAGTGATGGACGAGCAGCTGCGTACGCGCATCCAGGCGATCATCGACGAGCACCCGATCGTGCTCTTCATGAAGGGCACCAGGCACTTCCCCCAGTGCGGCTTCTCCGCGACCGTGGTCGAGGTGCTGCGACGGAGCGGCGCCGAGTTCCACGACGTGAACATACTCGAGGACCCGGACCTCAGGCAGGGCATCAAGGAGTTCGGCAACTGGCCGACCATCCCCAGCTCTACGTGAAGGGCGAAGCTCATCGGCGGCTGCGACATCGTCCGCGACATGTACACGAGCGGCGAGCTCGAGCCGGTGCTCGAGAGCGCGGCCTCGGCCAGCTGACCGACCGCCAGTCCTGCCTGCCCCGACGGCCGCGCCGAGCCACCGCATTCGGCCGCCGTGGCCCTTGCGTTCCGCGCCCGTCGTCCCGCACCCTGCACGCCTCGACTTCGAAGGAGTAGCAGAATGCTGGGACGACTCGCGCGCGGCCGGATCGCGGCCACGGTCACTCTATGCCTCTCGGGGCTCGCTCTCACGAGCTGCGGCACCACGCCCGGCGGCGGGCTCGCCATGTGCACGCTCGACTTCTCGACCGTGGTCCACTCGAGCTTCGGCAAGCCCACGATCGATGGCCTGCTCGACTCGACTGCCCGCTTCAACGTGGCGGCGACCCAGCTCGACAACACCGTGCGCACGGCCTGCAACAACATCTCGACCGACCTGGGCGGCATGTCCTCGGAGGACACGGCCACGGCCTGCGACAACGCCAAGATGGAGGTCCAGCGCGTGCTGAGCGCCAACGCGTCCGCGACGCTCACGGCGGAGTACGTGCCGGCGGTGTGCACCGTCGACATCTCGGCCGTCGAGCAGTGCACGGCCATGTGCGACGCGAGCTTCGACGCCTCGGCCACGCCGCCCACCTGCGAGGGCGGCATGCTCTCGGGGATGTGCTCCGGCACGTGCATGGGGAGCTGCTCGCTGATGGGCAGCGCCATGTGCACGGGGAGCTGCTCGGCCTCGTGCACCGGCATGTGCGACGCGACCGTCGACGCCACCTGCGCCGGCACGTGCATGGGGCAGTGCGACGGGACCTGTGACGCGATGGACGCGGACGGCAACTGCATGGGCAACTGCAGCGGCACCTGTCGCGGCACGTGCACGGGCACCATCGACGGGAGCTGCAGCGGCCAGTGCATCGGCATGTGCTCGGGGAGCTGTCGCGGGGACATCAACGGCACCTGCACCGGCGAGTGCACGGGCATGTGCAGCGTCGACTTCGTGCAGCCCCACTGCGAGGGCGGGCACGTGAAGGTCATGGCCAACGCCGACTGCGCGGCCCACTGCGAGTCCGACGCGGCCTTCGACGCCCAGTGCACCGACCCGGAGGTGGCGATCCGCTTCACCGGCGCGGCGGACACGGCCGACCTCGCCACGCTGGTCCAGACCCTGCACGACAACCTGCCGGCCCTGATCACCTCGGCCCAGAAGGCAAAGATCATGGTCGACGCCACCGCCCAGTTCGGCAACACGCTCGGCGACGCGGTGAGCGACGCCGCCTCGACGAGCGTCGAAGCCGCCGACTGCGTGCGGCAGGCCATCCAGGTCGAGGCGGCCGCCGCGAGCGAGGTCAACGTGTCGGTGATGGCCTCGGTGTCGGTCACCGCGACTGTCTCGGGCGGCTGACTGCGGAGCGGCTCAGATCTCGGCGGGGGGGCGCGCCGCTTCGGCGGGGGCCGCCGAGACCGGGCGCTCGTCGACCTGGCTGACGGTCACGGCGACGAGCCGCTGCACGGCCGCGATGCCCTTGAGGTCGGCCTCGAAGGAACGACGCGGCAAGTCGGCGATCCGTGCGGCGATCTCGGGGTGGCTCGCCAGGGCCTCCGAGAGGACCAGCTCGCCGCCTGCCGCCTTGGCCTGGAGGCGCGCGGCCACGTTGACGGTCGTGCCGAAGAAGTCCAGGCGATCGTTCGCGCGCACCGCGAGGCAAGGGCCGGCGTGCACGCCGATCTTCACGCCGAGCCCCAGGTCGCCGTGCGTGCGGTCGTTCGCACCGACCATGGCGATGGCGGCGGCCACGGCGTCGACGGGCGAGGGGAAGCTCGCCATCACGGCGTCACCCATCGTCTTGATGACGGCGCCCCCGTGCTCGGCGACCGCGGCGGTCATGGCCTGGAAGTGCTCCTCGACGACGGCGAAGGCCCGCGCGTCGCCGAGCCGCTCGTACATGGCCGTCGATCCCGTCAGGTCGGTGAACAGGAGCGCCAGGTGGCCGACCGAGAGCTCGACCCCCGAGGCCGGTGCCTCGGTGGCGAACAGATTGAGGAAGTCGGGGAACGAGGCGACGACCGACCCGAGGGCAGCGTCCGCCGCCCAACCGCCTCGCTCGAACAGCACGTACGTGGGCTTCTTGCGCTTCGAGACGACCTCGAGGCGGGCCTCGTCGCCGGGGGTGAACGTCACCTCGAGATCGCCCTCGCCCTCGCCGAGCACCACGCGCACCACGCCGGAGCGCTCGATGGCAAGCTCCTGTCGCGCGTCGTTCGAAAGCGTCCGGATGAGGAGCGGACCGTCGAAGAGGTCGGCCGCCTCGATGCGCTCACCCCCGGCCGGGACGAGTAGCTCGGCCCAGATGTGCGGGCGGAAGGCAGGGCTCGCGGCGCAGTAGACGCGGGGGGTTGCCTCCCTCAGGGCGGGGTTCACCTGAAAGACCGCCTCGACGTGGTCGGCGAAGTCCACGTCGAAGTGCACGTTGCAGGCGCCGCAGTGGGCGTCGCTCTGCATCTCGTCGAGGCCGCGGCTCACCTGCGCCGAGACGCGGCACACGGGGCAGTTAATCTGCCAACGCAGGTCCACCAGGCCGACCCGTGTCGCATGCAGGAAAAGGCGCAGGACGTCGCGCCGCAGCACATCCCACACGCGCGCCAGCTCGAAGGGACGGATCTGGGCGACTTCCTCGTCGGCACGCTCGCGCAGAAAGGTACACAGGTGGTCGACCAGGCCTGGATCGAATCCGTCGATCCGCAGCCGCTCGGCGCGACGCTCGAGCTCGCCGAGGTTCGCCTGGACGGAGCGCGCGGAGACGGTCGGGTCACCGCTCGCCACGAGCGCCCGACGGATCCGGCTGAGGGCGGGCTCGCGCGGATCCGAGAGGCCCTCGAGGGAGCGCCCCAGCACCGTGCCGATCGCGTCGAGCCAGCGCTTCAGGGCCGCCCGAAACCGGCGACGCATGATCGGCCCTGCGAAAGGCGCCACCGCGGCGCTACGCATGATCACGTAGGGCGTCGCCACCACCTCGGTGCCGCCGTCCACGTCGCGCAGGATGACGTCGAGGCCACCGCCGGCCGCGGGGCCGCGCAGGAACTGGCGCTCGCCGTGCACGAAGCGACCTTCGATCCACTGGTAGGGCGGCTCGACCCATTCGAGGGCGAAGCCGAGCTCGCGGGCCGCCCCGACGTTCTGGCGCTTCCCGTCGACGACGCGGAAGGCGTAGGCGCCGGGCGCGAGGCCCGCCACACGGTCCCAGCAATAGGTGTCGGCGACGAGGGCCCACACGAGAATCGCGGGGCGCATCGAAGACGCGTCGTATGGATGCCTCGTAGCGGCGCTCCGCCATGATGCCGAATGCTACATCACTCCCGCCGTGTCCAGAACCCGAGCATGACGGAGCGTCTTCGAAACGGGACGCGGGCGGCGGGCGGAGGGGCGCCGTGTCAGAGGGCCAGGCGTTGCCGTTCGGTGCCCGCGTCCGGGTCGCGCGCGCGGGCCTGCTCGAAGGCGAGGCGTGCGCCGCGCAGGTCGCCGCGCTTGCGGCGCAGGAGCGCGAGGTTCAGGAGCGGGTTCGGGTCGCGGGGAGCGAGGGCGGCGGCACGCTCGAGGGCGGCCATCGCCGCGGCATGATCGCCCGTCTGCATGAGGGCGGCACCGAGGCCGTTCTCAGCCGCGGCGAGATCGGGCGCCCGGTGGATCGCTTCGCGGTAGGCGCGGGCGGCGTCCTCGGGCGACCGCGTGACCATCAGGGCGTTACCGAGCTTCACCCAGGCGGCGGCGCCGCTGTCATCGCGAGCGATGGCCCGTCGATAGAGGTCGATGGCCTTCTGTGTTTGACCGGACAAGCGCATGAGGTCGCCGAGGGCGAGGAGCGGCTCGGCATCGTGGGGCGAAAGCTCGGCGGCGCGGCGGAAGGCCTTCGCCGCCGCATCGGCCCGACCCAGGTCCTGGTCCGCGAGCCCCTCGCCGAGCACGGCATCCGGTGCGGCCGGTCCGTCCGTGAGGGCCGTCGTGAACGCGTGCAGGGCGTCGGCGGAGCGCCCCGTCTCGCGCAGCACACGGCCGAGGTTCACCCATGCGTCGCCGTCGCGCCGGCTCAGGCGCACGGCGTCGCGGTAGGCCTGCTCGGCCTCGGCGAGAAGGCCGAGACGCTCGAGGGCGACGCCCATGCGGTTGTGCAGAGCGGCGCAGCGCGGCTCGACGGCGAGGAGGTGGGTGAGGGTCACGCGTGCACCGGCCGGATCGCCGGCGTCCAGGTCCACATCGGCTCGCAACAGGAGCGCCCGGCGGTCGTGCGGGTCGCGCGCGAGGGCTGCGTCGGCGTGGGTGCGTGCCCCGTCGACGTCACCGCGCATCCGTGCGATGGCGCCGGCGATCACGTGGAGGCCCGGGGTCCAGCCGAGGATCTGGCGGGCGGTGGTGAGCTCGCCGTCGGCGAAGATGGTGTCGCCGCGCTCGAGGTGCACCAGCGCCTGGGCGCGGTGTTCGAGGCCACGTGTGGCCGGGTCGGTGCGGCCGAGGGCCTCGGCCCGCTGGACCATGGACAAGGCGGTCGCGGCGTGCAGGCAATCGAATCTCGGGCGTCTCGGTGAGGGTCGCAGCGAGGATCGTGCGTGCCCGCGAAAGCAAGCGGGCGGCTTCCGCGTTGCGGACGGAGGACCACCACAACGTGCCACCGAGGGCGAGGCCGCACGCGAACAGGGCGAGCACGAGCAGACGTCGACGCATGCTCCCGCGTAACGGGCCAACGGATCGGTGGTCAAGAAATCGGCAGAGCCGAACGACCAGGCCGCAGGCGCGCGGCACTCCCATCGTCGCTCGCAACCCCACGAGGCGCGCGCCCTCCCGGTTCGACGTGGCAGGATGAGACGCGATGGCGCGTGCTCGGGCCGGGGGGCAACCCCGATGGTGCGTCGACGGGGGGCGGCGGGCGTGATAACGGAGCGCCGATGGGGCGCGACGCTTGGACCCTCGGCGCAGGTGTCGCCGCGTTGCTCGGGCTCGCCATGGCCGGGGGCGCGGCGACGGGCGGATCCGCATCGGCCCGGGCGCCCACGACGCCGCGACGCCACCCGTCGCGCATCGTGTCCATCACGCTGCCGACCGACGAGGTCCTGCTCGCGCTGGTGCCGCCCGCGCGGATCGTCGCGGTGACGCACTTCGCCGACGACCCCGCCGTCTCGAACGTGACGGGACCCGCGCGCGCGGTGCGGCGCCGTGTCGCCGGCGAGGCGGAGGCGATCCTCGCGCTCCGGCCCGACCTGGTCCTGACGGGCGCGTTCGTGCGTCCCGACACGGGCGCCTTGCTGGCGCGCACGCACGTGCCGGTCGTCGGTACGAAGGCACCCGCGAGCCTCGACGACGTGCGCGCCGCCATCCGCACCGTCGGCCGCGCGGTCGATCAATCGCTCGCCGCGGAGGGCCTCGTCGCCCAGATGGACGCCACCCTCGACGCGGTCCGGCGTCACGTCCTGGGCGCCTCGCGGCCGCGGGTGCTCCTCCTCAACGAGGGCGGCTTCACCGCGGGCTCGGACACGGTCTTCGACGACCTCGTCCGCGTCGCCGGCGGACGAAACGCGGCGGCCGAGGCCGGCATCCGCCATCACCAGGTGTTGCCGCTCGAGCAGGCCCTCGCCCTCGACACGGACGTGATCTTCACCACACACTACCGCGCCGACGCCCGCACGCGCACGGTGGTCCCCGAGCCCTCCCTCGCCCGCGACCCGGCGTGGCGCAACGCGCGCGCCGTGCGCGAGGGGCGCGTCTACCATCTGCCCGAGCGCCACGTGCTGTCCACGTCCCAGCACGTCGCCCAGGCCGCCGTGGACATCGCGCGCATCCTGCACGCCGATCGCTTCCGCCACGCGGAGGCGACGCCGTGACGCGGCGCACCCTCGTCACCTCCCTCGCGGGCCTCGCGCTCCTCGTCCTGTCGTTCGTGGTGGCGACCGCGGTCGGCACCGTCAATCTGCCCCTCGCACGCACCGCCTCGAATCCTCTGGAACGCCCTGCTCGGCCATCCGCCGGCCGGCTGGCAGTCCGTCGTCCTCCTTTCGGTGCGCGTGCCGCGCGTCGTCCTCGCCGCCCTGTGCGGCGGCGGCCTCTCGGTGGCGGGCGGCGCGATGCAGGGCCTCTTCAGGAACCCCATGGCCGACCCCGCCATCGTCGGCGTCTCGGGGGGCGCAGCCCTCGGCGCGGTCGTCGCCCTCTACGCAGGCCCCGTCGCGCCGCCACCCTTCCTCATCCCGGCTGCCGCGTTCATCGGTGGCGTCGGCTGCGCCCTGCTCGTCTACGCCGTGTCCACCTCGCGCGGGCGCACGCCCGTGACGACGCTCCTGCTCGCGGGCATCGCCGTCGGCGGCATCGCCAACGCCCTCACCTCGCTCGTGCTCTCCCTCTCGCTCGCGCAATGGGAGGTCGGGCGCGAGATGCTCGCGTGGCTCATGGGCGGGCTCGAGGGTCGCTCCTGGACCCACGTGACCATGGCCGCGCCCCTCGTCCTCGGCGGCTCGCTCTGGGTCGGCCTCTACGCCCGCGACCTCAACGCCCTCGTCACCGGCGAGGAGAGCGCCCTTTCGGTGGGCGTGGACGTGCCGCGCGTCAAGCGCGACCTCATCGTCCTCACCTCCCTCGTCACCGCCGCGACGGTGGCGGTGATGGGCATCGTCGCCTTCGTCGGGCTCATGGTCCCGCACATCGTGCGACTGCTGGTCGGGCCCGACCACCGGCGCCTGTTGCCGGTCTCGTTCCTCTTTGGTGCCGTGTTCCTCGTGTGGGCCGACCTCGCGACGCGCGCCCTACCCTTCGGCGACCTCCGGCTCGGCGTCGTGACCGCGGTGACCGGCGGCCCCTTCTTCCTGTACCTCCTCGTGCGCCGGCGGAGCGCGGGGAGCGCACCATGAGCGAGCCTGGGAGCGAGATCGCGCTCCGGGCCGAGCGGGTCGGCCACGCCTTCGGCCAACGCACGGTGCTCGACGGCGTCGACCTCGAGGTGACGCGCGGCGAGCTGCTCGCGGTGGTCGGCGCCAACGGCGCGGGCAAGAGCACCCTGCTCCGGCTCTGCCTCGGCTTCGTGCCCCTCGAGCGCGGGCGCGTGACGCTCTTCGGGCGCGCCCTCGAGTCGCTCTCGCGGCGCGAGGTGGCGCGCATGGCCGCCTTCGTGCCCCAGGGCCAGGCCACCGACTTCGCCTTCACCGTGCGCGAGATGGTGGCCATGGGCCGGACGCCCCACACCGGGCGCTTCCGTCCCGAAGGCAAGGCGGACCGGGACGCCATCGCGCGCGCCCTCGAGGCGACCGAGCTCTCGGCCATGACCGATCGTCCCTTCGCCGAGCTCAGCGGCGGCGAGCGCCAGCGCGTGCTGCTCGCGCGTGCCTTCGCCCAGGAGGCGCCCCTGCTCGTGCTCGACGAGCCGAACGCGAACCTGGACGTGCTGCACGCGTTCCAGCTCCTCGCCCTGCTCCGCGCACGCCTCGGCGAGGGCGCGGCGGTGGTGGCGGCGCTGCACGACCTGGGCCTCGCGACGCGCTTCGCCAATCGCATCGCCGTCTTGCACGAAGGCCGCATCGAAGCGGTGGGTAGGCCGGCCGACGTCGTGACGCCCGAGCTGCTCGCCCGCGTCTTCGGCGTGCGGGCGCGCATCGATCGCGACGACGACGGCCGTCCCTGGGTGCGTGTGCTCGGCGCGACCGACGAGCCCCCTCGAGCGTGAGGGCGGCCGTCCCGTGTCAGCCGCCGTGCACGACGGCGACGGCGTCGAGATCGAAGCCGTGGTCATCGGTGCCGAAGCTGCGACCGGTACCCGCGTCGCGGATGCGCACGTAGCGCGCGCGCGTCAGGCCGAAGTCGGCGAGGTCGAAGGGATCGCCACCGGCCTGGGCCGGGTCGGTCGGGTCGAGCATGTTCTCGTCCGGGTTCGCGAGCACCGGGTGCACGCCCGCGCAGCCCGGGTAGTTTGGCGCGGCCGCGAATTCGCACGGATGCTCGACGAACGTGGTGCCGTCCTCGCTGAGCGAGACGAAGCCTGGCTCGACGTAGGGATTCGTGCTGCCGCTCGGGAAGAAGGCGTTCTCGAAGACGAGCAGGTCGGTGCCCGGCCCGTCCACCACGTCCGTACCGAGCTCGAGCGTGATGGTGCCTCCGTCGCCCAGGGAGACCACGTCCGTCGAGCCCGTGGCCGTGCCCCCGCCGTGGGGCGGACCGAGCACCACACCGGGCATGCGGTCCTGGCCGAAGCCGGCGCGGGCGCCCGGCATGAAGTCGACGACGCGCACCGCGTAGGGCGAGCCGGCCCCCGTGCTCGGCCCGCCGCCGCAGCCGCAGGTGCAGAGGGCGACGAGGGCGAGCACGAAGAACGGCGACGCGAACAACGGGGACACACGCACACGAGGCGCGCGCCCGCGAAGCAGGGGGATTCCGCTCACGGCGACGGCGCCGCTCCGTAGATCGGCAGGCTCCCGAACGTGAAGGGCCCGGAGGACGGCGTCGTCTCGGTGCCGTCCGAGACGCGGAAGCTCCGGAGGCCCGCCGCTCCGCCCATGCGCTGCCACACGAAGAGCGTGTCCCCCTCGCGCACCATGCCATCGACCGAGTCGACGATGGCCGTCGTGTCGATCGCACCCGTGGCCGGATCGAAGACGCGCACCGCGCCGTCGACGAGCACCAGCACCCGCGTCGACGAGACGACGGTGAAGCCCTGGATATCGCCCCCGGCCGTGGCCTCGTCGAGCAGGAATCCGTCCGACATGCCCGCTACGAGGTCGACCTTCTCGATGCCTCCGTCGAGCATGGACGCGTCGCCCGTCGCCGCGAGCCACAGGCTGTGGTCGGCCACGTCGAGCCACATGCCGCGCCAGGGATCCTGTCCCGTGAGCACGATGCCCTGCACGCCGGCGGTCGAGGTGTCCATGTCGACCAACGTGTCGCTCGCCGTGTCGACCACCGCGAGCACGCTCCCGCCATCGAAGTGGATCGCGAAGGACGAGTCGAAGTAGTAGCGGCCGAGGGCCACGTAGAGACGGTTCCCATCGGCGATGGCACCCACCGCGTCGACCACGCCGTCCATGTCCGCTGGCGCGACGAGGGGCGACAGGTCCACGGTGCCGGTGACGGCCGCGGCGCCGTCCTGGGTCGGGTCCACGACGTAGAGCGTGTTGACGGCCGACGCGACGACATACGCCTTGGTGTCGCTCACCGAGACGACGGCGACCGGATTGATCGCGTAGGGATCGGTCAGTGTCGCGTCGAGGGGGATCGTGTGGGCCGTCACGAGCGGGTCGGCGGCGGACTGGACGAGGAGCTGTCCGGCGCCGCGCTCGAGCACCCCGGGCACGCAGCCGATGGAGACCGGGACCGAATCCTGGTCGGCGAGGGGCGCGCTGGCGACGCGCGTCGTGCCCGCCCCGATGTCCAGCCAGCCGAGGCCGCCGGTAGTGTAGTCGCTCGTCGTGACGAGCAGGTTCGGCGTGCAGGAGGCGACGCCGCCGTCCGTCTCGCCTCCGTCCGCGTCGGGTCCCGCGTCCATGGCCCCGGCGTCCATCGCCGCGTCGACGCCGCCGCCGTCGGTTCCGCCGCCGTCGATGCCGCCGCCTCCGTCGCCGGACCCGGCCTCCATGGTTGCCCCGGCGTCCGCCATGCCATGCGCGCTGTCATCGCCGCAGCCAGCCGCGAGCACCCCCATCCATGCGAGCGCCACGGCGAGCACCGCCACGGCCCCACGACCCGTTCGTTCGATCCGAATCCATGTCCGTTCTCCCGACGCGCCTACCCGCGCGCCTTTGCGAACGTCCATCGGGGTCGTGGTCGGGTTGCCGGAGACGAGCGAGGAGCGCGCCCGGCCGCCCGTCCCCGCACCCCGCGGGACGGTCGCCAATGGGCGCTTGCGGCAGGTCTCCTGGCTGTCCGGATCATCCTCGGGCGAGCACCTTCCCAGCTCACGCGGAACCAGTGGTGAAAAGCTCGCCGTCGTCCCCGATCACAGTGGCGGGGGCCGCGCCGGTGTCGCACCGGCTTCCCTCTTCGGGGCGTCCCGGAAAACCGGTTCGCCCTTCGCACCCACGTGGTGACCGCACGCGCTTCGTTGTTGCGTCAGATGTCGTTCGTGTCCGCGCCCCTCCTGCCGGCTCTTGTAGCGGCGGGCCGAACGGCGGTCAACGGGCAGCGGCACCCATCGACGCGGGCGCGGACGGAGAAAGAGCCGCACCCGAACGCGTGCTGTCCGTGCAAGAACGGCGTGTACCCCTGACGGAACCGTGGCATACGGAGGACCCATGAGGGGACACTTGTACCTGGTGGTGGCCGCGAGCGGCCTGCTCTGGGCGTGCGGCGGCAGTCCGACGATGGGCGGCACCACCGACGCTGGTGGTGGCGTCGAGGACGCGTCGATGGAAGTGGACGCGGGCGTGGACGCCGCCGTCGGCATGGACGCGGGCGCGGACGCCGCCGTCGACATGGACGCGGGCGCGGACGCCGCCGTCGACATGGACGCGGGCGCGGACGCCGCTGTCGACATGGACGCGGGCGCGGACGCCGCCGTCGACATGGACGCGGGCGCGGACGCCGCCGTCGACATGGACGCCGGTTTCGACGGGGGCGCCGACGCGGGAACGGACGCGGGTTTCGACGGGGGCGCCGACGCGGGAACGGACGCGGGCCCCGCGGACGGACCCGGCGCCTTCGAGTCCGACTACGCGACCTCGAGCGCCTTTTTCACACGCATGAGCCACCCGGCCGACTCGGGGAGCATCCATGGCACGGTGCGCATCTGGTACTCGACCAACATCATGTCGTTCTCGACGAGCGGCCCCTTCGCCGCGCCGGTGGGCACCGTGGCCATCAAGGAGGAGTACGACTCCACGGGCATGACGCTGACGGGGAAGACCGTGATGATCAAACAGGCCCCCGGCTACGACACCGCGAACCACGACTGGTACTACGAGGTGCGCAACCCCGACGACACCCTGTCGAGCAGCTTCTCGCCGGGCATGATCGGGGCATGCAGCGACTGCCACCAGGGAGCGCCCACGACGGACTACCTGCAGGGCTTCGGCATCTCGAACTGAGGGCCACTCGTTGACACGGGGCGGCGCGGCGTGGCAACCAAGCAGGACCGATCGGGTCGAAAGGCGTCTTCCGGAGACATGGGAGCGTCAGAAGGGAAGCCGGTGCGACTCCGGCGCGGACCCGCCACGGTAAGCGATCGTACGTCTCCGCCACGAAGCCACTGGGTTACAACGAGCACCGTTCACCGTCCGTGAAGGGTGTTCGTCTGGGAAGGCGGCGGAGATCAGGGTCGTGAGCCCGTAGACCTGCCCGGTCGGTGCACTCGACGCCTCGGGGATGGCGGCGGGCGCGACGCGGAAGCCCACCGGGCGTCCCCGCCCGCCCACGCCGTTCGAGAGGGACGGCACCATGGACGGGACGGGCACACGCACGAGGCGGAGCGAGGGAGCGGCGATCGCCGTGCTGCTCCTTCTCGCCTCGCTCGCGATCCCGGACGCCGCCCGTGCCCAGGACGCGGACGCGGCGCCGAACGGTCCGAGCACCGCGCCCGGGCGTGGAGCGGACGCCCCGCCGACGCCCACCTTCGGCGCCCACGCCACTGTCGTCCAGCCCATCGCCGCAGGCGACGACACCGATCCGACCGCCGCCGCGACCGTGGTCGACGCGCGCGACCGCGGGCGCCCCCTCGAGACCTTGCCCGAGCTCATGCACGAGGTGCCGGGCGCAAGGGTGGAGCAGGTCGGCCCCCTCGGCGCCTTCGTGGGCCTCTCCCTGCGCGGCGCCGAGCTCGATCACACGACCGTCCTGCTCGACGACGTGCCGATCGGCGACGCGACCGGAGGCGCCTTCGACCTCTCGCTCATCCCGCCCGCCCTGCTCGACCGCGTCGAGGTGTGGCGCGGCGGCGCACCGCTCTGGCTCGGGGCGGACGCCATCGGCGGCGTGCTCCGACTCGTGCCACGCCGCACCGCGGGCGACCTGGCCCAGGCCTCGGTCGGACTCGGCTCCTTCGGGCAGCGCCTCGCACGCGGCGTCGTCTCCGTGAACGCGCCCGCGGACGGCCCCTCCTGGCTCGCCGTCGTCGGCGTACGGCACTCGGACGGCGACTACCCCTACCGCTATGACAACGGCACCGCCTTCGACCCGAACGACGACTTCGAACGCACGCGGCAGAACGGTCGCGTGGACGAGGCGGGCGGGCTCCTGCGCCTGACGGCCCACGCCCTCGGCGGAACCGTCGACACCATGCTCATGGGCTTTGGCCGCACCGGCGGCCTCACCGCCTCGCCAGCCAACGAGCCCCGCGACACGCGCCGCATGCGCGCACGGGTGCTCGGTGCGATGAGCTACACGCGCACGAAGGGAGCGGTGGGCGCAACCGGTCGCGCGACCCTGCGCCTCACCGCCTCGGCGAGCTACGCGCGCCACCGTCTCACCGACCTCTACGGCGAGATCCTCACGCCCCACGCCACCGACGACCGCACCCTGCAGCTCTTCGTGCGTAGCGCCGGCCGCATCGCTGCGACGCGCGCGCTCGGCCTCGCCGCGATCGCGTCCTATCGCCTCGAGGACTTCGTGCCCCACGACGCCCTCGCCGCCGTCCAGGTGGGCCCGTCCACGCGCCACCTGGGCGCTGCGGGGATTGAGGCACGCCTGCACGGTCGCCTCTTCGGCCGGCGCGCCGAGGCACGGCTGTCGGCACGGCTCGAGGCGTGCGAGGCGACGCTCCTCGACACTGGCGCCGAGCGCCCCGGTCAGTCGACCCGCGCCACCGAGCTCGCCCCCACCGTTCGGGCCGGCGTCGTGATCGAGCCGGTCCACGGCCTGGCCCTGAGCGCATCGGCCGCGACCGCGACGCGCCTGCCAACGCTCGTGGAGCTTTTCGGCGACCGCGGGTTCCTGCTCGGCGACCCGCGCCTCCTGCCCGAGCGCTCCCTCACCGCCGAGGTGGGCGTCGTCGCACGCGGCCGCACGGGCATCCTGCGCGGCGCCCTCGAAGCGCGGGCCTTCACGCTCCTCGTCGATGATTCTCATACGGTGGGAGCGGACCTCGCAGTACTACCTCGTCCCGAAGAACGACGCGCGCGCCCGCATCCTCGGCTTCGAGGCGGGTGCCCACGGTCATGTCGGCCGCGCCCTCACGATCGCCACCGCCCTCACCCTGCTCGACACCCGCGACCTGACCGCGAGCCGCCCCCGCGCCCTGCCCCTTCGCCCGCCGCTCAGCGCCTACGTGCGGCCGGCCCTCGACCTCGGGGGCTTCGGTCCGCTCGACGACCTTCGCCTCTGGACGGACCTCACCTACGTCGCGCCCGACTACGCGACGCCCGACAACCAGGTGCTGATCGCGGCGCGCACCCTGGTCGGCGCCGGCATCGCGGTCGAGGTGTGGCACCGTCGGGCGCGGCTCGAGGCGGCGGTCCGCGATCTGTTCGATACGCGACCCATGGACCTGGTGGGGTTCCCCCTGCCTGGTCGGCGAGCAAGCATCGAGCTGACCGTCCGGACGGGGGCCATGTGAGCGTGACGTCAGATTGTGGGAATCGCGTCGCATCGCGGCCTGGTCGCGGGCGTCGTGCCCGCTGTGCCGCCGCCCGCCCGCTCCGCGTCGGCGCCCTCGTCGCGACCCTCGCCGCGTCCGGCTGCACAGCGAGCCCGCCCTGCGACCAGGCGACCTTGAAGCCCCTCACCACCGATCCCGCCTTCGCCGTCGTGACCAGCGACTTCATCACGACGGCCGTCGCCCTGCTCGACGCGAACGGGGACCGTATCACCGAGGCCTGGATCGCCTCCGACACGGCGTCGCCCGTGCTCACCACGGCCCTGAGCGGCGACGTGATGCTTCCGACCACACCGCTCGACGGCCACGTGCTCGCCCTCATCGACCGGGGGCGCGCCACCCTCGTGCGAGTCGCGATACCGAGCGGACAGGTCCTGAGCGAGACCCGGGCCAGCACCGGCTCCACCGACACCTTCGGCACGGCCTTCCACGCGAACCCCCACGACGCCATGTCGATCGGTGCGGGCCGCGTGCTCCTCAGCCGCTTCGAGCCGAACCTCTCGCCCACCGCCCCCGCCCTCGACCTGGGCAACGACCTCGTGGTCGTCGATCCGAGCGCGGACACGATCGAGAGCCGCGTCGACCTCGACGCCTCGAACGTGGACATGGGCGGCGGCCAGCTCGCCTACGCGCGCCCCGACCGGATGGCGAAAGCGAGTAACCGCCTCGTCGTCGGCCTCGACCGTCTCGGCGCCTTCGACGGACCGCACACCGCCGTCGGACCGGGCGCTCTCGCCGTCGTGGACCCGACGACGATGGCGGCCCGGGCGCTCTTGCTCGACGGTCTCGTCAACTGCGGCGAGGTCGCGCCGGTTTCCGGCGACGACACGCGCGTGGCGGTCGTCTGCTCGGGCGCGCCCTTTACCGTCGAGTCGGATTCGGCGGGCCGGCTCCGGCATCGCGATCGTGCACGTGGACGGCGCCGGCAACGCGTCGGTCGAAGCCACGTGGCACGCGGGCGACCACCGGGACACCCCCGTGCCGACCCACGGCCTCATCTCCCTCGGCGGCACCCACGTTCTCGTGGTGGCCCTGGGCGATGCCGACCTGGGCACCGACGATCACCTGCTCGACATCGACCTGTCGACGGGGGACGCCACCGTGCTGCTCAGCGGCGACGGGGCCTTCGTCCTCGGCTTCGGGGCCTTCGCGCCGGACAGCGGCCTGATCCTCGTCCCGGACGCGACCGAGGGCGTCCTGCGCTTCCGGCTCGAGGCCACCGGCCGCCTCTCGCCCCTCGGATCGGTCGAGATCTCGCCCTGCCGCGGCCTGCCCGCCCGGGCGGTCGGTAGCCTTTGACCGGCTGCCCCGGCCCTGGGAGGATCTCCCGGTCGACGAGGGTCCCGTGCTCCCGCGATCGGGTGGGGGAGCTCGGACCGAGGCCATGAATCGGAGCTCGGGCATCCTCGTCCAAGTGGCCGCGCTCCGCCCGGGGCGCGCCTAGGAGAACCGCATGTCGAAATGTCATTGCACAGGGTCTAGGGGGGTTTGGCTCGTGGTGGCGCTTCTTTCGGCCACGCCGATGGTCGCCGCAAGCACGGCCCAGGCGCAGGGGGTACAGGTCCGCATCGCGCCACCCGCGGCGCGTGTCGAGGTGCGCACACGGGCGCCGAGCCCACGCCATGTGTGGCTCGCCGGCCACTGGCGCTGGGACGGTCACAAGTACGCCTGGGTCGGAGGGCGCTGGGCGCTGCCGCCGCGCGCAGGTGTCGCGTGGCAGGCGCCCCGCTGGACGCAGCGGGCGGGCGGCTGGGCGTTCGTGCCCGGTCGCTGGGGCGCCTCGGCCCGGGTCCAGGTCGCGGCACCACCGGTCGCCATGCAGCGCGCCGTCGCACACCCGACCATCCGGGTCCAGGTCGCGGCTCCTCCGCCTCCGACGGTCGCCGTCCGCATCGCGACC
This sequence comes from uncultured delta proteobacterium, assembly GCA_963830115.1. GTDB lineage: Bacteria > Myxococcota_A > Polyangia > Polyangiales > CAWHLB01 > CAWHLB01. The sequence continues at coordinate 59,492 of CAWHLB010000004.1, forward strand.
CCGGCTCCGCCTCCGCCCCCGATGGTCGCCGCCCCGGCCGTGAACGGCATCATCGAGGTGCAGCTCGCGCCGCCGGCCTTGAAGGTCGAGCGCCGTGCGCCGCGTCCGTCCCCGGGCCACGTGTGGGTACACGGCTACTGGCGTTGGGACGGACAGCACTACGGCTGGGTCGGAGGACGCTGGGAGATGCCCCAGCGCGCGGGCGCCCGCTGGGTCGCCCCTCGCTGGAAGCGACACGGTCGCCGCTGGGTGTTCGTGCCCGGTCGCTGGGCCGGCGGACACGTCGAGGCCCACGTGGTGGCGCGGCCCGTCGTGGCGCGGCCGGAAGAGCACCACGATCGGGACGAGCACGTGCACGAGCGCAATCGGGGTCACCATCGTGGCCATGACCGCGACGGCGACCACGACGACGACCACGACCACGGTCACGGTCACGGGCACGGGCACGGGCACCATCACCACGACTGACCCGCGCGCCCGGGCTTGACCCACTGCCCGGGCAGCCGGCGGTTTCATCCCGTCTGACCCACAACCGCGCGACCCGCCGCCGCCCTCCTGATTTGGGCGGCGCGGGCCCGGGGGGAGGAGTATCGTCCGCGCCGAAAGCCCTTCGATGAGCTCGCCTCCCCCCGGGCCTCGCCTCGCTTCTCTCCGGCCGCTCGCTCGGGCCGTCGAATCGGTCGCCCGCGTGCTGCCGGCGCAGGGACCGATCGGCACGTTCATCCACCACAACACCCTGCACGCCTTCGAGCACCTGTCCTTCGAAGACGCAGTCGTCGAAGCGGGTGAGCTCCTCGACTGCGAGCCGTTCATGGCGGAGGACCGCTACCGCGCCGAGCTCGCGCGCGGGCGCATCCGAGCCGAGGACGTGGAAGCGGTCCTCACCGCCGAGCTCGGGGTGACGGCGGACGAGCCCGTAGCGGAGCTGACGACCCGGGGCGAGCTGCGCGCGTTGATGCTCTCGCACGGGATCCCGCCCGCGCCCCATCCGGAGGTCGAGTGGCTGGTGCACGAAGGCGATGCGCTCGTGCGGCTGCGCTCCGATCTGCCCGACGCGAGCCGCACCCGGATCCTCCGGGACGCGGAGCAAACGCACGGCGCCCTGCGGCCGCGGGCGCTCGAACGCAGGGCGGTCGAGGCGTCGTGGGAGGCCTGCCTCGAGGTGGCGCGCAGGGTGTTGCCGGCGCCAGCTCCGCCGGCGGCGACCAGAGGACGGGCGGCGGTGACGGTGCGTCACCGCGATGTGCTGCGAGACGCCACTGAGGTGGACACCGACGCGATCGTCCACCCGCGGCTCATCGCACTCTGCGCGGCCTACCTCGACCAGGGCCTCGCCTACTGGCCGGCTCCCGAACGGGAGCTGCCCTTCTACGCATGGTTCCTGCGCCTCCACGATCGACCCACGGCAGCGTTGCGCGCACCCCTGGAGCACGGCCTGTCGGCGCTCGTGGGCGAGGAGGCCCGCCTTCGCCCCGATGCGCTCTCGTCGCTCGCCCACTCGCTCGATGCGCTCGGCATCCGCGTGGAGGAGCGCGAGCCGTTCCTCGCCGCCACGGCCCTGGCCCTCCGCGGCTGGGCCGGCATGATGCGGCAGTTGGAGGAACGGCCCGATCGCGCTCCCGTGCGCGCACCCAAGGCGTCCCTCGTCGACTTCCTCGCGGTGCGCCTCTTGCTCGAACGGGTCGCGCTCGAAACGGTGGCGCGCGACCACGGGCTCACGACTCCCCTCGCCGCCCTCCGCCGCGCGCTCGACTGCGGGGGGCAGCCGGCCCCGAGCCGGTCGGCCGCGGAGGTCGCGTGGCTGCTCTTTCACGTGGCCCAGCTGCTCGGGCGGACGGCGCGCGAGATGGGGGCCCTACCCGCGCCTCGCGCACGCGCGCTGGTCGACGCCATCGACGCATTCGGTTCCCTCGAGCGGCGGCGCCTGCTCCACCTCGCCTACGAGCGGCGGCACCGCCGGGCGCTCCTCGACGCGCTCGCCGCGCACGTCCCTCCCGCCGAGGACGGCGACCCGCCCGAGCTGCAGGCCATCTTCTGCATCGACGATCGCGAAGAGTCCCTGCGGCGCCACCTCGAAGAAGTGGCCCCGTGGAGCCGGACCTTCGGCGCGCCCGGGTTCTTCGGGGTGGCCATGTACTTCCGCGGGATCGGCGACGCCCACCCGCGCCCCCTCTGCCCCATCAGCATCCGTCCCGATCACGCGGTGCGGGAGGTGGCGCTCGATCCCACCGACGGCGTCGCGGCCTTGCGCCATCGGTCCCGCCGTGCGATCGGCCGCGTCTCGCGCAACGTGTCCGTGGGCAGCCGGACCTTCTTCCGCGGAACGATCATCACGGCCCTGCTCGGAGCCCTCGCCGCCGTTCCGCTCGTCCTGCGCGTGCTCTTTCCCCGCCTCTCGGCAGCGCTGCGACGCCGCGGCGCAGGCCTCGTGGGAACGCCGCGGCGCACACGGCTCGAGATCGATCGGCGCGACGACGTCACGCCCGCTGTCACTCCGTTCTCCGGCTACACGAAGGAAGAGATGGCCGGCATCGTCCAGTCGTTGCTCGAGAGCATCGGCTTGACGCGCGCCTTTGCACCGATCGTGCTCGTGGTGGGTCACGGCTCCTCGAGCCTCAACAACCCGCACGAATCGGCCCACGACTGCGGCGCCTGCGGCGGCGGGCGTGGCGGACCCAACGCGCGGGCCTTCGCGCAGATGGCGAACGATCCGGCCGTGCGCTCGCTCCTGTCGGCGCGCGGGCTCCATCTGCCACCCGATACGTGGTTCGTCGGCGCAGAGCACAACACGTGCAACGACGCGGTGGACTGCTTCGACACGGACCTCGTCCCGCCGGAAGCACACGCGGCTTTCGCCAAGGCCACGTCCGCGATGAACGTGGCGCGGCGTCGCGATGCGCAGGAGCGCTGCCGCCGTTTCGCCGGCGTCCCCACCTGGTTCACCCCCGAGCTGGCTCTGGCCCACGTCGAAGGGCGCAGCGAAGACCTGGCGCAGCCGCGCCCCGAGTACGGTCACGCGACCAACGCGGCGTGCGTCGTCGGGCGGCGCAGCCGAACGCGGGGCCTCTACCTCGACCGCCGGGCGTTTCTGATTCTCGTACGATCCCACGACCGACGACGCGCAGGGGACGACGCTCGCCGGGGTCCTCGCCGCCGCCGTCCCCGTCATGGCCGGCATCAACCTCGAGTACTACTTCGGCTACGTCGATCCGGAGGGCTACGGCAGCGGCAGCAAGCTGCCCCACAACATCACGGATTTGCTCGGCGTCATGGACGGCCACCAGAGCGACCTGCGCACCGGCCTGCCCTGGCAAATGGTGTCGATCCACGAGCCGGTGCGGCTCGTCCTCGTGGTCGAAGCGCGGCCCGACGTGCTCACGGCGGTCGTGGCGCGAACGCCGACCCTGGCGCGACTCGTGAGCCACCGATGGCTCGCGCTCGCGACGCTCGATCCGGCCACGGCGCAGATCCACGAGCACGACGGCTCGACCGCCTGGCCCTACCGTCCCGATGCGACCACCCTCCCGGTCGTCGAGCGCTCCGAGCAGTGGTACCGGGGCAAGCGCGGCCACCTGCCCGCAGCGACCATTCGCCTCCCCGCCGGGTCGCGCCCATCGACCGGAGCCCGACCGTGACCGGGGAGTGGACGACGCGCAGCCTCGTGCTCGTGGGTCTCCTGTGTCCGATCGCCACCATCGCGGTGCTCGGCTCGGCATCGCTCGTGGGTCGGCGTCTTCCCGAGAAGCTCACGGGCCGCCTCGTTCCCCTGGCCTTCGGCGGGTCCCTCGCCGCCTTCGCTGCCGCGTGGCTCGCGGTGATGGCCACCCCTGGCCGCTCCGTCGTGGTCGCGCCCGGCACGTTCTTCGCGGTCCCCCACGCGAGCTTCCAGGTCGAGCTCCTCGTCGACCCTCTCTCCTCGTGGTTCGCGGGCCTGACGGCGGCGATCTCCGGCGTCGTCGCCGCTTTCTCTCACCGCTATCTGCATCGTGAGCCCGGATACAATCGGTTCTTCGTGCTGCTCTCCGTCCTGGTGCTCGGCATGCTGCTCGTCGTCCTCGCCGGGAGCATCGAGGTGCTCGTCGCGGGATGGGAGCTGTTGGGCATCAGCTCGGTGCTGCTCGTGGCCTTCTTCCAGCGACGCGCCCTGTCCGTCGAGAACGCGCTCCGGGTGTGGGTCGTCTACCGCCTCGGCGACGCGGCGATGCTCTCGGCCGCCGTCCTGGTGCACCACTACCTCGGCAGGGGAGACCTGGACCTGCTGGTCCGCCGCGCGGGCGGCGCTCCCGTGCTCTCGACGGCCCAGGCCACCGTCGTCGGAGCGCTCCTGCTCGTCGCGGCCGCCGCCAAGTGCGCGCAGATCCCCTTCTCCAACTGGCTTCCGCGCGCGATGGAAGGACCGACACCGTCGAGCGCCGTCTTCTACGGCGCCCTGTCGGTGCACGCGGGCGCCTATCTCCTCATCCGGGCGCGACCGTTGATCGCCGAGAGCCCGGCCGTGCTCGTGGGCCTCGGCGTGCTCGGGATGACGACGGCGATTTACGCGAGCGCCGCCGGCAGGGTGCAGACCGACATCAAGAGCAGCCTCGCCTTTGCCTCGCTCACCCAGGTGTCCATCGTCCTCGTCGAGATCGCCCTGGGGCTCTGGTGGCTCGCCGTCATCCACATGACCGGGCACACGTGCTTTCGCCTGCTGCAGTTCCTGCGCTCGCCCTCGCTGCTGCACGATGTGCACGGCGTAGAGAACGCGACGGGGGAGTACCTCGTCCATACGGGCTTGCACCTCGAGCGGCGGCTGCCTGCAGGCGCGCAGCGGTGGGCCTACCGATTCCTCCTCGAGCGCGGCCACCTCGACGCCGCCCTCGAGCGGGTCGCCGTACGGCCCTTCCGCCGGCTCTTCTCGAGCCTCGACGCGGCGGAGCGCCGCCTGTGCGATCGCGTGGCCGGCCACGAGACACCGAAGCGCGGCGACCCGGGCGCCCTTCCCCACGAAGAGCAACATGCCTGAGCTCACCGTCCCCTGGACCGTGATCACGCTGGGCCTCGTCGGCCTGGGCGTCCTCGCGACCTACGCGCCCCTCGGCGGGCGCACCCTGCGCCGGATCGCGACCACGTTGGCCATCCTGGCCCTGGCCGCCGCCAGCGGGCCCCTCGTCGAGCTCGGAGCTCGCGGCGCCTCCGAGATCACCGACCCCTGGACGTCCGGCGCGATCGACGAGCTCTCGGCGCTCCTCCTTCCGTTCGGGGCCCTGCTCTTCTCGTTTATCGCCGTCGTCCGACCTCGCGCGACGAGCGACGCGCGGACCGTCCGCTCGTGCTTCGTTGCCGAGCTCACCATGCTTGCCCTCTTCCTCACGAAAGACGAGCTGCTCATCGGCGTCCTGTGGCTCGCATCCATCGGAGCCCTCCTCTTTGGCATGCGCGGGCCCGCCCAGCGCCGCGTCTTCGCAGTCGCGTCGCGCTACCTCGGTGTGAGCGGCCTCTTCGTCGTCCTCGGCGTGCTCGCCCTTCGCTTCGGTGCGCGGCTCGACGCGCGGCTCGAGGGCGTTGGCGTGCTGCTCGTGCTCCTCGCCGCCATGGTCCGCAAGGGCATCGTGCCGTTCCACGGATGGATGCCCGAGATGTTCGAGCACGGCGAGCTGGGCTCGGCGATCCTGTTCAGCGCGCCGCAGGTCGCGGCCTACACGGTCGTGAGGCTGGTGGTCCCGCACGCCACTTCCGGGATGCTCGGGATCCTCGGCGCCCTCTCGATGCTCACGGCGGTCTACGGTGCGGGTGCCTTCGTCTTCCAGCGGGATGCGCGCAGGGCCTTCGGCTACCTGTTCATGAGCCAGTCGGCGCTGGTGATGGCCGGACTCGAAGGCACGTCGAAGGTGGCGTTGATCGGCGGGCTTTGCCTCTGGATCTCCTCCGGCGTCGCCCTCGCCGGCATGGGCGCGACCGTGTGGCTCCTCGAGGCGCGCCGCGGGCGGATGTCGCTCGATCGGCTGCACGGCGGCTACGAGAACAAGCCACTGCTCGCGACGAGCTTCCTCGTCTTGGGGCTCGCCGCGGTGGGCTTTCCCGGAACCCTCGGCTTCGTCGCCCAGGACCTGCTCGTCGACGGCGCAGTGACGGAGTTCCCCCGCCTCGGCTTCGCCGTCATCCTCGCGACGTCGCTCAATGCGATCGGCGTCCTGCGCATGTTCTTCGCGCTCTTCTGTGGAGACTCGCGCGGCCGTGTGCCCACGCGCCTGCGCAAGCGCGAGCTGTTCGCCATGGTCGTGCTCGTGGCGCTGCTGCTCGGAGGCGGCTTGGCGCCGCAGCCCATCGTGGCGCGCGAAGCACGAACCGCCGATCGCCTCCTCGCCCCGTGAGCGCGCGGCGTCATCGGAGTGGGGGGCTCAGGGCGCCGGCGGCTCCGGGGCCTTCGGGGCCTCGGCCTTGGCGGGACCCGACCCCTCGCCGTCTTTGCCCGACTCCGCGGTCTTGGCGCGGCGCTCGGTTCGCTTGGCGGCGGCGATGAGGTCGTCCACGTCCAGGCCGCGCCGGTCGATCTCGCGCAGGAGCTCGCGCGCCGCGTCCTCGTCGATGATGCCCTCGTGCTCGGAGTCGCGGATGGCCTGGCGCTCCACCTCGAGCAGTCGATCGTGGGTCTTCTGTAGCTCCTCACTGCGAAGCGCCCCCGCCTCCGGCTCGAACTGCCGGAGCGACTCTTCGAGCTGGGCGAGCCGCCCGCCGAGCCGCTCGCGCAGCACGTCGTAGGTCTCCTGCGCGATCTCGTCGCGGTGCAGCGACTGGTCGAGCTTGCGCAGCGCTTCGCGCGTCGCCCTGAGACTGCCGCGGACACGCATGTAGGCGCGCTTCTCTCCGCCCCCACCCGTCACATGGGCCCAGGCGAGCAGCGGCCCCATCGTCAGTCCCTGCACGAGGATCGACAGGAGCACCACGCCGAAAACGAGATCGATGAGCAGGTCCCGTTGCGGCAGGGTGGTCGGCAAGCCGACGGCGAGCACCATCGAAAGCGCCCCGCGCAGCCCGCCCCACACCAGCACGGTCGGCCACCTTCGCGGCACCCGCTCGCGCGAGAAACGGAGCAGGCCCGTGACCCCGTAGATCACCGCGAGGCGCGACACGGTGAGCACGCCCCAGGCGACGAGGATCGGCACCGCGTGACTCAAGAGCCGCCCGAGGTCGATCTCCTTGCCGATCAGGAGGAAGACGAAGGAGTTGGCGACGAAGACCATGTACTCCCAGAAGCTCTCCACCGCGATCCGGTTCGTCGGCGTCATGCCGAAGCGGGCGCCCACGTTGCCGCAGGCCATGCCCGAGGCGACGACGGCGAGCGCGAAGGAGGCGTGCAGCGCTTCGGCGATGACGTAGGCGCCGAAGGCCGCCAGGGTCGTCAGCATGATCTCGACGAGGTGGTCGTCGATGAGGGTCGTGACGTAGGAGACCAGGAGACCGACGCCGATGCCGATGACGATGCCGAGCCCCACCTCCCAGAGGAAGAACTGGGCCACCCAGACGGCGGTCACGGGCTCGCCCGGCAGGTGGAGCCCGAGCACCGCGGCCATGGCCATGTACGCGACCACCGCCACGCCGTCGTTGAGGAGGGACTCGCCCTCCATCATGACGGCGAGCCGCTTGGGCACGCCGAGCTCCTTGAACAGGGCGATGATGCTGACGGGATCGGTGGCCGCGAGCATCGCCACGAAGAGGAACGAGACGCTGAGCGGCAGATCGGCGTGGACGAGGGGCTCGAGCAGGTACGCCAGCAAGCCGGCGATACCCATCGACGCGACGACGCCCGGCACCGCGAGCAGGAGGATCGCGCGGACGTTCTCGCGAAACTTGCGCCAGCTCAGCTGGAACGCGGCCTCGAACAGAAGCACCGGCAGGAAGACCGCGAAGAGCAGGTCCGGGGTGAGCTTCAGCTGGCTGAGCCCGAGCTGGGGCGCGACCGCGGCGAGCGGGCCGAGGCCGAGCCCGGTCAGCACCAACGCCACCGTGTAGGGCAGGCGAAGGCGCTGCACGATCATGGCCACCGCCGTGGCGGCGACCATGAGCACGATCAGCGTGCCCTCCATCCCCATCGGGGCCGGGATAGCACGGAAGGCGACCTCGGTCGCGCGTCCCCCGGCGAGGCATCGGCGGTGGGACCGCCGGCCGCGCCGCGCTCGGACGCGAGGAACGGTGCGGGCGTCCGCCGAGCCCTCGGGCGCAGCGGGGATCAGTGACGGGGCTGCGCGTGCGCCCGGCCGTTGCCGTCGGCCTTCCGTAGGGGCGGAACGATGCCGAGCTGCTGGAGCATGCGGAGCCCGTTCATCTGCACCCAGCTCTCGGTGATCTTTCCGTCGCGGAAGGTGGCCATGCTGAGCCCCTCGACCGTCGCGCGCTTGTGGGTCGCGGGCCGACCGAAGAGCTCGCCCTGGTGGGTCCCGGTCGAGCGCCATCGCACCGCCACCCGGTCCCCCTCTCGGATCGTGTCGAGCACCTCCATGCGCAGGTCGGGGAACGCTCTTCGGTACCCTTGCACGGCCTTCGCCAGGCCCTCCCGGTCCGTCTCGCCCATGATCGCCTCGTGGCCGACGTAGTTCTCGGCAAACAGCTCGTCGATGAGGTCGAGCTTGCCCTGCCCGTAGAGCTCCTCGGGCACCCTGCGGATGAGCCGCTTCAGATCGATCGCCATGCCACCCCCTTGGTTCCTGCGCACCCCTCGCGCGCGCCTCTGCCATAGCCACGTTGGCGGCCGGGCCAAGGGGGGAAGACTGGGGACGCGGCGCAGACGCCGATTTCCGAGCTGCCCGCCTTCCGGGCGGGCGTGATAGGCTCGCTCGAGGAGCACCGCATGGATCGACGGAGACTCCCGGCTTTGCTCATCGCAGTGGCCGTCCTGGTTGTGGTCGTCGGGGGGCCGGCACGCGCGCAGGCCCAAGCGGACGATGCGGCCCAGTCCCCGGGCGACCTCGCACGCGCCCGCGCCCTCTTCGAAGAGGGCGTGTCGTTCGCGGACCAGGGGCACTTCGCCCAGGCGGCGAACCGCTTCCGCCAGACCCTCGCGCTGCACTCCGCACCGGCGGTGAAGTTCAACCTCGCCCTCGCGCTCGAGAAGCTAGGCCGTCATGGCGAGGCAGCCGAGATGCTCGAGGACGTGCGTGACGCCCGCCATGCGCCGCGCAGCATGCGGCGGACGGCGCGCCGGATGCTACATCACATCGAGCCCCACGTGGGGCACCTCACCGTGAGCTACGCGGGCGACTTGCACGGCGCCGAGATCGTGGTCGACGACCGCGTCATCCCGGCCGAGAAGGTCGGCAGCCCGGTGGCCGTCGATCCCGGCCAGCGCGTGGTCGCCCTGAGGCACGGCCACCAACGCTTCGCGTCCGAGCTGGTCGACGTCGAAGCCGGCGGGCACACCTCGGTCACGCTCCACGGACGGATCCCCACCGCCACCGAGACGGCGCGCGCGGCCCAGCCACCGCCTCCGCCCCACCCCGCGCCCGAAGCGGCGATCGCGCCCACGCACGAGGAGACCACGGGCGGCAGGAACGTCCTCCACACGTGGTGGTTCTGGACAGCAGCGGGGGCTGTGGCCGTCGGCGCCATCGCGGTCGTGGCGGTGGCGAGCAGCAGCGGCGGCGGCGGCCCGATGTTCGTCCAGGGCGATCTGAACCCGGGCGTGGTGCAGGTGAACCCGTGAGAACCCTTTCTCTCATCTCGAACGCCGCCATGGGGCGTCTGCTCGCCACGGCCGTCGCGGTCGGCCTGCTCGTGGCCATGGGCACGGGTTCCGGCTGCTCGTCGGGCTCCCCGACCGAGCTCGTGGTCGTCGTCTACAGCGACATCCCCACGGGCGACATCGATGCGGTCCGCGTCGACATCACCGACTCGAAGGGCACCCACAGCTCGACCGGGATGCTCACCGGAACGCGCGGGTCGCCGTTGCCCCGCACGGTCACGCTGGTGCACCAGGACGGCCCCCTGGGCCCCGTGCAGGTGCGCGCGGTCGGGCTGCTCGGCACGACCGAGGTGGTGGCGCAGACGGCGACCGTTCGTTTCGTCGAAGGCCAGACGAAGGTCCTCCAGATGGTCCTGCTCTCGACGTGCGAGGGCGTAACCTGCACCCAAGGGCAGACGTGCGCCGCGAGCGGCTGCATCAGCGACAGCGTGGACCCGACCCAGCTCGTCCCCTGGCCCGGCCATCCGCCGCCCGCGCCCGACGGGGGCGTCCTCTGCCAGAACGTGCCCGAGCGCTGCAACGGGATCGACGACGACTGCGACGGGATGGTGGACGAGGGCTTCGACACGACCAGCGATCCGCTCAACTGCGGCCGGTGCGGCTTCTCCTGCCCGGTGGCCAACCACTCGGTGGCGAGCTGCACCATGGGCACGTGCGGCTCGGCCTGCGCGGCCGGCTTCGCGGACTGCGACGGCATGTTCGTCAACGGCTGCGAGGCCGACCTCTCGTCGGTCGACACCTGTGGCAGCTGCGACCAGGCCTGCAGCTACGCCAACGCGAGCGCCCGCTGCGACGCCGGGAGCTGTGCCCTCGACACCTGCGACCCCGGCTTCGCAGACTGCAACATGATGGCCGCGGACGGCTGCGAGACATCCCTCGACACCGCGACCGACTGCGGCGCCTGCGGCATGGCGTGCAGCCCCGCCCACGCCACCGGGGCCTGCGACACCGGCACCTGCACCATCGCCTCCTGCAACGCGGGCTTCGGCGACTGCGACATGATGGCCGCGGACGGCTGCGAGGCACCCCTCGACACCGCGACCGACTGCGGCGCCTGCGGCATGACCTGCAGCCCGGCCCACGGGACGGGCGCCTGCGGCACCGGAACCTGCGCCCTCGCGACGTGCGACAGCGGGTGGGACGACTGCGACGGGATGGTCTCAAACGGCTGCGAGACCGACCTCACGAGCACCGCCACCGACTGCGGCACCTGCGGCAACGCGTGCGCTACCGGCGAGGTGTGCAGCGGGGGCATGTGCCTGGCGACGACGGCGGCGCTCGCTGTGGCGGCGGGTGCTTCTCACACGTGCGCCCTCGAGGTGTCGGGCGCGGTCGAGTGCTGGGGCAGCGACGCGAGCGGACAGCTCGGCGACGGCACGGCGACCACCACCGGCAGCGCCACGCCGGTGACGGTGAGCGGAGTCACCGATGCCATCGAGATCGCCGCGGGCAGCGACCATTCCTGCGCCCTGCGCACCGGCGGGCGCGTCGTGTGCTGGGGCAGCAACACGGACGGGCAGCTCGGCAACGGGAGCACCACGAACCGCACCGCGCCGGTCAATGTGAGCGGGCTCACCGATGCCGTGCACATCGCCGCGGGCGGCTCCCACACGTGCGCGATCCGGGCGAGCGGCGCCGTCGTGTGCTGGGGCCGCAACCGGGACGGGGAGCTCGGCAACGGCAGCGGGGTCCCGCGGTCGCGCACGCCGGTCGCCGTGACGGGGCTCACCGACGCGGTCGCGATCGCCGCCGGGGACGCCCACACCTGCGCCATCCGCATGGGCGGCCAGGTCGTGTGTTGGGGCGCGAACGGCTCGGGGCAGCTCGGCGACGGCTCGATGATGGGGCGAAGGACCTCCGTCGACGCCATGGGCCTGGGCGACGCGGTGGCGATCGCCGCGGGCGACTTGCACACCTGTGCCGTGCGCATGGGCGGAACCGTCGCCTGCTTCGGCGACAACACGAGCGGTCAGCTCGGGATCACGGGAGGCGGGGCCACCATGCCGACCGACCTCACGGGCATCACGAACGCGACGGCCGTGGGAGCGGGCGGGTCGCACACGTGCGTGCTGCGCGCGGCGGGGGCGGTGTCGTGCTTCGGGCGCGACACCGAAGGGGAGCTCGGCGACGGCGGTGGTGCGGGCGGCCCGACGCACGTGATGAGCGGCCTGTCCGGCCCGGCCGTGCAGGTCTCGGGAGGCGCGCTCCACACCTGCGCGACCCTCGCGAGCGGCGGCGTCGAGTGCTCGGGCGACAACACGAGCGGTCAGCTCGGCGACGGCACCATGACCATGCGCACCTCCCCCGTCGCCGTCACCGGCATCCCGTAGCCGGCCCCGTCAGAGCGTCCGAGGCGTGCCCCCGAGCCACGTGAAGGTGAAGGTGCGGATGGCAGCTCGGTCGCGCGGTTCGTGATCCGCGCGAACGGAGTCGGGGGCCCGGTACCGAGCTGCTTTCACGGCGCGGGCGGGGCCGACGCAGGCGCGTTGTTGTCGGGCGGTGCGCCGCCGCTCGGTGCCGTGCCGGCTTGCGGTGTGTCGTCGCTCGGGGCCGTGCCGCCGCCGCCGCTCGGCGTGTCGTCGTTCGGCATCGGGCCCAGGTGATCGAAGAGGGTGTGGAGCGGATCGCGGGCGGCGCGGTTCGAACCGTCGAGGGAGTTGGCGTCGGTCTGGCTCAGATCGATGCGCGGGTCGAAGACGCGCTTCTCGAAGGAGAGGGCCAGGCGGCGGCCGAGGCTGTCCACGTCGTCGTGGGCTTTCGCCTTCACGCGGCCGCAGCCGAGCACGTCGCCCGAGGAGCCGAGCAGGCAGGCGGTGCCGCCGGCCGGGTCCGCCTCCACGCGCACCTCGAGCCCCGCCCTCTCGTCGTCGAGCCGCGGCGACTCGCCGAGGGCGTCGATGGTCGCCTCGGCGACCGGACCGCCGTTGCCCTCGAAGCGCACCGGCACCTCGAGGTCCAGGCGCCGGAACACGCCCGGGTCCCGCTGGAACGCCGCGTCGTAGTGGGCCGCCGCGTCCTTCCATCGCCCGAGGCGCCGCGCCGCCTCCGCGGCGATCGCATGGGAGCGCGCCGCGAGCATGGCTTCGCTCCGCCCGAGGGCCACGGCCGAGCTCGCCCCGAGCGAGAGAGCACGTGCGTAGTCACCCTCGCTGAGCGCCGCCTCCGCCTCGAACGCGTCGTAGTAGGCCTTCGCGCCGTGACGGTTGTCGCGGGCACGCGCTTGCTTCACCGCTTGCCGCACGACTCCGGCTCCCGCGACCTGCACGAGCTCGCCGACGAGCCACGGCGGCATGATCGCGCTCCTCGCCGTGCCGATGCGGAAGATGCCGACGATGTGATATGGATCACCGAGTAGCTTCTCGGCCGCCCGCCCGCTCATCCAGCCCTGGAGGCGCAACATGCTCGCCCGCCCCCAGGTCCAGAGCCGGTCGTAGAAGGGCCGCCCGATGGCCTTCTCCATCAGCATCTGGGCCCCGAGCCTGCGCGCCCGACGGTCGAGCAGCGCGACGATGGCCCGGTCCTGGGCCGGGTCGCGGCTGTTGTGGGACCGGCGGTCGGGCGAGACCATGGCCTTGGCCGTGATGCGCATCGCGTCCCACGGCCGCCCGATCACGACGAAGAACTCCGCCAGGGCGCGGCGGCTCTCGTTGCGGTCCGAATCGCGCACGTGGGGCGGGCGCTGGGCACGGTAGGGCGGGATCTCCCGGAGGGCGTTGAGCGCCTCGGGGAAGCGGGCCTCGCGCGTGTACAGCTCGGCGAGCTCCATCCAGGGGTTGCCGTACCAGGCGGGCGGCGCCTTCGTCGCTTCGAGCAGGATGCGCTCCGCCTCGTCCAGCTTGAACAGGGACCGCGAGGCCTCGGCGAAGTTGGTCAGGTCCACGGCGTCGACCTGACCACCGTCGGCCCGCGCGTTGTCGAGGGCCTTCCTGCACGCGACGTAGCTCTTGCCGTCGCGGCCCGCCTCGAACTCGATGGCGCACAAGGCGTTGAGGGCGATGTCCCGCTGCTGGGGATCGCCGCTCGCGAGCCCCGCGTGGGCCGCGCGCCGCGCCGCGTCGTAGCGCCGCATCTTCATCAGCGTCCACGAGCGCTCGGCGATCATCTTGGGCTGGTAGAGCGCGTTGTAGCGCTTGATGATGCGGAGCCGATCGCCGTAGTGCTCGAGGTCACCCTGCGTCGCCGCCAGCTCCCGGAGCAGGCGAGCGTGCCACCGCCAGGGCTGGTGGGGCCCGGGCTTTTTGCCCCAGCGCTGCTCGAAGAGCTGGAGCGCCCGGTCGTAGTCGTAGAGGGCGCGCGGGAAGTTCGCCTCGCCGTAGTGCTGCACCCACCCGAGCACGAAGTGGCCCACGTAGGAGCGCGGGTTCTTCTTCACGACCTTCTCGGCCGCCTCCCGCGCGTCCACGTTCTTGTCCATGAGCGCGAGGCGCCACGCCTCGAGCTCGCCCCGCGTCGCCTCCTCGCCCTTCTGGGCCGGGATGGCCCCGAGGTCGAAGCCCTGGGCGTGCACCTCGGCCGCCACCGCGACCGCCGACACGAGGGCGGCCCCGAGGACGAGCCACGCGAGACGGCCCTGACGCGACGAGCTCACCGCGCGAGGCTCTTCTTGGCGAGGGCCTCCACCTGGGGCTCGACGTGCTCGCGGATGAGGCCCACCACGTCGTCCACGCCCGGCGCGCACTCGAGGCGGTGCTGGAAAACGAAGGGCGACAAGACGGCCAGGTCCTCCGGCGCCACGTAGTCCCGTCCGTGGATCACCGCCCGGGCCTGGAGCGCGGGCAACAGCAGCACGAGGGAGCGCGTGGAGGCGCCCTGCATGACGCGTGGGTCGGCACGCAGCGCCCGCGCCGCGTCGACGATCGCCTCCTTGATCGCAGGCGCGAGCGCGACCTCGCTGCGGACGACATGCCGCGCCGACAGGAGCTCGGCGCGCGTCACCCCGGGTCGCTCGGCGGCGAGCTCGAGAGCCGGCCGCGGGTAGCTGTCGAGCACCTCGAGCTCCGCCTCACGCTCGATGTGCGTCATGATCAGCTTGAACAGGAAGCGATCGAGCTGGGGCGTCGGCAGCGGGATAGGTGCCGGCCAGGTCGAGGGGGTTCTGGGTCGCGATGACGAAGAAGAGGTCGTCGAGCTTGTGCGTGTCGTTGTCGACCGTGACCTGTTTCTCGCGCCATCGCCTCGAGCATGCGCGGCCTGCACCTTGGGCGAGGTGCGGTTGATCTCGTCGGCCAGCACGATGTGGGCGAAGATGGGTCCGCGCCGGAAGACGAAGCGGCCCGTCTCCGCGTCGAAGACGTTCGTGCCCGTGATGTCGCTCGGCAGCAGATCCGGCGTGAACTGGATCCGCCGGAAGGGCGCGATGCCCTCCTTGGCCGAGTCGTCGATGATCGCGTCGCCGAGGGCGCGTGCGAGGGTCGTCTTGCCCGAGCCCGGATAGTCCTCGAGCAGCACGTGGCCGTCGGCGAGCAGGGCGACCAGCACCAGCTCGACGACGTCGTCGCGACCACGGATCGCGGCGCGCAGCCGATCGCCGAGCCGCGCCACGAGGGACTGGGCCCCGTCGAGATCGGTTTCGTCGGCGGCAGGGCGGGCGACGGTGGGAGATGAGGTCTGGGTTTCCATGGATGTGTGTCCGTCCGGAGGGAGGATGGGCGCTCAGCGAGCCCGGAGCCAGGACCAGGGCGAAAGGGTGCCCACGAGCCGGCGCCATGGGGAAAAACGCGCGCGTCGCTCCGCTCGAAGCGTCCGGGCCGTCGCGCGCAGGCGGGCGGCGTCCGCCGTGCGACGGGAGCCGAAGGCAGCGCCCACGTGGGCGTCGGGTGAGGGAAACGAAGGAGGGCACCGTGGCCCGCACCCGCGCCGCGAAGGCCTCCCGCGACTCGCCGTGGCGCCTTCGCAGATCGACCTCGCTCAAGCGATTGAGCTCGGCCCGGTAGAGCACGCGCGGCAACGCGCGCTCGGGCGCGATCCACGGGGCCGCGCGGCGCCAGAGCTTGGCGGCGAACAGGAAGACGAGCGCCACGGCGAGCAGACCGCCGAGCAGGCGCGCCGCCGTCAGGCCCACGCTGCGGATCGTCGCGAGGACGGGCGGCGGGCGTGGCAGCCCGTCGTTCGGCAGCGGCTTCTCGCCACGCAGCATCTCGCCGAGGAGCCGCTGCAGCTCCGGGTCCGGCGGCGGCGGCGGCGGCGTCAGCACGCGCGCGGGCGTGACGTCCGTGATCACCCATCCGACGCCCGCGAGGTAGATCTCGGGCCAGGCGTGGGAGCTCTCGCCGGTCACGAGCAGGGCCGAGCCCCCCTGCCGCGCCGACTCCTCGATGGCGTAGCCCGTCGCGACGCGCGCCGGCAGCCCGGCCTCGCGCATCAAGAACACGGCGGCGTGGGCGAAGTGCACGCAGTAGCCGGTGAGGTCGCCGAAGAGGAAGTCGGCCGTCGGGTCGCTGGCGCTCGCGTGCTTGCTGCGCAGGCTGTAGGTGCCGTGCTTGCCGAGCCAGCTCGTGATGGCGAGGGCCTCGGCGAGGGGGTCGTGCCGGAGGTCGTTCGGCAGCGTGGTCGAGAGGATCTTCGTCTCGAGCTTCCCGTACCGCGGATCGCTCGGGGCCGCGGTGTAGGCCGCCCACTCGGCGGGGGTCCACTTCGGGCTGCCGGCGCTCGCGCCGAGGAGCGAGACGTAGTCGCCCGTGAGCGCCGCCGAGGTCACGTCGTAGGTGCGCTCGAAGCGCCCCGGGTCGGGGTTCGGCGCGGGCGAAAAGCGATCGGGCGCCTCGAGGCCGAAGGGCAGGGTGTGGTCGGCGAGCAGGGCCACCGTCGTGTGCACCTTCGTGCGGATGATGCTCGGCTTCGGCGCGTCCGGTACGTCCATGGGCGACGACGGGAAGCCGGAGGCGATATCCTGATCGACGTCGTCGCGCGTGGCGGTGACCAGGCGCCGGCCGTTGTACTGGCTGAAGGCGCTCTCGCGGAAGTAGTAGACGCCCGACGGCGGCGAATAGTCGTCGTGGAACAGCACGATCGCGACGGGCACCCGGTTGGCGCTCGACTCGTAGTTGTCCTTGAACTTGAGCTGGTCGTCGTTCTTGTGCCCGCGCGACCGGCTCCCGCCGCCGTGCCCCTGGGTCTTGCCCTTGCCGCGCAGGCCGAGGCCCCCGGCGGTCGGTGGCGGCGCGGGCGGGCCGAGCATGCGCGTCGTCCCGTAGATGCCGAGGAGCAGAAGCGCGACGACGGCGAGGTGCAAGAGCGACCGGAGCGCGCTGCGCTCGCTCAAGAGCAAGAGCACGACGACGGCGCCCGCCACGACGCCGAGCGCGAGGAACGCGAAGGTCGGGTCGCCACCGCGCGCGAGGATCGGGTCTGCGATCGTGAAGGGCCGGTTGATGGCGCCGTTCCGGTGAGCGACCACGAGCTGGGCGAAGGCGAGGGCGACGGCGCCGACCTCGAGCACCGCGAGGGCGCGGCGACGCGACGAGAGGGCGCGGAGCAGAGCGGCCACGAGGAGTGTGCCCAGCCCGAAGGTGACGACGTCGCCCGCGTGGATCGCACCGGCCGGTCCGAAGGCGGACGCGAAGAGATCCGTGCCCACGGCGAGGCCGGCGAGGAGACGCACCACGAGGAAGGCGGCGGCGGCGCCGACGACGAGGACCGGCGTGCGCACGGCCGAGCGTGCGATGAAGCGGCCGGCGACCGATCCGGCGGCGCCTCCGACGGCGGCGGCGATGAGCGCGGTGCCGTTGGTGAGGGGCCAGGCGAAGACGGCCGCGGCCAGGGCGTAGACGAGGGCGCGCAGGACGGTCGCGATCCACGGCTCGGCCGTGACGCGCGCGCCAGCGTGAGCGGCAGGTCGGAGCGCGGCGCTCCCGTGCGATGCGTGCCCTTTCACTAGGCTGCCTTGCCCGCGCTCGCGAGGCGCGCCGCCGCGGCCCGATGCACGTCGCCGAGCTGCCGTCCCGTGCGGCGGTCGAGGATGATGACCTCCGTCCGCGCGCCGGCCAGGGCACCCAGCACCGCCGTGAAATCCTCGGCGGGCGTCGCCGCCTCGGACCGCACGCTCCGCACCAGCACGCGGCGCAGCCAGGAAGGGCTCGGCGCGAGGGCGAGCCCGTCGACGCCGATCACGACGCGAAGACGCCCGCGCCGCACGCCCGCCGCCCGGCGCACTGCCTCGAGCCAGGGCCCGGGCCGCGGCGGCACGAAGACGACCGCGCTCGCCGGTCCCTTCGCGTCGGCGCGCTCGAGGAACGTCCGGAGGCCCGCGCCGCCCTCCGACCGCGCAGCGCTCGAACGCACGATGAGCTGCACCGCCTCGTCGACCGTCGAGGCATCGCGCGCCCCACCGTCCGCACCGAAGGTCCACTCGTCGCCGAGCACCTCCTGCTCGATGGCGACCCGCGCCGCGGCGGCCGTCGCATCGTCGTCCGCACCGGCCACGAGATAGGCGACGGTACGCCGCGCGCGCGTCAGGGCCCGCTCCGGCATGCGCACCATGAGCTTGCGCGTGCGACCGAACACCTTCCAGTGGATGAAGCGCGCCGGATCGCCGGGCACGTACCGACGCAGCTCGACGCGGTCGCCGGCCTCGAGCCCCATGGGGTGGGGCTGCTCGTCGCCGCCCGCGAGCGAGGTGAGCACGGGCATCTGTCGCAGCGCGCCGCGGTGGGGGCGCACCTCGAGGACGAGCGGGTCGCGATGGCGCACGGCCATGCGCGCGAGGCCGAAGGCATCCTGCACGACGAGGCGTCGCCCCACGCCCTCGATCACCCCGCGGTCCCACAGGACGACACGCTCATCGAGGCCGCGCCACGAAGGCTGCACGGGCTCGACGTCCACGCCCGCGGGCGACTCCCATTGCCAGCGCACCTGGAGCAAGGGCACGGCGGCGAGGGAGGCGAGGCGGAAACCCGTGGGAGTGCGTTGTCCGGTCTCGGCGACCAGGGCCTCGTCCCGCGGCGTCGGCCGCGTGCGGAGCTTGAGATAGAGGGCGCCGGCCGCGACCAGCAGGCCGGCGACGGCCACGAGCCCCACCGCACCCCAGCCGACCACGAGCAGCACCAGGTCGAGCTCGCCGTAGGCGAAGTGGACGAGGCCGAGGGTGGCGGCGGCACCGACGAGCAGGCCGAGGGGCGTCCACGGAAAGAGGTCGGCCAGGCGCCGCGCGACCCGGCCGACGCGGACGAGCGGGCGCCGGAGTCGCGGAGCCTGAATGGGAGGTCGCATGCCGAAGCGCACCGGGCCCATGGTGACACCCGCCCCCGGGCGCCGCCATCTGCTACCGGACACAACCGGCAGCAGGCCGCGGCCATTCCGGGCCTCGTGGCGGTGGGGGGCGGCTCAGTGGTCGCGCGCGACGAGGAGGGCGAGGAGCTGCTCGAGGGGCGCCTGGCCGGCGGGCTCGAGGGAGGCGCGGCGGAGGGCTTCGCGCGCCTCGCCGACGAGGGTGTCGAGGCGCGCTTCGACGGCACCGCGCGCGCCGCAGTCGACGAGCAGAGCGGTCGCGCGGGCCACAGCCGCGTCGTCCGCGTCGGGATGGCCGAAGACCGCGTCGAAGGGGGCGCGGACGGCCGGCGCGAGCAGGCGCTCCGCTTCGCGCACGAGGGCGTTGCGCTTGCCCGCGCGCAGGTCGCTCCCGACGGGCTTGCCGACCGACGCCGCGTCGCCGAACGTGCCGAGCAGGTCGTCCCGCAGCTGAAACGCGATGCCGAGCGGTCCGGCGAAGCGCGCGAGGCCCTCGAGCGCGGGCTCGGCCGCACCCGCGAGGATGGCACCGAGGGCGAGGGGCCCCCGCACCGTGTAGCTCCCTGTCTTGAGGTCCTGCATCAGGTCCACGTCTTCGTAACCGACCAGGTCGAGCTGCTGGCCGAAGACAACCTCTTCCTGCATGAGGCAGAAGGCACGCACGGCGCGCGGGAAGCGCTCGGGCGGAAAGGGTGCCGCCTCGAGCAGCTCCCAGGCCCAGGCCGAGGCCAGGTCACCGGCGAGGACCGCGACCGACGCGCCGAGATGGGCGTCGCCGTAGCGGCTCGCGAGGGCGGCGTGCACCGCGGCACCACCGCGGCGCTCCGCGTCACCGTCCATCCAGTCGTCGTGGATCAGGAGGTAGGTCTGCAGGAGCTCGAGGGCGGCGCACACCTCGAGGGAGCGGGCGAGGTTGGCGCGCGGGTCCACGGACCGCTGGCCCGCCACCGCGACGACGGCACGAAGCCGCTTGCCGCCGCGCATGGTGAGCGCGCAGATCGCCTCGGCCATCTCGGCCGACGGCGGCCCGATCGACGCCGCGCGGGCTTTCTTGGTCTCGAAGAACGCAGCGAGGCGCTGATCGACCGCGGCGCGAACCTCCCGAGCCAGATCCACGCCTCGTCGTGTCATGGGCGTGCAGCATGGAGCAGCGTCGCCGACGACGCCACGTCCCGACGCCCCTTCTACTGCCGCCGGAGGTCGCGCAGGATCCGCGTGAACCGCTCGAAGCGGGCGCGCAGCGCCGAGGGGTCGTGACCGACGACCGTGTTGTCGTAACGATCGTCCAGGCGAAAGATCCACGACAGGATGTGGCGGCTCACATGCCATCTCGCACGCCGCCCGCCGTTCGAGCACTCGCCGCAGCCGTCGAGCGGCTCTTCAACCGCCGGAGCGGCCCTGCTTGACCATCTGCTGCACGGCCTGACGCGAGACACCGAGGAGGCGCGCGGCGCCGGACAGGCTCCCGCCGCTCTGGGCGAGGGCCTGCTCGAGCATCGCTTCGCGCACCCGGTCCTGCATGTCGCGAAGCAGGACACGGCCGACGGCGTCTGCGAAGGTCACTTGCAGGTCGGCGCCAGCTTCGGCCGCCCTCTGGATCGCCGCCTGGAAGCTCGGGAAGCTCGAAGGGCTTGGGCAGGAACGTCTGAACGCCGAGGCGTCCGAGCCGGAACGCCACGTCCGGATCGGCCTCGCCGCTGAAGGCGACGATCCGCGGAAGGGGACGCAGGGCCACGGCACGACGCACGACCTCGAGCGCCGTCCCATCGGGAAGGACGACGTCCGTGAGGATCAGGTCCGGCACGGGCAGCAGCTGGCCCACCGCCTCCGCCACGGTGCTGGCCTCCCGGGCGAGGAACCCGCGGGAACGCACGTCCCGCACAATGGCCCGGCGTATCGGGGCCTGATCCTCGACCACGAGAACGGATAACGTCCGCGCTACGGCTCGCCCCACGACTCCCCCATTCGAACATCCCCCACGACCGGGGTCAACCGATGGTCACCACTCCCCGACGTCGCGAGGGACTCGGCCTGCCGGTCGCGGATGTCGCCCTGGATCGGCACCAGTAAGCCGTCCCACAGGCGGAGGATCGGATCCCTGTCTCCAGGGGCTCGTTCACGCTACCCGCCTCCGCCATCAAGAGGGTCGCGTCGTCGGTGTCGTGCGCGAAACGGCGGCAAGCCGCGCCGCAATTTTTCTTGCGGTGCTCAGCCGGCGACCGGCTCGGGGGGCGCGTTCGCTCGCATGCGCCGCCGCGCGTACCAGATCGTCCACACGATGAGCCCGCCGGTGAGGCCGTACTGCACGACGGGCGAGATGAGCAGGAAGTCGCTGACGCGCATGTCGAAGGCCATCACGGTGCGCACGGCCACCTCGACCAGCAGCCCCCCGCCCCACACGAGGCTCATCACGCGCATCGACCGCCGGAAGCGCGGCTCGGTCTGCCAGCGCTGTTGCCAGCGGGCGGCCGCGTCGGGATCGCGCAACGCGATCGCGCGGCGCCCCAGGACATAGATGACGGGCTTGGGGGCCAGCACCGAACCGGCGAACACCAGACCGAGCAAGCCGGTGATCAGGGACTCGCGCACGAGCAGGATGCGCTCGGAGCCGCCGAGGGCCATGAGCCCGAGGCTCGCGGCGATGCCCCCGAGCACGAGCCCGGCCATCAGGTCGAAGCGCCGTCGCTGGATGACGCTCACGAGGCTCTCGAGGGTCGGCGGCACGGCCGACAGGAGCAGTGCGTCGAACCCCCCGACCCGCGGCTTGGCCAGGATGTAGACGAGGTAGGGGGCGACCACGTTGATCAGGACCGTCCGCACGACATCGCGGCGCGCCGAGGGCCGTTTCGCGGGCCTGTTCCCCTCTCGTGTGGCCGTCGGACCGGGCTCCCTCGTGTCCATCGGCCGCACCCTAGGAGCCGGCTCCCCCCGCCGCAACCGCTTTGGCGGCGACGTCCCCGGGACGAGAAGATGTCGCGGATGCTTGATTGCGGCGGGCGACGTCGTAGCATGAGCGCGTTTCGTGTCCTTCCGGGGGATAGAGCCATGTCGGAGCATCGAGAGTTCGTGAGGATCGCCTGCTGTGCGTTCGCGCTCGCTGTCGCATCGGGGTGCGGGGGCAGCCAGGCCCAGCAAGCCACGCCGCCACCCGCAGCGCCCACACCCGCCACGGCCGGGCCGGTCCACCAGCGGGGCGACAGCGTCGTGCACGTGACGGTCGGGCCGGCGGGCGGCACGTTGGAGCTGGCCAACGGCGCCAGGATCGAGATCCCCCCGAACGCCATCCCCGAGCCCACCGCCCTGACCTTCAGCGAGGGCAGCAGCTCGCGCGTGCTCGCGCACAGCGAGAACACGCACCCCATCGGTCCGGCGGTGCAGCTCCAGCCCGCGGTCCAGCTCGCACCGGGCGCCAAGCTCACCTTCTCGATCCCGTTCATGGGCATCCCCTCGGGCTTCAGTCGGGATGATTCTGGCGCTCGGCACGGAGGTGCCGGACCAGAGCGAGCAGGCGGTCGATCAAGCTGCCCTTCGCACCCGTTGGGAAAACGGTATCGCGCACGTCCAGGGCGGCCGGCTCGTCGGGGACGTCACCGAGGTGCCGGGCCTGCGGCTCCAGTTCCTCGCGGCCCGCTGACTTGGCGCGCTAGCTAGGGCTAGAACCGCTCGCTGCCGCCCGGCGTCGGCAGCTCGGCGCGCAGGGGCTGGGGCACCGGTAGCGTCCCGGCGACGGGCTCGCGTCGACCGCCGAGGATGCGACCCGGGAGCACGTCCACCGGCACGGGCGGGTCGAGACGGAAGCCGTAGCCCCGCGTGTGGATCGCAACGACCTGAGTCGTTCCGTCCCAGGGGATGCGCCGCAGGTAACGCGTCGGCAGGGGGCCGAGCCGCGTGTGCTCGCGGTGCGCGAGCAGGAAGTCGAGCAACCGCACCGCCAGGTGGTTGAAGAGGCGATGGCATCCGTGGCTGTGCCCGAGCAGGACGGATGGGTAGTCACCGGTGCCGTGGGTGCGGATGCCCACGTCGTGGAAGCTGCCCTGACTCGTGCGGTCCAGGTGCACAGCCATGCCGAGGCCGAAGGCCGCGCGGTAGTCGGGGCCCATGAGCGCGCGGTTGACGTGCCAGGCCCCCTCGTCGTCCCGCCACATGAGCTTCGCGTCGGGCGTGTCGTCGGGGGGCAGCCACACGGGCGAGGCGACCAGGTCACGCCACACGCCGTGCCCCGGCGGCGAGCTCTTGTACTCCATGGCGATGGTCCCGTCGTCTTGCTGCACCAGGTTCCAGCCGCCAATCGTGGTGCGCCACCGACACAGGGCGATGTCCTGACCGTGCGAGCGCGCGTAGAGCACGATCGACGGGCGGCGCGCGACTGGATGGACGAGCCGATCGCCGTGGCCATCCCAGGGGAAGTCGTACCAGACGTCACCCCGATCGATGACGGCGTGCAGGTCCATCTGGGGACCGTGCCACGGAGGAGGCGGCGGCAAGCGCAGGGCGACGCGCAGGGCGGCGACGCCGCCGGGCGGCCGCGCGGCGAAGAAGGCACGGGCGGCGTCGGGATCCGACCAGCCGAGGGTCCAGGCGGCGATCGTCGTGGCGCGGGCCACGAGGTCGGGGGCCGCTCGGGGCAGGGGCGGATAGGCGCTCATGGCGCGCAGCCGCGAGTCCTCGAGCCAGCGGCCGAGCACGGGCTCGGGCTTCTGGCTAGCCGAGCCGTCCTCGATGAGGCCGAGCGCATCGACCACCCGCTCGCGGAGCGAACGAAGGAGGGCACGAAAGGCGCGCTCACGGTCGTCGAGCAGGAGGAACGTGCGGGTCGGCCCATCGAGCACACCCGCGCCCGCCAACATGTTCTGCTCCTGCCATCGCTGCAGCGCGCGCGCGGTCGGCCCGTCGAGCACGCCGGTGCGCGCGCCCGACGGCAGGAGGCGCGCGCATCGGAGGTGGTCCTGCACGACCGCGATCGCGGGCCCCCGCGCACCGACGGAGAGGGGCAGCGCTCCACGCTCGAGGGGACCGCCGTCGATGGTGGAGTGACAGTAGTGGCGCACCGAGTCGGACAGCTCCGCGGCCGCGACGCTCGGACTGGGCAAGACGCCGTACATCGACAGGCCGCTCGGGGTGTCTTCGAGGCGGAGCAGGGTCGAGCGGTAGGGCTGGCGTTCGTTGCGCGATGCGTCCGGCGGGTTCCGGAACAGACGCGGTACCCAGTCGTCCGACAGGTCGACGATCGTCAACCCGCGCGCCCGCGCCTCCTCCGGGCACAGGAACCCGGTGCGATGCCCACCCTCCCAGACCTCGACAGGCGCCGCGCACAAGAGCTCGGACGGATCCGTCCTGTGGGCGCGGCTGGGCTCGGGGGGAAGGGCGATGGCGAGCACCAGAGCTCCCATCGGCAGAGAGGCGCGGAAACGTCCCATGCCTCCGAAACCCTTCTTCATTCCGCGACCAAGCTAAGACTGGGAAAGGTTCCGCGCAGAGAGGGGTGCGACGAATTGCGGCCCGTGTGCCGGTCGAGTAGCCTGCCGCCGCGATGACCGTCCGGGATCTCGGCTACCGCGCCTACGAAGGCGAGCGCCTGCCACCGTCGAACAACACGATGGTGCTGCTGCGCTACGGCCTGCGCCGCGCCTGGGCCTCGTGGCTCGTGAAGATCGCCCTCTTCCTCGGGTGGATCCCAGCCCTCGTAGGCGCGGTCATCGTCGGGGTCTCGTTCGCGACCGGCGCCACGAGCTGGGTCGAGCCGGCCTCCTTCGTGCGCACCCTGCTCAACTGGCAGCTCTGGTTGTGCGTCACGATGATCACCCTCGGCGCGGGTGCGGGTGCCATCGCCGAGGACCTGACGTTCAAGGCGTTCCAGTTCTACTTCGCCAAGCCCGTCACGCCGCCCCAGTACCTGGCCGGCCGCGTGGTCGCCGTCGGCGTCTGGTCCTTCACGCTCACCTTCGGCCCGGCGCTCCTCGACATCCTGGCCCTGGTCGGCACCGCTTCCGCCGACCAGCGGCTCACGCGCGTGGGCCTGCTCTTGCCAGCCCTCGTGGCGTCGCTGCTCATCTCGACCGTCGCCGCGGTGGCCTCGGTGGGCATCTCGTCCCTGAGCAAGAGCCGGGCCCTGACGATGACGGCCTGGATCCTGCTCTTCATCGTGCCCCACGCCGTCGGCTCGGTCGTCGACAAGATCAGCCACTGGCCCTGGTTGCTCCTCGCGTCGCTGCCGAAGTTGCTCGGCGTCGTGGACGACGCCCTCTTCAAGGTCGGCGGCGAGGGCAAGCTCCAGTGGTATTACGCCCTACCCATCCTCGCCGGCGTCGTGGTCGGCGGCGTCGCCCTGTCCCTCTACCGCCTGCGGCGCGCCGAGGTGATCACGTGAGCGACACACCGAAGAAGGACGCCGAGGAGACAGGCGACGAGCTCGACCAAAGCGCCGGCTCCGCCGAACGTGCCGGAGTTCTCGTCGGGGCTTCGCCCCTCCTGCAATCCCGAGGAGGGGGGGGCGAGCCCCGCTCCCCGAGCGAAGCGAGGGCAAAGAAGAAAGCCGCGAAGTCGCGCAAGCGACGCGATGAGGATGCCGCGTTCATCCGCGCGGTCCGGGTCTCGAAGTGGTACGGCAAGGTCACGGCCCTGCAGGATTTGTCGCTGCACCTCGACGCCGGCATCTGGGGGCTGCTCGGCCCGAACGGCTCGGGCAAGACGACGTTCCTGCGCATCATGGCGGGGCAGCTCAAGCCGAACCTCGGCCAGGCTTCGGTGTGCGGCCTCAAGCCCTTCGGCAACCCCGCGGCCCTGCGTCACATCGGGCTGTGCCCCGAAGCCGACGCCATGTTCGACGACCTCACGGGCCTCGAGTTCGTCACGACGATGGCCGAGCTGAGCGGCTACCGGCGCGAGGAAGCACGGGAGCGTGCCGCCGCCGCCCTCGAGTCCTTCGGGCTCGAGAAGGCCATGGAACGGCGCGTCGGCGGGTACAGCCGTGGAATGCGCCAGCGCGCCAAGCTCGCCCAGGCCGTGGTGCACGACCCGGACGTGCTGCTGCTCGACGAGCCCCTCACCGGCACGGACCCCACCTCGCGCGCGCTGATCCTCGACCAGGTGCGCGAGCGCGCGGCGAAGGGTGCCGTGGTCGTGTTCTCGACACACGTGCTGCACGAGGTCGAGACGATCACCGACCAGGTGCTGCTCATCGCGCGCGGGCAAGTCGTCGCCCAGGGTCGCGTCCACGAGAATCCGCGACCTGCTCGAGGAGCACCCGCACCACGTGCGTGTCGTGTGCGACCGGCCGCGCGAGCTCGCGGCGGCGGTGCTCGGCACCGAAGGCATCGTCGGCGTGCGGTTCCCCGGGGTCGAGGGCGGCGTCGAGATCGAGACCCGCGATCCGGACGGTACCTACACGGCCGTGGCGCGGGCTGCGGTGGAGGGCGGCTTCGACATCCACTCGCTCACGAGCCCCGACGCCACCCTCGAGGCCCTCTTCCACTACCTGGTCGAGCGCAGCTCGCGCATGGCCGGGACGGGCGCCGATGCCGGCGTCGGCAGCGCCATGGGGGCGGGATACGAGGCACGCCTCTCGCCCGGCGGCAACGCGGAGGCACGCCCGTGAGCCCGCCGCCCGTACCGTCCCTTCCGGCGGCCGTGGCAGCCGTCTTCCGCCTCCAGTGGCGGCGGCTCGTGCGCGGCAAGAAGCTGCGTCTCGGCATCGTCTCGGTGGTGCTGGTGCTCAGCGCGGTCCTCGCGGCGCGCTGGGCGACGCCGAACGCCAAGCCCACCGACGTGGTCCAGATGGGCATCCTGTGGGGCTTCTTCCGGCTGCTCGCGTTCCTCGTGCCGTTTCTGTTCACGGCCGGGGCCATCGCCGAGGACGTGGAGTCGAGGACCTTTGCCTACCTGGCGGTGCGGCCTGTCGGACGCTTCGCCCTCACCGCCGGCAAGTACATGGCGGGCACTGCCATGGCGGTGGCGCTCCTCGTGGTCGGTCTCGTCGTGCTGCACGTCGGCGCGTTCCTGACGACACCGACGCCCATGATCGACCAGCTCTCCCACACGGCGCGGGCGGCCGGCGCCCTTTCCTTGCTCGCGGCGTTCTACGGGGCGCTCTGCATGTTCTGGGGGGCGGCGGTGCCCGAAGCGGCAGGCATCGTCTCGGCCCTCTACCTCGCGGCGATCGAGTTCGCCTTCGCGTTCCTGCCGAGCGTCTTCCGCTTCATCTCCATGAACTACCTCGCCCAGCAGATCGCCGGGCTGCCCAAGGGCGGGATCCTCCCCCAGTCGGTGCCCGAGGTGCCGGTCTGGGCTGCCATCGTCGCCGTCGCCGCCATGGCGCTCGTCTTCTTGTCGCTGGCCGCGCTCGTGGTCCAGCTGAGCGAGTACCGCTACGGCAAGGCGTGAAGCGGGAACGGGCCATGACCGGGAACGGTTCACGCGTCGGTAGGCAGGATCCGCGAAGCCGTGAAGCGGCGGAACGCGAGATGTCATGACCGACTCGATGCCGCCGACCTCGGCCGAGGAGCCCTTGAGCGAGGAGGAGCTTCGCGAGATCTGGCCGATCCTCGCGCCGGACGAACGGGCGGAGGCCTTCCGCGCCATGCCGCGGGAGGAAGCCGACGAGTTCTTCCTCAGCCTGAGCACGCGCGGCCAGACGGACATCCTGATGAACATGCCGCACCGCGAGCGGCGGCTGTGGATGCGCCTGCTCGCCGCCCGACGATGCCGCCGACGTGGTCCAGGAAGTGCCCGAGGAGGTGCGGCACGAGCTCATCGGCCTGCTCGACGAGCCGACGCGCACGCGAGGTCGGGGCGCTGCTCGCCTACGCCGAGGACGAGGCCGGCGGCCTGATGAACCCGCGCTTCGCGCGGCTGCGGCCCGACATGACGTCGACGAGGCGATCCGCTACCTGCGGCGCCAGGCGCGCGAGCACGTCGAGACGATCTACTACGCCTACGTGCTCGACGAGGAGCAGCACGCTGCTCGGGGTGCGTGTCCTTCCGCGAGCTGTTCGCGGCGCCGAGCGGACAGCGGGTCAGCGAGGTCATGGAGACGGACCTCGTGACGGTGCCCGAGGACATGGACCAGGAGGCGGTCGCACGGCTGATCGCGCGACCACGACCTGCTGGCGCTCCCGGTCGTCGACCTCGAAGGGCGCATGAAGCGGCATCGTCACCGTCGACGACATCGTCGACGTCGTCCAGGAAGAGGCGACCGAGGACATCCAGAAGTTCGGCGGCATGGAGGCCCTCGACATGCCCTACCTGCAGTCGGCTTCCTGCGCGATGATCAGGAAGCGGGCCGGCTGGCTCGCCATCCTGTTCGTCGGCGAGATGCTCACCGCGACCGCGCATGGGCGCCTTCGAGGACGAGATCGCGCAGGCGGTCGTGCTCGCCCTCTTCGTGCCGCTCATCATCTCGAGCGGCGGCAACTCGGGCTCCCAGGCCTCGACCCTGGTCATCCGCGCGATGGCGCTCGGCGAGGTGCGCCTCGCGCGACTGGTGGCGCGTCGTGCGGCGCGAGGTGGCCGTCGGGCCTGACCCTCGGCGTCGATCCTGGCGGTCATCGGCCTCGGTGCGGATCCTCGTGTGGCAGGCGCTGTTCGGCACCTACGGCGCGCACTACGGCTGGTGGCGGCGACGGTCGCGCTCAGCATCGTGGGCGTGGTGTGCCTGGGGCACCATCTCCGGCTCGATGCTGCCCTTCGTGCTGCGCAAGGCTCGGCTTCGACCCGGCGAGCGCCTCGGCGCCCTTCGTCGCGACCCTGGTCGACGTGTGCGGCCTGCTCATCTACTTCACGGTCGCCCGCTTCGTGATGGCCGGCACGCTGCTTTGATGCGCGCGACCGGAGCGGCGACACGAAAGCTCGCCCCGACCGCGTTGCACTTCGCGGTCGTGCTCGCGGCTTGCCTGGCCGCCGGCGCCTCCTGCTCGACCTCACCCGCGCGCCCGAACGCCGCGGCGCCCACGCGCCACGCGACGCCCGCGAACGCTTCGGCGCCCGCGCACCACACGGTCCAGGAACCACCGGAGCACCATCCCGTGACCAAGCCCCACGACACGACCCGGCCCGCGAGCATCGGCCAGGCCACGATGCAGAGCGACGGCACCATCGTGATGGACCTACGCGCGACCGGCCCGAACGGCGCCCTCGGCGACGGCCGCGTCGTCTACCACCCGTTCGACCCGCACTACCAGGAAGTCCTCCACCACCTCGGCGGAATGACGCCCGGCCAGACCAAACCGGTCCCGCCCTGGGAGTGAGCTCCCCGCGTCTCCATCGCGTCGCCATCGGGGCGTACGGAGCCGTGCGCGAGCGCGCAACCTGGCCGCCGCTGGGGCCGGAGCTGTCCTCGGCACACCGGCGCGAGCATCGACGAGGACGCGTTCGTCACGGCGCTCGCACAAAGCTACCTCGGTGGCTCGGAGCAAGCGCCCCGCGCAGACCCGCCGCTTGCTGTGATGCCGGACACACGTTCAGGATTGATTTCAAGCGTACGGCGATGCTCTTCTCGCGGTCGGAGGGGTTGGATGAAGGGGATGGCGACGCGTCCCGGCCGCCGAGAAGCTCAGAGCCGCCGCCAAGAGCCTGCTCAAGCATCCCGGCGTGGTGTGTGTGCACCTCGGGGCCGGCAAGAAGAACGGCCAATGGTGCGATGAGGAAGCCCTCGTCGCCCACGTGATCTGGAAGCGACACGGCAGGGAGCTCCCGAAGGAAGAGCACCTCCCGAAACGCCGCCTCGGCCTGCGCGTCGACGTCATCGAAACGGGCCGCTACCAGCTCACGACGGCGGGACTCTGCGACCATACGGACGCGGTGCAGGCGCTCGCCAGCCCCCAGGATCGCCGATCCACGGTTTCGGCCCTTTGCTGGGATGACCGCTTCGGCGGGCTCGCCCTGGTGAGCGGCCACGGCACGTTGCCCGTGAGGAACCATCGCTACCAGCCAGCCCAGGCGAGCCAGGACGTTCGCGCGGCGTTGCACGACGCGGAGCGGCCGACCGCCTTCGTGGCCCAGTTGCAGCAGGGAGCCTCGGGAGGCAGCGCCGACACGGCGGTGTGCGCGCTGGCGTGGACGCCGAAGGCCCTCATCGACCCTGTACACCTCGTGGGCGGAACCCCGCCCTTTCCGGTGCGCCGCTCCTTGTCCCCCGGGCTCCAGGTGCACCACTACAGCGCGGTCCGGGGACGCTTCATAGGCGGCCTCTTCAGGCACGAGTCGCTGACCCCCGCCCCCTTCTACGCCGAAGACGGCTCCGGCACCTCGTTCCGCCTTGGGGCGGTCTTCGCGATCGAGAGCCAGGTCGAGAGCTTTGCGTGGCCGGGCGATTCGGGATCGCTGGTATTCGACCTCCAAGGCAACGCGATTGGGACCATCGTCGGTCGCGACGCCTATGGACGGACGGCCTTCGTGCTGCCGGTTGGCGACACGCGGTCACTGCTCGGTGAGTACTACGCCTCGTTCTTTGGCGACTGAACGGAGAACGCATGACACAGTCCTACTGCAGATGGGCTCTAGCCGCACTGGGCGTTGCGTCGCTCGGGGTGGTGGCGCCCGCGCGCATCGCTCGCGCGGACGACCCGCAGACCGTCACCGTGGGTCCGGACGCCCTGACCCCCGTAGCCGACGGAACGATGAAGGTGTCGGTGCGAGTCCCGGCCATCCCGGCGGGGGCCACGGTGACCGTCGCAGACACCGACTGCCACGCGACGTTCAATGCCCCCATTGTCATCGTGAGCGGGACCTGCGGATTCGCCAAGGGGACGACACAGGAGTTGGAGCTCACGTACGCTTCCGCTCAGGAACATCACACGCTGAAGCTCGCGTACAAGGATCCGACATCGACGCAGGCTCTCCAGTCGGACGCTGAGTTCCACGTGACGGCGGGCGGGAATGCGCTGGTCGTGCATCTCTATTGGCGAGACAACGAGGGATGGCACGTGGCCTGCGGGGACCACCAGGGCCCTTGCACGGTCACCGAGGCCATTGCGCACTCGTTGGGCGCACAAGGATCGAAGGTCGTGGTGAAGACCGCCAACGGCTGGTCTGTCGGCCACCTCTCGGCGTCTGAACAGGTGACGCACGTCGGGGGAACGCAAGGCGGGGAAACACCACCGGCCCAATCCTGCCATGACCAAACGGCGCGAGCGACGGATTGGTGTCCGAACGGGGCCGAGGGCGAAGTGGTGATTTGCTACGACGTCACGGACGGATCTGCACGTGAGGTGCAGGTACCCAGCCGCCACGTCCTTCGGCCAAACACCGCTGTCCTTGTCGTGGTGCGTCATTGGTCGAACCAGGGTGTGACCATCTCCCTCGGTGGCAAGCGCGGGCTTGTGACTCCGGCCGTCGACAACCGCTCGGGCCTCGGCGGCGGAAACGTCAGCACCGCGGCGTCAGGCTCGGGCGCTGACAGCTCGCAGGTGCTCCCACCCCCGCCGCGCTGCATGGTGGTGTCGTCGCAATCCTTCGGACCGCGCAAGCCCGGCAATGCAGACGCCACCGTCGAGATCGATCGGGGAGATGGGCAGGGTCCCCTCGAAGTTCATACGGAGCTGAACGTCGAGCAGACCTACTCGGGGGCCATTCGGCTCGGGTTCGGCTCGGTGTTCGGGGGGGCGGTCGATCGCGCCTACGCCGTCCAGACCTATCCAGGCAGCGATCAGGGCGAGGTGGTCGCGACCGGTGGGGGATCGCTCGACGTCGAGCTGGTCCTCGGCTTCGCGCCCTTCCTCGAGACGTTCTTCGGAGGGCGCGGGTACAACGATGGGCAGAACCTGAAGCACTTTCCGTGGGGGTTCTCGCCGTACGTGGGGCTCGGGCTCGTGGGGAGCACCGTCAAGGGCACCGACGCGCTCACGTCGCTCCATCTCGGCATCGAGTGGGAGGGGACGCGAGGCTTCTCCGTGGCACTGACCGCCGTGGCGCGGCGCGTCCATCGGCTTCTTCCTGGGATCCACGTCGGCGACGCCGTCGACTCGAGCACCGACGTGACGCGCCAGGGATACGAATGGGGGTTCGGGTTCGTCGTCAACGTGAGCCCGGACTTCTTGCAGGTCTCGGGCGCCATCTCGGGCGCCCCGTCGGGAGGGAACTCATGAGAATCCTCGTCGGCATTTCACTCGCTGTGGTCGCGCTCGGCGTCGCCGGCTGTGACCAGATCACGAAGGAGGCCCCGACGGCACCCGCCTGCGAGGGCGGAGCGGCGCCGACCGTGACCATCGACGACACCTTGAGCGGCGAACCGGTTGCCGGAGATCTCACGCTCACGGGCACGGTCACTAGCTCGGGCAATCGCGCAATTCGAAGGGTCGATGTCGCCGGCGTTCGCGCCAAGTCGGCAGGCTTCAACTTCGAGACCTGGTCGGTGGTGATTCCAATCGCCACGCTTCGAGCGATGACCGACGGACAGCAAATGGCTCAGGTCGTGGCGGTCGCTCACGACGCGTGCGACGAGGAAGGCAGGAGCGATCCGCTTCCGATCCCCGTCGCCGACCAGGCCGGCGTCGTTCGCCAGCTCATGCTCGAGGTCCTTCCCCCCGGAGGCGCCAGTTTCTTCCCGGCGAACGGAGCCGTCCCCGCGGTCGTCCGGGTGCTCGCGGCCTCGTCGTCGGCAGGCGGAACGGTCCACCTCGAGACCACTCGAGGAACCTTCGACTCGGGCGAGTCGGCGACGGACCTCGTCCTGCAGCAGACGGGGTCGTCGGGCAACAATGCGAGCGCTTCCGCGCTTCTGACCTCGTCGGAGGCTGGCGACGCAACGATCACGGCTACGGGCGGGGGCCAGACAGCCCAGAAGACCGTTACCGCGGCCGGGCCTCCGGTCTTCTCGGTGCCGTCAGTCACGCTTCAGCCCGGACAGGAGATCACGATCCGCGTCTCTTCGGACGGCCAGGTCGAGCAGTGTCAGGCGAACGCGTCTGACGCACTGACCGCGACGATCGACGGTGCGGACCTTTCCATGGGCCCCCACACGGTTCACGCACCCACGGCCGAGATCCACCTCGTCGCGGGCACGACGACGGCGGAGCAACGGGTCAGCATCCAGTGCAGCGACGTGTTCGGACAATCGGCGACCGCCGTGGCTATCGACCAGCCGGGTTCCTGACATGTTCCGGCAGACGGTTGCGGCAGTGGCCCTTTTGGCGGCGTTGGCCGCGCCGGCGCACGCGGACGACGGGGCGGGAGCAACGGCCGGAGACGATCAGACTCAACAGAGCTCGAATCAGGGAGGCGAGGGCGCACGCGCTCGCGCGCCTCACACGTGGAAGAATGGCGACGAGCACCCCTTCCACGTCCAGCTCCAGATTGGAACGTCCGTTTCCCGGTGGCTCGATGGCGACGGGTCGGCCGCGCTCCAGATCTGCGGGCTGTATGGACCCCTCGGACTCTTTGTCCGAGGAGACGCAACCACTGCGGACGGCTGGGGGGCGTCTCGTGTCGGAATGGGTATCGAGTACTCCCTGTTTGCCACGACGCTGGTGCACCCGATCCTGGGTGTGGAAGTCGGCACTACCGGCGACGACAACCGCTACGTGGAACCCTCCCTCACGGTGATCATGAACGTGACGGACTGCTTTCGTGTCGGTCTCCGGGGCTCGTACGAGATCGTCACGACGGGCCAGACCAAGTCTGGACGCGGACTGCTCGCACTGGTCTTTCGATTCCTGCCGTGACTCTCACACCGCCGCCCTACTCACATGAAGGGAACTGGGCGGCGCCGGGGGAGTCCCCGGCTTCGATGAAGGGGACGCCGGCATCTTCGAGGACGTGGCCCCACACGTCGGTGATGCGGAAGGTGTAGGGGCCGGGGCCCATGCCGGAGGCCTCGACGAAGTAGTTGTAGTTGAGGCGCGGGACGTCGTGAAAGGTGCCGTCGTCCGCCAGGTACTCGAAGCGCGCGATGGCGTAACGGTGGTTGCGGATTTGCACCGCTGTCCACCATTGGTTGCTGCCTTGCTTGAAGTGGTAGACGACCGGGCCGGTGACGTCGCAGGCGACGTAGTGCCAGGTGATGGGGACGCGGCCCAGGCTCAGCGCGGCGATGCGCTGGAAAGCTTGCGGGCTCAGGTCGATGGCGCCCGCCGCACACTCGGGGCATTGGTCGACGATGCGCACCGTGACCTCGCCCGAGGGGCCCGTCACGTCGGCGCACGCACCGCACGGCGCGGATCCCATGTAGTCGACGTGGTTCATGGCGCCGACCATCAGGTCGCCCGGGCTCGCCGGGAAGCTGCAATTGCCCGAGCCGTCCGCGCTGTAATAGGTGCCGTCCCCCATGTGGTCGGCCGGCGCGGGCGTGCAGGCCATGGGCGAGCCCGCGTCGACATCCGTGCTTCCGGCGTCGCGCACCGTGTTGCCAGCGTCCCGCGCCGGGCCGCCACCGTCGCGCACACCGCCGCCGTCGCGTGTCACGCTGCCGGCGTCATGCGTACCACCATCGGTCGCGCCGCTCGCCGAGCCGCCGCACCCGCCGGTCCACACGATCGCAGCGATGGCGAGCGAGGTCCACCTACGCACCCGCCCATGATGCCACACCCCACGACGGCGACGCGCCCCGGGAGACCGTCAGGACCTCCAGAAGCGGCCGA
This sequence comes from uncultured delta proteobacterium, assembly GCA_963830115.1. Lineage (GTDB taxonomy): Bacteria > Myxococcota_A > Polyangia > Polyangiales > CAWHLB01 > CAWHLB01. The sequence continues at coordinate 94,004 of CAWHLB010000004.1, forward strand.
GGGAGCGGAGCACGACTCCCAGGACCTCATCCCGGCGGCGCTGGCCCATCTCCCGGCCGCGCGTTCGAGGTGCGCGCAAGGAGGCGAGAACGAAAGAGCGCGGAGGGCGTGACGCTTCGCCCCGGCGCTTCGCCCCGGTGTGTCGATCCGTCCCACGATAGCGGGGGGGAAGCGTCCCTGGCACCTCGTCGCAGCGTGGATCGATCGATGCATCGCGTTCGGTGCATCGCGCAAGCGCAGGCGAAGGAGGACCCCATGACCGAGCCGACTCGCACCGATCCGCAGAGGACTCCCCACAAGAGCCCCGTGATCCCACCCGAGGGCATGCAGGAGATGCCGCCGCCGCGCGAAATCATCGCGCCCGGCATTCTCGCGGGTGCGGTGGCCGCAGCCGTGATGGCGCTCTTTGCCATGATCGTCGCCGCTGCCACGGGCAACGGGTTCTTGCGACCGATGAAGCTCATCGCGGCTGTCTTCCTCGGCGGGCAGGCGGCCATGACGGGAGGCGCGGGCGCCGTGATCCTCGGCCTCGCCATTCACATGGCCTTCGGCATCGGCTTCGGCCTGATCTTCGCCGCGCTCCTGCCACGCGACTGGAACGCGGGCGTGGAGCTCGGGGCGGGGCTCGTCTACGGCGTCGTCGTGTTCCTGCTCATGACGTACATCGTCGTGCCCTGGTCGAACCCGTTCATGGCCGTGCGCATCCAGCACGGTTGGTTTTTCCTCTACCACCTGGCCTTCGGCGCAACCCTCGTGCTCGTCTGGCCGTTTCGCGAGGCGATCCGCCGCGGCTTTCGCGCGCGTCCTCCCACCCACGCACCGACCCACTGAGGGCCTGTCGCCCCGGCGCATGCTCCTGCCCATGCCGCTCGACCGTGCGCAGCGACTCGCGATGGATGTGCGTCTGCGCCCTCCGGCCGTGAACTGCCGATGACAGGACCCCACCGTCCTCCAGGATATCGCAGGAGAAAAACCGGCCACTCGGCCGGTCTACGAATTGCAGACCCGGGGCGTCCATGCGCACCCCCATCATCGTCGCCTTGACCGTCGTCTGTGGGACGGGCTGCCTCGAGTCTTCGTACCGCTACTGGGACGCCCCCACCTCTCCGGCGCCGACCGCAAACGCCGTCGCGGCGCGCGCACGGGCGCACCGGCTCTCCGTCGAGACCTCGGGCGCCTGGATGACGTTGACGAGTGGCGGAGACGGAACGCGCTCGGGCCTCGCGCCCGCATCCGGAGCGATCGAGGGCGTCGCGGATGGACAGGCGATCCAAGGGTCGTCCGCCGCTCCCTCGCCACAGGGCAGCGACGCAGCGGTCCATCCGGAGCCACGCCGCGACTGGGTGCGGTTCGCGTCGCTCCCACGAGGCGGGACGCGGCTCGAGGTGGCGGGACCCCGGGGCGCGGCCGACTCGGTCGTGGAGAGTCTCTACGGGCACCCGGCAATCGCGATCTCCACGGCCCACCCTGGCGGCGAGCTGTTCTGGGACCGCACGCTCGTCGCGGACTACCTCCTGTCCTTCGGTGCGTTCGCCATGTCGGGCCAACGTCTCTCGTGGCGCGCGGACGGCACCGCGCGCCTCGGCGGCACGCTCGCGCGCTTCGGCGGCGGCGGCGACACACCCGCCCCGAGCGTGCGTCTGTCGCTGCTCGGCGGCCTCGGCTTCAGCGGGACAGCGGCGGAAGCCTGGTTCCGACCCGAGGTCGTCCTCGCCGTCGACTGGCAGCGCATCGCCGAGCCAATCCGCGGGACCCTCTTGCCCGAGGGACCGCGCTGGGTGCTCGACCTCAGCCTCGCGCCCCTGATCGGTCTCGACCACGGCCGGCACGGCGGCGAAGTCGGTCTGTCCCTGCGGCACGGCGCCTGGGGCGGCGTCTTCACGCGCGTGGGTCTCGTGGATGCGGGCGGTCCGCAGTGGATCTGGACCGCCGGCGTGACCCTCGGCACCCAGCCGAGCGTCCTCGTCACGGTGGCCGCCCTCCTGATCGGTGCGCTCGTGGGCAGCGCCCTCGACTCGGCCAAGAATGGGCTCACCGGCGTCCTCGGCGGTGGGTGATCCATCCCACTTCCAAGGGACCGTCCTAGAAGGCGGCGCCTGCGCCATGGACGAGGAGTGCGCCGGCAGTACCTGCGCTCCTGGCGCGACCTGCCTCGGCAGCGATCGCCCCTGACCGGCGCTGCGCCGGCGGGGTCGCTTCGCGAACGTGGCAACACAGCCACGGCGGGCGTGGCACGCCGACCACCGTCGCGAGCCACGGTGATCGTGATCTGCCCGTGTTTCGGCGACGAGGGCCGGTGGCTCGGTCGCTGCAGTCGTACGTGCCATGACGCGTATCGGCCTCCTCGTCCTCTCCCTCATCACGCTCGCGGGCGGGTGTGTCGCCGGCGCCGATCACGCCGTTCCGAGCTCGGTCGCGCCCGACGGATCGGTCACGCCCGATGGCGCCGGACCGGATGGACCGGCGGCGGCGACCCACGTGTGCCCGATCGCGTTTACCCCACCCGCATCGCCCACACGCACGGGAACCCCCGAGCCGAGCAGCGCGTCCGTGGCGGTCGCATCGCCGGGACGCGCGCCAACCGTCCCGGCCGCGATCGCGCCGCGCAACCCTGTGCCCTCCGCGAACGCTCCGGCCCCCGGCGCACCGGCACCGAGCCCCGACGCATCGGCGCCGAGCGCCGTGACGGAGGCCCCGCTGGCCGACGCGCCTGCATCCCCCGAGGCGCTCGTCGTCTGGGGCACGGACGACGCGGGGACCGCTCGCAGCTACTTCGTCGCGCGCGACGACACGGGACGGCTACAGATCAGAGAACGGCGCGGCGCCATCGTCGCCTTCGATGGAACGCTGTGGCGCTGGCACGTACACGAGCAACGCGTCCCCCTCTACCTCGACTGCGACCGGATGGACGATGGGGACACCACCGTGAGCACCTCACGGCGGGTCGCCTACGGAACGGCGGCGCGCGGCGAGCTCCTTCGCATGGGGGCCCCGGGGCGTCGTGTCGTCAATCGACTCGCCCCCGACGCCCGGGCGGAGGCCGCCTACGAAGCAGAGGTGATGCTGATCGGATCCGTCGGCCCGTACCTCTTCGTACACGACGCCTACTCGGACTACGACTGCGGGGCCCACGGCAACGGGACCCACTCGTTCCGCACCTGGGACGCCGCGCACCGCCGCGCGGTCGACCTCTACGCGCGCGATGAGCTCGAGGCGATCGACCACACCTTGTGGCCGCGCGCCCGCACCGCCCTGCTCGCACGCTACCCCGGTGCGCTCGACGCCGTCTTCGACGGCAAGGGGCTGCGCGATCGCGACATGGAGCGCACGTTGATTGCGCCCGTCTTCGCGGCGGACGGTGGCGCCTCGATGGAGCACCAGGTCACGGCGGATGCCGACTACGTCGATAGCGACGACGCGTGGGGCAGCTACACGGTCTCGACGCGGGTCCGCACCGATATCCTGCCGGCACGCCTCCGGCCCGTGCTGAGCGGAACCGCTCCGCTGCTCCGGGCCTTCGCCGCGGTGCACCCGAAGCTGCACATCGCCGGCGTGGGCACAACGCTTCTCGCCCTGAGGACGGTCTTCGAGCAGGCTCGTTGACGGGCGCATCGCGGCGGCACGAAGCGCCGAAAGACGAAGAGCTGCGCGGTGGGCTCGCAGGCGGAGTCCGCGCCCTGCACGACCATGTCGCGGTAGGCGCCGTGGCGGCGGCCCGTCAGGTGGATGCCCGGCCTACGCTGCACGATGGTGAAGCAGCTCTCCCGGACCAGGCACTCGGCCGGCCCGGCGGTGCTCACGCAAACCCACTCGTCCTCGCCATCACCGTCCAGCGAGCGCCGATGCTATCCTCGCGCGCCCGTGCGAAGGATCCCGCTCGCGCTGCTCTCGGTGCTCCTCGTCGCCTCGTCCGCCCGTGCCGACGACGGCCTCGCGCGCGTGCGACGCACTGGCGTCCTGCGCTGGGGCGCGGACGCCGAGGGTGGGCCGCCCTACGTCTACGAGGACAGCGCGGGCAAGATGGTCGGCTTCGAGGTGGAGCTCGCCGACGCCCTCGCCCGCGAGCTCGGTGTGCGCGCGAAGCTCGTGCAGATCGACTGGGCCAACATCGTGCCCGAGCTCGAGCGCGGCTCCTTCGACGTGGCCCTCAACGGCCTCGAGGTGATGCCCTCGCGCATCGGCCGCGTCCTGTTCACGCGCCCCTACTACGTCTTCGCCGAGCGGCTCGTGGCGCGCCGCGGCGACCGCTCCATCACGGGCATGGCGTCCCTGCGCGGCAAGCGCGTCGGCACCCTCACCAACTCGCAAGCCTGGCTCATGCTGAAGGACACGGGCGCCGACGTCGTCCCCTACGACGGCACCGACACCCCCTACGAGGACCTGGCCGCCCGCCGACTCGACGCGGTGCTCCTCGACGACATCATCTCGGCGCGCTTCGGCGAGACCAACCCCGCGCTGCGCGCCGTCGCCGACGTGGGCGAGGGCTATTACGCGGCGGCCGTCCTGCCCCACGACACGCGCCTGCGGGACGCCCTCGACCGCGCCCTCGATCACATCGCCCGCTCGGGCGAGCTGCGGCGCATCCTCGGCCGCTGGCATCTCGACAACGCGCGCGAGGCGCGCCTCGTGCACTGGAGCCGTGCCGACGACGAACGCCTCTTCGCGCGCGCCACGGCCGCGTCGCATTTGACCGCGCACCACCTCTGGCTCTTCACGGAGGGGGCCGGCGTCACGCTCCTCGTTTCGACGCTCGCCATGGCGTTCGCCGTGGTCCTCGGCCTCGTGCTCGCCCTCGCCCGCCTCTACGGCCCCAAGGCCCTGGGCGCCGCGACGACGACCTACATCGAGCTGGTGCGCGGAACGCCCGTCCTGCTCCAGCTCTACCTGCTCTACTTCGGCATCGCGCCGGTGCTGCGCCTCGACCCCATCGTCGCCGCCGTGCTCGGCCTCGGGCTCAACTACGCCGCCTACGAGGCGGAGGTGTACCGTGCGGGCTTCGTGGCCGTGCCCGCGGGCCAGGCCGACGCCGCCGCGGCCCTCGGCATGTCGACGCCCCTGGCCCTGCGGCGCGTCATCGTCCCCCAGGCCCTGCGCATCGCCCTGCCGGGCATGACCAACGACTTCATCTCGCTCCTCAAGGACAGCTCCCTCGTGTCGGTCGTCGCGGTCATCGAGCTGACGAAGCGCATGACGATCACCGCGGTCGAGCTCCGGAGCTGGCTCGTGCCGGCCGCCCTGTGCGCCGCCTTCTACTTCGCCATGAGCTACCCCCTCGCGCTCTTGACCCGCCGCCTCGAACGAAAGCTCCAGCGCGCATGATCCACGTGAGCGAGATCGAGAAGCACTTCGACGGGCGCCCGGTGCTCGACGGTCTGAGCCTGCGCATCGAAGAGGGCGAGCGCGTCGCGCTTCTCGGCCCCTCGGGCTGCGGCAAGACGACCTTGCTGCGGTGCGTGCTCGGCCTCGAGCCCTTCGACGGCGGCCTCGTGCGCGTGGGCTCCGCCGAGCTGCGCCCGGGCCGACCGAGCACCGAGGCCCTGCGCGCCGTGCGTGCTCACCTCGGCATGGTCTTTCAGCAGTGGCACCTCTTCCCGCACCGAAGCGTCCTCGGCAACGTCGTCGAAGCGCCCATCCATGTGCGCAAGCTCGGGCGCGACGAGGCCGAGACCCGTGCGCGCACCCTGCTCGAGCGCGTCGGCATGACCCACCGCATCGAGGCCTACCCGTCCGAGCTGTCGGGTGGCGAGCAGCAGCGCGTGGCCATCGCGCGCGCCCTCGCCATGGAGCCCGACGTTCTGCTCCTCGACGAGCCGACCAGCGCCCTCGACCCGCCGCGCGTCAAGGACCTGGTCGCGCTCCTACGCGACCTCGCCGCCGACGGCCTAACGATCGTCGCCGTCACCCACGACATCTCCTTCGCGGGACAGCTCGCCTCGCGCATCGTCGAGGTCGACGCTGGCCGCGTCGCACGGGAAGGCCCACCCGAGCACGTGCTCCGGACCGACGACGAGACCGGGAATGGACGCGGCGTCGGGTGAGCTTCACGTCAGAAGGCGGGGTCCTCGAGCCGCTGGACGAAGTCGTCGATGTAGAGACCCCCACCCATCACTCTCGGGACGGCCGTGTCGCCGAGGCGGACCAGCAGGCACTGCACCGGTACCTTCCCCACGGCGGGTTGATTCGAGCGAAAGTACTCTTCCCAGCTCGATCCCGTGCCCGCCAGGGTCCCGTCGATCGTGTGGGTCACCACGTCGTTGCCGTTGCCCTCGACGTAGGTGAGGACGCTTTGAATGGTGTGCCAGCTCGTGTAGCTGAGCCCGCGCGCGATGAAGCCGTCCGTCGCGTCGTCGGACTCGTAGACGTCGAGGCCGTGGCCGTTGTCCTCGATGTCGATGTACGTCATGCGCGCTCCCTGACCCGGGTCCATGCTGAAGGTCACCAGGAGTCCCATCTGTTTCGCCATCGTGGCCGAGCGGAAGCGGAACTGGACCACGAGCTGCCGATACTGTGAGCCCGTCACCGATTCGCCCGCGAAGTACTGGGGCATGGCCATGGAGAGGTCGGACGGCACGGCGCCGGGCGTGCCCGCGGGGCACGGCGAGAAGGGCTGATTGCCGAAGGCGGAGCTCGTCACCGCGTTCGACACGCGCCACACCAGGTTGCCTGTCCCGTCGTCCACGATCTCCTCGTCGAACATGGGAGGGCCGACCGCGGTCCAGCCGAACTGTCCGTTGATCGACATGCCGGGCGTGTAGCCGTCGAACCCGGTGTCCGTCGTGACCGAGCAGGAGCCGGTACCCGTACAGGGCTGGCAGGAGGTGCCGTCGCACCACGTTCCGGCGGAGCAGCCGCCGCAGGGCCCCCCATCTCCGCCGGGGCTCCCGCCGTCCGTGCCCGCGACGGTGCCCCCCTCGAGCGTCCCGACCGCACCCCCGTCCGTGCCCCCCTCGAGCGTCCCGACCGCACCCCCGTCCGTCCCGCCCGTACCCCCGTCGCGGACATTCATCGGGCCCCCGTCCGTGGGCCGCGGGTCGAACCCCAACCGTCCGCACGAGGCCAACAGGGCGCACGTCGCGAGCGCTGCTGCGAGCCGGGACGTCGTCCCCACACTACCCCTCCCAGATGCGTGACGGACCGTCTCAGTGGTTGCACCCGCACCGTCACGGGCAGGCACACGGTGCGCGCCACCACCGCACCTCACTCATGATGCCATCCGCCGCGAGGACCGCCAAGCAAGGCGCCCCCACGGGAACGCCAGCCCTGCTCCCAAGGGTGCCCCCCTTCGCAGCCGCTGCTACGCTCGCGATCGTGCGTCCCGGTGAGGTCATCGCAGGCCGCTTCGAGATCGGGCCGCTGCTCGGAGCAGGCGGGATGGGGGAAGTCTTCCGCGCGACGGACCGCCGGACCGGTCAGACCGTCGCGCTCAAGCTGCTCGGCAGGGGGGCCGCCGAAAACCGCTTCGAGCGCGAAGCAGAGCTGCTCGCCGAGCTTCGGCACCCGGCCATCGTGGCGTACGTGGCCCACGGTTTCGCGAACGGAAGGCCCTTCATCGCCATGGAGTGGCTCGAGGGGGAGGACCTCGAGCAGCGGCTTGCGCGCGGCCCCCTGTCCGCGTCGGACACGCTCGTCCTCGCGCGCCGCCTCGCCGAGGGGTTGGCCGCCGCCCACGCACGCGGTGCGGTGCACCGTGACGTCAAGCCCGCCAACGTCCTGTTGCCCGCAGGACGCGTGGCGGACGCCAAGCTCCTCGACTTCGGCATCGCCCGGCTCGTCGGCGCCGCGCGGCGCATGACCGCGACCGGCACGCTCATCGGCACGCCCGGCTACATGGCGCCCGAGCAGGCCCGAGGCGAGCGGGTCGACGCCCGCGCGGACGTGTTCTCGCTCGGATGCGTGCTCTTCGAGTGTCTGACGGGTCGAGCCCCGTTCGCCGCCGACCACGTGATTGCGATCCTCGCGAAGATCCTCCTCGAGAATCCGCCGAGCGTGCACGCGATCGACCCGACGATTCCCGCCCCCCTCGAAGCGGCGGTCACGGCCATGCTCGAGAAGGCGCCCGCCAATCGCCCGCAGGACGGAGACGCCGTCCTTCGGGCGCTCGCGAGCATCGACGGCATTCCCGTGCGGAACCGTCCGCCGCCCGCCTCGCTCACCGCTTCGGAACGCCGCATCGTGAGCGTCGTCGTGGCGGCGGGTGAGGCGGACGCCTGGACGACCGCGCCGACCCTCACGGCGCAGGAGGAGCGGGAAGACGCACGGGCGCTTCGCGAGAAGCTCACGCAAACGGGCGCACAGGTGGACATGCTCTCGGACGGCACAGTGGTGGCGAGCTTCACCAGTGTGGGAGCCGCGACCGACCGGGCCGCCCTCGCTGCCCGCGCGGCGCTCACGCTCGCCCGGGTGCGCCCAGGTGCGCCGGTCGCGATGGCGACCGGATGGGCGCTGGTGACCGGGGACCTACCGGTGGGCGAGGTCATCGACCGCGCAGCAGACCTCGTCTCGCGCGAGCGCGGGCGCTTGCGGTCCGCGGGCGGGCCACTGGGGGCGCGTATCTGCACGACGACCGCGGGCCTCCTGGGCGACGGGTTCGCGCTCGTGGAGGAGGACGGGCAGCTCTTCCTCACGGGCGAGCGGCAACGAATCGCTTCCACGCGAACCCTGATGGGGCGGGCCACGCCCTTCGTCGGCCGTCGCCGCGAGCTGTCCATGCTGACGGAGGCCTATGCCGAGACCATCGAGGAGGGCATCGCGAACGCGGTCGTGCTCACGGGACCGCCGGGAATCGGCAAGTCGCGGCTGCGGTGGGAGCTCGTTCGTCGCCTGCAGGGCAGCGAAGGCGACATCCGCGGCCCCGTCCCCCAGATCTGGCTCGCGCGCGGCGACACCCTCACCGCCGGCGCCCCCTTCGGCCTGGTCACGCAGCTCATCTCGGACGCCGCGGGGATCGTCGGGGGTGAGCCGCTGCCGGTGCGGCGCGAGCGCCTGCGCGCACGCGTCGGGCGACACCTCGACCGCGATGTGCTGCGGGTGGCTCGCTTCCTCGGAGAGCTGGTCGACACGCCCTTCGACGACGACGATCCGCAGCTCGCCGCCGCTCGGCAGGAGCCCTCCCTGATGGGCGAGCAGATGCGACGGGCGTGGCTGAGCTTCGTCGAAGCCGAGTGCGCGTCAGGCCCCCTGGTCCTCGTCCTCGAAGACCTGCACCACGGGGACCTGCCGAGCGTCGCGCTCATCGACGGGGCACTCGGCGAGCTCGCGGAAGCGCCTCTGCTCGTGCTCGCGTTGGCGCGGCCGGAGCTTCGCGAGGTGTTTCCCGACCTGTGGCCCACGCGCCGCGTGGTGCGGGCCGAGGTGCATCCCGTCGGGCGGCGGGCAGCGACCGAGCTCGCCTCGTCGGTACTCGGTGCAGACGCCGATCCCGCGCGGGTCGAACGGTTGACCGAGCTCGCCTGTGGGAACCCCTTCTGTCTGGAGGAGCTCTTGCGTGCCGTCACCGCCGGCGAGGGGGACACGCTGCCCGACACCGTGCTCGCCATGGTCGAGGGCCGCATCGAAGCGCTCCCGGCTCCCGCGCGACGCGTGCTCCGGGCGGCGAGCGTCTTCGGACAGACGGCTCGGGGACGCGCCGTCCACGCGCTGATCGGAGAGGATGGCAGCCTCGGCGCGACGATGCGGCTCCTCGACGACCTCGTCGACGGGGAGGTGCTCGAGCGTCGCGGTGGGACGGGCGACGGGAACGACGAAGAGTACGGCTTTCGGCACGCCATGGTCCGGGATGCAGCCTACGAGTCGCTGATCCCAGACAATCGCGTCCTCGGACATCGTCTGGCCGCGCACTTCCTCTCGCGGGAGGGCGATGCGCCGCCGCTGGTCCTCGCAGAGCACTTCGAGCGAGGCGGCGAGCCAGCGCGCGCCATCCGGCCCTGGTTGCGCGCCGCGGAGCAAGCGCTCGAGGGCAACGACCTCGCGGCAGCCGTGGAGCGAGCGGCCCGGGGCATCGCAGCGGGAGCGGTGGGCGAGGAGCGGGGGCAGCTCCGCCTCGTGCACGGAGAAGCGGTGGGCTGGCAGGGGCGTCACGCGGAGGCACGCGCCGCCGCGGAAGAGGCACTCGCGTGTTTCACGACCGGCAGCGCCCTGTGGTTCCGCGCCTTGGCGGACGTGGGGGCGACGTCGAGCCGGGTGGGGGACCTGGAACGCCTGCGTGCGGGCGGGCGGGCGCTGTGCGCGGCGGCTCCCCAGGACGACGCACACCACGCGCGGGCCTCGGCATGTGGTCGCGTCGCCCTCTTCCTCCTGTTCGCCGATCAGGAAGCGGACGCGGACCTCCTCATGGAACGGGTGCGCGACTCGGCCGAGCTGGGCACGTCGCCCGCGGGCGCCGCCTGGCTCGACACCGTGCGCGCATTCCGCGCCAGGCTTCACGGAGATCCGGCGGAGTACGTGAGGCTCACCTTCTCGGCGGTCGAGTCCTTCGAGCGGATGGGCGACGTGCGCAATGCCTACTTGCACCGCTGCAACGCCGCCGCGTCCCTGATCGAGATCGGGCGCGCACCGGAGGCACGTGAGCTGCTTCGCGACGTGCTCGTGGCGGCCCAGCGGCTCGGCAACCCGTACCTCGTGGCCGTGACCAAGACGAACCTCGCAGAGGCGCTCGCCCCCGGTGATCCGGAGCGCGTGGTGTTGGCAGGCGAAGCCGCGGCCACCTACGCACAGCACGGCCACGCGCGCATGGAGGGCCAGTGTCGACAGCAGCTCGCCAAGGGGCTCCTCGACGCGGGTGACCTCGATCGCGCCCTCACGGAGGCGCGCCGCTCGGTGGAACTGCTCGAGAATCGCCCGCCCGCTCCTGCCCCTTGCCCGCGCCACCCTCGCCCAGGTCCTTCGAAGGCGGGGGGAGACGGCCGCCGCCGAAGAGGTGGCGGAGGCCGCGTGGGAACAGGCGTGCACCGGGAGCGTGGAGGCCGGCTTCGCCGACGTGGGAGTCACGTACGCGGAGCTCTTGTGGGAGACCGGACAAGAGGACGAAGCACGCGACGTCGTCCGTCGGACCGTGGAAGGCATTCGGGAGCGCGCCGACTGCATGCCCGACGAGCCGACACGCCGGTCCTTCCTCACGGGCGTACGCCCGAACGTGCGAGCCTTCGAGCTCGAACGCGCCTTCGCTCGCGGCTGAACCGCAGCCGTCCCTCACATGAGGGTCGGCTCGCAGAGGCTCATGGCGTTGCACGTCAGGCCGCCATCCAGATCTGCGGCTGATCGCAGGTGGGCGGCAGCGGGGTGTCCCGGCCGCCGGAGACCAGGATACCCCGCCTCGTCGCCAACTTGCCCGCTGGTGGTCGCGACCGGCCAACCCGCGCGGTACGCTCGGGACATGCCGACGGTCGAGCTCATCTACGACGGCGACTGCCCCCACGTGGACGGTGCGCGCGAGCAGCTCCTCCGTGCCTTCGCCGAGGTGCAGCTCGAGCCGCGCTTTCGGGAGTGGCGCCGGGACGACCCGGACGCCCCCGATCGCGTGCGCGGCTGCGGGTCGCCGACGATCCTCGTCGACGGCCGCGACGTCGCCGCTGCCGCGGAGATTCTGCGGCGCCTGCTGCCGAGTCTACGCCGGACCGGACGGCGCCATGGCGGGCGTCCCGAGCGTGGAGGTCATCGCCTCCGCCTTGCGGGAGTCCGCGTCGCCGAGCACGAGCCGCAACGCCTGAGCGGGCCACCCGGTAGGGCGACCCGCTCGCGTTCCTTCATGGCGAGGCTCACCCCGCCGTCGCGCGCAGGGCCACCTCGACGTCGATGTCGTTCGAGACCTTGAGCCGCACCGGGGCCGGAATGGAGAGGCCGTAGTCGGTGAGCTTCACGGGGAACTTGGCCTGAACCAGGACCACGTCGCCGTTGACGTGGGCTGCGCGCATCTCCGGCGTGAAGGGCACGTAGCGAGCGCGGGCGTCCGCCACCACGTCGTGCGTGACGCCGTGCACGGTGAAATGGCCGTGGATCTTCAGGCGCGTGTTCTGGTTCGGCGTCAGGGAGTGGGCTCCCTCGATACCCGTGATCTCGAAGGTCGCCTCCGGGAAGTGCGCGGCATCGAGCCAGTGCTCGCTGCGAAGGTGCTCGTCCCTGAGGTCGATGCCGGTGTGGAGGGTGCCCACGCGCGCCGCGACCCGGCCGTGGACGTGGCTCAGGTCGTGCGGGTCGATCTGCACCGTGCCGGTCACGGCGGAGGTGAGCCCGGTGATCGTCTCGAGGGGCGCGTCCGAGACGAACTGCACGCGACTGCCGCCGTTGTCGTGCACCCGGAACGAGGCCGACTGGGCGAGCGCGGGGACGGCGATGAGGGTGAGCGCCGCGGCGAGGGGGATCGTGATCTTCGCAAGGGTCGTTCGCATCAATTGCTCCGTTCGTCGTTCGGTGGCCTTCGCGCAGGCGCGCCGGCTCACTTGCCGTTGCCCAGGTCGTCGAAGCTCCCGAGCTGCTGGAACCCCGGCGTCTGGCTCAGGTCGCTCTGGATCGAGGGCTCGGGGGCGAAGGCGGTGGAGAGCTGGAAGCAGACGCCCGCGAGCACGAGCCCCAGGACGGCGCCGCCGAGGGTCCACACCCGTTTCGCTCGACGCGGCCTCGCCAACGCGAAGTAGGCGACGTAGCCGGGTACGAGCAGGGACAGGACCCCCTGCCGTCGTCCTGTCCGAAACGCCTCGAGGACCAACCTCACCCACGAGACCGCAGCGACCAGACCGAATAGCCCCGCTGCGCCAAACATCGCGTACATGACGGTCATCGCTGTCCTCCTCGACTGGATATGGGTACGGCAGAAGATCGACGATGGTTACGCGCCATGCGGTTCGGAGCGGCGGAGGCGATCCGGCCGGGCTATGCTCCGGGCACTCGGGGAGTGATGCGCGCCTGACCGAGCCATGAGCCGCAACGCGATCCAGATCCTCGTCTTGGCCGTCGCCGCCGCCACGGCGGGTGCCCTCAGCTGGCGCCTGGCGCGTCCCGTGGGCGAGCCCCTGACGGGTGTCCGCGCCGCCCGTGCTCCCGCGCGTCCCGACGCCTTCTGGGGGATGTCCATCGGCATGCACCCGGAGCGAGCCCGCCGACAGGGCGTGCCCTTCCCTCCCGACATGCGCGAGATTCGCTGCGCTCGGCGCCGATCACGTGGCGATCGGAATCGTGCGCGAGCAGGACGGCCCAGAGAGCAGCCACCTCGGCAGCGGCCCACCCGACGTCGACGAGGCAGTGATTCACGAGGTCCTCCGCGACGCTGGCAACGCCGGCCTCGACAGCGTGCTCGTCCTGTCGATCCGCCTCGCGGACGCGAACGCACTGGACCATGGGCGTGCTCACATCGCGCCGGCCGACGCCTCGGAGTGGTGGGCTTCCTACGACGACTACGTGCTCGGCTGGGCGCGCTTCGCCCGCCGTGAGCAGGTCTCCCTGTTGGCGATTGGCGACGGGCTCTCGTCCATGGCCGGGCCCGCGGACGCCGCGCGTTGGAGGGCGCTGGCCGCGCGCGTACGCCGCATCTTCGACGGGCGCATCGCCTACATCGCCGACTACGACGCGCTCGATCGCAGCGCGCCCTTCGCCGCGGTGGACGTCGTCGGCGTGAACGCGGACTTCCCGCTCGCGGTCAGCCCCGACGCCCACCTCACGGTGCTCGAAGCCGCGTGGCAGGCCGCCACTCGGCGGCTGAAGGCGCTCCGTGCGCGGATCCACGCCCCCATCGTCCTCTTCCGGGTGGGCTACCCGAGCATCGTGGGCGGGGCGGTGCAACCGTCGATGGCGGCGCAGGACGAGCCGGTCGACCTGCACGCACAACAGGCCGCCTACGAAGCCTGCGTCGACACCCTGATGCACGCTGACCTGGTATCGGGCGCCTTCTTCCGGGAATGGTTCGGGCGCGGCGGCCCGTCCGACGGCTCCTACACGCCCCGCGGCAAGCCGGCGGAGGAAGACCTGCGCCGCCTCTTCGCCGCCCGCGGCTCGCGCCGTTGACGCGCCGGGGCCTCTTCAGCCCGCCGGGAGCGGATGGACCTCGGCGATCTCCCGGGCGAGCACCGCCGGGTCGGTCGTCGGTTCCTTGCAGCGGCCGTGCTCGCACACGTAGGCGGTGACCTTGTCGCCGAGGGCCTGCTTTCCCGCGAGGTCCGGCAGGAGCGACGCCTCGGAGGCCACCTCGTCCGCCGAGACGACCGACAGCAGGTGGCTCGGAACGAAGGCGTGATGCAGGGGCGCGAGCATCGGCCCGGCATCGGACTCGGCGTTCGGCGTCACGACCACGATGTGCAGAGGGGCGTCGAGGTAGAAGTCGAGGGCCTCGAGCATGGCGGGCATGGCCGTGGGCCGCCGGGCGAGGTCGTCGGCGAAGGCTGCGAAGAGCCGCTCCGCCCGCGTGCGAAAGCTCGCCTTCTCCGTGAGCTCCGACAGGCGCAGGAGGTTCATCGCTTCGAGGGCGTTGCCCGACGGGGTGTCCCCGTCTTCCGAGGGCACCTCCCGCGCGAGCAGCGGCTCCGCATCGTCGGCGGTCATGAAGTAGGCGCCCGACCTTCCGTCGGCATAGTGGGCGTCGACGACGCGTTGCAAGGCGATGGCCTGCTCGATGCGCGCGGTGTGGCCGGTCGCTTCGTAGAGGTCGAGCAGGGCGGAGATCAGGGACGCATAGTCGACGAGGGTCGCGTCGTTCTTCGCCTTGCCGTCGCGGAAGCTGCGCCGGAGGCGACCGTCCGAGCCCTTCAAATGTGCCATGAGGAAGTCGGCTGCGCGCTCGGCGGCGACGGCGTAGAGCTGCTCCTCGAGCGCCTCGGAGGCGCGCGCGAAGGCCGAGATGGCGAAGCCGTTCCATGCTGTCAGCACGTCGTCGTCGAGAGGCGGCGGCTTGCGCTGCTGGCGTGTCTCGTAGAGCAGGGCGCGCGCCTCATCGAGGTCGCGGGCGGCCGCGTCGGGCGCGATGCCAAGCTTGCTCGCCACCTCGTCGAGAGGGCCCGTGACGTGAAGCACGCTGCGACCCTGCACCTGCCCGTCGGCGGTCACGCCGAAGTAGGCGCGCACGAGCGGCGCCCGGTCGTCGCCCACCGCCGCCCCTATCTCGTCGGGCGTCCACGTGAAGAACCGTCCCTCCTCGTCCTTGCCATCAGGCCCGGGGCTGTCGGCGTCGGTCGCCGACCAGAAGGCCCCGTCGCGCGACGTCATGCGGTGCAGGATCCAGTCGAGCGTGTCCCGCACGACGTCGGCAAAGCGCGGCTTGCCCGAGAGCTTCCATCCGTCGATGTACGCGGAGGCGAGCTCGGCATTGTCGTAGAGCATCTTCTCGAAGTGGGGCACGAGCCACTGCTGGTCGGTGGAGTAGCGGTGGAAGCCGCCGCCGACGTGGTCATGAATGCCGCCGTCGGCCATCGCCTCGAGCGTCCGCACGACCGCGTGGCGCGCCTGGGCATCGCCCGTGCGACGCGCCCAGCGCATCAGGAGCTCGAGACGAGCGGGCTCGGGGAACTTGGGCGCTCGGCCGAAGCCGCCGTAGGTCCCATCGAAGCTCGACAGCTCCTCGGACGCTGCGGCACGCAACACCCCGCTGCCCGGCACGTCGCCCGGCCGCTCCGGTGCAGCGAGCGCGGCGATGCGTGCGCTGATGGCGCGAGCCTGCCCGACGAGGGAATCCCCCCCGTCTCGAAGCGCTGCGCGAGGCCCTTCAGGATCGTGAGCAACCCCTGGGCCGCCCCCCTTTCGCCCTCGTGCGCGGGAAGGTAGGTGGCTGCGAAGAAGGGGCGCCCGTCGGGGGTGAGCACGAGCGTCATGGGCCAGCCCCCTCCGCCGGTCATCATCTCGACCGCGTGCATGTAGACGGCGTCCACGTCCGGGCGTTCCTCCCGGTCGACCGCGATTGCGACGAAGTGCGCGTTGACGAACGCCGCGACCTTCGGGTCGTCGAAGGACTCGTGCTCCATCACGTGGCACCAGTGACAGGTCGCGAAGCCGATGGAGAGCAGGATGGGCCGGTGTTCGCGCTTGGCGCGCGTGAAGGCCGCGTCTCCCCACGGATACCAATCGATGGGCTCGGTGGCGTGGGCGAGCAGATAGGGACTGGTCTCGAGGACGAGGCGATTGACGTAGCGGGGCTTTTCGGCAGCGCCGGCGTTCGGGGTGCTACGGGGAGCGAAGTCGGTCGACCGATCCGCGAGGGCCGCGCGCAGATGCCGCTCGAGGGAGCGATCGACCTGGGCGACGCCGGGGAGATTGGGATTGCCCGTCGGCGCGCCCGTCCGGGCAGCCCTCGCCGAACCGCTCGAGCCCGACCTGCCGCACCCGCCACAGCCCCCCCCGGCGAAGAGCAGCGGGACCAGGATGCAGCAGGCCAGGTGCTTCATGCCGGAGGGCATAGCACCTTTGGCCCGACCTTCGACCCCGGATCCATCTACCGACGCGGGGCCTCCCCGACCGCGGTGATCGGTCCGCCCTGTACGCGTGACGCCTGACGCGCTACCAATGGGCGAATGCGCTGCGACGCACACGTCAGCGTGGTCAAGGCCCGCGTGCGCGACAGGGAGCTCGCGCGTCACGCGGCCAGCTCCTTCGATGCGGGACGCGCCTTCGCGATCAGCGCGTCCCTCGGCCCGCCCCGCCTGTGGAGCTTCACCACCGCCGCCGTCATCGACGGCTTCGGCGAAGGCATCGGCCGCGACGGCCCGCGCACGCGCCTCGAGGAGGGCGTCGACGGAGCGCGCGATCGTCTCGCGGCCCGCTGCGACGCGCTCATCGAGCGGATGGTCCCGGACGCGACCCTGCTCGCGCTCGTGCTCGAGGGCGGGCGGCTCGATCTCGCCGCCTGCGGCCCGGGTCGGGTCTACCTCCAACGCCGCAAGAGCCCCGAACGGTTGACGCCGCGGGAAGATGTCTCCAACGGTTTGCTCCAGACCGCGCCGGTCCTCGCCTCCCGCGAGCTCATGGCGGGCGACCTGATCCTGGCGGGCTCGGCCTCGGCCTTCTCCACGCGCGCCGTCAGCAGGGTGGCGACCGTCCTCGACGACGACCCGCACACGCCGCCGGCGGTCATCGCGAGCCTCCTCACCGAGCCGGCGGCGCAGGCGGGCGTCGGCGCCGCGGCCATCGTCCTGCGCGTCCGCTGATCCCGCGCGCAGACCGGCTGGCGGCCGCCGGCCCCCCGCGTTCCGCGCTCCGCACCACGGAGGGCACGGCCACCGCTGCGACACGAGGGCGGCCTCAGAAGACGCACTGGCCCTGCTGGGGGCCGCTCGTCACGCAGTGGAGGCTCGCGTTTGATCCGATGGCACAGGAGGTCGCCGCCGTAGAAGTCGCAGCGGGGCGCGCAGACGTGCGCGAGCTGGGTCCAGCACACCTGCTCGAGGCTGCCGATGCCCGTGCAGTCCGCGTTGGTGAAGCAGCGGCACGCCAGCTCGTCGACCACGCCGTTGCCGTTGTCGTCGATGCCGTTGCAGCACTCGCCAAAGGTCGGGAAGGGCGTGCAGTCCGGGTCCGCGCAGTCGACCCGCGAGTCGCAGTCGTTGTCGACTTCGTCGGTGCACATGGCGACGCCGATCCCGTTCGCGGCACACACGCCCGCGTCGGGTGCCGGCCCTCCGTCGAAGCCCGCGTCGGGTGCCGGCCCCGCGTCGAAGCCCGCGTCGGGCCGCCCCGCATCGGGGAACATGATGCAGGCCGGGTCCGTGAAGCAGTCCGGGTCCGCGCAGTCGATGCGCCCGTCGCTGTCGTCGTCCACGCCGTTCGTGCAGTGGCCAGCCTCGGACGTCAGCGCCCGGTGAATGTTGAGCACGTAGGGCCCGCTGGACGTGGCGTACCCATCCACCACCACGAGGACCGACGTGCCGGCGCGCAGGAGCACGCTGACCTGCGACTGCAGCCCGCCCGACGAGTCGTCGTTGCACGCCCCGGGCAGCTCGCCGCCCGTGCACGAGGTCTTGACGTAGAGCACCGAGTCGTAGCTCGAGCCGAAGGTGTCGAACACCCACGTGCCACTCGACGGAGCGCGCCACGTGAAGGTCACGTCCGGCGCCGTGCTTCCGGGCCGGCAGCTCGGCGTGAAGTCGTTACCCGCCCCGCCGGTCGTGCCGCTCGCCACCCGCGTCCCGACGCGGCTCCCCAGGTTCTGGTCGGGACACATCGGGGCGCACGACGGGTCCATGGCGCAACTCGGATCCGCGCAGTCGACCAGGCCGTTGCAGTCGTCGTCCACGCCGTTGTTGCACACCTCGCCCCCGACGGCCGGCACGCAGCACACCGGATCGCGCGTACAGGTCGGGTCGGCGCAGTCGATGCGCCCGTCGCAGTTGTCGTCACGGCCGTTGTTGCACACCTCGGGGGACGGGATGCAGCACGCCGGATCGGTGGCGCAGTTCGGATCCGCGCAATCCACGAGCCCGTCGCAGTCGTCGTCCCGGCCGTTGTTGCAGACCTCGGGCGCCGGCAGGCAGCACGACGTGGAGCTCGCGCAGTCCGGGTCCGCGCAATCCACGAGCCCGTCGCAGTCGTCGTCCCGACCGTCCGAGCAGTTCACCTCGCGCGGCAAGCACACCCTGCACGAGGGGTCGCGTGCACAGTCCGGGTCCGCACAGTCCACGAGCCCGTCGCAGTCGTCGTCCCGACCGTTGGTGCGAATTCACCTCGCGGAACGAGCACACCATGCACGCGGGATCGCCCGCGCAGTCCGGGTCCGCGCAGTCCGTCAGGCCGTCGCAGTCCTCGTCCCGGCCGTCGGTGCAATTCACCTCGAAGGGCACGCACGTCATGCACGCCGGGTCCATGGCGCAGTCCGGGTCCGCGCAGTCCACCAACCCGTCGCAGTCCTCGTCCCGGCCGTCGGTGCAATTCACTTCCCTCGGCAAGCACATCCCGCATGCCGGGTCGCCAGTGCAATCGGGGTCGGCGCAGTCGATGAGCCCGTCGCCGTCGTCGTCCACGCCGTTGGCGCAGTGACCGGCCTCGGTCCCCAGTTGCCGGTGGATGTTGAGGACGTAGGGTCCGCTGGACGAGGCCCACCCGTCCACGACAACGACGACCCGGGTACCGCCCCGCAAGGACACGGTGACCTGCGACTGGAGCCCGCGCGACGTGTCGTCGTCACAGGCTCCGGGTAGCTCGCCGCCCGTGCAGGAGGTCTTGACGTAGAGCACCGTGTCGTAGGTCGAGCCGAAGGTGTCGAACACCCACGTGCCGGTCGACGGAGCGCGCCAGGCGAAGCTCAGGTCCGAAGCCGTGCTCCCGGACACGCAGCTCGGCACGAAGTGGTTGCCCGCCCCGGAGGTCGTGCCGCTCGCCACCCGCGCCCCGACGCGCCTGCCCAGGTCCTGATCGGGACACGTCGAAAGGCACGCCGGGTCCATGGCGCAGTCCGGGTCCGCGCAGTCGGTCAGGCCGTCGCAGTCCTCGTCCCGGCCGTCGCTGCAGTTCGTCTCCCGCGGCGCGCACATCCGGCACGCCGGGTCGAACGCGCAGTCCGGGTCCGCGCAGTCCGTCAGGCCGTCGCAGTCCTCGTCCCGGCCGTCGCTGCAGTTCGTCTCCCGCGGCGCGCACATCCGGCACGCCGGGTCGAACGCGCAGTCCGGGTCCGCGCAGTCCGTCAGGCCGTCGCAATCCTCGTCTCGGCCGTCGCTGCAGTTCGTCTCCCGCGGCGCGCACATCCGGCACGCCGGGTCGAACGCGCAGTCCGGGTCCGCGCAGTCCGTCAGGCCGTCGCAGTCCTCGTCCCGGCCGTCGCTGCAGTTCGTCTCCCGCGGCAGACACATCGCGCACGTCGGGTCGCGCGCGCAGACGGGATTGGCACAGTCCAAGAGCCCGTTGCAGTCGTCGTCGATCCCGTTGTCGCACACCTCGCGGGCCCCCGGATGGACCCGCGCGTTCATGTCGTTGCAGTCGGTCCCGCCGCACAGCGCGTCGGCCGCCCCGTCGCCGTCCCGGTCGCGGATGGTGGTGTCGCACGAACGGGTCCGGTTGTCGCAGGTGTTGACGGTGCAGGGGTTGCCGTCGTCGCAGCCGATGGGCGCACCGGCAACGCACCGCCCCGCGACGCACCGCTCCTGCCCGTTGCAGAAGAGGCCGTCGTCGCAGTCGAGGTCGCGCGTGCAGCGACCTCCATCGAAGCCGGCATCGGGGCCGGCGTCGAAGCCGGCGTCGGGACCGCCGTCGAAGCCGGGACCGTCCGACCCTCCGTCGAGGCTCGGCAGGGCTCCGTCGGCGAAGGTGTCGAGCCCGGTGCGGCCACAGCCGCTGCCCACGGCAACGATCAGGCCGAGCGAGGTGAGCCAAGAAGCGAGGCTAGCAGTCCGGACCATGGGGGGCTCCTCCCGAAACGCGCCGAGCCGTGACGACCAGGCCACGCGGATAGCAGGAGTGAAAGTGTATCAGAGGGGCTCGCGATTCCGCGAAAGCCTTGCCCCTGCTGCGAGCTTCGTGCCGACCCGGGGCACTGCGTGGCAGACACGTAACCTGCTGGAATTACAGAGCTGCGCTCCACGACCGGACGAGGGTGCCCCTGTGCCACCGCGTGCCGACCCGTCCACAAATGCACGGTCGCCGGGAATAAGGGAGGGGTGGTGCGGTTTACGTGCGGGGCCAGGGCCGGTGTCTCGCCCGGTCCGGGGCCGCCACTTTGCCCGCCGGTTGACTGGGAGCACTCCCGGACTACCATCCGCGGCCCGCGACTTCCCCTCGTTCGGAGAGGCCAATGACCGACGTGATGATCGAGGCCCAAGACCTCATGAAGCGATACGGCAGCGTGAACGCCGTACGCGGCGTCAGCTTCGAGGTGCGCAAGGGCGAGGTCCTCGGCTTCCTGGGGCCCAACGGCGCCGGCAAGACGACGACCATGAAGATCCTGACCTGCTTCATCGCCCCGACCCAGGGGACGGCGAAGGTCAACGGCTGCGACGTCTTCGACGACCCCCTCGGAGTCCGGAAGGCCATCGGGTACCTGCCCGAGAGCACGCCCCTCTACCAGGAGATGCTGGCTGTCGAGTACCTCGAGTTCTGCGCCAAGATGCGCGGGCTCGACGCCCCGACGGCGCGAAAGCGCATCAAGAAGGTCGTCGAGCAGACCTCGGTGGGCGACGTCATCAGCAAGGAGATCCGGGCGCTCTCCAAGGGATACCGGCAGCGCATCGGCCTCGCCCAGGCCCTCATCCACGAGCCGCCCATCCTCATCCTCGACGAGCCCCTGAGCGGCCTCGACCCGAACCAGGCCGTCGAGATCCGCGACCTCATCAAGGAGATTGGCAAGGAGCGGACGGTCATCCTGTCGACCCACAACCTGGCGGAGGTGCAGCTCACCTGCGGCCGGGTGCTCATCATCGCCAAGGGCAAGATCGTCGCCGACGACAGCCCCGGCGAGCTCCGGGCCCGGGCCGGCAAGGCGCGCTACGTCGTCACCTTCCTCAAGGGCAAGGGCAACTACCGCGAGACCGAGGACGGCAAGCAGGTACGGGAGGTGCTCGGCAAGGTCCCGAACGTGGACATGGTGCGGCAGCGCCAGGGCAAGGGCGACGAGGTGACCTTCGAGGTGGTCCCCGCGAAGGACGACGACCTGCGCCCGGCCCTCTTCCAGGCGGCCGTGGACGCCGGCTTGATCCTCATCGGGCTCAGCAAGGAGGCCGAGGACCTCGAGCAGGTCTTCCACCACCTCACCACCGACGAACCCGGCGACCAGGGCAAGCGGAGGAGGAAGGCGAGGGGCAAGGGCGCCTCCGCCTCGGCTCCGAAGGCCGAAGCGGTCGACGAGGACGAGGACGACGAGGACGAGTCGCTCGAGGCCGCGCCGGACGACGGCGACGGCGACAGCGACAGCGACGACGAGGCGAAGGCCGAGGCCTCCGCCAGCGACGACGAGGAGCCCGCCACGGGCGACGACGACAACGAGGCCGCGTCCGACGAGGACGAGGACAAGGGGGCCTGACCCATGAAGAACACCTTCACGATCGCCGGGCGCGAGTTCCGCGGCTACTTCAACGGGCCCGTCGCCTACATCGTCGTCTGCATCGTCCTCCTTCTGCTCGGCATCTTTTTCTGGAACACGTTCTTCCTGATGGGGAAGGCCACGGTGCGGGACATGTTCTCGCTCTTGACCATGTTCCTCATCCTGGCGGCGCCGGCCATGACCATGGGCCTGCTCGCCGAGGAGAAGCGCACGGGCACCATCGAGCTGCTGATCACGATGCCGGTCCGGGACGCCGAGGTCATCCTCGGCAAGTTCCTCGGCGTCCTCGGGCTCTTCGCGGTGCTCCTCGCCGTGACCCTGGCCTACCCGATCAGCGTCAAGACCCTCGGCAACCTCGACTGGGGGCCGGTATGGGGCGGCTACATGGGCATCTTCCTCGAAGGCGCGGC
Source organism: uncultured delta proteobacterium (assembly GCA_963830115.1). GTDB lineage: Bacteria > Myxococcota_A > Polyangia > Polyangiales > CAWHLB01 > CAWHLB01. The sequence goes on from CAWHLB010000004.1 coordinate 116,348, forward strand.
CATGCTCTCGATCGGCCTGCTCGCCTCGAGCTGGACGAACAACCAGCTCATCGCGCTCATCGTGGGCGCGGCGATCTGCTTCGTCTTCTGGATCGTCGATCGGCTCCTGCCCTTCCTGCCCCAGGGCGCGTCCTCGGTCTTCCAGTGGATCTCGTTCAACTACCACTTCGAGAGCATGTCGCACGGCGTCATCGACACGCGAGACGTCATCTACTTCCTGTCGATCATCGGTTTCGCCTTGTCACTGGCGTTCCGATCCCTCGAAAGCCGCCGGTGGAGGTGACCCGTGGCCATCAACAAACGCACCCGTGCCGCCTCTGAATCGATCGGATTCCTCCTCATCATCGGAGGCATCCTCATCGCCCTCAACGTTCTGAGCGTCTTCTTCTTCGCCCGGATCGACCTGACGAAGAAGCGGCTCTTCTCCCTGGCCGACGGCTCCAAGCACCTCGCGGCGAGCCTGGACGACCAGATGGACGTTGTGGGCTACTTCACGAGCGACCTGCCCCCGCCCTACAACGCCACCGAACGCTACGTGCGTGACCTGCTCGAGGAGTACCAATCGGCGTCCCACGGCAAGATCCACGTGCGGTTCATCGACCCGGACACCGACAAGCTCAAGGAGCAGGCGGAGAAGGACGGTGTTCCAAAGGTGCGGCAGCCGCACTACACCGACGACAGCGCAGGATACGTCGACGGCTACCGCGGCATCGTCTTCAAGTACCTGGGCGACACCAAGACCATCCCCGCCATCCCAGAAGACACCTCGGGCCTCGAGTACGCGATCACCCAGCGCATCGCCGAGCTCGTGGGCAAGAAGCACCCCGTCGGGATCCTCGACGACCATGGCGGCCCGACCCTCGACAAGGGGCTGAGCACCCTCCAGCAGGAGATGCCGACCTACGAGCTGCGCTCGGTCAAGGCCGACACCGAGATCCCCCAGGACCTGTCGGCCCTGCTCATCATCGGCCCGGAGAAACCCTTCACCGAGGCCGAGCTACGCCGCATCAACCAGTACGTGATGAACGGCGGCTCCATCGGCGTCTTCGGCGGCGGCGAGAAGATCGACATCCAGGGCCAGACGGGCCCCTCCGCCTCCAAGGTCGACACGCAGATCAACGAGCTGCTCGGCAAGTGGGGCGTCAAGGTCGAGAGCAACATGGTGGCCGACGCGCAGTGCGGTCGGGCGCCGATGCGCGGGCCGATGGGCATGACCATCCCGGTGCCGTACCCCGCCATCCCCATCGTCACCTTCGATGAGGAGGAGCAGAAGCAGCCGGTGCTCTTCCGCCTCGACCAGGCGATGCTGCCCTTCACCTCGACCCTGTCCCTGACCAACGCCCTGTCGGGCGACAAGGGCGTCGACGTCCGGACCCTGGCGCGTTCCTCGGACAACTCCTGGGCCATCGATCAAGACAACCTCTCGCTCACGCCCCGCAACCCGCGCGACTGGCCGAGCGACGGGCCCTCCGGACCCTTCCCGCTCATCGTGGCGGTCAGCGGCAAGCTGCCGTCGGCCTTCCCCTCGAATGCGGCCATGAGCTCGAACGGCAGCGACCACCCGAGCCACAGCGACATCACGGCGCCCGACACGGCGGTGAAGAAGGTGCGTGTGCTGGTGATGGGCTCGAGCATGTTCCTTCAGGACGCGCTCGTGGGGAAGCCGGAGCAATGGCGAAGCGGCGAGATGCCGCCCAACCTCAGCCTCGGGCTCAACGCGGTCGATTGGCTCGCCCAGGAGTCCGACCTCATCGCCATTCGCGCCAAGAACGTGGAGCCGCCCGCGCTCCGGGTGCCGACCGGCGTGACCGCGGCGACGACGGCCGCGAGGGACGCGCTGAAGAAGCAGGACGCGACGGGCGTCAAGAGCGCGCTCAAGAAGCGCAAGGCCGCCCTCGAGGCCTGGGACGGCAAGAAGGCCGGCTACCGCTGGAGCAACATGCTGGGGCTCCCGGCGCTGTTCGCGCTCTTCGGCGTGGTCCGCTGGCGCATGCGGCTGGCGAAGAAGGCGAGCCTGAAGGTGTGATGAAGATGGACTGGAAGAAGAATCGTCTGTTGATCGGGGGCGCCGTCCTCGTGGCGCTGGTCGGGCTCGCGGTGTGGGCGACGAAGAACCGCGAGCTGCATGCCGCCGACCCGGTGAGCGCCAGCGCCGAGAAGGCCCTGCCAGCCATCGACAAGTCCAAGGTCGACGAGCTCGACATCCATGTCCCGGACAAGGGCGACGTCACGCTCGTCAAGAAGGGCAAGGCCTGGCGTCTGTCGAAGCCGCTCGACGCCGCCGCCGACGACTCGGCCGTGAGCAGCGCCCTCGACAAGCTCGACGGCATCGAGGTGAGCGGCATCGCCGCGACCAAGGCCTCGAATCACGCGCGCCTCGAGGTCGACGACGCCCACGGCATCCGCGTGATCGCCAAGTCGGGCGGCAAGGTCCTGGCCGACCTGATCATCGGTGGCTACCGGAGCGGCAACACCATGGTGCGGCTCCACGGCAAGACCGAGGTGGTCGCGGTGCGAGGCTCGATCAAGTACGCCTTCAACAAGGAAGTGAAGGACTGGCGCGACCGGAGTGTGGTCGACGTCTCGGCCAACGACGTGAAGGAAGCGACCTTCGACAGCCCGAAGGGGACCTTCCACTTCGTGCGCGACGGCGACGACTGGAAACAGGCCGACGGCGAGACTCCCATCGACAAGTTCGACGCGGCCAAGGTCAAGTCCTTCGTCTCGAGCCTCTCGCGCCTGCGCGCGACCGACTTCGCCAAGCAGGGCGTCACGGCCACCCAGGCCGGCCTCGACCAACCGAGGGCGACCGTCACGCTCGTCGTCGAGCAGGCGGCCAGCGGCTCGGACGCCCACGAGGACGCGGGTGCCGCCGCCCACGCGGCGCCGCCCACTCGCCAGACGATCGTCCTGCACCTGGGCGTCGCCACCTCGAGCGGGGACGACTTCTACCTGCAGCGCCAGGGCAACCCGATCACCTACGTGATCTCCAAGTTCCTCGCCGACCGCATGCAGCCCGATCCGGCCAAGTTCCAGAAGTCGGCGACCCCACCGCCCTCGACGCCACCCCCCGGCGCCGGCGGCGCGCCGAGCCCCATGGGCATGGGCCACGGCAAGATCCCGCCCCAGGTCATGGAACAGATCCGGCAGCAGCTCCGCCAGCGGGGCATGCAGGCGCACACCCACTGAGGGACAGCCCGCGCGCGCATCGCCCTCTCGCGCGCGATCCCCGCGGCCGACCGGCTCGGCGTTTCCGGTCGGCGCGGGCGGGTGCTATGCAGCTGCCATGGCCAAGCGGATCGCCCTCATCTCGACCGGCGGCACCATCGAGAAGACCTACGACGAGCTGTCGGGGGTCCTGTCCAACCAGGTCTCGGTGCTCGACGTGATGCTCGCGTCCCTCGAGCTGCGCGGCGTCGAGCTCCGCCGCGTAGCCCTGATGAACAAGGACAGCCTCGAGATGGACGAGGCCGACCACACGCTCATCGCCGAGACGGCGGGCGCCCTCGGGCGCACCCACGACGGCGTGGTCATCGTCCACGGCACCGACCGGCTCGCGCGCACCGGCGAGCGCATCGTGGAGGTGCTCGCCGAGCCGCCGGGTCCCGGTCGTCCTCACCGGCGCGATGCGCCCCTTCGAGCTCCGCACCACCGACGCGCTCCAGAACCTGACCGAGGCCCTGCTCGCGGTGCAGCTCATCGCGCCCGGCGTCTACGTCGCCATCCACAACCAGGTCCTCGCGTTCCCGGGGGTGCGGAAGGACCCGGTGCTCCGCACGTTCGTCCGACCCTGAGCGACTTGCGAGCGGCTACAACCCCATCACGCCCGAGACGCCTTCCAGCATGGCGACACGCCACCGCGTCAGCTCGCTCGTGCCGTCATCGAGGCGGCGCGTCTCCTCGAGCACGTCCTCGAGGGGAAGAGACGCACCGCCGGGTCGCGGGTGGCCTCGCCCCCCGCGGTCGGAGGTTGCCACGCGGCCATGACGTCGCTCCGCCCGTCCGAGAGCGCACCCACGGCGGCGTAGGCCAATCGCCCCGCAATGATCCGGTCGTAATAGGTCGGGCTCCCACCGCGCACCAGATGCCCGAGCACCGTCGCGCGGACGTCGACCCCGGGCAGCGTGTTCGGGATTCGGTCCGACAGCTCCCGCACCAGGCGCGTGCAGGGCAGGGCCACGCTCTCCGACTTGATGATCAGGACCCGTTTTCGCCCCGCCTCGTGGGCGAACCCCCGGAGGATCGCCGCCTCCACTGTCTCGATCACCTCGGCGTCGCTCCGCCCCTGCTCCCGGAAGAGCACCGCGTCGGCCCCGACCGCGATGGCGCTGGCCATGGCCAGATAGCCCGAGTCGCGGCCCATGACCTCCACCACGAAGGCGCGGCGGTGCGCGCGGGCCGTGTCCGAGATGCGGTCGCAGGCTTCGACGATGGTGTTCAGGGCGGTGTCGACGCCGATGGCGCTGCTGGTGCAACCGATGTCGTTGTCGATGGACGCGGGGATGCCCACGACCTTCAGGTCCGGGTGCTCGCCGGCCAGCACGTGCGCCCCGGTCAGCGAGCCGTTACCCCCGATGACGACGAGCCCGCCGGCTCCGGCGGCCCGGAGCTGCGCGGCTGCCTCGGTCCGTCCCTCGGGGCTGCGGAAGCGGGCCGAGCGGGAAGACCCGAGAATCGTGCCCCCGAGCCCGTGGGCCGGCTCGAGTCCGGCACCGGCCTGAGCCCCCCCTCGCCAGCATGGGTGAGCGGGCGAAAACGCCCTTCCATCAGGCCTTCCCACCCTTGCTCGACCCCTAGCATCTGGACGCCCCGGCCAGCGGCCAGCTTGGCAAGCGTGACGACGGCGCTGTTCATCCCGGGCGCGTCTCCCCCCGAGGTCAGCACGGCGATTACGTCCATCGACCAGCCTCCGTGCCGGAATCAGGTCACAGTTCATGGAAACCCTCAAGGTGTGGCCCCCCTACATATTTCTGTCTGAAGGCCGTATGGCAGGGGGCGTCGAAGAGGTGCGTGTTCCCCTCCCGCATCCGACCGGAGCATCCATGACCCGCGCCAGCGAGCTGTCCGTCCCAATCCCTACGAGCGAGGGCTCCCCCGCCCCTCGCAGTCGGAGCATCGCTTCGGCGATGCGGCGCGCCGGCCGCCGACTCACCCCCGTCGTGGTCGACCTGGGCCACGGCCAGCCGCGGCTCGCGAGCTACGCGCGCCATGTCGAGGGCGGCTCGGAGGCGGCCACACTGCACCTCGAGCCCATCGCGGCGGACGCGATTCCGGAGGGGCGCCTTGTGGAACGGGTCGTCGTCCGCTCGGCTGACCCGGTCGACCCGTTCTGCCTCATCGCACGCAACATCGTTCCGGTGGGCGAGCACGCGGCACGGGTGTCCCTTTCGGGGGCGCGGCTCGAGACGATGAAGCCGAGGGTCCGGGCCCGCCGGCACGGTGGGCCGCAGAGCCCCCTCGCCGTGTTCCTCCCCGGTGGAACCCTGGGAAGCGAGGCGCACGTCTTCCCCCTCGCCGACCTGGGCACCGACTTCTGCTCGGTGGAGAGCACAGTGGGTCTCGAGCCAGGCCTCCGCCTGCCCGCCCTCGAGATCGTCAACGAGCGTCGGACCTTGCGCCGATGCGCGGCCACCGTCCTCGAGTCGTTGCCCTGGCGCGACCCGGACGGGTCGCGACGGTTCCGGGCTCGCCTGCAGCTTCACGGTGCGGCCGACACGGTCCCCGTCGACCTCCACGACCTCGTGGTCGACGCCGCGCGCGTCAAGCGGGCAATCGAGATCGCCGCCATGGTGCGCGCGCGTTGTCGGTTGCACGGGGCCCCCTGGGGGCGTCTCGATGGCAGGTTGGTCGCAACCGACCGCGACTCCGTCACCTTCGCCTTCGATGAAGCCCCGCCCCTCGACGCGGCCTCTGCGGTGCTCCGCGTCACCTTCGAGCTGTTCGCCGTCAGCTACGAGATGCACGTTCGGCTGCTCGAGGGCGGCCCGACCATCACGACCTGCCTGCCCCTGGTCCTGCGGCGCCGAAGGTTGCGCAAGCAACAACGCGTGGACGCGCGCGGGGAGGTCGTCGTTGCCTTTACCGAGCCCGTCGCCGGCGCGCTGGTGGAGCGAGCCGTCCGGGATCTGTCCTTCGGCGGCCTCGCCTTCGAGGCAGAGACACAGCGGGATTTGCTCTGGCCGGGCATGCCACTCGAGAACGCCGTCCTCGAGTGGCGCGGCCACCGGGTACCCGTCGGCGACCTCGAGGTGCGCAGCGTGGAGCCCGTCGCCGGGGGCAGCACCTGCCACGCCGCCTTCCACAGCAGGAGCGTGGCGGAGCAGGGCGGCATGGGCGACATCCTGGCCGCCCTCGGACACGCCGATCTACGCCGTGGCGACGGGACCGACTTCCGCGCCATGCTCGAGACATACAAGAGCGCCCACCTCCTCACGGACTGGATGACGGCGAATCTGGAGCCTGTCCTTCCGAAGGCCGCCCACACCTGGCGGAACATGCATGCGCCGGGCATGGATCTCGTACGGACGCTCCGCCACGAGCGCGACGGCGTGACCGACGCCGCCATCACGACCCTGCGCGCCTGGGAACGGGCGTGGCTGGTCCAGCACTTCGGTGCACTCTCCACGGACGGCTTCCAGTGGTCGGGTGAGCTGCAGACGGCGGTCATCGACTACCTCCTGCCGCGGCCGGACGGCCGTTTCGTTTTCTTCTTCGTGCACGCGGCAAACACGGGAATGAACGCCTTCTACGAGCGCTTCTTCGAGCTGACCGGCACGCCCGAAGCCGTCGAGCGAGGTCGCGTGAAGCTCTTTCGGCTGCCCCCGGAGGACGCCGAACGCCTGCGCGGCTCAAACGCCCAGGCACCGATGACGCGGCTCCGCAAGTCCCACGAGGTCGCCGTCGCCCGCGCGGCCGAGATCGCCTTCGGCCCGATGACGGCCAGCGCCCTGTCGTTCGTGCCGGGAGAGATGAGCCTTCCGGACTGCGAGCGGCAGTTCCGCGCGGCAGGGCTCGTACGACGACGACGGGGTGCGGTCGCCCTCGCGGACCGCACGCCGGCCTGGGCGCTCTTCACGGAGGACCTCTCACCCGGTGCGAACCTGACCTGGATGCTGAACGCCGGATGGCTCTTCCCGCTCTCGGCCCAGGCCGACACCGAGGGACAGCGCTCGGCCGTGCCCTCCATGCCTTCGCGGCCTCCCCAGCCCCGAGCCCCCACGGCGATCGCTTCCTGATCGCGCCCTCGACCATGGACGGCCGGGCATTCGAAGAGCACGGGTTCGTCGAGCTGCTTGAGGCGAACACCTACGTGCTCAATCGTGTCGGACTCCACCGCTACTACCTGTACATCGCGGACCGCTACGGTGAGGTCGGCGCCCGTGCCGCGCGGCGGGCGGCGCGGCTCCACAGGAGGACAGGGTGACGCGCGCGGCCTACGCCGTCGGACAGTTCCGGGATGCCGAAGCCGAGCTCGCGCGCCTACTGAAGCAGGCCGCGGTCGTCGCCGAGGCCGAGGAGTGTGCCTTTCGCGAGCTCGGCCTTCCGGACGAGGGGCGCGTCCTCGACATGGGGTGCGGACCGGGCTTCGTCGGGACGCGGATCCGCGCGAGCCGACCGAAGCTCACGCTTCTGGGTCTGGACATCGACCCGGCCGTCCTCGAGCGCGCACGGGCGACGCTCCCGGTCGTTCGTGCGTCCGTGGTGGCCCTCCCCTTCGGGGCGGGCACCTTCGACGCCGCCTACGCGCGGCTCGTGCTCCGGCACCTGGCCGATCCCGCGGCGGCCATCGCAGAGGCCGTGCGCGTCCTGTGCGCCGGTGGATGCTTCCTCGCCGCCGACAGCGACGACGACACGCTCGTGATGCACCCCGTGCCCGACGGCTTCGCAGAGGTCCTCCGCGCACGCCAGGAGACCTTCCGACGCCGGGGCGCCGACCCGTTCATCGGTCGCCGCCTCACCTCCCTGCTCCGAAGCGCCGGGCTCGACGACGTCCGCGCCGTGCCCGTCCCCATCTCCACGGCGACCATCGGCCCTGAGGCCTTCGCCTCCATCGTGCTCGCACCCATCGCTGACGGCATCGACCCCGACGTCATGGCGCCAGACGAAGTGGCCCGCGGCGCGGAGGCGCTGCGCGACTGGGGCCGGCGCGACGACGTCTTCGGGTTGATGACGGCCGTGATAGCCTCCGGTCGACGCCCCGAATGAGATGGAACCGCTGCGGCCAGAAGTGCACTCGCTCTTCCTGCGCCCCTTCCTCGACGATGCCGAACGCATCCTCGGGAGGGAGCACCTCGACCACATCCTCGAAACGCTGGGCACTTCGCGAACGACGTTCCATGACCAGAACGCGTGGGTCTCGCTCGCTTTCTGCGAGGGTCTCTTCGAACAGATCGACAACGCATGCGATGACCCCGCGCTCTTCGAGCGCTGTGGTCGGCTCGCCCTGACGCCCAGGTACGCTGGCATCCTCAGGCCCCTCTTCCGCGCCTTCAACAGCCCCCGCTTCGCCTACTCCCAGGTCGTGCGTGCCACGCCACGCCTCAACAAGGTGGGGCAGATGGAGCTAACGCGCATCGAGGAGAGCCGCGCCACCATTCGCTACCATCCGGTCGATGGGGGCCCGCGCGAAACCCAAGACCGCGTGTGTCGAGCGCGGACGGCACAGCTCGCAGCGATCCCTACGCTCTTCGACCTGCCGCCCGCCAAGGCCAACCATCCGAAGTGCATGCTGCGCGGAGACGACGCCTGCGTCTACGAGCTCCGGTGGCAGACCACACCCAGGCGCCGTGTATCGACGGCCCTGGGAGCGCTCCTCGGGACAGTCGCGGTGCTCGTCGGCATCGCCCTGCCCCTGCCGGCGATCGCGACGGCGGTGGCCGGCCTCATCGGGCTCCTGCTCGGGTGGGCCATGGGCCGCACGTGGGAGCTACGCCGCGACGTCGCCTCGCGCGCGGCAGACATCGCCGAGAGCATGGACGCCCTGACGCGGAGCGCGCGCGCCCACGAGCACCGATTCGCCGAGCTCCTCGAAGCAAAGGCCGAAGTGGACGCGAAGGTGGAGGCGCGGACCCGAGAGCTGCGCGAGACGAGCGCGCGCCTCGCCGCGGCCCTCGACGAGGTGCGGCGGCTCGATGCAGCCAAGACCGAGTTCTTCTCCAACGTCTCCCACGACCTCAGGACCCCCCTGACCCTGCTGCTCGGCCCGCTCGATGCGCTCCGGGAAGGACGGGAGCCGCCCGGGGGGAGCACAGCCGCCTTCGAGTCGATGCACCGGAACGCGGCACGCCTGCTGCGCCTCATCAACCAGCTCCTCGACCTGGCGCGCATCGACGCTGGCCGCGAGCAGCTCAACCGCACTCCGAGCGTCCCCGCCGAGCTCCGCCGCGTCGGTCGCGCGCGCGTTCCGGTCCGCTGCGAGCGCCAAGGGGGTCGAGCTCACGGTAGAGGCCGAAGACGCGACCCGGGCCGTCGCCCTCGACCCGAGCTTCATCGAGTCGGCCCTGACGAACCTCCTGGCCAACGCCCTGCACTTCGTCGGTGAAGGCGGTCACGTCGTCTTGCGCACGACGGATGCCGGCAGCGAGATTGGCTTCGAGGTCGAGGACGACGGCACGGGCATCGCGCCCGAAGACCTCCCCCACGTCTTCGACCGCTTTGCGCAGGGGGGCGACCACGCCGCGCGTCAGGGCGGAAGCGGCCTCGGCCTCGCCATCGTCCGCGAGGCCGCACGGCTGCACGGCGGCGACGCTGAGGTGCGAAGCGCGCCGGGCGGGGGGACCTGCTTCACCTTGCGGATCCCTCGGGTGCTCGTCGATGCCGAGGCGCGGAGCCCCCGGGCGGGCACGGTGGCGGAAACGGCCTTCGGGGCACGGTCCGAAGCGCCCATGGGCGACCTGGTCATCCCGCCGGACGCCGACGCGAGCCCGGGCTGGGAAGGTCCGCAGGACGCGCCCTTGGTCCTGGTCGTCGAGGACAACCCGGACCTTCGCAGCTTCATCTCTCACGTGCTCGCCGCCCGATACCTCGTGCGCAGCGCAGAGGACGGCGCCGAGGGGCTCCTCCTGGCCCGCACCCTTCGACCGGAAGTCGTCGTCAGCGACGTCGCGATGCCCAAGATGAGCGGCCTCGACCTGTGCCGAGCCCTGCGCCTGGAGGACGCTACCGCGGCAACGCCGGTGATCCTCGTGACGGCCTACGGCGCACCGGAGAAGGTCCTCGAGGGCTTCGAGGCGGGAGCGGACGACTACATCGCCAAGCCCTTCCACCCCCGCGAGCTGCTCGCGCGCGTCGGCGTACACGTCCGCGTGCGACGGATGGTGCAGCAGATGGCCCACCAGGAGCGCCTCGCGTCGCTCGGTCTGCTCGCCGCTTCGGTGGCCCATCAGGCCCGTAACGCCCTGACCGCCCTGGTCGGCGGCTTGCCCGCGATGAAGCGCCGGCTCGACGGCCACATGGACGCACCAACCCGCGAGATGATGGACGTCATGATCGGTTGCACCGAACGGCTCGAGCGCATGACCCAGGACCTGCTCGACCTCTCGCGCGTCGATCGTTCGCTGGTCGGACGCTTCCGCCCCGGCGTCGGCCTGTCGGCCGCGCTGCGCCTCGTCTCGGTCCAGGTGGCGAGCACGGTCGAGGTCGACTCCGACGTGGACGAGCACACCGAAGTGACCGGACGCGCCGGGGACATGAACCAGGTGTTCCTGAACCTGATCGACAACGCAGCGCGGGCGGTCGACGAACGCGGACGCATCCGCATCATCGGGCGAGCCGAGGGTGAGGGCTACCTCGTGCGGGTCGAGGACTCGGGGAGCGGTGTCGATCCGAAGCTGAGCGACCACGTCTTCGATCCCTTCGTCACGACCCGCGGCGCCGGCGAAGGGACGGGGCTCGGCCTGGCCATCGCGCGGCAGGTCGTCGAGCAGCACGGTGGGACGATCACCGTGGGTCGATCCGATCTCGGGGGCGCCTCCTTCACCGTGTGGCTACCGGAAGGAACGATGGGGGAGGCTGTGGTAGCATAGGGCGGTTCCCAGCAGCGGTGAGACCCCCCAGCGCGAGCCGCATGCCCCTAGACTACCGCGCCTACCCTGTCCTCTATGTGGATGACGAGACGCCAAATCTCGTCGCCGTTCGGTATGCGCTCGAGGACCGCTTCACGTTGCTCACCGCCTCATCGGGCGAGGAAGCGCTCCAGATCCTCCGCGAATCGGACGTGGCCGTCCTGCTCTCGGACCAGCGCATGCCGGAGATGTCAGGTGTCGAGCTGTGCGAGCGGGCTCGCGAGCTGCGCCCCGAGGCCATCCGCATCATCATCACGGCCTATGCCGACCTGCACGCCGCCATCGACGCCATCAACCGGGGCCAGGTCACGCGCTACATCACCAAGCCGTTCCGCACCGAGGGCCTCGCGGAGGTGCTCCAGACGGCCATCGAGCTGGTGCACATCCAGCGCACCGTGCGCGACATGGAGGTTCGCCTCCTGCGCGCCGGCCAGCAGACGACGGCGAATGCGATCCACGCCGAGCTCGCCCACGAGCTCAACAACTACCTGACCTCGCTCCAGGTGTGTGTGCAGCAGGTCGCCGACCTGACCGGCGGCGCGCTGCGCACACTCCCGGGCGACCCCGACAGGGCGGCCGAGCTGCTCGGTGCGGCCCAGGAAGCGCAGGCCGACGCCGCGGCCGCGGTGGACCAGCTCAAGAGCATGGTGGAACGACTGCGTCGCGGTGAGATCCTCCAGGCCGCGACACGGCTCCGGACCGACGCGGCCCGCGTGGTCGACTCCACCGTGCGCATCCTGCGCTCGGAAGCTCGAGCGGGCCGGGCGCCTGCAGGTCGTGCTCGAGGGCTCGCCCATCGTCGCCATGGACCCCTCTGCCCTCGGTCAGGTCGTGATGAACCTCCTGTTGAACGCGGCCCAGGCCCTCCACGGACGGAGCGGCGCCGGCGACCGCACGATCGAGGTCCGCGTGGGCACGAGGGGCGACCAGGCGGTCGTCGCGGTCTCCGACACCGGGCCCGGCGTCGCGCCAGAGCTCACCGAGCGAATATTCGACCCCTACTTCACGACGAAAGACTCCGGATCGGGCCTCGGTCTGGCCATCGTGCGAGAGCTCCTGCGTCAAGCGGGCGGGCGGATCTCGCTCGAAACACACGAAGGGCGGGGGTCCACCTTCAGCCTCACCCTGCCCCTCGTGCCCGGCTCGGCCTCCTCGCCCCCGTGACTCCGGCCCGCCGCTGCCGCGACGTTACCCCCTGCGATTCCCCTCGTACCCGGCAACTGGGCCTCCGGCGGGCCCCCACGCTGGAGATCCTCGCCGTCGAAAACCATGTAGGATAGGAATTCCGAGTGGTCTCGAAGTCGGACATCGACCGCGAGCGCCAAACCGTGGGCCCGTACCATGTGGACGGCGTTCTCGGCCAGGGCGGCATGGGCGTCGTCTACCGCGGCAAGGAGGCCGACGGTCGACCGGTCGCGATCAAGGTGCTCCGACCCTCCGCCAACGACGACGCCTCGGGTGCCCGCCGTTTCGCGCGAGAGGCGCGCATCCGCATCGAGCACCCCAACGTGGTCGCCCTCCTCGATGCGGGCGTCGATGAAGCCGACGGCTCGCCCTGGATCGCCTTCGAGCTACTCGAGGGGCTGAGCCTGCGCCAGCGGCTGTCGCGGGGCTTGCTCTCGGCCGCGGAGACCCTCGAGCTGGGGATGCAGGTGTGCTCCGGCCTCGAGGCCGCCCACGGGCTCGGTGTGGTCCACCGCGACCTCAAGCCGAGCAACCTCTTCATCTGTCAGGACGGGACCGTCAAGCTGCTCGACTTCGGCGTGGCGCGCTGGGCGGCCGTCGACCCCGAGCTGACGGCCTCGAACCAGGTCATCGGCACCCCGTCCTATCTCGCGCCCGAGCAGGCCCGTGGCGACGCCCGCATCGATTTGCGGGCCGACCTGTGGGCGCTGGGCATCGTGCTCTACGAGTCCCTCACGGGACGCAAACCCTTCAAGCGGGCTTCGCCCGTCTCCACCATGCTCGCGATCGTGCTCGAGGACCCCGCGCCCCTCGGGAACCTCCGACGGGACATCCCCAGTCAGCTCGTGGCGGCGGTGCACAGGTGCCTCGACAAGGACCCGTCGCAGCGCTTCGCCTCCGCCGATGAGCTACGCGAGGTGCTGAGCCAGATCGAAGCGCCCGATGGCGGCGTCGCCGCCCAGGGACTCATCACGGTCCCCGACGGGGAAGGGGGAAGCGCCGCCGAGACGATCGCGACCATGAGCATGCGCGCGACGCAGGTCATCGTCGAAGGCGAGGAACGCCTGGTCGCGGTCCTGCTCGCGGAAGGCGTGCGTGACGCCGCTGCCATCGAGCGCGCGGTCGTGGAGCGCGACGGGGTGTTCATCCCCCTGCTCGCGCGACGCCAGGCCATCGGCCTGTTCGGCGGCGAGGCGTGGGAGGGCGACGAGGTCGTTCGTGCAGCATCCGCGGCACTGCTCGCGCGGGACGCGGCCAAGTGGATCTCGGTCGCGTCGGGACGCGCACGGGCGGCCGGCGCGGGCATCGCGGGACAGGTCGTGCTGGCCGCCGAGAGGGCGTGCGCCTCGAAGGTGGCGGGCGTGGCCATCGCCCCCGAGGCCGCGCCGCTGCTGCTCGGCGGCTTCTCTTTGGGGGAGCTGCCGGACGGGACCTGGGAGCTCACGGGGGACCGCAACCCCTTCTGGCCTCTGGGCGCGCAAAACGAGGGCGCGGAGACCGAGACCGTGGGGCGCACGGTCGAGACGGAGCAGCTCAAGCGCACCCTCGATCGCGTGCTCGACGAGGAGCTGGCGACCACGGTCCTCGTGACCGGTCCGCCGGGCATCGGCAAGACGCGGCTCCGCAGGGAGATGGAGCGGTTGCTCGAGCAGGACGCGCGCACGATCACCGTCATCGCCGGCCGCGCCGAGCCCCTCCGGCGAGAGGCCGCCTACGCCCTCTTGCGCACCACCCTCGAGAGCCGCGCGCGCCTCGGCGCCATGCTCCGCGGTTGGCCCCGTATCGATGCGGAGGCTAACGAGGAGGAGCGACAGCAAGGCGTGCGTGCGCTCGTCCTCGAGGTGGAGCCCGACCCGGCGCGCGTCGAGGAGAACGCCGGGTTCCTGGGCGAGCTGCTCGGCGTACCGATGCCGGAGAGCGCCGCCCTCGTCGCGGCACGCCGCGACCCCCAGCTCATGGCCGACCGGCTCCACATGGCCGTCGTCGACTACTTCGTCGCGGCCTGCGAGCAGGGCCCCGTGGCCCTGCTGCTCGACGATCTCCAGTGGGCCGACGAGGCCTCCATCGGCGTGCTCGACGAGCTGCTCGACCGCCTCGGGGACTATCCCTTGCTACTGCTCGCCACGGCCCGACCCGAGCTCGACGATCGATGGCCGGGCCTGTTCCGGGACGGCGGTGCCACGCGCATCCAGCTCTCGGGCCTCTCGACGGGCGAGGTGCGCACCCTGGCCGCCTCCATCGCCGGCCGTCCCCTCACGGATGCCGTGACGAACGCCGTCATGGAGCGAACGGGCGGCAATCCCTTCTTCGTCGAACAGATCGTGACGGAGCTCAAGGAGCGGGACCTGCTCGACAAGGGCCCCGAGGATCTTCCCCTCCCGCTCACCGTGGAGGCGGCCGTCCAGTCACGCCTCGACCACCTGCCGCGACACGAGAAGGAGTTGTGCAAGCGCGCAGCGATCTACGGTCGCCCCTTCACCTCCGAGGAGGTCGCGGCCCTCGGCCTCGCGGACACCGAAGCCCTGCTCACCTCCCTCGCGCGCCGGGAGCTCGTGTCGGGGCGCTCCCGTGGACGGGCCGGGCGCGGCCGCGAGTACCGCTTCCGCAGCTCGCTCATCGTGGACGTGGCCTATCGCCTCCTCGCCGACGAGCTGCGCATCGAGCTCCACCGCCGCGCGGCCGGCGTCCTCGAGGCCCAGCCCGGCTGCGACCCCGAGGAGGTCGCGGCCCATTACGAGTCCGGCCAGCTCCGCGAGGAGGCGGCGAAACGGTACGCCGAGGCGGCTCTCGCGGCCGCCCGTCGCGGCGACTCCCAGACGGTGCTCCGGTGCTCGGGCCGGGCCCTCGACCTCCATGTGGACACAGGTCAACCCTTCGCCCTGCACATGGCGCGCGCCGACGCCCTGCGCTTTCTGGGCCGGCGTGCAGACCAGGCGCCCGAGCTCGAGGCCGCCCACGCCTCGGCAGCCAGCGACGTCGAGCACGCCCAGGTGCTGGTCGAGCAGGCGGTATGGATGTCGCGCACCGGTCGCTCCGCCGATGCGATCGAAGCGGCGCAGGCCGCCGTCGCGGCTGCCCGTGCGGCAGGCGATCGCGAGCTGCTCGTGCTGGCCCGGGGCCGTCAGGCCACGGTGCTGGTGCTCGCAGGGCGCCTCACCGAAGCAGAGGAAGCGCTCGTCGAGGCAAGCGGGCTCGCCGTCGGGGTCTCGCCTGGAGCGCGCGCCTTCGTCGCCGAGTGGCGCGGCCTGCTCGCCAATGCGCTCGGAGACCTGGGGATGCAGGTCGAGGCCTACCAGTCCGCCGTCGCGCAATACGAAGAAGTGGGCGACCTCCGGCGGTCGGCCGGCGCGGAAAACAACGTGGCCGACGCCTACAACCGGGTCGGCGAGTACGTCGAGGCAGAGAAGGCGCTCAGGGCTACCGTCGACAAGTGTCGTCGCGTCGGCAATCACCTCGTGGAGGCCTACGCCCTCGTCAACCTCGGCTACTCCCTCGCGATGCAAGGCCGCAACGACGATGCCCTCGAAGCGATCGCCGAGGCCGAGAAGCGGGCGCGTGCCTCGAAGGACGTCCGGCTCGCCCTCTTCGCCCGCGTCTACCGCGTGCGAACGCTGCTCGGCGCGGAGCCGCCTCCCGAGGAGGAACGGAAGAGCTGGCTCGAGGGGATCGCCCAGGAGGCCGAAGACGCGGCGGACGGGGCCGTCGACCTGGGTCTGCCCGGCATCCGCGCTTTGGCCCTCACGATCGCGGCCCGGGCCCTGCTCGGGGCGGGCGAGACGGCCCGTGCGCTCGAGCGTTCGACCGCCGCCATGGCGGTGCGCGACGAGATGGGCAGTCTCGAAGAGGACGAGGCCGACGTCTTCGCGACCCACGCCCGGGCGCTGCTCGCGGGCGGCAGGCCGGACGACGCGGACACCGTACGCGCTCGCGGCCGTGAGCGGATCGAGGAGCTGGCCGCGCGCATCCGCGGCGCCGAGTGGCGCGAACGCTTCATGCGTGGCATCGCCGCGCGCGGTGGGCCGGCCGACCAATCGGAAGCCTGAAGACGCCACCGAAAAGAAAAGCGCCCAGGACCAGCCCGGGCGCCATCCGTGTGGTTTCGAGCCCGTGGGCCCGACTCTCGGTCAGTCCGTGGGAGCCACGACGCCGACCGCGTTCAAACCCTGGGTCTCGAGGTTCGCCGCCTGGGGCATGTCGGTCGGCGCGACGACGTCGACGATGCCGAGCGTGCTCCCTGCGGAGATGAAGCTCGTGTCGTTGGTCGTAGCCGTCCCGGCCCGCGTCACGCCCGTATCCCAGCCGGGCATGAGCGTCCCGTCCTGCGCCACGACACCCAGCTCAGGCGTCTCCCCCGACGGGTCTTCGGTCGTCGCCGTGACGGAGTCGAGGGTGATGCCGCTGGTCGACGCGCCGTTGAGGTCGAAGAGGGCACCGGCGCGGTGGTTGGTCTGGAGCGTCAGGTTGCTGAGGCTGATCCCGTCGGTGCTCCGGACGAGGTGGACGCCGTCGCCGACGTTCACCGTACCGGTCTCGGCGGAGATCCGAGTCATCAGCTGCGTGTTGGAGATCGTGCCATCGGCGAGCGCGATGTTCGACGAGTCGATCGCCACCACGCCGGCGAGGTAGTTGTTGTCGATGTTGGTCGCGTCACCGGCAATCTGGACGTTGTCCACGCTCTGCAGCCAGACGCCCGAGCCGTGGTTGCCGGAGGCCGACAGGTTGAGGTTCTGGCCGCTGGCGCCGCCCGACTCGAGGATGCCGTACCCCTCGCCGTCACAGACGTTCAAGCTGTCGGTATCCACCGCCGCGCCGTTCGCGAAGACGGCGCCGTAGGGAGGCTGGAGCCGGAACGCCGAGAGCGTGCGGCAAAGCTCGAGGCTGTGAAGGGTCGCCGAGCCGCCGTAGGCCATCACGCCAACGCCCACGTTGTCGCTGGCACCACCGCCCGTCCAGCTCGTGGTGCTATCGACCAGCAAGGCGCCGAACAGCGCGAAGCCGGAGGCCTGGACGTCGTTCATCGTCGCTTGCGCCACGCCCACGATCACGATGCCGTGGGTCGCGGTCACGTCGGGGGTCGCGTCGAGGGGCAGCGTCGGAATCACATCGGTGGTGACCGGACCCGAGACCTGGACATCGAGCATCTGCACGGTGTGGACGTCCTGGATGCCGATGCCGATGCCGAGGTTGACGGTGGCGTGGACGTGCTGGATCTCCACGTCACCGGTCCCGCCCACGACCATCGCCGCGCCGCCTGCCGAGGTCAAATCCACATTCTGGATCATCGTGGGAGGCTGCCCGGCGGTGGCGGTGACGACGAGGGCGGGGGCGCTCCCGTCCCCATTGTCGATGATCGTGGTGGAGCCGGCGCCGACGACGAACACGCCGGCGGGGACGGCGAAGGAGCCCGTGAAGGTGCCCGCCCCCACATGCACGGTGTCACCCGGCGATGCCCCGTTGAGGGCCGATGTCAGCGCCGCGGCGGAGCTGGCGACGCCATCGCCGCTCGAGCTGCAGGCGGCTAGGAGACTCATCAGGCAGACAGTGGTAGTGAGTCGATTCACGTCACCCTCCAAGGTGATAGTAGGTGCCGTGAAATATGCCGTCCAGGGGCATTGCGCATTATTTGTCGAATTCTTCCACGCGCCTTGATTTTGCCGGGCTTTGGGGCGTCAGGGAGAGCAACGGGGCGCCTCGCCCACGATCCCACCAGGATCCTCGCCGGAGACCTAGTCCCTGAACGCGGATGAGTCCCTAACCAGGGGCAAAACGTGGGCGTCGATCAAGGCCTGGCCCGGAGCCCGCCTGCAGCGTCGGGAGGGCACGCGCCTCGTCGGCCCCGAGCTGCCCGCCCGTGCCCCACGGGGTTGCGGTCGGGGGACCGCGCTCCCATTGATCAAGTGAATGCGGTTTCGTCTGGCCCGCTGTCTGGTGCCCATCGCGCTCTCTCTGTCTGGCTGCGGCCTACTTCCGAGCGCCGGCGCGGACGACGGGCCCGCGTCCCTGACGATAGTCAACCACTCGGACCTGGCGATCTGCCACGTCTTCCTATCCCCGAGCGGCATGCGCACCCGTCCCGAGGATCGGCTGTCCGAGGAGCGGAATCGGGCCCGGTGAGCTTCCGCACCTTCGGGCTTGCGCGCGGCCGCTTCGATGTGCGGCTCGACGATTGCCAGGGGCTGCCGCTCTACGCCCGACCGGACATGCTCGTCCGCAGCCACGAGCGCCTCGACTTCCGCGTCGTCGAGGTGGAGCGGCGCCGCTACTTCGGCGCCAGCCGTTTCGCCATCGCGCCAGCGCCTCCGTCACGCGGAGGCGACAGGGTACCGGCGCTGGCCTCCCGGTAGGCGACGCGGCGCGTGCGGCGCCCGAAGCGTGGGATCAGTGCTGACCGACGAGGTGGGCCACGCCACGGGCGATGGTGGCACGGTCGCTCATGGTGAAGCCCTCTTCCTCGCGGGCGATGCGTCCGTGCTTGTCGATCCAGATGCTGAAGGGCGCCGCCCGACGCGGGTTGAGCCGGCTCGAGACCTGCGTGTCCACGTCGCTCAACACTGGGAAGTGGATGCCGAGCCGCCGGGCGGCCCCGCCTGCACGGGAGATCGTCTGGGGCCCGTCCATGGCGATGGCGACCACCCGCAGCCCCGCTCCCTTGTAGCGCTGGTAGAGCTGCTCGTAGACGGGCAGCTCCTGGCGGCAGGGCACGCACCAGGTCGCCCAGAAGAGGATGACGACCGGGTGATGGCCGAGCTCGTGGCCCAGGTCGAAGCGCCCGTGGGTCGGACCACCGGGCACCGCGGGCAGGGTGAAGGCAGGGGGCCGGGCGCCCACGCGGGCCCAGGTCGCCGTCGGGGCGAGCACCACCAGCGCGCCGAGCGCGAGGCCGAGAACGAGGGGGATCAGGCGTCGCATCGCAGCACGGACGTTCATCGTCGACCTCACATTCATTCCGCTCCGTCCTGCGGAGCGCTCGAGCAGGGAGCCTCGCGCTTCATCGCGCGCCGAGCAAGGCGAGCCGCCCGCGGGCCTCGTGGACGTCCCTTCAGACCCGCTGACGCAACCTTTGTCAGAGCCTCAGCACCACCTCGGCCTGCACGCCTTCGAAGGCGGGTACGTCGCGGCACACGCCGCCCGAGCAGATGAGCCCGCCCGGCGTCAGACCGCCGAAGAGGCGCACCAGGTTGCCCTGGTCACCGAACTTGTAGCGCGCCTCGAGGCCCGGGTAGAGCGGGCTACGGTTGGTGAGCTCGCTGTCCCAGAGCAACGCCGGGCTGAGTGTGAGCTTACCCGCATAGGACCAGGTCAGGGTCACGCCTCCACGGACGTAGGTCACATAGTCGAACTTGAAGCGCTTCTCGAAGCGCTGGTCGATGCGCAGGTCGAAGGCGTGGCGCCCGAAGGAGACGCCGACATCGACCGTCGCGTGGACGACACGCCAGTCGAGGTCGCCGTTGTGCACCTGCGGGCTGAAGGGATCGGACAGGTACGTCTCCTGCCGGTAGCCGGCGCTCGCGTCGAGACTCCAGCCGACCTGGTGCGCGCCGAGGGCCACGTTGTTGCGCTGCACCTCCAGATAGCCATGCTCCGTGAGGATGCCGTCCCACGGATCGGCGGCAGGGTCCTCGTTGTGCCCGTAGAGGATCCCCACGACCGAGAGGCTCCAGGGCCCGGGAAGGAAGCCGTAATCGACCTGCACTCGACCGCCGCGTGCGTTGTACGTGTCGCGGTAGCGCTCCTCTTCGCGCTCGAGCGCGGGCGCGGCACTGTAGACCCGCCACGCGTTCGGCTCCACGTCGTTCGCGGCGACGAGGAAGTCCCTGTAGTCCTTCCACTCGGCGAGGACGGTCGTGTTGCCCTGCTCGAGCTGCACCGACCCGTAGATGGCGCGGCCATAGCGCGTCGAGGCGCTGGTCAGGCCGCCGCTCATGTCGCGACGAAGGGCGTCGGCCTCTCCGTAGAGAGCGAGGCGGCCGTCGAAGAGGGCCGGTACGGAGAAGTGCCAGCCGACGACGGTGACGGTTGCCTTCTGCCCGGTGTTCGGGTCCTTGTCGAACCACACCCGTACCGCGTGAGCGCCGAGCTCGATGTCCTGGTTCGCCCCGAGGCGCGTTCCGACCTCGCCCCCGGCCACGAGGTCGGTCGGCTCGTGGATGATCGTAAGGGTCGCCGGGTCCAGGTTCTGCGGATTGACGAGCCCGCCGAGGACGCGGAAGTAGAAGTGGTAGCCGTCGTACTGGACCTGGCCGCCGCGCAAGGCGTCGTCGACACCGAGCAGGTCGACCTTACGCAGGCTCAGGGCGATGCCCCGGCCGAGCACGGCGTAGGAGTCGCCCGCATCCACCGTGAGATCGCCGTGCTGGTAGTGGGCCGTCAGGCGCTCGGGACGCGCGTCCCCCTCGAGCGTGCAGAGCGACTCCATCCCCGCGGGGCAGGTGGACTGCAGGAGGGGCAGGAAGCCGTCGAGGCGGGCGTTGAGGCGCAGCTCCTCGCCCTGAAGGTTGAGCTCGAGCTTCTCACCGAGGGCGAGAAAGTCGTCGTCGTAGGGGTTCCGGTTGAAATTGTCGAAGCGGTACTGGGCGTCGGAGGTGCTCGTCATCGAGAACGTCGTCGCGCCCAGGATCGGCAGGACCGGCGGACCCTCGTCGTCTGCACCGCCGGCGTCTCCAGAGCCGCCGGAGTCGGATGTGTCGGTCGATGCATTGCCCGCCCCCGGGCCCCCGTCGGACTCCTGGGCGGAGGCACGCAGCGGCGACAGGAGCATGCCGGCCGCGAATCCCAGGGCCACGAACACCACCAGGGTGAACGCCGACTCGGTGGTCGGGTGGACCTCCACCCCGATGTGACGGCGGGTGGGCAGGCGCAACGGAACGACCCCCAGGTGGGATGCGGTGGGTAGGTGAGACAGGCCGCCCGGATCAGGATCCGGCGAGGAGCATGTCGAGCTTGGCCTTGAGCGAGGTCAGGCCGTCCGTCTCCCCGTTCTCGCGGAACTGGATGACGCCGTCCCCGTCGACGATGATCGTCGAGGGCAGGGAGTTGTCGGGGAAGTAGCGCTGGGTGACGCCGTCCGCGTCGCGCAGCTCGACGTTCGTCAGCCCGTAGGTGCTCACCCAGGAGTCGCAGAACGACTGGCTCGGCGCGTTGCCGCTCGGATCCTGCACCAGCACCTGGATCACCCGCACGCCCTTGTCGGCGTAGGGCGTGGTGATCAGGTCGGTCATCATCGAGCTCTCGAGCTGGCACGGGTGGCACCAGCCGGCGGCGATGCTCACGACCGTGAGCGTGGAGGAACAGAAGTCGTGCGCCCCGCTCCCATCGCCGTCCACGAAGTCGTAGGACGTCCCGTCGCACTGGGGCAGCGTGAAGGGTGCGAACTTGTACCCGACGAGCGTGCCGTAGCCCGAGTCGGGATAGGTGCAGGCCGGACCCGAGTCCGACGTGTCCATCCCGGCATCCGCGGTGATCATCCCCGCGTCCGACATGCCCATGCCGGCGTCCGGCGTGCCGCCGCCACCGTCGCCGCCGCTCTTGCAGCCGACGAGGGAGAGGGCCAGGGCCAGTATTCCGATTGAAATGGGTGCAAAGCGATTCATGGGTCCTCTCTCACATCGGGGTGCATACGCCGGACGTCGCCCCGGTGCTATCCGTCATCGTCACACAAGTGTAGCCGGTCGGGCACGACGCGCCCGCGCTGCAATCGATCGGCACGCAGAAACCGTTGGTGAAGGTCTTCGGCGTGCCGCTGGTGAGGGTGAACGAGTTGAGGCAGGAATAGCCCTCGTCCTGCCGGCAGTCGGCGTCGCTCGTGCACGCGGCCCAGCAGGTGCCCAGGTCGCCTCCGGTCAGGGAGCTGTTGGGGAAGCAGACCTCGTGATCCGGGCAGGTGCCCTGGGGCAGCGTGTCCCCGGAGTAGAGGCTGTTGCTGTTGTAGCCGTTCGGCAGGATGCAGTCGCCGGTGCAGTAGCCGCCGTTGAAGCCGGTCGGTGTCGCCGGGGTCGTCTGGGCATTCGTGGCCGGGATGCAGTTGCCGCTCTGGCAGTCGCTGTTCGCCGCGCACGAGCCGCCGTTCTTGCTCCCGGTGATCGTCGCGTCCGAAGCCACGCAGGTGTTGGCCTCCACGTTGCACTTGGAGCCGGAGCCGCAATCGGAGTCCGAGGCGCACAGCCCGACACAGTCCCCGGCGGTCGTCTCGCCGGTCGACGGGCTCACACCGGTGCCGGCGCAGGTGTAGTTGCTGCGCATGCAGTCGACGCCGTTGAGGCACTTACGCTCGCAGAACATCTGCGACCCGCCCTGGGGGTCCGGGAGGCAGTCGTGATAGACGACGCCGTCGTCGCAGGGCCGGCGGTCCACGCAGGGCACGGTGCAGTAGCCACCGGCCCAGCCGTCGACCGGCTGCCAACAGACGGCGTTGTCGCCCGGGCACTGGGAGTCCACGGTGCAGGGCCCGAACAACATCGACGGGCCCGCATCGGGCGGACCGCTGTCCATGACGCCGCTGTCCGCGGGGCCCGCATCCACGTGCATGCCCGCATCGGGTGCCGCGGTCGAATCATCTCCGCCGCAGCCCACCATCGACGAGGCGAGGAACGGCGCGAGGGCCAGAGTGAGCAGACGAGCGGAACGCAAGGAAGCCTCCTCGGATGAACGAGCGGGCCTGCCCCACCACCCACGACCAGGCGACCCGAAGGAGCCCTATAGCGTGTTTCGGGGCCGGGCGGTAGGCGCCGAATCGCGTGGAGCGCCGAGGGGGGCGAGGCGCCCCGAGTTTCAACGCATGCGGAAGGCCGCGACGGTGAGGGCGAGCCAGCCGGCGAGCAGGAGGAGCCCGCCGAGGGGCGTCACGGCCCCGAGCCACCGCTGGCCCGTGAGGGTCATGGCGTAGAGGCTGCCGCTGAACAGGACGACGCCACCCGCGAAGCAGAGGCCGGCGGCGGTGGTGATCGGGCCCGGAGCGCGGGAGGCGACCCAGGCCGCGAGGCCGAGGGCGAGGGCGTGGGCGAGGTGGTAGTGGGCGGCGGTGTGCCACCACTCGAGGCGCTGGGCCCCGTCGGGCTGGTTCCCGAGGAAGCCGCGCAGGCCGTGGGCCCCGAAGGCCCCGAGGGCGACGGCGAGGAAGCCGTAGATCCCGGAGAGGATCAGGAGGAGACGGGCCATCGTGAGCGCGCACGATAGTCCCTGGGGCGCACCTGTCGACCTGGTGCAGAGCCGCGACCGCCGTTCGGGGCTTGCCTCCGCCGCCCGCGGATGCGAATCCCTCAAGGGCTGGCGCTCGTACCCAGGCGCGGCCCTCTTGCCATGACCGACCGCCTCGACCAAGACGCCCGCGCCCGGGCCGTGACCGAAACCCTCCACGGCCTGGAGGTCGCCGATCCCTTCCGCGGCCTCGAAGAGGACTCGCCCGAGACGCAGGCCTGGATCGACGCCCAGTCGGAGCGCACCGAGGCCGCCCTCTCCGCGCTTGCCAGCGACGCCATGGCCGCACGGCTCGAGACGCTCCTGTCGATCGGCGTCGTGGGCAACGTGCAGATGGGCGGCGAGCGCGTCTTCTACACGAAGCGCGACGGCGACCGGGAGCAGGCCGCGCTCTACCTCGCCGAGGGCGACGCTTCCCGCGCCACGCCCCTCGTCGAATCCCCTCGCCTTCGGCACACGGGCGGCGCTCGACTGGTACTTCGCGTCGCCGCGCGGGCGCCTCGTGGCCTTCGGAGTCTCGGACAACGGCGACGAGCGGAGCACGCTGCGGGTCGTCGATGTCGCCACCGGCGAGATGCTCCCGGACACCATCGCACGGGCCAAGTGGTCCACCGTCGAGTGGCTCCACGACGAGAGCGGTTTCTATTACAGGCGTTACCCGACGCCGGACGAGCCGGGCTACGACGCGGACGACGAGGACAACTACTTCCCGCGCGTCTTCTTCCACGCCCTCGGGACCGACCCCGGCGACGATCCGCTGGTGTTCGGAGGCGCTGATGGCACCGACTTCCCGAGCGTGGACGTCTCTGCGGACGACCGCTGGGTCGTGGTGAACAACTTCCGGGAGCTGGTCGGCCTCGGACGTCTACCTGTTCGATGGGGAGCGGAATCCCGCCGAGCGCCTCGTGGCGCCGGGCGAGGGACGCCGGGTGGAGACGGTCGTCGAGGGACGGGAGCACATCACGACGGGGCGCATGCACGAAGGGCGGCTCTTCCTCCTGACCAACGAGGAAGCGCCCCGCTATCGCATCGCGGTGGTGGAGCCGCACCGCGCCGCCGACCTCGCGGCCTGGCGCGACCTGGTCCCCGAGGGCGTGGGAGCGATCGAGGGGTGGACCCTCGCGGGCGGGCACATCGCCGTGCACACCATCGAGGACGTCACCTCCCACGTGCGCCTATACACGATGGACGGCACCCCCGCGGGCGAGGTCTCCCTACCTGGCCGCGGGTCGGTGGGCGGCCTGGCCGGCCTGGCCGCGGGCCACCTCATCGCCTTCGCCTTCAGCTCCTACCTCGTTCCGCCCACCCTCTTCACCTTCGACCTCCGCACGACGACCCTCGCCGAGGTGGACCGCGTCCCCTGCGACGTGGATTCTCGCGCGCTACGCCCTACGCTCGGTCCGCGTGCCCTCGGCAGACGGGACGCTGATCCCGGTCACCCTGGTCGAGCCGCGCGACCTCGCGCCCTCGGGCGACACACCGGTGCTGCTCACGGGCTACGGAGGCTTCGGCCTGTCGCTCCTGCCGGCCTTCACGCGCAACGCCCTGTACTTCCTCGAGCGCGGCGGCGTCTACGCGGTGGCGAACCTGCGCGGCGGCGGTGAGCTCGGCGAGGCCTGGCACCATGCCGGCCATCGGTTGAACAAGGTGCACGTCTTCGAGGACTTCGAGGCGGTGCTCTCGTGGCTCGTCTCGAGCGGGCTGAGCCGGCCCGGGCGCATCGCGATCACGGGCGGCTCGAACGGCGGTCTGCTCATGGGCGCGATGATCACGCGCGCGCCCGAAGCCTTCGGCGCTGCGGCGACCTACGTCGGCCTCTACGACATGGCCCGCTACCACCACTTCCCGCCCGCCGAGCTCTGGGTGAGCGAGTACGGCAGCGCCGATGACCCGGAGCAGCTCCGCTACCTGCTCTCCTACTCGCCCTACCACAACGTGCGCGACGGAACGTGCTACCCGCCGGTGCTCGTCGAGACGGCCGACCACGACAGCCGCGTCTTCTGGGGCCACTCGACCAAGCTCGCCGCACGCTTGCAGGAGGCGACGAGCGGCGGCGAGGAAGATCCCATCTACTTCTACATGGAGCGGCAGGTGGGCCATGGCGCGGGCACCTCGCGCCGCGATCTGGTCCGGCGTTACGTCCGGGCCTTCGCCTTCATCGAGCACGCCCTCGGGATGAGCCCCGCCTGAGGAGGACTGTCTTGCGGCGGGCGCCTGTCGTACGCTGCGCTCCATGCCTCCCGCGCGCCACCGCTTGTTCCAGGCCATCGTCGTCGCCGGCGCCTCCCTGGGCGTGAGTGGCTGCTACCTCTCCCACGAGCGGACGAGCGGGGAAGACGCGGGACGTCTCGCCGACGCGTCCGCCGTCCCCGACGCCTCCTCCCCACCGGACACGGGTCCACCGCGCGACGCAGGGCCGGACGCGTGCGCGGGGTTGAGCTTGGCCGAGTGCTGCTCGAGCACCGCGAACGCGGAGCTGTGCAGCGAGTGCGGCATCGGCGGTTGCATCCTGTGACCGGGCGCGCGCCACGGTGAGAGGAGCGGTGCTGCGACCGCCAGAGGCGACCGTCGCCCTGCCCGACGACCCGAGCGTCGCCGCGCTCCCGCCGGAGGTGCGTGAGACGGCCGCTCGCGTCTGGAGCGGCCGGGCCGTTTCCGAGCTGACCGCCGCCACGACCTTCGCCCGGATCGCGCCCGTCGTGATCGGGTCGAGCTGCGCGAGCGAGGTGCAGTGGCTCGCCGCCCGCGCGGTCTCCGACGAGGTCCGCCACGCGGCGCTCTGCCATGCGGTGGCGTCCGCCTATCGCGGGAGCGAGGAGCCGTGGCCCGGCACGCGCCGGGTCGAACCGTCACGAGCGCTCGCGGCCGTGGACGGGCCCCTCGGGAACGCCCTCGCCGTCGTCACGGTCTGCTGCATCCAGGAAACCCTCGGAACGGCCCTGCTCGAGCACGCCCTCGCCGCGACCCGTGCCCCGCTCCCGTGGCAGGCCCTGCGCGCGCTCCTCGCCGACGAGGTGGACCACGCGCGCATCGGGTGGGCCTATCTCGCGGGGCTCCGCGCCACCGACCGCGCCGAGGTCGCCGCCCGCCTGCCCGCCCTCCTGGCCGAATGCCTCGCCCACTGGCGGCAGCGCACCGCCAATCTGCCGCCGCGAGGGGTCCCCGACCACGGCTGCCCCGAGCCCGCAGTGACCGGACCGCTCATCGCCGAGGCGGCGCGCACCTTGCTCGCCCCCGGCTTCGCCTACGTGGGCATCGACGTGGCCGAGGCCGTGCGCCTCGCCACCGAGGGCGACGCCCCGGCCGTGTGATCCCACGCATTTGCCCGGCGTCCCGCTGGGTGTATGTAGATCGCGATGCCCACGCCGAACGTCACCCCCTTCAATCAGCCGGCCCCAGAGCTCGGCAACCAGTACGACGACGACCGGGTCCTCCGGTCCTATCTGCGCCACACGCTGCCGCCTGATGTGCTCGCCGAGATCGAGCCCGAGCTGCGCGCCCTGGGCGAGCGCGCGGGGGGCGACCTCTACGCGCTGCAGCTGAAGGACCGCCTCAACGAGCCGCGGCTCACGCGGTGGGACGCCTGGGGCGAACGGGTCGACGACATCGAGCTCACGGCCATGTGGCAGCTCGCCGAGCCCCTCGCCGCCGAGGTCGGCATCATCGCCATTCCGTACGCAGCCCAGCACGGCGCCCTGTCGCGCATCCATCAGTTCAGCCTGCTGCACCTGTTCGCGCCCGCGACGGACGTCTACGCCTGCCCCCTCGCCATGACCGACGGCGCCACGCGCACCTTGCTCGACTCGGGCAACCAGGCGCTCATCGACCGCGCGGTGCCCCATCTCACTTCGCGTGACCCGGCGAGCTTCTGGACGAGCGGACAGTGGATGACCGAATCCACCGGCGGCTCGGACGTAGGGCAGACGGAGACCGTCGCGACGAAGGACGCGGACGGACGGTGGCGCCTGTACGGTCGCAAGTGGTTCACCTCCGCCGCGACCAGCCAGATGGCCCTCACCCTCGCGCGCCCCGAGGGCAACGACCCGGGCGGGCACGGCCTCGCGCTCTTCTTTCTCGAGACGCGCGACGCGCAGGGCCGACTCCACAACATCCGCGTCAATCGCCTCAAGGACAAGCTCGGCACGCGCAAGGTGCCGACCGCCGAGCTCTCGCTCGAGGGCACGCCGGCGGAGCTCGTCCTCGGCCCGACGAGCGGTGTACGCAACATCACACCCATGCTGAACATCACGCGCACGTGGAACTCGGTGACCGCGGTCGCCGGGATGCGGCGCGCCCTGGCCCTGGCCTACGACTTCGCGCCGCGACGCGTCGCCTTCGGCGCGCCCCTCTCGGACAAGCCGCTGCACGTCGACACCCTCGCCGACATGACGGCGGAGTACGAGGCGGCGTTCCAGCTCAGCTACTTCGTGGTGGGGCTGCTCGGCAAGCGCGAGGCCGGCGAGCTCGACGAGGTGGGGCAGAAGCTCCTGCGCCTGGTCACGCCCCTC
The DNA here is from genome assembly GCA_963830115.1 of uncultured delta proteobacterium. Taxonomy (GTDB): domain Bacteria; phylum Myxococcota_A; class Polyangia; order Polyangiales; family CAWHLB01; genus CAWHLB01. Next base: position 144,297 of record CAWHLB010000004.1, read on the forward strand.
GCCAAGCTCACGACGGGCAAGCAAGCCGTGCAGGTCGCGAGCGAGGTGCTCGAGTCCTTCGGCGGCGCCGGCTACGTGGAGGACACGGGGCTGCCGGTGCTGCTGCGCGATGCGCAGGTGCTGCCCATCTGGGAAGGGACGACCAACGTGCTCTCCCTCGACACGCTGCGCGCCCTCGCGCGGGGCGGCGGCCTCGAGGAGCTACGGGCCGAGGTCGGCGCGTGCAGGAAGGCCACGAAGGACGCCTCCCTCGGCGAAGCGGTCGACGCGGCGGGGCGCGCCGTCGACCACGCGGCCGGCTGGCTGGCCGAGGCGATGAAGCTGGGCGAGCCGGCCGTCGAGGCGGGTGCACGGCGATTCGCCCTGACGCTCGGCCGCTCCCTGTCCCTCGCGCTGCTCGCACGCCACGCGCAGTGGGCCCTCGACCAGGATCAGGACCCCCGACCGCGGGCTGCCGCACGCCGCTTCCAGCACCATGGCATCGACCAGATCGTCCCGGCTGACCTCGAGGACGCCCACATGCTGGTGGGCCGCAGCTAACATAGTCCCCTGTCTCCGTAGTCCCTCGCACAATCCGCCGGCCCTCGACGCCTCATGCAAGCAGTCACGGATGGAGGGGACTAGGAGCCGCATTCGGCCAGCGATTCGCTTGGGTTTTGCGCGCGCTGGCTCCGCCTGCCGCCTACCCGCGAGCCCCCGTCGTCGCCAATCGCGCCGCGACGTGCAGTTTCGACTGGCGATCGAGTGTGCCGGCCGTAGGATCCTCAGGACCTTCCCTCGGCTCGGGCAGCAAGGCAGGTGAGCTGTACTTTGCTGGCCGAGCCGCGCTGGAAGGGATAACCTGCGGCCCACAGCAGTGGCCGGGGGGGGACGCGCCGACCCGGCGTCAACGGGTCCGAGCCTCGGAGCGATGGAACGCGATTTCGGCGTCAATCAGGGCCTGGTCGAGGAGCTCTTCATCCAATGGATGGAGAACCCCCAGAAGGTCGACGAACCCTGGCGTAGGTACTTCGACGGCCTGCCCGCCAGCGACTGGCCACGCCTGAGCAGCGCGGGCACGCTGGCCGCCCCACCCGAGGCGGTCCCGCAGCCTGCCTCCAAACCCAACGGCGCGAACGGTGCCGCGGCGCCCCCGCCCGTCGACGCCGGCATCAACGGCAACGGCCACAGCACCGGTGCCACGGCGGGGGGCTTCATGCCCTTCCTGCCGGCGACCGCCGAGCTCGTGCCCTTCGTCGACCGGCGTCGCCGCGCCTCGGTGCCGCCGACCCGGGAGGTGCTCGCCGCGGCGGAGCTGCAGGGACGGGTCAGCGCCCTGGTGAACGCCTACCGCGTGCGTGGGCACATCTTCGCCGACCTCGACCCGCTCGGCCTCCGGGCACTGCCGCCGGACGAGTTCCTGCTCGAGCGCTACGGCCTGGCCGACGTCGACCCGGACGCGATCTTCTCCACCGGCGACATGGCGGGCCCATCCACGCTGCCCCTGCGTGAGATCGTCCGTCGCCTGCGCGAGACCTACTGCCGCACCATCGGCGTCGAGTTCACCTTCCTCGAGGATCCGGAGGAGCGCCGCTGGCTGCAGCAGCGGATGGAGTCGACCCAGAACCGGCTCGACCTGAACCGCGAAGAGCAGGTGCGCATCCTCACCAAGCTCACCGACGCCGAGATCTTCGAGCAGTTCCTCCACACCAACTACGTCGGCGCCAAGCGCTTCTCCCTCGAAGGCGCCGAGAGCGTCATCCCCATGCTCGACATGCTCATCGAGCGCTCGGCGGGCCAGGGCGTCGAGGAGATCTGCATCGGCATGGCGCACCGCGGACGGCTCAACGTCCTCGCCAACATCCTCGAGAAGAACCTCCGCGAGATCTTCGCCGCCTTCGAGGACGACACCCCCGAGCAGCTCCTCGGCCGCGGCGACGTCAAATACCACCTCGGCTACTCCACCGACCGCATCACCGAGAGCGGGCAGAAGGTCCACCTCACCCTCGGCTTCAACCCGAGCCACCTCGAGTGGGTCGGGCCTGTGGTCGAGGGCCGCGTGCGCGCCAAGCAGGATCGGCGCGGCGACGTGGAGCGCACGCGCGTCTTGCCTCTGTCCATCCATGGCGACGCAGCCTTCGTCGGGCAGGGCGTCGTCGCCGAGACGCTCAACCTCAGTCAGCTCGAGGGCTACGACACGGGCGGCACGCTCCACGTCGTCATCAACAACCAGATCGGCTTCACCACCTCGCCGGCGGACGGCCGGTCCTCGCGTTACTGCACCGACATCACGCGGATGCTCCGCTGCCCGGTGCTGCACGTGAACGGCGAGGATCCGGAAGCCGTCGCCCAGGTGGCCGAGCTCGCCACCGACTACCGCCAGCGCTACCGCCGCGACGTCATCATCGACCTCTGGTGCTACCGCAAGTACGGGCACAACGAGGCCGACGAGCCCCGCTTCACCCAGCCCGTGATGTATGCCGCCGTCGACAAGAAGAAGACGGTGCGGCAGGTCTACGTCGAGCGGCTCGTGGAGCGCGGCGAGATGACGGAGGACAAGGCCGAGGAGATCAAGGAGCGGCGGCGGCGCGATCTCGAAGCGGCCCTGCAGGCGACGCGCAACGGTCAGCAAATCGACGTCATGCCCAACTCCATGGGCGGGCTGTGGACGGGCTACAAGGGCGGCGAGGACAAGGACGTGCCCGAGGCCGACACGTCGGTGTCGCACGACGATCTCGTGCGCATCGCGGGCCAGCTCCTCGAGTTGCCCGAGGACTTCCGCCCGAACCGCAAGGTCCGGCGCATGTACGAGCAGCGCCACGACGCGGTGGTCAAGGGCGAGGGCTTCGACTGGGGGACGGGCGAGTGGCTCGCCTTCGGCAGCCTGCTGCTCGAGGGCACGCGGGTGCGGCTGAGCGGGCAGGATGCGCGCCGCGGGACCTTCGGCCATCGTCACGCCGTCATCTTCGACGCCAACAACGGCGAGGCATGGTCACCGCTCGCCCACCTGAGCGAAAGCCAGGCCTCCTTCGAGGCCTACGACAGCCCCCTCAGCGAGGCGGGCGTGCTCGGCTTCGACTACGGCTACTCCCTGGACTCGCCCGACGTGCTGACCATCTGGGAGGCGCAGTTCGGCGACTTCGCCAACGGCGCCCAGGTCATCATCGACCAGTTCATCAGCTCGTCCGAGGACAAGTGGCATCGGCTCAGCGGCCTTATCCTCTTGTTGCCCCACGGCTTCGAGGGACAGGGCCCGGAGCACTCGAGCGCGCGGCTCGAGCGGTACCTGAACCTGTGCGCCGAGGACAACATACAGGTCGTGCAACCTGACGACGCCAGCGCAGTACTTCCACTGCATGAGGCGTCAGATCCTGCGGCCCTGGCGCAAGCCCCTCGTCATCATGACGCCCAAGAGCCTGCTCCGGCTGCCCGAGGCACGGTCGACCATCGACGACCTGTCGAGCGGCAGCTTCCATCGCGTGATGCGGGACGCGGCCGACATCGCGCCGGAAGGCGTGCGACGCGTGCTCATGTGCTCGGGCAAGGTCTACTACGACCTCGCGCGGGAGCGGAAGAAGCGCGGCATTACCGACGTCGCCATCGTCCGGCTCGAGCAGCTCTACCCGCTGCGGACGGACGAGATCCGGGACGTCCTCGCACCCTATCCGACGGGTTCCGAGGTGGTGTGGGTGCAGGAAGAGCCGTGGAACATGGGCGGGTGGTTCTACGTCAACTCGTGGCTGCGCGAGATGCTCGAAGAGCGCTTCCGGCTGCGATCGGTGACCCGGGACGAGAGCGCGAGCCCGGCCACGGGATCGCACCATGCGCACGTGCTCGAGCAGAAGCGGTTGATCGAGGAGGCGTTCGGGTGAGTTGGGTCTGTTAGCTCCCGAGGCAGATTGATCTTGCCCGCTCGGGGTCTTGTTCTGTCCACCCGCCACCCCCACCCTTGGACCGGGGACCACCCACGCCGATTGACCCCCGATCGCGGGGCGCCCTATCCTCGTGGGTGCCTCTTCGGGCGTGGGGGCGTGGCTCCGGTGAATCCGGGCGCGCTCCGGTACGTCCGTAAAGGCCTGAAGGGACGCGGTGCCTCACCGCGCTCCCGGACAACGGAATGCTTGGCTCGCCGGGCGAACGGCCCGGCTTCTTGTGGAGGGTCCATGAAGGCGCACAAGTCTACGTTTCTGGTCGGTCTGTTGGCCGTGGCCGCCCTCGCGGCGACGGGATGCGTCGTGAAGGTCACCTTCGACCCGCGAGGCTCGGACGTCTCGCTCGAGGGCGACTGGACCGTCGACGGCGGTACGGCCACCGTGGACAGCTGCGCGGCGGCCGGCATCGATACGCTCCACCTGGTCTTCTTCGACGGGGGCACCCAGTACGACTTCCAAGAGTTCGACTTCCCCTGCGCCAACGGGCACTTCGACACCCGTCCGAACGGCGCCCTGGCCCATGGCAAGTACACCGCCCAGTGGGTCGCCGAGGACTCGACGGGCACCGTCCTCGGCTCGGGCGACCAGTTCACCATCGACGCGAGCGCCCTGAGCACGACCCACGTCGTGCTGCCCTCGGTCGACTTCTCGTCGGGCTCGCCGCCGCCCGCCTTCGACCCGCGGGGCACCGACGTGGCCATCCAGGGCATGTGGACAATCAACGGCATGACGCCGGACACGACGCTCTGCGGCGAGGCGGGCATCGGCACCGTGGCGCTCGACTTCATCGACCAGGGCATGGCCTACGAGTTCCCCGAGTTCACCTTCCCGTGCGAGCAGGGCTCGTTCACCGGGTCGGTCGCGACGGGAAGCTACACGACTCAGTGGATTGCCTACGGAACGGACGGAACGACGCCGGTGGCCATGGCCGACCAGCTGCCCTTCGACGTGTCCACGGTGAGCAGCGCGACCCTGGCCACGCCGGACTTCACCGCCACCATCGCGCCGAGCCTCGCGGTCACCATCGGCTGGAGCACCGACCCGACGGGCAACTCGACTTACGGCACGTGCAGCGATGCCGCCGTCACCGGCCTCTACTACCGCCTCGACGACGCGACGAGCGGCTCGACGGTCGACGAGATGGGTTCATCGACCCCAATCGGCTGCACCGAGAGCCTCACCTGGCCGGACTCGGCCGCGGGCCGGCCCTCGCTCCCCGCCGGCACGTACGACCTCTACATCGAGGGCAACGACTCGACCGGCGCCAAGCACTGGACGAGCATGTGCAACATGAACGTGGTCGACACGGGCGCCACGAGCGTCGACTGCTTCGCCGATTACATGTGATCCATCGATTCTGCGTAGAAGGACGGGCACGGCGCACCCCGCGTCGTGCCCGCTTGCTTGTGGGCCCCGCTCTGCTTACCTACCTACTGTGTTTTCGTTTCCGCGCCTGACGCCGGTCGTCAAGAAGCTCCTCATCGGCCTGTTCGGCTTCTTCGTCCTCGAGCTCATCCTGACCAACTGGGTCGGCGGGGTGAACGTCTTCGGGTTGCTCGCCCTCGATCCGGCCCACCCCGGCCTCGCGACGCTCTGGCAGCTCGTCACGTACGTGCTCGTCTGGCCTCCCGGCCCGGGCTCGGTGCTGAACATCCTGATCGCCCTGCTGTTCACCTGGTGGGTGCTCTCCCCCTTCGAGGAGAGCTTCGGCGGACGGCGCACGATGCAGCTCTCGGCGGTGGCGATCCTGTCGGCGAGCCTCCCCGCCCTCGTCGCCGGCTTCCTGTTCCAGCGGCCCGGCGAAGCCCTCTACGGCTGCAACGCGATCCTGATCGCGGCCATCGTGGCCTTCGCCTACTCGCTACGCGGGCGCGGCCAGCTCTCGCTCTTCGGCGTCCTGCCCATGCGGCCGATGGTGCTCATCTGGGTCGTGGTCGGCTTCAGCGTCCTCATGTTCCTGGCCTCGATGAACCTGGTCAGCCTCGTGGCCGACTTGGGCGCCGTCGGCGGCGGGATCCTCTTCGTCAAGTGGATGACCCGCCCGCGCCGGCCGAAGCGCCGTGCACCGCGGGGCCGACGGGGCGGGCACGAGCCCTTCTCGGTCATCTCCGGGGGGCGCAAGGACGACGACGAGCGCCCGCGCTGGCTCAACTGACGGTTCCCCTTTCTCGCGGCCCCCGTTCGATCCCCTTGCATTTCGGCACAGCCCTTGCGTCTACTCCCGGCACCTTGTGGAGGAGGTCCCGATGAGAAGACTCACGTTGATGCTGTTGGCGGTCGGTGCGGTGGCTGCGAGCGGATGTGTCGTCACGACCACCACGTCTTCCTGTGGTGATGGCGTATGCGACACGGGGGAGGACTGCTCCACCTGTGCCGCCGACTGCGGGTCGTGCGGGGGAGGCGTGGGCAACTACGACGTGTGCAGCGTCGATTCGGACTGTGCCGATACCCAGGATCAATGCCTGAACGTCACCGATAGCAGCGGCGGGTCCGACAACATGTGCAGCCGGGGTTGCAGCTCCGACACCGACTGCGCGGCGGGCGGCGTGTGCTACGACGCGGGCGGTAGCGGGTCCTTCATCTGCTACCTGAGCTGCGTCACGGACTCGAACTGCTTCGGCGGGTGGATCTGCACCACGACCAGCATGGGCGACGGGATCTGTCTCCCCTGACGGTACAGCGCCCCACACCTGCTCGATCCAGCCCTCAACGGGCGTTCGCACACACCGTGCGAACGCCCGTTCTCGTTCGCCGCCCGCGCTTCAGGGTGACGGGGGCCAGGTGCAGGAGGAGTCCTCGAGGCAGTGGTGGCCGGACGGGTTCGAGTGGTACGGCAGGTCGGTCCCGCCCGAGGCCAGGTACCAGCCCACGAGGTTCGAAAGGTAGACGAACTCGTCGAAGGGGCGCGTCGGGTCGATGGTGTCGAAGCCGTGGTAGCCGTCGGGAACGATCATGGCGTTGAGCACGCCCGAGATCCCGGCTGCACCCGGCGGCGCGCTCCACACGTCGTCCGAGGGCGTCCGCATGGGGCGGCTCTCGCGCACCCAGCGCAACGGTGGGTCGAGGTAGTTGGGCACGAAGGACGGGTCGCTCGAGCCCGTCGGCACCTGCGCGGTGCCGTCGGCCGCGAAGCGCTGCATGCCGTCGCTCAGATCGTCCGGGTCGAAGAGGAAGTCGGGCGCGCCCGGCGCGGGCTCGCGCGCGAGGCGCGGGATGCCCTCGAACACGTGGTGGTCGATGAGCACTTCGTTCGGCGTGGCGACGCCCCACCGGCTCATGACGCTCGCGGGGGCGCGCCACTCGGCGAAGACGTCTGGAGCGTCGGGCGGCATGAAGGGCAGGATGCCGGCCGCCCGGGCATAGGCGTTGCCCGCGCTCACCGGGACGGCCATGTCGCCGACCGTGTTGAGGACGAGCACGCTGCGCGTCCGGCCCGCAGGCACGTCCGCCGCCGGCAGCGGATCGAGGAAGACGTGTCCCGCCCAGTTGATCGGATCGGCCGGGTCGAGAGCCATCTGGGCGAGACCGAAGAAGCGGCGGAAGTCCGGCGTCTGGCGCGCGAACCCGAGGCCCTCCACGGGGCTCACCAGCGGCGGCTGGGGGACGCTCGGGTCGTCCGGCGCGCCGTCCCAGAACACCTGCCCTTCAAACGCGGAGCAGCCCGGACACCGCCCGGCCCCCGTGCCGTGGCCGCTCCGGAACGTCGTCACCACGTCGCGCGCCTCCGGCGGCGGGCCCTCGAACACGCAGGTGCCGAAGTCGATCCGGTCGGCCCCGCCCGTGAAGATCTCGACCTGCAGCGGATCGTCGATATCCGCCGGGATCCCGAGACGGAAGCGGCCGTCGGTCCCGGCTGCGGCGCAGCGCTGCGTGCCCGACACCAGGTTGTCGAGGCGGACCACGTCCCCCTCGCGCAGGTTCGACGCGGGGATGCACGCGAACTCGAAGTCGGCAGTGTTGTTCAAGTCGGGAACGATGAAACGGAGTGAGCGCTCGCCCGCCGCGCAGGCGGTGTCGTGGCCGGGGCCCTCGCTGGGCCGCGAGATGACGAGGGGCCCCATGGCGCGGAGCAGGACCGCCTCCCGCACGCCGCCCTGGAGGCTGCGCAGGCCCACATCCACCAGGCCTCCCGCGGACGCCGTGGGTGCCGCGGCCGTGATCGCGGGCTCGGCACCGGCAAGCACGCCCGACAGGATGCCGCCGAGGGACTCGCCCCAGACCGCGTAGGTGTTGTTCCAGCCGCCGATGTCCGGCACGCCGTCGCCGTCGAAGTCCCCCGCCATGTCGATGGTGCCGTCCCCGTTCGTGTCGCCGTCGAAGACCAGGGTCTCGCTGCGCCAATCCGGACCCTTCACCTGGCCCGGAACGAAGGGCCGGCCGGCGGGCGCATCGGGAGCCCCGCGGAAGTTGCGCAAGATGCGGATGGCCTGCATGTAATCCAGCACACTCTGTCGCACCACGTCCCGCGTGTGGAACGCATAGGAGCTCCAGAAATTCGCGCCGCTGTCGGGCTGCCTGTCGCCGTTGAGGTCACGCGAGCGATCGATCGTCAGCCCGACACCGAAACCGTGCAGACACGACCCGTCGAGGACGGCCTCCAGGCCGAGTTGCAACACCGGGTCCGCGCCGAGCCCATGGCCCTGGGCATCGATCGCCACCGTCGCCATGCCTTGGCGCGCGATGAACCCCATGTAGAGGAGCGCCTCCAGCTTGGTCGACATGTATCCGTGGCCGTAGAAGGCAACCGGGAAGGGCTGGTGGTGCTGGGCCGTCTCCTTGGGCACGGCGATGAGCATGGGCACCATGTCGCGCGAGATGCGCGCCTCGCCGGTGGCGCGATCGATGTGCCACGTCTCGTTCAGGTCGAGGTGGTTCGGATCGCCGAGCAGATAGGGCGTCTCGTAAAAGGCGAGGACGAAGTGGGAGATGGAGTCGTAGGACTGGATCAGGGCCTCGATCTGGTCGGGCGTGAGACCGAGGGCGGCCGGACCGAGCTGCCGGAGGGCGTCGGCGATGTCCGTGACCGTGACGATGTAGCGCTTGTGAACCGGATCGCAGGTGTCCAGGCTCGAGGCGCCGTGGGCAGGCACGGGCGTGAGGTCCGGCGGGAACTGGGTCGCGAGCCGCGCGAAGGGACCGCGACCGTAGATGCCGTCGCGCAGGGCGCGCAGATCACCCGTGATGGACTCGGTCGTGAACGACCAGGCGAAGGCGACGCCGCCCCAGCCGCGCGAAGCCAGGTCGCTGCCGTAGACGTCCGGGTGGGCGGCGAAGATCGACGGCAGGCGCTCGAGCGCGACCTTCTGGGAGACGTGGTGAACGTAGGGAAAGGGCGAGCGCACCGGCTGACCGCCGAGGCCCTGAAGGCGATCGGTGAGGACCACCGCGTAGGTGTGCTCCTCGCGCAGCGGGACGATGGGCCGGAGCATGAGGGTGTGGGTCTGGCGCTCGTAGAACCAGGTCATCTGGTCGTAGCTGTCGAGCGGATTGTTCGCGTGGCCGCTGAACGTGTCGGCCTGGTCCAGGACCCCGTCGTGGTCGACGTCCTCGCCCGGATCGAGCACGCCGTTCTGGTTCGTGTCCTCGTCGACCGTCTCGAAGAGCAGGTTCGAATCCCCGGCGTGCGGATCGTTGTCCCAGAACCCGTCGGTCTGGCGCAGGGCGTACTGGAAGTTGCCCCCGTTGACGTCGAGGGGAACCGGCACGCCCGTCTCGAGGTCGACGAGGTAGATCGCGTGGTTGGGCCAATCGGCCGCCCCGAAACGCGCCCCGCCCTGCCGCTGCACCAGGTCCCGCGTGTCGATGGGCGCATCGAAGCTCACCGTGATGGGCGCGTAGGTGCCGAACCCGTCGAGCTGATCGATGAGCGCCCGCTGCCGGGACTCGAAGCCGGTCGGAGCGATCAGGCTCGCGTTGACGCGGCGGCCCGTTGGAGAGGTCGGATCGGGCCAGGTCGCCACGTCGTTGGGCAGCGGGATCTCGGGCAGGGGCTTGGCGTACAGGTCCCAGCGCACCTTCGGCCCGGTCCCCTGTTGCGCCGTTTGCCATCCGTCGGGCAATCCCCCTCCGGTGCAGCCCGCGAGCAGGGCGAGCAGCGCGAGACACCGGAAGAAGAAGAGCGAGCGCGGCTCCCTCGATTCTGTCGTCGCAGCAAGCATCAGAAGAACATCCCCAAGCGAACGCGTCCAAGTGCCACCGGCGCCATGGGCTCTCCCGCGGCGTTGTCGAAGGCGTGGCCGGGCAACAGCACGCCGCCCTCGAGACCGCCCTCGAGACGAATGCTGTCGGTCGGCTGGCCGTGCAAGAGGAACGCGCCGTCCACCTCGAACCCGAGGTCACGGTTGCGTGGATCCCCACCGCGGTAGTTGACGCTGCGCGACTCGGCCTTTTGCACATACGGGTCGACCACGTCCGTGCTCGCCACCGCCCAGACCGCGCCAAGCCGTGTCTCGACGAGGGACGAGACGCGCCAGGTGACCCACGGGAAGAGGTAGAAGGCGTTGCTCACGCCGCCGTTGGTCGGCAGAAGGTTACTGCCGGGGGCGGGCCGACCGAAGGTGGCGCTCGCCTGGGCGAGCGTGGCCGAGCGCGCCGTCATGAACGCCATCACCTCGGGGAAGAGGATGAGGCCGACGTGGTGGTCGGGGTCCATGATGGCCTGGCGCTGCACCGCGTCCTCGGTGTTGGAGTCGCCCGACGCGTAGCCGCCTTCGAGCATCACGTCGAGGGCGGGGCTCTTGCGGCCGAGCTGGGCGGTGACCATGAGCTGACGGACGTCGTTGGTCGGGTTGTCGACCGTGCGCGTGAGGGTGGTCGTGCCGAGGATCCCCGCTCCTTCGATCGCCGCCACGATGCGGCCGCCGCCAGGGTCGTCCCAGTGCCAGCGCGCGAAGAGGTCGAGGACGCCCACGTCGAGCCGGTCGTGTCGGGGTGCGTCCGAGGGCAGGCCCCTGACCGGGCTGGTCTGGGCGCGATAGACGCCGTAGAAGCCGAGGGTCTTTTCGTCCTTCTCCCAGTACGCCGCGAGCACGCCCTCCCACGCGTGGTCGCCCTGACGGATGTCGGCGGTGATGTCGTCGAAGACGGAATCGCCGGCGAGCGCGACGGTGACGGGGCTCTGAAGGCCGAAGGGCTTCGCGCCGAACAAGACCCGGAGGACCCGATCGCCGTAGTGATAGTCGCCGAAGACCGGCTCCTGCTCGCCGTCATTGGCAACGATGCCGAGCCCCCACTGCTCGCCGGCGAGGCCGGCGCGCACGAGGCCGAGCGAGTTGTACCAGTCGAGGTAGAGCCAGCGCGGGTCGACGCCGGGGAAGGCGCTGTAGCCGTTGCGGGGTCGCTTCGCAGCGGCGACACCGGAGGTCGTATGGCCGAGCAGCACGCCGTCGAAGAGATCGATCTGCCCCACGACCTCGAGGTGTGGCCGCAACCCGAAATGCGCGCGGATGCGGATCCACTGGTCGGCCCAGAAGTTCTGGCCGAGCACGGGCGGGTAGGTGCCGGGCAAGGGCTCGAGGGGGATGTCGCTCATGCCCTCGAGGCGCACGCGGTACTCGCCGTCGAGCTTGCCGTAGAAGGTGCGGCCCTGGTCCGACGCCGGAGCGGAGCCGCCGCGCGATCCGTGCGATGGACCGTGGGTGCCTGTGGCGTGCCCGCCCTGTGCGCCGTGCGCGACAGCATGCCTGTCCGCGGCCGCGTGGGCGCCCGGCGGGGAGACGGGTGGGCGCGCGGGGCGACGTGCACGTGGAGCCCGACGCCACCTCCCAGGGCGCCGTCCGACGCAACCGCTGGCGCGCGCCGCCCGGGGGACGACCACCTCGACGTAGGGGTGAGCAGGGTGGGCGGCGCCCGCGTCACCGGTCGTGGTGGTGGTCGCGCGCGCACCGCCCTCCCGCTGCCCCGCGTCGAGGGCGCCCCCGTCCGCGACGCCCGTCCCGGAGGGTGCTTCAACCACACCCCCGTCGCCGCTCGCGCCGCGCGCGGCTGCTCCTCCATCGGACGCGGTTGCGCTGCCCGGTGCCGGCGGCACGCCGCCGTCGATCGCCGTGTCCTGTGCGCGCGCAGTCGCGGCGCCGGCGGTGATGCCGGCGGCGAGCACGAAGACCACCGCTGCCCCCACAACCTTCATCCGCGACTCCCATCTCCTGCCCTGGGCGCCACGAAGATACGCGGCGCCCTGCGGAAATGGAAACGCCGAAAGAGCGACTCCGACCCGCACGGCCGCTCGACGCGGCTCGGCCCTCGCGGGTGCCGCGGCGCAGCACGTGGTACAAGGTCGCCCATGCTGCGGGCACGCGCCATCGCTCTCGGCCTCGCCCTGCTCGCTGGCGGCTGCGGCTCGTGCGGGCGCGGGGGGCCGGTCCCCTTCAAGCGCGACGCAGGTGGCGGCCACGGAAAGCAGCCCGGCGACACGGCGGCGGATGGCCCGCCCAAGCCCTTCACGCCGGTCGAGGGCCGCGTGCTGCCCGAGGGCACGACACGCGTCGACGTAGAGGGCTCGCCTATCGACGGCGCAGGCAAGATGCTGCGGGCCGTGCTGCCGGTGGACCTGGACCAGGACGGCGACCGGGACGCGCTGGTGGTGACGGCAGGCGACCGGGGCGAGGCGGGGCTCGCCGTGTCGCGGCGCAACGGCGATGCGTTCGCGGCCCTCGCGCCCCTCGCACACGTGGAGCCAACCCTCGGGTGCGAGGTGACGGGCGCGTCCATCCGTCAGGTGTCCGCCCACTTCGCGGTCGCGGGTGTGGAGCGGACCTGCGCGCAGACCGGCGTCGAGCGCGCGTTCTGGATCACCGCCCTCGAGCGGGCGCCGCGGGTGCTCGAGCGCGTGACCCTGCTGCCGCCGGCGGGGCGATGGGACGGTCAGATCGCGGTGGGCATGCGCGCGGTCGATCACGATGGCGACGGGTACGAAGACGCCGTCCTCGACGTCACGATCACGCCGAAGGGCATGACCGACTCCGTCCACGTGGCGCTGCCCTGGCTCAACCGGCCGGGCGGCCTGGCGCGTGACACCCACCAGCCCGAAGGCCGCCTGCTCGAGCTGACGACAGACGCCCACGCGAAGCTGCGCCACGACCCGGCGGCAGCGCTCGTCCTCGCCGAGCAGGCCCTCGCTGTACACGATGCCCTGTGCCGCGAGGGTGGAGGCCCTCGCCTGCGCTTCGACGGCGCCGACGGCCTTTCGTGCGGGCGATCGACCGGCGCGGGGCGTGCGGCCGCCATTGAGGCCATCGCCCTCGCCAAGCAGGGCAAGGTGCTCGAGGCGATCGACGCCTTCGAAGCGCTCGACGGGCCGGGCATGGCGGTGCCGCCGTCTGAACGGCATGCGGCCCAGCACGCCCTCGGCACGCTGCCGACGCCCGCCGGGCTGCACCTGACCGAGGTCACGACCTTCCTTCCGCCGCGCACGCCCGCGGTGCGGCTGTCCGCCCTGGCCTTCGACGGGGAAGGCACCCTGCTCTTGCGCGGCACCGCTCCGAAGACGGTCGACCTCCAGACCAAGCAGATGCAACCGGCCGACCCCGGTGGTGGCGGCGTGCTCATGCGCGATCCCTCCGGGCGGCTCGCCGTGGCGGACGTACACCGGACCTGCGACGGCGAAGTGCTTTCGATCGTGCCGGCGTCGAGCATCGTCGCGGGAGTCGTGACGGGCCGGCCCCTGTCCGAGCCCCTGCTCGAGCCCCGCGCTCCGCCGGCCGGTGCGCCCTGCCCGAACCTTCCGGAGAGCGCGCGCAACGACGACGACGGATGGCGCGTGCTCGGTTGGGCGCCCCAGGGCGTGGTCGCGGTGCGCGGCGAGGAGATGCGCGTGGTGCCCCTCACCGTCGACGGGAAGCCGGCGGGCCCCCCCGACACGCTCACGCCCGACACACCGCCACCTGCGCCTCTTCCAGCGGGTGCCGCGGCCACCGACGCCCACGCCTGGGTCGAGGCCACGCCCTGGGGCGTGGTGCTGCGTACCCTCTCGCCCCACGTGCGCACCGTCTTGCTTCGGCCCGACGGCTGGACCGACGCCCACGGCACCCCGAGCGACGCCGCCATCTCCCCGAAGGGCGACCGCGTCGCGGTGATGCGCGGCAACCAGGTCTACGTGATCGACGGCATCACGCCGTAGGCGTTCGGAGGGCGGCGCGACCGCGGGAGGCGGGTGCGCACCCGTGGCGCTCGTCTCCCCGCACGTAACCGACACGGGCGTTTCGGCGTACGGTCAGGCGTGCCGGCGTCCGCGAGGGCGCGGCCTTCCGAGACAGGAGCATGGAATGGGGCGAGGCGCGATCGCGGTGATGGGCTGTGTGCTCTTGGGGGCGTGCGGAGGGGCGCGGACGGCACCCGCTGACGCGCAGGCGACGCCGATGGCCCACGCGCGCGCCCACACCAACCATGCCCCCGTCGCGCACGCGAGCCATGGGCCGAGCCCGCTCGTGCCCGTCGCCCAGCGCTCCACGGCGCCCGGTTTCGCGGGCGGCACCGACTGGCTGAACGTCTCGCGGCCGCTCACGATGAACGACCTGCACGGCCGCGTGACAGTCGTCGACTTCTGGACGAGCTGCTGCATCAACTGCCTGCACACGCTGCCGGTCCTGCACGCCATCGAGGAGCACTTCCGCCCCGAAGAGGTCTCGGTCGTCGGCGTCGAGAGCCCCAAGTTCCCGAACGAGCGCAACGGCGACCGCCTCGACGAGCTGCTCGCCCAGTACGACGTGCGCCACGCCATCGTCGTCGACGGGCACATGGCGATCTGGGACGCCTGGGGCGTCGACGCCTGGCCCACCATCGCCGTGCTCGATGCCCACGGGCGCCTCGCCTGGGCGTCGACCGGCGAGCAGTCGCGCGGGCCGCTCTTCGGCGCGATCCAGGCCGCCGTCGACGAGGGACGCGCCGATCACGCGCTCGCCGAATCACGCCTCGCCGCGTGGCGTCCACCGGCGCCCGTAGAAGGCGGACCCCTGCGTTTCCCGGGCGGCATCACGCCCCTCCCGGGCGGCGGGCTCGCCATCGCCGACACGGGCCACAGCCGCATCGTGCTCGTCGACGGCGAGGGCCACGCGAAGCGCGTGATCGGGGACGGCCACGAGGGCTTCCGCGACGGCCCCGCGGACCAGGCGCGCTTCCTCCACCCGCGTGGGCTCGCCGCACGTGGCCAGACGCTCTACGTGGCGGACACGGAGAACCACGCCGTGCGCGCCGTGGACCTGAGCTCCGGAAACGTGACGACCATCGCCGGCACCGGCCACCTCGGCGAGGGGCCCCTCGACGCGGACTGGGTCGACGCCCGCACGGCCCTGCGCTCACCCTGGGACCTGGCCTTCGCGAAGGGCCGCCTCTTCGTGGCGCTCGCGGGCTCGCACCAGGTAGGCGAGAATCGACACCGCCCATGGGCGCATCCGCGCCTTCGCGGGCAATGGCCGCGAGGCGCGCGTCGACGGCGCGCACGCGAGCGCCTCCTTCGCCCAGCCGAGCGGCCTCGCCACCGACGGTCACGTCCTCTTCGTGCTCGACAGCGAATCGTCGAGCGTGCGGCGTGTGGCCCTCACCGACGGCGCCGTGCAGACCCTCGTCGGCAAGGACCTCTTCGTCTTCGGCAACGCCGACGGCGATGCCCAGCACGCACGCCTGCAGCATCCCCTCGCCATCGCCTACGCCCACGGGGCGGTCTGGGTGGGCGACACCTACAACGACACGCTGCGGCGGATCGATCCGCGCACGGGCGAGACCCACACCGTCGCGGGCGGGCCGGACCACGCGCTCTTCTACGAACCGGCGGCCATGACGGCCGAGGGCGACAGGCTGATCGTCGCCGACACGAACCACCACCGGCTCGTGTCCCTCGCCATCCCGGCGCACGGCGCCGAGCCCACCACGCGCCCCTGGGTGCCCGAGGCCCTGACGGCGCCCCGCCTCACGACCCACGTCGCGGTCGCGGCGACCGACGGAACGCCCGAGCGCCACGTCCCCTCGAATCGAATCTCGGCCCCGTGAAGGTCGCGACGACAGGCGTAACTCATCTCACACTTGCCTGGCGGCTCCCCCACGGCACCGGCGTCAACGAGCAGGCCCCCTGGTCGCTCCGTTGGGACCGGGGCACGGGCCTCGCGGCGACACCGGCGGCGAGCGAGGGCGTCGGCTCCACCATCCCCCACGGCATCGCGGTCGATGTGCATCCCGCGCCGGGGGCGACAGAGGCCACGCTCGACGGCACGCTCGACATGGTCGTGTGCGACATCGAGACCCACCGCACCTGCCTGCCCTTCACGCGCCGGTTGCACGTCGCGCTCACGCCGACCGCTGGCGCTCCCCGCACGGTCGACGCCCCCGTCGCCCTCCCCTCCGCGGCCGTCGAGTAGCGCACCGCCGCCTCGTGGCGGCCGTCACGGCAGCTTGTAGGTCACCTGGATCGGGTAGTGATCGCTCGTCGTGCTCCGGTAGCTCGTGATCGTAGGGTGGATCACCATCGCGGAGCCGGGCACCACGTAGGGCGCGAGCTCGTTGGTCACCATCTGATGGTCGATGGGGTTGTTGTTCCCGATGTCGGTGGAGAGGTTCCGCTGGGTGAAGACCATCGTGGGGAAAGCGTAGTGGACGGTGTCGGAGACGAAGGCTGCGTAGGGCGAGGGGCTGCCGGCATGCAGGGAGGTGTCCAGGTCGTCGTTGAAGTCGCCGACGACGATCACCTGGTCGGTGCGGTGGGTCGGGTCGAGGTACTGCTTGAGCTCCCGGGCCGCCGCGTTGCGCCGGTCGTAGGAGGCCTGGTCGTCGTAGGCCTTCATGTGGAGGACGATGACGGTCAGGGAGTCCGTGCCGCTCGCGGTGTGAATGTCGAGGGCGACCTCGAGGGGCGGGCGCTCCGCGAAGTCGTAGTAGTCGCTGCCGAGGATGACCTTCACCGATTGGACCGTGACCACGGCCGGGTCGTAGAGGATGGCGGTCTGCTGGGGGCCCCGGTAGTCGCTGCTACCGCTCACCGACGGATTCGCGGCGGTGAGATAGCCGTAGCCGAGTGCGCTGGCCACCTGGGCGAAACGGCTCGTGTCGACGACCTCTTCGAGGGCCCACAGGGGCGCCGGGTGCTGCATCAGGACGGTCGTGACGTTCTGCTGCTGCAGGTCGTCGTTGCTCGGGCCGTACTGTGTGCTCCCGAACCAGTTCAGGTTCCAGTCCCCCACGGTGATCGGCGTGGTGCCCGGGGGGAGCGAGCCCGCGTCCGGCGTTGTGCCGCCGTCCGCCGAGCCCGCGTCGTCCGTGACGCCGCCATCCGGGCCCATGGCGCCGCCGTCGTCCACCGAGGAGCCCGCGTCCTTGGGCACGGTCCTCTCGAAACCGCAGCCCGCCATGTTGAGGGACACAACGGCGACGATCACGAAAGCACGGCGCAACATCTTCGCCTCCGACCCCCAAGCCCAAGTCGTTCATTAGCGGGCATGGGACGGCCCGAGTCAACCGGAGGGCGGGCCTGCTCGGGTCCGTTCGGAGGGGACGGGCGAACACCCTGTCGCAACGAAAGCGCACCTGTGATTGGGAGTGACACCGCCATCACGAGGCCGGGCGAAATCCCCGCGGAAATCGCCTGGCCTCGTCCTTGCTTTCCTGCCTATTGCACCCGTGATGCGGTGCCGTTCCGAAGGAGCTCCATGCGACCCAGCCTCCCTTCTTGCCTGCTCGCCTCGCTCGCCCTGACGGGAGCCGGCGGTTGCGTCAACCACGTCTACTCGCCGCCCGCACGCACCCTCCCGCTCGAGACGGCCGCCACCCTGGCCCCCCACCGGCACGCCCTCGCCCTCGAAGGCAGCGGCCACGGTGCCATGTTCGGCCCCTCCCTCGAGAGCGGCACCCTACGCTACCGTCAGGGCGTCGCACCGGGCCTCGAGGTCGAGGCCGAGGGCTCCGCCATGTACGTCGACGAACAGACCTCGGCGAACACCAATCACATGATCTACGCGGGTCGGCTGGGCTTCCGGCACCCCTTCGGCCGGTACGTGGCCGCCTCCGTCGGGCTCGGCGGGGGCTTCGACGCGGCGGGCGCCTTCTTCAGCCCCGACATGGGCGGCGTCGTCGCGTGGGAGAACCCCTATCTCGTGCCGTTCTTCTCGCTGCGGGGCTTTTTGAGCCTGCCCATCGCAGCCCGCGCCGTCGACACCAGCAAGGCGGACAATCCTCCGGGCACCCAGATCAACACGCCCAGCAACACGATCGGCCTCAATCTGACCCTCGGCCTTCGGGTCCCCATCGGTCGGTGCGACGACCCCCGTGCCGTGTGCGGCTCCATCGCCGGCGGGTTGGGCTTCGCGGGAGCTGGCCGACTGGAACCGGGCCTCGGGCTTCACGTCGCTCGGCGCGAGCGGCGAGATCGAGTTCTGAGGCGCCGGCGGGAGGCGTCCGTGGCGCGCGTGTGCGGACGACCTGCGACGGACCTGGACCCGCGGGGCGCGATCCCGAAGACCGTGCACGCAGCGACGAGAAGCACGGGGACGCGTTGAATCGCTCGCGCTCCGCTGCTACATCGCGCCCGGGATGGACACCCGCATCCACAGGCTCGTCCTGCTCGTCGCCCTCCCCCTGGGCGTCGGCGCTGGCGTCGTCGCCTGCGGCGGTGCCCCGCCCCATCCGGCGCCGTGCATGTCGGACGTGGAGTGCCGCGGCAATGGGATCTGCTACGAGGGGCGCTGTCGCTTCGTGCAAGAGGTGCAACAGGAGCTCGCTGCCGAAGGTCGCGCCACGACCTCGGGCGGCAGCACCGGCGCCGTGGACGCGGGCACGGACGGGGCCACCACGAACGGGACGGCCGACGCGGGCATGGACGGGGGCGCGCCCTTCGTGGAGCGGGCCATGTTCATGGGCGGGCCTGAGCACCAGGGCCGCACGCCGAACAGGGGCCCCACCGAGCGGCCGCACGTGGCCTGGGTCCACCGCACCAACGCGCGCATCTTCGCCTCGCCCGTGCTCGGCGCCGACGGCACCGTCTACATCGGCTCCCTCGACCGCACGTTCAACGCCCTCACCCCGGCGGGCGCGCTCCGGTGGCGTTACGCGGGCGGCGACAAGTTCTACTCGACCGCAGCCATCGCGGAGGACGGCACGATCTACGTCGGCAACGACGACGACGCCGTGCTCGCCCTGACGCCGGCCGGACAGCTCCGCTTCCGCCTGCCCGTCCCCGAGGAGGTCGACTCGAGCCCGACCATCGGTCCCGACGGGACGGTCTACTTCGCCGCCGACGGGGTCTACGCCATCGACCCGGAGGGCCACGTCCGATGGCACGTCCCCGCCTCGGCCCACGTGCGCAGCTCGCCCGTGCTCCACCCCTCGGGGCTGGTGATCGTCGGCACCGCCGAGGGCAAGCTGCTCGCCGTCCGGCTCGACGGCCAGGTGGCCTGGGAGGTGCCCGCGGGCGGGAGCATCGACGGCGGCGCGTCGATCGGACCGGACGGCACGATCTATATCGGCAACGACCTGGGCCACGTGATGGCCTTCACACCTGACGGCCACATGCGCTGGAGCTTCGAGACGGGCGGCGACGTGCGCGCGACGCCGGCCATCGCACGGGACGGGACCATCCTCGTCGGCTCCTACGACCGCACGTTCTACGCGCTCACACCCGACGGCCACGTCCGATGGCAGGTGGAGACGTCCGGGCGCATCCGCTCGTCGGCGCGCGTCGACGCGGAGGGGCGCATCTACTTCGGCTCCCAGGACGACCTTGTCTACGCCCTCTCCCCGGACGGCCACGTGCTGTGGCGTTACAACATCGGGCAGGACGTGGACTCGACGCCGGTCATCGGCCCCGACGGCACACTGTACGTCGGCGCCGACGACGGCGGCATCTACGCACTTAAAGCGCCGTGAGGCCCGGGCCGGTGCGCACGACGCGCTCCGGGCCCGACCGCCCACGACCAGAGGCAACGACAGACGATGACCAGCGACTCCATGCTGCGCGAGGCAGTGCTCGAAGTCCTCGTCGAGAAGGCGCCCCGGGCGCTCCACTCGGCCGAGATCTGCGGCCGCATCGGCGTACCCAAGAGCGAGCGCGATGTCGTGCTCGACACCCTCGAGGACCTGGTGGGGCTCGGGATGGTCAAGGAGATGCCTGGGGGGCGCTTCCGGCTGCAACGCCGCAAGCAGCGCGGCGAGGGCCCTGGCGATCGGCCGCGTGCGCCGGTGGGCCGCGTCAGGGGACGTCTGTCCATGAACCCGCGCGGCTTCGGCTTCGTCGTCGCGGAGGACGGCGGGCCCGACGTCTTCATCCCGCCGCCCTCGGTTGGCGGCGCCCTGCACGGCGACCGCGTGGTCGTGTCCGTGCGCCGCAGCCCCAAGGGCCGCGAGGGCGAGGTGCTCGAGGTGGTCGAGCGCTGGCTCTCGCGCGTGACCGGCACCCTGCAGCGTCACGGAAAGACGCACACCATCGAGCCGGACGATCCGCGCATGCGAGGGCCCATGCCCGTGCGCGGGAAGGTGCCGCGGGACGCGAAGCCGGGCCTCGTCGTCATCGGCCGCATCGTGGCCTGGCCGCGTGGCGCCGACGACGTGCCCGAGGTCGAGGTGGTCGAGCAGCTCGGGCGCTCGGGCATCACGCACGTCGAGGTGGAGCGCATCAGAGATCGCCGGCGGCGTCGTCGAGGAGTTCCCGGACAAGGTCGTCGACGAGGCGCGCGCGCTGCCGACGGAGGTGACGGCCGAGGAGCGGCGCGGGCGCGAGGACCTGCGCGGCTACGACCTGGTCACGATCGACCCGGCCGATGCGCGCGACCACGACGACGCGGTGTGGGCCGAGCACCTTCCGGATGGCGGCTTCCGCGTGATCGTCGCCATCGCCGACGTGTCCCACTACGTCCGGGAGGGGATCGGCCATCGACGAAACGGCCTTCGGCCGCGGCGTGTCGATCTACCTCCCCGACCGCGCCATCCCCATGCTGCCTCGCGAGCTGTCGAGCCACCTGGCCTCGCTCGTGCCGAACGAGGACCGCCTCTGTCTCGCGGTCGAGGTGGAGCTCGGGCCGAGCGGCGGCATCCGGCGCCACCGCTACGTCGAAGGCCTGATGCGCTCGGCGGCACGCCTCACCTACGATGGCGTCGCGCGCGCGCTCCGGCTCACCGAGCTGCCCGAGCCCGAGCCCGAAGCCGAGAAGCGCATCGACATGCTCCGCGTGCTCCTCGAGGCGTCGCAGCGGCTGCGTCTGCGGAGGTCGCGGCGCGGCTCCCTCGACTTCGACCTGCCCGAAGCGCGCGTGAAGCTCGACCCGGAGAGCGGCGAGCCCGTGGACGTCTACCGGTCGCGGCGCGATCCGGGCGTGCGCAAGGCCTACCAGCTCATCGAGGACATGATGCTGCTCGCGAACGAGGTCGTGGCGGGCGACCTGAGCCGGCGCGGCATCCCGACGATCTATCGCGTGCACGGCACGCCCAAGGAGGAGAAGCTCGAGGTCTTCGCCGACCTGGCCTCGTCCCTCGGCTACGTGCTCGACCCCGAGGCGGCCACGAGCCCCAAGCTCTTGTCCCGCTTCCTCGGGCGCATCGAGGGTACGCCCCATGCGCAGGTGCTGAGCTACCTCTTGCTCCGCTCCATGCAGCAGGCCACCTACGACGTGACCAACATCGGTCACTTCGGCCTGGCGGCCAAGGAGTACCTGCACTTCACCTCGCCGATCCGCCGCTACCCCGACCTGGCGGTGCACCGGGTGTTGCGCAGCGTGATCCGCGACGAAGCGCTCGACCCGGACCGGGAGCGCGAGAAACTCCGGTTGCAGGCGCTCGAGTCGAGTCGGCTCGAGCGGCGCGCGATGGTCGTGGAGCGCAACGTGGTCGATCTGTACCGTGCGGTGCTAATGCGCGATCGGGTGGGCGAGGAGTTCCCGGCCACGATCACGAACGTGGAGGACTGGGGTTTCTACAGCGCCTTCGACGAGCCCTACGTGGAGGCGCTCACGCCGGTGGAGGCCCTCGGCGACGACTACTACGAGACCGACGAGCTCGGCGTGCGGCTCGTGGGACACCGCACCAAGCGCATGTTCGCGATGGGCGATCGGGTGCTCGTGCGGCTCGAGACCGTGAACATCTCGGACCGCCGCATCATCGCGCTGCCGGTCGCCGATCTGCCGAGCGACCGCACGCTCTTCTCGCACCTCGATGCGGCCGGGCCCTCGAGGCGCGGCCCGCGAAGCCAGCGAGGCAGCGGGCGAGACGGGGGCGGCGGACGCGGTCGCACGGCGGGAGGCGCGGGTGCGCGGGGTAGTGATCGCTCGGGCGGGCGAGGCGACCCATCCGAGCGCCGCCCGAAGCGCGGCCGCAAGGGCGCGGCCAAGGCGTCCTTTGCCGGCGAGGCGAGCAAGGCGGGCAAGGCCCGCCGGGACTCGAAGCAGGGTCCCAAGAAGGGCGGCGGCCCCAAGCGAAAGCGGAGGAAGTGATGCGAGCGAAGCGGGGCCGGCCCGGAACGCAGCCCTATCGGGTACCGGAGCTCATCGCCGAAAAACGCGACGGCGGCGCCCTCGACGACGCGGCGATCCGCTTCCTGATCGACGGCTTCGTCGACGGCCGCGTCACCGATTACCAGATGAGCGCCTTTGCCATGGCGGTCTTCTTCCGCGGCATGACGCCGCAGGAGACGGCGGCCCTCACCCTCGCCATGCGCGACAGCGGGCGCGTCGTGCGCTTCGGCGGGCTGCGTGCCACGAAGGTCGACAAGCACTCGACCGGCGGCGTCGGCGACAAGGTGAGCCTCTGCCTCGCGCCGATGGTGGCCGCCTGCGGCGTTCCGGTGCCCATGGTGAGCGGACGTGGCCTCGGCCACACGGGCGGCACGCTCGACAAGCTCGAGGCGATCCCCGGCTTCTCCGTATCGATGGACGTGGCCGCCTTCGTAGCCCAGGTCGAGCGACGTCGGCTGCGCCCTCATCGGGCAGACCGCGTGACATCGCCCCGGCGGACAAGCGCCTCTACGCCCTGCGCGACGTGACCGCGACCGTCGAGTCCATCCCGCTCATCACGGCGAGCATCCTGTCCAAGAAACTCGCCGAGGGGATCGACGCTCTGGTGCTCGACGTCAAGGTCGGGCGCGGTGCCTTCATGAAGACGCTCGAGGACGCGCGGGCCCTCGCCCACTCGCTCGTGCGGGTCGGCTCCCTCGCCGGCAAGAAGGTGAGCGCGCTCCTGACCGACATGGACGTGCCCCTCGGGCGCGCGGTGGGGAACGCGCTCGAGACCGCCGAAGCCTTCGAGGTGCTCGCGGGCGGCGGGCCGCCGGATCTGGTCGAGTGCACGCTCGCCCTCGGTGCCGAGATGCTCCGGCTCGGCGGCGTCGAGCGCACACCGGCTGCGGCGCGCAAGCGACTCGAGGCCGCGGTTCGGGATGGATCGGCGCTGCGCAAAATGCAAGCCATCGTACGCGCACAGGGCGGCGACGCGCGCACCGTGGAGGAGCCCGACAGGTTGCCGCGTGCACCGCACGTGGTCCGCGTCGAGGCCCCGCGCGCCGGCTTCGTCCGCGACATCGACCCCATGGAGATCGGCCTCTCGTCCATGGCCCTCGGCGCGGGTCGCAGTCGCACCGACGACGTCATCGACCCGGCCGTCGGCGTCGTCCTCCACAGGAAGCCGGGCGACCGGGTCGCGGCCGGCGAGCCCCTCGCCGAGCTCCACGTCCGCACACGTGCCGACGCGCCGGCCGTCGCCGCGCGCGTGACCCGTGCCTTCGTGATTGGTCGGAGCCGCCCGGCGCCGCGCAACCTCGTCCTCGACACCCTCCGCCACCGCTGAGGGGCGTTGGGCGCGGCGCGGGTGGGGCTGGGCTGCGCTGGCGGGGGCGCAGGCGCGCGGATGTGCCCTCGCTCCGCTCGGGGAGGGGGGCGAGGGGGGCCCTCGCTTCGCTCGCCGAGGGGGGCGCGCGCTGCAGGATCCCGCGCGGTTCGGGCTGGCCCTCGCTTCGCTCGGGGAGGGGGCCTCGCGCCCCCCTCCCGCTGCACGTTCGGCGCCCGGAGCGCTCCGGTGTCTTGAATGCCCTTCGCGCGCCGTACGCACACCGGCTCCCTCCCCCGCGCCTCGCCTGCGGCTCGCTTCCTCGCGCTGGCAGGCGCGGGGCTTGTTGCTATTGATGTGGCGAACCTTGCGGGGCCGGGAGGCGACAGATTGCGTCCCGCACCGAGGCGAGGGGGGCCTGGTCCGAGAGCACGACACGCCCGTGCGCGTCGTACTCGACGCCGAGGCGCTGCCACAGGCGTTCCCATCCGGGCAGCGTCCGGCTCTGCTCGTAGCGCCGGCCGAGGTCGCGGAACAGGTGGGACCCGTCGATGGCGTCGAGACGGCGCAGGACCTGGGCGGCCGTCCACACGCGCCCGCTCGTTCGCGCCGGCTCGCCCATGCCGGCCACCACCCGGTCGAGGGAGCTCGGGCGCTCCGGGCGGGTGCGCAGCGCCACGTCCGCGGCGAGCATGAAGCGGGCGCCGCTCCAGTACACGCGCTGAAAATCGTGCTGCGCGAACATGCGCCGGCTCGCTTCGTCGAGGTCCAGACCTGGCGCGCTCGACCGCCCCCGGCGGAACCCATCGTCCAGGTTCTGGAACGCCGCTTGCTCGGGCTGCAGACCGGCACGAACGCGGAGCATTTCCTCGTAGTAGGTGGCCATGCCCTCGGAGAGCCACGCGTCTTGGCGGCGCACGAAGGGCAGGAGCAGGTGACTGAGCTCGTGCACCGCGACCCAGTCGTCGGCGAGCACGTGGGGGTCGGCCCTGCGCCGCAGGAGCAACAGGACCGACGCGCCGCCGCTGCGCCCCACGAGGCCGAACGCCACCGGGTTGGGTCCAGGCGCCACCGGCGCGACGACGACCTGGGTGTGATCGGCGGGGAAGCGACCGCCGACCGTCGACACGGCGCTCGCCGCCTTCTGCAGCCAGGCGCGCACCGCGTCCCGCGCGACCCCCGTCCCCGGCAAGACCGCAGCGTCGATGCGCCCGCCGGCCACATCGAGCGAAAGGCGATCCATATTGCCGAACGCCGTGTGCGCCAGAAAGCGGAAGTCCACGTCGCCGAGCACACGCACGTCCCCTTCGCGACGCCACGGCACAGAGACGCCCATGCCCGCGGGCAGCGCGAAGCGCATGGTCGCGCGGACGGTGGCGGGACGCGGAACGGGTCTAAAGAGCCAGTCCCCCGCGGAGAGGGCGACGGCTCGGGATCCGTCGTCGCCCTCGGCGCGCATGGCCGTGACGAGGCGTACCCGTAGGAGACGCAGGCTCCGGGGCGCAGGTCGCCGAGGACGATGCGTCCGCCACGGACCGCGAGCGCGGCGCCCCCCGGGCCTCGGGCCCCGATGACCCAGCTCGAGGCGCGCGCGCTGCCCGCGATGAGGCTCGGCGGAGGCGAGCCCCGGAAGCAGAGCCGGACGTCGAGCCAATCGAGCGCGGCGTCGACCCGCACGCGGTAGCGCAGGCGCATGGGCGCAGCGGCGACGGGCGGAAGCGGGGCAGGCACCCGGGCGCCGCCACATGCGGCGAGCGAGAGGAGCAAACCGATGGCGATCGACGCGCCCGCCGCACGGCCATTCCCCACCCTCGCCGCGTCCGCCCGTCTCATCGAAGCGCCTCCTCGCCTTCGCTTCCGCCCCCCGCCCGCGATCACCCATCCCCATCGCGGGCTCCGCGTCCACAGAAAAAAACCGCAGACCAGGCGAAGGATGCCTGAAACCGATCGCGGGCCGCCGCCATACGCCTCCAAGACCGACAAGGCCGACAAGCGGTCGACCAGACCGCGGCCCTCGGCTAGCGTGACGGCCTCCCCCTGGTGGGCGAGGTCGTTTCAGGATGGGGCAGTCTGCCCCGTGAAAAGTTCCTTGGAGGAAGACGAAGATGAACGCGAATCTCAAGCGAACCCTTGTGGCGATGGCGACGGCAGCCCTGGGTGTGACGGCGTCGGCCTGCGGCGGCAGCTCCGCCCAGCCTGCCGAAACCGGCTCCTCGCACATGGCGACGACGGGCGGTGAATCGAGCTGCAGCGGAGGTGGCGCGATGCACCACAGCAGCCCGGCGAGCGGAGGCAACGGCGCCGCGACGATGGATCAGGGCGGCGCGGCCAGCGGTTCGGGCGGCGCCTCCGGTGGCGAGGGCAGCTGCGGCGCGGGCTCCTGCGGGGCCTCGCACTGAGGTGGGCGCGGGCGCACCCCGGGTCGACGATCCCGGGTGCGCCCCGCACCGGTCGTAACCGCGATCGGCTGCGACGGAACCAAGCGCCGTTCCCGAGCCCATGAAAGACGCCTCCACGGCTTCCGCGGCCCCGAGCCGACCCGCCGAGGTGCACGGCGTGGGCATCGGCCTGCGCATGCCGTTCGCGGCCGAGCTCCTCGAACGGGCTCCGGACCAGGTGCGCTGGCTCGAGGTGCACCCCGAGAACTACGTGCGCCGCGGTGGACGGTACCCGGCCGTCCTCGATGCGTGCCGCGCCCGGTGGCCCGTGGTCACCCACGGGCTGACCATGGGCTTCGGCGCCGTGGAGCCCTTCGATCGCGCCTACATGAGCGACCTCCGGGCCTTCCTCGATCGCCTCGACACCCCATGGCACAGCGACCACCTGTGCTTCGCGGCGGTCGACGGCCTCTTCGTACACGACCTGATCCCCCTGCCCTTCGACGCCGAGACACTGGCGGTCGCCGTGGCCCGTATCGGTGAGATGCGCGACGCGCTCGAGCGGCCCATCGCCGTCGAGAACGTGAGCTACTATGCACATCACGATCGGGGGCACCGGGACGAGGCGGGCTTCCTGCTCGACGTCCTCGAGCGCGCCGACGCACGGCTGCTGCTGGACGTCAACAACGTCTACGTCAACGCGCGCAACCACCACTTCGACGCAGCGGCCTTCATCGATCGCATGCCGCCCGACCGCGTCGTACAGATCCACGTGGCCGGCCACCTCGTGCGGGACGACGGTCTGCGCATCGACACGCACGGCGAGTCCGTGTGCGATGACGTCTACGCGCTGCTCGAGCACACCCTCGCCCACGTCGGGCCGAAACCCGTCCTGCTCGAGCGGGACGGCAACTTCCCCACCTTCGACGCGTTGCTCGAGGAGGTGTCGCGCCTCGATGCGATCTGGCAGCGCGCAGCGGCACGGGCGAGGCCATGAGCCTGGTCGACACCGAGCGCGCCTTCGTGCGCCTGTGCTTCGCCGCCGAGCCCGACGAGGGGGACCTGACGGCCCTCGGCAGCGACCCGGAGCGATGGCTCCTGTACCGACGCATGGTGCAGAGCCGCCTGCTCGACATGCTCGCCTCCGGCCTACCGCGCACCCGCGACGCCATCGGGGCCGAGGGCTTCGACGCGACCTTCGGCCGGTGGCTCGAGGCGGCCCCACCCCGCACGCGCTTCATTCGCGACATCGTGCCGGCATTCGCGGCCTTCGCGGCCTCGCGCTGGACGGCGGACGCCGGGCATCCGGCCTGGCTCGTCGATCTGGCCCGCTACGAGGCAGAGGTCTGGGACGTGGGCTGGGCGGCGGGAGAGTTGCCGCCGCACGTGGCGCTGGTCTTCGATCGAAGGCCCGTCGTGCACCCGGCCGCACGGACGGTGGTGCTGGATCATCCCGTCCATCGCGATGGGGGCCCGCCCTGGCCCGCGGAGCCCACGCATCTGCTCCTGTACCGTCGCGCCGACCATGGCGTGTCGTTCCGTGTGCTCGGACCGGTCGAGCACGCCCTGGTCGAGGTCATTCTCTCCGGCGAGCGCACGCTCACGGAGGCCAGCCACGAGGTTGCGCGGGATCTCGGTGTAGCCCTCGACGGTGCGTTCGTGGAGAGGCTCGGCGAGCTCCTGGCGGCCCTCGTCGACCAGGGCGTCGTGCTCGGCGCGCGTCCCTGAAGAGGCGGTCGCCATATGGGGACGTCCCGGGTTCGACACCGGACCTCAGCATGTGCTTGACCCGCGATTGTCTCTCCGCCTAGTGTCCCCGGGCGACAGGGCGGCGGCTAGGAGCCGTCCGAGTTCGAAGGAAGAACGCAAGGAGGCTCGGATGAAGAAGTTCCTCGTAATCTCGTTCGCGGCTGCGCTGCTTGGCGCTGTGGCGATGGGCTGCGGCGGCTCCCCCTCGGAGGGGACCGGCGACTCGACCGGAATGGCTGCCGACAACGGCTCCACCGGCGGCGGCGACATGGCCGGCAGCGACATGGGCGGTAGCGGTGGCGGCGACGCCATGGGCTCCGACATGAGCGGCGGCGACATGGGCGGCGGCGCGGCGACCGGTGGCGACACCGGCGGCGACACGGGCGGCGGCGACACCGGGGCGCCCGGTGGCGACAGCGGCGGTGCCGGCGGCGGGATGTGATCCCACCGAGGTCCGGCCTGGAGCTGTCGAGGCTCCGGGCGGTCCGGCGGATGGCCGTGGCGCACATGTGTGGCGCCACGGCCGTTCGCATTTCTGGAGACCGTTACGCCGTGGTGGCCTGCGACGACGCCGCCTCGCTCCATGCCCCGCTGGGCCAGACCGATCGGTGTTCTAGTCAGTAGCCCTCGGACTTCGCGATGATCTCGTTCATGATCTCGCGCGTGCCGCCTCCGATCGGATAGAGGCGCGCGTCGCGGTAGAGGCGCTCGACCAGGTACTCGCGCACGTAGCCGTAGCCGCCGTGGATCTGCACGGCCTGGTCGCACACGGCGGAGCAGGCGTCGGTCGCGGCGTTCTTGGCCATGGCGGCCAGGGCGGGGGTCGCCTCGCCACGCAGGTGCCTGACGAGCGCTTCGCCGGTGAGCGCCCGGGCCGCCGCGATGCGCGTCGCCATGTCGGCGAGCTTGTGGCGCGTGACCTGAAAGCCCGTGAGCGTCCGGCCAAAGGCGCGCCGCTGCGCGGGCGTACGCGATCGATTCCCGGTAGGCGAGCTCGGCGATGGCCACGCACTGCCCCGCGAGCATCAGCCGCTCGGTGACGAAGTTCCGTAGTCATCGCGACGAAGCCTGTGTTCTCGTCGCCGATCCGGTTCGCCGCCGGCACGCGGCACGAATCGAACACGAGCTCGGCCGTGTCGCTCGCCCACCAGCCCATCTTCTCGAGCTTCTTCGAGACCGAGAAGCCCGGCGTCCCGCGCTCGACGACCAAGAGCGAGATCCCACCGTGACCCTCGCCGCCGGTGCGCACCGCCACCGTCACCAGGTCCGCTCGCGTCCCCGAGGTGATGAACGTCTTGGCTCCATCGACGACGTAGGCGTCGCCGTCCAACCTGGCGCGCGTAGCGAGCGCGGCCACGTCGCTCCCGCCGCCGGGCTCGGTGATCGCCAGTGCCGCGATCTTCTCGCCGCGGAGCACCGGCTCGACGAACCGCGCCTTCTGCTCGTCGCTGCCGAAAGCGACGATCGGCGGCAGCGCGATGCCGTGGCTGCCGATGCCCACGCAGGTGCCCACGGAGCGACCGGCCAGCACCAGCTCCTCGGCCGCGACCAACACGTGCCCCAGGTCGCCCCCCGCGCCGCCTAGCGCCTCCGGGTAGCCGAGCCCGATGAAGCCGGCCTCCGCCGCCTTCCGGTAGAGCTCCCGGGGAAAACTCCCCGCCTCCTCCCAGGCATCGGCGTGGGGCGCGATCTCGCGCTCTGCGAAGCGGCGTATCTGCTGCCGCAGGGTGCGGTGCTCCTCGGTCTCGAAGAGATATGTCGGTGTCATGACGGTCGAGCTTAGCGGGGTCCCACGCATTGCGCTTCATGGACGGGTGGCTACGTGCTCGGCGATGGACGCCCGAGGCGAGCGCGCGCCGGCGGGGCGCGGAAAGCTCGTGGCCCTGAGCGGGCCCGTGGCGGATGTGCGCTTCGAGGCGCCCCTCCCGCCGATCCAGAACCTGCTTCGGGTCCGGACCGATGCGCGCGAGGTGCTGTTCGAGGTGCACGCGCACTTGTCGGAGGACCGGGTGCGGGCGGTCGCCCTGACGAGCACGAGCGGCGTCGGGCGCGGCGCGGACGTCGAGGACACGGGCGCCGCGGCAACCGTCCCGGTCGGCGAGGCCGTCCTCGGCCGCCTCTTCGACGTGGTGGGCCGCCCCATCGACGGCGGACCGTTCGTCGACGCGCCCCGCTGGTCGGTCCATCGCCGTCCCCCGCCCATCGCCGAGCGCATCAGCGCGCGCAGCGTCTTCCGCACCGGCATCAAGCTCTTCGACTTCCTGACGCCCCTGCCCCGCGGCGGCCGCACGGGGATGTTCGGCGGCGCGGGCGTGGGCAAGACGATGCTCATCATGGAGCTGGTGCACAACGTCGTCTCCCAGGCGGGCGGCGTGTGCGTCTTCGCGGGCATCGGAGAGCGCTCGCGCGAGGGCCACGAGCTGTGGCGTGAGATGGAAGAGTCCGGCGTGCTCGCGCGCTCGGTGCTCGTCTTCGGTCAGATGAATGAGGCGCCCGGAGCGCGCTTTCGCGTCGGCCTCTCGGCCCTGACCATGGCCGAGCACTTCCGCGACGAGACGGAGCACGACGTGATCTTCCTCGTCGACAACATCTTCCGCTTCGTGCAGGCAGGCGCGGAGGTGAGCGCCCTGCTCGGACGCATGCCCTCGCGGGTCGGCTACCAGCCCACCCTCGCGTCGGAGCTCGCCGAGCTCGAAGAGCGGATCGCTTCGACGCGCCACGGGGTCATCTCCTCGGTGCAGGCCGTGTACGTCCCGGCCGACGACATCACCGACCCGGCCGTCGCGGCCACCTTCACCCACCTCGACGCCCGCGTCGTCCTCTCGCGCGCCATGGCCCAGAAGGGCCTCTACCCCGCCGTCGATCCCCTCGCTTCGAGCTCGCTCCTCCTCACACCGGCGGTGGTCGGAGAGCGGCACTACGGCCTCGCCATGCAAGCGCGCGAGGTCATGGCGCGGGCGCGCGAGCTCGAGGACATCGTGGCCATGCTCGGCATGGATGAGCTCACGCCCGCGGACCGCACCACCGTACGGCGGGCGCGCCGTCTCGAGCGCTACCTCACCCAGCCCTTCTTTGCCGGCGAGGCGTTCACGGGGCGGCCGGGCGTGGCGGTGCCGCTGGCCCGCACCCTCGATGACGCGGAGTCTATCCTGAGCGGCGCGTTGGACGAGATGGACGAGGGCGCCCTCTACATGATCGGCGCCATCGACCGGGGCGATCGGCCGTGACGGCCACCCTACGTCTGATCGTGCGCACACCGGCTCGCGTCGAAGTGGACGCGGCGGTGCGGAGCGTCACGGCCGAGGACGGGAGTGGACGCTTCGGCGTGCGACCGCGGGGCGAGCCCCTCCTGGCCGCCCTCGTCCCGGGGCTGCTCACCTTCCGCGACCCCGAAGGGCACGAGACCCTCGTGGCCATCGGCTCGGGCCTGCTCGACGCGCGACCGATGCTCGTCGACGTGGCGGTCCGCGAAGCCGTGGTCTGCGAATCGCTCGAAGCCGTGCGCGCCGAGGTGCTCCGAGCCTCTGTGGAGAGCCGGCAGGGCGAGAACGCCATGCGCGACACCTTCCGCAGGCTTCACGAGCGACTCCTGGTGGCCATGGCGCGAGAGGGACGGAACGTGATGTGGCCAGGGTTGCGCAGAAAGGTGTTCCGGGAGGCCGACCGCATGGAGCGGGCGCGCGCACGGGGCCGTCGCGGCTTCTGGGCTGGCCTCGCCACGGTCGGCGCCATCGGCTGGATGATCGCCCTGCCCACCGTCGGCGGCGCGGCCCTCGGCCGCCTCCTCGACCAGCGGCTCGGCACCCGCCTGACCTTCACGCTGGCCCTGCTCCTGCTCGGGCTCGCCACCGGCAGCTACACGGTGTGGCGCCTCTTCGTGAGGGAAACCCGATGAGCCTCCTCCGCCTCGTCGCGGCCCTGGTGTGGGGCACCCTGTGGGCCGCGCTCTTCATCGCCCTGGTCGCCCGCGACGCCGCGCGCGCCCAGACGGAAGGGCACCGCCTCTCCACCATCCTCCGCCGCGCACGCCCCCTGGTCGTGGCCCTCGCCCTCGTCGCCCCCGCCCGCATCGAAGGCGGGACGGTCTTCGCCTCGATCCTCGCATTCGT
This sequence comes from uncultured delta proteobacterium, assembly GCA_963830115.1. Classification (GTDB taxonomy): domain Bacteria; phylum Myxococcota_A; class Polyangia; order Polyangiales; family CAWHLB01; genus CAWHLB01. Next base: position 176,169 of record CAWHLB010000004.1, read on the forward strand.
GGCGGCGCGCGACGTCCTGCTCTGGAGGTCGTCCCGTGCCCGTTGAGCAAGCCTTCCCCCACGTCGTCTTTCACATCGCCGGCGTGGGCGTGCACGACTCGGTGCTCGTGACCTGGGCGATCATGGTCATGCTCGCGGTCGTGTCGGCGGTCGTCTCGAGGCGGCTACGCGACCGCCCGGGCGCCCTGCAAAACGCCATCGAGGTCGTCGTCGAGACGATGGAGCACCTCATCTCCGAGATCACGCCCTTCGACCCGGATCACTTCCTGCCGCTCGTCGGCACCCTCGGCGTGTTCCTGATGGTCGCGAGCGCCGCGTCCCTCGTGCCCGGCGTCAGCTCACCGTCGCGGGACCTGAACACGGCCGTGGCCCTCGCCGGCATCGTCTTCGTGTCGGTGCACGTCTACGGCATCTGGCTGGTCGGCGCGAAGCGCTACCTCCGCGTCTACATCGAGCCCTCCTGGCTCCTTCTTCCCTTCAACATCGTGGGTGAGATCACACGCACCCTGGCCCTCGCCCTGCGCCTCTTCGGCAACGCCCTGTCCGGCGAGCTCATCGTGGCCGTCTTGGCGGTCCTGGCGAGCCTGCTCGTACCGGTGACGATGCAGCTCTACGGCCTCTTGGTCGGCGTCATCCAGGCCTACGTCTTCACCTTGCTCGCCATGGTCTACATCGCCGCGGGTCTGCGCCAGGACGCCGCGGTCGCCCCGAAATCCGAGGAGAAAACATGACCACCATGGGCATCGTCGTCGCGGTGAGCATCTTCACGGCCGGCATCGCCGTCGCCATCGGCGGCTACGGTCCAGCACGCGGCGAGGGTCAAGCCCTCGCCCAGGCGCTCGACGCCATCGCTCGGCAGCCGGATGAAGCGGACCGGATCACGCGCACGCTCTTCGTCGGCATGGCCATGGTCGAATCGACGGCCATCTACGCCTTCGTGATCGCCCTCATCCTCCTGTTCGCCAATCCGCTGCTCGACCTCGTGAAATGACCCTCGATCTACCCACCGTCCTGTTCCAGGCCGTCAACTTCCTCGTGCTGGTCGTCGTTCTGTGGCGGCTCCTGTGGAGGCCCCTGCGCCGCCACATGAGCGCGCGGGCTCAGCGCATCGAAGAGGGGCTCGGCACGGTGGAGCGGGGGCGTGAGGAGGTGCAGCGCCTCGAAGCGGAGGTGCAGGCGGCCCTGACGCGCGCACGCACCACCGAGCGGGAGGTGGTGGCGCGCGCCGAGCAGGAAGGAGCGGCACGGCGCGCGGAGCTGCTCGAGGAGGCAACCCGGGCTGCCGTGGCGGAGCGCGATCGCATCGTGGCCCAGATCGATGTGGAGCGCAGGCGGCGCGACCGGGAGTCACTCCTGTCGCTCGCGCCAACCGTGGCCGCGCTCATCGGTCGCATCCTCACCGAGGTCGGCGACACGGCCCGCCTCCACGAGGGGGCGTGCGAGCGCTTCGCCGAAGAGCTGAGCGCGCTCGGGCCCGCCAATCGCGAGCGCATTCGCAACGCGGGAACGCGCGACGGGGTCGAGCTGTCCCTGGCCCGGCCCGGCGTGCCTTCCGTGTTGCGTGAGAGCCTTGCGGCGCTCCTGCCGGACGGCCATGCGCCCCGCACGCGTACCGATCCCGATCTGCTCGCAGGTGCGAGCCTCCGTGCGGGCGAGCTGGTCTTCGACGGCAGCATGCGCGCCCAGGTGGAGCGTGCCCTCGGGGAGGGGTCGCCGTGACGGCCGATCTCGAGGAGCTTCGCCGCCGCCTCCGGCACGCCGCGGGGTCCTTCCGATACGCCCTCGAGCGGCGCGAGGAAGGCACCGTGCGCTCGGTCGGGGACGGCGTGGCGCGCCTGCTCGGCATGCCGGGTCTGCGTCTGGACGAGCTCGCCGAGATCGGGAGCCGAGGCGATGCGACGCGGGGCGATGGGGTGGACGCGCTCGCGCTCGACCTGGGCGAAGACGATGTGGGAGTGGTGCTGCTCGGCCCCGAGCGACGGGTACAGGCGGGCGCGCCAGTGAGGGCGACGGGCCGGGTCGCCTCGGCGCCTGTGGGCGATGCGCTCCTTGGACGCGTGATCGATCCCCTCGGCGTACCGCTCGACGGCCTTCCGCCTCCCGACGTGCTGGAGCGGTGGCCCCTCGAACGGCCGGCGCCCGGCATCGCGGCGCGCGAAGCGGTCACCGAACCTCTCGCGACCGGCGTCATGGTCATCGACGCCCTCTTCCCCATCGGACGCGGTCAACGACAGCTCCTGATCGGCGACATGGGCGCGGGCAAGACGACCGTGGCCACCGACGCGGTGATCCATCAGCGCGATACGGGTGTCCGCTGCGTCTACGTGCTCATCGGCCAGAAGACGTCGGCCGCCGTCACGCTCATCGAGACGCTCCGCCGTGAGAAGGCGCTCGCCCACACCGTGGTGGTGGTGGCGGGGTCGGACGCGCCGGCCGGGCTGCGCTACCTCGCACCCTACGCGGGGTGCACCATCGCCGAGTACTTCCGCGACCGGGGCGAGGACGCGCTCGTGGTCTTCGACGACCTGTCGCGCCACGCGGTCGCGTACCGGGAGATCGCCCTGCTCCTCGGCCGGCCCCCGGGGCGCGAGGCCTACCCGGGCGACATCTTCTTCTTGCACGCGCGCCTGCTCGAGCGCGCGACGCACCTCGCGCGCAGCGAGGGCGGCGGCTCGTTGACTGCGCTTCCCGTGGCCGAGACCCAGGCGGGTCGGATCGCCGACTTCATCCCGACCAACCTCATCTCGATCACGGACGGCCAGCTCTACTTCGATCGCCTTCTGTTCGACCGGGGCGTCAAGCCAGCGATCGACGTCGGTCTGTCGGTGTCGCGCGTCGGCACTCGCACCCAGCGGCCATCGATGAAGGCCGTCGCGGGGCGGCTGCGACTCGAGGCCACGCACGCGCGCGAGGTCGAGGGCTTCGCCCGGTTCGGGACACGCATCGAAGAGAGCACGCGGCAGGTCATCGTGCGCGGCGAGCGCATCCGCGAGGTGCTCGGCCAACCTCCCGAGGCGCCGATCCCCATGGGCGAGCAGGTGGCGGTGCTGGCGGCGTTGAGCCGCGGTCTGTTCAATCCCATGCCGATCGAGCGCGTGGGTCCCGTCGCGATGCTGCTGCGTGCGCGCCTGCGCGCCGAGCACCCCGAGCTCTTGCGCTCCCTCGGCGCGGGGCGGCCGGCGACCGAGGCGGAGAGCACGCTCATCGAGCAAGCGCTCGACGAGGTCGCCTGATGGACCTCGGGACGCTCGAGCGAAGGGTACGCAACGTGGGCGCGGTGCGCGAGATCGTGTCGACGATGCGCGCCCTGTCGGCCGTTCACCTGCGCCGCGGCTCGGAGGCGCTCGCGCACCTCCGGGAGTACGAAGAGACCCTCCGGCGCGCGCTCGCCGCCCTTCCGGCGTCGGTCCTCGAGCCGCCTCCGCCGTCGCTCGTGCTACTCCTCGTCCTCGGCACCGACCAGGGGCTGTGCGGGCCCCTGACCCGGCGGCTGATGGACCGGGCGCTCACACGCCGTGACACCCTCGCCGAACGCTGGGCGGGTGTCATCGCCGTGGGCGGACGGACGGTGGACCTGTCCGAAGCGGCGGGCTGCCGCGTGATCGAGCATCACGGTGCCCCGGCCTCGGTGCGAGGGGTCGACCCGCTCGTCGAAGCGCTGGCCCATAGCATCGCCTCACGCGTCGAATCGGGCCGATGCAACGGCGTAGAGGTCGTCTACACGCGCCACGAGGGAGCCGGCGTGGGCGCGCCCACCCTCACCCGTGTCTTCCCGGTGCATCGCCGGCAGCTCCTCGCGGGAGGCGAGGAGACGCCGAGCCAACCGCCGCGCACCTACATGGAGGCTTCCCACATCGCGCAAAGCCTGCTCGAGGAGTGGACCTACGTGGAGGTGTACCGCGCCGCGATGGAGTCCCTCACGGCCGAGCACGCTGCACGTCTGCGGACGACCGATGCGGCCACCCACGCCCTCGACCGCAGGCTCGAGGAGCTACGCCTGGAACGCAATCACCTGACGCAGGAAGCGATCACCGAGGAGCTTCGCGAGCTCGGAGCAGCCGCCCGCGGGAGGCGGGCGTAGCGGTCCGCGACCGATGTGGCGGCATGGCGGGGGCGCAGCTCACCCCGTGGATCGCCGAGGTCACGTTCGTCGCGACGCGGCCGTGTTGCCTGCCGCCGTTCGACATTCCCATCGCACCCGCGATGTGATATGCGCTCCATTCATGCACCGCTGGGCGGCCCCTCTTTTCCTCGTGGCCACAGTCGTCCTGCAGCCGGCGACGACACGAGCCCAGGCCCAAGGGCTTCCGCCGCCAACGAATCCCGAGCCGATCGAGGATGCGTTGTGGCCGCTCCCACCTCCGCCGCCGCCGAAGAAGGGATCGCCGAAGGTCGCCGGCTTCTGGGGCGAGCTGTCGCTCTTCGGGACCACCATTGCCGACATGCAGGACCTGCTCGTCGAGACGCTTCTGATCTCACAGGAGACCGCCGTAACGCCCGACCTGCGGGTCGAGCTTCGCTGGGGCGCATCGCTCGCCACGCTCACGTTCGACAAGGTCGGTGGATCGGGGTTCGAGGGCGGCAACCCCTTGCTCGCCCTGTCCTGGGTGCGCCGCCAACCGCACCTTCACGCTCGGCTGGGCGGCGGTCTCACGCTGCCCCTCGCCACGGCGCCCGCCCCCCGCGACCCGGCGCACCCCACCCTGAGCGAGGCCGCGGCCATCGACAGTGTCAACGCGGCAGTGGCGATGTACGGTGCGGCGGATTCTGTGGCTCTGGCGACCGGACGCCACCGCAGCGGTCGTCTTCGGCCGTCTCGAGGCCGTCACCGGTCACCTGTTCGTTCGGGGCACGGCGAAGACCGCCCTGCTCCTCAGCACCGCGGACCGCCTCCGCCCCGACATCGCGCTACAGGCCCAGGCGGCTGTCGGCGGCACGTGGGGCGATCATGTGCGCGGCGGCGTCATCCTGCGAGCGGCCTGGCTCCCGACCGCCGAGGGCGACAACGCCCAGACCTCCCTCGCCCCCTTCGTACGTCTCGTCTTCGGCACCTTCTTCGTACGCACCGAGCTCACGATGAACCTGGACGGCCCCTTCGGCTTCGCCTTCGACGCGGGCGGCGTGTGGGGCCTTCACCTCCGCGCCGGCGCCGCGTATTGAGCGCACGCTCGCGAGAGACGCTGCTTCGGCCGACCTCCGTGCCGACCTGCGTGCGACTCCCCGCTCACATGGGCAGCGTGACGATCAGGCCGCCGAACGTGTTGCCGTAGAAGACCGTCTGGCCTCCGCCGCCGGCCTCGATGGCCTGGATGTAGCTCAACCCGAGCGTGCCGTAGTACTCGCCGAAGGCGCTGACCGTGGAGCCCTGGTTGTTCCCGTCGTACGCCGTCTGGTTGTTGACCTCTGCGACCAGGCCCGGGGTGGTGCAGTTCACACAGAAGGAGATCGTCGCGCCCGAAAGACCACTGACCGCCGACGACATCGTGCAGGTGTAGTTCGCCGTGACGGGTGATAGGCCGAGACCGTCGAGGAACGTGACCCGATTGGCGTTCGACCCGTCTGCGACTCGCCAACCGACGGTCGCGTAGGTCCACATGGGCGTCGAGTCGCGCTCGTAGGCGGTCGTCGGAAGCTGGTTGTAGGCGTTGAAGAGCCCGAGAACGTTGTTCGAGCCTCCGGGCGTCTGCGCCGGATAGCGGACCATCGACGTCGCGCCGGGCGCCGTCATGTAGACCGACCCGAGGTAGAGCCCGGCGCCGGACGCGACGGTCCCGTAGTCCGAGGAACCGTTGTAGCAGTGATCGAACGCCGACGTGTTTTCGTAGAGGCCGTTCGGCTGCCGCGCGATCAGGTCGGTGCGCGAGCCGATGGAGGCCCAAGGCCGTCCACCGGTGCAGATCGCCGGCGCCCCGCTCACGACGATCGCGAAGACGTCGTAGATCTGCCCGGTCGACTGGTGCGCAGGATCGAAGGGCAGCGCGAGCGTTGGGAAGGTGTAGAGGGCTCCGCCGATGGAGATCCGGTTCCCCGTGTAGGGGACGTAGCAAAGCGCGCTTGCCGTTGCCAGGTCTGCGGTCTGAATCGGCGGGAGGCCGTCGCACGATCCCGCCGACACGACGAGACGCCCCTCCGGACGAGTCGGAGTCACCAGCGATCGCAAAGCGTCGAGCTCCTCCTGCAGATGCGCGCACTCGGCGCAGCTGGCGGGAGGGGTGCTCGCTGCGTCGACCGCACCGTCGACCGCGGCGTCTTCGCCGGCGCAGGTCCCGCCATGGGCACCCGCCGCGTCGGCTGCACCGTCGACGGCGCCGTCCCTGCAGTGGACCGATGCGTCACCTCCGCCAGCGCCTCCGCCGCCGCAGCCCATGCCCACGACCAGCGCCAGTGCCCAAGCCGTGGCGATCGGGGCACGTGCGACAAGCGCCGAGATCACCGTCCCGTTCTCTGCGAAGAAGCCCATTTGCGAGACGCCATCACGCCTAGCGCTCCCTCCCCCCGACGACGAGGTCACGCGAGGACGCAAGCCGCCCAGGAAGCGCAGCGAGCCCGGGGCCCAGCTCCCGCGAGTCCCGAGGGCGCCCCCGGAGTCTCCCCGGGGGAGGACCAGCGTCGGCAAGGAGTGTACGGACGTACACGACGAGTCGGCGCGAGGCCGTAGGCCGCCCCAGGGGCATCCTGGGACGGCGTCCTCACGGCTCAGCACAGCGCTGCGGAAGAGCTACTCCTCGCTCGCCGCCGCCAGCGCCTGCTCCGCGGCCGTGTGCTCAGCGCCCTCGGTGATCACCTCGGTCGCCTGCTCCTCGACCACCATCTCGAGCCGCTTGTACGCCCCGAGACCGGTGCCCGCCGGCAGCAGCCGCCCCATGATGACGTTCTCCTTGAGGCCACGCAGGTGGTCGACCTTCCCGCTGATGGCGGCCTCGGTGAGCACCTTCGTCGTCTCCTGGAACGAGGACGCGCTGATGAACGAGTCGGTCGAAAGCGACGCCTTGGTGATGCCGAGCAAGAGCGGCTCGGCCACGGCCGGCTGACCGCCGCGTGCGATCACCTTCTCGTTCTCGCGCTCGAACACGGACTTCTCGACCTGCTCGTCGGGCAGGAAGGTGGTGTCGCCCGCGTCCTTGATCCGCACGCGGCGGAGCATCTGGCGAACGATCACCTCGATGTGCTTGTCGTTGATCGTCACGCCCTGGAGCCGGTAGACCTGCTGGATCTCGTTCACCAGCCAAGCCGCGAGCTCCTTCTCGCCCTTCACCTTCAAGATGTCGTGCGGGCTGGGCGGACCGTCCATCAGGGGCTCGCCGGCGCGGACGCGGTCGCCGTCCTTCACCGTCATGTGCTTGCCCTTTGCGATGAGATACTCCTTCGGCTCACCGACCTCGGGCGTGATGACGACCTTGCGCTTGCCCTTGGTGTCCTTGCCGAAGGTGACGTGGCCATCGATCTCGCTGATGATGGCGTGGTCCTTCGGCTTGCGGGCCTCGAAGAGCTCGGCGACACGGGGAAGACCGCCGGTGATGTCCTTGGTCTTCGTGGTCTCGCGCGCGATCTTGGCGATGATCTCGCCGGCCTCCACCTGCTGCCCCTCGGCGGGGATGATGTTGGCGCCGACCGGCAGGTAGTAGCGCGCCTCGTTGTCGCCGACGCCCGTCTTGAGTGTCTCGCCCGTGCTCGGGTCCTTGACGCTGATGCGGGGGCGTGCGCTCGGGTCGCGCGACTCGATGACGACACGCCGCGACAGGCCCGTCACCTCGTCGAGCTTCTCCTCCATGGTGACGCCGTCGACGATGTCGCCGTACTTCACGACACCGCTGACCTCGGTGAGGATCGGGATCGCGTAGGGGTCCCACTCCGCGAGGACAGTGTTCTTGACGACGCGCTGGCCCTCTTCGACCTTGAGGAAGGCGCCGTACGTGAGGTTGTAACGCTCACGCTCGCGGCCCGAGTCGTCGACGATCTTGACGAGCCCGTGACGGTTCATCACGACGACGCTGCCGTCGCGGCGCTTGGCCGTCTTGGTGTTCTCGAAGCGCACGATGCCCTCCGAGCGGCTCTCGAGGCTCGACTGCTCGATCTTGCCGCGGGCCGCCGCGCCACCGATGTGGAACGTCCGCATGGTGAGCTGCGTCCCGGGCTCGCCGATGGACTGGGCCGCGATGACGCCGCAGGCCTCGCCGATGTTGACGCGGTAGCCACGCGCGAGATCGCGCCCGTAGCACATCGAGCAGATGCCGCGCCGATTCTGGCAGGTGAGCACCGACCGGATGAGCACGCGCTCGATGCCAGCGTCCTCGATGGCGTCGACCTTGTGCTCGTCGATCGGATCGTTCGCGGCGACGATGATGTCACTGGTTACCGGGTCGACGATGTCCTCGAGTGCGACGCGACCCAGGATGCGCTCACCAAGGGTGGTCACGACCTCGCCGCCCTCCTCGAGCTTCGACACCCAGATGCCGTCGAGCGTCTGGCAGTCGTAGTCGGTGATGACGCCGTCCTGCGCCACGTCGACCAGACGCCGGGTGAGGTAGCCGGAGTTGGCCGTCTTGAGGGCGGTGTCCGCCAGACCCTTGCGTGCGCCGTGGGTCGAGATGAAGTACTGCAACACGGTCAACCCTTCACGGAAGTTCGCCGTGATGGGCGTCTCGATGATCTCGCCGCTCGGCTTGGCCATCAGGCCGCGCATGCCGGCGAGCTGGCGGATCTGCTGGTTGCTTCCGCGAGCGCCCGAGTCGGCCATCATGAAGATGGGGTTGAAGCTCGTCGTCTCGCGGACCTCGCCCGTCCTCGGGTCCTCGATGTCCTCGACGCCGATGCCGTCGAGCAGATCGCGGGCGACCTGGTCCGACGCATCGGCCCAGATGTCGACGATCTTGTTGTAGCGCTCACCGTCGGTGATGAGGCCTTCCTGGTACTGCTCGACGACGGTCTCGACGTCCGACTGGGAGCGACCGAGGATCTCGGCCTTGCTGTCCGGGATGACCATGTCGTCCATGCAGATCGAGATGCCCGCTTGGGTGCTCATCTCGAAGCCGAGGGTCCGCAGCCGGTCGGCCAAGAGCACCGTCGCCTTGTTGCGGCTCTTCCGGTAGCACTGGTCGATCAGGTAGCTCAGGGCCTTCTTGTCGAGGACCTTGTTGACGAGGGCGAAGTCGAGCTGCTCGGGGAGGATCTCCTTGACCAGCACGCGCCCGACCGTCGTGTCGAGGATCTCGCCGTCGACGCGCACACGGATGCGCGCGTGCAGGTCGATCTCCCCCGAGTCGTATGCCGCCCGCACCTCGCCCGGCGAGGCATAGATTCCGTGGAACTCGCCCTTTTTCTTCGCCTCGTCGCCCTTGTACTCGCCGCGCGAGAACGGCATCTCACGCGTCATGTAGTAGAGGCCGAGGACGATGTCCTGGGTCGGGTTGATGATGGGCTTGCCGCTGGCGGGCGACAGGATGTTGTTCGTGCTCATCATGAGCACGCGCGTCTCCATCTGGGCCTCGACCGAAAGCGGCACGTGGACCGCCATCTGGTCGCCGTCGAAGTCGGCGTTGAAGGCCGTGCAGACGAGCGGGTGGAGCTGGATAGCCTTGCCCTCGATGAGCACCGGCTCGAAGGCCTGGATGCCCAGGCGGTGGAGTGTCGGCGCGCGGTTGAGCATCACCGGGTGCTCGGTGATGACCTCCTCGAGGATGTCCCAGACCTCCGGCTTCTCCTTCTCCACCATCTTCTTGGCGCTCTTGATGGTGGTGACGTAGCCGCGCTCTTCGAGCTTGTTGTAGATGAACGGCTTGAACAGCTCGAGGGCCATCTTCTTCGGCAGGCCGCACTGGTGCAGGCGCAGCCCCGGGCCGACGACGATGACCGAGCGTCCCGAGTAGTCGACGCGCTTGCCGAGCAGGTTCTGCCGGAAGCGGCCCTGCTTGCCCTTGAGCATGTCGCTCAGGGACTTGAGCGGGCGCTTGTTCGGCCCCGTGATCGTCTTGCCACGGCGCCCGTTGTCGAAGAGGGCGTCCACCGCCTCTTGCAGCATCCGCCGCTCGTTCCGGATGATGATCTCCGGCGCGTTCAGCTCGATGAGCCGCTTGAGGCGGTTGTTGCGGTTGATGACGCGGCGGTAGAGGTCGTTCAGGTCGCTGGTCGCGAAGCGGCCGCCGTCGAGGGGGACGAGGGGACGCAGAATCCGGCGGAAGCACCGGGATCACCGTCAGCATCATCCACTCGGGACGATTGCCCGAGTCCTTGAAGGCCTCGACCACCTTGAGGCGCTTGGCGTACTTCTTCCGCTTGGCCTCGCTGGTCGCCCCCTTGAGGTCGATCCGAAGCTGCTCCGCCAGCGCGTGGACATCGACCTCCTTGAGCATCTCGAGGACCGCCTCGCCGCCCATGCCGGCCGTGAAGCCCTCGTCGCCGTACTCGTTGAGCAGCTCCTGGTAGCGCTCCTCACTGATGATCTCGCCCTTGGTGAGAGCGGTTTCCTTCCCGTTGAGGACGATGTAGCTCTCGCAGTACAGCACGCGCTCGAGGTCCTTGAGCGTGACGTCGAGGATCGCGCCGATACGGCTCGGCAGGCTCTTCAGGAACCAGATGTGGGCGACCGGCGTGGCCAACGTGATGTGGCCCAGCCGCTCACGCCGCACCTTGCTCTGGATGACCTCGACGCCGCACTTCTCGCAGACGATCCCACGGTGCTTCATGCGCTTGTATTTGCCGCAGTTGCACTCGTAGTCCTTCACCGGGCCGAAGATCTTCGCGCAGAAGAGGCCGTCCCTCTCCGGCTTGAACGTCCGGTAGTTGATCGTCTCCGGCTTCTTGACCTCGCCGTGCGACCACTCCCGAATCTTCTCGGGGGACGCCAGCGAGATCCGGATCGCGGAGAAGGAGAGCGGATCCCTGGGCTTTTCGAAGAAGCTGAAGATGTCCTTCATGTGCCTACTCCTCCTCCGCGGCCATCACGTCGTCTTTGTGTCCAAGGTCGCCACCCTCGACGAGCTCGACGTTCAGACACAACGCTTGCAGCTCTTTCATGAGCACGTTGAAACTCTCCGGTAGGCCGGCGTCGAGCGAGTGCTCGCCCTTGACGATGGCCTCGTACATGCGCGTGCGGCCTTGCACGTCGTCGGACTTCACGGTGAGGAACTCCTGGAGGGCGAAGGCCGCGCCGTACGCCTCCATGGCCCACACCTCCATCTCGCCGAGACGCTGACCGCCGAACTGGGCCTTGCCGCCGAGCGGCTGCTGGGTGACCAGCGAGTAGGGCCCGATGCTCCGCGCGTGGATCTTGTCGTCGACCAGGTGGTGCAGCTTGAGCATGTACATCACGCCCACCGTGACGTCCTTGTGGAACGCCGCACCGGTGCGACCGTCGAAGAGCACCGTCTGACCCCGCGGCGCGACGCCTGCCAGGTCCAGCATGCCCTTGATCTCGGCCTCGCTGGCGCCGTCGAAGACCGGCGTCGCCAAGTAAAGCCCTTCCTTGAACTTGTGGCAAAACTCGATGAGGTCGTCGTCCGGCAGCCCAGCGACCAGCTCGTGAGCGGGCCCGCGCCCGAAGACCTTGAGCAGGTGCGCCCGCAGCTTGTCGAGGCTGATGCCGAGGCGGTCGACCACGTCCTGCAGCTGCCGGCCGAGCAGGAAGCCCGCCCAGCCGAGGTGGACCTCGAGGATCTGCCCGACGTTCATGCGGCTCGGCACGCCGAGCGGGTTCAGGACGATGTCGACCGGCGTCCCGTCGGGGAGGTACGGCATGTCCTCCTCGGGCAGGATGCGGCTGACGACGCCCTTGTTGCCGTGGCGACCGGCCATCTTGTCGCCGACCTGCAGCTTGCGCTTGATGGCGACGTAGACCTTCACCATCTTGATGACGCCCGGCGGCAGCTCGTCGCCCTTGCCGAGCTTGTCGATCTTCTCCTGGAAGAGGGCCTCGACCGCCTGCATCTGCTCCTCGAGCTGGGCCAGGATCGACTCGACCTTCTCCTTGCCGCGGTCGACCTCGATGTGTCCCCAGTACTTGCGGGGAATCGGCTCGAGCTCCTCGTCGGTGACCTTGGCGCCCTTGGCGAGGAGGACCTTGCCCTTGTCGTCGACGAGCTTGGCCTCCGTCGTGCGACCGACCAGGAGCTTGCGCACGCGCGCAAGGGCGGACTCGCGGAGGATCTTGATCTCGTCCGCCATGTCCTTCTCGAGCTTGGCCCGCTCCTGATCCTCGATCTCGCGGGCGCGCTCGTCCTTCTCGGTGCCCTTGCGGGCGAAGACACGCGCGTCGATGATGATGCCCGCGACGCCCGGCGGAACGCGCAGCGACGTGTCGCGCACGTCGCCCGCCTTCTCGCCGAAGATGGCGCGGAGCAGCTTCTCCTCGGGCGAGAGCTGGGTCTCGCCCTTCGGCGTGATCTTGCCGACGAGGATGTCGCCGGTCTTCACCTCGGCGCCGATGCGCACGATGCCCGACTCGTCGAGGTCCTTGAGGGCCTCCTCGCCGACGTTCGGGATGTCGCGCGTGATCTCTTCCTTGCCGAGCTTGGTGTCGCGCGCGACGCACTCGAACTCCTCGATGTGCATCGAGGTGTAGACGTCGTGCTTGACCATGCGCTCGGAGATGAGGATCGAGTCCTCGAAGTTGTAGCCGCCCCACGGCATGAACGCGACGACCACGTTCTGGCCGAGCGCCAGCTCGCCCATGTCGCGCCGGGCCGTCGGCGATGACGTCGCCGGCCTTGACCCGGTCGCCCTGCCGGACGATCGGCTTCTGGTTGATGCAGGTGTTCTGGTTCGAGCGCTGGAACTTCTTCAGCCGGTAGATGTCCGGGAACGCCCCGGTCCTCGCCCTCGGCCTTGACCACGATGCGGGTCGCGTCGACCGACTCGACCATGCCGTCGCGCTTGGCCACGACGGTGACGCCCGAGTCGCGGGCGACGCTGCGCCTCCATGCCCGTGCCGACGATCGGCGCGCTGCACTGCGAGAGCGGCACCGCCTGCCGCTGCATGTTCGAGCCCATGAGGGCGCGGTTGGCGTCGTCGTGCTCGAGGAACGGGATGAGCGAGGCGGCCACCGACACGAGCTGGTTCGGCGACACGTCCATGAGCGTGATGTCCTCGGGCGGGACCATCACGAACTCGCCGTTGTACCGAGCGCTCACGAGCGCCCCGCCGAGCTTGCTGCTCTTCTGGTCGATCGCGGCGTTCGCCTGGGCGATATCGTGGCCCTCTTCCTCGAGCGCGCTGTACCAGCGCACCTCTTCGGTGACCTTGCCCTCGGCGACGCGGCGGTACGGCGTCTCGACGAAGCCGTACTCGTTGACGCGCGCGAAGGTCGACAAGCGACGCGATGAGGCCGATGTTCGGACCTTCCGGCGTCTCGATCGGGCAGATGCGGCCGTAGTGGGTCGGGTGGACGTCGCGAACCTCGAAACCCGCGCGCTCGCGCGTCAGACCGCCGGGCCCGAGGGCCGACAGGCGCCGCTTGTGGGTGACCTCGCAGAGCGGGTTGGTCTGGTCCATGAACTGCGAGAGCTGGCTCGAGCCGAAGTACTCCTTGACCACGGCGCTGACCGGCTTGGCGTTGATCAGGTCGTGCGGCATGAGCGTCTCGATCTCCTGAGACATGCTCATGCGCTCCTTGATGGCGCGCTCCATGCGGACCAGGCCGATGCGGTACTGGTTCTCCATGAGCTCGCCGACGGCGCGCACCCGGCGGTTGCCGAGGTGATCGATGTCGTCGATGGCGCCGCGGCCGTTCTTGAGCTCGATGAGGTGCTGACCGTCTCGAGGATGTCGCGCTGCGTCAGCACGCTCGTCTCGATATCGGGCTGCCTTCCTCGTCCTTGTAGAACTTGTAGTTCAGCTTGAGGCGGCCGACCCTCGACAGGTCGTAGCGCTCGGGGTTGAAGAACAGGTTGTTGAACAGCGTCTGCGCCGTGTCGAGCGTGGGCGGATCGCCCGGGCGCAGGCGGCGGTAGATCTCGAGGATCGCCTCGTCCTGGGTCTGCACCTTGTCGGCGATGAGCGTGTCGCGCAGGTAGCTGCCGACGTTGAGGCCGTCGATGAAGAGGACCTTGAAGGTCTCGACCTTCGCCTCGCGCAGGGCCTCGAGCTTGTCCTCGGTGATCTCCTCGTTGACCCCGACCAGGATCTCCCCGGTCTCCTCGTCGATGACGTCCTCGGCGCTCGACCTTGCCGATGACCTCGGTCTGGTCGATCGGGAGCCGGTCGAGGCCCGCCTCGCGCAGCTTGCGGATGGCGGCTCGGGTGAACTTGCGGTTCTTGCGGACGATGGCCTCGCCGTCGACCTTGATGTCGCGGGTAGCGCGCTGCCCGGGGAGAAGGTCGTACTCGATGGACTTCGAGAACTTCTTCGAGCCTTCGACGTAGATCGTCTCGGTGTCGTAGTAGAAGTTGAGCAGGTCCTCGGTGCAGTAGCCGAGGGCCTTGAGCAGCACCGTCGCGTGCATCTTCCGTCGCCGGTCGATGCGGACGTAGATGAGGTCCTTGGGGTCGAACTCGAAGTCGAGCCACGAGCCGCGGTAGGGGATGATGCGCGCCTGGTAGAGGAGCTTGCCCGACGAGTGGGTCTTGCCCTTGTCGTGGTCGAAGAAGACGCCCGGGCGAGCGGTGGAGCTGGCTCACGACCACGCGCTCGGTGCCGTTGATGATGAACGTGCCGTTCTCGGTCATCAGCGGGATCTCGCCGAAGTAGACCTCCTGCTCCTTGACGTCGCGGACGGCCTTCTCCTGCCCGTCACCCGACGTGTCCCAGATGATGAGCTGGATGGCCACCTTGATCGGCGCGGCGTAGGTCATGCCGCGCGCCTGGCACTCGTCCACGTCGTACTTCGGGCGCTCGAGCGTGTACCCCACGAACACGAGCGCGCTCGTGCCGTTGAAGTCCCGGATGGGGAAGACGCTGCGGAAGACACCCTGCAGGCCGATGTCCACCCGTTCGTGGGGGGGCACGGTCGCCTGGAGGAACTTGTCGTAGGACCGCTTCTGGATGTCGATCAGGTTCGGGATCTGGATGATCCGATCGATCTTCCCGAAACTGTGCCGCAGACGGAAGTTGTTCTGAATGCTCGTCGCCGCCACCATGACCGAGGCTCCTGACCGGCCCGGACTGCCTACCGGGCCGAGAAACGTGAGACGCGAAAGTTAAGACGAAGCGCGGGCCGCGAAAACGAACCGCGCCCGGCGCGGCGACTGGCCGCTCATCCGGACGACGGACGTTCTCGGGACCCGGGCGTAAGACGGCGCGGGGGCACGGAGGCCCCCCGCCGTGAGCGCAGTCGAGGGTCGAGGGTCGAGAGTCTGGACGGACGCACCCCTAGAGCCGCACCCCGAAGGGTACGTCCGAACCACCACCGCCGCTCTGCCTGAACCGACAATCGGGGCGGGGTACTTCGGGACGGGTAGGCCCGAACGCAAGGTCACTTGATGGTGACCTTTGCGCCTGCCTCCTCGAGCTTCTTCTTCAGCTCCTCCGCCTCGGCCTTGGAAATGCCCTCCTTGACCACCTTCGGAGCCGCCTCGACCAGGTTCTTCGCGTCGGCCAGCCCAAGCTGCGTGACCTCGCGAACGACCTTGATCACGTTGATCTTCTTGGCACCGGCTTCCTGAAGCTCGACGGTGAACTCCGTCTGCTCCTCGACGGGAGCCGCCGCCGCGCCCGGGGCCGCTGCGCCCGCGACCGCCACCGGCGCCGCCGACACGCCCCACTTGTCCTCGAGGGCCTTCACCAGGGTCGCCACGTCCATGACGCTCCAGGTGCTGAGCTCCTCGACCATCTGCTCCACGTTCATGTTCGCCATTGTTCCGACCTCTTCCACTCCACTGCGAAGGCCGCGCACTCGCGGGACCTCCGAAACATTTCGACTCGTTCACCCATTCCGCGTGACGGGGCGGCCCCTCACCCCTCACCCCTCATCCAACTGCCGGCGCCGCGCATCGAAGGCGAACGCCAGATTCTGTCCGGGCGCATGAAGCTGGCGCACCAGGCTCTGCATCGGGGCCAGAAGTGTCGCGAGGAGCATGGCGCGGATCTCGTCCTTGCCGGGCAACGTCGCGAGCTCATTCTCGACGCGCTTGCCGTCGAGGATCTCTTGGTCGAGGATCGCGCCCTTGACCTGGAGCTTCTCCTGCTCATCGCCCTCCTTGCGGAAGGCCCTGATGATCTTGGCCGCCGCCGAGGGGTCCTCGAAGGACCAGGCGATGCCGGTGGGGCCCACCAGGTAGCCGTCGAGCTCGGCGTTGCCCTCGAGGGGCGTACCGGCGAGGGCCTTGCGGACCAGGTTGTTCTTGACGACCCGGTACTCCACGCCAGCAGCCCGGAACCGGGCCCGGAGCTCGGTGATGGACGGGACGTCGAGCCCCCGGAAGTCGACCAGCACGGTGGCGACCGCCTTCGAGAAGCTCTCGCGGAGGGCGTCGACCTGCGCCTCCTTGTCGGTTCGGGTCATGGGCACGGCTCAGGCCTCCGCCTCGATGGTCGCCGGGTCCACGCGGACGCCGGCACCCATCGTGGTGCTGAGAGTGATGCTGCGGAGATAGGTTCCCTTGGCCGAGGCGGGCTTCGCCTTGACGAGGGCCCCGACCAGGGCGCGCACGTTCTCGGCGAGCTTCCCCGCCTCGAACGACTTTCGGCCGACCGGCCCGTGGACGATGCCCGCCTTCTCGACGCGGAACTCGACCTTGCCGGCCTTCGCGTCGCGCACGGCCTTGGACACGTCGAAGGTCACGGTGCCGACCTTCGGGTTGGGCATCAGGCCCCGCGGACCGAGCACGCGGCCCAGCCGGCCGACCTGTCCCATCATGTCCGGCGTGGCGACGACGGTATCGAAGTCGAGCCACCCCTCGGTGATCTTGGCAACCAGGTCGTCGGCGCCGACGAAGTCCGCGCCGGCCTCCTGGGCCTCGTTCATCTTCTCGCCCTTGGCGAAGACCAAAACGCGGTTGACCTTGCCCGTGCCGTTGGGCAGCACGACGGCACCGCGCACCATCTGGTCGGCGTGCTTCGGGTTGACCCCGAGCCGCACCGCCACGTCGACGCTCTCGTCGAAGTCGGCGAAGGAAGCCTCCTTCACCAGCCCACACGCATCGGCGAGCGCGTACCGCGTGTCGCGGTCGACGAGCTCGAGGATCTTCTTGCGCTTCTTCCCGGATTTCATCCTGGTCCTCCTGGCGGGGCCCCTCGATGGAGACCCCTCCCACCCCGAACCGGCGGTGGTGTGGAGAAAAAAACCGGCGCGGACCTCCGCGACCGGCAACAGCGTTCTAGTCGACCACGTCCACGCCCATGGACCGAGCCGTCCCGGCGATCGAGCGCATGGCCGTCTCGATCGAGGCCGCGTTCGTGTCCTGGATCTTCATCTCGGCGATCCGGCGGATCTGCTCCTGCGTGATCGTGCCGACCTTCTTCTTGTTCGGCTCGGGCGAGCCGGAGCCCGGCTTCTTGGTCGTCGCGAGGCCGATCTCCTTCTTGATGAGGACGACGGCCGGCGGTGTCTTCGTGATGAAGGTGAACGAGCGGTCCGCATAGACCGTGATCACCACCGGGATGATCAGCCCCGCGTCCTTCGCCGTCCTCGCGTTGAACTCCTTGCAGAAGCCCATCGTGTTGACGCCGTGCTGGCCCAAGGCCGGCCCGACGGGCGGCGAGGGCTTCGCATCGCCCGCGGGAAGCTGCAGCTTGATCTGCCCAATGACCTTCTTCATGACTCTCGCCCGTTCCAGCTCGTCAGTGACTCGTCGTTCCCAAGCAGCACGCCAACGCCCCGTCCGTCCCGGTGTACCCGCCGCGAGCGAAGCGAGCCCGGCTCTCAGCGATTCGAGGGGCCGAGCAGCGGTCCCAGGAGCCCTCCCCCGGGAGGGGGCGGGTGAGTGGGACATCAAACCGTCGTCTTTTCGACCTGCCCGTAGTCCAGCTCGACCGGTGTGGCCCGGCCGAAGATCGAAACCAGCACGCGCACCTTCTGCTTGTCCGGCTTCACTTCCTCGATGGTGCCCGTGAAGTTCGCGAACGCTCCGTCGATGACCCGAACGTGATCACCCGGCTCGAACACCACCCTGGGCTTGGGCTTGGCCGCACCCTCGGCGACCTGCTGCGCGATGGCGGCGATCTCGCTCTCGGGAACCGGGGCCGGATGCCGGCCACCCACGAAGCCGCTGACCTTCGGTGTGTCCTTGACGAGGTGCCAGGTCTCGTCGCTCAGCACCATCTGCACGAAGATGTAGCCGGGATAGAAGGTCCGCGAGGTCACGCGCTTGTTGCCGCCGCGCGTCTCCTGGACGTTCTCCTTCGGGATGAGGATCTCCCCGAACATCTCGTCCATGCCGGCCTGCTTCACCCGCTCGAGGAGTGAGAGCTTCACCTTGTTCTCGTATCCAGAGTAAGCCTGGATAACGTACCACTTCTTGCTGGCCATGGAGGGAGCCCCCCGGGTCTCGTTCGTCTCGGGTGCCAACGGTCAGACCTTGACCTTGTAGATGAGGTCGGTGACGCTCGACCACGCGAGGTCCATCGAGAACAGAATCACCGCTGCGATGAGCGACGTGATGACCACCACGATCGTGGCGCTCCAGGTTTCCTTCCGCGTGGGCCAGGTCACCTTCGACAGCTCCTGCCCAACCGCGTAGGCCCAGGACTTGACCTGCTGGTTCAGGTAGAGCCCGACTGTCAGGGCGATGCCTGCGATAGCAGCCGCCGCGATCGAAATGGTCGGGTCGGGCTCCGCGAACAGGTTCCAGACCACCGTGATGAGGTGGTCGAGCAGCCAGATGGCCGTGACGCCGGACCCGATGAATGCAAACTGGACGTACCGCTCCAGCCCCAGCTGGGTGGTCCCTACTCCGGTATCGGCTTGCTCTTCCGCCATGATCACAACACCACCTGATCCACGATGCGGCCTAGGGGGCAGGCCAGGAGGGACTCGAACCCCCAACCCGCGGATTTGGAATCCGCTGCTCTACCAATTGGAGCTACTGGCCTAACGGTCATCTCTGCCTACTTCGACTCCCTGTGCAGTGTGTGCTTCCTGCAAGCAGGACAGAACTTCTTCAGCTCCAATCGGGTGACTTCTCCAGTTCTACGCGCCCGGGTCGTCTGATAGTTGCGCGCACCGCACTCACCACAGACGAGCGCGACGCGCACGCGCTCACCCACCGCTACTCCAAAATCTTCGAGATGACGCCGGCGCCGACGGTGCGGCCGCCCTCACGGATGGCGAAGCGCTGCTTCTCCTCGAGCGCCACGGGCGTGATGAGCTCGACGGTTATCTTCACGTTGTCGCCGGGCATCACCATCTTGATGTCCTCGGGCAGGTGGATCGTCCCGGTCACGTCCATCGTCCGCATGTAGAACTGCGGCCGGTAGTTCGTGAAGAACGGCTTGTGACGGCCGCCCTCCTCCTTCTTGAGGACGTACACCTCGCTCTCGAACTTCTGGTGCGTCTGGATGGACCCGGGCGCCGCCAGCACCTGCCCGCGCTCCACCTCGTCCTTGGCGATGCCGCGAAGCAGACACCCCACGTTGTCGCCCGCCTGCCCCTGGTCGAGCAGCTTGCGGAACATCTCCACGCCCGTCACCGTCGTCTTGCGCGGCTCGCCGAACCCGAGGATCTCCACCTCGTCGCCGACCTTCACCACGCCGCGCTCGATGCGCCCCGTCACCACCGTTCCGCGGCCCTTGATCGAGAACACGTCCTCGACCGCCATCAGGAACGGCTTGTCGATCTCGCGCTGCGGCTCAGGGATCCACGAGTCCAGGGCACTCGCCAGCTCCATGATGGAGTTGATGCCCTCCTCCTTGCCCTGCAGCGCCTGCAGCGCCGAGCCGCGCACCACGGGGATGTTGTCCCCGTCGAACTGGTACTTGTTCAAGAGGTCGCGAACCTCCATCTCCACCAGCTCGAGCAGGTCCGGGTCGTCGACCGCGTCGCACTTGTTGAGGAACACGACCATCGTCGGCACGCCCACCTGACGGGCCAGGAGCACGTGCTCCTTCGTCTGGGGCATGGGGCCGTCGAGCGCCGAGACCACCAGGATCGCCCCGTCCATCTGCGCCGCGCCCGTGATCATGTTCTTGATGTAGTCCGCGTGCCCGGGGCAATCGACGTGCGCGTAGTGGCGCTTCTCCGTCTCATACTCCACGTGGCTGACCGCGATCGTCACGATCTTCGAGTCGTCACGGACCGTGCCGCCCTTGGCGATGTCCGCATACGACACCGCCGCCCCGCCGAACTTGTCCGCGAGCACCTTCGTGATCGCGGCCGTCAGCGTGGTCTTGCCGTGGTCGATGTGGCCGATCGTGCCAACGTTCACGTGCGGCTTGTTACGGACGAACTTTTCCTTGGCCATCTCTCCGAGTCCTCTTTTGTCGTTCGTGGGAGCCCAGGATGAGGATTGAACTCACGACCTCCTCCTTACCAAGGAGGTGCTCTACCGCTGAGCTACCTGGGCGCAGCTTGGGATGGGTTTCGCTGGGTCGGTTTCCTGCCTTGAAGAAACGGGAGCGGGCGACCGGATTCGAACCGGCGACGTTCAGCTTGGAAGGCTGACGCTCTACCAACTGAGCTACACCCGCGAACCTCTTCTGTTCACGACGATTCGCTCGCGGTGAACGGGGCCGACCGGCCTCTGGGTGGAGGGTGGTGGATTCGAACCACCGTAGACATAAGCCGGCAGATTTACAGTCTGCTCCCTTTGACCGCTGGGGTAACCCTCCAGAAAATCTCGCTGTGTTGCCGCGAGCTGGCGATGGGACTCGAACCCGCAACCGCCTGTTTACAAAACAGGTGCTCTACCAATTGAGCTACGCCAGCCAACCCGTGCCGACGCCGCTCGGGCCGCGGCACCGTCCTGGCGAAACGGGCACACGTACCCCCGACCGGCGACGCAGGGGCGGCTTATCTACGCCTTGGCCCAGGGGGTGTCAAGCACGATCTTTGCCATGCACAGCACACCCCTGTTCGGGGACGGGTGCCGCTCGGACCCACTCATGATACCGTCCGCCCATGAGCGCAAAGAAGGAAGGTTCGCGCGGCAAGTCCAGCACGAAATCGCGTCGGCGCAAGCTGCCCAAGATCGTCCCGCGGGTCGTTCTGAGCGCAGCCATGGCCGGGACGCCCGTCCTGGCCACCGCCTGTGGCGGCGGCAACGGCGGCACCGACGCAGCGGTGGACTCGGGCAACTTCACCGTCTTCGCTCCACCCGACGCAGGGGGCGACGCGACGTTCGCCGTGGCGGCGCCCCTCGACGCTGGCCACGATGGGGGCTTCTCGGTCGCCGACGGGGGCTTCTCGGTCGCCGACGCGGGTTTCTCGGTCGCGGCCCCCCTCGACGCCGCGGTGCCGGACGCTACCTTCTCGGTCGTGGCCCCGGCGGACGCCGGGTTCACCGTCTTTGTCGCCCCCGATGCCGGCTTCGCGGTTGCCGCTCCCCCGGACGCGGGGTTCACCGTCGCCGCGAGCTGAGCCCGTGCCGACCTCCCCTGCCGCCGGCACCGCCGGAAGGCTGGCCTCCGCCCGCGGCTTCCGCCGCGTCCTCACGGGGACGCCCCTGTCCCGCCAGCACGAGACGCGCCTCCGTGCGGGCGGTCGTGGACACCGCATCCCCTGGAAGCGCTTCGACCGGTCGGCCTACCCGGAGCCGGCGCTCCGGCTCGCCTACGATGCCTACCGGGTGCTGGCGACCGGCGAGTACGACGCCGTCGACGGCTTCTCGCGGCTGACCGCCTCGCTCTGCTGGCATGGGGCCCCCTTCGACCTCATCGCGGCCTCCGCCTCCGTGCCCGCCGACGAGATCCGCCACGCCGACGGCGCAGTGCGGATGGCAGCCCTGTGCGCCGGCATCACGCCCGAGGAGGTGGCCATCGCCGCCGAGCAACGCCTCTCGGGGCGCGGGCGAGAGGTCCGGATGGACCTGACCACCCTCGATGACGTGATGGCGCGGTCCGTCGCCATCGGCGAGAGCCTGGCGGGGGCGCTGCTGTCGACGAGCATCGACGGCGCGACCGATCCGGTGGCCCGCGCGCTGCTCGCCTCCCTCCTCTCCGACGAGATCCGCCACGCGCGGCTCGGCTGGTACTACCTCGCGTGGCGCGCTCCCCGCTGGAGCGCGACAGAGCGACAGCGGCTCGCCACCTCGGTCGGTCGCGACGTGGCGCGGATGGAGGTCCGCTTCGCGTCCGGACGGGACGCGCCGCGGGGGAGCAAGAGGGCGTCCCGAGCGCTCGGCGTCCTCGACACCGACCGGCAGAGGAACGCGATCCTCGAGGTGATGGAGGACCAGGTCGTCCCCGGCCTCGACGCCCTCGGCCTCGACGCGAGCCGCGCCTGGCAGGGCCGCGCGCGCGTGGCCACCTGAGCGGACCCGTGAAACCGCCGGCTCAGCCGCCAACGCGGCCGCCAAGCGAAACATCGCGGCGTACCAGGGCTCGACGTCCGACCCTCGTCGAGGTCGCCAGAGCCCGACCCTCGGGACCGCCGATGCAGCCCGGCCATCGCTGGCGCCAACCGGCCGACGCGGCCATCTGCACTCAGACGGTTGCTCGCGTGCTCCCTCGTGCGCTACCTGCATCGCCATGCCCCTTCCCTGCCCGGTCATCGACGCGTGGATGCAGCACCCGACCCCGGGCTTCCTGGGGCAACCGATGTTCGCCTCGATCCGGCGCTGGATGGGCGAGTCCACCCCGGACGAGCTCCCCTTCGAGATGACGCTCGCCCAGATGGACGCGGCGACGGTGGAGCGGGCACTGGTGTCGGCCTGGTGGGGCCCCGGCGGGCCCATCATTTCGAACGATGAGGTGGCCGCCCTGGTCGCCACACACCCGGACCGCCTCGCGGGCATCGCTTCGGTCGATCTGGCGCGCCCCATGGACGCCGTGCGCGAGCTGCGCCGCGCAGTGCGCGAGCTCGGCCTCAAGGGCGTCCGCATCCTGCCGTGGCTGTGGCGGCTGCCCCCGAACGACCGGCGTTACTACCCGATCTACGCCGAGTGCGTGGAGCTCGGCGTGCCCTTCTGCTTGCAGGTCGGCCACACCGGCCCGCTGGCCCCCTCCGAGCCCGGGCGCCCGATCCCCTACCTCGACGAGGTCGCGCTCGACTTTCCCGAGCTGACCATCGTCGGCGGGCACATCGGCTTTCCCTGGACGCTCGAGATGATCGCCCTCGCGCGCAAGTACCCGAACGTCTACATCGACACCTCGGCCTACAAGCCGAGCCGCTACCCGCCGGAGCTGGTCGACTACCTGCGCCGCGGTGGCCGCAAGAAGGTGCTCTTCGGCACGAACTACCCGATGCTGATGCCGACGGCGTGCGTCGCGGAGATCGACGCCCTGGGCCTCGACGACGAGGCGGCTCGCCTCTTCCTGCACGACAACGCCGTGTCCGTCTTCGCGCTCGCCTGAGACCGTCGGGATCGATCGGTGAGCTTCCCAGCTCTTCACGCGCATGGAACATCGTGTAGGGTGGCCCGCGTGGACCCTCTCCCGCGCCCCCACGTCGCAGGGATGCCCCGGGCCCCATCGCACGGCCGACCGGGGCGTCTGCGCCGCGCGATCCTCCTCCTCGCCACGCTCGGTCTCGGCGCGGCGGGCTGCTTCCCGCCACCCAACACCGCCCCCTGACACGCCTCGGCTTCGCGGTGCAGCCGGCCGACCCCGGCTGGTACCGCTTCGACGCCCCGGAGCACTACGACTTCAGCATGCCCGGCGTCCCGCAGGTCGCCGACGAGCAGTTCGCCTTCGACGGAACATCCGTGCCGGAACGCTCGTTCGAGCTCACCTCCGAGGCCTCGTCCCGGGGCTACGAGCTGCGCGTCTTCGACGCGCGCCGCCTCGACCCTTCGGACCGCGAGGCCCTCGCGGCCAGGCCCTCGGGCTCGTCGTCCCGACGCGAGCCCACATCGAGGAGCGCACGCACGTGGTCGATCGCGGCGTGGCGATGGAGCAGCTCGTCCTCGACGGGATGACCGAGGAGGGGCACGTCGGCCTCCTTCGCTCCTTCGTGGCCGGCGGCTTCGTGTGGGTCATGCTCACCATCATGGCGCCGGGGTCGGGCGCGCCCACGGACGCACAGGCGTTCTTCCACTCGGCTCGTTGGCCGGGGCCCGGCGGCGCGTGAGGACGCGGCGGCTTCCGCAGGCCGCTATGGAGCAACCGGGGCAGCGGGCTCGTCGGAGACCGGCACGGCGCGCAGGCGGCGGGACGCCCGCCCGAGCAACGCGGCATGGCCGAGCCCGAGAGAACAGGGGATCGCCGCGAAGAGCACCAGGCCCCCCAACGACTTCTCGAGAGCGACGTCGGCGCAGCAGCACGCGACGAAGACGGCAACATGGTGAACGCTGCTGTAGATGGCGATCGTCCGCGCGAAGCGGGCACTGGCGAGGGAGGGTCGGAGGAGTGCGCGCGCGAGGAGCAGGAGCGCGGGCCCGAGGACCAGGCCGTCGAGCACGACGAGCGCCACGGCGACACCGGCGAGCGTCCGCTGCGTGTGGCCTTCTTCGAGCAGGAGCGTCGTGAACAGACCGCCAGCCGGGACGAACATGACGAGCGTGAGCACGCCCCAGGTCACTGCGAGCCCGGCGGCCGCCCGGACGACGAACGGCGCGGGCCGAGGGAGGTGGTCGCGGGTCGTGCCGCGACGGTAGGCACCTTCGCCCGCCGGCGTGGGGTCGCCGAGCCGGATGCCCCACCGTGTCCCGCTCGCGCGGCCGCCGAGCCAGGCAACGACGATCCCCGCGCCCACGAGCACACCGAACAGCACCGCCATCCACGCGATCATCGTGCTCCTTCATCCAGTGGTACGCCCCTTCGCCATCGCATCTGCCCAGATGTCATGGTGGGACTGGGAGCGCGTGCCCGGGGCGAGGCGTGGCGAGGCCGGCACCTCCTTCCGCGGGTGGGCTGCCCGTCCCGTTCGCCGTAGTGCCGGCGGGCCCCCCCGGCGTGCTCGCCGCGGCTCGATCGCCCGCGTCCCCGGATGCCCCACCCGGCGCGCTCCCGGTCTCCGGGGATCCGTCGCGCACGTTCCCGTGGGCGCCGGCCCCAGCGTTCGCCGACCCGGTCCCCGTCGCGCCGTCCGGCGCACGGGGGGAGTCCCCCGCATGGCCACCGTCGCGGGCCGGACCGAGCGCGGTCTCGCCCTCGGGCTGCTCGAGCAGACGCTGGCGCGCCCGATTCGAGGGCGGCATCGATCCGGTCCTTCCACTCGGTCTGCACGCCCGTCCGCTCGATCATCATGAGCGTCAGCTCCCAGTACCGGATCGAGTGCCGGATGAGGGGCTTGATCAGGCGGGCGAGCGAGATGCGGTAGTCGTGGCGGTACAGCGAGATGTCGGCGTCGTTCATCGCCGTGCGTGGGGGCGGCACCGGGGCCGACATGATCGCCTGCCAGAACGAATCGTACATCTCACCGATGCGGTAGCCCGCCGCCGCGGCCCAGCTCGCGTTCGTCGCCTCGATGGTGTTGAAGTACTCCCGCTGCGCGTCGAGGATGAGCCGCGCGCGGGCCTCGAGCGCAGCCCGTTGCTCGGAAACCACTCCCGGCGGGATCGCCATCGCCTCCGCCTTCAGGCGGAAGGTCTCGGCGAGCACGTAGTTGGCCGCCGCCGTGAAGTAGTCGTCGCGCACGGGCGCGCTCTCGGGTCGCGTCCGGGAGAAGGTCAGGGCACTCCGCGCTTGCTCGGCCGCATCGTCCAGTCGCCCCGCCCCGAGCAGCCCCTGAGCGCGCCGCGCCATCGCCTCCATCCGCTGGTCCGGTTCCAGGTCCTCGCGCACGAGCAACCGCCCAGCCGCCGCGATCGCGTCGTCCCATCGCTCGAGCTGCACGTACAGATGGGCGAGCTGGAAGGTCGCGTCCCGCACGTCGGGGGCGTTCGGCAGCTCGCGGACGAGCCGCTCGTAAGGCCGCACCGCCTCCGCCCGCTCACCGTTGTCCTGCAAACAAAGCCCGGCGTTGTAGAGGCCCGGTGACTCCCAGGCGCTGCCATGGAAGTCGTCGGCGATGCGCTCGTAGAGCCGCACCCCGTCGGGGCAATGGCCAGCGTTGACCAGCTCGGTGGCGCGCCGGAAGAGGGTCTCGGCGTCGTAGCTCCGGAAGGCCCAGCCCCCCGCCCGACTGCGGTGGGCGCTGATGCGCATCGCCTCCATGTTGACCACCCGTCGCTGCGGTGGCGCGGTCGCGACGCGGGGCGCGGCGGCACCGCAGCCGGCGGCGAGAACCAGGCAGAGGGCGATGGTGCGGAGCGAGCACATGAGAGGGTGGGGCCTCGTCTTCGGGACACCCGCGCGGCGCCGGAGTTCCATGGCCAGGTCTGAGCATGGAGCGGAGAGCCGCGCCCAGCACCCGGCCGGCCGCCGCAGGGGCACCCCCCCGGAGCAGCGTAACACCGCAACGAACGTGTTACGGCGTCACGCGTAACACTCGCCCGCGAAGCGTCTGTAAATAGGGCTAGTTGGGGGTGTCGGTGGCCAAAAAAGGCCAATAATTACCAGTCGTGAGTGGACTGGCACGCGGGATGCTCAAGGAAGGGGTGACTTCACGGACGAGGCGAAAACAGATGACGACCTTCCCGACGACCCTGGCTGCTTCCGACTGGACCGACCGCGAGCTGCTCTCGCGCATGCTGCTGCGTGACGGCCTGGCCTGGCGCGAGTTCCATCGGCGCTATGACCGCCTCGTCTACCGCTGCATCCACAAGGTCACGAGCCGCTTCACCGCGGTGCTCGGCAGCGAGGACGTGCGCGAGATCTACGCCCAGCTCCTCATGAACCTGACCGCCCACGACATGCGCAAGCTGCGGGCCTTCTCCTTCGACCGGGGCAACAAGCTCAGCTCCTGGATTGGCATGCTCACCACGAACACCGCGTGGGACTACCTCCGGCGCGTGGCCCGGCAGCCTCCGGCGAGCGAGATGCAGGAGGCCGAGGACATCGGCTCGACGACGTGCAGCCCCTACGATCAGATGGTCGCCCACGAGCGGATGAACCTGGTCAACGAAGCCCTCGCCGCCTTCTCGAGCAAGGACCGCCACTTCGTGCACCTCTATTACGTCGACGGCCTGAGCGCCGAAGAGGTGGCCGAGCGGATGCAGATCTCCGTGAAGACGGTCTACAGCAAGAAGCACAAGATCCGCTGCCGCCTCGAGGAGGTCCTCGCCAGGACCGACGACCTGCAGGCGGCGTAGGGAGCGGGCACGCTCGACCGTCCGGGGGCGAGGTGCCGCGGAACGCCGCCCCGCCGTTCGTGTCCGTGCGGGGTGCGGCGCCCCCCGTCGCTCAGACCGTTTTCTGGCCTCTTCCCGGCGGATACCTACACTTACCTACATGGTCTCCACCGAGCGACGACTGGCGAGGCGGCTCCCCGTCGGCTTCTACCTGACCCGCCTCGTGAACAACGCCCCGGAGCACTGCTTCACCACCTGCTTGAGCGTCACGGGCGCCTACGTGGAGCACGTCGCCGAGCTGAGCGCGAAGCTGCCCGAGGTCGTCCAGATTGAGCTTCCCCTGCCCGGGGAGAGCGACACACTGTGGGCGCGGGGTGAGGTGGTCCGGGAGTCGCCGGGCCCCCTGTTCCAGGGGAGCGGCGTCCGTTTCACCGCCATGGCGAGCCGCCACCGCCGGTGGCTGGCCGAGTGGCTGCGTGAGCGTCGGCGGGCCCTCTACGCCCCCGACGGCGAGGTCGTGCACGACGGGGCCGTGGCGATCATCCGGCCCTGAGCGCGGACCGCGGTTCGCCCCCGGGCGCCGGATCGTTACACTCTGGCCGTGCTCCCGCTCCCGATCCTCGGACCCGGCCTCCTGCTGTCCGCCTACCTCCTCGGGTCGATTCTCGCCTGGGCTGCTCATCGCACGGCACCGCGGGGTGGACCTGCGAGCGGTCGGCAGCGGCAACATCGGCGCCACCAACGTGGGCCGGGCTCTCGGCAAGAAGACCGGCGCGGTGGTGCTTGTGCTCGACGCCCTCAAGGGCCTGGCCCCGGCCCTGGCCGCGACCCTGCTGCTCGGTCAGGCAAGCCCGTGGACCGCTGGCACCGGCGTCGCGGCCGTGATCGGCCACGTGGTACCGGTCTGGCACGGCTTCCGGGGGGCAAAGGGGCGGCGACGTCAGCGGGGGTGCTGCTCGGCGTGGTCCCGGTAGCCGGCGCGGTGGCGGTCCTCGTGTTCTTCACGATGCGCGCGATCACGCAGCGGGCGAGCGTGGGCTCCCTCACGGGCGCCCTGACCGGAGCGGTCGTGACCATCGCCCTCGAGGGACGCAGCTGGCCAGCGGCCATGGCCGCCGCCCTCTTCGCCCTGGTGCTCGTGCGGCACACCGGCAACATCGGCCGGCTCCTGCGCGGCGAGGAGCCGCCCTCGTGAGGAGCGGGCACGACCCCGACGCCCTGCACCGTCGCACTCGGTGGGCCGGGGCCCGACCGGCCCTCGTGGCGGCACTCCTGACCTGGGGATTGGCGGGCTGCGGCGGCACCCCTGGCGCCTCGCGGTCCACAACGGCGAGCGGCGCCCTGTCGTCGGTCCGCGCGACCGGCTCCGGCGCGCGGGTCGTCGTCTTGCCGCGCGACACGGGTGGGCTGGTGCACCTGTCGCTCTTCATCGATGCTGGCGCACGCGACGCCTCGCCACCCCAGGTCGCGACGGTGGCGGCCTGGGTCGCGGCCGCGCGCGCCGGCCAAGGCGTCCGGGCGCGGGTGCTGCCCGACGGGACCGAGCTGTCCCTGGCCTGCGACGCCCCACGGCTCGCCACCTGTGTCGACCGACTCGGTCGGGCGCTCGCAGCGCGTCGCGTCGGTGGGGCGGACCTGGCCCGGGCCCGAGCCCGCCTCGTCCAGGCGCGAAGGGCGGGCCAGGCAGACGAGGGACGCCGGGCCGACGCCCTCGCCCTCGATGCGCTCCTCGGCGGCGAGGCGAAAACCCTGGCACCGCTCGGACGGGCGAGCGACGACGAGGCCGTGGACGGCCGACGCGTCGAGGCGTTCCTCGCCGCCCACTACGGCCCGGAACGGACGCTCCTCATCGGCGTCGGATTGGTCGTCGCCGACGACCTGGCTCGGGTCGTGTCAGACGCCTTCGGCAGGCTCCCACGGGCCGGCGAGGGCCGCGTTGCACGCACCCACCTCGAGGCCCAGCCGGCACCCCGCGTCGAGCTCGGCCAGAGTACCTGGGTGGCGGCCGCCGCCCTCGCCGAGGACCTGCCCCACGCGGCGGCCCAGGCGCGGGCCATCGCGTTGGCCCTGCCCGGGTGGTTCGACGAAGGGCAGGGCCCGCCCCTCGTGGCCCATGCCTTCGCCCTGCGTGGCGGCGCGGTCGTCCTGCTCCGCCTCGGTCCCCTCACGGACGCACCGCACGCCGAGACGGCGCTCGCCTACGAGCTCGCGCGGGCGGCCCACGAGCCGCCGCGGGGCCTGACCCCGGAGCCGATGTCCGACCGGCCGGACGCGGCAGCGCGATTGGTCGGCCTCGCGTGGCTCGCCAAGAGCGCGGACGGGGCCCGTCCGGCGCGGGGCGGGGAGGGTTTCGCGGTCATCGTCGACGGCGGACGCGGGGGCGATCCCCATGACGATGTGGCGCGGCTCGACGCGGCACGTGTGGCGCAGGCGCGCAACGCGCTCGCACAGGCCGTGGCGCAGGGCAACGCGCTCGCCGCACCCCACCTCGCAGGCACCGTGCGCGACGACGCGGCCTCGGTGGTGCTCGACAACGGGGCGCGCCTCGACGTGCGCCGCCGCCCTGGCGAAGGACGGGTGGCCGTGGCGATCCGGCTCGCGGGCGGCGCAGCCCAGGAGCTCCCCTCCCTGAACGGCCTGACTGCCCTGCTCGCGACGCTCCTCTCCCGCGCAGCAGCCGACAGGCCGAGCGGGACCGTGGCCGCCGATTTGCGGGCCCTCGACGCGACCCTCGCGCCCGTGGTCGACGCGCGCTCCTTCGGAGTGGTGCTCATGGCGCCGCGGGCCGCGTGGCGAGAGGCTCTCGATCTCGCCCTGCACCACCTGGTCGCGCCTGCCCTGGCGCGTGGGGAGGTGGAGAACGCGCGCCTCGCCCTGCGCGATTGGCTGGATCAGCGACCCATGCGACAAGCCGCCTGGGCGGCGCGGGCCGTCGCTCCCGACGCGCCGGGGTGGGTGGCGCCCTGGGGAGACCCGGAGAGCCTGGCCCATGTGTCGGTGAGCGATGTGAGGCGCGCCTTCGCGACCGAGGTGACCGGTGCGCGGCTCGCGGTCGCTGTGGTCGGCGACGTGCCGGTGCGTGAGGTGGTCGATCGTGCGGCGCGCCGGATGTCGCGGCTCTCGCGCGGGGCCCTGCCGAGCCCGGCCGCTCCGGGCAGCCCAGCGGAGGCGGTCGTGGCGGCCCGGTGGGACGCAGCCACCCCGCGCGTTGTCGTGACGTTTCGAGCGGACGGGTCCCATTCGGCCGAGGGTGCCCGTGCCTTCGCCCGAGCCGCGGCGGCGGCGGTCGGACGCGATTCGGGACCGACCCGATCTCGGTCGGACGGCGGGGCGGGCCCATGGGGCGCCTGGGCGGCGGTCGCGGTGGACGTGGACGCGGCGCAGCTCGACGCCTTGCCGGCGCGGATCGCACACGCCGTCGCCCACCGGGACGAGAGCGCCTTCGCGGGGGCCCTCTCGGCGGCAGACCGTGCCCGTCGCTGGTCGGCGGCACGGGCGGACGTGGAGGCCCTTCGACTCGCCCGCGGTCGGCTCGACGGCGCCGGCGACGACGCAGCGGCGGCACGGGCCACGGCCGAGCATCTCGCCCACGCGACGCCACGCTTCGTCATCGGGCGGGCCCCGTCGAACGATCACGGCCACTGAGCGGGGCGCTGCGCGGTTCGGGGCCGCAGGGGCGAAGGCCGACTCGCACGGGCGGCTCGACGGCAACACGCCTTGCAGGCGGTGGTGGCCAGGGAGACCCGCGGCGCCTCAGGGCGTGGCGGCCACGAAGATCGGGTTCGCGTATATTCAGACGTACTCGTGGACCATCGCGTCGGCGTGGTGCCCGAGATAGGGCCTGGCGTTGGTCGGCGTGATGCGCACCTCCGCCCGGTAGGCGCCGGGCTCCGTGGCCGTGTAGGTCAGCGGCGGCATGGACGCGTCGCCCGTGGCGTTCGCGACCTCCACCGCGCCGCCGGCGGCCGCGCGCAGGATGCGCAGGCGGAAGGTGGGCGGCGGATTGACGGGCACGTCGGGCTGGAGCTGGGGCAGGACCAGACGGAGCATGGCGCCGGGTGGGACCGTGTCGCCCATCTCCGCGAGCGCACCGCCGCTCATCGCCGAGAAGTCGAAACCGACCGGCGAGCCGAAGGCCTCGAAGGCCACGTAGAGCCGTCCGGCGCGCAGGGCCTCCTGCTCGCCGTCGTAGGTGCGCGTGTGGACGAGCAGGTGGTTCGATGCCCACTTGATCATGCGCCGGTAACTGTCACCCCGCTCACCGTCGGGAAAAATGCTGGGGAAGGCGTTCTCGTGGGCATCGCAGCCGTCGATGCCGGGCATGTGCATGCCCTCGGACAGGAGTGTGTCCCACTTGTGGAGGTCGTTCGTGTTCTCCTCGAGGAACGCGAGGATCGCGAGGTCCGGCTCGAGGTGCAGGGCCGGGTTGATGAAGTCGACGAGGAGCCCGAAGGCGTCGCCGCGGGTCGTCGGGATGAGGGGGCGGATGCGCGGGTCGATGTTGGCGTGGAGGTTGTAGATTCTCGATGCCGTCGAGGCCATAGCTCCGCAGCTCCGAGATGTCGTGCTGCTCGGTGTGGTTCTGGAAGACGAGGGCCCCTGCGGCGTGGAAGGCGGCGACGCCGGCAGCCGAGTCGTCGCTGTAGGCCGTGGCGAGCATCGCCGGATCGGTGGTGTCGATCACATGATGGTGCAGGCCCACCGACATGATGTCGCTCTCGCAGCCGGCCGTGACGAGCACCTTGCGGCCGCCAGGGCACGCCCAGCGCACCCCGATCAGCTCGCCCGCCGCGTCGTGCACCTCGTCGTCTGCCGCCTGCTCCCAGAACAGGTCCGAAAAGGGCAGGTCGGCGACGTGGGTGGGGTGGTCGGTGAGGTTCGCGATGTCGACGTGCAGCCTGCACACGGCGTCGCGCAGGTGGGTGAGGCAGGCGGCCTGGGGGTCACTCAGGGGGCCGCCCGACCAGCTCATGTTGTCGCAGGCGTCGTGGGAAATGGGCGAGTGGAGGTGGATGATGGTGCGGGCGATCAGGTAGCCCCGGTGATCGCCGAGCATGTCGCTCGGCAAGAGGTCGTGGGGCCAGGGTGGAAGGGGGGGCCCGGCGTCCGTCGTCGCGGCCGCGTCGGGCGGTTGGCCCCCGTCGCTGGAGCCGGTCGTGTGGCAGGCCGCGAGCCCGAGCACGAAGACGACGAGGGCGACGGCGCGGGGGAGGCTCACGATCGGGCGAGGGTAACGTCCACCCGCTGGCAGCGCCACGGCGGCGCCACCGATTGACGCATGGCCGAGGCCCATGCTACCTCGCCGCCGTGCCGCAGAATGAACGGCCATTCAGCAAGGCGCCGGCCCCCGACGAGGCCAAGGGCGACGACCACCGCGGGCGGCCGCGGAGAGGCAAGCGCAAGGGCGGTGGGGGCGAGCGCGGCGGCGCCGACAAGCGGGAACGCATCCTGCGGGCGGCGATCCGCGTGTTCGCGCGC
Organism: uncultured delta proteobacterium; assembly: GCA_963830115.1. Taxonomy (GTDB): domain Bacteria; phylum Myxococcota_A; class Polyangia; order Polyangiales; family CAWHLB01; genus CAWHLB01. The sequence continues at coordinate 208,783 of CAWHLB010000004.1, forward strand.
AAGGGCTTCTACGCGACGCGTGTGAGCGAAATCGCAAAAGCTGCCGGCGTGGCCGACGGCACGATCTACCTCTACTTCAAGAACAAGGACGATGTGCTGGTCTCGATCTTCGAGGACCGCATGGGAAAGCTCATCGCCGTCCTCCGAGAAGAAGCGGCGCGCGCCGAATCGACCGAGGAGCGCGTCCGCCGGATCATCGAGCTGCAGCTCGGGCTGCTCGAGGGGCAACGGGACCTGGCCGAGGTCGTGACGGTGAACCTCAGGCAGTCGTCGCGCCTGCTCAAGGAGTATGCGGCGCCCCTCTTCACCGAGTACCTGGAAGTGCTCTCCAACGTGATCGCCGACGGGCAGCGGGAGGGGACGCTGCGGGAGGACATCAACCCGCGCATCGTGGCGCGCGCGCTCTTCGGTGCGCTCGATGGCATCGCCCTGACCTGGGCCCTGGCCGGGCCCGACCCGAGCGCGCTCCGAAGTCGGCGCAGCAGCTCGCCACGGTCTTCCTCGATGGTCTGCGCCACCGATGAGGGTCACGGGTGAACGATTGCGCGACACGGCGGGGAGGCCCACCCGAGCGCAGAGGCCCACGGGGTTGACACATTGCGGCAACGTGCCTAGATGGCGTTGGTTTTCGTTGCCGGTGACGATGGAGGAAGCGTGAAGATTCTCGTCCCCTTGAAGCGCGTGGCCGATCCGGCCAACGCCAACAAGATCAAGGTCGCGCCCGACGGATCGAAGGTGACGACCGAAGGGCTCGAGTGGAAGATCAACCCGTACGACGAGTACGCCCTCGAGGCGGCCCTCCGGCTCAGCGAGAACGGCGCCACCAAGGAGCGCTTCGGCGAAGTCGTGGTGGTCTCCATCGGGCCGAAGGACACGGCCCAGACGATCCGCCAGGCCCTCGCCATGGGGGCGGACCGGGGCATCCTGATCGAGGGCACCGACGAGGACTACGACTCGACCGCCATCGCCCAGGTGCTGAAGGCCGTCGTCGACAAGGAGAGCCCGGACATGGTGCTCATGGGCAAGATCGCCGTCGACGTGGAGTCGAATGCGGTCGGGCCCATGCTCGCGGAGATGGTGGGCTGGCCCATGGCGACCCACGCCATGCACCTCGTGACCGCCGACGAGGGCAAGACGTTCACGGTCCGCCGTGAGGTCGACGGGGGCGTGCTCACCGTGAAGGTGCAGCTGCCAGCCGTGATCACCGCCAGCGACCGCATGATCTCGCCCGACTCGGTCCACAACGGCGTCACGCCGGACGACTTCCGCTATCCCGAGTCCGACGGCGGCCGCTACGCGTCGCTCAAGGGAATCATGGCGGCGAAGAAGAAGAAGATCGACGAGACGACCGTGCAGGCCCTGGGCGCCACGCCCAAGCCCGCCACCAAGTACACGAAGTTCGAGCTGCCCCCAGCGCGCTCGGGCTCCACGGCGTTCGTCGAGAACGTCGACGAGCTGCTCCAGAAGCTTCACACCGAAGCAAAGGTGATTTGAATGACGGACGTACTGATCGTTGCGGAGCTGTCCGAGGGCAAGGCGCGCAAGACGACGCTCGCGGCGGTGAGCCTGGGCAAGCAGGTCGCCGCAGCCACGGGCGGTGCGTTCGACATCCTGTCCATCGGCGAGGGAGCCAAGGGCGCGGCCGCCGAGCTCGCGAAGCTCGGGGCGCGCAAGGTGCTCGCGGCGGAGGTCGGTGGTGGCTACGTCGCCGAGAAGTACGCGCCCACCGTCGCCGAGGTCGCCACGTCCGGCGGCTACGGCGTGGTGACCGCAACGGCGAGCATCTACGGCAAGGACTTGTTGCCGCGGGTGGCCGCCAAGCTCGGTGCCGGGCTCGCGGCCGACATCGCCAGTGTCACGGCCGAGGGGGGCACCCTGACCTTCCGGCGGCCGATCTATGCCGGCAACGCCTCCGCGACCGTGCAGGTCACGACCCCCGTCGCCGTCGTCACCGTCCGTCAGAGCGAGCTCGAGCCGGCCAAGCCGGTCGACGGGACGAGCCCGGTCGAGGAGGTCCCCGTCGCGACCGACCCGGTGGCCGCGCGCATCGAGTTCGTGGACCTTCAAGCCGTCAAGAGCGAGCGTCCCGAGCTCACCGACGCCGACATCGTCGTCTCGGGCGGGCGCGCCTTCAAGAGCGCGGACAACTTCACGAACATCCTCGAGCCACTGGTCGACGCCATGGGCGCGGCCATGGGGGCGTCGCGCGCCGCGGTCGACGCGGGCTACGTGGCCAACGACCTGCAGGTCGGTCAGACGGGTAAGGTGGTGGCGCCCAAGCTCTACGTCGCCATCGGCATCAGCGGCGCCATCCAGCACCTGGCGGGCATGAAGGGCTCGAAGGTGATCGTGGCGATCAACAAGGACAAGGAAGCGCCCATCGCCCAGGTCGCCGACTACTTCCTGGTGGCCGACCTCTTCAAGGTCGTCCCGGAGATGACCGAGAAGGTCAAGAAGCTCAAGGCCGAAGGCTGACGGGCCAGGCCCCGCCCCGCAATCCTTCGCGTATGTCGAGGACGGCGAAGACGTGCTAGCGTCGGCCGGCGCAATGGGGCGCTTCCGGATCGCGGTCGCTGTCGGCCTGCTCGGCCTACTCGGTGTGGTCGGTCGCGCGCGCGCGGACGGCCCCTTCGCAGGCGCGTGGCGCGCGAGCCCCATGCGCGTGCAGGTGCACGTCGACAGCTGGGGGCCCGACTGTCCGCGCCGGCCACCGGCCTCGTGGACCGAGCCCGGCGGCACCGTCCAGATAGGGCAGTCGGGCGACCAGCTCGTGCTCAGCGGCACCGTCCGGGGCCACAGCAACGGCTGCTGGAGCGACAACCCCACCGTGCATCGCGTCGCATCGAGCTTTCACGCGGGGACCTGGAGCACCTCCTGCGCCACGGCCACGAACAATCCGCGGTCGGAGCGGGGCACCTATACGTTCCACGCCGATGGCGACGACACGCTCTCCTTCCGCTCGGAGACGCGCTGGAACTGGCAGCTCAACCAGTCGCGCTGCGTCGCATCGCGCACCGAGACACGCTCCTTCACGCGCGCCACGCCGACCGCCGCCCATCCAGCGCCCACCCCCCCGGCCAACGCCCACCCGGCCTGCACCCCCGGTGCGCCGGTCCGCCTCGTCGTGCACCCCGACCACGCACGCATCGCACCGGGCGACCACGTGTGCTTCCGGGCGCGCCTGCTCGACGCGGCCGGTTGTGCGCTGACACACGCGAGCGTGCAGTGGACCTTGTCGCGCCCCGCCCACCTGGACGGCTCGCTGAAGAACGGCTGCTTCCAGGCCGCCGCGAGCGCCGCCAAGGCGGACGGGACGTTCCACGTGGCCGCCAAGAGCGGGGCATTGCACGGCGAGGCGACGGTCGAGGTGCACGCGGCCGACCTCTCGGATCTGATCGCGAGCCATGCGTTCGGCACGGCGTCCGCCGATGCTGGCGAGCCGGCGGTCGCAACCACGGTCGGCCCCGCCTCCCGCGGTGGAGCTCGCGTGGCGGCCCGGGCGGCGCCCACCGCGAGGGGGAGCCTCCTCGTCCCCCTGCTCGGCGGCGCGGTGGCCCTGTTCCTCCTGATCGGCGTGGGTGTGCTGCTCATCGCGCGCGGTCGTCGCGGGCGTGGGCCGGTCGAAATCGACGAAGACACGGGCAACACGGGCAGCCAGCCCGCCGCGGATGGAGGCGCCGCGCCGCCCTCGCAGGGCATGGCGGTGGCCAGCGCGCGACCGCCCGGGGGCGAGGCCAAGTGCTGCCCCGTCTGCGGCGAGGAGCTCCGCGGCGACACCCTCTTCTGCCCCGTCGACGGTGCCCGGCTGGTGCCGCCGGCCGAAGCCCCACGGACCCCCCAGGGGATGATCTGCCCCACCTGCCGGAGAGGCTACGCGGCCGACGCGCGCTTCTGCCCGCACGACTCGGACGAGCTCGTGCCCTACGCCCAGTTCGCCGCGCGTCATCGCGGTGCGGGAGAGGGTTCCGCCGAGCGCACCAAGATCTGCCCCAAGTGTGGAGATCGCTATCGCGTGGACGTGACGTTCTGCGGCAAGGACGGGGCCGAGCTCGTCCTGGTCAATTGACGCGCGGCCAGCGCGAACCTAGGGGTCGAAGACCCATACGGCACGGAGTCGACCCAAGAGGACGACGGGTCGAGTGTCGAAGGACGTGGACGGGCGAAGGCAGGCGAACCACATCTTGATCGCTCCGTCCGCGGACAGCTATCATGCCGGCTCAACACGCGATTCCGGGCGCTCGCGGATCGCTTTGACCACCGACAGAGCCCCCACCCACGAGCGCCCCCGAGGTCTCACGAATGAAGATCGTCTGCGACAGTTGCGGAGCCAAGTACTCGATCGCCGACGAAAAGGTCGCCGGAAAAGTCTTCAAGATCCGGTGCAAGAAGTGCAGCGGCGTCATCGTCGTTCGTGGTGACCAGGTCGATCAGGCAGCCGACGCGGGGGACGCGGCGCAGGAGCAGGCCGCCGAGGGTGGTGGCTACGGCGGCGATGCGGTCTGGCACGTGGTGATCAACGGCGACCAGCAGGGGCCCTACGCGCCCGTTCAGGTCGGGGAGATGATCAGCGCGGGCACCATCGACTGGGAGGCCTACGTCTGGCGCGAGGGCTTCGACGGCTGGCTCGCTGCCAGGGACGTGCCCGAGTTGGTGGACGCGATCACCGGCCAGGGCCAGGAAGAACAAGCCGCGGCGGCGAGCGAGGCTTCGGCCCCGGCGCCGGGCGGCATGGGCGCCGACCCCTTCGCGGGCGCCGGCGGCGGCTTCGGCGGGGAGGCCCCCCAGCAGGCGGCCGACCCCTTCGCGGGCGGCGGCTTCGGAGGCGAAGCGGCGGTGGCCAGCCGCGCGACCCGGGATGCGGGCGCCGACCTCTTCGCCCAGGCCGACGGAGGTGCGAGCCCCTTCGGCGCGGACGGCGGCGGCGAGGATGAAGACGTGGTGGCCTCCGCACCGAGCCCGCGGGTCTCGATGGCCGAGGCCAGCATGACGGGCCAGCGCAACGAGAACTCGGTCCTCTTCTCCCTGTCCAACCTCCAGGCCCTGGCCACCGGCTCACCGGGCGCGTCGAGCCCGGCGCCCATCTCTGTGGCCCCGAGCGGCGGCGGTGGCGGCAAGGCGGGCTTCGCGGCGGGCGAGGGGTCGGGCCTCATCGACATCCGGGCCCTGGCGGCAGCCGGTACGACGGGCGGCGGCCTGGGGCCTGCGGGCGGTGGCGGAGGCCGCGTCGACAATCTCTTGTCGATCGGCTCTGGCGGCGGGCTGGGCTCGTCGCTCGGAGCCCCGGTCCTCGCACCGGCCGCCGAGCCGGACAAGGGTAACAAGACGCTCCTTCTCGCCATCGTCGGCGGCGCAGCGGTGGTCGCCGTCGCCGCCGTCGCCATCGTTCTCGTCGTGGTGCTGCACTCGCCCGAGCCCCAGGCCATGGCCTCCAACGGCCCCGCGCCGGCGGCCATCGCGGCGGGTGACAACGGAGCGGCGGCTCCCGCTGCGCCTGCGGCGGCGGCCAACCACGACGCCCCCCCGCCTGCCGCGGCTCCCACGGCAGGCGCCGCGGCGGCCGACGACCACGCGGACACGCAAGCCGCCGACGACAGCAGCCACCACGATTCGGGCGGCAAGCTCCCACCACCACGTCACGCACCACGATACCCACCACGGCGGTGGTGGGCATGCCCATACCCCGAGCCCGGCCCCCGCGGCCACGCACGGCTCGGGGGGCTCCTCGTCGGGCAGCACCCATCACGGCGGCGACGACATCGACTCGCTGCTCGACCAGGCAATCGGCGGCGGCGGCGGCGGAAGCCACGCGAGCCACGGAGGCGGAGCTCGGCCCCCAGCCACCCGGACCCCGACGCCAACCTGCCCGATACGCCGTCGCGCGATGCCGTGCTCAGCACCTTGCGTAGCGTCCAGGGTGCCGTCTCGGCATGCGGTCAAGGGCAGCACGGCATGGCGATGGCGCACATCACCGTGCACGGCAGCACCGGACGCGTCGCGAGCGTGAACGTCAGTGGAGTCCAGGGCCCCGTCGGCTCGTGCGTAGCGCGGGCGGTGCGGCGCGCCCACTTCCCACGCTTCCGCCGCCCGAGCATGAGCGTGACCTTCCCCTACCCGCTGTAGGCCGCAGGGAAGGGGCGGCGCAGCCGAACCTGCGCGCCCCCCAAAGGCCCGCGGGCTCGCCGCCGCGCTCAGGCCTCGGGCTCGGCCGTCGTCGTCAGGCCCCGCAGGAAGCCCACGCCCGTCGCCACGCCGAAGCCGGTGGCGCCCTTCGGGGAGAGTCCGTGGGGTCGGTCGAGGAACGCCGGCCCGGCGATGTCCATGTGCGCCCACGGGTGCTTGCCGACGAACTCGCGCAGGAAGAGCGCCGCGCTGATGGCGCCGCCGTGGGGCTCGCCCGTGTGCTTGATGTCGGCCACGTCGCTCTTGAGGCCTTCGCGCAGGTCCTCGCTCAGCGGCATCCGCCAGTAGGATTCGCCGCACTCGTCGGCGGCAGCCAGATAGCGGGAGGCCACCTCGTCGTGCCCGGTGAACAGCCCCGCCGTCCAGGGCCCCAGGGCGACCATGCAGGCGCCGGTCAGGGTCGCGTGGTCGATGATGAAATCGGGCTCGAGCTTCTGGGCATAGGCCAGGGCATCGGCGAGCACGAGGCGCCCCTCGGCGTCCGTGTTGATGATCTCGACGGTCTTGCCCTCGTAGGAGGTGAAGACGTCGCTCGGCCGATAGGCGTTCTCGCCGCAGAGGTTCTCCGTCGAAGCCACCACGCCGTGGACCTCCACGTCGAGGCCCAGGCGGGCCGCCGCCAGGACGATGCCGATGGTGACGGCCGCGCCGGCCATGTCGCACTTCATCTCGAGCATGGCCTTCGCGGGCTTGATGCACAGGCCGCCCGCGTCGAAGGTGATGCCCTTGCCGACGAAGACGACGCGGCGCCGGCCCTCCTTGGGCCCGGGCGGCACGTAGGCCATGTGCACGAAGCGGGGCTCGACACCGCTGCCGGCGTTGACGGCGAGCAGCAGGTTCATGCCCTCCTTCTGGATGCGCTTCTTGTCCCAGACGGTGCACTTCACGCCGTACTTCTCCGCCTCTGTCTTGGCGGCCTCGGCGAGGGCCGGGGGGTTCATGTCGTTCGGCGGCGCGTTGACCAGGTCGCGCGCCACGTTGACCGACTCGCCGATGGCCTGACCGTCGGCGGCAGCCTTCACGAGCGCCTCGTCGCTCTTGTCGGCGACCAGGATCGAAGCGCTCCGGAGGCCGCCCCGCGGCTTCTGCGTGAAATAGGTGTCGTAGCGGTAGGCGCCCGTGACCACGCCTTCGGCAGCGGCACGCACCGCGTCGGCACCGGTCGTGGGCGGCACGATGGCGAGGGACTTGTGGCGCTGGGCCGTACCGGCCGCGCGCACGGCGACCACCCGTGCATCGGCGGCGGCGGGCGCACCCGAGCCGAGACCCACGAGGACGATCCAGCGGGCATTGATGCGGCCACGCGCTGGCACCTTCAGCACCTCGCCGGCCTTGCCGCCGAAGTCCTCGTCCTTGACGTGCTGGGACAGGGCTCCGCCCATCGCCTTGTCGAGCCGCTGGAAGTTCTCGTCACGGCCCACCTTGCGCTCTCGCAGCCCGATGGCGAGCAGGTCGGCGGCAGCCTTGTTCAGCGAGTCGTTCGAAAGCGTGATCTTCATGCTCCTCCGGGTCGGCCCCTCGTGGAGCCTGCTTCGGCGCGCGTGTCCCCCCTGCACCAGGCCGCGCATCCTGCCACGCAGAGGGGGTCTGTCACAAGCGGGGGACGGGTCCCGTAGGTGGCGGCCGCCACCCATCGGCCGCCAATTCCCGCCAATCGGGCGTCGCAAATGCCCGAAATCTCACGACCACGCACACGGCACGCGTCCTGCTCTCCCTCCCGCCATCGCCGCGATGGTGCGGCGTCGAGCAAGGAGAAGGAACGATGCGAAACGCCCCCACGAGCAAGAAGAGGAACTACAAGGTCGTCTACACGATCGTCGAGCGACGTCGCGACGGACGGAAGTTCTGGCTCCGCATCGGTGCCGCGTTCGAGAACTACGACGGCAGCCTCAACGTGCGCCTCGACGCCCTGCCGGCCAACGGGCAGCTGCAGATCCGCGAGCTGAACGCCTCCGACGGGCCGGGTCACGTCGCGCCCGTGGACGGGGGTGAGCACGCCTCGACGGACGCGCCCGAAGAGCTCGCGAGCTGACGGCGCCGTCGCGCCCACACGCCGCGTTCCGAGCTACCAGCGCGATGGCGCCGGGCCGACGTGCGCGCGTCGGGCGAGGCAGGGCGCTGGCACGAGGCGACGAGGAGGTCGGCGGCCTCCGCTCCCGTCGGAGACCGCCCACACGGAGAGAGACGAAGGAACACCTAAGCAACGGAGGAATGGACTGATGGACAAGGCAACGGCAATCGAAGAGAAGACCACGCGGCTTCGGCTCGCGCGGAAGACCGGCGCGGGGCTCGCGTGCCTCGCGGCGGTGGCGACCCTGCTCGCATCACCGACGGTCGAGGCGCAGACGCATCATCGCTCGACGTCCCACCACGGGACCGCGTCGACCGCGTCGGCCCAGGCGCCGACGGGTCACGTGAACATCAACACCGCGAGCGCCGAGGAGCTCCGGGGTCTGCCGGGGATCGGGCCGTCGAAGGCGGACGCGATCGTGGCCCTGCGGCGGCGGGTCCACCGCTTTCGGCGCATCGAGGAGGTGATGCGCGTGCGGGGCATCGGGCGGGCCACGTTCCGCCGACTGCGCACGTGGCTCACGGTGGACGGCCCGACGACCCTGTCTGCCCCCCCGAGCCGGCACCGTTCGCCCACGGCGGCGGCGCATCACGGGCAGGGCGACTGATCGCGGGCCGTGCAGTGGGCCCGCCGCGGTGCTTCGACCTTCCCCCCGGAGGTCACCGCGGCGGGCCGCTGCGTTTCGGGGGTCAGTCGATGCGCTTCCGGTACTTCACTTCGACTTCGCGGAAGTCGAGGTGCTCGTGGGCCGCGCGGGCCCCCGTGTTGAAGGGCCAGGTGGCGGACTCGACGACCTGGCAGCCGGCCTCGCGGAAGATCGCGATGAGCATCTCGAGCAGAAGGCGCCCGGCGCCGTGGCCGCGCTCTTCCGGCACCACGTACCAGTCCTCGACGACGCCCTTCCTGGGCAGGACGCGGCGGGGCTCCTGCTCCACGTGGCCGGTGGCGTAGCCGATGGGGCGGCCGTCGCGTTCGGCGAGCAGGACCGCGTTCGTGTCGTCCGAGAGGAGCACGTCCACGTCCTCGCGAAGGACACGCTCGAAGTCGTGGTAGGCGTAGAAGGGCAGCACGTCCGGGTCGCCGATCGCGTCCCGGTGGTCGATGTAGAGGGCGCGATGGAAGCGCTGGACGGCCTCCCGGTCCGCCCGCGTCGCCCTGCGCACGACCAGGTCCGAGGCCATGACGAGAGCATGTCGCGGAGGGCGCGCCGCGTCGAGCGGCACGTGCCTGTCGGGCGGACGGTGAGGCCCCTGACGCCGCAGAGCAACGGCGCCATGACCGCGCGGGTCAGGCGCTCGCGCGCAGCGCTTCGATGAAGGGGGCGAGGGCGTGGCGCTTGAGCTTGAGGCCGACGCGGTTGCCAACGAGGACCGACGACACGTCGGCGACGAAGTCGAGCTCGACCAGGCCGTTCTGACGGAGCGTCTCGCCGCTCTCCACGAGGTCGACGATGACGTCGGCGAGGCCGGTGATGGGGGCGAGCTCCACCGAGCCCTGCACGTAGATGATCTCGACGGGGCGGCCGGTCGTCAGGAAGTGACGCGTGGCGATGTTCGGGAACTTGGTAGCGACCCGGAGGACGCGGCCCGGAACGGGCACCTCGAAGGCACCGCCGTCCTGTCGTGGGTGGCCGGCCACGACCATGCGGCACCGGCCGATGCCCAGGTCCACCGGGGCGTAGAGGTCGTACTCGCGCTCGAGGAGCACGTCGCGGCCGACCACGCCCACGTCCGCTGCGCCGTACTCCACGTAGGTCGGCACGTCGTCGGGCTTGAGCAGGAGGAAGCGGACGCCCGAGCCTCGGTCTTCGCGCACGAGCTTGCGGCTCGAGCGGAGCATGGGCGATGGGTCGATGCCGGCGGCTTCGAAGCGGGGCGCTAGCTGCTCGAGGATGCGGCCCTTGGGCACGGCCACGACGATGGGGGCGGCCGGCGGCGCGTCAGACACGACCGGGCACCCGCACGATGTTCGCGCCGAGGCCGGCGAGCTTGGCCTCGATGCGCTCGTAGCCGCGGTCGATGTGGTAGACGCGCAGGATGTCGGTGGTGCCGCGGGCGACCAGGCCTGCGATGACGAGCGATGCGCTCGCGCGCAGGTCGGTGGCCATGACCTCGGCGCCCTCGAGGGACTCGATGCCTTCGACGGCGGCCAATCGGCCGTGGACGTCGATGCGCGCGCCCATGCGGTTGAGCTCGGGGACGTGCATGAAGCGGTTCTCGAAGATGGTCTCGGTGATGACGCTCCGGCCCTTGGCGAAGCACATCAGCACCATGAGCTGGGCCTGCATGTCCGTCGGGAAGCCGGGGTACGGAGCGGTGGTGATGTCGGCGGGGCGGAAGGGCGGCGTCCCGGCGACGCGCACGCCGCTCCCCTCGCGCTCCACCGTGACGCCGGCGGCGCGCATCTTCATGGCGACCGCCTCGAGGTGGTCGAAGGTGACCCCGTCGAGGAAGACGTCGCCGCCGGTCGCGGCCGCCGCGACCATGTATGTGCCGGCCTCGATGCGGTCGGCGATGATGGCGTGATCGACGGGCATGAGGGACTCCTTGCCCTCGATGGTGATGACGTCGGTGCCCGCGCCCTCGACGCTCGCGCCCATCTTGTTGAGCACGCGGGCGAGCTCCTCGATCTCGGGCTCGCGGGCCGCGTTCACCAGGACCGTGCGGCCGCGCGCGAGGACCGCAGCGCTCATGAGGTTCTCGGTGCCGGTGACCGTGGGGATGTCGAGCACGATCTCGGCGCCCTTCAGGCGACCGGCAGGCACGTCGACGTGGACGTAGCCGTGCTCGAGCAGGATGTGGGCGCCCATGGCCTCGAGGCCCAAAAGGTGCTGGTCGATGGGGCGGGCGCCGATGGCGCAGCCGCCGGGCAACGACACGCGCGCGCGGCCGTAGCGGGCGACCATGGGCCCGAGCACGAGCACCGAGGCGCGCATCTGCTTGACCAGCTCGTAGGGCGCGTCCGGCTCGCCGACGGGCTTGCTCGTGACCGTGACGACGGGCGGCTTCGACTCGACCTCGAGGCCGAGGTGGCGGAGCAGGCGCGCGGTCGTCTCGATGTCCCGGAGGTCCGGCACATTGCGGAAGACGTGCTCGCCGTCGGCGAGGAGCGACGCGCACAGGATGGGCAAGGCGGCGTTCTTCGCCCCGCTGATGCGAACCGAGCCCCGGAGCGGCGTTCCGCCCACTACGCGGATATTGTCCACGCTCTCCTGTTAGCGCGAAGGTGGCCCGGCGGGCAACCTTCGGGCGGGCGGAACGGACGGGGAGCGGCCGCGAGCGAGAGAGCGGCACCGGGGGAAGCTCGCCCGGCGAGAGGCGCCGCGCGAACGCAATCGGCGAGGACGATGGCGTGGGCTCGCTTGACGGCCGAGCGCCGGCTCCATACGCTCGAATTCATGGTCGATGGCCTCCATTTTCGAGCGCTCGAAGCCGAGGAGCGGGAGCGCATCCGGTGGGGCGTTTCGGAGGTGATGGAGCGTCGGCCATGGGTCGTCGCTGCCTACTGGCTCGGCTCCTCCCTGCTCGGGGATCGGCCGGCGCGCGATATCGACGTCGCCGTGGTCGCGCGACGCGGCGAAGCGCCCTCGGCGGCGGGGCCCGAGATGTCCGAAGAGCTCGCCGAGGCGACGGGGATCGGGGACTTGCCGTTCGACGTCCGAATCGTCGACGGCTCGGACCCCGTGTTCCTCGGTCGGATGTTGTCGACCGGGCAGCTCCTCTACGAGGCAGATCGGGAAGCGCGGATCGAGTTCGAGACCTTTGCGATCGCTCGGTGGCTGGATTTCAAGCCCGTGTGGGAGAAGCTGCGCGAGGCCGCCCGAAAGCGCTGGACATGAGCGAGCGTCATCTCGCGCTCCTCGAGGAGATGCTGCAACTGCTCGAGCGCTACGCAACGAGCATCCGCCGCGAAGACTTGGACGCCGACCGGGAGACCTGGCTCAAGACCAAGGCCGCGCTCGAGCTGGCTGGACAGTGCGCCATCGATCTCGCGTTGGGCATCGTCACCCGGCGGGGCCTCGGTGTGCCGCAGAGCTATCGCGAAGCGTTCTTCGCGCTCGCGCGCGCGGGCATCATCGACGCCACCCTGGCGCAGCAGCTCGCCGCGTGGGCCGGTCTGCGCAACGTGCTCGCGCACATCTACACGGCGCTCGACCTCGACCGCATCCACTCGGCCCTGTCGGAGACGGAACCTCTCCGAGCATTCCACCGGATCGCGGCCAAGGAGCTGCTGCCTGAGCCAGAGTAAGGACCGCCCGAAGCTTGCCTGATCGTTGGCGGCCCTGTGCTGCCCGGCACCCGGCCGAGGCCCGGCTGCCCTACGCCAACGCCATGCCGAGGACGAAAAGGCCGAAGCCGAGGATGATGACGGTGCCCCAGCGGCGGGCTTCGGCCGGCACCAATCGGTCTTCTTCGTCGATGGCGCGGCGCAGGAAGACGAAGGCGCCGCTCACCCATGCCGCGAAGCCGAAGAGCAGGAGCAGCGTCCAGCCGAGGCGCGGGCGGCTCGGCGCTTCGAGCAGCGCGAGGTGCTCTCGCGCGAGCTCGGCCTTCGACTTGCCCGCGTCGATGGGCGGCGGGGGCAGGCTCGCCATCAGCGCCGCGATGCGTTCGTCGGCGTGGTGCAGGCGGTCGGTGTGGGGCGTGTAGAAGCTGCGCGTCGACATGATCGCCGAGCGGACGGCGCGCCAGGCCGAGAGGGCGCGCTCGGTGTCGCCCGCGTGTTCGGCGTCGGCGCCGATCCGGGCGAGGTGCGCGAGGGCCGCCTCGACGTAGGGGTTTCCGGGCGCGTACCAGCGGGCAGCGCGACGGTAGTGGACGATGGCCGCGTCGAGGTCTTTCTTCGCGCGCAGGTGGTCGGCCGTGATGAGCTCGGCGCGGGACGCGGTGACGACGCGCACCGAGAGCACCGCGAGGATGACGCCCGCGATGGCGAGGCCCCGAAGGACACGGCGCAGGATCCGAACGCGCTCGGGTGTCATACGAAGTCGCGCCTCCGGAAGACGAGGGCCGCGAGGGTGAGCACCACCGCCGCGTAGAGCACGCCGTAGCCGAGGGTCGTCGCCACGTAGCCGAGGGCGTGGTGCGCGAGGGTGTGGCGGCCGGGCACGAAGAGGTTGAAGTTGGGCGCGACCTCCGCGATGCCGCGCAGCAGCGCCTCGATCTGCGGGCCGATCACCTTCGACTTCATCGTGACCATGGCGTCGGCGGAGCGGCCCACGAGCCAGACGCCGAAGGTGAACAGGCCCGTGAGGAAGGGCGTCGAGAAGGATGAGAAGAACAGGGCCACCGCCGCCAGCACCAGGACCTCGCCCACGTTCAGCGCGAAGGCGAAGAGGAGCGGCGCGACGGGCTGGGTGCTGGTCGCGCACACGGCCGCCGACGCAGCGAGGGCGAGGGCCGACCAGGGCAAGAGCACGGCGGTGCGGTCGTGGGCGCGCCACAGCAGGAGGCCGAGCACCGCGAGGAGGGCGAGGGGGCAGACGGCGAGCCACAGCCCCGGCGCGTCCGCCTGCACCGACGTCACCCAGAGCTGGATGGCGCCCATGATCGCGACGAAGACGGACGCGGTGAGGGTGATGCCGAAGTACTTGCCGACGAGGAACTCGTAGCGGGCGATGGGCTTGGGCAAGATGACGTAGAGCGTCTTCTTGTCGATCTCTTTGTAGAGGAGCGAGGAGCCGAGGAAGATCGCGATGAGCACCGCGAAGAGCGAGATGGACGCGAGGCCCAGGTCGAGCACCACCCTGAGGTCCTGGTTCAGCGAGAGGCGGGCGACGGCGAGCGTGAGGAGCAGAAGGGCGCTCGCGATCGCCAGCATCACGTAGAGCACGCGGTCGCGCACCGCTTCGCGGAAGGTGTTGAGGGCGATGGCGTAGATGCGGGGCATGGCGTGGTCACGGCTTCGCGGCGTGGGGCGTCTGGGCGGTCTCGACCTCGGGGCCGTGGCCGAAGAAGAGGGCGCTGCCGGTGGCGAAGTGGCTGAGGGTGTTCATCGAGACCAGCCACAGCACGAGACCGAGGATGGCCCCCGTGATGCGCGCGGCGCGCAGGCGGCCCGCCGGGCTCGCGGGCGAGAGGGTCCTGAGGGCGCTGCCGAGACCATCGCCGAGGTGGTAGCACAGGGCCGTCAGGCCGACGACGTAGACCGCGAGGGGGAGGGGGCGGCCGAGCTCCTCGCGCAGGGCGTCGTAGAGGTCGGTCGCGTCGGCGTGGCCCAAGACCGACGGGAGCCAGGTGTGGCCGACGTGGAACAGGATGAAGCCCAGGGCGAGCAGGCCCGTCGCGAAGGCGAGGGCGCGCCGCCCGTTCGTCGGCTGCTGCCCCGCCGCGTTCGTCGGCCTGGCGCGGGGCGCGGACCCGACGCGCCGCGATCATGATGCCCGTTGCGCCGTGCACGGTGAGGGGCACGAGCACGACCAGCACCTCGAGGGCGACGACCCAGGCGCGACCGCCGGCGGCGATCACCCGCGCCGAGAAGGCGGCGCGACCGTGCACGGCGGCCGCCGTCTCCCACAGATGGAAGACGACGAAGAGCGCGAGCGGCAACACGCCCGTGAGCGAGTGGACGGTGGTGAGATCGAAGCGCCGGCGCGCGGACGCGTTCACGGAGCCAGTCCTATCGCCGCGCGTGAACGGCGGTCAAGCAGTCGTCGCTCGGTGGGGCACGGCAGCCCTTGGGTCGGCGCGGGCCGGGCGGCGGGCCAGACGGGACCGGTGGCGAGCGAAACGGACGCCGCACCACGTCCCGTGGGTGGCGCGGGCGACGACGGACGCACCGGGGTGGGTGGTGGTAGGCGCAGGACGGAAAGGTGCTACTGTGCGCCTGCCCGCCCACGGGGCGACCCATCCCTGCCGTGCCCGACCGATCTCGCTCGTTCGTGCTGCTGGTGAACCCCCACGCGGGGGCGGGACAGGCGCGCGAGCAGATGGGCCCGCTCGCCGACGCGCTGCACGAGTCGGGCGCGGTCTTCGAGACGGTCCAGACGCGAGGGCCGGGCGATGCGACGGGGCTCGTGCGCGAGGCGCTGCACGCAGGCGCCGGCGGCGTGGCGGTCGTGGGCGGCGACGGGACGCTCAACGAGGCGGTCAACGGCTTCTTCGACGCGGAAGGCGAACGGATCGCGCCCGACGCCTGGCTCGGCCCCCTCCCCTGCGGCACGGGCGGCGACTTCCGGCGCACCGTCGGCATCCACAAGGGCCCCTCGGCCATGGTGACGCGCATGCTCTGGGCCCACCCGCGACCCATTGACGTGGGCTGGCTTACGTTTCGCGATCACGCGGGGCAGAAGGCCCGGCGTGCCTTCCTCAACGTGGCGAGCTTCGGCATGGGCGGCCAGGTCGACGCCCTGGTCAACGCGGGCCCCAAGTGGATCGGGGGCACGCCCGCCTTCTTCCTCGCGTCCCTGCGCGCCATGACGAGGTACAGGAACCGCCGCGTGCGCATCACGGTGGACGACGGGGCGCCGCGGGAGACCGAGGTCGTCAACGTGGCGGTGGCCAACGGCCGCTTCTTCGGCGGCGGCATGCAGATCGCCCCCGAGGCTTCGATCGACGACGGGCTCTTCGACGTCGTGGGCCTCGAGGGCATCGGTCGCACGCGCCAGCTCCGGCTCGCGACACATCTGTATCGCGGCACACTACTCGGGCGACAGGGGGTGACCTTCGTGCGCGCCAAGCGCGTGGTCGCCGAGCCGGCCGACTGGTCGGGGCCCATCCTGCTCGATGTGGACGGGGAGCAGCCGGGCGCCCTGCCGGCCACGTTCGAGATCGCGCCGGGCGCCCTCTTGCTCCGGGCCTGACGGATGGCCAGGTTTCGCGGGCTACTCGGTCGGGGGTCGGACGCGCGCGGCTCGCGGCCTCGCACCCTCGGTCTCGCCGCCCTCGCAGGTGCGGTAATCGCCTTTGCGGGACCGCCGCGCACCCTGCCCCTGCTCGCGTTCTTCGCGACACCGCTCCTGCTCGCCGCCATCGAGGGGCCGCACGGCGCCAGGACGACCTCGGCGCGGCGCGGTCTCGTGGCCGGGCTCGTCATGGGGACGGTGGCGAATGGGATCGCGTTGTTCTGGGTGGTCGGCCTGCTCGAGACCTTCGCCCATTTTCCCCTCGTCGCCGCCCTACCCGTCGCCCTGCTCCTGTGGGTGGCTCAGGCCGTGCCCTTCGCCCTCGCGGGCGCGGGCGCCGCCGCCCTGATGGCACGCCGCGCCCCTGGCTACCTGGTGCTGCCCGCCACGCTCACCGTCGCCTTCTCGCTCACGCCGGCCCTCTTCCCGTGGCGGCCGTCGGCACCCGAGATCCCGTGGGTCCCCTTCATCCAGCTCGCCGAGATCGGCGGCCGGCCCTTGCTCAATCTGCTCTTCGCCCTCGTCGGGTGCGCCCTGCTCGAGGGGGTGCGCGCGCGGCGTCCCGGCGTCATCGCCCTCGGTGCCGCGTGCATCGTGGTGCCCCTCGTGTACGGCCTCATACGATTGCCCGAAGTGCGGGCCGCGCGCGCGGCTGCACCTGCCCTCGACGTGGGCGTCGTGCAGCCCGACGTGGGCATCCTCGTCGAGAACGATCCGAGCAAGTGGCTCGGAACGCTCGACGAGCTGCGCGGCATGTCGCGCATTCTCGAAAAGGAGGGCGCCGACGTGGTGGTGTGGCCGGAGACGGCCTACCCGTTTCCCTGGGCGCGCGATCGCGTGCGCGACCCGCTGGGAGCGCTCGGCGTCGAGCAGGACGGGGTGCACGGCCCCATGCTCATCGGCGCCGTGACCGTGCGCGGCGAGTGCGGCCAGTGGAACTCGACCCTCGCGATCGACGCCAAGGGCCACGTGGTCGGCGTCGCTGACAAGGTGGAGCTGCTCGCCTTCGGTGAGTACGTGCCCCTGTGGCGTTACCTGACGCCGCTGCACGCACGCTTCCCGTGCCCGGGCCTCACGCCGGGCGATGCGCCGCGCACCCTCACCCTCGCCGGCACGCGCATCGCGGTGCTCAACTGCTACGAGGACGTGCTCGCCCGCTACACGCGGCGCGTGATGCGGCAGGACCCGAAGCTCCTTGTGAACGTCACCAACGACGCCTGGTTCGGCGACACGGCTGAGCCGTGGCTGCACGCACTCGTCGCACGCATGCGAAGCGTCGAGACGCGGCGCGACCTGGTGCGCGCCGTCAACACGGGCGTGAGCTCCCACGTGCTCGCGACCGGCGAGGTCGCCTACGAGACGCGGCCCTTCGAGCGCACCTCGTTCATTGCCCACGCCCGCCTGCTCGACACGATCACTCCGTGGGTACGCTTCGGCGACCTGGTCACGCCGGCTCTGGCCGGGGCGCTGCTCGGCGCGGTGCTGGCGCTTCGGCGGCGGCGCGTCTGACGCGCGTCGCGTGCGAAGCTAAAGCATCTACTTCAGTGTCCCGTCGAGCGCAGCCTCCGTTCGGCTGGCGGACCCAGCGGAGGGGATCTCGACGGCGGCGTGCAAGAGCGATAGCGTCGGCGCCTGCCTTCATGGCCTCTCGACGACACGGAATCGGTGCGCACCGACGTCGCGCCCTCGCGCTCGCGAACGCACCCATGCTCGTGCTCGCCCTCGCGCTCGCGCCCGCGTGCGGCGGTGCGCCCGCGCGGCCCGCGGAACATGGGTTGGTTCCGCCGCCGACGCGCACCGCGGCCCAGGACCGGTCGGTGCGATCGCTCCTGCTCGATTTGGCTGCGGCCCAGCTCTGCAAGCGGCTGACCGGCACCTTCGTCGCGCTCCCGGACTCGGACGCGGCGACCGGTCCGGCTGCCGGGGCATCGCCTTCGGCGGGGCGGCTGTGGATCGAGCACTGCGAGGCGACGCGCCACGACAACAAGCTCGCCCTGCGGCTCGCGGGCCGCGGCTGGACCTGGGTCGAGAAGACCGCGGCGGGGCCCATGGGCACGAGCTTCACCGTGCGCGGTCAGCTCAAGTTCCGCTCGAGCGTCGACCTCTTGGGAGCCATCGATCTCGCCTACGCCGAGGACGCGCGGCGTGTGACGCTCTGGGTCACGCCGCCGAGCCCGGCGGACGCGCACGTGGTGCCGACGGGCGCGGTGCCGGTCGCACCGAACGGCGGCTGGTCAACCTTCGTCGCGGCCCTCGGCAGCGCCCTCGGCGCGTCGGCCGCCGACCGCGCGCGCCCCATGGTCGAGCAGCAGGGGAGCGCACAGATGGCTGACCGCCTGTCGCGCGGCTTCACCTTCACGGTCGACCTGTGCACGGGGCAGAGCGACTCGATCGTGGGCCCCCTCGGCAACGGCGAGATGCCCCGGCGCCCCTGGCCCGAGGACGGGAAACGTTGGCTCGACAACCAACGCGTTCGCCTGCGCAAGGGCGGGCTCGACGCGGCGGGCCCCTTCACGTCGAGCGACGGGGCCGTGCACCTGGACCTGGCCGTCGAGCACGGCCCGGGCGTCTCGGTCGAGCTCCTGTGCGCCGACGACGCCCACCGCGTGCTCGCCGCGTGGCTCGCGGGGGGCGACGTGCCGTCCCCGCGGCCCCTCGCCGAGCAGACCGTGAGCGCGGGCGTCACCACCTTCGTCGAGGTCGACGCTCGGAGCTGTCCGGTGGTCGCCCTCGTGCGCCCCGCCGCGAGCACCACCGACGCGACGCCGGTCGTGTACCGCTACCGCGTCTACGTGCGCGGCGACGACGCGGCGCCGGTCGTCCGCTGCCGCTGAGGCGGAGCAGGCGGCGCAGGATCGCGGGTGGCCGGCTCGACCGACGCCGGCGGCACCATGACCTGCATCGGGACGTAGGGGCCGAAGAACATGCGCAGGCGGTCGGCGAGGTCGGTGCCGATGCCACGGACCACCCGTGCGAGATCCTCGCGGGTCATTCCGGCACGACGAAGTCGCGCACGACGCCCATGTGCTGCATGGTCGGGGCCGCCGAGTCGGTCGCGAGGGCAGGAGCGATGTCGGCGGTGTCGATCGGGGTCGTGCAACCGGTGGGCGGGCTCGCGAAGACACGCGTGTCGAGCACCAGGCCGTAGGGGAACGTCATCGTCGCGAAGGAGACGTCGCTCGCGTACACGTCGAGATCATGGCTGACGAGCAGCCAGTCCTCGGGGTGGGCGCGGGTCGAATTGGTGTTGTCGTTGCCGCACTGGTCCTCCGGGAAGGTCCCGTCGACACCCGTCGTCACGAAGTCGCCCGATAGCCCCACGATGGCCGTCTCGGTCCGGCTCCGCGTATTGAAGTCGCCCCCGATCACGACGTAGTCGCCCGTCGGCACGTCGGCCCGGATGTCGGAGAGGAGCGCCTGCGCCTCGGCCTCGCGGTCGCCCGCCCGGGAGGTCAACAGGTGCACGCTGATCGCCCACAGGAGCATGGGCCCCGGGATCGCGATCTCGGCCCACGCAAACGAGCGATTGGTGACGAGCGGGTCGGTCCAGTGACCGCTCGCGAGGATCGGGTAGGCGCTGACGATGCCGTTGGGGATGCCACCGACCGTGACCGGCTCGCGGAACCAGGTGTAGCTCTTGCCGGTGGTCGCGCTCAGGCCGTCGACGAGCGCCTGGACGTCCGCCGTGGAGTTCGCGCCGTCGCAGCCGTAGTAGTTGCAGCTCCTGAATCATCACGACGTCGGGAGCCACTGCTTCGATGAGCCGCTGCCCTTCCCCCGCACCGTAGCTCGTGCGGCGAGCGCAGGCGCTCGAGTAGGCGGTGCCGTCGTCGTAGGATTGGTAGTTGCCCGACGAGAGATTGGCCGCCATCAGCCGCACCCGCGCGCTCGGGGCGGTGGTCACGGTCCAGCGCGCCGTCGCGGAGGTCGGGTCCATGTTGCCGGTGGCGTCGGTCGCGGCCACCTCGAAGAGGTGCATGCCCTCGCTGAGCCCCCTGTAGGTCGACGGCGAGGTGCAGGTCGTCATCGCCGCCCCGTCGATCGAGCAGACGAAGGTGCTTTCGGGCTCGGTGCTCTGGAACACGAAGGTGGCCGAGGTCGCACCGGTCAACCGGCCCGGCATCGAAGTGATCTGGGTGTCCGGCGGCATGGTGTCGACCGTCCACGTCGCGGTCGCGGGCGTCTCGTCGACCACCCCTTGCAGGTCCGTGGCGGCGACGGCGAAGGTGTGCGGACCGTCGTCGAGAGCGTCGTAGGTCGTGGGCGATGTACACGGGGCGGTCACTGCATCGAGGGAGCACGTGAACGTCGCGGGCACGTCGGCGGCGAACTCGAAGCGCGCGGCCCGGCTTCGGGTCAAGCTCGCCGGCGCCGAGGTGATCCGCGTCTCGGGAGGCGTAGGCGGTGATCCCACGTCGGCGGGACCCGCATCGGCGATGTCGGCATCGGGGCGACCCGCGTCGGCGGGAATCGGCGGCGGCGGCGCACAACCGGCCAACAACAGGAAGAGAAAGCCACGTTGCACACGACGAGCGTAACACACGCGCGCGCGCGCTCTGTGCACCCACGAAGGAGAGGTCGCGTCACTGGACGGTGGCCCACCCCACCGAAACGAGAGGCAGGGATCGGCCGGGCCCGATGCGGGCGGCCGACGACCGTGCCCCCACGCATCGACCAGGCATCGGAGCCGCGCCCCCATCGAAACCTCGCCAGCACCCCCAAGCGTGGATAGTTGATCTGTAACCATCCATTTTCCATTACGATTCCCGTGTAAAGACACGTATCGTTTTCGAGCCGCCACGCGAATAATCCATCTTGCATTCCGCGCATCCAGCACCGCAGCCGGCGTCCGGACGGACTCGACGGGCGGCGCGCCCCTCGGGCATGCTTCGGTAGCGGCGCGGGGGCCCGCAAGGGAAGTCATGGGCCACGTCCTCGGCATCGATCTCGGCACGACGAACTCCGTGGTAGCCATCGCCGACGGCATGGAAGTGCGCGTGCTCGCCGACGACGCCGGAGAGCACCTCATCCCCTCGGTGGTCTCCTTTCCCGAGTCGGGTCCGCCCATCGTCGGCGCGCCCGCCCGCGAGCGGCGCTTCGTCGACGCCGAGAACACCGTCTACTCGGTCAAGCGGCTCATCGGCCGGCCCTTCACGAGCCCCGAAGTGCAGCGCGCGAGCGAGCGCTTCGCCTTCCGCCTCGTGGTCGGGCCGAACGGCGGCGTCCGCGTGGCGGTCCGCGGCGAGTCCTACGCCCTCGCCGAGATCAGCGCCTACGTGCTGCGCGAGGTGCGGCGCGTCGCCGAGCACGTGACGGGCGAGCCCTGCGAGCGCGCGGTGGTCACGGTGCCCGCCGCCTTCAACGAGCTGCAAAGGAGCGCCACGCGCGCCGCCGGACAGGTGGCCGGCGTCGACATCCTTCGCATCATCCACGAGCCGACCGCCGCCGCCCTCGCCTACGGGTTCGGCCGCGGCCGCCCCGAGCGCGTCGCGATCTACGACCTCGGCGGCGGCACCTTCGACATCACCATCCTCGAGCTCGAGGACGATGTGGTCGAGGTCCTCTCGACGGCCGGTGACACGTTCCTCGGTGGCGACGACGTGGACCTCGTCGTCGCCGAGCGCATGGCCACGCGCTTCACCGAGCGACACGGCTGGGACCCGCGTGGCAACTACGTCGCCTTCGAGCGCCTGCGCGGCGCGGCCGAGTGGCTCAAGCGGCAGCTCTCGACGGAGGGCGAGGCCGCCGTCGAGATCGTGGACCTGGCCCGCGGAGCCGGAGACGAGCCCCTCGACCTCGCCTTCGATATGACGCGCGCCGACCTCGAAGAGGCCATCCGCCCCCTGGTCACACGCTCGCTCGACGTGTGCGGCGACGCGCTCGAGGCGGCCGGTATCGGCGCCGGCGAGATCGACAGCGTCGTGCTGGTAGGCGGCTCGACGCGCATCCCCCTGGTGCAGCAGATGGTGCACGCGCTCTTCGGCCGCGAGCCGGTGTTCGAGGTGGATCCGGATCTGGTCGTGGCCCAGGGCGCGGCCATCCACGCCTTCGCCCTCGATGACAAGCGCCGCCCGGGGCGGGACGAGGCGACCCCGGCCCGCGATCGGCGGATCACCTACGCGGACACGGCCGCCGCGCGGGGACGCGCGATCAAGCCCTTCCTGCCCGGCTTGCGGGCTCCCGATCGCCAGCCGTCCGCGCAGGCCGGCAAGAAGGCCCCGGCGGTCGTCGTCGGGCAAACGCACGCGGTCGACGGCCGCGCGACCCCTGCGCGCTCGAAGCCCGCGCCGCGGCCATCGCCCGGGCGGGGCGACGCGCGACCGAGCGATGGGCCCGAGATCATCATCACCGGCCTCCACGACCACGCGGCCATCGCAAAGGCCGCGACCCGTGCGGAGAAGGCACCGCCGTCCGAGCGGGCCCCGCGTGGTGACGACACGACCGAGGTCCCGACGCCGGGCTCGCCAGCGTCGACCTCCATGGAGATCGACGCTGGCTACGAAGCGTTGCTCTCCAGCCTGTCCCCGGGGTCGGTCGAGCCCTACGACGCGTCCGCCGTCGACGTGGACCCCGGCGGAGGGAGCGACGGGCTGCCGCCCATCGACTTCGAGGACCCGCCTGACGCGCCGTCGCCCCCGCACGCGCACGCGCACGCGCACGCGCGTGGCAAGACCGCAGCCGCCATCGCCTTCGACCAGACCCTCGCGCCCGATCCCGCCCGCACCGCGCCCAGTCCTGCCGCGACGCAGACACCGGCCCGGAGCGCGATCGATCCCGCCCTCGCCCGCGCCGCGGCACGCCCCGTCCTGCCGATGCCCGCGGCCCGCGCGCCCCTCCTGCTCGATGTGACCCCGCTTTCACTCGGCATCGAGACGGCCGGCGGCTTCTGCCAGCACATCATCCCGAAGAACGCGCCCATCCCTGCCGAGAAGACGCGCATCTTCACCACCGCCCAGGACGGCCAGGACACGGTGGTCGCGCGCGTGTGCCAGGGGGACGGGCGCGTGTTCGCCGACAACCAGGCGCTCGGCGAGCTCGAGCTGTCGGGGCTGCGCAGCGCCCCGCGCGGGCAGGTCCACATCGAGGTCACCTTCCTGCTCGACGCCAACGGCACGCTCGACGTGCGCGCCACCGACCTGGACACGGGTCGGGAGCAGGCGATCCGCATCCACCTGGTCGGCGGCCTCGACGAGAACGAGCTCGCCCGGATGCGGGCGCGACAAGAAGGGACCGGGGAGGCGGGAGCGCAGTAGCCGATGGAGGGGGAGCCCAACGGCGACGATCGACTCGAGCAGCTCGACTACTACACGCTGCTCGGCATCGACGACAGCGCACGCACCGCGGACGTCAAGCGCGCGTTCCGGCGCTTCGCCCGCAGGTACCACCCTGACCGGTTCGTGGGCGCGCCCGAGGCGAAGGTCGCGCGGGCGACCGCCATCTACCGGCGCGGCAGCGAGGCGGTGCAGGTGCTGGCCGACCCCGAGGCGCGGGCGACCTACGACACCCTGCTCGCCCGCGGCGTCCTCAGGCTGTCGGCCGAAGCGCAGGAAGCAGCGCGCATGGAGCAGCGCAAGGCCGAGCGCAGCGCCGAAGGTCCCGACGGGCTGCCCATCCGCTCGCCCCAGGCCCAGGCCTACTACCTGCGCGCCGCCGACGAAGCGCGCGGCGGCGACTTCCGTGCGGCCTGGACGAGCCTGTGCACGGCCCTCGATCTCGAGCCCGGAAACCCGCTGATCCTCGCACGCCTCGACCAGGTCGCGGCCCGCATCCGCCGCCGCTGACGCCCGCGGGGGCCTCGGCGGCGCACGGTAGTGCTTCGCCGTTACGCACCGGCTCGCGTACAGTCGCGTCGTGAGCCTGCGCGGCGTCCTTTGGGCGATGTCGGTCCTGTGCCTTTCGGCGGGGCTCGGTCTCGGCGGCCGTCGCGTCGCCGGCCTCGAGCGCCACGAGCTCGAGCGGGAGGGACGGTGGACACCGCTCGCCGCGACGCCCGGCGCGAACGGCGCGCCCGAACCCCACCGTTCGCTCACGACGGCACGCCTCGAGCGCGGCGAAGAAGTCACCTTCGAGGTGTGCACGCAAGACCGGCTCGACGCGAAGCTGTGGCGCGGCGTCGTGGACTTCGCGGTCTGGGATCCGATCGCCCAGCAGCTCGTCCTGCGCGCGCCCCTCGACCGGACGCTGCTCGCGCGCGCCAAGCGCTCGTCCCGCGGCTCGTGCATCGTGCTCGCGCGCTCGGCGGCCCTCGCCGCGGGCGGGACCCTCGCCATCGAGGTGGTGTGGCCCGGCCGCACCTTGCCCGCCGCCGTCCGGGGCACGCCCCTGCGTGGACGGATCCTCGCACGTCGCCCCCTCGCGCCGAGCAATCGGATCCCGGTCGGTCTCGTGCTCCTCGGCGCCCTGCTCGGCCTCGCCGCCCTCACGCGATGGCGCCGCTCGCGCGAGCCTCCACCGGCAGACATCGCCGCACCGACACCGTCCACGTCACCACCCGCAGCGCCCTCGTCCCTCGCCGCGGACTCCACCGCTTCCACGCGGCCACCGTCCACCCCCTCGTCGCAATCGGTCCCGTCGCGTTCCGACCCTCCGCCGCCCCTGGCTTCCGAGAGCGCGACGCGCGCCCTCACGCGCGTCGGCGCGGGGCTCGCCATCCTGCTGCTCGCCGGAACGGCCATCGCCTTCGTGCCGATCGGCGGCGCGACCGCGGCGCTCTTTCGCGGCCTCCTCCTGGCCGCGGTCCAGGTCCTCGCCGCCGCCCTCCTCGTCCACGCGGCCCGTCGCGAGCGCGCCGCCGCCCTCGGCATGACACGGCCGACGCGCGCGCTCATCGCCCTCGGCCTCGCACCCGTCATCGGCGTCGGCCTCTTCTACCTCGGCGGTCTCGCAGCGCGGGCAATCCCCTCGACCGGCGAGGCACCGGTCGAAGCCATCGTGTCGTGGCCGAGCGGCACCCTCGCCGTCGCGCTCATCGCCGTGGTCGTGCCCATCGCCGAGGAGCTGTTCTTCCGCGGCTTCCTCTACGGGACCCTCGCCCGCCGCTTCGGCGAAGCCGTCGCTTTCGTGGCGACGGTGCTCCTGTTCGCCCTCGCGCACCTGCCGCAGGAGTGGGGCGCCTTCGGCTCGCTGGCGTCGATCTTCATCGCGGGCGTCGGCTTCACGGCCCTACGGTGGTGGACGGGCTCGAGCCTGGCCCCGACCCTCGCGCACCTCGCCCACAACACGCTCATCGTCGCCCTGACCCTCGGGGCCACGGCAGTGCGCTAGCGCCAATGCCGATCAGTTAGGCAACCAATGCCGGTCAGATGAGCCAGATGGCGAGCGCCCCCACAGGTCGGACCCGAGGAATACTCCGAGTATTTCGCAGGGTCCGGCCGAGGAGGTAAGCCGCCAGATGGCTTATCTGACCGGCATTGGCGCTAGCGCCGGCCGTCGGGACGGAGGCCGAGCAGGGTGAGCGTCTCGTCGGAGCTCTGCATCACGACGCGGCTGCCGATGTCGACCGTGTGCATCCGGTGCGCGCCGTCGATGAAGAGGCGGCCCGCGCGCATCTTGCAGCGGAGCTCGAGGGTCTGGCCGGGCGAGAGCAGGCCGCATGTCAGGCGGTAGTGACCGGCCCGCGGGTGATAGGGCTCACGCACGACGTACTGGATCTTCTTCGAGCCGATGGGCAGCGCACGGCCGCCCGCCGAACGCTGGGCCGCGGTCGAGCCGGCGGCCGGACCGACCCACAACCCGCTCGACTTCTGCTCCTCCTCCACCTCGCCGCGGCGGATCAGGTAGCGCGAAGTCACCGCAGGACACTCGTGACAGAACAGGACGTCGTTGAGGACGCGGCGCGAGAGCGTCTTTTCGTCCATGTCCACGCGCATGCGCGCGAGGCGCGTTGCGGGGAGGCGACCGCGCACGGCCGCGGTGAGCGTCTCTTCGAGGTCGTCCTTGGTGCCGCCGCAGAAGTACCCCACGCTGTCGCGCGGCGCGCTGTTGATCGCGAACAGGGGCGTGTCGGCATCGACCAGGTGCGAGGTCCACAGGAGCGTGCCGTCCCCGCCGAGCGTCACGACCAGGTCCGCGCGGGGTAGGCGCCCGGGCTCGCCGCGCACAAGCTCCTCGACCTCGACGCCCAGGTCGGCGAGCAGGCGGCGCGTGGCAGCCACGGTCCCGCGGTGGTCCTCGTGGGCTTCGCGCAGTCGCGCGACGGACGGGTCTCCCTCGCGCAACAGGCGGCGCACCCGCGCGCTGCGCCCTTCGCGCACCGTCATCTCGTAGGTGCTCTTCTTCGAGACCACGACCACGCGGTGGGCCCGCTTCACGGCGCCTCCCGGTCGAGCATCTCGGCGAGCCGCCGGAGGCCCACCTCGGTCTTGGCGTCGACGACCCGCCCGTCGCGCGTCGCCTCGATCGCCGAGGACAAGGCCACGAAGCGCACCTCGGCGCGCTCCTCGACGGGCCCGTCGTGCTCGGGCACCGAGCGCGCATCCGGATCCACCTCGGCCACCATGAAGTGGATCTTCTCGCCGAAGGCGCCGGGCGTGAGCGCCACCTGGGGACCGAGCCGGCGGAAGGCCTCGGGGGGCGTGACGAGCCCCACCTCTTCGAGGGTCTCGCGCGCGGCGCAGGCACGCACGCCCTCTTCGCCTTGCTCGTCGGGCTCGATGAGGCCCGCGGGGATCTCCCACTGCACCGGGTCGCCCGCGTCGGGCAGGGGAATGTGCTGGCCCGGACGGAAGTGCAGGGGTGGCCTGAGGGACGAGCGCAGGCACACCCGCGCATCCTCCACACCACCCGCACCGCGCGCGAACAACACGATGCCGACGGCGTCCATCGCGTCGCGCTCGATCATGTCGTAGCGGTAGACGGCGCTCGCCGTGCCGTCGGCGTAGCGGTTGCGCAACGACAGGCGCCGCACCCGGAGGAACCCCTCGCCGCTGCCCATCTTCGCCGTGTGGTCGTCGACCACCTCGAGCTCGATGCGCGGCAACCCCTCGAGCGTCTCCCCGTGGCGGTCGTCCATCGTCCGCTCCCTCACCCGTTTCCGGGAGTCCACACGAGGCCGAGGCCGGGCGCGATCACACCCGCGTCCCCGTGCCCGAACAGGAGCCAGACGTCGACGCCGGCGGCGACGGCGATGCGGCGGTCGAGGGGGAGCTCCAGGTAGGCGCCGCCCGAGAGCCAGGGACCGGCCGCGAGCCCCTGGTTGGTCGCGCCGCCCCAGAGGCCCGCGCGCAGGCGCAGGTCGAGCCCCACCCGAGGACCGCGCAGCTCGAGGGCCGCGCTCAGGCCGATGGGCATGAAGACCCGCGAGCGGTTGCCGTTCGAGCTCGACAGGGCGCCGAGGCCCATGGCGCCGCCGAGGCGGAGGGTGCCGGTGGGCTCGGCGTAGAGGTCGACGAGGCCGCCCCCGCCGACGTCGGGACTGCGAAGGAGCAGGTTGCCCGTCACCGCCCCCGAGGGGCGCCACTCGGCCGACGCGGTCGACGTGTCCGCCGAAGCGAGAGCGAGCGCCGCGCTCACCAGAAGAGCCGTGCGCCCGAGCGCACGCCGGCCGCCCGCGCCCCGCCCACCTCTCGAGTCTCTGGACACCTGTGAGGAAGCCCTCACGCCTTCGGAGTCTTCTTGGCGTCCGCGAGGAACTTGTCGAGCCCGATGTCGGTGAGCGGGTGCTTGAGCAGCTGGTGGATCACCTTGTGGGGGATTGTCGCCACGTCCGCGCCGATGAGCGCCGCCTGCACGACGTGCACGGGGTGGCGGATGCTCGCTGCCAGGACCTGTGTGTCGTAGTCGTAGGTGCGGTAGATCTGCACGATCTGCTCGACCAGCTCCATGCCCTCGCCGCTCACGTCGTCGATGCGACCGACGAAGGGGCTGATGTAGGTCGCCCCGGCCTTCGCCGCGAGCAGCGCCTGGGTCGGGCTGAAGCAGAGCGTCACGTTCGTCTTGATGCCCTCTTCGGTGAAGGTGCGCACCGCCTTCAGCCCTTCGGCGATGAGCGGCACCTTGACCACGATGTTCGCGTGCATTTCGGCGAGCGCGCGCCCCTCGCGGAGGATGCCCTCGAGGTCGGTCGACAGCACCTCGGCGCTGATCGGTCCGTCGACCACCTCGCAGATGTCCACGAGCACATCGTGGAAGGGACGCCCCGTCTTGGCGACGAGGGACGGGTTGGTCGTGACACCGTCGATGACGCCCATCTGGGCGGCGTCGCGGATCTCGTCGATGTCGGCCGAGTCGATGAAGATCTTCATGAATGCTCCGCGGCGCGCGGGGACGCGCCCTGACCGAGGCATACGGCCCGCGGCCGCCGGCGGTCAAGCCCCGCCGTCGCTCGCAGTGTCGCACGCGGTGGGGGCGCACCGTGCGTCGGTGCCGCAGATGCCGGTGGCGCAATCCGAAGCGGCCGTGCAGGTCGCGCCGACGGGCCCCGGAGACGGGACGCAGCGGCTCGTGTCGGAGTCGCAGCGAAGGCCCGGGTCGCAGTCGATGTCGAGCAAGATCGCGGCGGCATGGAGCGCCCTCGGTGCCATCGCCGACGCGGATGCACTGGCCCGCGTTGCACTCGAGGCCGAGCGTCACATTGCAAAGCTCCGTGGCGCCGATGACGATGGTGCCCGGCGCGGTGCTTGCTTGGCACGGAGCACCGACTTCGTCGTGCACCGTCGCGGGCGCGCACATCCCGGCCGCGGTGCAGACGAGGCCCGAAGCGCAGGGGCTCGGCCCAGCCCCGCCGCCTTCGATGAAGTCTCCGGGAAAGCAGGGGCCTCCCGCCGTCGGCAGCGGTGCGCAGCGTGCGCCGTCGCACCAGAGACCGGGACCGCAGGCATGGACGATGAATGCATCGTGGGTTTCCTGCTGTGCCACGGGGCATGCGGCGTTGCGCCCACCCTCGACGACCGCGATCGGTTTGCAGCGACCGTCCGAGCCACAGAGCATTCCTCCGGTGCAGCCGCCGCCGCAGGGCGCCGACGGGTCCGGGCTCGCGGGTCTCGTGAACGACAGGGTTCCGCACTGAGCGAAGGAGCACGTGTGCTCGAGCGAGTCGACGCAGGCGCGGGCCGCGCGACCGTCGTAGCGTGCGCACCCGCTGTCGACGGCGGCGCGGGGAGACGCGACGACTGCCTCGTCGTAGAAGGGAGCGACCGCATCGGCGCAACGCGTGACTGAGCCGAAGTACGGTCCGAGCAAGCCGTGCGCTACGTACGGCAAACGCCCCACGCAGTTGAAGCTCTGTGTGCACATTCCGAGGGCAATCTCGTGCGCGAGGTCGTCGAGCGGAATCGGCGCCTCCCCCGCGCTGCAGGACGCGAGGAGGAGGGCGAGGCTCGCGGCGATGAGGCGCCGACACCGACGAGCCCCCGTCATGGGTCGTAGGGGAGGGCGCTCGGGTCGACGCGGAAGAGGGTCTGGTGGCCGGGGCAGGCGATGTCGAGCAGCATATCCGTCGCCGAGACGTAGAGTGGATTCTCGAGCACGACGCAGCTGCCCGGGATGAGAAATGTACGGCGGCGGCCGTCGGCGAAATCGTGGAGCTCGACGCGCTGAACCGGAGCGATCAGACGCATCCCAAAGATCCCCGCACCCAACGTGCCGAGGTAGTTCTCCGCGAGATCGGATACCTTGCGCAGCGATAGGCCGGTCGGATCCGCATCGTACGGCGAGGTCCACAACTCGACGTGGTTGTAGTGCCCTCCGGGTTGCCGGTCCCACGCTTTGAGCCACATCAGGTCGGTGCCATCGGTCGCGAAGCTCTTGAGGTCCGTGCCGGCGACGGCGTAGTAGATGGCAGCTTCGTGATCGATGGAGCCGTGGGCGATGCGAACGGTGTCCTCCCAGTCCTCCCAGAGCACTTGGTGGCCGACGACCTGGACGCCCTGTGGGATACCGGGGACCGCCGAGCTCGCGCCGCCGAGGCGGCCGACCGCGCCGTCGTCGAGCACGGCGATGTAGCCGGCCGGCTCAATCTCGGCGGCGACGGTGGTGGCCGAGACGGCGAGGTGCTGGACGGAGTCCGCGCCGAGGTCGAGCGTGGCTTCCGGCGTGGTGACGGAGCCGATGGCGTCGAGTGGGGCGTGGTAGATGCGGGACTCACCGGGCCATCCGTTCCCATAGGTGTCGATCTCGAACGCGGCGCTGCATCGGCGACCCCCATCGCCCCAACTCCGCACACTCCCGGGGCTAGCGGGTCAGGTCGGGTCAGGGCCCCGCCACGCGCCGATGGCACCGCGCGTCGATGCGAGGACCACGATGCGCCGGGGATCGCCCCAGCGCCCTTCGACGATGGCAAGCACGCCGCGGCTCGATTCGGGATCGTAGGATTCCAACGGTAGCGTCGAATGCTCGTTGGAAGCGCGGGTCCGCGCGGAGCTGCACGCATCCGGGCACGGCGTCGGGGCAGGCGTCCCACTGCGGCATGAACAGCGCCTCGGGATGCGTGGCGCGCTCGACGACGCAGCCGTCGGGCAGGCCGGGCATCGGGACCCAGCCCGGATCAGGGAGGCCGGCGTCGGCCCCGGCATCGGGCGGCCCGGCGTCGGGCGGACCCGCGTCGCGACCGGCATCGTGGCCCGCGTCCCGGCCGGCGTCGTGGCCCGCGTCCGGTCCCGCGTCGACGCCGCCGTCGCGGCCCGCGTCGCTCCCGCCTCCATGCGAGCTCGAGCAGCCCGCGACCACGACGCTGAGCGCGATCACGCTCACGCTCAGGCGAGGTGCTCTCACAGGCAGCGTCCCACGACCGCCGGACCCGCCGGACGCAGGTCCTCGGTCCGGTAGCCGAGGAGTGACGCACGCCCGCGCCGATCGCGAACGACGAGCGACACCCCCATGGGGCCCACGTGAATCGCGTTGGGCACGACGGCACCGCGTCCCGCCGCGAAGCCGGTTGCGACCACACCATGCCGACCCATCACGAGCCGCACGACCGTGTGCTCGGTGGGCGCATCGCCGGTGGCGCCGGGCACGGTTGGGGTGCTCACGCTCCCGAGCGGCTCCGTCAGGAAGCGCCGCAGACCCACGGTCACCAGATCGACCTCCGAACAGCCGTTGAGGCCCGTCATCCCGTACCCCACGAGGGAGATGCCGGCGCCCGGCGACGGGGGCGCCTCGTCTGCCCCGAGCAGGCGGTAGGGATCCGCCTTGAAGGGGACGTCGAATCCGTCGACTGGGACCGACGCCCAGCTCGGCGGGACGAACCTCTCGAGCGTCAGGACCGCAAGGTCGTAGGGAAGCAGGGGAGACTCGTCGCCGTTTAGTGGTTCGCAGGGCCAGCTGAAGTCGCCGCAAGCGGGAGGTAGATCGTCGTTGCAGGCGGCGAGCGAGTACGCGGGGAGCATCGCGCAGGTGCCCGCGTTGGCGAGCTTGGCCGACGTGGGGGAACCGCCGAGTATGACGGCGCAGTTGCCGCCGCCAGTTTCATTGATCTGGGTGATGTTGAGGTCGGTGGCGTGCGCTCCGAAGAACACCTGAATCGGGCCGGCCGCAGAGTCGCACGCAGTGGGCCGCGGTGAGGACATGGCTCGGAGCGATGAGAACCCCGCTGCACAACCCGATTCTCGTTGCTGACACCACTCGTCGTCTTCTGCGGCGCGAACACCATGACAGCCGCCGGGAACGTAGCCGGGCTGCCGGTATCCTCCGTGCCGTTGACGATGGCGGACTGGCTGCGCCCTACTTCAGCCGCCGGAGCCGAACAGGCAGCCAGCACTAGCAGAGCAGAGCAGAAGCTCCACTCGGCGGCGGTCGGCGTGCGCAGTCATGTACCCCTCCTCACGCTCACCGTCACACCCCTGCGGGTTCGCCGTCAACCGGTGGTGTGGTGTGGGTTGCAAGCGCACAGGCAATCTGCGCTGCCCTCCGGACGGTCTGACCCTGCCGAGGCCACGCCGACCAATCGGCCTCACCCCCCTTGCCGCCGGCGAAGCGTAGCCCGAGATGGATCTCTTCCTTGCGCCAGCCTTCGCGCAAGAGCCACGCATGCGGCTCGGCGACGAGCACGTCGGCCTCCGGCGGGGCGCGGGGGAGCCGCGCTCCTGCCATCCGGTGAACCAGCATGCCGAGCTCGCTGCGTCGAGGCAGGTCACCGGGACGTCGCCCATGGGGTGGTGGCGCCCGTTCGGGAGCAGTGGACGAGGGCGTTGTGCGTCGCGCGGGGTGAGGTGACCACGCGGGCGTGGGAGCGCTCGGCCCACACCGCGCCACGACGGCCGAGGACGAAGTTCAGGCGCTTGGCGTCGCGCATGGCGAAGCCCTTGCGGACGGATCCGGGAGGAGGCAGTTATCCCCCAGCGCCCATGGCCGTGCCCAATTGGGTGGTCAATCTCGGGCGAGTCCATGCGTGATCGACCCCGATGTCGGGCGCAACGGGATCAGGCACGCCTGCAGAGCCGTGCTCGCGTTCGACCTCGACTTCGGAGAGATCATCGCGCTCACGGGAGGCGCGACGTCGAGCGTCGTTCTCTTCCGCCTCAGCGACGCGCGCTCGTCGAACCTCGTCCGACGCCTCGGTCGCGTCCTCCAATCGTCCAGCGAAGATCTCGAGCGAGGAGCAATCGTCGTGGTCGAGGACGCCCAGCATCGGGTCCGTCGGCTCCCGTTGGGGCGCGGGCCGGAGCAGCGGGCGAGCGCCCCCGAGGACGCCCGAACCGTGGGTCGTTGTGCACCAGCGCCGTTCGTGTAGCGTGGGGGGCATGGATCGGCTGCGCGTCTTGACGCTCAACATCTGGAACCGCGAGGGCCCCTGGGGAGAGCGGCTCGAGCTTCGTCCGGCGGGGCCTCGACGATCTCCGCCCCGACCTGGTCGGTCTACAGGAGGTGCTGCGCTTCGAGGACGCGGACGGCGCGGTCCTTGGACAGGACGCCGAGATCGCGCGCGACGCCGCCCACGACTACCACCGGGCCTACGCGACGGCGATGGACCTGGGCGGCGGGCTCCTCTTCGGCAACGCCCTGCTCAGCCGCTACCCGATCCTCGAGCAGCGCGCCTTCGAGCTGCCGGGTGCCGACCAGAGCGATCAACGCCGCGCGCTCCTGTACGCCCTCGTCGACGCGCCCGCCGCCCGGGTGCCGGTCTTCGTGACCCATCTCAACTGGCCACCCCAGGAGGGCGCCATCCGCTGCGCCCAGGCACGACGCGTCGCCGAGATCATCGACGAGACGGCGCCGCCCGAGCACGCTGCCTACCCGCCGATCCTCATGGGCGACATGAACGCGCCACCGGACTCGGACGAGATGCGCTTCGTCCGCGGCCTCACCGCCCTCGAAGGCCGGCGGACGTGTTTCGCCGACGCCTTCGAGTGGGTCGGCGAGGGCCCCGGCATGACCTTCGATCGGAGCAACGCCTTCGCCCTCGAGTCCCACGCCGCCACGCGCCGCATCGACTACATCTTCGTGCGGGGCCTGGACCGCGGGCGCCACGGCGAGCCCCTCGCGTGTCGCGTGGTCCTCGACGCACCCTTCTCGGGTGTGTGGCCCAGCGATCACTTCGGCGTGTACGCAGAGCTCGCCGTCTGACGTCGGCAGGCGGGCTCAGCGTCCGCCGTCGGGCCCAATGATCTCGATGTCCTGGGTAGGCGAGCGCGTGGCCGGCGTCGCGTGGTCGGGGTGGGCGCGACGGTGGCTCGACAGGTCCCACAGGGCGAGCAGCCCCCCGATCACGGCGGCGAGGATCCACAGGAGGAGGGCCCGGCGATCGAAGTGTGCGGGCACGTGCATGCTCGAACCTTAGCAGCCGACCCCGATCCCACACCCGACCTCGCGCCCCCGCAATTTTCCACACCAGGAACCCCACCCCCGCGAGCCGAGGACGATGGACACGCGAAAAGATCCGCCTTGAACTTTCGGGCCGCACGCGCGTCCATACGTAGCAATGCACGGCCGCCCGACGTTTGCGCTCGCCGTCGCCCTGGCGCTCGCCACCACTGCTTCCGCCGACGTGCGCGCCCAGGCGCACCCGCCCGACCCGGCGCGCGCCAATACCACCGCCGCCCCCGCCCACGCAGCGGGAGCCGCCCACGAGCGGCTCGGCATGCTTCGCAAGCGGGAGCGCGAGCTGCTCGCCCCGCAGCTCGCCCGCGGCCCCATCGCGTTCATCGAGTTCGCGCGAGAACACCGAGCTGCCCGCCGGTGATCCTCGCCACCTACGTCGAACGCGGCGCCGGCCGAGGTCGCGCGCGTGATCGCCGACCCCGCCGATTATCCCCACTTCATGCCGGCGCTCGATGCGGTGCGCCTCACCTCGCATCACGGCGAGACCCTCGCGCTACGACTGGACCTGGCGGGCGGCGGTGTTCTCCCTGCGCGGCTCGAACGTGATGACCGTCTACCCCGCCCCGCCCGCATCGGCGCGCAGCGACTTGCCCCAGCGCATCGCGGTCCAGAGCGTCTCGGGCGACCTCGGCACGGGACGCACGGTGTGGCGCATCTACCCGATGGCAGGCGGCCGCTCCCTGCTCGAGATGTCCTCGCGCATCGACATGCGCAACGCCAACTGGATCTCGCGCCAGCTCTCGGCGGGCGGCACGTCGATCAACCGCTCCATCAACATCGCCCTCGGCTTCGTCCAGCTCCTCGGCACCAAGCGCGAGGCGGAGCGCCGCTCAGGCCACACCGCGCCCGACCTGGACGGCCCCCTGCCGCCGCTCCGCCGCCCGAACCTCGACATGATCCACCTGGCCCCCATGCTCATCCGGGGCGACCTGGTGCTCCTGACCATGCGCGGCGACACCATCGTCCAGGCCGCCGTCGCCGGTCGCATCGGCCTCGACCCCCATCGCACGCGCGCCGTGATGACCGACCCGTCCAAGTTCGGCAGCGCCCTGGTGCCCGGCAGCACCGCGAACGTGGTGGGCCACGACGGAAGCGCCACGCTCTTCGACTGGTCCATCCCCCTCCCGCTCATCGGCGTCGCGGGGCGCATGCGCATCGCACAGACGGGCAGCGTCATCTCGGTGGACGGCGTCCGGGGAAGCCTGGCGTCGGGCAAGTGGCGCTTCGACACCTTCGACTACCCCTGGGGCGAAGCCGCCGTGATCGGCTGGGGCCGCTTCGATCCAGCGGACACCACCTGGCTCGTGCGCGCCGTGATCCACCAGACCCCCTACTTCCGGGAGGGACTCGTGGCGGCCAGCGAGGTCATGGTAGTCCGGTCGATACGGTGGCGGGCGTGGCGCGACCACCCGTCGACCCCATGATAGAATGGTGGCCTTGAAGCCGTCCGCGAAGAGCTTTGGTCCGAAGGGGCCCACCGCACCGACCCCCCAGGACATCTACGACCACCTCGACCGCTACGTGGTCGGGCAGGAAGGCGCCAAGCGCGCCCTCGCGGTCGCCGGCTACAACCACTTCAAGCGGATCGAGTCGCGCACCGCGCGCATGCCCGTGCCCATCCGCAAGAGCAACGTGCTGCTCATCGGCCCGACCGGCTGCGGCAAGACCCACCTGGCCCGCAACCTGGCCGACGCCCTGGGCGCGCCCTTCGCGATCGTGGACGCGACGGAATACACGGAGGCCGGCTACTACGGCAAAGACGTGGAGGTGATGGTCGCCGAGCTGCTCTTCAAGGCGAACCACTCCATCGAAGAGACCCAGCGCGGGATCGTCTTCATCGACGAGATCGACAGAGATCGCGCGGCGCACTCAGGGCGCACGCACGGGCGCGGGCACGCGCGACATCGGTGGCGAGGGCGTGCAGCAGGCGCTGCTCAAGCTGCTCGAGGGGCGCGAGGTCTTCGTGCCGATGAACGTCACGCAGCACTGGAGCAAGCACGATTTCGTGCAGGTCGACACGAGCGACATCCTCTTCGTCTGCGCGGGAACGTTCTCGGACGTCTACGACAGCGCGGATGAGGACGCGCGCCGCTCCATCGGCTTCGACGGGGCGGCGGACGCGGGACGGCGCCAGCGCGTCCGCCACCGAGAGCTGGTCGAGTACGGGCTCATCCGCGAGTTGCTCGGCCGGCTGCCGGTCGTCGTCGAGCTCGCCGCCCTCGGCCGCGAAGAGCTCAAGCGCATCCTGGTCGAGCCGGACGACAGCATCGTGCGCGAGTACCGTGCCCTGCTCGCCCTCGACGGCATCGACCTCGACGTCACCGATGCGGCGTTGGAAGCGCTCGCGGACCACGCCCTCGAGCGCGGCTACGGCGCCCGTGGCCTGCGCAGCGTGATCGAGGAGCTGATGCGCGACACCATGTTCGACGCCCCCGGGCAGCGGGGCGAGCGTCTCGTCATGGACGGCGCCTTCGTCCGCGAGCGCCTCGCGGCGCTCGACGGCTGACGCGTCCCGAGACCGATCGGTTACTCCCCGCCCGCGTCCGCAGGACCCGCATCCATCGGGCCCGCGTCCATCGGACCCGCGTCCATCGGACCCGCATCCGTACCCGCGTCCATCGGACCCGCATCCGTACCCGCGTCCATCGGACCCGCATCCGTACCCGCGTCCATCGGACCCGCATCCGTACCCGCGTCCATCGGACCCGCGTCCGTACCCGCGTCCATCGGACCCGCGTCCGTGCCCGCATCCATCGGACCCGCGTCCGTGCCCGCATCCATCGGGCCGGCATCCGTACCCGCATCCATCGGGCCGGCGTCCGTACCGCCATCCATCGGACCCGCATCCGTACCGCCATCCATCGGCGGCACCGTGCCATCCATCATCATGGCGTCCGTCGTCGCGCCATCGGTGCTGCCGTCCGAGACCGCACCGTCGGTCGATGCGTCGGTGCCGCTGTCGGTAACCGCGCCATCGCCTCCCCCGGCGTCCGTCTGCATGTTCGCGTCGGCATGGCCGCCCGCATCGGCGCCGATCTTGGTGCGATCGAAGTTCGTGACCAGCTCGCAACCCCCGAGGATCGTCACGGCGATCACCAGAGTCCCGAACTTTCCAAGCTGACGCGCCTTCATCGAGCTCTCCCTCACCTCAGAACCGGACCCGTGCTTGCATGCCCCCGGTCGTGGGACCGAGCATCGGCGCCACCTGCACCCGCGTGCCCGCGAGGCTTGCCGTATCCCCGCTGTCGGACTCGTTGCTGCCGTGGTCCCCCGTCACGTACAGAACGATGGCCGTGATCGCCGCGGCCGCGGCCACACCGAAGCCCACGTCGGCGAAGAGGGCCAGGGACTCGCCCTTGTCCGCCGTCGCCTTCGTCGGGTTGGCGTCGAAGTTGGACTGTTCGGACAGGGCCAAAAAGCCGAGCACGGTACCCGCGACGAGCCCAGCCCCGGCGATGCCGGCCGACACCCACACCGCGGCGCCCGGCCCGTGCTCACCTTCGGTCGGGGTCGGGGTCGTGTCGTCGGGCGGAGGCTGCCCCTCGCCCGTGCCCATCTCCTGCCCTGATGGCTGTGCAGCGTGCTCCAGCTCCGGCTCGGGCGCCGCAGCCTGGAGCGTCCCCTCCACCTGGCTGTGGGCGCCGGGCTCGACCGACAGCGCCTGGCTGAAGGGGTCGTGCCCCGCGAGCCGAAGCGACAGGGTGTGGTCGCCGGGCGGCACCGACACGTCGGCCGGCGTGGTCTTGCCCGTGTCGCTCCCGTCGAGCCACACCGCGGCCCCGGCGGGCGTGCTGTGCACGCTGACGCTCGCGGGACGGGCCCTGAGCGCGGTGATCTTGTCCGTGATCTGCTGCTTGTCGGGGGCGTCGGGGCGATCGTGGAGGTACTGCTGCAGCGTCTCGATGGCGCCGCTGATGTTGCCTTCGCTCTCACGCGCCTGGGCCACGCCGAGCAGCACGACCGGGTTGGGGATGAGGGAATAGGCCTGCTGGAAGGCCTGCTCGGCCTGCTGGAACTGGCCGTCCTGGAACAGTTGCTGGCCGTGGGAATAGGCCTGGCGCGCCTGCTCCCTCTGGGCCGCGCTCGGACCCTGTGCCTGCTGGCCGCGGTGCGGGTGGTGCCCGTGACGTCGGTGCTGCGCCTGCGCGGGCGAGCCCCACATCGCCACGCCGACAAGCACGGCCAGCGCGAACATCCACGACGATCGACCCATGCGAAACCCCTTCGAGCCTTTCGACTCCCGAGGACGGCCACGGCCCGTCCCTCGAAACCGGACGGTAAGGGTTTCTGGCCGACCCCGTCAAATGTCTGTACGCGGTCAGCCCTGCTCGAGGGGGCGCGCCGGAGCGGCGTCAGCGGAGTCGCGGGCCGACCAGTGCTCCCGGATCAACGCCTCTGCCTGGGCCAGGGGCTCGCGGAGCTGGGCCGCGAGGGGCTCGAGGCGGGAGAGCTGGGAGTCGAGCGACGAGACGAGCCGGCCAATCTCGCCCTCGGCGTCCTCGTTGCGCCGCTCGAGCTCGAGCCGGAGCTCGGCGAGCTGCCCTTCGAGCTCGTCACAGCGCCGCCCCTGCTGGGTGACCTCCTCCTCGATGGCGGCCAGCTCCCACAAGAGCGCGTCGGACTGCCCCTCCGTGGCCTCGCGGTGGCGTACCTTCACCCGCACCGCCTCCCGCTGGGTCCGGAGCTCGTTGCGCCGCGCGACCACCCGCTCGAGTGCGCGGCGCGCCTTGGACAGATCGCGCGCGAGCGGATCGATGGCGCGGCCGAGGGTGGCGCGGAAGTCGCGCGCCTCATCACCGAGCAGCTCGAGGCGGCCCTGGTCGCTCTCCGCTTCGGCCGTCCCGTCCTCGAGGGCCTCGAGGGTGCGGGCGGCGAACGCCATGGACCGCGCGACGGGCGGCGGCACGGTCGCCTCGGCATCGACCTCGTCGAGGGCGGCGCGCAGGGCATGGAAGCGCTGGCGCCAGCGGCGGACGCCGAGCAGACCGTCCGCGGCGGGATCGCGGCCGGACGGCTTGGGCACGGGAGCGCTCGCCGGAAGACCGATCGCGATCTCGACGGCCGTTGGACCCGAGGGCGGCTCGGGGATCGTGGGGCGGCGGTACTCCTCGGTCGGCACTCGCGAGCGAGGAAGCGCCACGTCCCCCTGCGTGTCCGAGACCCCGGGGGACGGCGAGCCGGACGAGGACGAGACCGGCAAGGGCTCGAGCCCGCCGGAGGCGCCGAGCTCGCTTCGCGTGTCGCGGATGGGGGTCGGTGCCCCGTGGAGATCGGCCGCCCCCTGCTCCTCGGGAACCGTGTCCAGCTGGGGTCGCGCCGGGCCCGGCGGCTCATCGTTCCCGGGCGCCGTCTCCCGGCCGCCCCCCTCAGCGCTCCGCCCCATCGCACCCCAGGCGGCTTCGGTCCCACCAATGCGCTCGCGCGTGAGGGCGAGCTCGTCGAGGAAGTGGAACGCGTCGCGGAAGCGGCAGGCCGGATCCTTCTCGAGGCAACGGAGGATCAGGGCCTCGACGGCGGGCTCGAGATGGGGGTTGCGCGTGCGCGGCGGCACCGGCGGGTCGGTGACGTGTTTGACCAGTAGGTCGCCCGGGTACTCGTAGTCGAAGGGCAGGGCGCCCGTGCACATCTCGTAGAGGATGACACCGAGGGAGTAGAGGTCGGCGCGCCCGTCGATGTCGGACGACTGGATGTACTCCGGGCTGATGTAGCCGGGCGTGCCGAAGATCTGCTGGCTCCCGGTGATCGAGGGGGCATCGAGGATCTTGGCGATGCCGAAGTCGAGGATCTTCACGAAGTCCGCCCCGCCCTTGCGGGTGACCAGCAGGATGTTCTCCGGCTTGAGGTCGCGGTGGATCACGGCCATCTCGTGGGCACGGGCCAGGGCGGCCCCGACC
Organism: uncultured delta proteobacterium; assembly: GCA_963830115.1. GTDB lineage: Bacteria > Myxococcota_A > Polyangia > Polyangiales > CAWHLB01 > CAWHLB01. The sequence goes on from CAWHLB010000004.1 coordinate 248,525, forward strand.
TGCTCGGCGATGTGCAGGGCCCGCAACGTCGGGAAAGGCGCGTCGGCCAGGGCCTTGAGCATGAGCTCGCCCGGCACGTACTCCATCACCAGGTAGACGAGCCCATCATCCGTCTCGCCAAAGTCCGTGATCTCCACGATGTTCTCGTGGTTGATGCGATTGACGGCGCGGGCCTCGCGCAGGAAGCGATCGCGATGCACCGGGTCGCGGGCCAGATCGCGACGCAGGGTCTTGATCGCCATCAGGCGGTCGATCATCACGTGTCGCGCGAGGTAGACGCTCGACATGCCGCCCACGCCGAGGCGCGAGATGAGGCGGTAGCGCCCGCCGATGGTCTTGCCGATCAGCGGATCCTGGATGGGGCGCAGGGCGGCACCATCCCTGGGACAATGGGTGGCGTCATCCGGCTGCAGCTCCGAGCATCGGGGGCAGATCTTCATGACGCGTGGCCGATGGTAACCGGGGCGCGAGGCCGCGGAAAACCCCCGCGTGATTCTCGCCGTGCACACGGCCCATGGGCGCCGCACCCGCTCGTGCCCGGTGAGCCGGGGGTCTCCGCCGTGAGGACCGCTTGCATCCGACCCGCCCGCCTCCACCCGCAGTCCTTCCGGGTTCGGGCTCGCGTAGGCCCTGAAGGGTCGTGGGCGCGGCAGGTCGCTCGAATGGGGGGCTCAGCCTCCCGCCGCTGCGTCCGTGGGGCCCGCGTCGGGGCCCGCGTCCATCGCGCCCGCGTCCACCGGACCCGCGTCGAAGCCCGCATCCTCGGGGCCCGCGTCGAAGCCCGCATCCACGGGGCCCGCGTCGAAGCCCGCATCCACGGGGCCCGCGTCGAGGCCGGCGTCGGTGCCGGCGTCGGTGCCGGCGTCGGTGCCCGCGTCGGTGCCTGCTTCGGTGCCCGCCTCCGCGGCGCCCGCGTCGGGGCCGGCGTCGGTGCCGGTGCCGACACTGCTGCAGCTCGTCTTGCAGATGCCGCAGCACACGAGGCCGGAGCCGCAGTTGCTGTCTTCCTTACAAGGATCGCCCTGCCCCCCGCCGCAGGCGGCGAGCAGGAACGGGAGAGCGGCGACGAAAAGCGAAAGGGCGAGCAGGCGCATCTTCACGGAGGCCTCCTTGGGACCGGCCGCACGTTGGCGGCGAAGCATAGCGATCGCTCCGCTCCCGATCCAGTGCTGATCCTTCAATGGGCGCAGCGTACCCCCACGTCCGCCCGGGCCTGGCCCTCCCCCGCCGCATCGCGCGCCGTGGTGCGTGTCATGTATGCGGGCGTACGGAAGGAACCGCCGCGGATCACGCGGAGGCCACCCTGATCGGCGCCGTGCGGATCGACCGCGTGGGACACGTGCAGGTCGTCCGGCGCGTAGAAATCCGCGGTCCATTCGGCCACGTTGCCCGCCATGTCGAGAAGGCCGTAGGGGCTCGCGCCACCGGGAAAGGAGCCGACGGGGGCGGCGTAGGCGAAGCCGTCCACCGTGTCGGGCCGGAGGCCGACCTGCCCGTGGTTGGCGAGCCGATCGTTGTAGAAGTGCCCCCAGGGGAACCGCCGGCCGTCAGCTCCGCGGGCCGCCCGCTCCCACTCGGCCTCGGTCGGCAGACGACCGCGGGCAAACCGGCAGTAGGCGCGGGCCTCCCGCCACGTGAGCCCGGCGACCGGCAAGCTCGGCGCCGAGAAGCGGGGCTCGTCCGCCGGCAAACGCGACGGGAGGCAGGCGCCTGCCAGCACGCAACGGCGGTAGTCGGCGTTGGTCACCTCGGTCCGATCAATCCCGTAGGCCGACACCCAGGTGCGGTGGCGCTCGAGCTCGTCGGCGAACATGTCGTCGGGGCAGCTGCCCGGCAAGATATCGAGGCGACGGTCTCGACACATCGACAGGGCGTACTGCTCGTCACCGGCATCGCTGCCTTGCCAGAACCATCCGCCCGGCAGCCAGACGATGGGCGCGCCGCGCTCGACGACCCGGTGGCCGGCGGGCGGCGGGCTCGCCGGCGCGCCGTAGAGGAACCCGCCAAGTAGCCACAGGAAGGCCGGGACGAAGACGCGCACCGCTCAGCTCGCCACCGCGAGATCGGGGCGCGGCGTCGGGTCCTCGCGCGTCGCGTAGAGGGCCAGGAGCGCGATCCCCACGACGACCACGCCAATGATCTGGGACGTGGAGATCCCCCCGAAGAACACGCCCCGCACCGTGTCTCCACGGAAGGTCTCGACGAAGATCCGTTCGACGCCGTACACGGCGGCATAGACCATCATCCGGCGGCCGCGCCCGATCCGCCGGAGGGGCCACGCGGCGAAGACGAAGGCCAAGACGAGCAGCATGGCCGACTCGTAGAGCGGCGTGGGATGGCGCCACACCGACGGCCAGGCGGCGGGCGCGATGGGGTCGGTGTAGCGCACGGCCCACGGCCCGTGCCACGGCTTGCCGAAGCAGCAGCCGCCGAGGAAGCATCCGATGCGACCCATGGCGTGGGCCACGGGGATGGCCGGGACCGACACGTCGAGGAGGCGCCCGAGGGGCAGCTCGAGCCCACGCGCGGCGAACAGGAGGGCGAGGCCGCCGCCCACCGGCGCGCCGAAGAACACGAGCCCGCCGTTGTGGATGGCGTCCATCGGTGAGCCGGTGCGGATCCACTCGACACACACGAACAGGGCGTAGCCCCCCGCGATGGAGCCGCCGACCGCGAAGCCGAGCGCGGCCAGGGTGGACCCGGCGTCGAGGCCCGCGCGCACCGCCGCGCGGGTCGTCACGATCCCCGCGACGAGCATCGCGACCGAGAGCATGACGCCGTAGCTGCCGATCGGTCGGGCGATGCTGCCGACGTGCAGGATGGTCAGGATCGGGTGCACGGCGCTCGGAGCCTACTACGGCGCCCGAGCCGGCGCAGGCGCCCGCGGCCGACCCGCAGGATGGGAGGACGGTGGGGCGGTGGGCACCTGGGCGCCCGGGCTCGGTGGGCTCGGCGAGGGGGAGGTGCCCTGAGACCCCGGAGCCGAGGGGCTCTGGGGCGAGGACGGGCCGAGGGGCGGGGCGGGGAAGGCCGGCGGAGGCTGGGGCCCGGAAGGCGGGGCGGTGCCGGGGCCACCGTCGGCGCCTGGCGGAGCGACCGGATGAAGGGGGTGATAGTAGAAGCGCACGCCGCCATCGCCCCATTTGCCGTGGGGCGACATCATGCCCGCGGTCACGCACGCGTTGCACAGGCCGCAGGTCAGGGCGACGACGGCCGCCGGCAGGAACGCGAGGATGCTCAGGATGAGCCCGGCGATGGCGGGCCCGCCGCCCGTGCCGTCCCGCTTCGAGCGCGACATGCCGATGCCTCCGACGACGATGCCGGCGAGGGCGAGCAAGGGCGCGCCGAAGCTGAGCAGGCCGCCGAGGACCGGCACCCACGACAGCAGGAAGCCGCCGAACATGCACAGGAATGCGAGGACGGCGAGGACGATCGACGCGATGCCCATGGCTGCGAAGGGTCGACCAGGCCGATGAGCCGGTCAAGCGACGCACCGCCACCGCGCGGCCTCGACGGGCGCGCGGTCGCCGCTACAATGCGCGGTCCCATGGCCGCCGACGCCCATCCCCCCATCGCCGATGCCCGCGCAGGTCGCTGTGCGATCGTCGGTCGCCCCAACGTGGGCAAGTCGACGCTGCTCAACGCGTTGCTTGGCCAGAAGCTCGTCATCGTCACGCCGACGCCGGGCACGACGCGCTCGAGCGTGCTCGGGCTCTACACCACGAGCGAGCCGCCGACCCAGATCGCCTTCATCGACACGCCCGGCCTCGCCCGCCCGAAGAGCGCCCTCGGCAAGGTGCTCTCGGACACGGCGCGCACGGCCCTCGCGGACGCGGATGTCGTGCTCTTCGTGACCGCCGCACCGTCGGGCCCCGGAGCGGGTCGCGGCGACGTCCACCCGGCGGACGCCGCGGTGATGGACCAGCTGCGCGAGGCGGGACGCCCGGCCGTGCTCGCGATCAACAAGGTCGATTCCCTGCGCGACAAGCGGCGCCTTCTGCCCGTGCTCGAAGCGTACCGGAGCGCCTTCGACTTCGCGGCCATGGTGCCCATATCGGCCCTGCGCGGCGACAACCTCGACGCTCTCGTCGGCGAAATCCGCGCCCGCCTGCCCGAGGGCCTCGCCTACGATCCGGAGTACTTCACCGACCGGCCCGAGCGCTTCTTCGCCGCCGAGCTCGTGCGCGAGGCGATCCTGCAGAACACGCGGCGCGAGGTGCCCCACGGCTCGGCCGTGCTGATCGAGCAGTGGGAGGAGGACGAAAAGATCCTGCGCATCGGCGCGACGATCGTCGTCGAGAAGGAGTCGCACAAGAAGATCGTCATCGGCGCACGCGGCTCGCTCATCAAGAAGATCGGCACCGAGGCGCGCCTCGAGATCGAGCGCTTCCTCGGGCGCCGGGTCTTCCTCGAGCTGTTCGTGAAGGTGGTTCCGGGCTGGACGCGTGATCCGCGTCGCGTCCGCCAGCTGGCCGAGGGAGAGGGGCCGTGAGCCGCCCCACACGCGGCCGCGCCCGCTCCCCGAGGCCGGCACCGCCCGCGCCCGCCGTACCGGGCGGGGCGCGCCCCCTCGTGGCGATCGTCGGTCGGCCGAACGTGGGCAAGAGCACGCTCTTCAACAAACTCGTGGGGCGGCACGTGGCCATCGTCGAGGACGTGGCGGGCGTGACGCGCGACCGGCACTACGCGGACGCCTGGGCCCTCGGGCGCGAGTACGTGCTGGTCGACACGGGCGGTTTCGATCCGACGAGCGAAGACCCCATGGCGGAGGAGATCGCGCGGCAGGTGCGCATCGCCCTCGACCAGTGCGACCTGGTGCTCTGCGTGCTCGACGCGACGGCCGAGCCCACACCCGCGGATCGCGAGGCGGTCGCGCTCCTGCGTCGATCCCAAAAGCCCGTCCTGTTCATCGCGAACAAGGCCGACTCGGGGCGCCGCGCCCAGGGCGCCGTCTCCCACTACGCCCTCGGCATCGACCGCCTCTTTCCCGTCTCCGCCCTGCACGGCCGCGGCGTCGGCGACCTGGAGGAAGCGATCGCGGGCGCCCTGCCGCCACCCGGCACGGGGCCCGCGACCAACGTGCCCGAGGGCGTGCCGCGGGTAGCGATCGTCGGCCGGCCGAACGCGGGCAAGTCGTCGCTCGTCAACCGGCTCCTCGGCGAAGCGCGCCACGTGGTCGACGACCGGCCCGGTACGACGGTCGACCCGATCGACACGCTCCTCACGCGACCGGACGGCGACGTGGTGCTCATCGACACGGCGGGCATGCGAAGGAAGCGGGCCAAGAAGGAGAGCATCGAGGCCCTGGGCGTGCTCTCGGCGATCCGCGCGATGGAGCGCAGCAACGTGGTCGTCATGATGATCGACGCCGACGGGGGCGTGGCCGAGCAGGACGCCAAGATCGCCGGCCTGGTGGTCGACCGCGGGCGAGGTCTGGTCATCGCCCTCAACAAGGCGGACCTGCTCGACGCCGAGGCGCGCAAGAAGGCGCGCACCCGGACGCGCGAGATCCTGTCCTTCGTCCCCTGGGCGACGGTGATCGAGCTGAGCGCGAAGACGGGGCGCGGCGTCGACAAGGTGCTCTCGGCGGCGCGGCGTGTGCTGGCCGAGCATCAGCGGCGCGTGCCCACCGCCGAGATCAACCGCTTCTTCGAAGAGGTGCTCGAGCGGCACCCGCCGCCCTCGTTCCACAACCACCCGATCCGCCTTTATTACGTGACCCAGGCCCAGACCGCGCCGCCCACGTTCGTGGTGATGACCAACGAGCCGCGCGGCGTGCACTTCAGCTATCAACGCTACGTCATAAACCAGATCCGCGAGCGCTTCGGCTTCGAAGGCACGCCCGTGCGCGTCCGCTATCGCGCGAAGCGGCGCGAACGACGCGAGCCCTGAGCGGTTCGGAGAGGCGACGCGGCGACGGCCAGGCGTCGCGACCGCGCGCTCAGAAGCCGGGACTGCGCACGAAGGCCGAGTGGTGCGGGTGGTGGACCGGATGGGCGCGGTGGATCACGGCGTGGCGGGTCGGTACGTGATGCGTCGGTGCGTGATGCGTCGGCGCGTGATGCGTCGGCGCGTGATGCGTTGGCGTGGGGGACTGTTGGGGCGCGGGCGTCCCGTTCGGCGCGGGGGCGATGTCGGCGGGCGCGAGGGTGACGTCGAGCACCGCGTCGGCGGTCGCCGTGACCCGCTGGCTCCAGGGCCAGCGGCCGTCGGCCGTGACGGCGATGGTGTGGGTCGCATCGTCGTGGACCAGCTCGAGGGTGGTGCCCTGCACGGGGCTCCCGTCGAGCGTGATGTGCGCCCCGTCCGGCACGCCGTGCAAGGTGACGTGGATCGGGGGCGGGGTCGGCGGCGCCGCCGGGGTGGGCGCGACGGGCGGCGCTGGAGGCGTGGGGGGAGCGGGCCGCGGGGCGCGGGCCGGCGGCCGCGGCGGAGCGGCCGGAGGATGGGCGGCGGCGCTAGGCGGTGGCTCGGGTGGAGACGCGGCGGCCGAGGTTGGCGAGGAGTGGTGCGTCACGATCAAGAGGACCGCCACGACCGCGACCACTGCCCCGCCGGCGAGGAGGAGGACGCGCGGCGAGATGCGCGGTCGGACAGGCTGCGCCGCAGGCAGATCGGGCAGCTTGTCGAGATCGAGGTTCGGATAGGGAGGGACGACCGGACGCTCGGGCGGGGGTGGGGGCTCGGGAGGAGACGGCGCGGCGCCCTTGTCGGGCGACGTCCCGGGTACCGGGGGTGGGCCGGGCACCCGCTCCATCTCGTCGAGAACGAGCTCGGACGTCTGGTCCGGCCGCGACGGGGCCGCGGCTGCGGGCTCCGCCCTCGGCGCCTCGTCCGAGGCGTCCCCGTCACTCGCGATGTCCACCTCGATGTCGGAGCCCTCCTCCGCGGCGGGCTCTTCCTTCGCCGCGGTCGCGCTCGCCTCGCTCTCCGCTGCCGTGGTCTCGGCGGCTTCCGCTCCGGCGCTCTCGCCCTTCCCCTCGGTCGCCTCGGCGCTCTCGCCTTCCTCCGCTGCTTCGCCCTCGGCACCCTTCGCCTCGGCGGCTTCCGCTCCGGCGCTCTCGCCCTCTGCCTCCGCTCCGGCCTCCGCGACCTTCCCGGGCTCCTCCCCCGTGCTCGTCTTCGGCGCGTCCTTGGCAGCCTCGGCTGGAGCAACCTCCGGGGCCACCTTCGCCGCGGCGGAGGGGGCGGGCACCGCGACCCTCACCACGGGCGGGCCGCCCGTGGCACCACCGATTGGAAGCTTGGGCGACGGAGGCGGGACGACGGGCTTTGGCGCCGAGCCGAGGGGCTTGGTGCCGGGCTGCACGACGGGCCGCCGGAGCCCGCTCGACGAGATCGAAGGGGGCGGGGCGGAGGGCCGCGCCGGCTCATCCTCCCCGGGTGTCGTGTCGCCGCGCGGGCCGACAGGAAGTGTGAGCTTCGCTACCTTCGGCGCCACGATCAGCGACGACATGAGGGACCTGCGCATCGCGGCCGCGTTGGGGAAGCGGCGCCTCGGATCCGGGGCGAGTGCGCGGTCGATGGCGCTCGCCAGGGCGCCGGCGGCTTCCTTCCGCACCTTGTGCAGGGGGAGCGCGCGCTTCGTGGCGATCGTTTCTCGAAGCGCCTCCGCGCTCTCGGCGCGGAACGGGAGCCGACCGGTGAGGGCCTCGTAGAGGATCACGGCGAAGCTGAAGAGATCGCTGCTCGCGTTGATCGACGCGTCCCCGCGCGCCTGCTCCGGGGACATGTACGCGAGGGAACGGATCAGCCCGTCGTCCTCGGACGCCGCCTCCTCGGACACGCGACCGGCCCGCGCCTCGGCGCGATTGAGGCCGAAGCCGATGAGCTTGGCGCTCGGCCGGCCGGCGCCCTCGACGAGGAACACGTTCCCCGGCTCGAGGTCGCCGTGGACCAGCCCCGCGCCGTGCACGGCCGCGAGCCCATCGAGCACCGAAGCGGCGACCTCGAGCAGCTCCTCGACGGTCGCGGCCGGCTCGTCGGCCATGCGATCGGCGAAGCTCCGTCCGGTCAGAAGCTCCATCGCCATCCACGCTCCGTCGTCGGTGGACCCGTGCCCGAGCACCTTCACGACGTGGGGGCTCGAGATGCCCTCGAGGGTCTCGGCCATGGACAGGAAGGCCGTGCGCAGCGACTCGGCGTCAGGTCCCTCGGCCTCGAGCTGGGCCAGGGCCACGGGCTTGCTGCCGGCGATCTGCTCGGCCCGCCACAAGGTACCGCGCGGCCCCTCGCCCAGGGGCAGCAGAAGCTTGTATTCGTCCTCGAGCTGAGTGGTCACGGTCTCGCCATCGTGTGCCCGCGTGGGAGGCACGAGCATACCGTCTCCACGCGCCCGATTGCGAATGTCATCGCGCTTCTGTGCCTGGACGTGGCAATCCCCGTTCAGCCCCAGGCCCCGACACCCTCTTGGGAAGCCGAGGCCGCCCCCGCGGCCGACGGGTCTCACCCGAGCCACGCCGACGCGGCGGATCGCGCGAACGGTGCGGGCGCAGGCCCTTACGACGTGTGCACGGGCGTGCTCGAGCGTCTGCTCGCCCCACGGTCCCGGACGACCGCCATCGCCGCCCCGACGATGGGTCCGCGGCGCGCGGATCTCAGGGCGCGTCGACGGGCGTGAGCAGGAAGTGGCCGTAGGCGAGTGCGACAGGACGGGCCGGATCGTCCTGCCACGCCTCGACGCGGACGTTGGAGATGCGTCGGCCGGGCTTCTCCACGCGCGCCCGCGCGAAGGTGTCCACGGCGCGCCCGGTCCTGAGGTAGTCGAAGGTGATGTCGATGGTCTTCGGGATGGCGACCGTCTCCATAGTGAACAAGAGCTGGAAGACGGCGGTCGACTCGAGCAGGGCCGCGATCGTCCCGCCGTGGAGCGCCGGAAGGACCGCGTTGCCGATCAGCATGTCGCTGTAGCGCAGGTTACCGATCAAGCCGCCGTCGTCCCGCTCCACCGTGATGCCGAGGAAGCGCGCGTAGGGGATCGCCTCGACCAGGCCGGACAGGTCGCCCGACTCGCGCGCGCGCCGAATCGCCTCTCGGACGGCGGCGCTCATGTGGCCGTCTCCCCGGCGGCGCGCAGCTTCTCGTCGTGGAAGATGGCGAAGGTCGCCACGGCCGAGGCGATGGGACGCTCGGGATCGCCGGGCGGTGCCATGTGGGCGAGGGCCCGCACGAAGGCGATGTGGCGCGTGATGCGATAGCACGTCGCCTGGGCGATCACGTCCTCACCCGGCGTGGCCGGGCGCAGGTAATCGATGCGCAGGTCCAGGGTGGCGATGCGCATGAGGCGTCCGAGCTTCATGAACACCGCCGCGCCGGCGGTCGCGTCGAGCAAGCTCGTCACCGCGCCGCCGTGGAGGACGCCCGTCTCCGGATTGCCGACGAGCTTCGGGTCGTAGGGCAGGCGCATGGTGGTGCTGTCCGGGCCGAAGTCCAGAACGCGCAGCCCGAGGGCGGCGTTGTGGGGGATGCCCTGCACGAAGCCCTCGTTCATGCGCTCGAGGAGCGCCTGCTTCTCGTCGTCGTTCACGGCACCCGCAGATTTAACATCCACGCCCTCGGGATGTCGCGTGCCACCACCGCCGCCGGCAGATCGACCCAGTCCCGGCACCGATCGAGCACGAAGGCGTCGGCACTTGCCACCACCGCGTCGCGGGCGACGGCGAGCACCCCGTCCGGGTCGTCGTGCAGCGCCACCTGCCAAGGCCATCGGTGCACCGCTGCGCGCGCTTCGAGCAGCGCGCGCAGCCGGCCGCTGTTCGAGACGGGTCGGTCGAGGTACCAGGTCGCCGAGGCGACGGCCGCCTCTTCGAGCACGCGGCCGAGCGCCTCCACGGCCCGCGCCGTCTCCTCGACGCGCCGCCAGGTGCCGTGAACGCTCGCCAGGTCGCGAAGGGCCCCGTCGCGGCCGGCGATCAGGAGGCCGCCCGAGAAGGCCGACTCGGTGACGATGATGACGTTCAACCCGTCGATCAGGATGCGTCGGCCTGCGAGCGCATCGAGCCCGACCCGCCGAGCGCGGCGATCGGTTGCCGCGGCGTCGGACGCGGAGGCGCGCTGCACCGCCTTGCGCTGCCGCGCCGTGAGGCCGTGTCGGTTGCCGACGAGGGTCAGGGCGCTCGGCTCGGCGTAGCCATGGCCGAGCAACCAGCTGTACTCGGAGGTCGCGTCCCGCAGGGCGTCCACCAGGCCGGGCGCGAAGAGTTGGTGGTCGCGCGGATGCGGTCCGCGATGTCGGCGGGTGTCGGGCACGGCGGCGATTCGCGTTCGGACGAGCCCCGGTCGGGCACCGGGCCTGTGTCAGATGGCGCGGGTACTGCCCTGGCCCTGGCCGCCGCTCCCCTGGATCAGCGCGCTCAGGACGGACGGGTTGAAGCCCATCACCATGTGGCCCCGGAAGTCGATCACGGGAATGCCGGACGGATGCAGACCGGCCGCCTGGGCCTTGTTCTGCATCTCCTGTAGGGCGCCCGGATCTTCTCGATGTCCTTCTCGACGAAGGGCACACCGTGCTCGTGGAAGTAGTGGGCCGCTTCCTTGCACGCGCCGCACCACTCGGCACCGTAGATGATCACCTTGCCGTTCGCGGCGCCATGGCCGTGACCGGCCTGCCCCGCCTGCGCCGTCGCCCCGCCCGACGCGTGATCAATCATCGCCTCGAAGGCCTGGCGCTCCACCTTGCGCACGGCGTAGCTCCCGCCCTTGTCCGGCGTGCGCAAGATCGGCGACGTAGACGTAGGTCGGGTCGAGGCGCTTGTCGGGGGGCAGCCGGAGCGAGTCCACACGCACGTGGGCCCGATGCGCATCCGGGATGGCGTTGCGGTCCTCGGCGGTGTGGGGGCCGTGCGCGTCGAACCAGACGAGCAGGAGCCCCGAGGCATCGCCCCGCACGGAGAAGGGCGGGTGGACCGGCACACCCTCCGCGGCGGCCTTGGCCTTGTCGTGCGCTGCCCGGGCGGCCTCATCGGGGGTCTGGTTGCCGCAGGCGGCGAGCAGCGTGGCGCCGAAGGCGAACGCGCAGACGGCGAGCAGACGACGACCTGTGGCACCGGATCCCATCCCGCCGGTCAGCATGACCCAAGCATCCGAAGGACGCCCGTCCTGCTTGTCACGCGCCGCCCTCCCGCGGCACGTTGGGCGGGGCCAGTGCTTGGTCCACCGGCCCGTGCTTCGGACGCCGAACGCATACCGGCTCCCTCCCCCGTGGCTCGCCTTCGGCTCGTGCATCACCGGCGCCTCCCGTAGCGGCTCGAGAGGGAGGCCACCTCGTCCTGGCACTTCACGAGGAGCCGGCTCGCATGGGCGAGGGCGTCGTTGGAGCGGACCAGGGCCTGGTCGATGCGCCGCGCGTCCGCGGCGGGGATCGTCTTGCCGGATCCCACCGGAGCGTCCCGATCCAGACTGCCGCGTGCGAGCGACGCCTCCTGCTCGGCCGACAGGAGCGCTTCGTGCCCCTTCACACACAGGTCGCGCACGCGGCGCGCCTCGGTGCTCTCGAGCGGAAGCTGCTCGAGCGCTTCGACCTCGGGCCGGCGCGCGTCCGGCGCCTCGTTGACGTCGATGCGGTCCATGCGGTCGAGCAGAAGGCGTGCTTCGTGACGCTTCCAATCTCCACACCCCACCGCGATCACGAGCAGGAGGACGAGGACGAGGAGGCTTCGCGTCACGGCGCGTGCAGCATACCGAGGGGTTGTCGGGACGCAACCCGCACCCCGGCGCACCATCGGCACGCGGGGGACGGCTCAGCTCGCGTCCAGGTGGAAGAAGGCGGCGAGGATGCCGCCGGCGGCGGACACGCGCACGAGGCCGTCCGGATCGGTGAGGGCCGCGCGCGCCGCGTCGGGACGCAGGGCGTCGCGCGCCATGGCGCGGGCAGCGACGCGTCGCAGGATGGGCGAGCCCGTGCGCATCGTGCGAGCGAGCAAGCGCAGGGCGTCCCGCTCGCTGCTCGGCGCGAGGATCGAGGCGGCCTGGACGGCGGGCATGCCGCGACCGTGCCGGACCAGCTCGCGAAGGGCGTGCTTCGCGGCGGCCTCGCCCGACGGACGGTGGACGAGGGCGGTGGCGAGGGCGAGCTGGACCTCCGGGTCGTGCTCCGCCCGGAGCTTGTCGACGATCGCGCGGACGAGGGAGGGATTGGGCATCGATGCGAGGGCGAAGCCGGCCTGGGCGCGGTCTGCGGGGGAGTCGGATGCGAGCGCACGCAGGAGGTACGCCCGCGCGTCGACCACGCCTGGGGCGGGCGTGCCGCCGTCGTCGCCATGGTGGTGGCGATCGACGCCCGTCATGGCGATGACCCGCGCGGCCTCGATGCCGGCCGGCCCGGGAGGCGTGTCGAGCAGGCCGCCGACGATGGCCAGGGCCTCCCCTCGATCGGCCTGCACGAGGGCACGCACCGCGGCCTGGCGCACGCCCGTGCTCGGATCGCCGAGACGCTCGCGCAGGGCGTCGACGGCGGCGTGCCCGTAGGAACCGAGGGCGCGCACCGCGGCCTGGCGCACGGTAGGCTCCGGGTCGACGCGGGCGACCTCGGCGAGGGCGAGGCGCGCCTCGGGGGCGGGAGCCGCGCCGCCGAGGTGAAGGGCAGCAGCGCGCCGGACCACGGTGGCCGTGGCGCCGAGCAACGTCAGCAACCGGTGCGTCTCGTGGGGGGCGTCGATGGCGGTGATCGCGGCGGCGACGATGTCAGGATCATGGGAGTCGAGCAGGGCGTAGAGGTAGGCGCGGGCCTGGTCGTCGCCGCGCTCCGCCAGGACGCGGAGGGCTTCGGCGCGCGCGACGGTGTCGCCGGGGCTCTGGGCGATGCGCTCGAGGGTGGCGTGACCGGCGGTGCCCGCGATGGCGAGCTCCTCGATGGCTGCATCGCGTTCCTTCGGGTCGTGGCCGAGGGCGGCCTTCTCGAGGATGAGCGCGGCGACCGGCGCGAGGAGCTGGCCGTCGGGGCCGTCGAGACGGCGGAAGCGCTCGTAGGCGTGCAAGGCGCCGGGCACGTCCCGCGCGTCGACAGCGCTCATCACGGCGCCGCGGGGTCCGCCGCCGCAGGCCGCGAGCAGGGACAGGAGCAAGAGGGCAGCGGCGAGGAGCGTCCTTCGGGGGGAGCCGAAACGCATCGACGGCAACGTCGCACGGGGCCGCCGGGGTGGCAAACGGCGAGCCCTGGGTCGAGGGGGGGCGAATGTGATAGGAGGCGTTCATGGCACAGACGCGAACCACACGCGGTCGCCGAGCCCGCATCGTCGTGCGGGCCTTCGAGCCCTCCGACGCCGGACCGCTCGCGCAGCTGCGCGCACGGGCCGACATCGCCGCCGGCGGGCTGCGCGCGCCCTTCGAGTCCGTCGCGGACGCGCAGGAGCAGCTTTTGTCGCGACGCAGTGACGAGCGCATGCTCGTCGCGGAGGTAGACGGTCGGCCGATCGCCCTCGGCAAAGTGCGGTCGACGGCGCGGCCGATGCGCCGGCACGTCGCCGAGCTCGAGATGACGATCGATCCGCGGGTGGGGGACGAGCGGGTGGGGCCGATGCTGCTCGACGCGCTCGTGGGCCTGGCCGAGAAGTGGCTCGGCGTGCTGCGCATCGAGCTCAGGGTGTGGGCGGACGACGACAAGGCGCTCGCCCTGTACCGCGAGCGCGGTTTCGCCATCGAGGGAGTCGCACGCAGCTACGGTCTACGCGACGGCAAGCTCGTCGACTGCTTCTACGTGGCACGGGTCGCGGACAAGACGCCGTGGCCCAAGCTCACGGCCGAGGAGGCCGCGCGCCGCACCCCGCCGCAGCTTCCGTCCGGCGCGCCCAAGAAGAAGGGCACGGGCAACGGGAACGGCAACGGGCACGGGCCGGGCGGCATGGGCTGGGGCTTCGGCCTCGACTGACACCCGAGGCTCCGCAGCCGCGGGCGAGACGCCGTCACCGAGCGGACACCATCGTCATCACAGCGCGAGCGAAGCGAGCACGGCGTGAAGCGAAGCGCCACGCCGAGGGGGGCTCGCGGGGTCTCCCCCCGGGAGGATTGCGGGTGGGGGTGGGCGGGTGGTCAGAACAGAGTCCGACCACAGACACTTCGTAGTAGGATCAGAGTCACCCCGGCGGCGGCGGCGGCATCGTCTGCTCGACGAGCCATGCATCGCTCGAGAGGAACTCGACGCCGTCGACCTCGTCCTTGTCCGCCAGGTCGGGGTGATCGGTGATCACCCGCGTGATGCCCGCCGCCTTGGCCGACGCCACCAGCGCGTCGACCCACGCGTCGGCCCCGAAGTCGCCGTCGACCTCGACCACGTCGACGAGCTTGCGGATCGTGTCGATCTGCGGGCCGACCGCGTCCGCCTTGAACGACGGCACCGCCCGCAGCATCGCCTCCACGCGCGCGAGGATCCACTCGCTGCTCTTCGAGCGCTTGGCGCCGCCGAGCACCCGTTGCACCACCTTGTCGGGCGGCGAGCCGAGCGCCACCGAGGCATTCACGAAGACATCCGGGCCGAGCATCACGTCCACTTCGACACCTCCACATGGATCCTGTTCTCCGATTGCGGCCTCGCCGTCAAGAGCATCCTGCACGACCGGGCGTGACACCGCCCGGCCGCGACCGCCCGCTTGCGGCCCCGCCAAGGCACTGCTTCCATGCGGTGGATGGACCACCGCCAGGCCCTCGAGGTCTTCGGCCGCATGCGCTCGGCCGCGATCCGACGCCTGTGGGAAGCCGCCCGCCCCGTCCCCGCGACCGCCCTCCGGCCAGGCCTGTACCTCGGGCGAAACGCCGGGATGGGGGCGCTGCCCACCTGGATCGCGCGCCACGTCGTCGGGCGCGATTGGTTCGCCAAGCTCGTCCTCGACGGATGGGGCGTCAACGTGCGGGTCCTGCAGGACGGGACCTGGACCCTCCGCCCCTCGAGGCACACCGATGCCGGCCCGAAGGTCGACCTGCCCTTCCGCCTCGGCGAGGCGGGGCTCGACTACGGCTTCCACCTCCTCGGCGCCGATCTGCGGCGCGGCCTCTCGCTGCGCGACTTCCTGCGCGCCATCGCGATCGCCGAGCTCTCCCAGCACGCCGACGAAGCGCACCTCGCCCACGTCGGCGCGCGCCGGGACGAGGACCATGCCGAGGGAGAGCTGCTCCTCGGGTACATGGCACCCCTCGGCCTCCGGGCCCTCTCGGGCACGCCCTTCGCGATGAGCTGGGACCACGCGCCGACGCCGGACGAAGTGGCCACCGCCGAGCACCACGTGCACCGCCGCCGCTTCTTCGACACGAGCAGCGCCCCGGCAGCCCCGGCCCTCGGACGCTGAAGCTCAGCCCCCGGCGAAGACGACACCCAGCTCGCCGTCGAAACGGCGCCGCATCACCGAGACCGCCTCGGAGCTCGCGTCCACCAGGACGAAGCGCCTGCCGAGAGCGAGAGCCGCCGCCCCCGTCGTGCCGCTGCCCGCGAAGAAGTCGAGCACGAGCCCATCCGGCGGCGACGAGGCGGCGACGATGCGCCGCAGCACGCCGAGCGGTTTCTGCGTGGGCCAGCCGAGCTTTTCCTTGCCCGTCGGGCTGACGATCGTGTGCCACCAGGTGTCGGTCGGTAGCTTGCCGCGCGCCGCCTTCTCGGGGCCCACGAGCCCCGGGGCCATGTAGGGGATGCGCTCGACCGCGTCGGCGTCGAAGTAGCAGCGCTTCGGGTCGCGCGCGTAGTAGAGGATCGTGTCGTGCTTGGCGGGCCAGCGCCGCTTGGGGCGGGCGCCGTAGTCGTAGGCCCAGACGATCT
Organism: uncultured delta proteobacterium; assembly: GCA_963830115.1. Classification (GTDB taxonomy): domain Bacteria; phylum Myxococcota_A; class Polyangia; order Polyangiales; family CAWHLB01; genus CAWHLB01. The sequence continues at coordinate 264,264 of CAWHLB010000004.1, forward strand.
CGTTGACGAAGCAGTCGCGCCCGAAGACCGCGTCGACGAGCACCTTCACGTAATGGATCTCGCGGTAGTCGCCGTGGAAGTAGAAGCTGCCCGTCGGGGCGAGGACGCGGCGTGCCTCTTCGATGCGCGGCTCGAGGAACCCGAGGTAGTCGTCGAAGCTGTCCTCGAAGGAACGCGTCCCGAGGCGCACCGTGCGATAGCGCCGCCCGCCGAAGCCCGTGCGATCGCCACCGGCCTCGTCGCGCACGGTCGACATGGACGTGCGCGATTGCGTGTGCCCCGTGTTGAAGGGCGGGTCGATGTAGACGAGATCGACCGAGCCGTCCGGCAGGCGCCCGAGCACCTCGAGGTTGTCCGCCTCGTGCACTGCGCCGTACGCCCCGTCCGGAAGCACCGCCGAGAGATCCGCCACGGTGACGTCCTATGCCAGCAGGGCATTCCGCCGCAAGGGCTCGGGCGGTCCGCGCGACCGCTCGGCCGATGTACCCCACGTGCCGACTTGGGCCGAGGGCCATCACCGCATGCGCCAGCGCGCGCCGCGCCCGTGTCCGACGACCTCGAATCCCCCATCGTTCCGCAGGTCCGCGTAGGCCTGTTGCCGCGAGACCGCGTGATCCAGGGCCGCGAGGTACTCGTGCATCGTGAACGTCCCGCGACGCTCGGCGAGCTGCCTTCGCACCCGCGCTCGCGTAGCGGCGTCATAGCGCCCGACGCGCTGCTTGGTCGCCACGCTCGTCGTCGGACGCTCGGTCCCGATGAAGCCCCAGCGCGCGTAGGCGGAGAGGTTGCGACCCGCCTTGCGCCGCGCCATGCGGCTTCCGGGCCGCTCGACGTCGAAGAAGAGGCGCTCGGGCGGTGAGACCCGGCCGAAGCCCGCGGCGAGGTAATCTGCGTAGTGCCTGACCTCCGGGTCCCGCGAGGCGTCACGCGCGAGCTCGAAGACGATGAGCAGCGCCTGCGGCCAGCGCATGCGCTGCATGTGGTGACGGAGCACCGTCGGATTGAAGTCCCGCCAGTGTTCGAGCACGAGCTCTAGGAGGATGGACAGGAGGCGGGGATCGTAGCGCAGCATCTCCGCCGCTAACGCGAGCAGGGCCTCGGGCTCATCCGGCGCGTAGGGCCACGGCTGCTCGCGGCCGACGGACGGCGCACCGAGGGCGGCCAGCTCGTGGTAGAGACGCTCGAGCTCCGGCGCGGACGGGACGTGAAGCAGCAGACCGCGCCGCTTCACACGCCCTCGTCGTCTCGCAGATCGTCGAAGTAGTCGGCGGCGAGCTCGGCGCCGGGGTAGCGCCGTTCGACGAGCTCGCTCAGGTGCCGGTCCACGCGCCCGAGATCGGTAGCGAGCCGAAGGAGGCGTCGCGCGTGGGGAAGGTCCTTGTCCCTGGCCGCGAAGCACTTCATGACGAGCAGGTCCTCCGGTCCGAGGGCATCGACAATCAAATGTTCTCCTTCGTACACACGCCGGAGGCGCGTCTCATAGTCCGAAGGGAGCACACCGGTGAACGTCTCGAAGTAGGGGTTGAGCCAGTCGGGCTCGATGTCGAGATCCGCGGCGACCTGTTTGGCAGCCGCGTCGAGCTCGCTCATGCGCGGGCTGCCGCTCACCGCAAACGCGTCCACGTCCTGGGTGGCGAGGGGATGGTCGTAGGCCAGGACCATGGCGGCGCCGCCGCCGATGACGAGCCGGGCGGGCCGGTCGAGGCGGGCGTCCAGCCGGGCCAGGGCATCTCTCATCCGGTGGGCATCGAGGGGCTGATGGGCCACGGAAGGCGATATGACAAGTAAATGACTATGAGTCAAATGCTAGTCGATGCCATCACGGCCCGTCACCTGGGGCGGAGCCGGATCGTGGGCCTACGTTCGGTGCGTGATGCACGCTCCCAAACGCACGGGCCATCCCCTCGAGTCCACGGCTTCCTCCGGGCCGTGCGACTCGAACGCGAGGGCGTGCCCTCCTTCGACGTCTACCCCTTCGCCATCCCCGCGGTGCGCGCGATCGATGAGCTGCCCCTCGACGCGAAGCTGACGTTCTTCGTGGGCGAGAACGGCTCGGGCAAGTCCACCCTGCTCGAAGCGATCGCGGTGGCGGCGGGCTTCAACCCCGAAGGCGGCTCGAAGAACTTCAACTTCGCCACACGCGAGAGCCTCGATACCGCCCTTCCTTCGCGGCGCTCACCACCAAGTATCCGTTGATCCGGTGCTCTGTCATCTAACTTAGAAGGGCGGGCATGTTTAGCACCTCACTAACGGGTCAGGTAGGGGCACACAGAAACCGTGGTTCTCCGAGGACCAGGGCGGCAAAGGTGGTCACATCCGTCGCCGTCGGACGTGTTGCCGTCGTCGCATTCCTCGTCCGGCTGGACCACACCGTCGCCGCAGGCCGCCCCAGGCGCGACACAGGAGCCCGTTCGGGCATCGCAGTCCGGGGTGTGTCCCCCGCAGTCGGCTTCGTCGACTCCGCCGTCGGCACCGCATTGGAGGAAGGTCGTCGGCCCGTCACACACGTGCTGCGCGCAGAGCATACTGGTTTCGTTCAACGTTTCTGGATCGAACAATTTGAGCCAAGGCCGCCGCATCATGGGCTTCATCGCCGCGAGCGAGCTTCCGCAGCGTAGCCGGGTCCGTTCGGTCCGTGAGGCCGTCGCCCCCCACGCCGAGCCCGGCGCGGCGCCCGCTCGTTCGGGCGGGATGAGCCCGGCACCGCGTTGACGCGGACGGCGTGCGCTCGCCCGGCCCGCCTGCTTCGAGCCGGACGCCCCCGAACATCTGTGCGCGGACCAGCCGGCCGCGATCGGTATTCACCAGCTCATTGCCCGCGCGCGGCCATCCATGCGATCGTCCTTCGATTCCCGTGAGCGACGCGGCCGCAAACGAGCCCGCCGCCTCGTCCGACCTGGGCGAGGCTGGCGCAGAGACGCAGGGGCGCTTCGGTACGTTCGGCGGCGTGTTCACGCCGAGCATCCTGACGATCCTCGGCGTCGTCATGTACATGCGCTTCGGCTGGGTGACCGGACAGGTCGGCCTCGCGGGAGCCCTCCTCATCGTCCTCGTCGCGCACCTGATCTCGCTCGCCACCGGCCTGAGCGTCTCGAGCATCGCGACCAACCGCACCGTGGGCGCTGGCGGCGCCTACTTCATGATCAGCCGCTCCCTCGGCGCACCCGCGGGCGCGGCCATCGGCCTGCCCCTCTTCTTCGCCCAGGCCCTGAGCGTCACCTTCTACATCGTCGGCTTCACCGAGTCGGTCGAACAGCTCATCCCCGCCCACATGGCGGCCTTCTTCCCGCCGGTCCTCATCAGCAGCGTCGTCAACGTCCTCATCACCGCCGTCTCGCTCAAGAGCGCGGACCTGGCCATCAAGGCCCAGTACGTGATCATGGCGGCGATCGTGGCGTCCCTGGTCGCCTTCTTCACCGGCCACACCACCGACTTCCCGAGCCACATCGAGTGGTTCAACGCCCACGGCAAGTCCTTCGCCGAGGTCTTCGCCGTCTTCTTCCCCGCCGTCACCGGGATCATGGCCGGCGTCGGCATGTCGGGCGACCTCAAGAACGCGCGGCGCTCGATTCCCGTCGGCACCCTCGCCGCCATCGCGGTCGGCTGGATCATCTACACGGCGGTGCCCGTCTGGCTCGCGATGAACATGTCGAACGCCGACCTCATCGCCAAGCGCGACGCGGTGTTCACGATCGCGAGCGTCACGCCGCTCATCTACGCGGGCGTGTGGGGCGCCACCCTCTCGAGCGCCCTCGGTTCGATCCTCACCGCCCCCCGCACGCTGCAAGCCCTCGCCTTCGACGGCACCGTGCCCCGCTTCCTCGGCAAGGGCTCGGGCCCGAGCAACGAGCCGCGCCTCGGCATCCTCCTGACCTTCGCCATGGCCCAGGTCGGCATCATGCTCGGCAGCCTCGATGCCATCGCGCCGGTGCTCACCATGTTCTTCCTCGCGACCTACGGCGTCACGAACCTCGCCTGCGGCCTCGAGCGCTGGGCGGCGAGCCCGAGCTTCCGGCCGACCTTCCGCGTGCCCGCCCTGGTGAGCCTCGTGGGCGGCCTGGCCTGCTTCTACGTGATGAGCATCATCAACATGGGCGCCATGGTGGTGGCCCTGCTCCTGTGCGCCGCCATCTTCCTCATCAGCCAGCGGCGCGCCCTCGGCACGACGTACGGCGACGCCCGCCACGGCATCTGGTCGGCCCTCGTGCGCAGCGCCCTCCACCGCCTGCGCCGCGTCGAGTTCCATCCGCTCAACTGGCGGCCCAACCTGGTCGTGCTCGGTGGCGAGCCCAACAAGCGCCCCCAGCTCCTGCACCTCGGCAGCCACATCGTGCAGGACCGCGGCATCGTCACCTACTTCCACCTCATCAAGGGCGCGGTCGCCGAGCACGCTTCCGCACGCAAGCAGATGTTCGACGGCTACGACAAGCGCATCGCCGAGCGCTTCCCGAACGTCTTCTATCGCGTCGACATCGTGGACGACATCTACCGCGGCACCGTGCAGGTCGCCCAGTCCTACGGCGTCGGCAACTTCGAGGCGAACACGGTGATGCTCGGCTGGTCGAGCAAGCCCGAGCGCTCGGAGGCCTACGTCGACATGATCCGCGAGCTGCACGAGCTCGACCGCTCGGTGATCCTCGTCGACTACGACAAGGACAAGGAATTCGGCCGCGGCAAGAGCATCCACGTGTGGTGGGGCGGGCTCCAGGGCAACGGGGGCCTGATGCTGCTGCTCGCCTTCCTGATCACCGCGCACCACCGCTGGCGCAACGCCGACGTGACAATCCTCACGGTGGTGGCCGACGAGGCCCACCGGGAGACGGCCCAGCGCAACCTGCTCGGGCTCCTGTCGGCGGCAAGGCTCGACGCCAAGGCCCGCGTCCTTCTCCGACAGGGGCGGACCATCGCCGAGATTATGCAGGAGGAGAGCCGCCTTTCGGACCTGGCCATGATCGGCTTCCGGCTGCCCGAGCCGGGCGAGCCCCTCGAGCCCTTCTTCGAGCGGACCCAGACCATCCTGGAGGCCCTGCCGACCACGCTCCTCGTCTACGCAGCCCGCAACTTCGACAGCGCGCCGGTCCTCTTCGACGAGGCCTGAGCCGCCCCCGGCGCCCCCGGGGCCGGTGGGGACCCGACTTCGCACACCTTCGTTGCATGGGCGGCCCGCTCGGAGTAGAGGCCCCGCATGGAGCCCGACACGATGCGCGGCGAGCGCACGTTGCACCCGGAGGCGCTGGCGGGGGCCCTTGCCAAATGGGCCCGCGCGATCGCCGCGGGAGCGGACAAGGTCCTCGAGAGCCCGTTTCGGCGCCACGGGAGCCCCCTGATCGCCGACCTCAAGCGCCTCGCCCAGCACGCGGGCGGCGTCGGCGACCTCTCGGTGCGAGGGTCGCGCACGGCCCTCTCGGAGCAGGAGGCCGCGGCGCGCGATCCGGTCGAGCACCACGAGGCTCTGGGGCGGCAGCTCTTCGAGCGTCTGCGCGGGGCGGAGTGGGCCCTGTCCCAGGCCGCCGAGGAGGGCAAGCTCGGCGACCTTTCGTGCCGCAAGGGCGGAGCGGTCCCCGCCGATCGGGTGGCCGGGCTCATCGAAGCCCTCGAACGCCGCTACGGGGCGCTCGAGCAGGTGCTCGCCGCCTGCGCGAGGCCCGGCGCGGACGTGCAGGAGCAGCGCGACGCCCTGCTCGCCATCGAGGTGCACGTCTCGGACGAGGAAGCTCGAGGAGCCGCCTGCCCACGAAGGTGGGCGACGGGAGCGGGGCGGACCGCTCTTGCCGGCGGCCCTGCTCGAGATCCTCGCCCGGGAGGTGCCCCAGCCCGAGCCCGAGCCGGTGCCCGCGCCCGTGCCCGTGGAGGCTTACGTGCGCGAGGCGGCGGCCCCGTTCCGCAAGCTGCTCAACCGGCTCATCGAGGCCGGGCAGATCGAGCTGCGCGAGGGGGCGAGCGTGGCGGCCCTGGCCGTCGCCGCCCTCGACGCGATGGATTCGATCGCCCGGGACCCCGACCCCTCCCGCGCCCTCTACAACTGGCTGCTCGACCAGGACGCGGTCGAGGAGATGTTCCTCGACGAGCTCGAGCTCCGCGATGCCGTGCGCCAGACCGGCTCCTAGGAGCCACCCCGGTTGCGCCCCAGACCGCGTCGGCTAGAAAGAGGTCCCCGCACGCGGGCGGCGCGCCGGAGGCCCCCCATGGCCCGCACCCATCTGCTTCCCTTCACCCTCGCCCTCGCCCTTGCCTTCGCCGTCGGCTCGACGGCGGCCGTCACCGGCTGTTCGAGGGGCAAGGCGGAGGCCGCGCGGAAGCCGGCCCCGAAGAGGCCGGCCCACGTGGAGACGGAGGCGGAGCGGGCGGCACGGGAAGCGCGCGAGCACGAGGCCGAGATCCGTCACGCCTTCCCCCTCTTCGGCCTGGTCACCGGCGTCGAGCTCGCCGTGCGAAAGGAGGCGGACCCGACCTCGACAGTGCTCGGCTGGCTCCGGGTCGGCTCGCTCGTCCACCTGCAGCCCCGCCCCGTCAAGACCACGACCTGCAGCTCGGGCTGGTACCGCATCTACCCCAAGGGCTACGCCTGCACCGGCGAAGGCATCGAGGTCAACGACCACCCGGAGGCGGGCGCCATCCCGCCAGCGGCCCGCGACGCGCCGCTCCCCTACGCCTACTACTACGTCAAGGAGACGATGGTGCCCGAGTACCATCGGCTCCCTTCGCGCGACGAGCAGCGCGCCGCCGAGGCCTTCGCCAAGCGCTATCAGGCGTTCGTGGCCGACGGCAAGGCACGGCGCGCCCAGATGCTCATGGACGGCAAGCTCCGGAACGAGCCCACCCGACCGGCGGTCGTGGCGCGCTACCTCGACCGGGGGTTCTTCCTCGCGGTGACCGGCGTCGAGGTGCGTGCCTTCCGGCGCTTCGTGCGCACCGTGCGCGGGACCTACGTCAAGGAGGCGCGCCTCGAGCGGCGGAGCAGCCCGACCTTCCACGGCATCGAGCTCGACGATACCCACACCCTGCCGATCGCCTTCGCCCTGCGCACGTTCCGCCCCATGATCGAGCACACGAAGAGCGACGGCACGGTGCGCATGGTCGAGGACGCGAGCGCCGATCCGATTCAGCGGCAGACCATCGTCCCCGACTACGGGGGGCGGGTACGCATCGGCACGCGCATCTTCCACAAGCTCGACAACAATCGATTCGTCCGCTCCTGGTTCATCGGCGTCGCCAAGCCCTTCACGCCGCCGTTCCACGTCGCCGACGACGAGCCATGGGTGCACGTGGACCTGAGCCAGCAGACGCTCGTCCTCTTCCGCGGCCATCACCCCATCTATGCGACGCTGATCTCCGAGCGGGCTCGACGGCCACAACACGCCGACGGGGGTGTTCACCATCAAGCGCAAGCTCGTCGCCGACACGATGGCCAACATCGGTCCCGACGCGAGCGCGGACGACCGCTACCGCATCGAGGACGTGCCCTGGACCGAGTACTTCTCGGGATTGGTCGCCCTTCACGGCGCCTTCTGGCACGATGCCTTCGGCCTCACGCGCTCCCACGGCTGCGTGAACCTCTCCCCCCCCGATGCGCACTACATCTTCAACATCACCTGGCCCGAGATCCCGGAAGGCTGGCACGGCGTGTCGACCGACCACACCAGCTTCCGCGGCAGCCGGGTCGTGGTGACGGACTGAGGCGCGCCATGGGCGACCGCGTACGCATCTGTTTCGTGTGCCTCGGCAACATCTGCCGCTCGCCGACCGCCGAGGCCGTCATGCGCCACCTCGTCCGCGGCGAAGGCCTCGAGAGCGGCTTCGCGATCGACAGCGCGGGCACCGGCGACTGGCACGTGGGCGAGCCGCCCGATCGGCGCAGCCAGGAGACGGCGCGACGGCGGGGCTTTCCCCTCGAGGGCCAGGCGCGTCAGTTCGCGCGGGGCGACTTCGCGCGCTTCGACTACGTGGTCGCCATGGACGCGTCGAACCGGGAGAAGCTCGAGCGCATGGCGCCGGACGCGGCCGCGCGCGCGAAGGTGCACCTCTTGCGCGACTTCGACCCGGCATCGCGCGGTCAGGACGTGCCCGACCCCTACTTCGGCGGCGACACGGGCTTCGAGCACGTCTTCGACGTGGTCGAGACGGCGTGCCGTGGTCTGCTCGCGCACCTGCGCCGCGAGCGGGACATCGCATGAACACGGCCCTGCGCGACGCCGTCGCACGGGCGCTCTCATGCGGCGTCACCGCGGTGCGTCGGCTCGCGGGCGGCGACATCAACGAGGCCTACGCCGCAGAGCTCGACGACGGCCGGCGCGTCTTCGTCAAGACGAACGCGCGGGCGCCGCGCACCATGTTCCCGGCCGAGGCCCGTGGCCTTCGGTGGCTCGACGAGGCGGGCGCCCTCCCGGTGCCGGAGGTGCTCGCGGTCTCCGAGCCCGAGGGCCAAGGGCCGTCCTTCCTCGTGCTCGAATGGGTCGAGCCCGGCCCGCGCCGCGCGGGCTTCGACGCCGCCCTCGGCCGCGGCCTCGCGGCGCTCCACCGCTTCGGCGCGCCGCGCTTCGGCCTCGACCACGACAACTTCATCGGCCGCCTCCCGCAAGAGAACAATCCGCGCGACGACTGGCCGACCTTCTACCGGGAGCAGCGCCTCGTGCCGCAGCTCCGCATGGCCGCAAAGCGAGGCCTCACCCCGAAGCCCATGCGCGACGGCTTCGAGCGCCTCTTCGCCGACCTCGAGCGCCTCGTCGGGCCGGCCGAGCCCCCGTCGCGCCTCCACGGCGATTCTCTGGGGCGGAAACCTCCACGTCACCAAGGGCGGCGGCCCGATGCTCATCGATCCGGCCGTCTACGGCGGCCACCGCGAGATGGACCTCGCCATGATGCGCCTCTTCGGCGGCTTCTCCGAGTCGGTCTTCGCCGCCTACGACGAGGCCTGGCCCCTGTCGGACGGCCACGAGGCGCGCGTGCCGCTCTACCAGCTCTACCCGCTCCTGGTGCACGTCAACCTCTTCGGCAGCGGCTACGTCGGTTCGGTCGAACGCGCCCTCGCGCATCTTGTCTGAACGCCGCCGGATGCACGGACGAGGGTCCTGCGAGCCCCCCGCCTGCGGCTCGTCACTCCGATCCGCTCTGCCCTTGCAGGAAGTGGTCTCGGTCACGCACCGTCGTCCACTTCTCGAGCACCTCGAGCGTCTTCGGGTCGCCCTCGCCGAGCTTCTCGAAGAGGTAGTCCTGGATGCCCTTGTGGACCTGGCACAGGGTGCTCTCGCGCATGCGGCCGAAGAGGGTGCCCTGGGTCTTGTGGCTGTGCACGGGCGGGATGCCGCAGTAGGGCTGGTAGGTGCAGTCGACGCAGTCGGGCTGGCCTTCGAGCTGGCTCGCGATGACCACGGCGCGCACCGTCTCGTGGCCGACCAGCTCGCGGTAGCTCGAGGTGAAGACGTCGCCGAGCAGGAAGGTGTCGTCGCCCATCTCATGGAGCATCCGGCCCTCGTCGCCGGTGAACACCTTGCCGTCGTAGTTGTAGGCGAGCGCGCCGATACCGGCGCCCGAGGGGCTGCGGATGTCGAGGAAGTTCGGGTCCTCGCCGCGCAGGATCTTGGTGAGGAAGATGGCCGCGTAGCGCTCCAGGATCTCCACGCCCTGCTTGTTCAGCTCGATCATGTAGTCCACCGCGTTGCGGTAGAAGGCCATGTACTCGCTGCGCGGGTACTCGATCGTGCCGGCGGTCTTTTGGGCGAAGCCGAAGGGATCGAGGGGGCGGAGGAAGAGGGCGCGGCAGCCGAGGTCGACGTAGGTGTCGACCAGGTCTTTCCATCGGGGCAACAGGGCGCGCGTCGTCGTGACCAGCGCCTCCACGTGATAGAGCGTCTCGTCGAGCCCCATCGCGCGGTAGCGCTCGTTGATGCGGCGCACCCAGTGCGTGGCCTGGTCGTGGGCGCTCGCGCGGAGGAGCTTGCGCTGCTTGTCGTGCAGGTCGCGCGGCCCGTCGATGCTCGTGCAGATCTGGACGCGATGGGCGAGCAGCCACTCGAGCTTCTCCTCGTCCATGAGGGCGAGGTTCGAGACCATCGTGAGCTCGAGCTGCTTGCCGATGGTTCGGTTCTTCTCCGTGGCGTACTCGACCACGTGTGTGAGAACGGGCCAGTTCACCAGGGGCTCGCCGCCCTGGAACTCGATGGTGACGAAGGGGCTCGTCGACTGCAGGATCAGGTCCACCGACTTCTCGGCGACCTCCTTCGTCATATCGGTCTGCACCGCGTCCATGTTGGCGCGGGAGGCGTGGCAATAGACGCACGTCTCATTGCAGCGCAGGGTGACGATGAGCATGTGGAGGTTCGGGCCGGCGTCGAGGAAGGTGCGACGGCGCCGCACGGTCTCGGCCGCCTTCCGGACGTCGTAGTGGTCGCGCAGGAAGTTGTGGTCCCGGAGGCGCTCGAAGAGAGGGCCGGCTGCGGGCACCTTCCCGGTGACGAAGCGCTCGAAGTCGGGGCGCTCGAGCAGCAGCCAATCGCCCTCCTGGTTGGTGACGAGCACGCGCTCGCCGACCTCGCGGAAGCGGAAGAAGGCGGGCTGCGTCGTGTCGAGCGCATCCGCCACGTGCGACAGGACGCTCATGACGCTCCCCCTCCGTCGCGCGCCGTGAGACCGAGGACGTAGTTGCCGAGCTCACCGGCCACCGCCCGCTCGCGTGCCGCGCCGCCCGCGGAGATGCGCACGACCCAGGCGCCGTCGTCGTCCAATCGCGCGATCTCGGCGTACCCTGCGAACACCTCCACCGCCGCATCGACCGCCGAGCCGACGTAGACCCGCTTGTCGAAGCGCAGCTCCCTCACGATTCCTCCTCGTTTCGCGGGGCTTCGCTCGGGGCGCCACTGTCGCTTGTTGCTGTTTGTGCCCTCGCTTCGCTCGGGGAGGGTGGCACGCGCCCCCCTCCCCGGGATCGCAGGAGGGGCGAAGCCCCGACGAGAACTCCGGCACGTTCGGCGGGGCCGGCGCTTCGGTCACCGGACTCCGCGTCGGACGCCGAACGCACACCGGCTCCCTCCCCCGCGGGCGAGCCTTCGGCTCGCGGCTCTTCGCCCGGAGCGTCGCTCTCGGCTTGGCTCTCGGCTTCTTGCCGTGCTTTTCTTCCCAGCTCATGGCGATGCCGAGGGGGTCTTCGAAGGGCTCTTCGGTGAAGTCGAAGTCTTCGAGCTCGTCGAGGGAGGGGGGGCCCATGGCGCCCGCCATCGCCTGCATCGTCACCGCCTCGATGGTCGCGCGGTTCGCCTCGGTGATGCGCCGTCGATAGGCGCACGCCAATAGCTCGTTGGCGAGCTCGCCGGCCAGGGCCCGCAGCGCTTCCGCGTCCGCGCCGGGCTTCTTCGCCGACAGCACGATCCGTATGCGGCCCTCGGCCGGGCGGTCGATGAAGACGAAGCACCGGTCGATGAAGGTGAAGCTGGCGCCGTAGACAGCCTCGAGGGGGTAGACCTGGTCGTCGACCGTGACGTGCACGGCCGCGTCGTCAATCTCGACGCCCGCAAGGCTCTCGGGGATGCCGGCGAGGGGCTCTGTCATGGCTGGGGAAACCTCACTCCGCGGCCGCATGCAGGGAGCCGGCCGGGGCCCGGTAGCGTAGCAGCCATTGGTTGCTCGTGTCGGGTCGAACCTCGCGGCGCTCGAGGACCTCGAAGCCCGCGGACGCGAGCACACGATGGGCGTCACCCGCGCCGTCGTTCCGGTAGTGCTCGAAACCTGCGGTCGAGCCCTCCGCCCGCTCGACCTGGGGCCGGCTGCGCAGAAGGCCGAAGGCCACGTTGTCGACCACCGTCAGGGTGCCGCCGGGCGCGAGCCGCGCGAGGAGCCGACGCACCGCCAACGCCGGATCCGAGAGGTGGTTCCAGCTCCGGAGCAGGAGCACGTGGTCGAAGCGCTGGTCCGCGGCGGCCACGAACGACTCGGCCGCGGCGACCGACAGCTCCGCCCAGGGCCACCGCACCCGTAGCGCGGCGATGCGCGCGGCGTCCGGGTCGATGCCCACGTAGTGGATGCGCCCGCTTCTCGCGAGCGGGGCGAGCACGTCCTCGTAGGGCCCCTCGCCACAGCCCACGTCGAGCACGTTCCCCTCGAGCCCCGCGAGCAGCGCACGAACACGCGCGTCGTCGCGCGAGAAGACGTCCTCCTCGATGGGCTCGAACATGCCCGTGCAACGCGCCGCCTCGGGACAGCCCGTGCACATGGCGCTGCGGCGGAGCTGTCGCAGATCGCGCGCGAAGTCGTCAGGCGCCGGCTTGTCGCTCACGTCGAGGTACAGCTGCCCCGCGCCGTGCTTGATCGCCTCGATCTCCGCGTCCGAGAAGTCGCGCCCGTCGGCGCGGTAGCGCGCGATGCGCGGCCCAGAGCGCACGAACAGATCGCGCCCCCGGTCCCAGGGCGTGACACCGACCGGACCGCGCAGGGGGCACGCCGCCGAATCGCCTGCATCCGACGTCGCGCTCTCACGCATGCGCAGCACGCCCTCGAAGCGGTAGTTGAACGAGTTCGAGCGCGTCCTGCCGGTCACCGGCCCCGTGAGCTCCGCAGCACCGAAGCGCTCGTCATAGCCGCGGTAGAGCCCCGGGCAGGGGCCGCGGAGGGCACAGCCGCGGCACGCCTGTTCGGGCTGCACCAAGTTGCGGTCGTCGACGGGGAAGAAGTCACCCTCGCCGATCTCGACCATCGTCTTGAAGCCGTCGGTCTTGAGATCGTCGTAGAGGTGCTCGTAGCCGCCCATGAGGCACAGCGGGAAGGCCCCGTGGGTCACGCGCAGCCGCTCGCCCGCGTACTCGATGGCGTCGCGCACCTTCGCTGCGGCCTCGGCGACCCGGGGGATCAGGTGATCGAAGAGCCGGTCGCCGCCGCCCTTCGGCTCGACCATGCTCATCTTGAGCACCGCGTCCGGGTAGGGCGCCACCGCATCGACGAGCTCCCGCAGGTGCTCGACGTTCTGCTTGGTGACGACGCAGTTCACGGTGAGGTCGATGCCCTTGCCCGACAGGTTTCGGAGCGCGCCGTAGCTCTCCTCGAAGGCCTGCGACCGCACGAGCCGGTCGTGGATGCGAGCGCTCCCGCCGTGAAGCGAGAGGTATACGTAGCGCAGCCGCAGGGCGAGCAGTTGCTCCACCACCTTCGGGTAGGCCAGGAGCCGACCGTTGGTGACCAGCCCGAAGTCCATGTCGAGCCGCGCCACCCGCGCCGCCCAGCGCATCAGCTCCGGGCGGATCGTCGGCTCACCGCCCGACAGCACGACCATCGTGTGACCGAGCTTCTTCGCGCGGTCGATCTTCGCCTCCACCTCGGCCGCCGAGCCGTCGATGTGCCGCACGTCGAGCGTGTGGCAGAAGGTGCAGTGGTCGTTGCACCCGTAGCCGACCTTGATGAGCGCCTTCATGGGGAGCGGGGACGTCTCCATCGTAGGCGGCCCGCCGCGCCCGGTCGAGGCCCCGCGCACCCTGTCAGAAGCCGGGAGGCAAGAGGCGGCGGATGGAGGGGCGCACCACGTGGCGCCTGAAGGCCCCCACCGCGCCGCGCACGCCGAAGGGCAGCGCACGGAAGGCGACGTCGATGTGGCTCGGGTCCGTCTCGACGCCGTGCACCGTCACGAACGACGTGAGCACGCCGACGATGGCGCGCACCAAGGCGTTGCCGCCAATCTTCGGGTCGCGCATCAGGTCGAGCACGAAGCGGTTGTCCTTCGCCTCGGCGACCACGGGCGGCAGCGGCATCTGGGCGGCCAGGTTGCCGGGCCGCGACAGGTCGAGGGCCCCCGATCGGATCAGGGCTGCGACCGGCGACTGGACGGAGGCGTCGAGGACCTCCATCGCGACCTCCTCGAGCCGCAGCGCCACGACCATCTCGTCGGAGCCGAGTTGCACCCGCTCGATGTAGACCACGGCAGCGGCGCGGATGGGCGTGTGCATCAGGTCCACGTCGGCGCCGACGCGGATGCCGGGGGGCACCGAAGCGATGACCAGGTTCTTCACCTTGCCCTTGCGCTCTACCTCACGCCCGAGCCACTGGAGGGCCGCGATCGGCACCCCGACGCGGAGCCCGAAGGCGCTCCTCAAGGCGCGCCCCCACTCCTCGGGATGGGCACGCAAGTAAGACCGTAGGGCTTCGACCGCCGACTGAGCTGACGCCATCCCACCGAGCATACGCGGAGCGGGGCGGCCGGCGAACCACAAAAATCCGCTCGCCCGCGAGGGTCGCCCAACCCCACGCCGGTAGGGCGCCATGCTCACCGCGCGAGGGTCGCCCGCTCGTCGCGCGCTCGTTGCCGATGACGCCCCAACGCCCCGGGCACGCTCGCGGCGATGATGACTGCTAGGCCCCGGCGTCTTCGGGCGGAGCCGCGTGCATGGTGAACATGGCCCGGTACTCCTCGGGGATGGGCTTGGCGCGGAAGGTGCCCATGTCGATGCACGCCACGGTGATGCGCGCCTCGACCACGTCGGCGCCGTCGGCCGCGCGGCGGCCCCGATAGACGAAGGTGGCCGATTTGTGACCGATACTACCGAGCCAGATCTCCACGTCGAGCACGTCGCCGAAATGGATCGGAAGCCGGAAGTCGGTCTCGAGGTGCACCGCCGGCCATCCGGTCTGCTCCTCGTCCAGCACGTCTTTGTAGCGCTTGCCGTGGGCGGCGAAGAAGTCCTCGAAGGCGCAGTGGAAGAAGTGGAAGAAGCGCGGGAAATACACGATTCCCGCGTGGTCCTCGTCGCCGAATCGGACCGGGATCTGGGTGCGGAATGCCATGGAGCCCGCACGCTACACGACCCGGCCCCCCCCGGCGAGCGCTCATGCTCCTGCCCGCCCGCGAGGCGCGTTGTCGAGACCCGCTGCCTTCGCGATATGCTGGCGGCCCCATGGACGACTCGATCGACGACGCGCGGCCCGCCACCCACACGATCGTCCGCGACGGACGACCCGTCGCGCGCCGCATGCGTGCCTACCGCCTGCACGTCCGCACACCGGACGGCGCCACCGCCGTCCACCGCATCAGCCAGCCCGAGCTTCGTGCCGGCGCCCGCCCAGGCCTCGACCTGGTCCTCGCCGACCCGGCCGTGAGCCGCGCCCACTTCGAGATCGTCGCCGACGAGCACGGCTATCGCCTGCGCGACCTCGGCAGCACCAACGGCACCGTCGTCGACGGCACCCGCGCCGCCGACATCTATCTACGCCCGGCTCGATCGTGCGCATCGGCGACAGCGAGGTGCGCTTCGAGCCCCTTGGCGAGGAGGCGCTCGTCCCCGCCAGCGCCGCCGACCGCTTCGGCCCCCTCGTCGGCCAGAGCGTCCGGATGCGCGAGCTGTTCGCCCTGCTCGAGAAGGCCGCGCCCGACCCGCGACCACGGTGCTCGTCGAGGGCGAGACGGGCACCGGCAAGGAGCTGGTCGCCGAGGCCATCCACGAGCGCCAGCCCGCGCGCGAGGGCCCCTTCGTCGTCTTCGACTGCGCCGCCGATCCCGGCGAGCCTCCTCGAGAGCGAGCTGTTCGGCCACGAGAAGGGCGCCTTCACCGGCGCGACGAGCCGCCGCATCGGGCGCCTTCGAGCGGCCGACGGCGGCACCCTCTTCCTCGACGAGATCGGCGAGCTGCCCCTCGAGCTGCAGCCCAAGCTCCTGCGCGCGCTCGAGACGCGCGAGGTGCGGCGCGTCGGCGGCCACGACCCGTCCCGGTCGACGTCCGCGTCGTCGCCGCCACCAACCGCGACCTCGGTGCGCGAGGTCAACCGGGGCGCGCTTCCGCGAGGACCTCTACTACCGGCTCGCCGTCGTCCGCGTCGACCTGCCGCCCCTGCGCGAGCGGCGGGGCGACATCCGCTGCTCGTCGAGCACTTTGTCCGCCGCGCCCTGCGTGACGAGCCCGCCAGCGCCGCGCGCATCCTCGAGGGCATCCGCGAGGCGAACTGGAAACGCCTCGAGGCCCATCCATGGCCCGGGAACGTGCGCGAGCTGCGTAACGTAATCGACCGTACACTCGCCCTGAGCACGGGCGACGCGGCTCCGGCCCTCGAGCCACCGACCGTGCCCTCGCGGTCCGTCGGGGCGGACGCACCTCTCGCCGCCTCACCCGCGGTCGACCTCGACCGCCCCTTCGTCGAGCTCAAGGCCGAGGTCCTGGCCCGCTTCGAGCAGACCTACCTCGAGGCCCAGCTCGCCCGCCACGAGGGCAACATCTCGCGCGCCGCCGCCGCGAGCGGCATCGACCGGATGTACTTCAAGCGCCTGCTCCGCAAGCACCGTTGAGCCGCGCCTGCCGCCCGTGCAAGCGCCGTCCCGCCGCGCCGGACGCTAAAGCAAACACTTGACCATTCTGCGAGGGCCGCCTTCGGGTCCTCCGATCGCACGCGCCCGCACGTCCGCCCTTGACCGGGCCGCGCGCGCTGTGCATCCGTCCCGCATGGCCGACGCCCTGCCCCGCCTCCTCCTCTCGACCGAGCGCTACGCCTTCATGGCCCCACGCATCGCCGCCCACGACGGCTTCGAAGAGGGCGCGGTCGAGACGCGCAGGTTCCCGGACGGTGAGCGCTACCGGCGTGTCCTCGCCGAGGTCGCCGGCCGCGACGTGGTCCTCGTCGGCGGCACCACCTCCGAGGTCGACACCCTCGACCTGTACGACCTCGCCTGCACCCTCGCCTCGGACGGCGCCCGCTCCCTCATTGTGGTCGTGCCCTTCCTCGGCTACTCCACCATGGAGCGCGCCGTGAAGCCGGGCGAGGTCGTGGCGGCCCGCACCCGCGCCTGGCTCCTGTCGACGATCCCGGCGCCCCCGGGCGGACTGCGCCTGGTCCTGCTCGACCTGCACACCACCGGCGAGCTCAACTACTTCGCGCCCCACCTGCGCCCCGTACACCTGACGGCCACGCCCGTCCTGCTCGACCGCATTCGCGCCTTCGGCGGCGACGACTTCGTCGTGGCCTCGGCCGACGCGGGCGGCGTCAAGCACGTCGAGGCCCTGGCCCGCGCGCTCGGCGTCGAGACCGCCTTCGTCTTCAAGCGCCGCATCGACGCGCGCCACACCGAGGTCACCTCCGTCGCCGCCCGCGTCGAGGGCCGGCGCGTCGTCATCTACGACGACATGGTCCGCACGGGCGCGTCCCTGCTCGGCGCCGCCAAAGCCTACCGCGACGCAGGGGCCGTCCACGTGTCGGCCGTCGTGACCCACGGCGTGCTGCCGAACGACACCCTCGCGCGCCTCGAGCAGGACGCCGCCCTCGACGCCCTCGGCTGCACCGACTCCCATCCGCGCGCCGCCGAGCTCAGCGGCACGACGCCCTTCCTCCACGTGGACTCGGTCGCCTCCCTGCTCGCCCGGGGGCTGTCCGCCCTCGGCCGCGCGTGACCCTCGGCGGCAGCGTCTCGGTCAGCCGCTCCGAAGCGTCAGATCAGCGTGGTCGGCGCGCAGGTCGACACGCCCGCGCCGACGATCTCGTAGCCCGAGTTCGGGATCACCTCGGTGACGCTCCCGTCGGCCGGGTCGAGACGCCACACGTTCGTCGAGGGATCGCTCGTCTGCTGGTAGAAGATGTAGTAGCGGGCGCCCCAGAAGGCGAAGGCCCAGGCTTCTGCGTGGGTGATGCCCCCGCTGCCGATGGCCGAGAGGGGGAAGCTGTGGATAGAGCTCCCGGTCGTCTTGTCGAATCTGATGCACCGATGGAGGCGTGGTGTCCGGGAAGAAGCCCCACAGCTCGCCCGTCCCGGTGCCGGTCAGCTCCGGCCAGCCGGGCACGCCGCCGATGGGCGAGAGGATCAGCGAGGTCGTGTCGATGGAAGCGAGCTGGGCCGGCGTGCCGGTGAGCTCGTCCATGACCGCGCCGCCCGCGACGAAGAGGGTCTCGTCGCTGCTGCCGGACGCGTCCGACACGAAGCCCATGCCGAAGAGCTGGAAGTCGTACTGGGCCGGCATGAAGCTCGTCGGCGTGCAGGTCGCGTCGGTCGTCGACACGTTGTACAGGGTCCCGTCGTCGTAGAGCACCCAGGCGGTCGCCGAACGATCGACCGACATGGAGAAAGGGGCCGCCATGGAATCGGCGGGGCAGTCGAGGGTCCCGACGGGAGTGATCGTCATCGTGTCGGGCTTGAACCGCATGAGCTTGGAGTCCTTGGTGACCAGGTAGACCCAGCGGGCACCGCTGGCACAGTCGTCCCCGCCATCGCCGAGTGGAATCCCGCTGCCGTCGGTGACGCCGTGGCCTCCGCCGTCGCCATGGTCCCCGTAGCCGCCGTCGGCGAACCCTCCCGCGTTGCCCTTGCTGCAACCCGCCGCCAGCACCACCGCGAACATGATCCCAAGCGTCTGACTCCACGCCATCGTCGCCTCCCACAGATGCGCGGCTCGCCGAGCCACGCCCCTCGCAGGCACGGAGAATGCCGTCCCCCGTTCGGCGGCGCAAGCAGGGGGCCCGGACGATTCGACGCCAGCCCCGTCGCATTCCTCGCCGACTTTGGGCACACTGGAGGCTTCGGAGCCTTCCCGGTGACCCAGTGTCTCTCCCCCGCCCCCGTCGTCGGTATCGACGGCATCCCACCGTGCGGCAGCACGATGCACGCCAGGCGCGGCGCCCCTCGCTCCCTCTCGAGCGCGTTCGCTCGACGGGCGACGCCTGCGGCGTATCGCGGGGCCGACGGAGACTCATCCCATGCTTCGGCGACGTGCACCGTCGCCTCCTTGCCATCGAGCTTCGCTCACCTTCGCTAAACCCAAAGAACACCAGAGACCGGAGTCGAGCCATTTCTGCCAAAGTATTCGTGGGCAATCTGAACTTCAGGACGACCAAGGAGGAGCTCGCCGCCTACCTTTCGCCCGCGGGAGAGATCGTGGACGTGCACATCCCGACCGACCGCGAGACGGGCAGACCGCGTGGCTTCGCCTTCGTCCAGTTCGCGACCGATGACCAGGCCGCCAAGGCCATCACGCAGTTCAACGGGACCGACCTGGGCGGACGCAGCCTGAACATCAACGCGGCGGAGGAGCGCCCCCGAGGGCCGCGTCCAGGCGGTGGCGGCGGCGGCGGCGGTCGCTTCGGCGGCGGCGGCGGCGGCGGCGGTCGCTTCGGCGGCGGCGGCGGCGGCGGCGGCGGCGGCGGCGGCGGCCGCTTCGACGGTCCGCCACCCGGGTGGGACGGCCCGCCCCCTCCTCCCGGCGAGCTCGCTGGCGACGGCACTCGGCGCCGCCGCGGCAAGGGTCGCGAGCGGGACGACCAACGCCGCGAGCACGACGGCGGATGGGACGAGGGCGGCGGGGGCAAGCCCCGCGGTGGCCGTCGCGGCCGCGACGACTACTAGCGCCCTCGCCTCGAGCAGGCCGACGGACCCCCGGGCTCCGTCGGTCTGGTCGTCATCACCCTTTGCGCGACCGCGACGGACCTTCATACTCGGGGTGCCGTGGACCCGAGGCCCTACCCCTATGGCGCGTGGCCCCAGGTGGACCGTGCCGAGGCGGACCTCTTGCGGCGCGCCGCGCACCTGCTCCCCCTCGCCGCGCCGGGTCGTGCCGCCGAAGCCGCGAGCGCGCTGCTCGGTACCGAGGCCCGTGTGACACCCGGGGCCCTCGAGCACTGCCCGCGCGGCTCCCTCGGCGAGTGCGTGTCCGACCCCCTCGTGGCCGTCGTCCTCGTCCCGCCCGACGGCAGCGCGCGCGCGCGCATCGCGATCGAGATCGCTCCCTCTCTCGCGGCCGCGGTCATCGATCGCGTGCTCGGCGGCGAAGGCGGAGCCGCGGCGCCCGTCCCGGTCACCCCGCTCGACGAGGGCGAGCGGGGCGTGCTCGCCTACGTCATGGCGCGCCTCCTGGTCGAGGCCGACGAGCGGCCCTGGCGCCTGGGCGCGATCCTCACGACGTCCGCAGCCCTCTGTGCCGCCCTCGGCGACGGAGCCGCCACGGTGTGGCCGGTCACGGTCGCAATCGGCACCGACGACCGGGGCATCGTGCGGGCGTGGCTCCCGGAGGCGGTCCTCGAGGCGGCCCCCCGCGGCGAGCCCCGGGTCGATGCGGTGCGCGGCGTGGCGCTCGAGCTCCTGGTCGACGCCGGACACGCGACCCTGAGCGTGGCGGACCTGGGTTCGCTCCGCGCGGGTGACGTGGTGGTGCTGGACGAGGCCTGGGCGCACCCGGACGCGCAGGGGGTTCGCGGCGAGGTGCGGATCCGCGTCGCCGGCGCACGACGCACCGCCTGGTGGTGCGCGATCGATCCGGCGGGGCTCCGGCTCCGGGCGACCGAGACGACAGCCGAGACCAAGGTAGGCGAGGGACGACGCATGAGTGACGACGACAGGACGGGCGAAGCCCTGGTGCAGGCGGGCGACGCGCCCGTCGAGGTCACGGTGGAGCTGGCGCGCTTCCGCATGCCGCTCGAGGAGCTCGGGGCGCTCCGGCCGGGAGAGATCGTGGCGACGGGTCGCGCGATCGGCGAGCGCGTGACGGTGCGCGCCGGTGAGCGCGCCATCGCCATCGGCGAGCTCGTCGACGTGGACGGCGAGGTGGGCGTGCGCCTGCTGCGCGTCGGCGGTCAGTAGTAGAGCGTGCCGCCGAGGAAGGGCGAGAGCCACACCTCGGGCTGAGCGGCGATCTCGGAGCTGGTGGGCGGGATGGTGTAGTTGATCTGCACGCCGCCCTCGAGAGCGATGTACCGGCTCAGCTCATAGGCGAAGCCGACGAGGGCGTTGGCGCCGAAGGTTATCACCGAGCTGCCGCTGGAATCGGTGATGCCCCCGACGGTGATCGCGTCGTTGAAGAAGTTGAGCACGATGCCGGCGCCAACGAAGGGCACGAAAGCGCTCGGGTTCAGGAAAGCGTAGCGAACGCCCGCGCCGAGCCAGAGGTTCGTCATCGAATAGCCGCCAACAGACGCCCCCGAGGCATCCACCCAATCAGCACTCGAGCCGTTGACCATGGCGCCGATGTTGAGCTCGGTCGTGAAGCCGCCCGGGAACTCCCATCCGATGCGCCCCTGGATCCCGATACCGGGGCTGAGCCCCACGTCGGAGTTCGATGCGAGGAAGATCGGCACGATGAGGTGCGCACCGTACTCGAGCCCGCGGCTCGTGGGTGCCGTCTGGGCTTGGCTCTGGTCGATCACCTGCACGCCGCCCTGCTGCTGGCCGGGCGCCGGCTGTCCCGGCTGCTGCACGACAGGCTGGGCCGTCGGCTGCGCCATCGGCTGCGCGGTCGGCTGCGCCATCGGCTGCGCGGTCGGCTGCGCCACGGGCTGGGCCGTCGGCTGCTGCATGACCGGTGGCTGCTCCTGAGCCTGGGCGAGCTCCGGTCCGAAGACCGCAGCGCTCGAAAGAAGGAGGAGGGCAACGAGGGTGAAGGCGGTGTGGCGCATGGTGTTTCTCTGTCCTACGTCGATCAGTCGGCGATCTCGAATCGGATCTCCCGCGGGCTCCCGTCGCGCAGGTAGTCGATCATCAGCTCGCTCGCGACCCGGAGGCCGTTCCACACGGTGAGGGCTTGCTCCGGATGCTCGATGGGCTGGCCGTTGACCCGCGTGATCACGTCCCCGGCGTGCAGGCCCGCGTGGGCGAAGCGTGGGTCGTCCGGGTAGAGCGACAGGATGCGGAAGCCCACGAAGCGGCCGTGGTCGAGCACCGCCTCGGTGCGCACCCCCTGCAGGAAGCGGCCGAGGCCAGCGTCGAGGATCGGCACGAGCACCGACCGGGCGATCTGACCCGTCACGTGGGGCGACGACGGCGGTGGGTCCGCCGCCGTGGCCGGTGCCGCCGTGGCCGGTGCCGCCGCGGTCTGGGGCGCGCCCTGCGCTCGTGCGGGAGCGGGCGTCGCCGGGCTGCGGGCGGGCGCGGACGCCCCACCACAAGCGTAACTAAGCGAAATCACGAGAACTCCGACCAACGTCCAGCGCACGGTATCTCCGCCGGACCCCCTTTGGACGTGGCTCCGGCGCTCCGATTTCATCGGGCGGGCCCCGCCCGGTCAAATTTCTCCGCGCAGCACCCGCACGTGATGCAGCACGTCGGCCGCCACCTCGTCCACCGACCGCTCCCCGTCGAGGTGGACGACGCGGTCCTCCGGGAAGTGGCTCTCGATGTCCTCATAGAACCTGCCGAGCTGCTCCTGCAGGGTGTCGTCCTCGTACATCTCGTGGACGCGGGACCGCTCGTGCCTCCGCCTCGCCGCCTCCTCTGCCGACACGTCCAGGACGAGGGCCAGGTCGGGGCGACGGGCATGGCGGTTGATCTCGCGGACCCAGTGCACCGTCTCGGTGTCGCCCCCGGCGGTGAGCGCCTGGTAGGCCACTGACGAATAGTCGTAGCGGTCGCTGATGACCGTCACACCGTCCATGAGGTTTGGAAGGATCTCGGCCTCCACGTGGTCGAGCCGGTCGGCCGCGAAGAGCAGTGCCATGGTGCTCCAGGAAGGCGGCCGCGATCCGCGAAGGCCGGGCACGACGACGCGGCCCGAGAGGATCTGGCGGACCAGGTGCCCGACGGGCCCGTCGCTCGGCTCACGCGTCGTGTGGATCGGGAGCCCCTGCGCGCGCAGGGCGTCACGGAGCAAAGCGGTGTGGGTCGTGGTCCCCGCCCCGTCGACACCCTCGATCACGATGAAGTTGCCCTCGATCACTGCCCCTCCCTCGTCTGTCTCAGCCCTCGGACGACGGCTCCTCGGCACCGATGGCGGCCGACAGCTCATCGAGCTTCGACTTCAGCACGATGCTGTCGGCGATACCGGAGACGTAGTCGATCCGTACGCTCACCGAGCGCGAGCCGATGAGCGGGCGCTTGAGGTGCAGCGCGTCGAGCACCGCTCGCTCGAGCTTGATGGACATGGCCGTCACCTTCCACTCGGCGGCATCGATCTCGATGGACTCGAGCTGTCCGATCTCACGACCGTCCTGGCTGATGACCTTCTTGCCCTGGAGCTCGCGGCTGCTCAGTACCGTCATTGGGGGCCCCTCCGTGCGGCGACGGCCAAGACTACATGGCCCGGGCCCTCGCATCCACCCGGATCGGGCGCGCCGATCACGCGGAGCCCCACGGCGCGCGCAACCCGTCGAGATGATCCGGGAAATGACGCCTACGCCCCTCGACCGAGGTCCCGTAGGGCGCGGTCACCGATGCAACGCACCTTACTGGGGACAGTAGGCGGGGTCGCCGAGGCGGCACAGGGCGCGCTGCGCCTCCTCGGCGAGGGGGCCGTTCGGCGCCTCCGCCAGATAGCGCTGATAGCCGGCCCGCGCCTCGTCGAGATCGTGGAACTCCCGCTCGCGCACGGTGGCCAGGTCGTAGATCGCGTTGAGCCCCTGCACCGTCCCCGCCCCCGCTTCGGCAGCGCGGCGCAGGGCGTCGGCCTGGAGCTCGGGCTGGTTCTGACGCTTGCGGATGTCGGCGATCTGGCTCCAGGCGAGGGCACGGTCCGAGCGCGTGGGTGACGTGCGGGCCACCGCGAGCAGCTCGTGGATCGCGGATGCGACCCGGCCGCGGCTCAAGAGCACCTGGGCGAGGTCGAAGCGAGGATCGGGCGCGAGGGGGTGGTCGCGCTCGACGGGGCGGGGCCGCGGGGCCGCCGAGCTGGCCCCGGCCGCCGAGCTCGTGGCCGTGGCCTGGTCCTCCGTCGCGCCGCCGGCCGCCGCCGTGCCCTGGTCCTCCGTCGCGCCGCCGGCCGCCAGCTGCTCCGCGACGGTGCGACCCGGCGTGGAACCCGGCTGCGAGAGGCGCGCAGCGGTCGAGGCCCTTGCGGCGCGCGACGCTCCGGCGAGCGGCGCCACATCCGGCACAGCGGGTGGCCGCGAGGCACCACGCGGCCAGGCAGAGCCGACGCGTTCACCGCCCGCGCTCGCCGTCGACTCGCCGGCAAGTGGCGAAGCACGAACCACCGTGTGCTCGCCGCCCGACACGTAGCGCGGAACGCCCCCCGCCTTCGGCACCACGCGCACCGTGCCGTGCACGACGCTCACCGTGGTCGTCCCGGTCCCGTCCACCTCGACGCGGAACGCCGTGCCGACCACCTCGACGCGCGCCACCCGCGTCTCCACGGCCATGTGCTCCTCACCACGGTGCTTCGGGTTGAACTCCACGTCCACCGCACCGCGCTGAAGCCGGATGTGCACCTCGTCGCGCGCGAGCCTCTCGAAGCGCACCTTCGTCCTGGGCTCGAGCCGTACCTTGCTCTTGCCGAAGTGCACGAGCACCTTCTCGTGCGCCGCGCTGTTCACCGCCTGGCCCGTCTCGATGCGGCCGCTCTCGACGGTATGCCCTGCGGCGAACGTCTCGTAGCGCACGAGCGGCGCACCGCTCCCCCCACGTCCGAGCAGGGCGAACACCGCCGCAGCCGCCAGAGCACCGACCGCGAGCCCCATCGCTGCAGCGCGCCTCGGCGACATCCGCCGGACCGGCATCGTCTGCGAAATCCGCTGGCCCCGATCGCGCGCCTCGGCGAGCAGCGCCTGCTCCATCCGAGCGCGACCGACCTCGTCGAGCGCCGACGGCTCCTGCCGCAGCGCCTCCGCGACCGCATCGCTCCCCCTACGCGGCGCCGACATCGTCGCCTCCCAGCTCCTCGACAAACGCGTCGAGCTTCTTGCGAGCCGCCTTGAGCCGCGCGTGCAACGTCGAGATGCCCGTGCCGGTCATCTCGCGGATCTCGGCGAGGGTGTGCCCCTCGACCTCGTGCAGGACGAACACCGTGCGCTGATTGAGGTCGAGGCGCGCGAGGGCCTGCTGCGCCATGTCGAGGGCCCTGTGACGCACGTCGGGTCGGACGGCGGGCCGCCCTAGCCCCACCCGCTCCCCAATCCGCCGCCAGCGGGCGCGTCGTGCCCGGGCGCGAGCGTGGTCCAGGGCGCGGCGGGTGGCGATGCCGAGCAGCCACGTCCCGACGCTCGAACGCCCGTTGAAGCGCTCGGCGCCGTCGAGGGCCGCGAGAAACACCTGTTGCACGACGTCTTCGACCTCGCTGTCGTGATGACCAACGATGCGCGCCACGTGCCGGTGCACCCGGTCGACGTGGGCCCGATGCAGAGCCCGCACGGCGGCCTCGTCTCCCTTCGCCGCCAGGAGCAACTGCTCCCGCTCTGCATCCCGTGGATCGACCCCGGACCCCCGTACGAGCGCCATGGTCATCTGCGTTCCCACCGACCCTAGTCGCTCGCCGGCCTCCGCTTTTCCAACGGCGCTCACGGCCGCAGCCGGATGGAGGTGACGATCCAGGGGGTCCAGCGGTCCTCGAGGAACACCGAGTCGTGGTAGCGAATGTAGCTTGCGCGGCTGACCGCCAGGTCGACGCCGCCCTCGAGGGCCAGCTCGAAGCGCGGGGCAAAGCGCCAGGCGATCTCGAGGGTGCTCCGGACGGCCAGGTTGGTCACGAAGCGGTCGTCGCGGCCGGTCGCCTCGAGGGCGGCGTTGCCGATGCGGCTCACGAGCCCGAAGGTGAGCCCCGGCGTGAAGGGACCGAAGTGGAAGGGCCGGAGCTGGGCCACCACGCCCGCGTCGACCGAGCGGTAGCGGACCCACTCGCCGTGGGGTGCCTGCCGCCGCTCCGCGAGCAGGGGCAGGTCGGCCACGATCACGACGCAGTGGCTCGTGACGCACAGGCCGAGGCCCACCCCGGGACCGATGAGGGGCGTGCCCCGGACGGGCGAGAAGCCGAGGAGCATGCGCAAGTACATGGTCGGCTTGGCGATGGGCGCGATCGGCCGGCGCGGGGCGAAGAGCGAGCCCCGGAGGGTGGGCACGATGCGGTCCACGCGCTCCTCGCCCCCGGGGATGGCCGGAGTGCCGCGGGCCGCCGCCTCCTGGGCCGTATCCTCGAGGGACTCGACGGCCAGGGCGATCGCGCGCACGGCGGGCTCTCCCGAGGGCCGTCTGAGCTCGACCTCAGTAGAGAAGGAGGCGCCCCCGAGACCGCCGAGGACCAGGCTCACCCCCTCGTCCGTGCGAACCATCGCGAGCTGCCCCGGCGTGACGGCCTCGGCCACGGGGGGCGGCGGCTCACCGATCCGTACGCCCGCAACGGCGCGGCGGAGGAGGACCCGCGCGACCCTCCGCGCGACCCGGGCGAGGCGCGGCACGGGGCGGAGCACCAGCATCGGGGGCGGCGCAGGTGCCGCCGGCTGGACGGCGGGCGCTCGCCGAGGCGCGCCGTCGTCCGCATGCGCCGTGCCCGAAACGCCGATCGCCGACGCGAGCACCCAGAAGAGCGCCAGCCTCCCCACACACATGCTCGCATGTTAGCACGCGCACACGCGGCGCACCGCACCTCGGTGCCGGGGCCCTGTGCGCGGTGGCCCCCCGTCACCACACCCGCACCAAGTCGGCGCGGTGGGATGACGGGGCCGGCGCGCCCGGTGGCGAGATCAGAACTTGTGCGTGATGCCGAGCCGGAAGTAGAGCTCGGTGTCCTCGATGCCGAAGCCGAAGATGTCCGAGAAGAGACGCCGCGGAGTGGACGGGCCGAGGATGATGCCCTCGAGCTGGCCGAAGGCGTTCCAGTACCGATCGATCACCAGCTCGAGCGCGCCGCCGAGCCGCAGCCGCGCCTGGTTCTGGCGGTCTCCCTTCACCGATGCGATGCAATCCGACGAAGGGCCTCCGGTCCCGGACGCGTTGCACGTGCCGCCCGCGTCGGTCTTGCCGCCGAAGTCGTAGCGGTCGGTGTACATGTCGAGGGCGAGCCACAGGGTGAAGGCGCCCCGATCGCTGAAGTTGAGCGTCGAGAGGCCCTCGATGTCGAGGTACCAGCTGTTGATCGGGTGCGCGTCGGGCGCCACGTAGGGGGTGCCCATGGCCGCCGCCTGGTTCATCGCGTCGGCGATCTCGGTCGTGGTCGGGTCGCGGCTCAAGCCGATGCCGCCGCCGAAGCGTGCCTGCGCGCCCACCGAGAACTGCGGGTTGATCCGCATGCCGAGCTTCGCGCGTCCCTCGAACTCGGTGATCCGACCGAAGGTCCGCATCGCGAACCCCGCGTCGAGGTTGTCCAGGATGCCGACGCCGAGCCGCAGCTCGGCGATGTACGGCCAACCCGTCGACAGGTCGAGGGTCGCCAGGTTCATCGGCAACGGTGCCGCGCCGTGCGTGACCGCGCCCGTGATCTCGCGCTCCCGAACGGCGGCGAGATGCGCGCGCGCTTCGTCGCTCATCGCGCCCACGTGGACGAGCGCCACGTCAAACGTGCGAGTCGCCGCGGAAGGCTGCAGGTTCACCTGTTCGACGTGCGGCTGGAAGCCCTGCGCCCGCACCTCGACGCGGTGCTCGCCCACCGGGATCGTGCCCTCCCACGGCACCGGCCCCTGCTCCTGGCCGTCCACGAAGAAGTGCGCGTTCTGCACGCCGGGCGTCTCCACCCGCACGCTCGTCGCCACCGGATCCATCTGGGCGGTGACTTCGCAGTTGTGGCCGGGCCCCACGTCGCACGTCGTGCGGTACTCGTGATAGCCACGGGCCCGCACCACGATCGCGTGGGTGCCCGGCGGCGCGTTCTCCACGACGACCGGAGGCGCCCCCTTCTCGTCGCCATCGATCAGCACGGTCGCACCGTCCACCGAAGCGTTGACCACGATGCGCCCCGGTGCGAGCTGCTGGCGCGTGAGCGTGAGCGAGACCACCTGCTGCTGGCCCGACTGGATCGTCACCGGCTGCTGCACCGGCTGATAGCCCTCGGCCGTGGCTTCGAGGATGTGGTCGCCGGGCGTGACGCCGTCCTTCGTCGCTGGTGCCGGACCGATCGGCGCGCCGTCGAGGGACACGGTCGCATTCGGCACATTGGCCACGACCCGCAGGCTGCCCGTCTGGGCCGGCGCGGGGCGGAGCGTGGGATTGAGCACGGCCCGCTGGCCGGCCTCGATGTGCACCGTCTCGTGGTGCACGTCCATTCCCTGGGGCCGGATCTCCACCGCGTGGTCACCGGCGGGGATGTTGTCGATCACGGTCGGCGTGACGCCGTGGGGATCACCGTCGAGGAAGACGGGCGCGCCCGACACGTCTCCGCCGACGAGCAGCGACCCGGTCTGGGGGGCCTGCTGCTGCAGCATGACGGGCATGGTCAATACCTGCGCGCCGGTGAGCTCGACCCACTGGGTGAAGGTCTCGTAGCCCTCGCGGCCGACCTGGAGGAGGTGCCGCCCCGGTTGCACGGTCATGCGGTAGGGGATGTTGCCGACCGGCTGGCCGTCGATGCGGACCGCCGCTCCCTGGGCCCCGTCGTTGCCCGCCGACACCACGATCGTCGAGAGCGCACTGAGCACGATGCGGAAGGTCTCCCGGCGCCGTCGCACATAAATCGACAGATGCCCGTCCTCGTAGTTGGCGAGCTTGAAGATGAGGACGTGGTTGCCGCGCGCGACGTGGACCGCGTGGAGCGGCGTCACTCCGAGCGAAGTGCCCGTGGCCGAGTCCAGGTACACGGTCGCACCGGCCGGCGTGGACTCGATGTTGATCGGGATGGCGTACGCCTGGGCAGTCGACACGGAGCCGAGCACGCCGACCGCGGCCAGAAGGCCGAACGACAGCGCGAAGACGAAGCGGCGGATCATGAAACCTCCCATGGGACGGTCTTGCGGGCGACGGTAATAGGACGGCGGCGTCCAAGGTTCAAGATCGACGGAACGCCGAGGGCGAGCTGGGCTTCACACGGACGCGACGAGCCTGCCAGCGATGGAGCCTCCTTGCTAGAGGGACGTGCACCCGCACAGTGACGGGCTCCTCACGCCGGCGTGTGGGTGGGCAGCCTCCGTGTAGGTCGCGGCACCCCCCATCGCCCCGCAAACACGCCACCGGCACGTCTCTTGTACCACCCCGGAGAACTGTGCCACTGGCGGGACATCCGGAGGAGGCCCCGTTTCCGTGGCACAGCAGACGTGACATCCTTGTCGCAGCGGGAGGCTTCATGAGGACGCAGATCGGGAAGGCGGCGCTCTTTGCGGGCGCCCTGACCATGGGCGCAGCGGTGCTCGGGCACGCCACCACGGCCCAGGCCTGCGGAGGGTTCTTCTGCGACAACCCGGGTGGGAACGGGCCGACGCCTGTCGTTCAGGCCGCCGAGCGCGTCATGTTCGAAAAGCACGACGACGGGACCATCCGGGCCTACATCCAGATCCGCTACACCCAGCAGAGCACGGCGCCGGTCGGCTTCTCCTGGATCATTCCCGTCTCTTCGGTGCCGGAGGTGGGCGTGGCCGACACGGCGACCTTCGATCAGATCGACCAGGCGACCGCCCCCCAGTTCCGCTTCATCAACAACGCCACGCCGGTTGGCGGCGGCGGGGGTGGTTTCGGCTGCAGCGGGGCCAGCGCCAGCACCACCGCGCGCGGCGCCGGAGGCACCACGCCCACCGACGTCCCGGGCGTCATGGTCTGGGGCGCGACGCGGGTCGGCAACTACGACACGGCGACCATCTCCGGCACCACCTCCAGCGCCCTGCTCCAATGGCTGGGGAGCAACGGCTACGCCATCCCGCCCGCGGCAGGCCCGATCATCCAGCAGTACGTGGACGAAGGGCATCTGTTCGTCGCCTTCCGCTACGACCCCATCGACGTCGGCACCGGCACCCTGCAGCCGGTCGTGCTCACCTACACCGGCGACAAGCCCTGCGTTCCGATCCGCATCACGGCCATCGCGACCCAGCCCATCCTCGACATCGTCGTCATCGCGTTCGGCGATCAGCGCGCGTCGCCCAGCGGCGAGTACGTGACGACCGAGCCGAGCTACGACGCGATCCGGCAGGACCCGACCATGGGCACCAACACGACCTACCCGGCCCTCGTCTCGACCGCCATCGACGACGCGGGCGGCCATGCCCTGATCACGGAGGTCGCCGAGCCGACCGACCAGGTGCAGGGCATCACCGACGTGGAAGCCCAGGCCATCCTGGCACGCAACCAGTACGTAACCCGCTTCTACACACGCCTGACGCCCGAACTGATGACGCTCGACCCCGAGTTCGCCTTCCCGGGGGGCGAGGACGTCCCGCGCATGCACGTGATCGACATCACCCCGCGCTCGGCCCGCCTCGCCCTCTCGAGCCCGCTCCGCTATGCGGCGGCCCCCGGAACCCTCGTGCTCGCGGCCCTCGCCCTCCTGTGGCGCCGCCGCCTCAAGTAAGCCTCACGGGACGGGTCCCACGCGCCAATCCGGGCTGCCCCGGAGGGGACCCGTCGGCAGAGCGCGGCAGGAGTGTTAGGCTGCGTCCCCCACCGGCCGGCGGTGCGCGCTCACCGTCGACCACACCGTCGAGACTCACCGAAAGGGGGACAGCCGTGTCGGAGCAGACCATCGAGAGTATCGCCCGTGAAAACCGCGTATTCGAGCCCCCTACGCCCTTTTCCGAGAGGGCTCGCGTGGGCTCGCGCGAAGCCTACGAAGCGATGTACCGGCGCAGCATGGAAGACCCGGATGGCTTCTGGCGCGAGCAGGCCAAAGAGCTCCACTGGTTCCAAGAGCCCGAGACCATTCGCGTGTGGGAGCCGCCCCACGCCAAGTGGTTCGTCGGAGGGAAGACCAATCTCGCGTACAATTGCCTCGACCGGCACCTGGACGGCGCGCGCGCCAACAAGGCCGCCATCGTGTGGGAGGGCGAGCCGGGCGACCAACGCACCCTGACCTACCGCCAGCTCTGGCGCGAGACCTGCCGCGTGGCCAACGTGTTGACGCGCTTCGGCGTCACGGCCGGCGACCGGGTGGCCATCTACATGGGCATGGTGCCCGAGGCGGCCATCGCCATGCTCGCCTGCGCGCGCATCGGCGCCGTGCACACCGTCATCTTCGGTGGGTTCGCCGCCGACGCGGTGCGTGACCGGCTCAACGACGCGGGCGCCAAGCTCGTCATCACGCAAGACGGAAGCGTGGCGCCGCGGGCAGGTCGTGCCGCTCAAGGAGCAGGTCGACAAGGCCCTCGCGGGCGCTCCCACCGTCGAGAACACGCTCGTCCTCAAGCGCACGGGCAACGAGGTGCACATGGAGGCGGGGCGCGACCACTACTGGCACGACGTCACCGAGGGCGTGGACGCGAAGAACGAGGCCGCCCACCTCGACGCCGAGCACCCCCTCTACATCCTCTACACCTCCGGCACCACCGGGAAGCCCAAGGGCGTGCTCCACACGACCGGCGGCTACATGGTCGGCACGTGGCTCACCTCGAAGCACGTCTTCGATCTGCGCGACGAGGATGTCTATTGGTGCACCGCCGACGTGGGCTGGGTGACGGGGCACAGCTACATCGTCTACGGGCCCCTGGCCAACGGCGCCACCGTGATGATGTACGAGGGCGCGCCGAACTACCCCGAGCCCGACCGCTTCTGGGAGCTTGTCGAGCAGCACGGCGTCACGATCCTCTACACGGCGCCCACGGCGATCCGCGCCTTCGTCAAGTGGGGCGAGCACTGGCCCATGAAGCACGACCTGTCCTCGCTCAGGCTGCTCGGCACAGTCGGCGAGCCCATCAATCCCGAAGCCTGGATGTGGTACCGCCGCGTCATCGGCGGCGGCCGCTGCCCGATCGTCGACACGTGGTGGCAGACCGAGACGGGCGCGATGATGATGACGCCCCTGCCCGGCGCCATCGCGACCAAGCCGGGCTCCTGCACCCTGCCCTTCTTCGGGGTCTCACCGAAGGTGCTGCGCGAGGACGGCACCGAGGCCGGCACGAACGAGGGCGGGTTGCTCGTGATCGACCAACCCTGGCCGTCGATGCTGCGCACCGTGTGGGGCGACGACGAGCGCTTCCGCCAGCAGTACTTCTCGCGCTTCGACAACATCTACTTCACGGGCGACGGCGCGCGACGCGACGAGGACGGCTACTTCTGGGTCATGGGCCGCGTCGATGACGTCGTGAACGTGTCGGGGCACCGCCTCGGCACCGCGGAGGTCGAGAGCGCGCTCGTGTCCCATCCCGCCGTCGCGGAGGCGGCTGTCGTGGGACGGCCCGACGAGATGAAGGGGCAGGCCCTGGTCGCCTTCGTCACGCTCAAGGGCGACCAGAAGCCGGCCCCCGACATCCGCAAGGCGCTCGTCGAGCACGTCGGCCAGGAGATCGGCAAGTTCGCACGACCTGACGCGATCCGCTTCGCGGACGCGCTTCCCAAGACGCGCAGCGGCAAGATCATGCGGCGCTTGCTCAAGGACCTGGCCGCCGGGAACGAGGCGCAGGGCGACGTCACGACGCTCGAAGACATCAGCGTCCTCGCGAAGCTCCGCGGTGACGACGACGAGTGAGACGTGTCGAAGCGTCCTCCCGTCGCTGCCGAGCCGGTCGGGGCCCGGGCCGTGCGCTCCGCCTCGCCTGGTCCGGAGCCGGCCGAGCGCTCCGCCGCCGTCGCCGTCCGTTCCGGCGAGCTGAGCGCGTCGGGGGCGCGTGGGGGCGCGAAGGGAGAGCGCGCGGGAACCGTGCGCGAGCGTGATCGCCGCGTCGCGCGGGTCCTGTGGCTCGTGCTCGGCGCGAACGTGGCCGTCGCAGCGGCAAAGCTCTCGGTGGGCGCCTCCATCGGCGCCCTGTCACTGCTCGCCGACGGTCTGCACACGGCGCTCGACGCCTCGTCCAACGTGGTGGCCCTCTTCGGGCTGGCCATCGCTTCGCGCCCGCCCAATCGGGACCACCCCTACGGCCACCGCCGCTTCGAGACCCTGGCCGCGGTCGTCATCGGCATGTTCATCGCCGGCGGGGTGATCGAGAATCGGCAGCGGCGTCGTCGATGCGCTCTCGGGGCGTCGCGCGCCTCCCCGCGTGACCTGGCCTGCGGTCGCCGTCGTCGTCGGCACCGTCCTCGTCAACGTGATGCTCAGCCGCTACGAGGCGCGCAGGGGCCGCGCCCTGCGGAGCAGCGTGCTGACGGCGGACTCGGCCCACACGATGAGCGACTCCCTCGGTGCGCTGGCCGTGCTCGCGGGCTTCGGGGGCGTCGCCCTCGGCTTCGGCTGGGCGGACGTCGTCGGGGCGTCGTTGGTCTCGGTGCTCATCGCCTACACCGCCTGGAGCGTCCTCAGGGAAAACCTCGGCGCCCTGGCCGACGTCGTCCAGCTCGACCCGGTCGAGATCCACCGCGTCGTGACCGAGGTACCCGGCGTAGAGGGCGCCCACCACATTCGCTCGCGGGGCTCGGCCGACCACGTCCAGGTGGACCTGCACATCCACGTCGACCCGAACATGTCGGTCACCACAGCCCACGACAAGACGCACGAAGTCGTCGACGCCATTCGCGCCGCCTTTTCGGAGGTCGATGACGTCGTGATCCACACGGAGCCCGCCGACGGGCGCCAGCTCGATCACTCGCGGGTCGCTCCGGGGCTCGATCCCGCGGCCGTCGTGGCACCCAATCGCAAGGGCACGGGCGGGTCGGACACGCCGGCACCGTCGGTCGAGGCCGAGCCGTCGTCGGTTCCCCCGAGTCATTGAACGTGTCGGCGCCTTCGTCGTCCCAGGAGTCCCAGGCATCGATCGACGAGCCGTCCAATCCGAGCGGCAAGGGCGCGTAGCTCCCGACCAGCGCGTGCGGCGGCGGAGGCGGGTCGCCGTCGTGGTGGAAGTGGAACGCGTCCACCTCCGCGAGCGCAGCCGAAAGGGCCGCCTGGTCGATTCGGCCACGCGCCTCCATGTGGCGGAGCAGGGACCGCATCCGCCCGGCGAGCGAGCGCGGAATCTTCCCGCGCGCGTACTGCGCCCCGTAGAGCTTGGGGTTCGGCAGGATACAGGCGATAAAGGCCGACTCGGCGGCGGACAGGTCCGCGGGCTCCCGCCCGAAGTAGTGCTCGGCGGCCTGCCGGATGCCGTAGACGCTCGGGCCGTACTCGATGAGGTTCAGGTAGAGCTCGAGGATGTCCGCCTTGCGCAAGGCGTTCTCCAGCCACCAGGTGAGGATGACCTCCTGCACCTTGCGACCGAGCGTCTTCTGTCGGTCGAGGAAGAGGTTCTTGGCGAGCTGCATCGTGATGGTGCTCGCACCTAGCACGTAGCGCCCCTCCGTCAGGTCGCGCACGAGGGCATCGCGAATGGCCCAGGGCGCGAAGCCGTGGTGGCCGAAGAATGCGGCGTCCTCATGGGCCAGCACCGCATGCACCAGGAACGGACTGATGTCGGCGATGGCCGTCCACGCCGAGGTCCCCGGCCCGGTGGTCATCTGGAACACCGTCCCGTCCGGCTCGGCCACGCTGTAGAGGAACGGTCCTTCGACGCGGCGCAGGTCCGCCATGGCCGGGACGGTGACGAACTGACAGCCGTCGGCGATGCGGATCGCGAGGCGCGTGCCGTTCAGGTCGCGCGAGTCCACGTGCGCTTCGAGGCGACCGCCGATGCTGCCCTGGAAGGAGAAACCTGCCACGTCGTCGAGCAGGTCGCGGGGAATGGCGGACACGGCATCACTGCAAGCGGTGGGCGGAAGCGTTGCCGTGAGATCGATCCGATAGTGGTCCACCGGGCGCTCGAGCGCACCCACCACGTCGACGTGGGCCGCGCCCATCGTGACCCGCCCATGCGCGATGCGCAGGCGACGGGCCAAAGGCTCCCAGGACCCATGCCCCTCGAGGGAGAACGAGATCCCGCGGATCGCGTGCGGGGCGATCCGTGGTGAGAAGAGGACGGCGTCGTGCACCTCGACGCGGCCCCGCAGGGCGAGCTGGCTCTTCGACACGCTGTGCACGCGCAGATCGCCATCCAGAAAGGAGCGATCCGACGAGGCGAGCGGGACGGAGGAAAAGAGCGGTGCGATGAGGGCAATGGGAACGTGGGCGAAGCTCACCGTGCCCTCGCCGCGCACCTCGAGGGGTTCGAGGTGCAGGTCCCAGAGGAGGCGGCCGTGGGCGCCCGGATCGCCCGAACCGGTCGCGTGGAAGCTGTGATCGCGGGCGCCGGTGAGCTCTAGCGACAGGTTCCGGAGAACCGATCGGGTCCCGGACGCCGTTCGGCCGTCGACGGCGATGCGGTGCGCCTCGATCTGGACGTTGGGAGCGAGCACCCGCATCCATCCCGGCAGCGGCGCTGCATCGCCCTTAGGGGGATCGGCCTTCGCCTTGTCGCCCGCCGTCCTGCCCCGGACGAGCTTCCACGCCCGCCGGAGCCGCGCGCCGAGCCCCGCCATCTCGGCACCGGGTGCCGCCCCCAGCCCCGCGCCCGGCTCCGGCCCCGCGCCTGCCCCCCCGCCCGTCGCACCCGAGACTCGAGTGCGTGGTGCCAGCGCCCGGGCTCGTTCCCCCACCCGTCGCGCCCGTGCCCGCAACCGTCGCACTCGCGCCTGAATGTGTCGCGCCCGTGCCCGTCCTCGCACCGTGGCGATGCGTCGGTGCGGCCGCGGCCTCCGGCCCGCCCTGCGACACCGGCGTCCCCGCGGCCCGGTGCCCGTGGCCACCCTTCGGTGGGGACGTGACCCCTCCGCTCCCTCCTTGCCCGACGCCCCCCGCCGGCCGCTGTGTATCGCTGCCGCCATGGCTCCCCTCGTCGGGGTCGCCGGAATCGGCCTCGGCATCCGCCGAGCGACGCGCCCATGTGAGCGTGCCTCCTCCGACACCCGCGTGCCGGACCAGGTAGTGGCCTGCGCGACGATCGAGGTCGAGGGTCGCGGACTCGAACAGGACCGTGTCGCCCGGCGCCTCCCCCACGCGAACCGTCTTGGCCACCATCGCCACAGCACGCGTGGTCCCATGGGTGGACGCGTCCTCGACGTGGAGCAGGATTCCTTTCGCGTCGACGACCCGGATGTCGGCGTGCTCGACCGCGACCGCGCGCTGACGTCCACCGCGTGAGCCGCCCCGCGCAGCCCGTCCAGGTCCACCGCGGACGGCGGCGCGGACCGCGGCGAGCGATCCCGCCGCGCCGTTGGAGGTCAGGTCCAGCCGTGCGCTGACCCCCACTGCCGCCACCCGGTCGATGGCCGAGGTGCCGTGCAACGCCAGGCCGATGAGCCCACCACCCACATCGACCGCCCCGACCCGGACGTGAAGTCCTCCCCGGCGGCCATCGAGCACCAGGTTCCTGAGCTCCACGCCGCCAGGTCGCAGGACGACGGGGCCAATGGTCGCGCGCATGCCCAGTCGGTGCCCGAGGGCGGCCACGGCACGGCCGCGTATGAGGTCGGGCAGCCACCACCACCAGGACAGGGCCAAAAGGGCGAGGAGGACCAGCCCGATCCCCTCCCGCCATCAGCGTCCGGCGTCTGCCCACAAATTCCCGGTGCGCCACCCCGACCCCCGGGCGGACGAAGCAGTATGACGCTCGGTCGCGGAAATACAACTGGGGCCCGCGCATCCGACGCGAGCTCTGTCCCGCGCTCCATGACATGTCCCGCAGCCGCTACCGGCCGGCGCACCCCTTCTGTGTGCGCCCCTCGGCCCCGGCCCGAAGAGACGCAGACCCCCAAGGCCCCCAGCCCGCTCCCCCGGCTCGCCGCCCAGGTCGCTTCTGTCGACCGACGACAGGCCGCCCCGCTGCTTGCGCATTTCGCCTCTGGCCAGGCCCTTGGCACGGCCCGTCGGCGCAAGCTGGCGCGTTCGACGACATCGCCCGTCGGCAAGCCGACAGGTCGCAAGCCGCGGGGCGTCGACCGACCGACGGCAGAGGCCGGCGCCTCCTCGACGGAAAAAGAAAACCCCGCCGCGATTGCTCGCGACGGGGTCTGAATTAACCCGGCAGCGTCCTACTCTCCCACGCGACGACCCGCGCAGTACCATCGGCTCTGGAGGTCTTAACTTCCGAGTTCGGGATGGGATCGGGTATGGCCCCTCCGACATCGCCACCGGAAAACCTTGGAAGCTGATTTGCTTTACAGCGTTTGATGTGAGCTCGATCGGGTCGAAGCTCTTGCTTCCAACCCTGATCTCCAACGCGTCGAAACGTACCTTAGAGATAGGTCAAGCCTCACGGCCGATTAGTACTGGTCAGCTCCACGCATTCGCCGAGCTTATACGCTTCCACACCCGGCCTATCAACCTCGTAGTCTACAAGGGGCCTTTAGGGGCCTTGCGGCCCGGGATTCCTAATCTTGAGGCCGGCTTCCCGCTTAGATGCTTTCAGCGGTTATCCGTTCCGTACATGGCTACCCGGCTATGCCCCTGGCGAGACAACCGGAACACTAGAGGTACGTCCAACCCGGTCCTCTCGTACTAAGGGCAGCTCCTCTCAAGAATCCTACGCCCACGGCAGATAGGGACCGAACTGTCTCACGACGTTCTAAACCCAGCTCGCGTACCGCTTTAATTGGCGAACAGCCGAACCCTTGGGACCTGCTCCAGCCCCAGGATGCGATGAGCCGACATCGAGGTGCCAAACCGCGCCGTCGATGTGAACTCTTGGGCGCGATAAGCCTGTTATCCCCGGAGTACCTTTTATCCGTTGAGCGATGGCCCTTCCATACGGAACCACCGGATCACTAAGACCTGCTTTCGCACCTGCTCGACCTGTCGGTCTCGCAGTCAAGCTCCCTTATGCCTTTGCACTCTACGGCTGGTTTCCAATCAGCCTGAGGGAACCTTCGCGCGCCTCCGTTACACTTTTGGAGGCGACCGCCCCAGTCAAACTACCCACCAGCCAGTGTCCCCCGCCCGGATCACGGGCGTGGGTTAGAAGCCCAGAACAGCCAGGGTGGTATTTCAAGGATGGCTCCACCGAGACCTAGCGCCCGGCTTCAAAGCCTCCCACCTATCCTACACAAACTGATCCGAAAGTCACTGCCAAGTTGTAGTAAAGGTTCACGGGGTCTTTCCGTCTTGCCGCGGGTAGAGGGCATCTTCACCCCCAATTCAATTTCGCTGAGTCCCTGGTCGAGACAGTGGGGAAGTCGTTACGCCATTCGTGCAGGTCGGAACTTACCCGACAAGGAATTTCGCTACCTTAGGACCGTTATAGTTACGGCCGCCGTTTACTGGGGCTTCGGTTCACCGCTTCGCCTTGCGCTGACGCCTCCCCTTAACCTTCCGGCACCGGGCAGGCGTCAGACCCTATACGTCCTCTTACGAGTTAGCAGAGTCCTGTGTTTTTAGTAAACAGTCGCTACCCCCGTTTCTCTGCGACCTCCTTCCGCTCCGGAGCGCGAAGCTCCTTCACCTACACGAGGCACACCTTCTCCCGAAGTTACGGTGTCAATTTGCCGAGTTCCTTAGCCAGGGTTCTCTCAAGCGCCTTGGGATACTCACCCCGCCCACCTGAGTCGGTTTGCGGTACGGTCACCAGAGTGGCTCCGCGCGCGGCTTTTCTTGGAAGCATGGGATCACCGAGTTCCGGGACCGAAGTCCCTCCTCATCACCTCTCGGCGTTGATCTCACGTTTGTCCCTGTTGGGTCCTATGAGATCCGCCTACAGGCTTGAACCGGCACATCCAACACGGCTGGCCTGGCCTACCCTTCTCCGTCCCCGCTCACTTCAATGCCATCCCTGGTGGTGCAGGAATATTAACCTGCTTTCCATCACCTACGCCTTTCGGCCTCGGCTTAGGGACCGACTAACCCTGGGCGGATTATCCTTCCCCAGGAAACCTTGGGCTTACGGCGACAGGTTTCTCACCTGTTTATCGCTACTCATGCCTGCATAAGCTCTTCTCAGATCCGCCACCGCTCCTTGCGGTACGCCGTGTGCTACTCTGAGAATGCTCCCCTACCGCTCTCTTACGAGAACCCGCAGCTTCGGTACTAGCACTTAGCCCCGTTATATTTTCGGCGCAGGCTCACTTGACCAGTGAGCTATTACGCTTTCTTTAAAGGATGGCTGCTTCTAAGCCAACCTCCTGGCTGTCTGAGCGTTCCCACATCCTTTGACACTTAGTCTGGATTTGGGGACCTTAGCTGGCGATCTGGGCTCTTTCCCTCTCGGCCACGGAACTTATCTCCCGCAGCCTGACTCCCGGAGTACCTGTCACCGGCATTCGGAGTTTGGTTGGGTTTGGTAATCTGGTAGGACCCCTAGCCCATCCAGTGCTCTACCTCCGGTGCAATTCGTCCGAGGCTATACCTAAATATATTTCGGGGAGAACCAGCTATCTCCAAGCTTGATTAGCCTTTCACTCCTATCCACAGCTCATCCCCTCAATTTTCAACTTCAGTGGGTTCGGTCCTCCACGCGGTTTTACCCGCGCTTCAACCTGGCCATGGATAGATCACTAGGTTTCGGGTCTACGGCACGCGACTAATCGCCCTATTCAGACTCGCTTTCCCTACGGCTCCACCTAACGGCTTAACCTTGCCACATACCGTAACTCGCAGGCTCATGATGCAAAAGGTACGCGGTCGCACATTCCTTCCGAAGGGCATAGTGCTCCCACTGCTTGTAGACGCGCGGTTTCAGGTACTATTTCACTCCCCTCGCCGGGGTTCTTTTCACCTTTCCCTCACGGTACTAGTTCACTATCGGTCGTCGAGTAGTATTTAGCCTTGGAGGATGGTCCTCCCAGATTCCCGCAGGATTCCACGTGTCCTGCGGTACTCGGGTGCCACTGCCGAGGTCGAGCTCCGTTTCGCCTACAGGGCTGTCACCCTCTATGGCCGGCCTTTCCAGACCGTTCAGCTAGCAGCTGACTTTGTAACTCCGTCGAGAACTGGGGCTCCACCAGTGGTCCCACAACCCCACGCCAGCAACGCCCCCAGGCTTACACTGCATGGTTTGGGCTGTTCCCCGTTCGCTCGCCACTACTAGGGGAATCTCAGTTGATTTCTTTTCCTCAGGGTACTGAGATGTTTCAGTTCCCCGGGTTGGCCGCCTACGACCTATGTATTCAGCCGTAGGCTACGCGGGTTGACCCTGCGCTGGGTTTCCCCATTCGGACATCTCCGGATCAAAGCCTGTTAGCGGCTCCCCGAGGCTTTTCGCAGCTATCCACGTCCTTCATCGCCTCTCGACGCCAAGGCATCCACCACGCGCCCTTTGTAGCTTGACCGTACCCCAAAGGCACGCATCGACGCGTTGCAGTCCAGGATTCGAGACCAAGAGCCAGGCCCTTCCAGAGATGTCCGGACTGGCGTTCGCCTCACACAGACTGATCGCCAATACCATCAGCAAATTGGGCAAATCGCTTCGTCTTCGTTTTCAATCAACGCGAGCTCGCCCTGGGCTAGGTGGCTGGCGAGACGTCGTCGCTGCGAGCCGAGAGCTCACGAGTCGACCGAACCGACCAACCTGCGTTCCGGTGGAGCTGACCGGGATCGAACCGATGACCTCCGGCTTGCAAAGCCGGTGCTCTCCCAGCTGAGCTACAGCCCCGGTGGGCCAGCGCTAGACTCGAACTAGCGACCTCACGCTTATCAGGCGTGCGCTCTAACCACCTGAGCTATAGGCCCTCAGCCTTTCCAGAGATTGTCCGGACGCTAGGCTCAGTCAGCGTGGCCCTCAGACCCCCTGTGCCGCCGTTTCCGGCAACCCCGTCAGATCACGGGGCCTGTCGCTCTATCGCGCTTTTCAAAGACCGAGACTCGAGGGCCGGACCGCATCGGGTGATCGGTCCCTCAAAACCGAATAGCAATCGTCCAAGATCGCGGGTTTGACCGCGCTACCCCTCGTGTTTCCCGAAGGCAGCGATGCTCCTTAGAAAGGAGGTGATCCAGCCGCAGGTTCCCCTACGGCTACCTTGTTACGACTTCACCCCAGTTACCGACCACTCCTTGGGGACCTGCCTCCCTTGCGGGTTGGCGCAGCCACTTCTGGAGCAGTCGACTCCCATGGTGTGACGGGCGGTGTGTACAAGGCCCGGGAACGTATTCACCCCTGCCTGCTGATCCGGGATTACTAGCGATTCCGACTTCATGGAGTCGAGTTGCAGACTCCAATCCGAACTGAGGCCGGTTTTTTGCGATTCGCTCCACCTCGCGGCTTCGCAGCCGCTTTGTACCGGCCATTGTAGCACGTGTGTAGCCCCGGACATAAGGGCCATGAGGACTTGACGTCATCCCCACCTTCCTCCGGTTTGACACCGGCAGTCTCGCTAGAGTGCCCAGCCGAACTGATGGCAACTAAGGATAGGGGTTGCGCTCGTTGCGGGACTTAACCCAACATCTCACGACACGAGCTGACGACAGCCATGCAGCACCTGGACTACCGGCTCCCTTGCGGGCACTCCGATGTTTCCACCGGGTTCCGGCATTTTCTAGCCCGGGTAAGGTTCTGCGCGTTGCGTCGAATTAAACCACATGCTCCACCGCTTGTGCGGGCCCCCGTCAATTCCTTTGAGTTTTAGCCTTGCGGCCGTACTCCCCAGGCGGAGTGCTTAACGCGTTAGCTACGGCACCGCAGGGGTCAAAACCCGCGACACCTAGCACTCATCGTTTACGGCGTGGACTACCAGGGTATCTAATCCTGTTTGCTCCCCACGCTTTCGCGTCTCAGCGTCAGTAACTGTCCAGGTGGCCGCCTTCGCCACTGGTGTTCCTCCCGATATCTACGAATTTCACCTCTACACCGGGAATTCCGCCACCCTCTCCAGCACTCAAGACCGAGCAGTTTCGAATGCAGTTCCTGGGTTGAGCCCAGGGATTTCACACCCGACTTACCGGTCCGCCTACACGCGCTTTACGCCCAGTAATTCCGAGCAACGTTTGCACCCTCTGTATTACCGCGGCTGCTGGCACAGAGTTAGCCGGTGCTTGCTAAAGAGGTACCGTCAAGGCCACGGCCTATTCGCCCGTAGCTTTTTCGTCCCTCCCCACAGAGCTTTACAACCCGAAGGCCTTCATCACTCACGCGGCGTCGCTGGGTCAGGCTTTCGCCCATTGCCCAATATTCCCCACTGCTGCCTCCCGTAGGAGTCTGGGCCGTGTTTCAGTCCCAGTGTGGCTGATCATCCTCTCAGACCAGCTACCCGTCTTAGCCTTGGTGGGCCGTTACCCCACCAACTAGCTGATGGGCCGCAGGCTCATCCTCTGGCGGTAGCTTGCATGCAGAGGCCACCTTTTCCCGCAGTCCTCCGAAGAGGCCGTGGTCTTATGCGGTATTAGCCTCCCTTTCGGGAGGTTATCCCCCACCTGAGGGCAGATTACCTACGTGTTACTCACCCGTGCGCCGCTTTACCGGGGCCGAAGCCCTTTCTCGCTCGACTTGCATGTGTTAGGCGCGCCGCTAACGTTCGCTCTGAGCCAGGATCAAACTCTCCAGTTGAAAACCGTGAGCTTCCTGGCGACAGACCAAACGGTTTGTCACCGTTGTTCGGAAGTATCGATCCCTACGCCGAGCCGAAGCTCGACGAGGGGACCCGCGTTCCATTTGCGGACGATTCCGATTCAGTTTTCAAGGACCGATGCTTTCGCACCCGGTCGCAAAGGGGATCGAGACCGTAGTCTCGACGACGAGAGGAGTCAACGCTTTTCGACTCGCCCCGTCGAGCGCGGCGGCCGCGCTCCCCGACCCCAGCTCGTGTCCCCGAGTTGGGAGCGCGGAGTGTAGCCGCGCGTGCCAGGGCGTCAAGGGTCTTTTTTCAGAAACCGGGGACGCCCAGAGGCGGGACCCGGAGGCCCCAAAGAGGGCTACGAGACGCTCCCTCGGGGCGCTCGCGGGGTCGTCCTTCTACCACGGGGGCAGGGGGTGTCAACCGTGATCGTGGGTTCCTCGCAACCCGCGGTAACTGCTTGCATATCGTTGATCGGGCGGGACGCTCTGGGCAGGGGGACGAGGTGGGGTCCCGGCGTGGGAGCGCGGCTTCTGCCGCAAGGGGGTGCCAGGCCTTCTGGCCTGGGGTAGATTCGGCCGACTCGGCGGCGTGCCTTGCCCCCCTGCTTCCCCGCCGAACGGAGCAAAGGATGAAGCGAACCCTCATTTCGGTCCTGAGCGTGTGCTTGCTCGTTGCAAGCGCGGTGGCCTGCTCGAGCCAGAAGGACAAGGGCGTCGATACGGCGGCGCCGGCGGCCCACGCCAAGGCCCCACCGGCGGCGAAGCCCGCAGACCCCTCCCCCGCCCAGCCCGATCCCAATGCAGGCCCGGCGGCGCCTCCACCCCAGGCGGCGCAGGGGGCCCAGCCGACCCCGCCCGCCGCTGGCGCCAACGGCGCTGCTGGCCAGGACACGGCGGCGCAGCAGGCCCAGGCCGAGCAGAACCTGCCGCCCTGTGGCGATGAGGGCCAACCCGACTGCCCACTGCAGCACTGGATGAACCAACACACCAAGAAGGCCACCCAGCATCACGATCTCCCCGCCATGGCCAACGCGTACCGATGGATCGCGGCCATGACGCCCGACCCCGCCTGGAACAGCGCCGACCCGAGCTGGCGTGCGATCGCGCTCGAAGGGGAGCACCAAGCGGTGGCCGGCAACTTCAACCAGGCCAAGGCCCAGTGCAAGAAGTGCCACAAGGCGTTCAAGCACGAATACGAGCACCGATTCGCCCACCGCGAGGTGCCACCGGCGCCCCCGGGCGTGCAACCGTAGGCGAATCGACCTCTCGGGGGAGCAGGGGCGCACGCGCAAGCGCGACGGCAACGCGGCTCGAGCCGACACTCCGCTCGAGCCGCGGATCAATCGAGGGGGAGCATGGACACCTCGTCGCCGTCCGCGACTTCGAGGTGCTCGGCCGTGGCGGCGTCAATCGTGACCGGGCCGCCCTCCTGGTGCGCGAAGCCCGCAGCCACGGCGCGAAACCATGGCGGTCCGTCATACTCGGTGGAGATGAGCGCGCGCCCGCTGACGCCGACGGTGCCGACGCGCACGGGTGCCGTCACCGTGCGCTGGACGAGCGTGATCTCATCGGTGGCGGCGACAAAGTGGGGCCCGCCGTCGAAAGGATCGACGCGGTGGGCGTAGCGGAAGCCGATGCGGCGCAGGAGTTTCTCCACGCCGCGTGTCTGGGGACCTACTTTGCCGACCACGGCACGCGCTTCGGGGCTGAGCAGCGTGGCGTAAATGTCGCCGTCCGGGAAGAGGCCGCGGATGAACTCCTTGTTGCGCTTGGAGAGCCGGTCGGCCTCGCGGTAGGTGAGGCCGGTGAAGCGGCGACCAACGGCTTCCCACAGGTGGCTCGTCCCGTCCGGCTCGAGGGGAGGCAATAGCTCGGCGAGCACCTGGTCCTGAATGTCGCGGCGGTGAGCCGCGATCCACAGGAAGCGCACGTAAGAGATCTGCATGCCCAGCTTGTCAGCTACGCGACGGCTGTCCGGGTGCATCACCAGGCCACCGATCTCGGTGGGGCCGTTGTAGGAGTAGCCCATGCTCAGCATCTCGTGGACGAAGTGCTTGTCGAGCGTGGCGCTGTAGCGTTCTTCACGGGACACGTCGAAGTAGATGTAGGGGGCGTCGCGACGACCGAGCTGCCCGATGATCATCGACGTACCGATGGGACGTCCTGCCTCGCGGTCGTAGAGCACGAAGACGTGCTCGCGACGGCGTGGGTCGCCCATCTCGCCGCTGAAGGAGGCGTCGGAAGCAACGACGATCTGCTCGACGGCGACGGGATCGTTCGGGAGGTTGACCGAGTCGAGGAAGGCCGCGAGCTCGATCAGTCCCTCGAGGTCACTTCGGGTCGCGGCGCGGATCTCGTAGCGGTGCACGCGGTAGCCTCCGATCAGGCGGGTTCAGAACGACTTCTTGCTGTCGATCAGGATCGTGACCGGGCCGGCCACGTCGGCGTTCACCGACATCATGGCGCGAAAGCGTCCCGTCGCGACCCGGAGGCCCCGCTCGCGCAGGTGCGCGATGAACCGCTCGTAGAGCCTCTTCGCCTCGTCCGGTGGAGCGGCCCGATCGAAGGAGGGACGGCGACCACGGCGCACGTCGCCGAAGAGCGTGAACTGGGAGACGACGAGCACCTCACCCCCCACGTCCTCGACCGACCGCGCCAT
Organism: uncultured delta proteobacterium; assembly: GCA_963830115.1. Lineage (GTDB taxonomy): Bacteria > Myxococcota_A > Polyangia > Polyangiales > CAWHLB01 > CAWHLB01. The sequence goes on from CAWHLB010000004.1 coordinate 308,944, forward strand.
CTTGCCCGTCTCGTCTTCGAAGATGCGAAGGCCGGCGATCTTGTCGGCACTGTAGGTGACGTCGGCTTCGGTGTCGTCGGCAGCCGCGCCCAGGTACACGAGCACGCCCGGGCCGATCGCGCCGACGGTCTGCCCCCCCACCTCCACGGACGCCGAGGCCACACGCTGGGCCACCATGCGCATGGGCGGCAGTTAGCACGCGGTGAGCGGGGGGTCGAGCAGCCCCCACGCCGGGCCGCGCCTTGCACGGCGGCGGGGGCCCCGGTAGGAGGCTGTCTCGAATCGACGGACGGGCGAGCGCCGCAGGCGTGCGGCCCACGAGGAGCGGCGGGGCATGGCGAAACCGATGGTGGGGCTGACGGGGGGCATCGCCTCCGGCAAGAGCACGGTGGCCGGCTTCTTCCGTGCGCGCGGCGTGCCGGTCGTCGACGCCGACGAAGTGGCCCGTGCGGTCGTCGAGCCCGGCACGCCAGGCCTCGCGGAGATCGTGGACGCCTTCGGCACCGACATCCTCGACGAAGCGGGGGGCCTCGACCGGCAGAAGCTCGGCGCGATCGTGTTTGCGGACGCGCGGGCGCGCGCGCGTCTCAACGCCCTCATCCATCCGCGGATCGCCGCCGAGAGCGCCCGACGCATGAGCGAGCTCGCCGAGGGGGACGCCCCCTATCTGATCTACGAAGCCGCGTTGCTCGTCGAGAACGGCATCCACCGCGGCTTCGACGCGCTCGTGGTGGCAGCGGTGGACCTGTCGACGCAGATCGACCGCATCATGAAGCGCGATGGACTCGATTGGAGGGACGCCGAGGCGCGCGTGGACGCCCAGCTCCCGCTCGAAGACAAGGTCGCGGCGGCGGACTTCGTCATCACCACCGACGGCCCCTACGCTCAGACGGAGCAACAGGTCGAAGAGGTGCACCGGGCGTTGCTCGAGCGGCTCGCGACGAAGAGGGGGTGACAATGGCCGATCGCGAGAAGGTCGTGCTGCTGACGGGTTTTCCGACGACGTTCCTCGCCTGTCGTGTGCTGCGCGAGCTCGTGGAGGAAGACCGCAGCGCTTCCGTGCGCTGCGTCGTACAACCGAAATTCGTCGAACGGGCGCGGGAGATGCTCGCCACCTTCGCGCCGAAGGACAAGAAGCGGGTCCACTTGATTGAGGGCGATGCGGGGGCGATGGACCTCGGTCTGAGCGGGCGTGAGCTGCTCGAGCTGGCCGCGGAGGTCGACGTCATCCACCACTGCGCGGCCGTCACCTACCTGGGCGTCGACCGCGCCGTCGCCGAGCAGGCCAACGTGGGCGGCGCCCGCGAGGTCCTCGAGCTCGCGGAGGCCGCCGACCATCTCGAGCGGCTAGTGCACTGGTCGAGCGCGCTCGTGTCCGGCTCGCGCCGCGGCTACGTGCTCGAGGACGAGCTGATCGCCCCGCCGGGCTTCCGTAACGTGATTGAAGAGACGCGCTTTCGAGCCGAGCGACTCGTGCGCGAAGCGGCGAGCCGCGTGCCGACGACGATCCTTCGCCCGTCGATGATCGTCGGCGACTCGCACACGGGCGAGATTCGATTCGCTTCGAGGGTCCCTACCTGCTCGTCCTGCTCATGCTCAACTCGCCCATCGACCTGCGCATGCCCATGCCGGGGCGCGGCGAGGTCCCCCTCAACCTGGTGCCGATTGACTACGTCGTGGACGCCGGCTTCCACATCGTTGGCGACTCGCGCTCCCTCGGACGCACCTTCCACATCGTCGATCCGAGCCCCCTGTCGGCGCGGCGGGTCTTCGAGCTGGTGGCGCGCTCGGCGGGCCGGCCTCTGCCGCGAGGCTTCTTGCCCGCCAACCTGGCCACCGCCCTGCTCCGGACACCGGGCCTCGAGCGTTTCGCCCACGTCCCGCGTGCGTTCCTCGAGCAACTCGCCACCGAGGTCATCTACGACGACCGCAACACACGTGAGCTCCTCGCCGGAATGGACTTCGAGTGCCCGAGCTTCGAGAGCTACGTCGACACGATGGTCGGCTACGTACGCGAGCAGCAGGCGGAGCGGCGCGCTCGCTCGATTGAGGTCGCGACCGAGGACTACGACCCGCTCGCGTGAGCAGCGGGCGCGAGGTCTCGCACCGCGGCGACGGGCGACCGTGCGCGCTCAGGAGTCGACGGGGGCCGCCGGATTGTCGAGCGACCAGGGCGGCGCGACGAGGCGTCGCTTGCCGTCCGCGGTGCGCGGGACGCCCGGGTCGAGCTGCTCCCGATCCCAGCGCTGGCAGGTCACGACCTTGTGCTTCTGGTCGAGCGCCTCGCAGTAGTTGGTGAACAGGCAGCGCCGCACCTCGGCGCCACGACCGAGCCCCACCTTGAGCACCCAGTCCGGATCGGCGAGCGTCTGCCGCGCCGACGCGATGATGTCGGCGTCGCCGCGGCGGAGGATGTCCTCTGCTTGCCACGGGCTGCAGATCCCGCCGGCCGCGACGATGGGGGTCTCGCAGCCGGCCGCCCGCACCGCGCCGCGGATCGCAGCCGCCAGGGGCACGTTGCGTCCGAAGGGGCCGGCGTCGTCGATCTTGACCGTCGGCATGCACTCATGGCCGCTTGGACCGGTGTAGGGATAGGCCGCTTCTCCGACGCGGGGCTGCTTGGCGTCCTCGAACTTGCCGCCCTTCGAGACGCTGAGGAAGTCCATCCCCGCGCGCGCCAGCTCGGCGCCGAACCAGGCAGCGTCCTCGACCTCGTTGCCGCCTTCGATCACCTCGTCGCCGAGAAAGCGGGCGCCGACCACCGTGTCGTCGCCCACCGCGTCACGCACGGCACGGTAGACCTCGAGGGGAAGGCGCACCCGGTTTTCGCGCGGCCCGCCGTAGCCGTCGTCTCGTGTGTTCCGCGCCGAGAGGAAGGACGCCATCGTGTAGGCGTGGGCGTAATGGAGCTCGACCCCGTCGAAGCCCGCGTCGCGCGCCCGGACCGCCGCCTTCGCGAAGAGCTCGGGCAGCACGCGCGGCAGCTCGCGGATGTGCGGCAGGTGCATGTCCGTGACCCGCTCACGGTAGCCGACGTGCAGGCTCTCGAGGTCGCGCGGTGCGAGGACCGCCTCGAGACCGTCGTGGTCGAGGGCGAGCAGGCGCGCGCGCACGTCGGCCTCGGGCGCGTCCGCCACGGGCGGCTCACCCAGGTGCGACGCGAGCCTATCCCGAAGCGGCCCGTCGACCGCGAGGTAGCGGCCGAGGAATTTGTCCAGCGTCGGGCGCCGGCGGATGGTGAGGAAGTCGATGATCTGGATGAACAGGCGCGTCTGTCCGTCGCTCGCTTCGCGCACCGCGTCGACGAGGCGGCGGAGGCCCGGCAGGAAGCGGTCGTGGCCGATGCGCAGGAGGGGCCCGCTCGGAACGTCGCGGATGCCAGTCGCCTCGACCACGATGACGCCGGGACGGCCCTCGGCGAAGCGGCGGTACCAGCCGATCACCTCGGGCGTGACGTCACCCGCCTCGGTCGCGCGCCAGGGGACCATGGCCGGCACCCAGGTGCGCTGGGCCACCTCGAGAGGACCGATGCGGATCGGTGAGAGCCAACGCATCGCGGCGGCCTCTTCGCGGGTCGGCCAGCGCTCGACGGGCAGGACGCGGTCGAGGCGCCTGTCGTGGGGGGGCATGGCCATCGGGTATCACTCCGCGGCGCTCCGGGCCAGCGGATCGGTGGTCGCTGATCGCGCGCCGCCTGCGAGAGGACGGCATGGGCGAGGGCAGAGCCGGGTCCGGGCCACCAGAAAGGCATGAGGTGGAGGAGGTAGTCACGGTCGAAGCCGGCCCTCTTGCGGGCGTTGGCCACGCCGACCTTGCGCGTGGCGTCCTGCTTGACGATCCCGAGGGCGAAGTGGCGGAGGGTGGCCATGTTGGCGGCCGCGTTGTTGGCGCGGTGTCGCGCCTCATCTTCGCGGAAGGCCAGGTCGAGAACCCAGTGGAGCTCGTTCTCGATGCGCCAGTGGTCCCGGATCTCGCGAGCGATTTCGGTGACCGAAGCGGCTGAGCCGCTGCCGATGTAGTAGGCCGTCTCGGTGGAGGTCCTGGCGGTAGCGAGGACCGTGCGCTCGCGTTGAACCTGAACGACGAAGCCGAGCCCTCGCCAGCGGTCCTTCGAGAGCACCCAATCGAGGTCGGAGGTCACACGGACGCGGCGCGTCTCGAGACGGCCGTGATCTTTGCTCGTCTCCTCGTGCTCGAGCATCCCGGGGCGGGGCGCTTCGTCGACGCTACGGGGGCGTGGGTCGTCCGCTTCGGCGAAGGTCTCCACGACCTCACGATGGAGCGAAGGCTGGTTGTCTTTGACCGCGAGCAAATAGTCGCCACCGCCTTCAACGATCGCTTCGGCGATCTTCGTCTGACACCCCATCGCGTCGACCGTCACGATGGCTCCGCGAAGGTCGAGCACCGCGAGCACCTCGGGAATTGCGACGATTTCGTTCTCCTTGTCCCTCACCTGACTGGCGCTCAGGACGACGCCGGCCCCCGCGAGATAGGCGCTCACGGTGTGAATCGGACTCTTCCCCGTGCTCTTGTCTCCACTGCGGCGGCTCGTCTTGCCGTCGATGGCGACGTGTCTTGCGGCCTGCCCATCAAGACGCAGCGATACCAGGTGTGCCCAGCGCTGGTAGACCTTCTGGAACGCCGCCGGGTCGAGTGCACCCAGCACGCTCAGGAACACGTCCTGCGTCGGGGCTCCGTGGGGAAGGTCGACCAAGGTGGCCAGCCACTCCTCGTTCGCCTCCCCCCACAACTCCATCGCCTCCGCGTCGTCGCAGCCGCACACCATCGCCATCAGCGCGGTCACGACCACCGCCTGCAGCGGATAGCGCACGCCCTGACGGCGGCGCGGGTCAGGAAGCTCCCTCAGCGCCTCGGCAAAATAGCCGAGCGCAGCGGCCTCATTCTCACGCTCGATTTGCTGGGCTCTCGTCTTTCGGGCCATCGCACTCGCTCCTCGCCTCCCCGGAGCAGCGCGCCCCGGTGACGAGGTTCGATGAAATTTCCGCGCCCTTGTCAATCCCTCCACCCCCTTCTTGTTCGATAATGACTGCCGCCACGGCCCCTCCGGGCAGCCCAGACGGGCGACGGCATTGCGGCGACGGCAAGAAGCTGAAAACATCGTGCAATGGTGCCGGTTTTTTTCGGCGGAGATCGGGCGACGGCGTGGATGATTGGGGTGCGGGCCCGATGCGCGTGCGTCCTTCCTGCCGACGTGGGCGCCTACGATGACGCTCGGGTCTCGGTCTCTCGCTTCTGGATTGACCGGAACGCGTTCCTCGGAGCAAAGGTCGCGTCCTCCACGACGAACGAGCACAATCCCATCGGTCTCAACGTCCAGCTCGACCACCCGGACTTCACCTCCCTGGCGCAGGCCGTGCGCTTCCGGAACAACGGCTGGAAGGTCGACTCGCTCGTGCTGCCCCTTCCCCCGGCGGACGGGCCGGGAGGGCTCGGCCCCTGACCGCTTGCGCACAGCGGCCACGGATCGTGCAGCGGGGCGATCGCCTCGTGCTCCGAACGCTGGTCCTCGTCGCGGCGCTCGGGGCCTGGGCGGGTTGCTCGGGAGGCGGCAGCGACGCGGGGGTCGACGGAGGCCAGCCGCTGGCGGACGGGGCCACGGTGGACGCCGGCATCCCGGCACCGGCGCCCCCCGCCAAGTCGACGCTCCCCGCGGCACCCGACCCGCCGGTGCTCACGCCGTGCCCGACGGGGTGGATCGCGCAGACCGACGGTGACGGCCTGACGACGTGCGCACCGTGGCCCGAGGGCGCGGATGCGGGCGGCTGCGCCGACGACGAGGTCTGGCTGCCTGGGGGCTCCGGGTGTGAGCGGCTCGGCCCCGCCTGCCCCGCGGGCGATCTCCCGACGGGCCTTCCGTCGAGCGGTGTCCTCTACGTGAGCGCCTCGGCCGCAGCCGGGGGCGACGGCTCCATGGCGGCGCCTTTCGCGACCATCACCGATGCGCTCGCGGCGGCGACGTCGGGGACCATCGTCGCCGTCGGAAAGGGCACCTGGGACGAGGCCGTGACCGTGCCCGGAGGAGTGACCCTCGAGGGTGCCTGCGTGGCAGGGACCCGCATCGTGCCCTCGTCGACCACGTCGGGCGCGACGGGGGCCGTGACCGCGGACGGGCCGGGAGTGATCGTGAAAGACCTCACAATCGGCGGCGACCGGATTGGCCTCCTGCTCATCGGGGTGGACGCGACGGTCGCACAGGTGAGGGATGTGGCGGTGATCGGGGCGACATCCATCGGCGTCGGCGCAGGACCGGGGAGCATGCTGGACGCGGACGGCCTGCTCGTGCGCGGCACACGGCCGCCGCCGACCGGCACCTCGGCTCGCGGGATCATGATCCAGGGGGCCACGGCCATGGTGCGTCACGTCCTGGTCCAGAACAGCGTGCAGGCGGGCGTCGTCGTCTCGACGAACGGCCAGCTCCAGCTAGAGGACGCAGTCGTCTCCGATACGGGCACGGATGCCACGACCGGCATCGGTGACGGCCTCTACGTACAGCAATCGAGCCACCTCGACGTGACCCGCGCGGTCATCGAGAACAATGGCGTGTGGGGCATCGGCACAGGGCCGGGCACCACGCTGACGGTGAGCGACACGGTCGTCCGCAACACCCGCCCCGACGCGCACGGTGGCGGCATGTCGATCTACGGGGCTCTGACCGCCACCCGTTTGCTCGTCGACGGCGCCGTCACGGCGGGCATTCTCGCCACGCAGAGCGACGGCGAGCTCACGTTGAACGACACGGTCCTGCGCGACAGCCGGGCCGCACCCGATGGGATGCTTGCGGGGATTCGGACGGGGCCTGGACGTGGAAGACGGGAAGGTCGCCCACGTCTCCCGCGTGCAGGTGACCGACAGCGCGTCCCGGGGGGTGCACGCGGAAATGGGGACCACCCTCGACGGCAGCGACTTGACCGTGCTCCGGTCCGGAGGCCAAGGCGTCGCCGTGTCCCTGAGCTCGACCATCGACCTGTCGCGCGTGCGCGTCGAGGACGCGGTTGCGCAGGGCGTCCTGCTCGACTCGACGACCGGCTCCCTCGCCGACGTGACGGTGCGTCGCGTCGAGGCAGGCATGGACGCGTCGGATGGATTGGCCGAGGGCATCGGCCTGCATTCGGGATTCAACGTCGTGCTCGAGCGCGCTCTCATCGAACATCCGACGTTCATCGGCCTCGGGACCCAGGGTGGCGGCACGCACCTCGCCGGTTCGGACGTGGTGGTGCGGGATGTGGAGCCGGACCCGGCGACCGGGGACGGGCGCGGGCTCGACGTGGGCATCGACACGCGCGCGGAGGTGAGCCGCCTTCTGGTGGAGCGCCACCGCAACGTCGGCATCGCCATCGAAGGTGCGACCGCCACCCTCGACGACGTCACCGTGCGGGACGGGCTGGGCAACGCCCATACGGGGATGGCCGGTCGGGGGATTACGGTGCAGGGAGGGGGGCACCTCGCTGCCGCGCGCCTGCTGCTCGAGCGCAACCCGGAGCTCGGCCTCGCCGTGCTCGACGGCAGCATCGCCCACGTCACGGATCTGGTGGTGCGCGACAGCAAGAGCTTGCCCGATGGCACGCTGGGACAGGCCGTCGAAGCCGCGCAGGGCGGGCAGATCACCGTCGAGCGCGCGCTCCTCGAACGGAACCACGAGATCTCGGCCTGCGCCTACGACCCGGGCTCCGCGCTCCTCATGAACGACGTGGTGATCCGCCACACACTTCAACGCGATTGCTCGAGGGCCGGGTCGGCCCAAGCCGCGTGCGATGCCGGCGCCGCCGGCATCGGGGCCGGGGCGTACGCGAAGGCCGACATGTCGATCACACACTTCTTGTTGACGGGCAACGCCCTCATCGGCGCTCAGGTCGCAGACGCGACGCTCTCCCTCAGCGACGGGACCATCTCCGACAACCCGGTCGGCATCAACGTGCAGCTCGAGCACCCGGACTACGATTCCCTCGTGCACGACGTGCGTTTCGTCGACAACGGCCAGGTACTCGACGGAGACGCGCTGCCCGTACCGTCCAGCGCCTTCTGAGCCATGGCGCATCCGCACGCGGTCGCGCGATTGCCCCCGTGCGACGCCGCGTGCCGGCCAACCCAGGGCATCCGGGCGCGAGGATGGGGCTGGGCGCGAGGGGCATCGGCTCAGCTCGCCTCGAGCGTGAGCCCGCCGTCGGCCGCCTCGTTTGGGGGATCCCGATGAGGGGCAGGTCGAATTCGTTGTGGGCGAGACTGGGGCGCGTGCGACCATGGAACGAGGTCGTGCGTCGAACGAACGGTACGAGACGTTGGGCAGCATGGGTGCTCGGCGCGTTGGCGCTTGGCGCGGCCGGTGCCGCGTCCACGGGCTGCTCCGGAGGCGGGACGACCGATGCGGGGCTCGACGCGGACCAGCCCCTCGGCGACGGGGCCACAGAGGACGCCGGCATCCCTGCGCCCATGCCCCCGGCCAAGCCGACGCTCCCCACCGCCGCCGACCCACCCGTGCTCACACCCTGCCCGACGGGCTGGATTGCGAGGACAGACCGCGACGGCCCGACGACGTGCGCGCCCTGGCCCGACGCTGCGGACACGCACGCCTGCGCGGACGACGAGGTGTGGCTTCCCGGCAGCTCCGGCTGCGAGCGGCTCGGGCCGGCGTGCCCCGCAGGCGAGTTCGCTACGGACCTTCCGTCGAGCGGTGTCGTCTACGTGAGCGCCTCGGCCGCACCCGGGGGTGACGGCTCCCTGTCCGCACCCTTCGCCACCATCGCCGATGCCCTCGCGGCCGCAGCCTCGGGCACCACCGTCGCAGTGGGCAAGGGTACCTACGACGAAGCCGTCATGGTGCCGGCCGGCGTGACCCTCGAGGGCGCCTGCGTCGCCGGGACCCACATCGCGCCCTCGTCGGCGCCCTCGGGCGTCTTGGGGGCCGTCACCACGAGCGGCGCGGGTGCCGTGGTGAAGGACCTCACCGTCAGCGGTGTCCTCATCGGGCTCGTGGTCAGCGCCGGGGACGCGCAGGTGAGGGACCTGGCGATCGTCGGGGCGACGGGGGTCGGGATCGGCGCCGTCATGGACACCATGCTCGACGTGGACGGTCTCCTCGTGCGCGGCACGCATCTGGGGTCGATGGGGACGGCTCGCGGGGCCGCGATCCTGGGTGCCATGGCCGTGCTCCGCCACACCGTGCTGGAGGACAGCACACAGGTCGGGATTCTCATCTCGGCCGGCCAGCTCCAGCTCGAGGACGCGGTGATCTCGGGCACGCGCACGGACCCGGCGAGCGGATTCGGAAGCGGCCTCCAGGTGCAGGACACCAGCCACGTCGACATCACCCGCGCGGTGATCGAGGACAGTGGGGTGAACGGCGTCAACAGCGGGCCCATGGCGTCCGTGACGCTCACCGATACAGTCGTCCGCAACACCCGGTCGGGGGCGACCGGAAGCGGCATCAGCGCGTTCGGCAGCCTGAGCACGAGCCGCGTGCTCGTCGACGGTGCGGTCACGACGGGTGTCGCGTGTCCGAGCGGCGGAGACGTCACCCTGAGCGACACGGTCGTGCGGGCCACCCGAGCAGCATCCGGGGGAGCCAACCCGGGCATTGGACGCGGCATCGACATCGAAAGCGGGGCGGCCCTCCACATCGCGCGCGTGTGGGTGGCCGACAGCGACACCCGCGGGGTCTTCGCGAACGCGAACACCCACCTGGACGGCCACGACCTGACCGTCCTCCGCTGCGGCGGCCGGGGCATCGAGGAGGGCATGTCCTCGACGCTCGACCTGTCGCGCGTACGCGTCGAGGACTCGGTCCAGCAAGGCATCTTCCTCGATTCGTCGACGGGTGCCCTGAGCGACGTGATCGTACGCCGCGTCCGCGAAGGGTCCGGCGGCGCGGAGATGAAGCTCGAAGGCATCGGCCTGCAGGTCGGCGCGGACCTCATGCTCACCCGCGCCCTCGTCGAGGACGCGACGGGCATCGGTATCGGGACCGTGAGCGGTGGGACGCACCTGTCCGCCTCGGACGTCACCATCCGCGACGTGAAGCTCGACAGCGTCATGCACCAGGGACGCGGGCTGGAGATCGGGGCCGACACGAACGTCGAGATGGACCGCGTCCTCGTCGAGCGGCACCGCGACGTGGGCATCGCGATCGCAGGCATGGCCACCCTGAACGACGTCATCGTGCGGGACGGGCTCGGCGACGCGAGCGGGGCGTTGGGACGAGCCATCGCGTTGCAGGCGAGGGGGCACCTCGATGCGGCGCGCGTGCTCCTCGAGCGCAACCCGGAGTTCGGTCTCGCCGTGTTCGACGGCGCCATCGCCCACGTCACCGACCTCTCGGTGCTCGGCACGAAGAGCCTGCCCGACGCCACCTTCGGACGCGCCATCGGCGCGGTAGGGGGCGGCCAGGCGACCGTCGAGAGGGCGCTCTTCGACGGGAACCACGAGGTCGCGGCCTGCGCCTATGGGCAAGGCTCCGCGCTCATCCTGAGCGACATCGTGATCCGGAACACGCTGGCACGCGACTGCTCGCTGGCGGTGATGCGCGACACCTGCGAGGCCAACGCGGCCGGCATCGGAGCGGGGGCCTACGACAAGGGGTCCCTGTCGATGACCCGCTTCCTCCTGACGGGCAGCGCGCTACTCGGAGCCCAGGTCGCGCGCAACGGGATGCTCTCGCTCAGCTACGGCACGGTCTCGAACAACCCGGTCGGAGTCAACGTGCAGCTCGACCATCCCGACTACAACTCGCTCGTACAAGACGTGCGCTTCGAGAACAACGGCACGAATCTCGATTCGCAGAGCCTGCCCGTGCCCTCCGGCGCGTTCTCCGGCGGGTGACCGAGAGCGCCGTTCCCTCAGCGCCCGGCGACGGTCATGGCGCTCACCCGGAAGGTGGGCGTCGCGATCGAGGTGCGGAGGTCCAGGTCGTTGGCGACCGCGTCGATGCGAGAGAGGATGCTGATCCAGGTTCAGGGAGATCGTGACCTCACTCACCGGATGCACACGCTCACCCTTCTCCATCCAGAACCCCGAGGCGCCGCGGCTGAAGTCGCCGGTCACCGGGTTGAAGCCGAAGCCCATCATGTCGGTGACGTAGAGGCAGCGGTCGGTGCCGGCGAGGAGCTCTTCGGCGGTCAGCTCGCCTGGCTGCAAGATGAAGTTGCTCGTGGCGGGCCCCACCCCGCCACTCGCCCCCCGCGATGCGCTCGCGGTGCTCTCGAGCTCGAGCTTGCGGGCGCTGTAGCTGTCGAGAAGGTACGTCCGGAGCACGCCGCCCTCGACGACCACGTTGCGCCGCGACAAGAGGCCCTCGCCGTCGAAGGCGCGCGAGCCGGGGCCGCGCGGGATGAGCGGGTCGTCCACGACCGTCACCAGGTCACTCGCCACGCGTGAGCCGACGCGGTCGACCAGGTAGCTCGAACGGCGCCAGATCGACGCGCCGTTGACCACGCTGGCGAGCAAGCCGAGGATGCTGCGGCCCGCGTCCGGGTCGAAGACGACGGCGACCTCTTGCGTGTCGACCTTGGTGGCCCCGAGCTTGGCCACGGTGCGGCGCGCGGCCTCGGCGCCGACGTCCGCGGCGGAGGCGAGCTCGCCCATGTGGCGCTTGGCCGCCCAGTAGGAGCCGCTGCGCTTCTTGCCACCCTCGTCCTCGACCACGGGCCTGACCACGATGGAGGCGTAGGTCCCCTGGGCGCCGCCCCGGAACCCGCCGCTCGTCACGAGGGCGCTCGCGCCGGCGGCGCGCGAGAAGCTGGCCCCCTCGCTGTTGACGATGCGCGCGTCGGTGTCGAAGCTCGCACGCTCGCCCTCGGTCGCGCGCCGGAGGGCCTCGGCCGCGTCGAGGCGGCTCATGGTGGCGTCGAAGAGGTCGAGGTCTTCGTGCGCCTCGCGCTTCGACAGGAGGGACGCGTCGGGCGGGCCCGCGAATCGGATCGGGCTGCGAGAGGCGCGCCAGCTCGATGGCGTCCTCGACGAGCCGTGCGAGGCCCGGGTCCGACGAGATCGCTCGTGTAGGTCACGGCGACCTGTTGACCGAGCATCACGCGCAGGCCCACCGCGCGCGAGCCGGCCTCCTCCACGAGCTCTGGCTCGCGCATGCGCACCTTGGTCGACAGGTGCGAGCCCTCGCGCACGGTCGCCTCGGCCACGGTCGCGCCGGCCTTCTGCGCCTGGGCCACCACACGCTCACCCAGGGCGACGAGCGCCTCGATGCGGTCTGTCATCGCCCTCAGCTCCCGATCTGGGTCCCGCCGACGGTGACCGACGAGATCTTGATGGTGGGGCAACCGACCCCGACGGGCACGGACTGGCCGTCCTTGCCGCAGGTCCAGATGCCGTCCGAAGTCTGGAAGTCGCTCCCGAGCATGACGACGTTGCGCATCACGTCCGGGCCGTTTCCGATGAGGTTCACGCCCTTGAGGGGCGCGGTGATCTTGCCGTCCTCGATGAGGTAGCCCTCGGTCAGGGAGAAGACAAAATCGCCGTTCGAGATGTCGACCTGGCCGCCGCCGAAGCGGGACGCGTAGACGCCCTTCTTGACGCTCCTGACGATCTCCTCCGGGTCGCTCTCGCCAGGCAACAGGAGGGTGTTGGTCATGCGCGGCATGGGCGCCGACTGGAAGCTCTCGCGGCGGCCGTTGCCCGTGGGGTGGGTCTTGAAGAAGCCCGCCGAGTGGCGGTCCTGCATGTAGCCGCGCAGGACACCGTTCTCGATGAGCACTGCGCTCTCGGGCGCGTTGCCCTCGTCGTCCACGTTGATGCTGCCGCGCGAGTGCAGGAGCGTGGCGTCGTCTACGACGGTGCACAGCTCGCTCGCGACGAGCTTGCCGACCTGGTCTGTGTAGTTGCTCGTGCCCTTGCGGTTGAAGTCCGCCTCGAGTCCGTGGCCCACCGCCTCGTGGAGCAGGATGCCGCTGTCGCCGGGCGCGAGGACGACCTCCATCTCGCCCGCGGGAGCCTCCCGCGCGTCGAGCATGGCGACCGCCTGCCGCACGGCCTCCTTCGCGTGCCACTCGGGCGAGCGCTCGTCGAAGTACTCCATGCCGACGCGTCCGCCGCCGCCCGAGGAGCCCGACTGGCGCTTGCCGTCGGCCTCGACGATGACGCGCACGCCGAAGCGGAGCAGGGGCTGGCGGTCGTGGGCGAGCTTGCCGTCGCTCGTGGCGACCAGGATCTCGCGGATCTCTTCGGCCAGGGAGGCATCGACGCGCAGGACGCGCGGGTCGGCGGCGCGGGCGGCCACGTCGGCGCGGGCGAGCAGCTCGCGCTTTTTCTCGCCGGCGACGTCGAGGGAGATGAGGGAAACCGGGTAGCGTTGGGCCACCTTGCGGGACTCGAGCCCGACCGGACCGGGCGCGCCCCCGCCGGCGGCGATCTGGGCGGCGGTGCGGGCGGCCCGCTTCATCGCCTCCATGGACAGGTCCTCCACGTAGGCGTAGCCCGTGGCGTCCCCCTTCATGACGCGGACGCCGAGCCCCATCGAGACGGCGCGGCCCGCCGCCTTGAGGATGCCCTCGTCGTAGGCGTAGCTGCCGCTGACGCTGTACTCGTAGAAGAGGTCGGCGTAGTCGCCGCCGCCCTCGAGCGCGACGCTCAGGAGGGTGCGGGCGATCTGCGCGTCGACCGGAGACGGCCCGCCGGGAGCGAAGGGCGCGGTGTATCGAGGCTGCATCGGGCGGAACCATAGTGGCAGGAGGGCCGGTCCGCCAGGGGAGGGGGAACCGATGGCGGGGGTTGTGCTAGGCTCCGGGCCCGGGTCGTCCCGAGGCGGCCCGTCACGCGCGGGTCTAGGGGCGAGCGCCCCTGGGGCGCACCCCATGGAGGGATCGATGGAGGACTACAAGGACGCCATGCTCAAGTCGCTCGTCGCCGTTGCGTGGGCCGATGGCCACATGGACGGGGAGGAGAGCGAGGTCATCGAGGCGCTCATCTCCGCCTTCCAGCTCGAGGACGGCGACGCCGATGCGATCCGCGACTACGCAAAGGAGCGCCATACGGTCGACGAGGTGCCCCTGAGCGAGCTCAGCATCCACGACCGGCGCCTCCTGATCCAGCACGCCGTCATCCTGGCCTACGTGGACGGCAACAAGAGCGACGAAGAGCAGGCAGTGCTCGACGCCCTCGTCCAGAAGCTCAAGCTCCCCGAGGACGAGGCGAAGGAGCTGATGGAGAGCGCCGAGAAGCGGGCCAAGGGCCTGCTCGACCTTCTGTAGGGCGCGGCGTCGCGGAGCAAGCCGTGCATCACGATGCCGCGACCATCCTCGATCCGTTTCGAGTCCTCGATCCGAGCGAGAGAGAGCAGCAGCTCGCCGCCTACCTCGGCTATCTGAGGGAAACCGACGGGGACCCCGATATCGCGAACCGGACGCTCTCCAAGCGAGACGACCGGTTCGCCGAATTCGAGCGGAAGCTGAGAGCGGAGAAGTCCGCCTCGGTTCCACTCGACGGGATCGACGCGTACATGGGCGCGAGGCCGCCCGACACGCTCGACAAGCGATGGCTCTGGCTCTTGATCGCGGCGAAGGCGAATCGAGGCGAGAAGTACGGAGCGGACCGGAAGGCCGAGGAGCTACAGAACCAAGTCCTCGGCGATTCGCCTGCAGTCACCGAAGCGATCACGCAGTACATCCTGCTCGAAGAGCAGTATCACACCAAGATCCTCGTCGGCGCGTGCAGCATCTGCAACCTGGAGATCGAGATCCCCGATCCGCCGAGGGCGTTGCGGGTGCTGATCAACCAGATGTTGAAGCTGCCCAAGCTGCCGAGCGACTTTCTCGTCTTCTTGGGCGAGGTCGTCGGGGTCCATGTGTTCCAGCTCATGTTGGACAACATCGGCCTGTTCTCGGAGGACCCCGCCCTCGAAAGGAACCTCGAGGACCTCGTCCGCGAGATCCTCAACGACGAGGTCGGCCACGTCGTCTACTGCAGGACGCAGCTCGGGCCGACGAGCATGAAGCTCGCGAGAACGCTCGTCGGTCTCATGGGGCGCAGGATCGTCTCTGAGATCCCGGAGATCGGGATCCTGGCCGGGGGCAACGACAGGTTCCTCGCGAAGCTCCGACAGCCGATCCGTTTTCCACGCGACGTCGGTTGGCTGAACGAGCCCGCCCTCCCGTCCTAGGCGCCCGGCTCCCGGGGACAGGGCGCTCCTTCTGCCGCGAGCCGGGATCACCCGGGCAGGGCAGCGGGCGCGCACCTGCGTTCGACGCCACCTACCGGCAGCGGTATCCTCCGGGCGTGGAGCGCCAGTGGCCTCTGGACGTCGAGCGCCTCTTCTGGGACGTCGCTCCCGGGTCCGTCGACCCGCACGCGCACGCCGACTACGTGATGGAGCGCGTGATGTGCCGCGGGACGCTCGAGGCGATGCACTGGCTCCGTTCGGCGTACACGACCGACGAGATTGCCGATTTCCTGGAGCGCAAGGGGCAACGGCTCACGCCCCGTGACCGCGCCTACTGGCGCCTCATCGCCGGGCTCCCACCGGACGACGCCCCCGGTGGGGCGCGCCCCCCATGGGCAGGCGCATGAACGAGGTGTCGCAGCCGCAGCGGCGGGCCCTTGCCCTGATCGCACCGAACCTTCCGGAAGATGCGTATCTGGCGGGCGGCGTGGCCGTCGCGGCGCACCTGAGCCACCGGGTCTCGCACGACCTCGATGTGTTCACGGTGGCGAGCGATCCCCAGCCCCTCGTCGAGGGGCTCGCCGGAAGGGGCGAGGTTCGCGTCACGGGCCGCAGCGAGGGCACCGTCTACCTCGAGGTCGCGGGCGTGCCTGTCAGCATCATCCGCCATCGCTACCCGCTCCTCGGGGACACCGAGCGAATCGCGTCGTTGCCCGTGCCGGTCGCGAGCCTGGCCGACCTGACGGCCATGAAGCTTCACGCAATCGCGTCGAGGGGTGCGGCCAGGGACTTTTGGGACCTGCACGCTCTGCTCGCGCACCGCGCCATCTCGCTTTCGGACGCCCTCGCCGAGCACGGCCGACGCTATCCGAACGAAGACCCCGGCCACGTGGTTCGCAGCCTCGCGTACTTCGGCGACGCGGAGGCCGCCCCGCTCCCCGCCGGCCTCGATCGCGATCGCTGGCGCGCGATCCGGGGCGACTTCGAGCGCTGGGTGCGCGAGATCTGAACGCGTTGCAGTTGCCTTCGCCGTTTCGACGCGGCAATGGGTTCCGATGAGCGCATCGCTTCCTCGGGTCCGGCCGCGCGTGCTTCTGCTCGACGCGGGCGGGACGCTGGTGTTCCTCGACGGGCAGGTCGTCGCCGATGTGCTCGCGCGCCAAGGCGTGCACGTCACGGCCGAGGCGGTGCGCGCGGCCGAGGGACCGGCAAAGGCGCTCTACCAGCGACTCATGCGCGAGGGTGTGCCGCACGAGGAGGGGTGGCGCCGCTACGTCGCCGACATGATCGCGCGGGCGGGCGCACCCGTGGAGCGAGCCGACGCCCTCGTCACGCCCCTGCGCGCCGAGCACGAGCGTTTCAACCTCTGGCGTCGCCTCGCCGATGGGGCACCGGCTGCGCTCGACCGGCTGCGCGAAGCGGGCATGCGCCTCGGCCTCGTGTCGAACTCCGAGGGCGTCATCGACGCGTTGCTGCGGCGGCTCGGCATCCGCGACCGCTTCGAGGTCGTCGTGGACTCGGAGGTCGAGGGCGTGCGCAAGCCCGACCCGGAGATCTTCCGCCGTGCCCTCGCCCGCATGCACGCCGAGGCTGCCACCGCGATGTACGCCGGCGACATCCCGGACGTGGACGTGGCGGGCGCGCGCGCCGCCGGCATGCACGCCGTGCTCATCGACCCCTACGGCTACTTCCCCGACTACGACGGCGCCCCGAGCTTCGCCTCGGTCGCCGCCCTCGCCGACGCCCTCCTCGCCCTGCCGGTCGCAGCGAAGTGACGCTGCGCGGGCAAGCGCCGCCTCGGCTGGCCCGGTTCCACAGTAAAGCGCTCGCTTAACTGTTTTTCTGGCCGAGGGCGCCCTGCGCCAAGGGTTGCGCTGTGAGTCCCGTCGACGCGCGGCTCGTGTTGCTCCACAGTGAGATCGCCGTCGATCTCGACCCTGACGAGTTGCGCCGCAACGTGCATCACCTCGAAGGAGCCGTCGCCTCCACGCGCCCTCGCGTGCAGGACGTTCTCGGCGCGATCGGGTGAGCCAGGCTCGCTCCGGAATGGCTGCGGGGCGCCGGGGGTTTTCGCGCCGACGTTGAATGGGGCGCCGGACGGAGCGACAAGGGCTGTCCATCCCCGAGAACCCGAGAGGAGCCCCCCCATGCGCGCCGTTGCCGCCTTCCCGTCGAAGCGTGAGATCAAGATCGTCGATCATCCCGAGCCCACGCTCGAGGCCGCCACCCAGGCCAAGCTGCGCATGCTCGACGTGGGGGTCTGCGGCACCGACAAGGAGATCGCCCGCTTCGACTACGGCATCCCGCCCGAGGGGTCCGAGTACCTGGTGATGGGGCACGAGTCCCTCGGCGAAGTGGTCGAGGTCGGCTCGGAGGTCACGAACGTGAAGGTCGGCGACCTGGTGGTGACGACGGTGCGGCGCCCCTGTGGCCACGCGAGCTGCATCGCATGCTCCCGCGGCCGGCAGGACTTCTGCTACACGGGCGACTTCACCGAGCGCGGCATCAAGCAGCAGCACGGCTTCATGACCGAGTTGGTCGTCGACGAGGCGGGCTACATGAACCCCCTGCCCGCAGCGCTCCGCGAGATCGGCGTGCTGGTCGAGCCCCTGACGATCGCGCAGAAGGCGCTCATCCAGGTGTGGGACGTGCAGGAGCGGCTGCCCTGGGCGTGCCGGCGCGCCCACGAGGCGGGCGAGACGGACGGGCTCAAGGCGCTGGTGCTCGGCGCGGGGCCGGTCGGGTTGCTCGGCGCCATGACGCTCACGAACGCGGGCTTCGAGACGTACGTGTTCTCGCGCGAGCCGGTGGGCGGCGCGCGCTCGAAGCTCGTCGAGTCCTTCGGCGGGCACTACGTCTCGGCCGAGGACACGGGCGCGACCGACCTGCCCAAGGTCATCGGCCACGTGGACCTGGTGTACGAGGCGGTGGGCGCCTCGAGCCTCGCCTTCCATGTGCTGAGCGTGCTCGGGCCGAACGCGGTCTTCGTGTTCACGGGCGTGCCCGGGCGCAAGGGCCCCATCGAGGTCGACACCGACGGCTTCATGCGCGACCTGGTGCTCAAGAACCAGCTCGTGTTCGGCACCGTCAACGCGGGCCTCGACGCGTTCCAGAACGCCGTGAAGGACCTGACGACCTTCAAGGAGCGCTGGCCCGAGGCCGTCGGCCAGCTCATCACGGGCCGCTACTCGATGGACAAGCACGCCGAGTCTGATGGACGGCACCGCGGGCGGCATCAAGAACGTGCTGGCGATCGCGCAGTAGCGAACGGCCATCGGGGCTGGGAGGCGTGCGTCCTCCGTTCGAAAGGGCTGGGGGAGCACGGGGGGGGCACTCGAGGGGACGGTGCGAACCTCTCGAGTGCGCCCGATCTCGAGGACCTGCTGCTGAAGAACAAGCGCGCCGCTGGACGGGACAAGGACCTGGCCGACGTGAAGATGCTCGAACGCCTGATCGCGGCAGACGAAGCGTCCTCATGAAACGGTGGATGGGACGTGGCGTCGCGGTGGACACGCGATCACGTTCCCATGCCCACACTGGCCGCGGGAGGGGGTAGTCTTGCGCGGCCGGCGCGAGCCGGCGAGCGGAGGCGTATGGCGACGACAGACGAGGAGCGGCGGCTCGAGGCGGCGGCGGCGCGGCGCGAGGACTGGAAGCGGTGGGGGCCCTACCTGTCCGAGCGGCAGTGGGGCACCGTGCGTGAGGACTACTCCGCCGGGGGCGATTGCTGGAGCTACTTCCCCCACGACCAGGCGCGCAGCCGCGTCTACCGCTGGGGCGAGGACGGCCTGCTCGGCTTCACGGACCGCAAGGCGCGCGCCTGCTTCGCGCTCGCGCTGTGGAACGAGAAGGACCCGATCCTCAAGGAGCGCCTCTTCGGCCTGACCGGCCCCGAGGGCAACCACGGCGAGGACGTCAAGGAGCTCTACTTCTACCTCGACGCGACGCCGACCTACTCGTACGCCAAGGCGCTCTACAAGTACCCGCAAGCGGCCTATCCCTACGCCGACCTCGTCGAGACGAACCGCCGGCGCGGCAGGCACGACCCCGAGTACGAGGTCATGGACACCGGCGTCTTCGAGGGCGGCCGCTACTTCGACGTGCAGGCCGAGTACGCGAAGAACGGCCCGAACGACGTGCTCGTGCGCATCACGGTCAGTAACCGCGGGCCCGAGGACGCGACCCTGCACATCCTGCCGACCCTGTGGCTGCGCAACACCTGGGCCTGGGGGCGCGACGGCGACGGCTACTGGCCGAAGGGGCGGCTCGCACGGGACGGAGCGCGCGCCGTCGCCGGCACACACCCGAGCCTCGGCGCCCTGCGCTTCGAGCTCGACCCGGACCGCGACGTCGATCTTCTGTTCACCGACAACGAGACGAACAGCGAGCGCCTCTACGGCGTCGCGCCAGCCTCGCCCTACGTGAAGGACGCGTTCCACCGCTACGTGATCGAAGGGCGCAAGGACGCGGTGAACCCGGCCGAGGAGGGTACCAAGGCCGCCGGCCACTACGTGCTGCGCGTGCCGGCGGGCAAGAGCGAGGTGCTGCGCCTGCGGCTGCTCGCCTCGGACGATGCCGAATCGCCGGCGCCCGTCACCTCGGACGCGGTCTTCGAAGCGCGCATGGAGGAGGCCGACGCCTTCTACCGGTCGCGCCTCTCGCCGAACCTCACCGACGAGGAGCACGCCGTCGAGCGCCAGGCCTACGCCGGCCTGTTCTGGTCGGTGCAGTTCTACCACTACGTGGTCGAGCACTGGCTCGAGGGCGACCCGGCCCAGCCGCCACCGCCGCCCGAGCGCTTGCACGGCCGCAACGACGAGTGGCGCCACATCTACAACCGCGACCTCATCTCCATGCCCGACAAGTGGGAGTACCCCTGGTACGCGGCGTGGGACCTGGGCTTCCACACGGTCGCCCTCGCGCACGTCGATCAGGACATCGCGCATGACCAGCTCGTGCTGATGCTGCGCGAGTGGTACCTGCACCCGAACGGGCAGGCGCCGGCCTACGAGTTCGCCTTCTCGGACGTGAACCCGCCCGTGCACGCCTGGGCCGCCTGGCGCATCTACCAGATGTCGGGCGAGCCCGGCCGCCGCGACCGCACCTTCCTCGCGCGCGTCTTCCAGAAGCTGCTCTTGAACTTCACCT
Organism: uncultured delta proteobacterium; assembly: GCA_963830115.1. Lineage (GTDB taxonomy): Bacteria > Myxococcota_A > Polyangia > Polyangiales > CAWHLB01 > CAWHLB01. The sequence goes on from CAWHLB010000004.1 coordinate 329,210, forward strand.
GGTGGGTCAACCGCGAGGACGCCGACGGCAACAACCTCTTCTCGGGGGGCTTCCTCGGGCTCGACAACATCGGCATCTTCGATCGCTCGCGCCCCCTGCCGACGGGCGGTTACCTCGAGCAGGCCGACGGCACCGCGTGGATGGCGTTCTACGCGCTCACGCTCCTCGAGATGGCCCTCGAGCTCGCCCAGGACGACCCGGCCTACGCCGACATGGCGTCCAAGTTCTTCGTGCACTTCATCCACATCGTCGACGCCATGAACCGCTGGGGCGAGACAGGCCTGTGGGACGAGGAGGACGGCTTCTACTACGACGTCCTGCACACCGGCGACCGGCGCGCGCTCCCCATGCGCATCCGCTCCCTCGTCGGGCTCGTGCCCATGCTCGCGGTCGCCGTCATCGAGGATGATCTGTGCGAGAAGCACCCGGGGTTCTTCCGGCGCATGCGCTGGTTCCTCGAGGAGCGCAAGGAGCTGGCCGAGGACGTCGCCTACATGTCGACCGACGGACGCCACGGTCACAGCCTGCTCGCGATCCCGTCGCGCGAGCGGCTCGTGCGCATGCTGCGCTATGTCCTCGACGAGGACGAGCTCCTCTCGCCCCACGGCATCCGCTCGCTCAGCAAGGCCCACCGCGACCACCCCTTCGTGCTGGACGTGGGCGGTCAGCCCTGGACCGTCAGCTACATGCCGGGCGAGAGCGAGACGGGGCTCTTCGGCGGCAACTCGAACTGGCGCGGGCCGGTGTGGTTCCCGCTCAACTACCTCATCGTCGAAGCCCTCGAGCGCTACCACCACTTCTACGGGGACAGCCTGAAGGTGGAGTGTCCGACGGGCTCGGGCCGCATGATGAACCTGGACGAGGTGGCCAAGGAGCTGTCGCGAAGGCTCGCGGGCCTGTTCCTGCGCGACCCGACCGGCGCGCGCCCGTGCCACGGTGGCGATCGACGCTGGGCCGACGACCCCCACTTCCGCGACCTGGTCCTCTTCCACGAGTACTTCCACGGCGACACGGGCCGCGGCCTCGGCGCGAGCCACCAGACCGGCTGGACCGCCCTCGCCGCCCCCTGCATCGAGCGCATCGGCGCCTGGCGCGGCAGCGCAAGCGCAGCGAAGAAGAAGCAGCCCGCGGTGGCAGCAACGCGAGCAAAACCGTGACCAGCAACGCCACGTCCACACCACCTCGCCCAGCATCGCGCGCGGGCAACACAAATCATTGGGAGCCAGTTGGGTGCTCGTCGACGACGGCACCTCCGCCTTCACGCCACCGACCACTCCCCACGCGAGCCGAAGGAAGCACCCGACTGGGAGGGGGTCGCGTGAACCCCTACCCACGCGCTTCGCGAGCGGGCACAACAAAGTCGGGCAGAACAACATGATCGCGATCGATCGGGATAGCGAATGGCTCGAGGCGGACGGGCTCGGCGGGTTCGCGTCGGGCACGAGCAGCGGCGTGCGCACGCGGCGCTACCACGCGCTCTTGCTCGCCGCGACCGCTCCGCCCGCCGGACGCGTGGTGCTCGTCAACGGCTTCGAGGCCTGGGTCGACGCGCCCGACGGCACCGTGCCCATCACGACGCAGCACTACGTGCCGAACGTGGACCACCCCCACGGCTGGCAGCGCATCCGCGGTTTCGGCATCGAGCCGTGGCCCTTCTGGCTGTTCGACCTCGGCAACGGACGCATGCTGCGGCAAGAGGTCATGGTCCCGCGCGGCCTGCCGCTCACGGTCGTGAGCTGGTCGGTCGAGGGCGCCTCCGGCGGGGCGACCCTCTCGGTACGGCCGCTCCTTTCGGGGCGCGACTTCCACGCCCTGCACCACGAGAACCCCGCCTTCCGTTTCCGCACCGAGCGGGAAGAGGGGCTCCTTCGATGGCAACCCTACGACGGCGTGCCAGCGGTGCTCGGTGCCACCAACGCCGACTTCCGCGACGGCGGCGAGTGGTACCGCCAGTTCCTCTACGAGCGCGAGCGCGACCGGGGGCTCGACTGCGTCGAGGACCTGGCCTCGCCCGGTCTGCTTCGCTTCGACCTGAGCCGCGGCGAGGCCCTGTGGGTGATGGCGATGGAGAGCGACGCGACGCGGCGTCTGCTCTCGCGGCCCGTCACGAAGCTCGTCGCCGAGCTGCGCGCGCGGGAACGCACACGGCGTACGGCCTCGCGGAGCCGTCTGCATCGGGCGGCCGACGCCTACTTCGCCAAGCGCGGCGAGGGCTCGACGATCCTCGCGGGCTTCCCCTGGTTCGGCGACTGGGGGCGCGACGCCTTCGTATCGCTGCGCGGGCTCTGCCTCTCCACCGGACGCTTCGACGATGCGCGACGGATCCTGCTCGAGTGGGCGGCCGCCGTGGACGGCGGCCTGCTACCGAACCGCTTCCCCGACAAGGGTAGTGAGCCCGAATACAACTCTGTGGACGCGGCCCTCTGGTACGTGATCGCGGTCGACGCCTTCCTCCGTGCGACTGCGGGGCGCCCCGAGGCCCCCTCGACCGAGGAGCGCGCGAGGCTCGACGCGGCCGTGCTGGCCATCGCCGAAGGCTTCGCACGGGGGACCCGCTTCGGCATCCGGGTCGACGGCGACGGGCTGGTCGCCGCGGGCGTCCCGGGGGTGCAGCTCACCTGGATGGACGCCAAGGTCGGCGACCGCTGCATCACGCCGCGCATCGGCAAGCCGGTCGAGGTGCAGGCCCTGTGGCTCAACGCCCTCGCCATCACGGGGCGGCTCGATCCTCGCTGGGAAACGCTCCGGCGCCGCGCGGCCGCATCCTTCGCAGAGCGCTACTGGAACGGCGAGCACGGCTGCCTCTTCGACGTGATCGACGCCGACCACCGGCCCGGCGCCGTCGACGCCTCCTTCCGCCCGAACCAGATCTTCGCCGTCGGTGGCTTGCCGGAGGTGCTCCTGCCGGCCGACCGGGCGCGCGCCGTCGTCGACGCCGTCGAGGCGCAGCTCTGTACACCCGTGGGCCTGCGCTCCCTCGCGCCCGACGAGCCGGCCTACGTCGGACACTACTCGGGCGGCGTCGCCTCGCGGGACGGGGCGTACCACCAGGGCACCGTGTGGCCGTGGCTCATGGGGCCCTTCGTCGAGGCGTGGGTGCGCGTGCGCGACAACACGCCCGCGGCGAAGAGGGAGGCGCGCCGTCGCTTCCTCGAGCCCCTCCTCATGGCCCTCGACCGCGGCGGCCTCGGGCACATCGCCGAGATCGCCGACGGTGATCCGCCCCACACCCTGCGGGGCTGCCCCTTCCAGGCCTGGTCCGTGGCCGAAGCCCTCCGCCTCGACACCGACGTGCTCGGCGCCTGACGCCTCGGCAGCGCGGCCCGCCGGGCCTCAGTCGCCCTCGAGCAGGGCGCGATGCGCCGGGACGTCGGACAGGAAGCGCTGGCGCCACTCCGGATCCTCGATGCGCGCGGCCAGCTCCTGCACGCGCGCCCTGCCTTGCGCGCGCACGACCTCGGCTTCCTTCGCCTGCCCGCAGGCCTCGAGGGAGTCGGCCCGCACGAGGAACACCTCCGCGTCGTCCTCCTCGAGCCCGCCCGCCCGGTTGCGCAGCTCCATCGCTCGTCCGGAGGCTTGCTCCGCTTCCACGCCGCGCCCCGCACCGAGCAGCGCGCGGGCCAAGGCGCTCTCGCCGAGCGCAGCGACCGCACCCCGGCTTGCCGCCCCGGCGCCCGCGATTGCAGCCCTCGCCTCGACGGCCGCACGGTCCAGGTCGCCCGCGACCACGAGGGCGCGCGCCCGGTAGACGTGCACGAAGAGCGACAACCTGAGGTCCTCGCTCCGCTTGGCGTGTTCCTCGGCCCGCCCCAGCCACTCGAGGGCCTCGTCGCCGCGTCCCTGCATCGTACAGGCGTAGCCGAGGTTGACGCAGGCGTAGCCCTCGCCGATGCGATTGCCGACATCGCGACAGCCGGCGAGCGCGCGACCGAGCGCGGCCTCCGCCTCCGTGTAGGCGCCGAGACGGTTGTAGGTGTCCGCCAGGTTTTGCTCGTTGACCGAAGCGCGACGCACGTCGCCCGCGCCCCGGTGGACCCGAACCGCCTCCGCGAAGCCGTCCCTCGCCTTTCCGACGTCGCCGATCGTCGTGGCGAGGAGCGCCCCGATCTCGGCGATCCGTGCACCGACCGCGGGGCTGTCGACCGGAGCGATGGCGGAGGCCTCCGCGAGGCTCGCGCCTGCATCATCGAACCGGCCGGCGAAGACATAGGCCTGGGCCGCACGCACACAGGCCAGCGCCAGCGTTTCCGGATCGCCCGCGGTCTCCGCCACTTCGCGCGCAGCGCCCGCCATCTGGACGGCCTCGTCGGTCTTGCCCGCACGCGACAGGGCGGAGACCTGCTCGATCCGCACCCGCGCCTCGTCGAGGGCGCCGCGCCTGTGCTCGAGCGCCTGCTCGAGCGCCTCGGCCTGCTCCTTGCGGCGCCCGAGGAAGCGCAACGCGTCGGCCAGCCAGAAGTACAGGTCGAAGCGCACGCCCTCGGTCGCGCCGAGCTCGAGCGCACGCGTCGCGCATCGCACCACGCCCGCCGAGTCACCCCGCTTGCCCGCGGCGATTGCAGCCTCGGCATAGAAGTGGGCCGCTTCACTGCGCTGCCCGCCCTCGTCCCGATGCCGCGCGACCTCTTCGGCGTCCGCTCCCGGACGCTTCTCGATCGCATCGGCGGCGCGGCGGTGCAGATCGATCCTGCAGCTCACCCGTGAGCAGGCCGTAGGCGACGTCGGAGACGAGGGAGCTGCGGAACGCGTACTCCCGCTGGCGCTCGCGGCGATGGCCTGGCGACCGTGGTCCGCGTGCCCGCGCTCGGCTGGCAAAGAGCTCGCGACGGGCGAGGGACGTGAGGAGCGGCTCCGGATCGACGACACCGAGGACCTCGATCTCTTCGACGGTGAAGGGTCGCCCGTACACGGCGGCGCGCTTGCACAGCTCCTTCTCGCCGGGGGCGAGGTGATCGAGCCGGGACTGGACGGCCGCCTCGACCGTGAGCGGGATGGGGAAGCTCCTCGGCCGCCTGGTCGAGGAGCCTGCGTTCCGAAAGGGCGGTGACGATCTGCTCGACGAAGAGCGGATTGCCTCCCGTTCGCTCGACGATCGCCCGGACCACGTCTTCCGGCACGGGGCGGCCGGCCGTCCGTTCTGTCAGCTCACCCACCTCCCTCGCATTGAAGCCGGCGAGCCGGAGGCGCGTCACGCCGCGCTGACCGAAGAGGCCTGGCCAGCGCTCGTCGAGCTCCGGGCGCGCCGTCCCGAGCAGGAAGAAGGGGCGGTCCTCGAGGCGGTCGACGAGGGCATCGAGCACGCTCATGGACGCGTCGTCGGCCCACTGAAGGTCGTCGACCAGGAGAGCGAGCGGTATGGTGTCGCAGGCGGCGGCGAGGTAGTCGACGACGGCCATGTGCAGGCGGTCGGCCATGAGCTGGGGGTCGCGGCGCGCCGCCAAGAGCGCAGCGCTCTCGGGCATGGGCACACCGAGCAACTCGCCGAGGAAGGTGGTGTCGTCCCCGTCGCCCGCGCGTTCGAGCGCCACGTCGGTGGCGAGCGCGCGCACCCCTTCGCGTCGCTCCTCGAGGCTCGCCTCGGCGTCGACGCGCGGCCAGCCGCGCGTGGTGGTACCGACGCGCACGCGCGCTTCCAGCACGTCGCGAACGAGCCCGAGCGCCACGTCGCGGCGAAGCGACTCGGCGCGACCCGACATGACCGTGATCGGGCGCCCGTCCTCCGCCATCGTGCGCTGGATCGCGCGGCGCAGGTGGCTCTTGCCGATGCCCGGCGGACCGGTCACCAGGACGACGCCGGGGACCGCTTCATCGAGGACGCGTCCGAGGCTGCGGCGCAGCTGCTCCATCTCCACGAACCGGCCGACGGGATCGAAGCTCGCTTCCCAGGTCCCCGAGGCCCACCGCCGTGAGGGAGCGCCGGTCCTCGGTGGCTCGCACGTCCCGTCGGAGAGCTCGCGCAGGGCGAAGCCCGCCCCGAGCAGGGGCGCGGTCCCCGGTGCGACAGCCACCCCGACGAGCTTCGCTTCGCACGCCTTCTCCGCCGCCGCCACGACGTCACCGGCGATGCCGAGCCCGGCGGCGCGCGCCCTCCCGGAAGCCACCGAGATCCACAGGGCGCCCTTGCGCCCGGCCAGGGCGGCCGTCGCTGCGCGGTGGACCTCGTCGCCTTCCCACGCCTCGGCACCGAACAGGCCGAGGGCCTGCCTTCGCGCGAGCAGCGGGATGAACACGCCGCCAACCTCCACGACGGCCCGCTCGACGGCCGCCGCATCGCGCACGCCATCGGCGAACAGGACCGCGACGAGCCGCTCCTCTCCCTCCACGATGACCTGCGGCCGGGACAGGGCCATCGTCTCGCGCGTCATGGCCGGCACGATCTGGGATGTGGCGGGGCTCGGCTCGGCGACCGTGCGCTCTCCGGACACGCTGATCGTCCCCGAAGGCGCCTCGTCCTCTTGGCTCTCGCCAGCTGGCGCGACGCCCTGATCGACGCCCGGCACATCGAGCCCGAGGAGCGCATCGCGCAAGGCCGCCGCCGACGGGAACCGGAGGTCCCGATCCTTGGCGAGGCACCTGTCGACGATGTCGACGAGCTCGTCGGGCACGTCGGGCCGGATCTCCTCGATGGGGACCGGATCCTCGAGCACGATGGCGAGCATCGTCGAGACCGGAGAGTCGCGCTTGAAGGGGCGCCGGCCGGTGAGTGCCTCGTAGAGCACGACGCCGAGGGCCCAGAGGTCGGCCCGCCCATCGACCGGGCCGTCGCCGCGGGCTTGCTCCGGCGCCAGGTAGGCCGGTGTGCCCACCACGCGGTTGCCCACCGTGAGGTCGGGCTCGGCGGTCGCCCACCGCGCCACCCCGAAGTCGAGCACCTTGACCGTGCCGCCGTGGCAGACGAAGAGATTGCCCGGTTTGAGGTCGCGGTGGACGATGCCCATCATGTGAGCCGCCTCGAGGCCGGCACACGTCTGCAGGGCGAGGGAGATGGCCTCGGCAGCCGAAAGGACCGCACGGCGCATGCGGTCCATGAGGCTCGACCCCTCGAGCAGCTCGAAGACGATGTACGGCGTGCCGTCCTCTTCGACCCCCGCGTCGAGGAGCGCGACGACGTTCGGGTGATCGATGCGGATGCGCGCTTCCCGCGCGAAGCGGCGCGCCAGGGAGCCGTCGCGGTCGCGGGAGGTCTCGATGAGCTTGATCGCGACCGGACGCTCGTCCGGACCGACGGCGCGATAGACCGCTCCCATCCCGCCGCGGCCGAGGAGCCCCTCCACGCGGAACTTCCCTACCTGCCGTCGCTCGTCGAGGTCCGAAGTCACCCGCCCTGCATCGTAGCGCCTTGTGCGCGCCACGGCCCGAGGAACCTGCGCGCCGGCCCACGGGGGAGGCGGCGGCTGCCGGCGCTGCGCCTTTCCGGCCGGATCGGCGGGTGGCTCGGCCTCGCGATGCCAGAGGGCGCCGGACGGTGTCCGGCTGCACGCGCGTCGTCTCGCGCTCAGGCCCCGAGCAGCGCGCGGTGCGCCGCCACGTCGGTGAGGAAGCGGCGCCGCCACTCCGGGTCCTCGATCCGCGCGGCGAGCTCCCGCACCCGGGTCCTCCCCCGCTCCCGCACCTGCTCCGCCTCGGCGGCGCGCCCCGAGGCCTCGAGGATCTCGGCCCGCACGAGGAAAGCCTCGGCTTCGTCTTCTTGCTGGGCGCCGCTCGCGTCGTCCGCCGGCATGGCGTCGGCAGAGGCTTCGTCGGCCTCGTCGAGCCGTCCGAGCGCGAACAGGGCGCGGGCGAGCACCGTGGCGCTCGACTTCTGCATGGACGGCCAACCGATGCGCGCGGACTCCGCCCTCGCCTTTTGCGCCTCCGCCACCGCCGCCACCGCGTCGCGCGCCACGAGCAATGCGTTCGCTCGATAGAGGTGCGCGCAACAGGTCGCCCGCACATCCCGGGTCCGCCTACCGAGCTTCACGGATCGGTCGATCCATTCGAACGCCTCGTCGGGGCGGCCCTGCATCACACACGCGTAGCCGAGGTTGAGGCACGCCCACGGCTCGAGCCCCTGATTGGCCACCCGCCGTGCGCTCCCGAGCGTCTCCCTGAGGGCCGCCTCTGCTTCGGCGTAGGCGCCCAATCGGTTGTAGGTGTCGGCCAGGTGCAGCTGGTTCGTCAGGGCGCGCCGCGCATCGCCCAGGCGCTGGTTGATCGCCGCCGCGCGGGCGAAGGCATCCCGCGCCTTGCCCACGTCGCCGAGCACCGACGCCAGGTCCCCCGAGACCGCCTCGATGTGTGCAGCCATCCTCTCGCTCTCGGGCGGCAAGGCGCGCCGGGCCTCGTCGAGCGCGGCCCGTGCCTCCTCGAACCGGTGCAAGAACGCGTAGCTCCCGGCGAGCCGGCAGCAGGCGCCCGTGATCGCTTCGCCGTCGCCCGAAGCCAGGGCGGCCTCTCGCCCCGACAGCGCCACCTCGAGCCCCTCCTTCGTGGCGCCCACCCGCAAGAGCATCGCCGCCTGCTCGGGCTGGACCCGCGCCTGCTCGATGGGCGTCCGGGCACATCCCCGCGCCTGCTCGAGCGCCTCCCCCCACTCACGCGTCCGCCCCAGGTACCGCAACGCGTCGGCCCGGGCCATGTGCAGATCGAAGCGCAGCGCCTCGGGGACGCCGAGATCGATCGCGTTCTGTGCGCATCGCAAGACGGTCGCCGAGTCGCCTCGCTTGCCGGCGACGATGGCCGCCTCCGCGTAGCGACGACCCGCTTCGGCCCGCTGCCCGCCCTCGTCCCTGTGCCGCGCCACCTCTTCGAGGTCCACGCTCCGGCGCTTCTCGATCACGTCGGCGGCGCGGCGGTGCAGATCGGCACGCAGGTCGGACGACAGGAGACGGTAGGCGACGTCGGAGACGAGGGAGCTGCGGAACGCGTACTCCCGCTCTCGGCCGCGTCCCTTCTCGGGATGCTGGGCGCGGGCGCGTTGATGGGTCGCGAGCAGCTCGCGGCGCGCCAGGGACGAAAGGACCGGCTCGGGATTGGGGATGCCGAGGGCCTCGACCTCCTGCGCGGTGAAGGGACGACCGTACACCGCGGCGCGCTTGCACAGCTCCCTTCTCGTGCCGCGCCAGGTGATCGAGACGGGACTGGACGGCGGCCTCGACGCTGAGCGGGATGGGCAGCTCGTCGGCCGCCTCGTCGAGCAGGTCCTGCTCGCAAAGGGCCGTCACGATCTGCTCGACGAAGAGCGGGTTGCCCGAGGTGCGGTCGACGATGGCCCACACCAGATCGTCCGGGACCGGACGGCCGGCGGTGCGTTCTGCGAGCTCGCTCACTTCCCGTGCGCGAAGCCCCCCGAGCCGAAGGCGGGTCACGCCGCGGTCGCCGAAGAGGCCGGGCCAGCGCTCGTCGAGCTCCGGGCGCGCGGTCCCGAGCAGGAGGAACGGCCGATCCTCGAGGCGCTCGCAGAGCTCGTCGAGCACGCCGATGGAGGCGTCGTCGGCCCACTGCAGGTCCTCGACCAGGAGCGCGAGGGGACCGTCGTCCGCCGCGGCGCAGAGGTAGTCGAGCACCGCCATGTGCAGCCGGTCGGCCATGAGCAGCGGGTCGCGGCGGGCGGCCGCGAGCGCCGCGCTCTCGGGCATGGGCACGCTGAGCAGCTCCCCGAGAAAGAGCACGCCCTCGCCGTCGCCCGCGGGATTGAGCGCCACGTCACCCGCGAGGGCAAGAACCCCCTCCCGGCGCTCTTCGAGGGTCGCCTCGGCGTCGAGGCGGGGCCATCCGCGCGAGGTGGCGCCGAGACGGGCGCGCGCCTCGAGCACGTCGCGGAGCAGGGCGAGCGCGACGTCGCGGCGCAGGGGCTCGCCGCGGCCCGACAGGAGCGTGATGCCGCGACCGTCCTCCGCCATCAGCCGCTCCATCGCACGACGCAGACAGCTCTTGCCGATGCCCGGCGGACCTGTGAGAAGCACCACGCTCGCCACCGACTCGTCGAAGACGCGCACGAGGCTCCCGCGCAGGTGCTCCATCTCGAGCAGCCGGCCGACGGGCGCGGGCTCGCCTCCCTCGTCGCGCAGGGCTACGACGGTGAGGGAACGCCGGTCCTCGGTGAGCTCCTGCGTCCCGTCGGGCAGGGCGTGCAGCGTGAGCCCGCCCCCGAGCAGCGGCGCGGCCGATGGTGCGATGGCCACGCCCCGCGACTTTGCGGCACACGCCTTCTCCGCCGCGGTCACGACCTCGCCCGCGATACCGAGGCCGGCCGCACGGGCCCTGCCGGACGCGACCGACATCCACATCGCGCTTTGACGGCTCGCGAGCGCGGCCGCGACCGCGCGGCGGACCTCGTCGCCCTCCCACGCCTCGGCACCGAACAGGCCGAGCGCCTGTCGACGCGCGAGCAGCGGGATGAACACGCCGCCGAGATCGACGACGGCGCGCTCGATGGCGGACGCGTCGCGCACCCCGCGCGCGAGCAACACCGCGACGAGCCGCTCCTCGCCCTCCACGATGACGCGGGACGCTGACTGGGCGACCGTGTCCCGGTCCCCGGCGTCCTGGTGGCGAAGGGACGGCACCGCAGGCGTCGTGACGGGGAGAGCGTCCTGCAACGTGCGTTCCCCGGATCGGGCGGACGTCCCGGTGGGATCGATCCCGGTGCTGCCCTCCTTCGCGGGCGCGACCCCCGTGTCGACGCCGGCCAGGTCGAGGGCGAGGAGCGCGTCACGCATGGCGGCTGCCGACCGGAACCGTTCGCTCCGATCCTTTTGGAGACATCGATCGACGATGTCGAGGAGCCCGGCCGGCAGGTCGGGCCGCAGCTCGACGAGGGGTACCGGCTGCTCGAGCACGATGGCGAGCAGCGTCTTGACGGGGGAGTCGCGCTTGAAGGGCCGGTGACCGGTGAGGCCCTCGTACAGCACGACGGCGAGGGCCCAGAGGTCGGCCCTGCCGTCGACGGGACCATCGCCGCGGGCCTGCTCGGGCGCGAGGAAAGCGGGCGTGCCGACGATGTGCTCGCTGACCGTGAGGTCCGGCTCGGCGGCCGCCCAGCGCGCCACGCCGAAGTCGAGCACCTTCACCGTGCCGTCGTTGCAGAGGAAGAGGTTTCCCGGCTTGAGGTCACGGTGGACGATGCCGAGGGCGTGGGCCGCCTCGAGCCCGGCGCAGGTCTGCAGGGCCAGGGCGACGGCTTCGGCGGGCGAGAGGAGCGCCTGGGCCATACGCTCGCGTAGGCTCGACCCAAGGAGCAGCTCGAAGACGATGAACGGCGTCCCGTCGGCGTCGACGCCCGCGTCGAGGACCGCGACCACGTTCGGGTGATCGATGCGGATGCGCGCCTCCCGGGCGAAGCGGCGCAGGATGGCGTCGTCCTGGGTGCGGGAGCCGTGATGCGCTTGAGGGCGACGGAGCGACCGTCCGAGCCGACGGCGCGGTAGACCGTCCCCATGCCGCCCTGACCGAGGATCTCTTCGAGGCGGAAGGCCCCCACCTGCTGTCGCTCGCCGTCCATGTCGACCCCGGAGGCCACGCGACGTGCATGGTAGCGCCTTGTGCACGCCTCGGCCCGCCGATAGCTTCGCGGCCACCACTGCGAGGCACACCATGGGCAAGGCCAAGATCCAGTCGGTCGAGGACAAGGGCACCTTCGAGCAGATCATGCAGAAGACGAGCGCCGACATGCAAATCATCGCGCGTGCGCTCCGAGCGCTCGTCGCGGCGGTCTACCCCGGCGTCACGGAAGTGCCGTGGCAGCAGCAAGGCCTCGCGGGCTACGGCGTCGGGCCGAAGAAGATGTCCGAGCACTTCTGCTACATCGCGCCGCAGAAGCGCCACGTGAACTTCGGCTTCTACTACGGCGCCGACCTCGAGGACCCGGCGGGTCTGCTCGAAGGCACCGGCAAGAGCCTGCGCCACGTGAAGATCCGCACGCCGGCCGACGTGAAGAACCCGGCCCTGAAGAAGCTCCTCGAAGCGTCCACCACCCACCTGCCGCGCCTCACATAGCGCACGCGTCGCCGCGCGCGGCCGGATGGACGTGGGTTCGGGGCACGCGTAGGCTCCCGCAACCTTCACGGAGATGCCGACATCATGCACGGGGCCTTGCGGGTTGTTGGGTGGCAGGTGGTCTTGGTGGTGCTCCTGGGCTCGTCGGCGACCGCCGAGGCGCAAGCGCCCGTGTCGAACGACGTGTTCATCGAGGCTCGTCGGGTCGGCGCCCGTCTTCTCGCTCAACTACGAACGGCTCTTGACGCCGCGCCTCGCCCTCCGGGTCGGCGTTGGGTACCTGCGGGCGACGGGCTTCCTCGGCAACGACCTCGATTCGGGTGCAGGTGCCGGTCGTCGTCAGCACGACCGTGGGCAACGGCCCGAGCCGGTTCGAGCTCGGGATCGGCGTGGTGCCCGGCATCCTCACGACCGAGGACGCCCCGCAACCCGTCGAGGTGCCCGTCACCCTCGTGGTCGGCTATCGCTACTGCCCGCCCGACGGCGGCTTCCTGTTCCGCGCGGGCGCGACGCCGCTCTTCGACTTCTGGGACCCGAGCTTCAAGGGCTTGCCCGCGGTCCCCCTGGTCGGCGTGAGCTTCGGCTACGCCTTCTGAGCGGCGCGCGCCGCTACGGGCAGCCGCCCACGCCGGCCTGGGGCATCATCGGGGGCAGGGCCATGCGCGGCGCCGAGGCGAAGTCGAACATGTCGAGGAGGGCGTCCGAGCTCGCGTCGCGCGCCGTGAGCGCCGGCAGGTCGAAGAGGAGCTCGATGAAGCGCGTGATTGAAGTCGTCTCGTGCACGCGGTGCGAGACGTAGCCGCGCCGCGCCCAGGGCGAGACGACGAGCAACGGGACACGGAAACCCATCTGATCGAAGTCGGCGTTCGCGGCCTGGTCGTCCGGGACGCAGGCGCCCGGCGGAGGCACGTGGTCGAAGAAACCGCCCGACTCGTCGTAGGTGTAGATGAGCGCCGTGCTCGGCCAGGCGGGGCTCGCGGCGAGCGCCACGACGAGGCGGCGCAGGAACGCCTCTCCGGTCTGCACGTCGTTCGGCGGGTGCTCGTCCCGGGTGCCGCCCACGTCCAGGAACGAGACCGCCGGCAGGGAGCCGCTCGAGGGATCGGTGAAGATGTCGTTCGTCGGCACGACGCCCGGTGAGGTCGCGCTCCAGCCGAGGCAGTCGGTCCGCGGGCTGTCGCCGTACTCCTTCCACGTGACCGAAGCGGCTCGTCAGCGCGTCGAAGATCGTGCGCACGCCCCCGATCGTGCGCTCGGACGTGTTCCTCACGCCGTCCGACGTGGCCGCGTAGAGGTAGTCGCGGTTCGGCCAGGTCGGGCCGAGCACCGAGCTGAAGCTCCGGTCGGCCATCGCGAAGTGCGTGAAGGCGAAGTAGTAGAAGGGCAGGTCGCGCTCGTCGTAGAAGGTGAGGGCGCGCTGGCCGTCCTGACCGCCCGAGGGCCGCGACGGCGAAGAAGCGGTCGAGGGCGCCGCCGTCCCAGGGCCTCCTGCATGGCGTCCCAGGTGTGCGAGATGTCCGGCGTGATGCACGTCGTCTCCGCGTGCAGGGGCGTGACCGCACCGCCGCTGGCGTCCGGGTTCGTGAAGGCGTCGGAGAAGCCGTCCACGTCGTGGCCCTCGGCGCCGAGACGGCCGAGGTAGTGGTCGAAGGAGCGGTTCTCCTGCATGAAGACGATGACGTGCGTGAGGGGGATCGCGCTGCGGGTCGCCTCGTCGATGCCGAGGGTGTCGGCCACGTGGGCCCCCGCGCCGAACTCGCACGCCTCACGCCGTGGGCGGTAGACCGCGTCCGGGTCCCCCGCCTCGCCGCCCGCCTCGAGCGCTCCGCCGTCCGAGGCGCCGGCATCCTGGAGCGCGCCCGCGTCGTCCGTCCCGGCGTCGACGCCTGCGTTGCCGCCTGCGCCGCAGGCCTCGGCGGCGAGCACGAGCCATGCGGCAGCCGAAACGGTGAGCCAAGGAAGCGAGCGCATCGCCTCGAGCGTACGGGATCACGCCAGGCCGGGTCCACGGCGGGCGGATGCGCGTCCTTCGGTGCGGCCGTAGCGGGGGCGCGGCGACCGTTCGCGACGGGCGGCCGGACCCAAGCTCGGAGAAACACTCCCGGGCCTTCTACAAACGGTGCGCGAGAGTGTTCCCGACTCGATGCGGAAGCGTTCGTGCCGCGCAGGGATTCCGGCTCAGGCCGACGCACGGAGCGCCCCTTCCGACGAGCCCTCGGCGCGCGCCCCGGCGGACGCACGGAAGGACGCTCGGTGGATGCCGCCGAGGATCTCGACGTCGTAGCCGACGGTCGCCTCGCCGAAGCCGGGGCTCTCCCACTCGATCGACGCGGTGCCGCCGCCGATCTCGAGGCGGTCGACCTCGATGGCGTGGACGCCTCCGCGGAGGCGCAGCCGGAGGGGCACGCCCAGGGGACGCTCGACCGTGAGGCGGTGGATGCCGCCACGCACCTGCACCCTTCGCGTGCCGGTGGGCGCGGGGAGGCGCAGCGTGGCTTCGTGCATGCTGCCGGTGATCTGCACGTCGTGCAGGTCGAGGGCAGAGAGGTCCGCGTCGAAGCGATGAACGCCCCCGCGCACGTCGACGCACCAGGGGACGTCCGGATGGAGGAAGACGTCCGAGGAGCGCTCCCGGAAGTCGAGCCAGTCCCGCAGGCTGTGGCCGTAGCCGATCACGACCTGGTCGCGGCGCGCCTCGATCGTCGGCTCACGGCCGACGAAGCGCACCGCGTAGAGGGGCGGCCCGCCGTCATCGCTCGGACCGGCCTCGCGGTAGGGCCCGTCGCCGGGCGTGGGCCCTTCGACCGGCGTGAGCACCCCGACGTGCAGCCGATGCAGGCCGCCGCGCACCACCAGGCTCGCAAAGGGGAGACCGCCCGGTAGGGGGGAACGGGCGGCGTCGCGGTCTTCGTCCATGGCTCACCTCCAACCCTCTCGTAGCGCACAATATCTTAGTGACAAAGACAATTCTAGTCAGACCCGGCCCGCAAGCGACATTATTGCCTACTTTTCGGGTATTTATTGACTCATGGCGGGCAGTTGTTACACCGTCTAAGACAAATCGGCGTTACCCATGCCCATCGACGACACCAAGCGCGGCCTGCTCGACGCCCTGAGCGATGAGCTCGGGCGCGAGCTGAGCGCCCGCACGGTCCTCTTCCACCAGGCGGTTGCCAGCCACCTCGGCCTCCACGCGACCGACCACAAGTGCCTCGACATCGCACTGCGCCACGCACGCGAAGGCGTCCTCGTCAACGCGGGACAGCTCGCCGAGGCGACAGGCCTCACGACCGGCGCGATCACCGGCGTGCTCGACCGCCTCGAGCAGGCGGGCTTCATCCGCCGCGAGCGCGACCCGGACGACCGGCGCCAGGTACGCGTCGTGCTCGTGCCCGATCGGGTCGCCGAGATCGCGTCGCTCTTCGCGCCCTTCGACCGAGCGTGGCGCGCCCTGTGCGAGGGCTACACCCACGAGGAGCTGTCGGTCGTCCACCGCTTCGTCCACGACGCCCTCACGCTTCTGCACGAGGAGACCGCGCGGCTACATCCTCCCGGCGCGTCCGGTGTGTCGGCCGCCGATGGCGTTCTCACGGCGCCCCTCGGCGAGGTGGACCGTGGCGTGCTGGAGGTGACCGGCGGCATCGCCCACCTGACGGTGCGGGCCGAGCCGGGCCCGCACCTCTACCGCGCGCGCTTCGAGGGCGGCACGCCGCGCATCGCCGTCCACGACGGGCGCGTCACCCTGAACCTCACACGTTCCGTGCTCCGCTTGCTCAAGGGAGCGCGGGACGAGAGCGAGATGGTGCTCGCCCGGGGCGTGCCCTGGAGCCTTCAGGTGCGGGGCGGCGCCTTCCACCTGAGTCTCGATCTTCCGGGCGCCATTGCGGCTCGATCGCGATCGGTGGCGGCGCGCGCCACGTGACGGCGTCCCTACCCCGGCCCCATGGCAACGCGACCGTGGCCATCCGCGGCGGGGCCCACGAGCTTCGTGTGGTCCGCCCGCCGGGGACGGCTGCGCGCCTGCACATCGCCGGCGGCGTCTCCGGGCTGACCATCGACACGCTCGAGCTCGGTGCCGTGGGCGGCCACGTGCGCTGGGAGTCACCGGGCTTCGAGGGGGCGGCGGACCGCTGGGACATCGAGGTCCGGGGTGGGGCCCGTCGCGTGACCGTCGGCACCGCAGCGCAGGCATGATCCCTGCCTCGACCCTCTCCGCCGGGCGGGGGCGATCGATCGGCGGCGTCGCTCTGTAGTGGAAATCGGGGGGTGTCGGCGGCGGCCGCGGTCGGGGCTTCGACTCGACGTGGTGGCACGGTCTCGGCCGCCACCGTGCGCGTCCCTCGCCCCCGACCGGGTCTGACGCATTGACGCTGGCACCCCCTTGCGCCTAGCCTTCGGGTCGGCCGCCGGCCTCGGGGACGATGGAGCAAACGCAAGAGGGGCCCGATCCGCACGTCGGGATGCTTCTGCTGGAGCGCTACCGCATCGTCTGCAAGATCGGCGAGGGCGGCATGGGCGCAGTGTACGAGGCGACCCACGAGCTGATCGGGCGGCGGGTCGCCGTCAAGTGTCTGCATCCGCAGTTCGCGAGCGACGCCCAGGTCGTCGCGCGCTTCCAGCGCGAGGCCCAGGCGAGCTCGATGGTGGGCAACGAGCACATCGTCGACGTCACGGACATGGGCCGCTTCCCGGACGGCTCGCCGTTCATCGTGCTCGAGTTCCTCGAGGGGCAAGAGCTCGGCAAGCTGATCGAGCGCGACGGGGCCCAGCCCCTCGGACGCGTGGTGCACATCCTGACCCAGGCGTGCCGCGCGCTCGGCGCCGCGCACGCGAAGGGCATCGTGCACCGCGACCTCAAGCCCGAGAACATCTACCTCGTCGAGCGTCACGACGACCCGGACTTCGTGAAGGTGATCGACTTCGGCATCTCCAAGATGAAGGAGCAGGCCGAGTCGCTCTCGGGCGGGCTGACCAAGACGGGGATGGCGCTCGGTACGCCGTATTACATGTCGCCGGAGCAGGCCCAGGGCCTCAAGGACGTGGATCAGCGGGCGGACGTCTACGCGCTCGGCGTGATCCTCTTCGAGGCGCTGACCGGACGGCTGCCCTTCGAGGCCGACACCTACCCGCTCCTCATGGTGAAGATCATGACGGAGGCGCCGCCCCCGCTGCGCTCCTACCGGCCGGACCTGCCCCTCGGGCTCGAGCAGGTGGCCCAGCAGGCGATGGCGAAGAACCGGGACGAGCGCTTCCGCAGCGTGGAGGAGCTCGCCGCGGCCCTCGCGCCCTTCGCCCACGTGAACGACGAGCCGGTGGTGGTGGCCCCGCCGCGTCCGCTCGCCCCCACCGCGCCGGGCTTCGGCACGCCGCCGCCGGCAACAGCGGTCGGGACGCCGGGCCCCGGCACCGGCACGCCCTGGGCGAGCGAGGCGCCGCCCCCGATGCCGCAGAGGAAGAGCCGCACGCCGCTCTATGTGGGCGCGGCGGTGCTCGGCGTGCTGGGGCTCGGCGCGGGAGGAGCGGCGCTCTTTGCGAGCGGCGCGATCCCGGATCCAGCGCCCACGGGGCAACGCCGCCAGCCGCGGCGGCGTCGGTGAAGCCCCTCGGCGCTGGCATGCCGCCGATGCCTGCCGGAGCGGCACCGATGCCCGCGCCACGGCCAGAGGCCCCCCAGCCCGCACCCGTGCCCGAAGAGGTGCAGGTCACCCTCGAGACGATGCCGGTCGACGCGATCGTGAAGATCGACGGCTTGCCGTACATGCACGGCACCTTCAGCCGCAAGCGCTCGCTGGATCCGGTGCTGGTGCACATCGAGAAGCCGGGCTATCAGGCACAAGAGCAGGCCGTGATCTTCGACCGTGATCGGCAGCTCACCTACACGCTCCACCGCGGGCACGGCACCCACCACCTGGCCGCCGAGAGTCACGCGCCGACGGTCAGGACGACGGGCGACGACAGGGCATTGGCGCAGGCGCACGGGGCCGCATCACAGGCCCAGGCCGGGACCACGGGGCACACCGCTGCACCGACGGGCGGCGCCGATGCGCCCGATACCGTGGCAGCACCGCACACCGGAACCGGATCACCGCCTCCTGGCGGCACGGCCACGCCGCCATCGATCACCAACCAGCAGATGCGTGGCTGGAACTCTGGCAACTGACGCCCGCACATGCGGGCCGGGGAGGCGTGGTTGCTGCACTCGCTCCGATCGCTGCTCGTAGGCTTCGTCCTCGTGCTCTCGGCGTCGACCCTGGGGGCCGGCATCGCGCGTGCCCAGACAGGGGCGCCACCCGGGGGAGGTACGGCGTCTTCGCAAGGGGGGGCGCCGGCCGGCGGAGGCGCGGCGTCACCACCCCAGACCGCGCAGACCGCGGGCCAGCCGCAGCCGGCGCAACCGACCTCCCAGACCGCCGACCGCGCGCGCGCACGTTTCATGGAAGGCATGCGCCTCGCCCAGACCGGCAACTGCGCGGGCGCGATCGCGGAGTTTCAGGCGAGCTATGCGCTCCTTCCGCGCCCCAACACGCTCTACAACATCGCCCAGTGCCAGGAGCGCACCTTCCGCTACGACCTGGCCATCGCGGCCTACCAGCGCTACCTGCGCGAGGCCGCGCCCGATGCCGAGGACCGCGCCGCCGTCCAGGCCGCGATGAGCACGCTGCACAACCTGCTCGGCACGATTCACGTGAGCTCGAACGCCTCGGCCGAGGTGTGGATGGACAATCACCTCGTGGGCCACGCACCAGGCGACGTCCTGGTGCCGGGCGGGCAGCACACCATCGAGCTGCGCTCGGGGCGCTACCTGCCCGCGCGCAAGGAGGTGCAGGTCGCGGCGCGCGAGTCGGCCAGCGTGTCCTTCACCCTGCGCCGCGCCGAGCGCCGCGTGACGATCCGCGAGCAGGCCGGCTTCCACCCGTGGCTCTTCTGGACGGGGGTGGCCGCGACGGCCGTGGCCGCGGGCGTGGGCGGGTATTTCGGGCTGCACGCCCTGTCGCTCAGCAGCGACGCCCACACGGCCCACGACAGCGAGCCTCGCCTCTCCTATCAGTCCCAGATCGATCAGATCGACGGGGCCGCGCTCGTCGCCGACATCCTCTACGCCTCGGCGGGCGTGCTCGCCGTCGGCACAACCATTGTGTTTTTTCTTACGAACTGGGGGAACCCGCCGCCCCAGGTATCGGAGGAGCCCGAGCACACGGGGCGACCGCGACCGCCGGCACAGGCGCTGCGCCTCGTGCCCATCGTCGGCCCCACGGCCTTCGGCCTCTCGCTCGCGGGGGACCTCTGATGGATCGCGCACGCTTCTTCCGCGGCGTCGCGGTCACCGTCGCCTGCGCGGCCTTCGCCGGCTGCAGCTTGATGGGCCTGAGCGACAACCTGTTGCCGGCCACGTGCACGCCCGGCGACACCATGTTCTGCAAGAGCCTCAACCAGAGCCAACCGACCGGCGACCCCTGCCAGACCTGGCAGTGCAGCACGCGGCGCATCTGCGAGGTGCTGCCGCGCGACGATGACGGCGACCTGCACCCCGATCAGATGTGCGCGCCGATGGACCCGAACGCCGACTGCGACGACCACGACCCGAACACGTTCCAACAGGACAACGAGGGCACCCTCTGCGACCAGAAGGACAACGACTGCGACGGCTTCGTGGACGAGGCGGTCCTGGGCGTCGCCACCGCGGCCGTGCAGGCGCAGGCGGACATGACCCGCAACGTAGGGCTGGCCTACGCCCACCCGGCCGGCTCGAAGACCGCGGCCTTCGTGTTCACGCGTCAGGGGCCGCCCACCGACCGGCCCATGGCCACCGTGCTCACCGATCCGTCGACCATGACCGGCGCCGCCCAGCTCTACACGGTCGTGCACGAGCCCGACGGCAGCGACGGCGCGCCGACACAGATCGTGTCGTTGAGCAACGCCATCACCGACCTGCCGGACGGTCGCTTCGCGGTCCTCGCCGTCGACCGCACGGGCTGCGACCACGGCTACCTCGGCCTGATGGACGGCATGACCGAGACGCTCACCATCGCTGGCACCACCCAGACCGCCTACGTCGCGCACGTCGACCGGGCGAGCTTCGACCGCGGCCTGCCCGACGTGGACGGGGCGGGCTGCTCGACGGCCGCCTGCAACCCCGACGCGGAGTGCAGCGCGGGTGAGCTCTGCAACGGCGCGACCGGACAATGCGAGACGCCATGCGTGCGCTCGGCCGACTGCCCCATCGCCTCGGGGACGGTGCACATGCGCTGCGAGACGCGCATCCACCCGAACGGTCTGTCCACGGGCGGCGTGTGCCTGCCGCCCGCGACGCCGTGCGCGATGGACACCATGCCCACCGCCTACTGCACGGGGATGTTCGGCGCGGGCTACGTGTGCGACACGGGCACCGACGCCCTGTCGGCGATGCCCTCGGGCTTGTGCGTGGAGCCTTGCAGCACGGCGGCGCCTGCCTGCGCGACCGGCGAGCGCTGCGCCGCCCTGTCGGGAGCGACGACCTCGAACGACGGCATCTGCGTCCCCGACGGCACCGCGTGCAACCCGGACCAGGACTGCGGCGCGGGCAGGAGCTGCGAGGCGAGCTGGATGCTCGGCCAGCCCCTGCCGCGGGCGGGCACCTGCCACACGCCGTGCACCGGCCCCTCCGACTGCGACGCCGGCTTCACCTGCGATGCGACCACGCACCAGTGCACCGGGCCGGCCGCCGAGCCGATGGTAACGCCCGCCCTCGCGAGCGCGGGCCGCGCGGTGCTCGCCGCCTACGTGCGGCCCGCCGCCGGCGCCCCGGAGCGCGCCTGCGCCAGCGACGCACCCGAGGCGCCGGTGCTGCTCAACTTCGCCCACGAGCCAAGCGGCTCCTCGGCGACGACGCTCGCGGTCGATCCCGCACCGGCGACCATGCTCGGCACGACGCGCGACCCGTCGCCACCCGCCCTGCTCGGCATCGACGGCTTCGGCTGGCTCGTGGCCTACGTGGACTCCGCGAGCAACGAGGTGCGCATCCATCGCGTCGAGCTCTCCGGCGCAGCGCCCTCCTTCACCTGGTCGCTCGACACGACGCCCCTGTACCGCGTGGCGGCCGACCTCGCCATGCCCCAGGGCGACGTGGCCCTTGCCGCCGGACCGAGCGTCGGCGGCGTGATGACCATCGGCCTCGCCCTCCGGCGCGGGTGCGCTGCCGACTCGGAGATCGACTTCGGGCTGCTCTCTCTCGACACGAGCGCCGGTACGCTGACGGACGTGGGCGATCGCCCGGGCCCCTCGAGGCGACAGGCGCCATGTGCGCCGCCCGCGGGAGCGAGAAGCGACCGTCGGTCGCCTACTCGGACACGCTCCTGTCGAGCACGTCGTCCATGGGACCCCAGGGCTCCTGGGTCGTCGTCTACCAGAAGGGCGACGACCAGGTGCTGGCGCGGCGCTTCGACGACGCCGAGCGGGCCGTGCCCGAGCCGCCCTTCGACCTCCTGCCACCCGTCACGGGGTCGGGCATGCGCAGCGTGACCGAGCCGCCCTTCGCCCTCGCCCTCGGCACCGATCCCGCGGTCGGCGCCGTCGTCCCCGTGGCGATGGAGCCGGGCGGGCCGGGCGGTTTCTACGGCGCGGTGATCGGCTGCGGCGGAACGGTCCCGGCGAGCTGCCCCTAGCAGCAATGCCGGTCAGATGAGCCAGATGGCGAGCGCCCCCACAGGTCGGACCCGAGGGAATACTCCGAGTAGTTCGCAGGGTCCGGCCGAGGAGATAAGCCGCCAGATGGCTCATCTGACCGGCATTGCCCCTAGCAGTCCGTGACGAGGGTGGGGACCGCGCCCTTGGTGGGGGTCCCCTCGCCGAGACGGTCAGCGTTACGGTCAGAGGTTGGCGACGGCCGTGGGGCTGTTGCGGCTCGTGTTGGTTCCGTCGCCGAGCTGGCCGTCCGAGTTACTGCCCCAACAGTAGACATCGTGGCCGTTGTTCACCGCGCAGGTGTGGTTGTTGCCAGCGGTGAGTGAGATGACGTTGGAGATGAACACCCACGACGGAGCGTGCTGTTCGGTGTTGTTCCCGATCCCGAGCTGGCCGTAGTAGTTGTACCCCCAGCAGTACACCAGCCCACTTCCGCCCGTCTCCAGGCCGCAGGAGTGGTGGTCGCCGAGCGCGAGCGCGACGAAGGTGTGACCGCCGGAGACGAGCTGTGGCGTCCCCGTGTCGGTGGTGCCGCCGTTGCCAAGCTCACCGTGGCTGTTCGAGCCCCAGCAGTAGGTGCGGCTGGCACCGGAGTAGGTGCCGATGGCGCAGCAGTGCGAGATCCCGCACTCGACGTCGGAGGGGGAGAATCCGACGGGGAACGAGACCGTCTGCGGCGTGTTGATCCGGCCGAAGGCCGTCGTCCCGTTGCCGAGCCTACCCCCGGTCTGCAGGCCCCAACACTTGACGGTCGGCCCACTCGACAGCCCGCACGTGAAGTAGTCACCGGCCGACAGGTCGTAGTAGCTGCCGGGAACGGAGTGAGCCGAGTTGCCGTACAGATACGGATACGTCGCGATGTCGAGACCGAGCTGACCGTCGTAGTTGTCCCCCCAGCAGTAGACCGAGGTGCTCGAACGAACGCACGAGTGGTTGTAGCCCAGCCCGAGGGCCGTGACCGTGCTCCCCGTGTACACGAGGGCCGGCGTGGGACGCGGAGTCAGGGCGGTTCCGTCGCCGACCTGTCCCGCCGCGTTGTTGCCCCAGCAATAGACGCGGCCGCCGGAGACGGCGCACCCCTGGGTGGACAGAACGGGCGACGCACCATAGTCGCCACGGTCGATCCCGTAGAGATCGTCCATCCACACGGGTACGTTCGAGTCGGTGAGGGACGGATCCGCCAGCTCGCCGGCATAGCCTCGGCCCCAGCACGCGACGCGCCCGGAGGAGCGACGCGCGCACGTGTCGTTGGCCCCCGCCCACACGCTCGTCACATAGTCACAGGTATAGGGACCGCTCCCCGAGCACACGCCGCCCGTTCCACAATCGACCGCGCAGCTGCCGCAGTGGTGAATATCCGTGCTCAGGTCCGTCTCGCAACCGTTTGCGAACGTTCCGTCACAGGATGCGTAGGTGCCAGAGCAGTTCGCCGTGCACGTGCCCGTCCCGCACGACCAGGACGCGACGTTGGTGGCGAGCGGATAGTTCCCGGGGCACTGCGCCGCGGCTCCGTTGTCGACCCCGCCGGTACAGTCGTCGTCCACGCCGTTGCACAGCTCGGTGGCGCCCGGATGCACGCTCGCGTTGCTGTCGTTGCAGTCGCCGCCGACCGCGACGTAGTTGGCCGGCGCCGAGCACGCGGACATGGACGTCGAAGACCCGTAGCCGTCGTGATCCGAGTCGAGGTAGTAGGTGATCTTCACGCCCTCGTCGACCGTGCCGTTGCAGTTGTCGTCGATGCCATTGCAGCGCTCGGACGCACCCGGGTGGGTGAAGGCGTCGGTGTCGTCGCAGTCGCCCGCACGGTTGTAGTAACCCGTGGGGCAGTAGCCAGCGGCCGAGCGCGAGGCGTCCCGACACTGGGTCGTCGCCGAGCCGGTGCCGTAGGTGTCCCCGTCCAGGTCCCGGTAGCAGCCCGAGGCGGTGAGGCCCTCGTCCGTCGTGCTGTTGCAGTTGTCGTCGACGCCGTTACACGTCTCGGTCGCCCCGGGATGCACGGTCGCGTTCGCGTCGTTGCAGTCGGTGTTGACGTTCGTGTAGCCCGTCGGGCAGTTGCCGTAGGCCGAGCGCGAGCTGTCGGGACATCGCGTCACGGCCGCCCCCGTCCCATACCCGTCTCCGTCGGCGTCCGCGTAACAGCTCACGGTCACGCCGTTGTCGACCGTGCCGTTGCAGTCGTCGTCGATGCCGTTGCACGTCTCGGGGGTCGGGTCGACATTGCCCACGCAGGTCCCCCAGGCCCCGGCCACGCACTGCTCGGTGCCCATGCGGCACGCGCCGGTCGAGCTCATGCCGCACGGGCGCGTGGTCCCGTTGGTGCACGCGCAACCCTCGTTGACCGACCCGTTGCAGTTCTCGTCCACGGACCCCGAGTCGCAGACCTCGGTGGCCGCGGGGTTGATGGATGCGTTCGAATCGTTGCAGTCGCTCCCCACCGCCACGTACCCGGCCGGCGCGCTGCACGCCGACATCGTCATCGCCATGGCGCCGAAGCCGTCGCCGTCCGCATCGCGGTAGTAGGTGTGCCGGACGCCCTCGTCGACGGTGCCGTTGCAGTTGTCGTCGACGCCGTTGCAGCTCTCGCTCGCGCCGGGGTGCACCGTCGCGTTCGAGTCGACGCAGTCCCCCGCCACGTTCGAGTAGCCGGAGGGGCAGTTGCCGAACGTGGTGCGGCTCGTGTCCGGGCACCTTTGAACCGCGGTTCCAGCGCCGTAGCCGTCACTGTCCGCGTCCACGTAGCACGTGACCGTCACGCCGTTGTCGACGGTGCCGTTGCAGTCGTCGTCGATACCGTTGCACACCTCGGGCGTCGGGTTCACGTTGCCGACGCACGTGCCCCAGGCGCCGCCGACACACTCCTGTGTGCCCATGCGGCATGCCCCGGTGCTGTTCATGCCGCACGGCTGCGTGTCGCCGTCGGTGCAGGCGCATCCCGGGTCGGTCATGCCGTCGCAGTTGTTGTCGATGCCGTCGCAGCGCTCGACCGCCGCCGGGTTGATCGCCCCGTCCGAGTCGTTGCAGTCGGTGGACAGGGCCGAGTACCCCGCTGGCTGGGAGCAGGCCATGATCGTCATGGTGGAGGTGCCGAAACCGTCGCCGTCGGCGTCCCGGTAGAACCTCGTCTTCACGCCGTTGTCGACCGTGCCGTTGCAGTCGTCGTCGAGGCCGTTGCACACCTCCGCCTGGGCCGTGACGTCACCCACGCACTCGGCCCACACGCCGCCGATGCACCGCTGGGTGCCCGGCGCGCAGATGCCGACCGCCGCCGGGCCGCACGAGCGCGTCGTGCCGTCCACGCAGGTGCAACCGTTGTCGATGGTCCCGTCGCAGTCGTCGTCGATGCCGTTGCACACGTCGGACGCCCCGGGATGGACCGAGGCGCTCGTGTCGTCGCAGTCCGTGAGGTCGGTCACGTAGCCCATCGGGCGGTAGCACGCCTGCATCGACATCGTCGAGTCGCCGAAGCCGTCCCCGTCCGCGTCACGGTAGTACGTCTGCAGCAAGCCCTCGTCGACCATGGCGTTGCAGTTGTCGTCGACGCCGTTGCACACCTCGGGCGCGCCCGGGTTGACGCTCGAGGCCGCGTCGTCGCAATCGGTGTGATCGGCCACGTAACCGTCGGGCGGGCTGCACGCCTGGGTCGTCTCCCCCGCCGCGCCCGTCGGGATCACGCCGAAGCCGTCCCCGTCGCCGTCCCGGTAATAGGTGAGCTTCACGCCGTTGTCGGCGGTCCCGTCGCAGTCGTTGTCGAGCCCGTCGCAGACCTCCGACTGGGGCGGGGCATCCCCCGTGCACGTGGAGGTCCAGGCCCCCGCCACGCAGAACTGCTGGCCCGGCCGGCACTCACCGACGTGCCCCAGCTCCGGGGGGGTGCCGCAGGGCCGCATCAGCCCCTCGACGCACGGGCAGCCCTCGTCGGCGACACCACTGCAGTCGTTGTCCACGTTGTCGCACGCCGACGGCGGGCCGTCGGCCGCGCCTGGGTGGATCGTCGCGTCGCTGTCGTTGCAGTCGGGACCGCAGTTGGTCCCGTTGCAGCACGCGCTCGAGCTCGCACCGTCGCCGTCCGCGTCCAGGAAGCCGAGCGTATCGGGGTTGCAGTCCTCGTCGTGGTGGTCGCACACCTCGGTGTTGCCCGGGTAACGGTTGGCGTCGTTGTCGTCGCAGTCATCGCCGAGTGGGTTGCCCATGGCGTCCAGGCAGTTGGCATCGCCGTGCCCGTCGCCGTCGTTGTCCGGCGGCGTGTGGTGGCACGCACGCAGCATCTCCGAGCAACTGTCGAGGGTGCAGGCGACGCCGTCGTCGCAGTCGACCGGCGTGCCCGGCACGCACCCATGGGCGTCGGCCCGCGGGTCGCTCGGCAAGCACTGCTCGGCGCCGTTGCAGTAGACGCCGTCGTCGCAATCGCTGTCGGCACGGCAAGAGGCCGGCTCCGCGTCGGCAGCCGGCGCGTCCATGGCCGCGGCTTCCATGCCGCCCCCGTCCGTGCCCGGCGTTGCGCCATCGGACCCGGCGTCCATCCCGCCGCCCTTGCCCCCACCGCAAGCCGCGATACCGGCCACGACGGCGCAGAACAGACCCACCCGAACGAGCACCCGACAATTGCCCATTGGCCCCTCCACCAGGTCCGCGTTCATAGCCGTTACCCGCGCCCGGGTCCACCCACCTCGCGTCGTTGGCCGCCCCCGGCCCTTCGCCGCGACGGTTGCACCCTCCTGGCTCGCCGGCCTACCGTGCGAGCCTTCATGGCCACGCCCACCCCCGAGCCCGGTTCCTCCGCGGAACCCTTCGTCCCCGCCTCCGTCTCGCTCCCCGAGATCACCGTCAAGGCGCTGGTCCTCGGCGTCGTGCTCGCGGTCGTGCTGGCGGGCGCCAACGCCTACCTGGGCCTCTTCGCGGGCATGACCGTGTCGGCCTCGATCCCGGCGGCGGTCATCTCCATGGGCGTGCTGCGGCTCTTCCGCCACTCGAACATCCTCGAGAACAACATCGTCCAGACCTGCGCGAGCGCCGGCGAGTCGCTCGCGGCCGGCGTCATCTTCACCATGCCGGCGCCTCGTCCTGCTCGGGACCTGGAAGCACTTCGACTTCCTGCAGACGACCCTCATCGCCGGCTTCGGCGGCGTGCTGGGCGTGCTGTTCACGGTGCCCCTGCGGCGCGCGCTCATCGTCGAGCAGCCCTTGCAGTTCCCCGAGGGCATCGCCTGCGCCGAGGTGCTCGAGACCGGCGAGCGCGGCGGCAAGGGCGTGCTGCTCGTCGCGGGCGCCGCCATCGTCTCCGCCCTGTTCAAGCTCGGCCAGACGGGCTTCCGGCTGTGGAAGGAGACGGCCGAGTGGGGGATGCGCATCGCCGGGGGCAAGAGCCTCTTCTACGTGAGCACCGACCTCTCCCCGGCCCTCGTGGCGGTCGGCTACATCGTCGGCCTCAACATCGCCGTTCTCGTCTTCCTCGGCGGCGTCGCTCAACTTCTGGGTCGCGATTCCGCTGCTCACTTGGCTCCACGGCGGCATGCCGGCCGGGCAGAGCGCCGCGGACCACGCCCTTGCGGTGTGGTCGGCCCAGACGCGCTACCTCGGCGTCGGCGCGATGGTCGTGGGCGGGCTGTGGGCGCTCGTGCGCATGGGCGGCAGCGTGACGGCCGGCATCCGCTCGGGCCTCGAGGCCTACCGCAAGGTGCGGGACGGCGCCGCGGGAGCGACACGGCGCGCACCGATCGCGACATGCCGATGCAGTGGGTGCTCGCGGTGATCGTCGTGTCCATCCTGCCCGCTGTTCTTCCTCTACCACTTCCTCACCGGCCACTTCGGCATGAGCCTCGGCATGGCGGTCATCATGGTGATCGCCGGCTTCCTGTTCTCCGCCGTGTCGGGCTACATGACCGGCCTCGTCGGCTCATCCAACAACCCGGTCTCGGGCGTCACGATCGCGACGATCCTCTTCGCCTCGCTGCTTCTCCTGTTCGTCTTCGGTGCGACGGGCGGCACGGGCGCAGCGGCGGCGATCCTCATCGGCGCGGTCGTCGCCTGCGCGGCGGCCATCGCGGGCGACAACCTGCACGACCTCAAGACGGGCCACATCGTCGGCGCTACGCCCTGGAAGCAGCAGGTGATGCTGATCGTGGGCACGGGCGTGTCGGCCTTCGTGATGGCGCCGATCCTGAACCTCCTGCTCGCGGCCTACGGCATCGGCCCCCACAGCGCGGCCCATCCCCAGTCGCTCACGGCGCCCCAGGCGACGCTCATGGCGTCGGTGGCCAAGGGCGTGTTCGAGGGCGGTCTGCCCTGGACGATGGTCTTCATCGGCATGGGGGTGGCGGCGGTCATCATCGTGATCGACCTCGTCCTCGAGAAGCGACGGCATCGTGCGTTCCGCGCGCCGGTGCTGGCGGTGGCGGTCGGAATCTATCTGCCCCTCGAGCTGTCGACGCCGATCATCGTCGGCGGCCTGATCGCGTTCTTCGTGAAGCGCGCGGTCGAGCGGCACGGGGGCGACGCCACGGAGGACGAGAAGAAGGACATCGAGCAGCGCGGCCTGCTCCTGTCGTCGGGGCTCATCACGGGCGAAGCCCTGGTCGGCATCCTGATGGCGATCCCGATCGTGCTCTCGGGCCGCTCCGACGTGCTCGCCTTCTTCGGCGTGCACCACTCTCCCTTGCCGGGCCTCGCGCTGATGTGCCTTCTGGTGTGGGGCCTCTATCGCGTGGCGGCGCCCAAGCGGGCGCGCTAGGTCGCGCCCCGGCCGCGATGATCTGGGCGGCGGAGGCCGTTCGCCGAAGCGCATCGGCCCTCTCCCTTGCGGAGCGCGTTGCCCCCCACCGGTTGCATGGCCCGTGCTATCGTGATGCCCCTCCGCGGGTGCCCCGTGCAGCTCGAAGACGACGGTTCCGACCCCCCAGCGCTCGTCCTCCACGGCCGGCGTGCATCGACTGCTCGTGCTCTTCGCTCCGGCGCGCGCCCAGGCCGGACGCACGCTCGCCCTCGGCGCCACGCCCCTTCGCATCGGGCGGGAGGGGGGCAGCCCAGGCGACCTCGTGCTCGACGACCCGGAAGCGTCACGGGAGCACGCAACCATCGAGCCGGCTCCGGGCGCCACCTTCCGCATTCGTGATCACGAGAGCCGCAACGGCACCTTCGTCGGCGGCCGAAGGGTCGCGGGCACCACGGACCTCAGCGACGGCGACGTCATCCGCATCGGTTCGCACCTGCTCCTGTTCCAGTACCTCACCCTCAAGGCCTGCCAGGCGCTGCCGGATGCGCAGAAGGGTGATCCGGTCCTCGTCGGACGCAGCGTCGCCATCCACGGTGTGCGCCGGGAGATCCTCACGTTCGCCGCGAGCGGCGCGCCGGTGCTCGTGCTCGGCGAGACGGGAGTCGGCAAGGAGCTGGTGGCCCGCGAGGTCCATGCGAAGAGCGGCAGGGGGGGCCCCTTCGTCCCGGTCAACTGCGCGGCGCTGCCCGAGACGCTCGTCGAGAGCGAGCTGTTCGGCCACGCCCGCGGTGCGTTCACGGGCGCGACCGACCACAGCCACGGCCTCTTCGGCGCGGCCGGGGGCGGCACTCTCTTCCTCGACGAGATCGG
Organism: uncultured delta proteobacterium; assembly: GCA_963830115.1. Taxonomy (GTDB): domain Bacteria; phylum Myxococcota_A; class Polyangia; order Polyangiales; family CAWHLB01; genus CAWHLB01. The sequence goes on from CAWHLB010000004.1 coordinate 358,425, forward strand.
CGCGATGCCGCTCTCGCTTCAGCCCAAGCTCCTGCGCGCGCTCGCGGACGGCGAGGTGCGGGGCGTCGGGGAGTCTCGCCCACGCAAGGTCGACGTGCGGGTCGTGGCGGCGACCAACGAGCACGTGGAAGAGGCCGTCCAGAAGGGCACCTTCCGCGCGGATCTCTACGCCCGCCTCATGGCCGTCTGCATCCACGTCCCACCGCTCCACGACCGGCGCGAAGACGTGCTCGAGCTGTTCGGCCACTTCCTCGCCGCGGCGGGGTTCGCGGGCGAGCCCACGGTCGACGCCGCGGAGGCGCTGCTGGTCCATCGATGGCCCTTCAACGTGCGCGAGCTCGAGCAGAATCGCGCGCGCGGCGGCCGTGGCGGGCAGCGACGCGGGCGCCATCGATCTGCCGCATTTGCCCCTGGCCTTGCGCGAGCCAATCGAAGCCCGGGGCGACCAGGCAGCAGAGCCCGGAGGCGTGCCCCTCGAGCTGCGCATCCAGCGCGATGCGATCCCGACGGCCGAAGAGCTCGCCGAGGTGCTGCGCCACTTCGACGGCAACGTCGTGCGGGCCGCCGCCTTCTTCGGCCGCGATCGCCGCCAACTCTACCGCTGGGCCCGGCGTCTCGGCCTCGACCCGTCGAGCTTCCGCGGGGAAGAGTCGGGCCCCTGAAGGAGCGCGCCGACCGCGATCACATCGCGGTGCTGGCCAAGGACGGCAACGCGTCCGGCAGGGGCAGATCGGTCGTGACCACGTTGGCCTGGTTGTCGAGGTAGGCAACGCCGTCGAGGAGGCGCGAGGTGTCGTAGCCGTCGACCTGCACGCAGCCTCCGATCGCGTTGCCCTGGACGACGCCGTTGCGGGCGTCGAGCCCGCCCTCCTGGGCGACCTGCAAGCCACACACCGTGCTCCCGGCCACGCGAAAGCGCTGGAGGTCGAGCGATGCACCGAGGAAGCTGACGGCGCCCGAACCCACGTTGGTCTGCGCGCAGCTCGAAGAGGCACAATCGGCGGCGCGCGTATCCTCGATGTCGACGTCGGTGAGCGCGACGGACGTGTCGGGCCCCAGCGCCATGACCCCGGTGACGCGACCGTCGGCGAACAGGCCGCGGGTGACGTCGACCATCGCGCCGTCCTGAGCCACCAGCCCCAGGCCCACCGGATTGGTCGCTGTTCCGCGCGTCCCCTGGACCACGACGTCGGTCAGGCTCGACGTGCTCTGGCCGTCAGCGAAGATGCCGAACTGCCGGTCGCGCCGGAGGAGGAGCCGTCCCCCGTCGAGCCGTCCCCCGGGCGCGACCAGGATGCCACCTCCGACGGTCGTGCTGCTGTCGCCCCATCCGTCCTCGACGGTCACGTCGCGCAGCGTCGTCGTTCCGCCGACGGCGATCCCTGCGCCCGGGCATCGCTGGACGAGGGCGCGGCGGAGCTCGAGGGTCGTGCCCGCAGCGGACTGCGCGCCGCGTCCCCGGCCGTCCGTGGCGCGTGGGCGCACGTCGCGGATCACCGCGTCCGACGCCGCCAGGTGCGCTCCGTCGCCCTCGGTGGCGAGCCCGAGGAGGGTGACCCGCTCGACGAGGGCGCGCGTGAGGGCGATGTCCGCCGTGCGCTGCACCCTCACCCCGGCCGGCGGATCCGGCGAGGGCCCGTCCGCCTCGGTCACGTCGCGCACGACGACGTCCGCGAACGTCCCGGTCGACGAGTCGGCGAGGATGCCCACCGTCCGCGCGCCATCGACGCGGATTCGGGAGAGATCGACGCGCGAGCTCTCCACGTCCACGCCGTACAGACCGCTGCGCAGGACGACCACGTCGCTGCCGTCGAGGGTCGAGCTTGCCCGCGGCGCGCACACCGATGTCCTGCGCGTCCGCGATCCAGACGCGGGAGAGGTGCGCGGTGGCGGAGTCCTCCATCCCGATGCCGCGGCCGACCGTCGCCGGTGTCCTCACCGAACGACGCACGACGACGTCGTCCAGGGTGGCGTCGGCGTCGGGACCGTTGATCTCGATTGCGCCACGTTGGGTGCGCTCGATCAACGAGCGGTGGACCTCGAGCGTGCCGAAGGCCGACAGGCCGATCCCGCCCGTCCCGGCCGAGACGGACGCGACGTCACGCACGACCGAGTCGGTCAGGTGCACGGTCGTGCCCGGCCCCGAATCGATCCCCGCGTTACGCGCCTCCTCGATCACCGTCCGTGCCGCATCGAGCGTGCTCCCGTTTTGGATCAGGAACCCGTCGCCCACCGTTCCGGCGGCGTTCAGCGAGACGTGGTCGACCACCGAATCCTCGACGCTCACCGTCGAGGAGCCCACCAACACGCCCGCCTCCACCGCACCGCGAACGACGCACCGATGCAGCGTCGCATGGGAACCACTGCAGCTCGATACCGTGGCCTGCGATGTTCCGGACCACCAACCCACCGGCATCGAGCGTGGCGCCCGAAATCGCCGCCACGCCGACCGTCGTGCCGTCGACCACCACGTCCCGCACCTGCGCGCTGACACCCTCGATCACGAAGCCCGGCCGAGAGCCAGATATGGTGATGTTGCGTACCACATCGCCGTTCCCCGCGACGACGGCGCCCGCCGCGCTCGAGGTCGTCGACGTCGGGGCGATGCGCGTCTCGGCGACGCAGGCGCCCTCGAGGGTCACCCCCGCGGGCACGGTGATCGCTTCGTCCCAGGTGCCCTTGCCGACCGCCACGACCGTTCCGGGGGTCGCGGCTCGGAGGGCGTCGGCGATGGTGCCAAACGGCGCGCCGCGGGAGCCGTCCCCGCCGGGTGCGGCCGACGTGGCCACGTAGAGCACGCCGGTGGCCGGCAGGTCCGCCGCGAAGTCGCCGGCCGGGCACGCCGGACCGAGCGGCGTGCAACCGCCACCCCCGGGAAACCACGCCTCTCCGTCGGCGCATGCGGGCGGGTCGACCGCGTCGGGCCACGGCGCGCAGGTCACGACACCGTCGGCGTCCGGCTGGGCGACCCAGCCGCGAGGGCAAGGCGTGAGCATCGGCGCCTGGGCGACCGACGGCTTCCGGGGTGAGGCCGGGGGCGCGGGAGGCGCCGGCATGGGAAGCGCGCCCGCGTCGGCGAGCACGAACGCGTCGGCACCGCCGGCACCACCGTCCGCCGGACCACCCGCGCTCCCACCGCATCCCCACACGACGCAGACGCATGCAGCGCTCGCTATCGGAATCAACGACGCGACGGCCGTTCGCCCACCCCCGCGACCTCGGCGTCCCATCGCCACCGCGCGAGTCTCTCGCACATCCGCGCGCCGCTCAACGCCGGCGCTGCGAGCCGCGATCACGGAGCCGCCTGGGGCAGACAGAATGGTCAAGCGATCGCTTGACTGTTCTTCGGACGCCCGTCCAGCCGCTCCGCCACGCCCAGGAGTGGGGCGCGCCCACCGCGCGCTCAGTCGCAGGGGGCGACGATGCCCGCGATGCCCGGGTACGGAAGGCCCTGGGGCGTGGGAACGCCCGCGACGTCGAGGGCCCCCATCCAGTTGGTGTCGTTCACCGTGGCCGCGCCCGTTCGCATGATGCCCGTGTCCCAGCCCGACGGGGCCCCGGGCGCGAGGCTCACGTGGGACGCATCCTCGGTGCCCGCCAACGCGCCGAGTTCGGTGCCGGTCGCATGGGCCGTGACCTGCGCGAAGTGGATGCCGTCCGCGGGACCGCCCGCCAGGTCGACCAGGAGCCCGACGCGCGCGTTGTCGGTCAACGTGACGGTGTCGAGGCCGACGGCGGTGGTGGAGCCCATGAGCTCTATCCCGTCGCCGACGTTCACCGTCGCGGTCTCGTTCAGGGTCCGGGTCGCCGCCTGCGTGCTGGTCACGTCCGTGTTCGTGATCGAGACGTTCTGCGATTCGTCGACGAGGATGCCCGCAAAGGCATTGCCCGTGACGTGGCCGCCGTCGATCGAGAAGCCGTCACTCTGCCCCACCCACACGCCCGCGGCGCCGTTGTCGTTCACCGTGAGGTTGTCGTAGGTGGCCGTGGCGGCGGCGTGCAAGAGGCCGTAGCCGGCGTTGTCGTGAACGGTGAGGCCCCTGGCCGTCACGTTGGCGCCGTTGGCGAACACACCGCCGTAGACCGACGCCACGGTTTGGCTGAGGCCGTTGTAGGTCCCGCCGATCTCGAGCCCGTCGGCCGTGACCGTCTCCTGGCCGGTCACGTCGAGGCCGATGCCGACGTTGCCGGTGACGCCACCACCCGTCCACGAGACCGTGCCCGGGACCACCGTCCCGCCCGAAATTCTCGTCGACGATGACCGCGCCGAACTCTAAAAAACCGCTCGCGTCCACGTGGTCGAGCGTCGCCTCGGCCACGCCGGCGAGCAGCAGACCGTGGGTGGCGGTCAGGGTGACCCAGTCGCCGCAGGATTGCAGACCTGCGTCAGGGGAGCGCAACCGCCGGGGCAGGCGATGAGCCTCGTGTCATCCGGCGCACAATACGTGTCGGTGCCCGTGCACGCCGGCAAAGCGCCGGTCGTCGGAGCGACGCGGAGCCAGGCCGGCTCGCTGCTCGGGTCGGTCGTGATGGGGCCGACGAGGTGGACCTGTGTGAGTGTCGCGTTCGAGGTGCCGTCGAGGAACACACCGACGCCGGTGGACCCGAGCACGTGCACGTCCTCGAGGGACACCGCCCCGGGACCCGTGGAGTGCACGCCGATGATCCCCGAGGCCTGCACCGTGACGTGCGCGAGCGTCGCCGCCGAGTCGCCCGCCGTGAGGACCACGCCATCGCCGTCGGCCGGGGCGGCAACGCGACTCGCATCGGGGTCGGTGCCCTCGAGGGTCACACCCGCGGGGACCGTGATCGGGCCCGGAACGGTGCACGCGCCGATCTGCACGACGTCGCCGGGCGCGGCATCGCCGAGGGCCCGGCTCAGGGCCTGGGCATCACAGAAGGGCCCGCCGCTCTTGCACCCGAACAGAACGCTCGCCAGGGCAATCAGCAGCGTCGCGCCCACCCTCATGCGCGCAAGGGTACCCTCGGGTCTGTTCGCAGGGCAACTGCGGGAAACGCGCTGGCCGTTCATGGGGAGACACCTCGCCCCCCTATTGACTGCAGCTTCGGTGCCACGCTCGCGACTCGAGGATCACTCGGGGGATTCGGTGGCGCGGACGGGGTGCGTCACACGGCGCGCTCGATGCGTCACACTCGGCGCCCTCGGGCGTCACACCTCGGGGCCGCGCCGTCTCAGGCCCCCTCGAGCAGGGCCCGATGCGCCGGCACGTCCCTCACGAAACGCTCGCGCCAGCCCGGGTCCGCGATACGCGAGGCGAGGTCCCGCACCCGGGCGCGTCCGTGCGCGCGAACCGTCTCGGCCTCCTCCGCGCGGCCACAGGCGTCGAGGGCCTCCGCGCGCACGAGAAAGACCTCGGCCTCGTCCTCCACCAGGCCGTCCGCGGCGTCGCGCAGCTGCATCGCGCGCCGGGAAGCGTCCTCCGCCTCCCCCTCGCTCCCCAGGATCAACAGCGCACGTGCCAGCACGCTCTCCGCCTGGGCCGAGAGCGCACGTTGAACCCCACGCTGGGCCTCCTCGAGCGCGGCGGTCGCCTCCCGGGCCGCCGAGTCCCCGTCGCCCGCTCGAACGAGGGCGCGGGCACGGTAGAGACGCACACAGGCCGACAACCGCGGGTCCTCGTTCCGCCTCGCGTAGTCTGCTGCGCGGTCCAACCACTCGAGCGCTTCGTCACAGCGCCCCTGCATCGCACAGGCATAGCCGAGGTTGGCGCAGGCGTAGGCTTCGCCGATGCGATGCCCCACCTCACGGCAGCCAGCGAGCGCGCGCCGCAGGGCTTGCTCCGCCTCCGCATAAGCGCCGAGGCGATTGTAGGTGTCGGCGAGGTTCTGCTCGTTCATGGAGGCGCGCCGGACGTCGCCCGCGCGCCGAAGGATCTCGACGGCCTCGGCGTAGCCATCGCGGGCCTGGCCCACGTCGCCAACCGTGGTCGCGAGAAGGGCGGTGGCCCCGGTGACACGCGCAGCGACGGTGGGGCTCTGCGCGGGGACGATCGCCGAACGCCTCTCGCAGACTCGCGCGTGCCTCGTCGGCCCGGCCCGCAAAGAGGAAGGCCTGCGCTTCGCGGACCCGCGCGAGGGCCCGTACGTCCCGGTCACCCGACGCCTCGGCCGCCGCCCTGGCGAGGCCCGCCATCTGCACCGCCTCCTCGATCCGCCCCGTCCCCGACAACACGGCGACCTGCTCACTCCGCACCCGCGCCTCGTCCAGCGCTCCCCGCGCGTGGGTGAGCGCCTGCTCGAGCGCGTCGGCCTGCTCCTTCCGCCGTCCGAGGAAGCGCAGCGCATCGGCGAGCCAGAAGTACAGATCGAATCGCACCCCTTCGGGCGCACGGAGGTCGAGCGCACGCTTCGCGCAGCGTAGGACGCCCGCCGAGTCGCCTCGTCCCGCAGCGCTCATCGCAGCCCGCGCGTAGTACGCCGCGGCCTCATCGCCCTTCCCTCCCCGGTCGAAGTGCCGCGCCACCTCCTCGTCGTCCGCCTGGGGCGTGGCGGCGAGAAACCCTGCGGCGGCGCGGTGCAGCTCTTCCCGCAGCTCGGGCGCCAGCATGCGGTAGGCGACTTCGGGAATGACCGCGCTCTTGAACGCGTACTCGGCTCCCTCCGCCTCGAGCAGGGTCCGCTCGAGCAGGCCGCTGCGTTGCAGGACGTCGAGGTCGGGTCGCGGTTCCGAAACGCCCAGCGCGACGAGCTCCGGCACGCGGAACGGCCGCTCGAGCACGCTCGCGCGCTTGCACAGAATCCTTCTGCTCGCGCGGCAGGCGATCGAGGCGCGCCTGGACGGCCGCCTCGACCGTCACGGGCAACGCGACCAGCGACGGGTCGACCTCCGGCTCGCCGTGCTCGAGGAGGGCGTCGAGGAGCTGTTCGACGAAGAGCGGATTGCCTTCGCCGCGCGCGACGAGAGCGCGCGTCCAGACCTCGGGCAGCGCACGACCGGCGATCGCCGCGGCCATTCGCCCCACGTCGGCGGCTCCGAGCCCGCCGAGGTCGATGCAGAGCGGCTCGAGAGGTCCGAGCGCGCGCAGGAGATCCTCGCGCGCCTCCGGCCGCGCCGACGTGAAGAGGAAGAGCGGCGCATCGCGCGTCCGTTCGACGAGCTCCGGGAGAAGCGCGATCGACGCGGTGTCCGCCCAGTGCAGGTCTTCGAGGACGAGCAGCACGGGACCGTGCGCAGCGAGCCCACCAATGGTTTCGAGCGCGGCCATGCGGAGACGATCGGCCATGACCTGGGGGTCCGCGCGCGCGGCCACGAGCTCCGGGCTGTCGGGCATCGGCACCGAGAGGAGCTCGCCGAGGAACTGGGCGAGACGCCGCGCCGACGGCGGGTCGGCCGACGCCTCCCGCGCGAGATAGAGCACCGCCTGCCGTCGCTCCGACAGGGGCGCGTGCGCCTGGATTCGGGGCCGACCTTCCACGGCGGCGGCCCGTCGCGCGCGGCGGAGCAACGCCGACGCGAGGAGCGCGAGGGCTTCCTCGGCCCGAAGCGCATCGGCCGTGCCGAGCAGCAGCGTGCCGCCCGCCTCCTCGAACCACCGCACCAACTCCTCGCGCAGGCGCGTCTTGCCGATGCCGGGAGGTCCCGTGACCACCGCGACCGCTGCCCTCCGCTCGGTCAGCGCGCCCTGGCCCGCCGACCGCAACGCGGCGAGCTCCTCGTCTCGTCCGAAGATGCTCCCCGCCTCGCCGGGCAGCACCGGTGGGCGGTCGGTCCCGCGCCGCTCGGCGACCACCTCGAAGACCTCGCCGCCGGCCGGCCGGAGCTGGAAGTACGATCGGACCGCGCGTGCGGTCTCCACGTCGACCGCAACACCCATCAGCCCGGCTCCACACCCGAGCTTCCGCCGATCGCACACCCGCGCCGCCGATCTCGTCGCCCGAGCGACGCGCCTTGCCCGAGCCGACAGCCATGTAGTCCGCGGCGTGACGGCACTCGAGCGCCGCCGAGACGGCGCGCCGGATCTCGTCGCCCTCCCAGCCCTCGCCGCCGAAGATGCCGAGCGCGGCCTCCGCGCGGAGCAGGAGGGCCTTGCCGCCGCGCGCCTCGATGGCGCGGACGATCTCCTCCGGGTCCGCGATCCCTCGCGCGAACAGCACCGCGACGACGCGTTGCTCTTCGACGAGAAGGTCGTCCGGAGCCGGCGGTGCCATGACGGACGCGGGCCGGAGATCCGCGCCGCGGAGAGCGTCGGCGACGGCCTCGATCGAAGGCCAGCGCCGGTCGGGCTCCTTCTCGAGGCAGCGGCCCACGACCTCGACGAGCGCGCGCGGCACGGTCGGCTGGAGCTTTCGTATGGGAACGAACGGTTCCATGAGGATCGCGAAGAGCGTCGCGTAGGGCGCGCTGCGGTCGAAGGGTGGGCTCCCCGTGAGCATCGTGTAGAGCACGGCCCCGAGCGCCCACACGTCGGTGCGTGCGTCCGTCGTACGCTTGCCCATGGCCTGCTCGGGCGACAGGTAGGCAGGTGTCCCCAGCACGGCGCCGGTCGCCGTCAGGTCGGATCGCTCCAGCACGCGCGCGATCCCGAAGTCGAGCACCTTCACGGTGCCGTCGTCACAGACGAAGACGTTCCCGGGCTTGAAGTCGCGGTGCACGATGCCGCGCGCGTGGGCCGCACCGAGCCCCGCGCAGGCGCCGAGCGCGACCTGCACGGCCTCCTCGACCGAGAGGGGACCGCGCCCGAGCCGCTGCTCGAGGCTCTCGCCGTGCAAGAGCTCGAAGGCGATGTACGGCCCGGCCTCACCCGTGCCCGAGTCGAGTACGCGGATGACGTTGGGGTGATCGATGCGGATCGAGGCCTCGCGCTCGAACCGTTCGGCGAGCCCTTCGGTGTCGGGCGCCCGGAGGGTCTTGAGCGCGACCTCGGTGCCGTCCTCGGCCTGGGCGCGATAGACGATGCCCATCCCGCCGCCGCCGAGGATCCCCTGCACGCGGTAGCTCCCCATGCGGACGAAGCTGAGAGTCGGGTCGTCGAACATCCCTGCCCGCGAGCATAGCCGAAGCGCACGGTCCATGGATCGCGGCGGTTGACAGGGATCACGGCGGTTGACGCGCGCGCTGGCCCGCGGCGACGATGGGTGTTCGCCCGCGAGGCGTGGAGGGCTCGTGCGCCGTCGCTCGATAGCGCTCTTTTTCATCGTTGCAGTAACGGGGGCGGCCGGCAGCGCGGGCTGCGGACCGCCGGACGATGGACCGCCGGGCGACGCATCGACGAGCGACGATGGCGCATCCCGCACGCCCGACGCGGGAACGACCGGCAGCGACGCGGGAGCCGTCATGGACGTCGACGCGGGAACGACCGACGCGGGGCCGGGCGACAGCGACGGCGGCGCCGGCCCCGGTGACGGCGTGGTCGTCATGGGCCACGAGCTGCTGAAGGACGGCGCGCCCTTCCAGGTCCGCGGCGTCAACCGCTCGGGCAGCGAGTATGTCTGCGTGCAGGGCTGGGGCCTCTTCGACGGGCCCACCGACGACGCGTCCCTCGACGCCATCGCCGCCTGGGGCGCCAACGCGGTGCGCGTCCCGATGAACGAGGACTGCTGGCTCGGCATCAACGGCGTGGCCGCCGCCTACTCGGGCTCGACCTACCGCGACGCCATCCTCGCCTTCGCGGCGCGCATCGAGGCCCACGGCCTGACGCCGATCCTCGAGCTGCACTGGACCGCACCCGGCACGGCCCAGGCCACCGGGCAAGAGCCCATGCCGGACCGGGACCACACGCTGGACTTCTGGCGCGGCGTCGCCGCCGCCGTCGCGGGCGACCCCTACGTGATGCTCGAGCTCTTCAACGAGCCCTACCCCGACAGCAACCACGACACGAACGAGGCCTGGCGGTGCTGGCGTGACGGAGGCACCTGCGCCGGCATCTCCTACACGGTCGCGGGCATGCAGGAGCTGGTCGATGCCGTGCGGAGCGCGGGCGCGCACAACGTGATCCTGCTCGGCGGCGTCCGCTACTCGAGCTCGCTTTCCCAGTGGCTCGCCCACGAGCCCGACGACCCGCTCGGTCAGCTCGCCGCCGCCTGGCACATCTACAACTTCAACGCCTGCGTCGACAGCACCTGCTTCGACGGAGCGCCCACGAGCGTTGCCGCCGCCGTGCCCATCGTCGCGACCGAGATCGGCGAGGACGACTGCTCGGGGAGCTTCATCACAGGCGTGATGGGCTGGCTCGACGCCCACGGCGAGGGCTACCTCGGCTGGACGTGGGACACCTGGAGCGGCTGCCTCGTGCTCATCGACGACTACGCCGGCACACCCCACGGCGCCTACGGCACCGCCTACCGCGATCACCTCCTGTCCCTCGCCCCGTGACGCGGCACGCGGGGCGGCGGCGAGCGAGGCATCTGCGCGCGCGGTCCGACGCGACGCTTCACCGGGGAGCGGTGCCCGCGCCCCAGAAGAAGGGCCCGGACGTCGGGGTCACGCGGACGTCCCAACCGAGCGCGCGGATGCGGTCCTCGAGGTCGTCGGTCCGGTGCGGCACCTTCACCGCGCGGTAGGCAGTGCCGTCGTGAAGGCGGCGGCGGACCGTGGAGGACGCGGCGCCTTCGATCAGCTCGTCGGGCGTTCGATACGCGTCGTCCACGAAGAAGACGCGGCCCCCGGGCGCGAGGCAGTCGCCGACGAGCGACCAGAACGACGCGAAGCGATCGAGCGGCACGTGGGAGAGCCAGAAGCCGAAGAAGACGACGTCGTAGCGCGCGTCCGGCCGGAAGGCGAAGAGGTCGGCCTGGATGAAGCGCACCTCTGCCTCGCCGACGCGGGCCCGAGCGCGGGCCAGCATCTCCGGGGCCGCGTCGACCGCGGTCACGGTCGTGTCGTAGCGGAGCAGCCGCTCGGTCCAGGCTCCGGGCCCGCACGCGAGCTCGAGCACGCGCCCGGACGGGTGGAAGGCGTCGAGGGCCGCCACGAGCGCGTCGCTCCCCGCCCCGGGGATCGCGTGGGTCTCGTACTCGGGGGCGATGGCCCGGTAGTAGGCGATCTGCTCGGCGAGCAGCGCATCCGTCTCGTCGGCCTTGCTCATGGCCCCAGTGTCCCGCATCCGCGCCCGCGGGACGAGCCGCGCCCGAGGGTCCGCAGCACGGGCGCCCACCCGTCCGTTCACGGGCCGCTGCAGCCAGATCCGGGGGGAGCCGACGGAGGGGGGAGCCCCGAGCGGGCGACGCCGTCGAGAAAGCCGACGCCAAAGGCACGGTCGTTGGCCATGGTCGCGCCCTGCCGCAGGACGGCGTCGTCCCAGCCGTCCGGCGCCGTGCCGTCTTGCACGACGAAGCCCAGGGCGTCGCCGGTCCCGTCGACGGTCACGTTCGAGATGCCCGACGCGCGCAGGGAGGCACCGCCGAGATCGACCACGATGCCGACGCGCGGGTTGTCGGCGGTCGACACGTGGTCGAGCACGAGGGCCGGGTCCGAGGCCGCGATGTCGATGCCGTCTCCGATCTCGATGGTCCCGGTCTCGCCCACGATGCCGGGGAGGTTACGCGTCGACGAGACATGCACGTCGTGCAGGGCGACGCGCGCGACCCCTGCAACGCGCAGGCCGACGCGTCCGTTGTCCGACAGCATGCTCGTCCCGCCGTCGATGACCAGCTCGGGCGCGTTCTGCACCCACATGCCGCCCTGTGCGTTGTGTGACACTTCGAGCGCAGCGTAGATGGCCGGTGCATCCGACTGGAGCAGACCGTACCCCTCGGAGCCCGTCACCACGAGCCCCTGCGCTCGAACGCTGGCGTGGTTGGCGATGACCATGTCGTAGGGCGGTAGGAGGCCAAGATCGGAGCGCGCGTTGCGGGTGGTCACGTCCTCGAGGTCGACGCTGCCGCCGTAGACGAGCAGGTTCACGCCCAGCGTGTCCGCGAGGACCGACTGCTGCAGCGTGCCCGAGCTGCCCATGAGCAACACGCCGAAGCCGTGCAGGCCGGTCGCGGTTACGTGGGTGAGGTCGACGTGTGTGGTGCACTGCACGACGAGCCCGTTGGTGTGGGGTGCATTCGGTCCCTCGTCGGCGGGACCCAGGACCTGCACGTCGCGGGCGGTGAGGCTACCGATGGAGTCGACGAGCAGGGCGGTCGCTCCCCGCGCTCGCACCACGACGGACGTGAGGGTCGCGCCGCCGGTGCCCGAGATGATGACGCCGGGTGCACCGTTCGCATCGACCTCGAGGTCCTCGAGGCCGCCAGGAGGATCGCCGGCCTCGAGCGTGACGAGGGCGCTGGACCCGGCCGGGCCGACGATTCGCAATCCGTCCTCCGCGTCCGGGGCCGACGGGGCGCCGACCCCTCGCAGGGTCACGCCCGGGGGTACGGCCAGGGGCCCGTCGATGGTGCAGGCCCCGAGGTGCACCATGTCGCCGGGGCGTGCCGCGGCGAGGGCGGCACGCAGGGCGTCGCCGTCGCACACGTCCGTGGCCATTCGCGACTGGTAGCACCCCGACAGCGCCAGCAGGAGCACGGCGAGCAGAGCCTGTACCCTGGCTGACACCGTTCCATCTCAGACCCGAGCCCGACCCACGTCAAGCCCGGAGCCGCCGCTGGACGCAAACGAGCCTCGCGGCCTCCGCACTAGTAAAGCAATCTCTTCAGTGTTGTTTCCGGCCGAACCCCTCCGCGCCGGGTCGTTCCCCCATCAGCTCGATGCGAGGAACGCCGTGATGGTGTCGACGACGCGGCGCTGGGCGGACTCGCCGAGCTCCGGGTAGACGGGCAGTGCGAGCACCTCGCGGCTCGCGCGCTCCGACTCGGGCATGGCCCCTTCGCCGAGGCCGAGGTAGGCGAAGCACTCCTGCAGGTGGAGCGGGCGCGGGTAATAGATCTCGGAGGCGATGCCCTGCTCGGTGAGGTGGGCGCGGAGGGCGTCGCGGCGTGACGTGCGGATCACGTACTGGTTGTAGATGTGCCCCGGGACGACGCGGCGTGGCGTCTCGAGCAGGTCGCGCGGCAGGTCGGCCTCGGCAAGCCAGGCGTCGTAGCGCGCGGCGTTGTTGCGGCGGCCCTCGGTCCAGCCGTCGAGGTGCGGGAGCTTCACGCGGAGGATCGCCGCCTGGAGCGCGTCGATGCGGAAGTTGCCGCCGATGAGCGCGTGGAAGTATTTCGGCTTGGCGCCATGACCGCGCAAGAGGCGCGCGCGCTCGGCGAAGCGCGGGTCGGTCGTCGTGACGAGGCCCGCGTCTCCGAAGGCGCCGAGGTTCTTCGAGGGAAAGAACGAGAAGCAACCGAAGGCCCCGAGCCCGCCGGCGGGTCCCTCGTCGGCGCGCGCGCCGAGGGCCTGGGCTGCGTCCTCGATGATCGGGATGCCGCGCGGCTCGGCGAAGCGTCGGAGGGCGGCCATGTCGCAGGGCTGACCGAAGAGGTGTACCGGGAGGATCGCTTTGGTGCGGTCGGTGACCACCGCCTCGGCGGCCGACGGATCCAGGTTGAAGGTGACCGGATCGATGTCGGCGAAGACGGGCGTCGCACCGACACGCGCGATGCAGCCGGCCGTCGCGAAGAACGAGAACGGGGTCGTCACCACCTCGTCGCCCGGCCCGACGCCGAGGGCCATGAGCGCGACCAGGAGCGCGTCAGTCCCGCTCGAGACGCCGACGGCGTGGGGCACGCCGATGTGCGCCGCGACCTCCGCCTCGAAGGCGCTCACCTCGGGGCCGAGGATGAAGCGGTTCGTGGTGACCACGCGCTCGAAGGCGGCGCGGATGTCGTCCATCAGGGGGCCGTTCTGGGCGGCGAGATCGAGCAACGGGATCGTGGTCATGGTTCCTCGAGGCGGGTGCAGCGCTCGGCTTCGATCGCGTAGGGGGTATGGCAGGCGGGGCAGCTGGGGTGATCGCCTGCGGGGAGCTTTTCGCCGCAGCGACAGATCCATCCCCGGCGGCGGGCCGGGTTGCCGTAGACGAGGGCGAAGGAGGGGACGTCGCGCGTCACCACCGAGCCCGCGCCGACGAAGGCGTAGTCGCCCACGTCGTGGCCGCACACGATCGTCGCGTTCGCGCCGATGCTGGCGCCGCGCCCGACGCGCGTCGGGCGGAACTCGTCCTTGCGCTCGATGAACGAGCGCGGGTTCTGCACGTTGGTGAACACGCAGCTCGGCCCGAGGAAGACCTCGTCCGCGATCTCGACGCCCGCATACACCGACACGTTGTTCTGGATCTTCACGCCGTCGCCGATGACGACGCCCGGCGCGACGAAGACGTTCTGCCCGAGGACGCAGCGCGCCCCGATGCGTGCGCCCTTGCTCACGTGCACGAAGTGCCACACGCGCGTGCCTTCGCCGAGGGTCGCGCCCTCGTCGACGACGGCCGTCTCGTGCACGAAGACACCGGCCGTCACAGGTCGACCCGCCGGCTCGCCTCGGCGAGCGATCGGGACCCGGCCTCGAGCACGCGCACCACCGCGAGCCCGCTCCGCCCGTCGGCCCGAGGCGCCTTGCGCGAGCGCACCGCCTGGAGGAAGGCCTCGGTCTCGCGCCTGAGGGGCTCGACCATGCGCAAAGCCGGAATCCGGATGTCGCCCGTCCGGATGCGCACGCCCTCGGCGTAGGAGACGGCCGCCGGCGGCTCGACGCCCTTGTCGAATACCGAAAGCTTCTGGTCGGGCGAAGTGTCGTCGAAGACGGCCATCTTCTTCGAGCCGACCACCGTCAACTTTCGCGTCTTGTGCGGGTCGAGCCAGCTCACGTGCACGTGGGCGAGGCGCCCGCCCGGGTAATGCAGCGTCGCGAAGACCACGTCCTCGATGGCGCGGTCGGTCTGCAGGAACGTGCCGCCGGTCGCGCTCACCGCTTCGGGCTCGGCCCCGAGCAGGTAGTTGGCGACCGACACGTCGTGGGGCGCGAGCGACCACCAGGCGTTCTCGTCGCGGCGCACGACGCCCAGGTTGAGGCGCTGGGCGTAGATGTAGAGCACGTCGCCGAGCTCACCCGCGTCGATGAGCGCACGCAGGGCCTCGACCGCCGGATGGAACAGGAGCAAGTGGCCGACCATCAGGATGCGGTGCTGCGCCTCGGCGAGCGCGCACAGCTCGGCGCTCGACGCCCCGGAGAGGGTGAGGGGCTTCTCGACGAACACGTCCTTGCCGGCGTGCAAGGCCGCGGCGGCGACCTCGTGGTGCGACGGTGCGTCGGTCACGACGACGACGGCCCCGACCCGAGGGTCGGCGAGGGCCTCGCCCACGTCCGCGACGCAGCGCGCCGCCGGGTGCTGCTCGTGCACCGCTTCCCGCACGACCGCCGAGCGGTCGCACACGTAGCAGAGCTCGGCGTCCGGCAGGGCAGCGATGGTGCGGACGTGGTTGCGCCCCCAGCCGCCCGCCCCGACGACCGCGACGCCGACCGGTGCTTCCGGGTGCGTTTCGTTCACGACGCCGCCCGCTCGAGGATCAGGGCGAGGCCCTGCCCCACCCCGATGCACAGGGTGGCCAGACCGTACCGCGCGCCGCGGCGCTTCATGGCGTGGGCCAGGGTGGCGACGATGCGCGCGCCACTGCAGCCGATGGGATGGCCGAGGGCGATGGCACCGCCGTTCACGTTGACCTTGGCCGCGTCGAGGCCGATCTCGCGGATGCAGGGGAGGCTCTGGGCCGCGAAGGCCTCGTTGAGCTCGACCAGGTCGAGGTCGGCAGCCGTCAGACCAGCGCGACCGAGCGCCTTGCGCATCGCGGGGATCGGGCCTGTGCCCATGTAGTTCGGCTCCACGCCAGCCACGGCAGAAGCCACGACGCGCGCCAGCGGCGTGACGCCGTGCTTCTTCGCCCAGTCGCTCGACGTCACGACCACCGCTGCCGCTCCGTCGTTGAGCGGCGACGAGTTGCCAGCCGTCACCGAGCCACCCTTCTTGAAGACGGGCTGGAGACGCGCGAGCTTGTCGATCGACGAGTCGGCGCGGATCGACTCGTCCTTCGCGAAGACCGAAGGCTCTTCCTTCTTGCTCGCGGGCGGCACCGTGATCGGGACGACCTCGTCCGCGAAGGCCCCCGCTTCCCAGGCCGCCGCCGCCTTCTTGTGGCTCTCGAGGGCGAAGGCGTCCTGGTCCTCGCGCGAGACCCCGTAGCGCTCGGCCACGTTCTCCGCGGTCTGGCCCATGGAGTGGAGCGGGAAGCGCGCCGCCATCTTCGGGTTCGGGTAGCGCCAGCCGAGGCTCGTGTCGAAGATGCGCGGCGGCGTGCGCGGGAAGGCCTCCCCGGGCTTCTCCATCGAGTAGGGCGCGCGGGTCATGGACTCCACGCCGCCGGCGACGACGAGCGTCTGGTCACCGAGGGCGACGGCGCGCGAGGCCTGCACGATCGCCTCCATGCCCGAGCCGCACAGCCGGTTGACCGTGACGCCCGTCACCTCGTAGGGCAGCCCGGCGAGCAGCGCAGCCATGCGCGCCACGTTGCGGTTGTCCTCGCCGGCCTGATTCGTGTCGCCGAAGATCACCTCGTCGACCGCTTCCCGCGCGCCCGGGACCCGGTCGAGCACGGCACCGATGACGTGCGCCGCGAGGTCGTCCGGCCGCACGCGGGAGAGGCCTCCGCGCAGCTTGCCGATGGGCGTGCGAACCGCATCGAGGAGGACGACGTCGTTCATGGGTGCTGCTCCTTTGCTCGTCTGCTCGTCCTGTGTCGGAGGAGCGCGGGGCTGCGCGTGGCGCGCGTCACCCGCTTGCGCCGCGTTCTAACGAGCCCGGACCCTCGGGTCAACGCGACGTCCCTCGCCTGCACCCGGCCGGCAGCGGCGTTCAGGCGGGCGCAGGCGCCGGCAGCGACCGCCGCCATCGGGGCGGTCGCTCCGTCACGGCGTCCCCGGGCGGCTTGGGCGGGCGTCAGGGGGTGCCGAGCACGGCCCGTAGGAAGGTGTCGATGGCCTGGTCGGGCTATCCGCTTCGCGGTCCCCACCGTACGGAACGCGATGCGGCCGTCGCGATCAGCGGAGCATCGCGTGGCAGTCGCGAACGTATTGGCCCTTACCCTGCGAGACGCAGTTCCGGTAGGCGTCCATCGCGCCCGCGTGATCGTGCAGCGCCTGTCGCGCGGCCCCGAGGGTGATCCAGCCCTCCGAGCTCGTCGCGTCGGCCGTCACCGCGCGCTGCGCGAGGTCGGCCGCCTGCTGGTTCTGGCTTCGGTTGAGCAGGATGAAGGCCAGGTCGGCGAGCGCCTCGGCGCCACTGGCGTTCGCCGCGATGGCGGCCTGGTAGGCCTTCTGGGCATCGCGCAGGTGGTGATGGTGGTTGAGGTCCTGCGCGTGGGCGAGCAGCGTGGCGTAGTCTCCTCCGCCCGCCGCCGCCGGCTGTGCGGCTGGCGCCTGGTCGGCGGCCGGCGCTGCCCCGGACGGTTGCCCGGCTGCGCCCACCTGGTCGGCGGCCGGCGCTGCCCCGGACGGTTGCCCGGCTGCGCCCACCTGCCCCTGGTCGGCCGTCGGCGCCGCCCCGGACGGTTGCCCGGCTGCGCCCACCTGCCCCTGGTCGGCCGTCGGCGCCCCGGACGGTTGGGCCGCGGCCACCTGCATCTGGTCGGCGGCCGGCGTCGACGGTGCAGCCTTCGCATGGGCCGAGGACGTCGCCCCGTGCGCCGGTGCCGCACCTGCCGAGGCCGTGTGCTGCCCCGTGCTCTCCGCCTGCAGGTGGGGCAGCTCCGTCGGCAGCACGCCGCCGCTCAGCTCCTCCGGCTGCGGCATCAGCACCTTCTGCCAGATGACGTAGCCGCCGATGCACAACCCGAACACGGCCGCGATGACGATCGTGGCCCACATGGCGCGCCGGGCCCCCGGCGTCACATCGTGCTCGGCCTTGAGGTCGTCCCAGCTATCGGGTGCCTGACTCGCGCGCGTCTGCTCGTAGGTCTCGGCGCGGAAGAAGTCCTCCGCGACCGCGGCGTGCTCGCCCGTGTTCGTCAGCGCCCGGATCATCGCCGAGGAGGTCGTCCGCCCCTTCTTGCGACGGCGGCGCCGGCCGCCCTTGCCCTCTTCGCTCTCGCTCGCTTCCTCTTCTGCCTTGGCGGGCTCTGCCTTGGCGGGGGCGGGGGCGGCGGCCTCGGCCTCCTTGGACGCCTCCGCGCCCTCAGCCTGCGGCTCCTCCGCCGCGCCAGGCTCTCCGGCCTCGGCTTTCGCCGCGGGCTCCTCGGCCCCGGTGCCCTCGTGGACCTCGGCAGCGGCTCCGTCCTTCGACGACGCCTCCGCGCCGTCAACGGTCTTTGCTTCGCTCGCCTCGGCGGCCTCGGCCGCCGCCTCGCCTTCCTCGGCCTCCGTCTTGGACCGCTTCTGGTAGCCCGACTTCTCGTCGAGGGCCCGGGCATCGGAATCGCGGCGCTCGCGCCCCTCGTCGGCGCCACCCGCCTCGACCACGTCGCCCCCACCGGCGGCCGCCACCTGCCCGGAGGCGGCCGCAACCTGCCCCTTGGCGGGGAACTGGATGACGTTGCTGCGCTCGGCCTGCTTCTGTGCAGCCGCTGCGCGGCGCTTCTTGCTGCGCTTGCCCTTCTTCGCCATGACTTCCTCTTCCTCGGGCTTGGGGGTCCCCTCCGGGGTGTCGTCCGTGGGCGCGGGAGTTTCCATGCTCCCTTCCGCCGCCTGCTCTGTGCTCTCGGGTCCGGCCAGGCTCTCCTCGACGGCAGACGCCGCGTCCCCCTCACCGGATGCGTTGCCCTCTGTTACCGCGGCATCCGGGGCTACCTCGTGTGCAGGTCCTGTGCCTTCCTCCCCATCCTGCGCTTTCCCTTCGGTTTGGGGTGAGACGGCCTCCTGGGCCTCGGCACGTTCCGGCACATCTCGCATGCCCTGCGCAGGTTCGGCGTCAGGTTCTGCACGATCGGCCTCTGCCCTGTCTGCATCATCGCGGTTGGCCTCGACGGCCTCCAGCGTGTCCGAGGCCTTTGGGGCGGACTGGTCGCCCGCGTCGCCGGGCACCACCGTCTCACCGTCGATCTCCGCCTCTTCCTCGACCCCGTGCTCCCCATCGGCTGCGGGCTCGGCGGGCTCGAGCGTCATGCGCGCATCTTCGTCGGGCGCGGGCGTGGCCTTGCGCCCGGTGTCGAAGATGAGGCCTTCGAAGTAGAGCTTGGAGATCGCGTTGAGGGTCGCCAGGTCGTCGGCGCTCTCGGCGCTCACGTGGGCGTCCACGACCTCCATGAGGGAGCGCACCCCGTCGAACAGCTTGAGCACCGCATTGATCTCGTCCGGGATCTCGGCGAGGCGCGCGATGAGCTCGCCGTCGTGCACCTCGAAGACGCTGTCGAGCGGAGGGATCTGCTCGAGCAGCCGCCCCCACTCGTCCACACGGCGCATGCCCTCCATGAGGAGGCCCTGGGTGCTGGTGGAAACCGTCTCCTCTTCGGACCGCACCGGCCGGAACTCGAGATTCGAACGAGCCCTCGTTCCACACCAGGAAGCGATAGACGGCCGGCTCGCCCGCGAGCGCGCCGAGCTCGGCGTGCATGATGCGGCCGTTCTGAAAGTAGATCGTGCCGCGCTGCTTGCCCGACGTGAGGTACATTACACCGGACTTGCGGCTGATGTCGATGGTCTGCAGGAGGTCGACGAGCCCCATGTCGGCGAGGGAGCCACGGAAGCGCGTCTTGGACGAGATGTTGCGCAGCTGCAGGCCCTCGCGCTGCTTGCGCTGCAGCTCGAGGTTCACGCGGGTGATGATCTCTTTGATGTAGATCGGCTTGGTGAGGTAGTCCTCGACGCCGAGCTCCAGGCCCCGGACCTTGCTCTCGACCGAGCCGTCGCTCGACAGGAACATGAAGGGGATGCCGCCCCAGTCGTCGTGCTCCCGGAGCTTCTGCACCAGCTCGAAGCCGTCCATGCCGGGCAGGCGCGTGTCGGAGAGGATCAGGTCGGGCGGCGAAAGCTCGACCATCTCGATCGCCTGTTCGGCGTCGCCACAGGCAGCGACCGAGTAGCCAGCCTTACGAAGGCTCACCTCGAGGACCCGCAGGCTACGCGGGTCGGCATCGACGAGCAGCAGGTTCTGTTTCGCCACGGGGTAGAGTCCGAGTGGGCAGTGTGGGAAAGGGGGTGCGCGGGTGTCAAGCGCCTACACCCGTTCGCGGCAGATCGTGGCCCCACGGCATTGGACGGACGAGGACCGACCAACCTTGGCCCCCGGGGCGCGAGCCGTGTGGCTTGACCCGTCTCGGCAGGCTCGCATATCGTGCGGGGCCATGCGGAACCTCGCGGCTCCGCGGCCGGAGATCGCGGGGCCCGGCCACCCCGCTTGCGGAGGAGCGCGAAACGATGACGATCCGGATTCGAGGGCTGATCGTGGCGGCCGTGCTCGGGCTCGTGCTCGCGGGGGCCGGCTGCGGAAGCGGCGGTGACGTTCAGATCCTGGACATCGATCCCCAGGCGGGGCCGATCAGCGGAAGCCAGATGGTCAAGATCCTGGGGCACAACTTCCGCACCGACATCGGCTACTCCGTGTGGTTCGGGCGCAAGCGGGCCCTGAGCGTCACGGTCGTCAATCCGGACACGATGGTCGTGACGACCCCGCAGTACGAAGACCCGGGCGCGGTCGACATCCGCATCGTGGCCGACGATGGCCCCGCCTTCCGCATCCCGAAGGGATTCAAGTACCAGAAGGCGACCGGCAACGTGATGGAGCAGATCGGCGGGACGAAGGCGACCAAGAAGGGCAACCTGGCGTACTGAGCCCGGTCGGGTCCTCGTTGTATCCACCCGCCCGGCCCCACCCGTAGCCCTACCGGGGGGGAGACCCTCCGGAGCCCCCCGCGGAACCTCGCTGACGCTCGCTCCCTCTCGCTTCGCTCGCTCCTCCACGCGCGGACCAGCTCCCTCCCGTGACGAGCGGCTTCATGCACTCGCGGCGTTTGGCACACACCCTCACGCGCGCTCGCATCTGCAAGGCCGCCGCCCCCCGTCCGAGCGTCTGCTCACGGAGGCCGCCCCCGAAGCCGCGATCACCGCTAGCGGGGCCAGGCGAGCACGATGACCACGGCGATCGAGTTTGGCGGTGCGTCGGGTCGCGTCCCCTGCGCAACCCCGATACCGACGTAGCGCACCGTCGGGTCGAAGGTCGGCTCGAGGCGTGCAGCTTCGTCGAGGGCCTGCACGACCGCCATCACGCCGCCGACGCGCCGGAAGGCGATGCCGAAGCGCCGAAGCCGCGCGCCCGCATCGTCCACCACATCCTGCTGCGACAGATCCGGTTCCGCGAAGAACCGCGTCGCCGCGCTCGCCGCGGCCGACATCAAGTTCGGATTCCGCCTCGAGAGGCGGCGCCCCGCGCGCTCGACGGCCCGCGTTGATCATGGACACGAGCTGGTCGGGCGCGTGCGCGAGGTCGATCTCGTGCGCCATCCGCACGAAGACCTCCGTCACCATGAACGCCGTCCGCGATCCCCTCCTGCTGAGCGACGACGCCGATGCCCACGTGCGTGACGTCCGGGTTGAGGATGTTGGCGCGGTGCCCGGGGCTCTGCATCAGCCCCTCCTCAATCTCCCGCGCGCCGTAGCCCCGACCGATGTTCTCGAGCACCAGCCCGCTGTTGTAGCCGGCCCGCGCGACGCGCTGCACCGCCGTGCCCGTCGTCGGCGATGTGTGCCCCACGAAGTCGTGCTGGACCATGTCCTGGCTGTGGGCTCGCGCCACCTGCTCGAGGCCCCCGTCGGCCACGACCGGCGGCAGACCGTTCTCACGCCGCGTGGCGTTCGTGAGCCTCCAGGAGCTTGTCGCGGACGCTGCGGGCATCGCCCCTCGCGCCCCCTCCCGCGTCCTCGACGGTGACCGTGCTCGGCACGTCGACACCCACGTAGACGGGGAAGTTGGCGACCACGGTATCGCCATGCGTCCCGTCGGCGACCAGCTCCACCTTGTAGACGCCGGTCTGGGTGGTGGGCACGTCCAGGTGGAACGCGGGCCCGTTGCCCGCCTCGGTGCGCTGCACCTGGCCGCTCGGCGGCGCCACCACGAGCACCGGGTGAGAGAGACCCTGGGCGAGCGTCCCGCGAAGCGCGAGGGCCTGGCCGGCACCGAGGTGCCGCGGCACCGGATTGAGATCGAGCGCGCGCGTCGACAGGAGGACGACCGCGATCGTCAGGCCGCCCCGCTCGACCACCGCGGCCCCGTAGTAGTTGTAGGGTTGCCGCGCGAAGAACTGGGAGACCCGGTCCCGGACGCTCGGAGCGAGGGTCGTCGCATCTGGCTGACCGAGGATCAGGATGTGAGGCGTCGGCTCGACCAGCCCGAGGTGATGCGCGAAGAAGTCCATGACCTCGTGGGGCGGCGGCGTCCCGCCCTCGCCGAGGAGGTTCGCTGCCCATGAGGCGAGCACCCCGAGCCGACCGTCGCCGTGGATTCGTGAGGTGCGCCGCGGCGGCAGCCTGCTCGATACCCTTCCGAACGGCGCGGGCCTCGGCCGAAGCACCGACGACGGGCCTCGGTGAAGGCGTCGTCTCGTAGCGGGCGGCCGAGGCTGCGGGCGCCCGGACGATGTGGGGCATCGTGTGCCCGATGTGCTCGGCCGTGCTCCCGCCACAGCCGGCCAGCAGCGCGGCGAGCCACCACAGGACGAAAACGCTGGGTCGTGCTGTCACATCTGACTCCATGGGTCGACCACGTCGAGGACCTGGTCGGATCGGCGCCTACGCGATCGGTGGGGTCCGTGAACGCGTGAGGCTCTGGCGGCCGGGTGCCGATTCGAGGTGCCCGCCGGAGATGCCTCCCCGGGAGCTCGTTGCGCGACGTGGGCCGGCTCCGGCTCCGCCCCGAGCGTGACGTGGATCCGGGCCGGACTGATCGCGCTGAGCACCACCCTCGCGTCTCGTCGTCCGAGCAGGTGTACCTCCACGGTGCGCCGGCCGTCACCGTCCGGTCGGGGCAGGTCCGCTGGCGTGTTGGCGACGATCGCTCCGTTCACCATCAGCTGCGCGCCGGACGGGTCGCTCTCGACGCGTACCGTCGGGGTTCCCGCCGGCACCGCCGCGGGCGACGGCGCGGCCGTGGGCGTCGGCGCGGCCGTGGGCGTCGACGCGCTAGCCGCGGCTCTGGGCGGATGCGGATCGGTGGGCGGTCGATCGACCGCGGGCGTCGGGGACGACCCCGAGCCGCTGCCCCGCAGCCAGAGGTAGCCCCCGACGCCCGCGAGGGCCACGACCACGACCAGCCCCGCCACGGCCATCGCCAGCGGTCGGATCGACCGCATCGGCACGTGCACGGCGCCGTCGTCCCCTGCGTCGTCGGGGCAGGCTGCGGCCACCCCGTTGGCGGCACCGGCGGATGCCACCCGGGGCAGATCGACCGCCGCGAGGTCGGCCTCGAATGCCTCCATCGTCGGGTAACGGTCTTCCGCGTTCTTGGCCAGCGCCCGCATCACCAGGGGCTCGAAGGGGCCGAGGACCGCGCGACCCGCCTCGTCGACCGGCGACTGGGGCTGCTCGAACATCTGCATCGTCAGCACGGCCATGAGCGTGTCTGCATCGAAGGGCACACGGCCCGAGAGCATCTCGTAGAAGATGATTCCGAGCGAGTAGATGTCGGTGCGCGCGTCCACCGCACGGCCCCCCGCTTGCTCGGGGGACATGTACTGCGGCGTCCCGAAGATCTCGCCCGCCCGGGTGAGCTTCCGCGCGGAGTCCAGCACCTTGGCGACGCCGAAGTCGAGCACCTTCACCGTGGGCGCGGCCTCGTCACCGATGAGGAAGACGTTGCCGGGCTTGAGATCGCGGTGGACGATGCCGCGCGCGTGCACGATGCCGAAGGCCGAGGCGATCTGCCGCGCGATCGGCACGGCGGTGGCGGGCGGCAGGGCCCCGCGGCGCGCGATGTACTGGGCGAGCGACTCCCCTTCGAGCAACTCCATCACGAAGTACTTCGCGCCATCCCCCAGCACGCCGAAGTCGTGGATGGCGACGATGTTCGGGTGGCCGAGGGACGAGATGGCGCGCGCCTCTTGCTCGAAGCGCGCGGCGACTTGGCTGTCCAGCGCGCTTTCCGCCTGGAGCACCTTGATCGCTACCGCCTTGCCGAGCCCCGTGTGGCGAGCCCGGTAGACCACGCCCATGCCTCCGCGGCCGAGCACCGCTTCCACGCAGTAGCGCCCGTCAATCACCCGACCGATGAGCGCGTCGGTGGCCTCGGTCGTCGGCGGCAGCTCCTCGGTCGTCGAGCCGTCATTCGGACAGAACGCGGCATCGTCGGGCAGGCGCATGCCACACGCAGAACAGAAGCGCATGATGGTCGAACGAGTCTAAACACTTCGGCCTGAGGCGTCGATCGAATGGCGAACGCGATCTGCGCGGCCAGGACGCAGGTCCCCGTCTCGGAGCACGGTGCGGCCATGGGCCGCCACCGGTCAGCGATCGGTGGTCGCGTCGGACGGGCCGGCGTCGTCGCTCTGCGCCTTGCAGATGCCGCCGACGCACGAGAGGTCTGGCTCACACTCCGCAGCGCGCGTGCACGGCTCGCCCCTCGTCTTGCGGCCGGCGTCCTGACCGCAGGTCTGCCCCAAGAGCAGGAGCGCGGTGGCGAGGAGGACGAGACGCATCGGCCCTCCAAGCCTACCTCAGCGGGGCTGGCGATAGAAAGCAGGCCCAGGGCGAGAAGTCAGGAGGGCATCCACGGGGCGCAGAGCGGCGCGGGCGGGTCGGCTGCGGGAAGCGTGTTCGCCCGCCACCATCCGCTCGCGCCGCCGTGACGATCCGCGCCGCGTCATGCGGGGTAGGCGGTTCCACACTCGGCGCAGAACTTGGCCCCGGGCGGGCCCTCGGCACCGCAGGACGGGCAGTAATGCGGGTGCGGGGCGAGGCCCGCGCCGCACTCGGTGCAGAACTTCCCGCCCGCGACCTGCGCGTGACATGAGGGACAGGTCACCGTACCGCCCGGGGCGACGGGCGCCTGGGGAGCCGGCTGTTGGGCCGGCTGCTGGCCGGGCTGCATGCCCTGAGCGAATGCGTTCCCCATGCCCATGCCCATGCCGAAGCCGGCGCCCGCCATCATGGGGCCACCGCCCGTGCCGCCCCCACCCTTCGCCATGCCCTCGCCCGCGCCCATCATCGCCTTGCCGGCCGCGAACTGGCCGAAGCTGCCGCCCGCGAGCCCCTTGACGTAGCGCGAGTCCTGCTGGAACTGCTGGTTGAGCTCGAACTGCTTCTGCTGGGCCTTGGCTTCGGCCTCCGAGATGCCGATCTGGGCGACCCGCGCCGCCCGCTTGGCCTTGCCGATCTCGGACTGAGCCGCCTTGAGCGTCTCCTCGTCCTCGGGGGTCAGGTTGATGTTGAACTGGCCGACCTGGCCGATGCGCACGCCGATGTCGTTGAGGTCGGGGCAGTGCTGCTCGAAGTACTGCGCGAGCTGCGACTGCAGCGGCATCAGTTGCAGGATGCTCTTCTGCTCCGAGACGCACACCTCGCCGACCACCGTCTTGACGGCGTTCATGAAGAGGCCCTTCATCCACTTCGTGATCTCGTCGTTGCCCTTGGGCGTGCGCACGCCGACGTAGCTCACGATGAACTTGGCCGGGTCCAGGATCTGGAAGGCGAAGCTCCCGAAGATGCGCGGCGTGACCATCTCGCCGAGCATCGGGTCTTCCATGTAACCGAGCTCACCGCCGAACCGCACGTCGTAGATGGGGCGCATCGTGACGAAGAACAAATCGGTCACGAAGAGGTTGCCGCCGGTGAACTTGTCGACGAGGCCGTTGAGGAACGGGATGTTCTGGGAGCTCAGGGTGTGGCGCTGGCCAGCACCCGCGCTGCGCAGCACGCCGACCACCGAGCCGTCCCGGAAGAAGACCGCCGCCTCGTCGGCGTCCACGGTCAGCTGGGAGTGCATCGGGATGTTCCGGTCCGGATGCTTGTAGACGATGAGGTCCTTCTTGTCGTCCGGGCGCGCAATCATCATCTCCTGCACGCCATGCTTCACGAAATCGATGATCCCCATCCTCGTCTCCTTCGCGCCTCACCCGCGGTGAGGGCGCCGTCACGCCGCAACCGGAAATGCGGACGGGGGCCATCATAGAGGGAGGGGCCGCCGTCTGCCAGGGCGTCGATCCCGTGCCATGCTCGAAGGGATGCGCCGGCGAGCGTCACGATCGGTCTGCCCGTCCTCGGCGCGCCGAGCCGCCCTCGCGTTGCTCGGCGTGTCCCTCGCCGCGCTCCCGGCGCTCGCCCGTGCCCAGGCGACGACTCGCAGCGACTCCATCGACGACGATCCCCTCTCGATCGGGGGCACCGAGGACCTGGACGCCCTCCCCCACCGGACCGACCACCCCCCGCCGCCCGTGGCCCACCCCGCGCCGCCCGCGAACGCTGCGCTCCACGGGCCCGTCCCGCCCCACATCCCCCCCAAGTCCGGCCAGGTCCTCACGGCGATTCCCGGCGTCTACGAGGCCGAGCACCGTGTGACCGTCCACCTCGGGCACGGCCTCGCCCGTGTCGATGTGGAGATGGGCTTCGCGAGCCGAGCGCGCGTGCCCGCGGAGGTGCGGTACCAACTGGCGGTGCCCCCCGAAGCGACTCTCGGCGCCCTCGAGGTCTGCACGGGCACGGCCTGCCGCCGGGGGCTCCGCGACCTGGGTGGGCGCGTGCTCTCGGCCTACGACGACGCGGTCCGGGCACGGGGCCCGGCGGGCGCCCCCCCCATCGCGGAGGCCCACGCGATTCATGACGCTCGGGGAGACGCAATCGAGGTACGCGCGGCCCCGGTGCGTCCCCACGGGACGCTGACCGTCCGCCTACGCTGGGTCGCGCCAGCGCCCATGCACGGCGGCGTCGTGCGGCTGCGCCTGCCCGCCCGGGGCACCGATCCGCGCGCTGCGCCCGCCACGGTCACCGCGTCGGCGAACAGCCTGCTCGCTCCGTCGGTCGACGATGCACCCGCCGACCGCGACACGCCTGCCGTCCTCGACCCGTGGGTCCCGGCGGCCGTGGCGGCGCGCGCGGCCACGGCCTCGGCTCCGTCCGTGACCGCTTGGCGCTTCCCATGCGGAGCCCACACCTGCGCCCGCGTCCGGGTCTCGGCCGGTCCACGACTGGGCCGCCCCGTTGACCTGATCCTGCTCGTCGACGCCTCGCCCTCGACCGAAGGTCCGGCGCGCGGGCGCATCGGGGTGGCCCTCGCAGCGCTGCTCGCCTCGGCGCCCGACGGGTCGACGGTCCAGGCGCTCGCCTTCGCGGGCCGGGCGCGCCCCCTGATCGAGCGACCCATCGACGTGGCCGACGCGCCCCTGGTCCCCCTCGCCCAGGCCACCTCCCTCGAGCTCGGCTCGGCGACGCGCTTCGAGGCGGCGTGGGAGACGGCGCGGCCCTGGGTGCAGCACGCCTCGAGCGACCGAGAGGCGCGGCCGGTCGTGATGGTCGTGATCGGCGATGGTGGGCTGACGCACACTACGGCCGCCGACCGCGCCTTCGCCCAGGCAGCGCGCGAAGGCGTGCAGGTGTCCGTGCTGAACGTCGCCGACCGTGCGACGTGGCGGCCCCTGGCGCAGGGCGCCCTCGAGACGGACGGCGTGGTCGTGGACGCGGGCGGGGAGGCGGACCGGGCCGTACGCGGACGGGGGACGGGTCCCCTCGAAGAACGGGTGGCGTCGATCTTCGCACCCGTCCTGGTGCCCGACGTACGCGTGTGGGACGGGCCGAGGCGCGTCTCTCTGGGCCCACTGCGCGCCGGCGAGGAGCGGGTTTGGCAGGGCGAGGTCCGCGGCCACGTGCGCGTTCGCGGCCGCGACCTCGAGGGGGTCACCCACGCCGCGCCCGAAGAGCTGGCTGCCGCCCTGGGCGTGGGCACCGCCGCGTCGCTCGGGCTGCGCGATCCGCGCCCGCGGCTCGAAGCCGTGGACCCCGCCGACCTCGAGGCTGCGCCTCCACCCGAAGATGCTCCTCGGCGCTGCGAGCCCCGCGGCCCACCCCACCGGGCGAGCGGCGTGAGCAGCGACCGGGCTCCCGTCGCCCTGGCCGTGGCGCGCACCTGCACGGCCCCGGTGCCGCCCCCGCCCCCTGCCGATCACACCGGGCACGGCATGCCCGCGATCAGCGTCCTCCGCATGCTCCGCGAGCGCGTCATGCCCGTCGCGCGGCTCTGCTTCCGGCGCGATCGGGCCGGCCGACCGAGCTATCACGTGCGCGCCGAGATCGACCTCCAGCTGGCCGACAGGGAGGTCGTGTCGGCCGACGTCCATGGCAGCGACCTGCGCTCGAGCTTGCGCCAGTGTCTGCTCGGGGCAGTGGACACGCTCGAGGTGCCGCCCTTCGCCGGCACGGTCGTGGTGACCTACCCGCTGAGGACCGAGGACGCCCCCCAGCCGCCGGTCATCCAACTACGCCCGGACATCGCCCAAGACGTCGACCAGGCCGTCGGCCCCCCAGCGCACACGCCCGCGCCCGCCCCCTGATCGTCACGGCGGACACAGCCGAGCTGGCGCTCTCGTGATCCGGCGTGCACGCGGTGCCCCCGGAAGGACTACGGGTGGAGGTGGGCGGGCCACGACAGTTCTCCAATCGAACCCACCACCACTACCCCTGCATCGCGGCGCAACTCACAGCGTCTTCAAGTACGCCACCAGGTCACCGACCTGCGCGCTCGACAGCTGGCTCGTATGCCCGTGCCAATCCCCACCGCCGCAGGCCGGGTTGGTGAAGCGGTCCATCAAGGTCTTCGCGCAGCCGTCGTGCATGTACGGGGCGCGATCCCCGATGCCGACGAGCGACGGGACCTGCAGGTCGAGGCCCGTGCCCACGTTCACCGTGGTGTTGTTGCTCATGCGCGAGCCGTTGTGGCAGCTCGTGCAATTCACGGTCGGGTCCTCGAACAGGGCGCGGCCGCGGGCGACCGCCCCCATGTCGGCCGGAACGGCCTTGGGTCGGGCCGGAATGGTGTCGATCCAGCCCTCGAGGCGATCGGCGTAGCGCGCCGGAAGCTCGGGCCCACCCATGCGCTTCACGAAGACCTGGTTCACCAGCATGTGGAAGTCGGTCATGTCGCCCGTCCAGTGGAAGGGCGCCGTCCCGCGGATGCCACCGGACAGGTTCATGGTGCGGCGCGGCCCGAGGGTCTCGAAGTTCCAGGTGTGGCCGTCCTCCTCGCCCTCGGCGTGACAGGAGGCGCAGGCGATGCCCCCGCCCGCATCCTGGTGGAAGAGGTCGTGACCGGTGTCCTTGTCGCTCGGCCCCGGCAGGGGGATGTGGATCGAGCCAGCGCTCGGGTCGTCGATCACGACCTCCCAGGGCTCGCGGCTCTGGACGATGGTCCGGCCGCTCGGATCCACTGCGACCGCGATGACCTCACGACTGTCGTGGAAGGTCTCGGCAGCTTGCCCCGGATCGCAACCGGTCTCCACGAACCCGTCGGAGGGTGCCGACAAGGCAGGAGCGCTGAGGAGCATCTGGGCCATGCTGGAGGTGGTGACGGCCGGGCCGCCCCCGAACGCGGCGTCCGCGTTGATGGCGCCGGCCGATGCGATGGCGAGGCGCTGGTCCCGGGTGATGGCGACGTCGACCGGAAGCACGCTGTCTGCAACGTCGTTCGACTCCAAGACGCTCCCGCTGCTGGCGTCGATGAGGGACACGGCCGCCTTGACGATGCCGCCGCAGCTGCCACCGAAGCCGGGCGGCTCCGCACCGATTCCGCCGACGGATCCGCCCGAGGGACCGAAGCCGCTGTCGCCGCCCCCGCTGCCGTAGCCGCCAGGCTGGGAAATGATCACCTGCCCGTCCTGCTGCGCGCGCTGGTGGACCACCACGGCCCGGCCGCCCGGAGCAGGGATCATGCGCCAGGCCACGGTCGGCGTGTCGGGGCCCATCCCGGGCAGGGCGATGACGTGATCGACCGCGCCCGTCGCGGCGTTGACGTCGAGCACATCGGCGTTGCGGAAGCGGCTGACGAGGATAGTGTGGCCGCTCACCACGACGTCGCGCAGGTCGCGGCCGAGGTGTAGCGTCTGGAGCGGGTCGCCGCCGCCCGCGGGCAACGTCACCAGCTCGCCCGTGTCGCAGGCGACCACGATGGCATCCCGGCTCGGGTCGTAGTCGAGGCCGCGGGGCGCAGGGCAGACGTCGCGACGGAAGCCGACCGTCCAGCTGCCGCGGTCGATCTCGGCGACCTGTCCCGCGTCGCGCAGGGTGACGTGGAAGTTGCCGTCGGCGTCCTCGACCATGCGCCAGGGATGCTCGCCGGCCCGGAAGGCGACGCCGGTCACGAGGGACCCGTGTTGCAGGTCCACGACCCACACGGCGTCCCGATCGAGGTCCGAGGCGAGGGCGAAGTCTCCGTCGTGCGACACCAAGAGGCTGCCACCCGAGACGGGCGGCGGCGGCGTGGTTGCCACGGTCAAGGGCTCGAGAGGGCGACCCTTCGCGCTGGGCGAAGGCGAGACACACCCCACGAGCCCCACCAGCCCCACGAACAACACCACCAGGAAACTGCGCATGTCACCCCTCCACAATCGACCAATCATCGAATTGACGCCGATCAATCAGCAGGAAGCATACCATGGGGTAGGCTCGGGCGGCGCGCCTGGATTTGCTTACAATTCTCGGGATCGCCTGCCACCCGAGTGGGCCTCGTCACTGCGCCATCTGTTCACAGATGGCACACCGACTGTAGGCGCCACGTCACACTCGTGTTCGGAGGGGGGGACGCGCCCGCGCCTCCTCGGCGCCTCTTCACAGCGTGTTCAGGTAGGCCACCAGGTCGTCGATCTGCGCGCTCGACAGCTGGCTCGTGTGCCCATGCATGTCACCACCGCCGCAGGCGCTGTCGGTGAAGCGGTCCCGCAGCGTCGGGGCGCAGCCGTTGTGCATGTAGGGGGCCCGATCTCCGATGCCGAGGAGGGACGGGACCTGCAGGGCGAGGCCCGTTCCCACGTTCACCGTCGTGTTGTTGCTCAGGCGCGGGCCGCTGTGGCAGCTCGTGCACCCCACCGACGGGTCCTCGTAGAGCGCACGGCCCCGGGCGACCGCGGCGGCGTCGGGAGCGGTTGCCACCGGTCGCGAGGGAATGGTGTCGATCCAGCTCTCGAGCTGGTCGACGTCGCTCGTGGGCAGATCGGGACCGCCCATGCGCTTCACGAAGACCTCGTTCACCAGCATCTGGAAGTCGGTCATGTCGCCCGACCAGTGGAAGGGCGCCGTGCCGCCGATGCCCCCGGACAGGTTCATGGTGCGGCGCGGGCCGAGGGTGTCGAAGGTCCAGGTGTGGCCGTCCTCTTCACCTTCGGCGTGGCAGGAGGCGCAGGCGACGCCCTTGCCCGCGTCCCGGTGGAACAGCTCCTGACCCCTGTCCTCGTTGCTCGTGCCGGGCAGCGCGATGTGGGTCGCGGCGCCGGTCCCACCGCGGGGGTCGTCGATCACGATCTCCCAGGGCTCGCGGGTCTGGGTGATGGTGCGGCCCCCGCTGTCGAAGGCGACCGCGATGACCTGGCGACCGTCCTCGAAGGTCTCCCCAGGGGTGCCGAGGTCACAGCTGCCGCCGAAGATGCCCCCGGGATCGTGGGTGACTCCCGCGAGGGCGAGGAGGCCTTCTGCACCGGTCGACTCGACCACCGCCGGGCCGTTGCCGACCCCCATCCGGGCATCGATCCCGCTGGCGCCGGGCGGCAGCATCGACGGGTCGGTGTTGGGGGCACCGGCCGACGCGATCTCCACCCGGTTGTCGGGCGCGACGGCGATGTCCACCGGAAGCACCACACCCGAGAGGTCCGTCGAGGCGACGGCGTCACCCGGGTCGGCATCGATGACGGTGACGGCCGCGTTGACGATGGCCGCGCACCCGCTCTCACCACTGCCGCCATAGCCGCCCGGCTGGGAGATGACCACCGCACCGTCCTGCTGCGCCTGCTGGTGCACGACCAGCACCTTGCCTCCGGTCGTCGCGATCATGCGCCAGGCGACCGTTGGCGTGGCGCCCGCGACCGAGGGCAGATCGATGACGTGGTCGAGCAGGCCCGTCGTGGCGTTGATGTCGAGGACGTCGGCCTTGCGGAACTGGCTGACCAGGATCGTGTTGCCGCTCACCACCACGTCGCGGAGGTCGCGGTCGAAGTGCAGCGTCTGGATCGGCGCGCCGCCCCCGGCGGGCAACGTGACGAGCTCGCCGGTGTCGCAGGCAACCACGATGGCGTCCCTGCTCGAGTCGTAGTCGAGACCGCGCGGCGCGGGGCACACGTCGGTGCGGGCGCCAATCGTCCAGCTGCTTCGGTCGATCTCGACGACCTGTCCCGCGTCGCGCAGCGTGACGTGGAAGTTGCCCGCGCCGTCCTCGACCATGCGCCAGGGGTGCTCACCATGCCCGAAGGAGATGTGGGTCACGAGGGAGTCGCTGTTCAGGTTCACGATCCACACGGCGTCGCGGTCGAGATCCGAGGCGAGCGCGAACTGGCCGTCGTGGGACACGAGCAGGCTGCCGCCCGAAATGGCCGGCGTCGTCTGGACCACCCGAGGGGGGGACGGGGTCGGTGGGTCGCTCGCCGCCGGCCCGGGGTCCGTCGGCGCCGGGGACGTCGGCTCCGCAGCGGGGTCGGTCGGTGCAGCGGGATCGGTCTGCGCACCGGGATCGGTCGGCCGCTCGGACCTGGTCGGTTGTCCCAGGGTAGCGGTGCAGCCCACGAGGCTGGTTGCAATCAAGACCATCAACTGCTTGCGCATGACCGTCCTCCACTCGATTCGCGATTGACACAGGTCAATCAGCACGAAGCGTTCCAGACCGACCAGGCAGCCCGATGCCCGAGAAATGCGGGAAATCCGTTCTGCCGATGGCCTTCGGAGGAACGGTCAAGGTGGTTCCGGGGTACGAGGGCCCCACGAACGCAGCCCGCGTGTATGGCTGCCGGCGACACCCTGACGGCGACCCGGATCCGGTCAGCCGTAGCGCTCGACGCGAACGCGGGAGGGCGGATGCTCGAGCTGGTCGAGGGTCCCGCGGACCGCCCGCACCATGCCCTTGGGCCCGCACACGAAGACCGCCGTCGCGGACCGGCCGAGGGCCACGAGCAGCCCCTCGAGGTGCGCCTGGACGTGGCCGCGGCGGCCCGCCCACGCGACGCTCGGACGCGACAGGGTCGGCTCGAAGCGGAAGCGAGGATGGCGTGACGCGAGGCCCACGAGCTCGTCGCCCCACAAGAGGTCGCGCTCGCTTCGGCAGCCGAGCAGCAGCGCAACGGGGGGGCCGCCGTCGGCCGCGAGAGCGTCCTGTGCCATGGCGCGCAGCGGAGCGGCCCCGGTGCCCCCGCCAACCAGGAGCGTGGGGGCGACCTCGAGGCCGTCGCGCGTGAAGGTGCCATGGGGCCCGACCATTGCCAGGCGCGCCCCGGGGCGGAGGCGATCGAGGCGCGCGGAGCGGGCGGTCTTGCCGGACAGGGCCACCGCGAGCTCGAGCCGCCCGGGACGGGCCGGGTCCGGAGCCGACGCGATCGAGTAGGGCTGGCGGATCACCCCACCGGGCGTCGGGACGAGCAGCTCCACGAACTGGCCGGCACGCCAGGCGAGGGGCGCCCCGTCCGCGGCGACGAAGGTCATGCCGAGCACATCGGCGGCGAGGGGCTCGGCCTGCACGAGCTCCAGCGTTCGGGGGGTGGGATCCCAGGGAGACACGGGCGCACAGTATAGGGCCTGGGCACGGGGCGAGGGACGCAGACGGCGACGACGCACGAGGGGCCGAGGGCGAGGACGGCGGTGACGGCGCCGCACGCTTGCGTCAGGGATCGCCGGCGGCGAACGCGGCATAGGTGCGGTCCCGGTCGCGGCGGATGTCGGCGAGGATGGCCTCGACCTGGTCGACGCCCACACGCTCGACGGTGTGCAGGTTGAGGTCGGCGACGCGCTCGTGCAGGGCGGGCGCGGGACGGCTCCGGAGGTAGCGCGCGAGGTCGGGGCGGCGTCCGTCGAAGAAGACGGTGCCCTGGTCGGCCTCGCCCCGCACCGCCTCGAGGGCGCTCTCACGGACGCACTGGATCGTCGGGTCGGGCGAGCGGCGAATGAACGGCGTGAGGCGCGCGGCCGTCGCCAGGTCGGCGTCGGCGTCCGGGTGGAAGGGCGCCAGGGCGAACGAGCGGTCGACGGGGCGGGCACCACCCCGCGCATCGATCACACGCAGCCGCTCGGCGAAGTCTGCGAAGGCGCGGCGGTCGGCGGCGAGGCGAGGGAAGATGAGCAGCCCCACGTCGACGCGAGCCTCGTCGCGTAGGGACTCGAGCGCCTCGAACGCGGCATCGAGGTCGGCGCCCTCACCGAGCACGACGTGCAGCCGGACCCGTCCCTCGCGCCGGGCGCGCGCGGCCCAGGGGCACAGGCCGAGCGCCTCCACCACCTCGCTCGCGTAGCGCAGATAGATACGTTCCACCTCGGCGACGAACGCCTCGGTACGCACCTCGTCGCTCGGGGAGCGGGCCATGCTCTCGGAGGGCCCCACGAGTCAGAAGTATGCCCCATCCGCCGCCCCTGCCAGCAAGCGTGCGACACATGATCTCGAGCGCGGTTCCAGGCTATGGTCGCGGCCGTGTCTCCCGCGACCGCGCTGCTCGAGCTGGCGGAGAAGATGGGGCTGCTCGCCGCAGCGGCCCTGGTGGCGGTGCTCTTTCCGCCGCTGCGCAACCGCGTGCTCGGCGTCGGCCGGCGCCGCGACAAGCTCGCCGCCCTCGGCCTGGGGCTCGGCCTCTCCATCTGGGGCGCGATGCTCGGCTTCCCGCTGCTCGGCGAGCACATCAACGTGCGCGCCATCGGCGTCCTCATCGCCGCGATCCTCGGCGGCTGGAAGGCGGGCGCCCTGGCGGGCTTCGGGGGCGGCCTCTTCTACGCGCACCGCGTCGACGCGACGACGGCGCCCTGGGTCCTGATCGCCTCGGTGCTCGACGGCGTCATCGCCGGCGTCGTCGCCCAGCGGGCGCCGCGCCTCTTCCATGGCGCGCGCGCATTTGTGACCTCGATCGCGATCCAGGCGGTGCACGTCGTGCTCGTGGGCATCGGCCTGCTCCTCGTCGGTCACGTGGCGCGCTACATCCCGGCCTGGCCGGCGCACCTCGTCAAGCTGGTCGTCAACGCGGCGGGTGTCACCCTCTTCGTCGTCGTCGCCCGCCTCGTGGTCGCGCGCGAGGAGGCGGCCGTGGCCCTCGTCGAAGCGCGCGCGGCTGCCGACGCGGCGGCCCTCGAAGCCTTGCGACGGCGGCTCGAGCCCCACTTCCTGTTCAACGCGCTCAACGCCCTCCGGGCCACCATCCGTCGCGACCCCAATCGGGCCCGGGGCCTGGTGTCGGACCTGGCCGACCTCTACCGCTACCTGCTCTCCCATCCGGAGGACGCGCCCCTGCGCGACGAAGTGCTCCACGCGGCCTCGTACCTCGCCATCGAGCGCGCCCGGCTCGGCGACGAGCGGCTGCGGGTCGAGCGCGACGTGGACGAGGATATCGCCCACCTGCGCGTGCCGGCCATGCTCCTGCAGCCCCTGGTCGAGAACGCGGTCAAGCACGGCGTGGGGGCGCGGAGCGGACCGGGCCGCGTGCGCATCGCGGCGCGACGCGACGGGGACGTCTTGCGCATCGACGTGGAGGACCGAGCCGAGGGGCGACCCGTCCCGACGGAGGCCGGCACGGGCATCGCCCTCGACACGCTGCGCAAGCGGCTGGCGCGGCAGTTCGGCGAAGGCGCGTCCATCGCGCTCGAGCCCATCGAGGGGGGGACGCGCGCCCGGGTGTGCTTGCCCCTCGCCGAGCTATCGGGCGCGGCCGGAAAGGCCGCGGCATGACGGGCGAGCCCCTCCGCGCCGTCGTGGTGGACGACGAGCCCCTCGCCCGCGACGAGCTGGTGTTCCTGCTCGGCGAGTGCGGCGGCGTGGACGTGGTGGGCGAAGCCTCCGACGCGGCCTCCGCCCTGGCCCTGTGCGAAGCCGAGGCCCCCGACGTGGCCTTCGTCGACCTGCGCATGCCGGGCCCCGACGGCCTCGCCCTCGCCGAGGCCCTGCGGGGGCGCCACCCGGACGTGTCGGTGATCGTCGTCAGCGCCCACGACGACGGAGCCCTGCGCGCCTTCGAGGCGCGCGTCCTCGACTACCTGCTCAAGCCCGTGCGCCTCGAGCGACTGCGCATCGCCGTGGAGCGGGCGAAGGAGCACCGTCTGCACCCTGGGTCGGGAGCGCCGCAGGGCGCGGGGAGCGATCGCCCCCGGGGCAGCAACCCGGACGCCGACGAGAGCGCCGGCAGCGGGTCCGACGCGCGCCTCGAACGGCTCGCGGTCCGGCGGCGCGGCAGCTGGGTAGTCGTCGACGTGGACCGCGTGATCTGGTTCGAGGTGCGCGATGAGCTGGTGTGGGCCGTAACACAGGACGACCGCTTCGCCCTCGACCTGACCCTCGCCGCCCTCGAGCAGCGGGTCGATCCGGCGCGCTTCTTCCGGAGCCACCGCGGCGTGCTCGTGCGTCTCGATCGCATCCGGGCGATCGAGCCGACGGGGCCCGGCACCTTCGAGCTCGTGCTCGACCACCCCGAGGCTCCGCGCGTGCCCCTCGCCCGCGAGCGCGCCCGCCAGCTCCGCGAACGGATCCCCTTCGCGGGTTAGCCCGCCCCGGCCGCGACTTCGGGACCGGCTGGCCAAGGGGCGTTCGGCGTGCTCCCCTGTGGTGAAGCGCGATGGCAGAGACCCACTCACACGCGCACCCCGAGGCCCACGGGCACGGGCACGGACACGCGCACGGCATCGCGCCCGACGCCGACGCGCGGCGGCTGTGGATCGCCTTCGGCCTGATCGTCGCGTTCATGGCCGGCGAGGTGGTCGCCGGGTTTCTCTCGGGCTCCCTCGCCCTGCTCGCCGACGCGGCCCACATGCTGACCGACGCCGGCGCCATCGGCCTCGCCCTGGTGGCGATGCGCCTGGCCCGACGGCCGCCCGCCGGGGGCCTGACCTTCGGCCTGCAGCGCGCCGAGATCCTCTCGGCCCAGGCGAACGGCGTGACCCTGCTCGTGCTGGGCGCCCTCGTGGTCTACGAGGGGGTGCGCCGGCTGATCGTGCCGCCCCGGGTCGAGCCGAAGGTGATGCTCGTGGTCGCCCTCGTGGGTATCGCGGTGAACCTCCTCGCCTCGTGGCAGCTCGCCCGCGCCGAGCGCAGGAGCCTCAACGTGGAGGGCTCACTGCAGCACGTCCTGACCGACCTCTATGCCTTCATCGGGACGGCCATCGCCGCCGCGGTCATCTGGGCGACCGGTTTCCGGCGGGCCGACCCCATCGCATCGCTGGTCGTGGCGGTCCTGATGTTGCGCGCCGCCTGGCAGCTTCTGCGCGCCTCGGGGCGCGTCCTGCTCGAGGCAGCGCCCGAGGGGCTGAACCCGGAGGAGGTGGGGCAGGCGTGCGCCGAGGTAGAAGGCGTCATCGAGCTGCACGACCTCCACATCTGGGAGATCTCGACGGGCTTTGCATCCCTCGCGGCCCACGTGCTGATGGACGGGGCCCACGAGCCGCTCCTGGTACGGCACGCCCTCGAGACACTCCTGGCGGAGCGCTTCCACATCGAGCACACGACCCTGCAGGTCGACCGGCCCGACGGCGAGCGCCTCCACCGCATCCGGCCGAAACCGCAGCACCCACAGGGCGGGCGGGGAGCTCCCTCTGCCAGCGGCGGGGGAGCGACCGAGGGCTAGCCGCCCGCCCGTACAGCACCCCCCGGGCCGAAAGCCTGGGGTCCGGGTCCGGGCCCCTCGTGGCTGCTTGACGGCCCCCGGAGTGGTCGCCATACTCCGCCGACAATTTTTCCGACAATTCCACGGACCAGCAGAGAGCAGACGATGGCGCTACAGCCCGATCGCAAGAGCGATTTGATCAAGAAGTTCCGGACGCACCCGACCGACACGGGCTCTCCCGAGGTGCAGATCGCGCTCCTCACCGAGCGCATCACCTACCTCACGGAGCACTTCCAGACGCACAAGAAGGACCACCACTCGCGTCGGGGTCTGCTCAAGCTCGTCAGTCAGCGGCGCCGCCTGCTCGACTACGTGCGCGGGAGCAACGTGGAGCGGTACCGCACGATCATCCAAGCGCTCGGAATCCGGAAGTAGTCGGCCCGGCGCCGTGGCGGAGAGCGGAATCCTTCCGCTGCTCCGCGGTTTGTCACGAGGCAACCGAAGGCCCGGAGCAGTGGGTTCTCGATCTTCGCTTCGACGTCTCGAGCAGGGGCTCGAGATGCGGAACCGGGGACCGAGCTCATCTCTCCATCGCCTCTGGCCCTCCCAGAGAGCCGGCCCGCATGGCCGGAGAGAAGAGCACCATGATCATCCGAGAAAGCGTCAAGATCGGCGACAAGACCGTCACACTCGAGACGGGGCGCATCGCCAAGCAAGCTGGAGGCTCGTGCCTCGTCACCTCTGGCGACACCGTCGTGCTCGTCACGGCCTGCGGCACGCAGGAGGCACGTCCCGGCATCGACTTCATGCCCCTGTCGGTCGACTACGTCGAGAAGACGTACGCGGCCGGCAAGATTCCGGGCGGCTTCTTCAAGCGTGAGGGCCGCCTGCGCGACCACGAGATCCTCACCTCGCGCCTCATCGACCGACCGTGCCGGCCCCTGTTCCCCGACGGCTACCGCAACGAGATCCAGGTCATCGCGACGGTCCTGTCGGTCGACAAGGAGAACCCCTCGGACGCCCTCGCCATGACGGGCGCGTCCCTGGCCCTGCACCTGAGCCCGATTCCGTGGGACGGCCCCATCGCCGGCGTGCGCGTCGGTCGCGTGGGCGGGCGCCTCATCGCCAACCCGACCTACGCGGAGCTCGAGGAGAGCGACTGCGACCTGATGATCGCCGCGAGCCGCGACGCCGTGGTGATGGTCGAGGGCGAGTCGGGCGAGATGACCGAGGAGGACCTGGTCGAGGCCATCTTCTTCGGACACGCGTCGGTGCAGGAAGTGATCACGCTCATCGGCAAGATGAAGGAGGCCGCCGGCCAGGCGAAGTGGACCTTCGAGCCGCCGAAGCGCGCCGCGACGATCGACGAGCGTGTGAAGGCGGTGATCGGCGCGAAGGTCAAGGACACGTGCAACATCGCCGAGAAGCACGCGCGCTACGGCAAGTTCAAGCAGCTCAAGAAAGAGGTCGTGGCGGCGCTCGCTGCGGAGTTCCCCGAGCAGGAGAAGGACATCAAGGCGTCCTACGAGGACCTGCGCTACGACACGATGCGCAGTCAGGTGCTCGACGAGAAGCGGCGCGTCGACGGCCGTGACTCGAAGACCGTCCGCCCGATCAACATCGAGGTGGGCTGGCTGCCGCGCACCCACGGCTCGTCGCTCTTCACGCGTGGCGAGACCCAGGCCATCGTCACGACGACCCTCGGGACGCACCAGGACGAGCAGAAGATTGACGGCCTCACCGAGGAGTACTGGAAGCGCTTCCTGCTCCACTACAACTTCCCGCCCTTCTCCGTCGGCGAGACCAAGCCCCTGCGCGGCCCCGGCCGGCGCGAGGTCGGTCACGGCAACCTCGCGGAGCGTGCGCTCAGCAAGGTGATCCCCTCGGCCGAGGAGTTCCCCTACACGCTGCGCATCGTCTCGGAGATCACCGAGTCGAACGGCTCGTCGTCCATGGCGACGGTCTGCGGCGGGAGCCTCGCGATGATGGACGCGGGCGTGCCGATCAAGGCGCCGGTCGCGGGCGTCGCGATGGGCCTCATCAAGGAGGGCGACAAGTACGCCATCCTCACCGACATCCTCGGCGACGAGGACCACCTGGGCGACATGGACTTCAAGGTGTGCGGCACCGCCAAGGGCGTCACCGCCATCCAGATGGACATCAAGATCAAGGGCCTGAGCCGCCAGATCATGAGCGAGGCCCTCACCCAGGCGAAGGAAGCGCGCCTGCACGTGCTCGGCAAGATGAACGCCGTGCTCGCCAAGTCGCGCGAGGACCTGAGCGCCTACGCGCCGCGCATCACCACGCTGAAGATCAAGCCGGACCAGATCCGGCTCGTCATCGGCCCCGGCGGCAAGATGATCAAGGCGATCGTCGACCAGACGGGCTGCCAGATCAACGTGGAGGATGACGGTACGGTCGCCATCGCGTCGCCGGATTCGGAGGCCGTCAAGAAGGCCATCGCGATCATCGAGTCCCTGACGACCGAGCCCGAGGTGGGCAAGAAGTACAAGGGCGTCGTCCGGCGCGTGGAGGCCTACGGCGCGTTCCTCGAGATCGCCCCCGGCACCGACGGCCTGCTCCACATCTCGGACATGGCCTGGGAGCGCATCGACAGGGTCGAGGACGTGATGAACCTCGGCGACGAGGTCGAGGTCATGGTGAGCAACGTCGACCGGGACGGCCGGGTGCGGCTCACGCGCAAGGAGCTCTTCGCCAAGCCGGAGGGCTATGTCGAGCCGGAGCCGCGGCGCGGCGGCGGCGGCGGCGGCGGCGGCGGACGCGATCGCGACCGCGATCGGGACCGGCGCGGTGGCCGCGGTGGTCGTGGCGGCGGGCGCGACCGGGATCGGCGCGATGCGCGGGGCGGTCCGGGACGGGATCGCGACCGCGGACCCCGTGAAGGCGGCGAAGGGCGGGAGCGCAGCGAGCACCGCGAGGGCGGGGAGCGCAGCGAGCACCGCGAGGGCGGGGAGCGCAGCGAGCACCGCGAGGGCGGGGAGCGCAGCGAGCACCGCGAGGGCGGGGAGCGCAGCGAGCACCGCGAGCACCGTGAGGCCGGCGAGCAGCGCGAGCGCTCGCCGCAGGACTGATCGCCAACACGGTTGGGCTCGGACGGCGGTCAGGCGAGACCTGGCGGCCTCCGAGCCTCACCCGTCGACCCATGGACCGTCGCCCCATCCTCCGGTTCACCGTCCTGCGGCCCGGCCTGGTCGATCCGCCGCGCTACGCCACCGACGGCGCCGCGGGGCTCGACCTCACCGCGGCCCTCGACGCGCCGATCGAGATCCCGCCCGGAGGGACGGCCCTCCTCCCGACCGGTCTGGCCCTCGCCCTGCCGCCCTCCCACGAGGGGCAGGTGCGACCGCGATCGGGCCTCGCCGCACGCCACGGCGTCACGGTGCTCAACGCGCCCGGGACCATCGACGAGGACTACCGCGGCGAGGTGCAGGTCCTCCTGGTCAACCACGGCCCGACCGCCTACGTCGTGCAGCCCCACGAGCGGATCGCCCAGCTCGTGGTCGCGCCCGTGACGCACGTCTCGGTCGAGCAGGTCGGCGGGACGGAGGCGCTCGGCGCGACGGAACGCGGCGAGGGCGGATTCGGCAGCACCGGCCGCCACTGAGGGCCCCTGTCCGTCCGGGGAGGGCCATGAACCGCCCGGCTCCCGGATCCGTTTCGGTCGTGCTACGGTCGAAGCCTCATTTTCGCAATGGGAAGCGAGCCGCCGGTACCGTCTTTACGCGATCTTCCCGACCGGGCGCCACCGCGACGGAGAGCGACGAGTTGAGTCTGGACGAGCACGGCGATACGGCCGTCACCGGCGCCACGGTCCGCGGACCCGGAGGGGTACGTCACGGGCAAGTGCTGGGCGAACGGTACGAGGTCCACCGCGTGCTCTTCGAGTCGGGCTTCACCACCGCCTTTCACGCGATCGATCAGGAGACCGAGGAGCCCGTCCTCCTGCGCGTCCTGCGCCCGGAGCTGCTCGGGGGCGAGGCGCGCCGCAGCGTGGTCACACGCCTGCAGCAAGCGGTCGGCATCGGCGGCCATTACCTCCCTGGGCTGCTCGACGCAGACCATGACGGAGCGCTGGTCTTCGTCGTAGAGCCGATGCCCAAGGGCACGTCCTTGCGCGACGTGCTCGATGCCCGTGCGATCCACGACCAGACCATGACGGCCGCGGAGCTGTTGCCCGTCGTGGCGCGTGTGGCCGCTGCCTTGGCTGCCATCCCGCCGCCCTGGCGCCACGGCGCCGTCAGCCCCGAGCACGTGTGGGTCGACCCGGAGGAGCTCGTCGTGCTCGGGCCCTTCGTCGTCCCGGCGCTCCCCGAGGATGCGGTGAGCCAGGTGCTTTCCGAGGAGGATGCCCTGCGCCGTCGCTTCGCTCCCGAGGTGATGCTGGGCTCTGCCGACGACGCCGCCGACCGGTTCGCGGTCGCCCTCCTGGTGCTCGAAGCGACGACGGGTGGGCTGCCCAAGGGCCCCCCAGCGTCCGCCGTACCGCCGGGCCCCGTCGGCGAAGCGCTCGCCCTCTACCTTTCCCCCACCGTCTCGGCCCGACCGGACTCCCTCGAGCGGCTTCTCGAAGCCCTCGGCGAGGAGTCGAAGCTCCCGGTCCCCGACCTCGACCCCGCACCCTTTCGCCGTCCCCGCCGGCTCGTTCTCCCGCGACCGCGAATCGCCGAGACGCACGACAATCGGCTCGGGCCGAGGTTGGGCCACACGGTGCCGGTCGAGCCGACCGAGAAGCTCTCGGCCGTCACCTTCGACTCCGAGCCCCCCCGCGCCCTGAATCTCGACACCGATCCGGGCGGCCCCGTCCCGTCCGCCGGCGACGCCCTGCGCTCGGCGACACAGCGACCCGGCATCGACACAGACCCGGAGGTCCGCGCCGACGTGGCCGGTGAGGGCGACGGACTGACGCGGCCGCGCGTGCCGCTGCCGACGACGCCCACGGGCTTCGCCGCCGAGGCCCTGCCCACCACCCGCATGCCCGGTGGATTCCGCGACGACATTCCGACTGCGCCCCAGGGCAAGGCGCGCGGAGCGGAGGTCGAGCCGGCGGAGGACGGGACGCAGAAG
The DNA here is from genome assembly GCA_963830115.1 of uncultured delta proteobacterium. GTDB lineage: Bacteria > Myxococcota_A > Polyangia > Polyangiales > CAWHLB01 > CAWHLB01. The sequence goes on from CAWHLB010000004.1 coordinate 401,049, forward strand.
ATCGACGCGGCCATGCTCGTGCGCCCTCCGGCCGAGGCGTTCCTCGAGGGGCCGACCGAGCGCACCGATCCGATGAGCGGGCTGAAGGAGCACGAGCGACGAGCAGCTCCCGAACGGCGCGAGCCGGCCGGCCGGGTGCGCGATTTGGACGCCCTCGACCCGCGGCTGGTACGGGCCGCCCTCGGCGTCAGCGCGGAGGAGCCGCGGCCGGGCGCTGCGGCGGCTCGCAAGCCCCGCTCGCGCGCCGCGACCGTGCCCCTCGGGCCATCGGACATCGAGGTGATTGAGGAGGCCGCAACGCCAGCTGCGAGGGACGAGGGAACGGGAGTCGAGGCACGGGCGCCGAAGCCGAGCGCGACGGCGCCCCAGGGTCGACCTTCGCAGCCGGGTCGGCCTTCGCAGCCAGGTCGGCCTTCGCAGCCAGGTCGGGCTTTGCAGCCGGGTCGGGCGCAACGGCTTCCCCCGCCGCCCGGGACCAAGCGCGCGGCAGCCCGGGTCGAGCAGCCCGACCCGGACTTCGTCGTGCCGGAAGGCGTCAAGCCCATCCCCCGGGCGCGCCGTCCGTCGGAGGTGTTCACCTCGCCGGACGCTCCCGTGCTGTTCGATGACAGCCGGCACGGGACGCCACCACGGGCGGGACCGCCCCCGCCCGCGAAGCCTGCGCCGGCGGCTGCCCTTGCCCCACCGCTGCCAGGACGCGCCTCCCCGTGGGAAGGCCTACCACCGAGCGCGCCCCCGCCGGCCCGTCCGGTCGCCATTCCACCGTCCGGGACACCGTCCCCGCTGGACGATGCCTACGACGACGCCACGTTCACCTCCACGCCCGACGAGCCCAGGGGCGCGGCCTCCGGGCGCAAGATCCTGGTCGTGGCGACCCTGGTGGCGGCCCTGATCATCCTCGCGGGATTGGCCATCGCGGCGATCCGGCGTGCGGAGATCGAGTCGGCCCGCGAACGCCGCTTCCACGAGCGGCTCGAGCAGCTACAGCAGCAGCAGGCGAGCCCCCGCCCGGAGCCCCGCCCCGGGCAGGGACCCCCCTGAGACACGAGCGACCCCTCAGAGGCCGCGGTCGATGAGCTGCGCGATGACCTTCTTGGGAGCGGCGCCGACCTGCTGGCCGACGACCTCGCCGCCCTTGAACATCAGGAGCGTGGGCACCCCGCGGATGCCGTACTTCTGGGCGGTGCCCGGGCTGTCGTCGATGTCGAGCTTGGTCACCTTGACGCGCCCGTCGTACTCGTCGGCGAGCTGATCGACCAGCGGCGCGATCTGACGGCAGGGGCCGCACCAGGTGGCGGTGAAGTCGACGAGCACCGGCATGTCGGACTTGACCACCTCGGAGTCGAAGTTGAGGTCGTTGACGGAGTGGATGTTCTTTCCGGCCATGGACGTACTCCTGCCTTGCGGGGACAGTACTTCCTAGGGACCTCCGGGGCGGGTGTCAATCCCCGCGAAGCCGGGCCTGCCGCCGACCCCGGCGGCCGGCGATCCGCTACCCGGATCCGCCCGCACGTGTTAGCCTTTTTCGCCGCGTCTCGGTCGCGACGGTGGACATCCCCGATGGGCAAGAACCGCGTCTTCGTCTCCCAGGAAACGCTCGATCGCTGGCTCGACGAGGGCAAGATCGATGTCGACGGTGAGGAGATGACCCTCAACCCGGAGGGGCAGCGCTTCCAGCTCAAGACCGCCCTGCACTTCGTCAGGGAGGTGGCCGGTGGCGGCGATGGCGCCGGGCTCGTCGGCAAGGTCAAGGACCTCGAGCAGGTGGTGACGCTCGGCGGCGAGCACTACGCGGATTCGGTGATCCTCGGCGACGACGCCTACGAGGTCGTCGAGGGTTTCGTCGGTGAGCCCTTGCACGAAGTGGCCAGCGGTAACAGCCTGGCGGCGGCCACGCGCGCCGCCGTCGGCGAAGGCCCCGGCACGGGCGAGATCGACCTGCTCGCCCGCTTCTTTCTCGGCTCGCGGTAGCCGCCCGCCGCCCGTCCCCTCCCGAGACTCGCATCATGCTGGTGACCAGCCTCTTCTGCGCGACGTCGGTCCTCTACGGACTGTCATGCGGCCTGTTCCTCTGGTTCCTCGTCCGGGGGCGGGAGGCGAGCGGGCGTTGGGGCCGTCTGTCGCTGCTCGGCGCCGTGGCCCTGCATGTCGGCTTCCTCGTCATGGACTTCGTCGTGTCGGGCCACGCGCCCTTCGGCGACATCCATCAGACCCTCGCGGTGCTGTCGCTGCTCATCTCGGTGGCCTACCTGGCGGCCGCCCTGCGCTATCGCGTCCTGGTGCTCGGTGCCTTCATCACGCCGGTGGCCCTGCTGCTCTTCCTCGGTGCCGGCCTCGGACGCACGGTCGGACAGATGCCCGAGCACGTGCGCTCGGCCTTGCTGCCGATCCACGTGGCCCTGAGCGTCCTCGGCATCGTCGCCTTCGCCCTCGCCTTCGCCGCGGCGGTCGCCTACATGATCGAAGAGCGGCTCCTGCGCAGGAAGCAGCTCACCGGCGTCTTCCAGCGCTTGCCACCCCTCGACCAGCTCGACTCCCTCGGCTTCCGTCTCGTCACGATCGGCTTCCCGCTCCTGACTCTCGGCATCGTGACGGGCACGATCTGGGCGGTCCGCCTCGATCCTTCGGCTCCGGTCATCAGCACGACCGAGGGCTTCGCGGTGCTCGCCTGGCTCGTCTTCGCGGGCGTGCTGCTCCTGCGCGTGGCCGCCGGCTGGCGGGGACGGCGGGCCGCGATCGGGACCATCATGGGCTTCCTGTGCGCCATGGCGGTCCTCGTCGGCTACGTCGTGCGCGCCGGCGGGGGCGGGCTGTGAACAAGGGCGAGCTCCTCGTCGTCGGGCTCAGCCACCGCACGGCACCGGTCGCCCTGCGCGAGCGGCTGGCGGTCCCGCCGGAGGGCGCGGCGAGCGAGCTCAGGACGTTGATGGACACGGGGGCGTTCCGCGAGGGCATGCTCGTCTCCACCTGCAACCGCGTGGAGGTCTACGGCACCGCGACCGATCCGGTTGCCGCCGGGCGCGCGGTGCGAGCACACCTCGGGGAGCGGGCCCAGCCCGATGCGGTCGGTGGGTTCCTGTACGAGCACTGGGGGACCGACGCCGTGCGCCACGCCTTCCGCGTCGCCGCGAGTCTCGACTCCATGGTCGTCGGCGAGCCCCAGATCCTCGGCCAGGTCAAGAACGCCTACTCGACGGCCAGCGCGGCGGGGGCCATCGGCCCTCTGCTCGGCCGGTGCTTCTCCCACGCCTTCGGCGTCGCCAAGCGTGTGCGCTCCGAGACCGGGATCGCGGCCGGTGCGGTGAGCGTGAGCTCGATCGCCGTCGAGCTGACGCGCAAGATCTTCGGCCGCCTCGAGGGCCGGCGCGTGCTGCTCGTCGGGGCCGGCAAGATGGGCGAGGCGGCCGCGTCCAAGCTGGCCAAGCTCGGGGCGCGCCTCGTCGTGATCAACCGCAGCCCCGAGCGGGCCCAGCAGCTCGCGCGGGCCTGCGGCGGCGAACCCCGCGGCCATGAGGCACTCGCGTCGGAGCTCGTGGCCGCCGACGTCGTCGTCACCTCCACGTCCAGCCACCGCTTCGTCATCACCGCCGAGATGATGCACGACGTGGTGCGCGGGCGGCGCAGGCGTCCCCTCTTCCTCATCGACATCGCCGTACCGCGTGACGTGGATCCGCGCGCCCACGACATGGACAACGTCTTCCTCTACGACGTGGACGACCTGTCCCAGGTCGCGAACGAGAACCTGGCCGCGCGACAGCGCGAGGCGGACGCGGCCGAGGCGATCGTCGCCGCCGAGGTAGCGCAGTTCGAGAGGTGGCGACGATCGCTCGACCTGACGCCGACGATCGTGGCGATCCGCGAGCGCTTCCAGGCGGTGGTGCGAGCCGAGCTCGAGCGCACCCTGCCGCGCCTGTCGGGCCTCGGCGACAAGGACCGGCGCGCCCTCGACGCCATGTGCAATGCGATGGTGAACAAGCTCCTGCACAAGCCGCTCACCGAGCTGAAGGAGCAGGCCGACAGCCCCGACGGGCCGCGGCTCATCGACGCCGCGCGACGGCTCTTCGACCTGCCCCAGGCCGAGCCGGCGCAAGGGGCCGAGGACGCATCGAGAACGGCGGCGAGCGAGGCAGCCGAGGATGCGGCCGAAACGGCGGCGAGCGTGGTCGACCTGGCGACGGCCCAGTCCGGGAAGGGACGATGAAGCTTCGCATCGCGACGCGCAAGAGCGCCCTGGCGCTCTACCAGACCCGGTGGGTGGCCACGCGGATCCGGGAGCACTTTCCCGACGTGGAGGTCACGGAAGTGCACGTGGTGACCGAGGGCGACCGGGTGCTGGACAAGCCCCTGGCCGCCATCGGAGGCAAGGGCCTCTTCATCAGCGAGGTCGAGAACGTGCTGGCCGAGGGCGGCGCGGACCTGGCGGTGCACTCCCTCAAGGACGTGCCGGGCGACACGGACATGGCCGAGGGGCTCGGCCTCGTGTGCCTCCCCGAGCGGGAGGTGCCGAACGACGTCCTGCTCACCCGCGACGGGATTCGAGCTCGACGGCCTGACGGCGGGCGCACGGGTCGGGACGACCTCTTTGCGGCGCGTGTGTCAGCTCCGGGCGCGACGGCCCGACCTGGCCTACGTCACGTTGCGCGGCAACGTGGACACGCGGCTGCGCAAGCTCGAAGAGGGGCAGTACGACGCGATCGTGCTGGCGGCCGCGGGGCTCCGGCGGCTCGGCCTGCTCGACCGGCCGCACCAGGTGCTGCCGGTGGACCTGTGCCTGCCGGCGGTGGGCCAGGGGACGCTGGCGATCGAGGGACGGCTCGACGACACGCGCGTGCGCGAGCTGGTCGCGCACCTCGAGCACCGCCCGACACGCGTCGTGACCGAAGCGGAGCGCACCTTGCTCCGCAAGCTGCAAGGGAGCTGCAAGGTGCCGCTCGCCGGACACGCGCGCTTCGACACGGAGCAGCGGCGGCTGCGTCTCGACGGACTGGTCGGCTCGCTCGACGGAGAGCGCATCCTCACGTCGGTCGCCGACCGATGGCTGACCGGACGCGAGGGTGAAGGCGATCTCGAGGCCGCACACGCCCTCGGCGAGGAGGTGGCCGAGGGGCTGATCGCCCGCGGCGCCCGTGACCTGATGCGCGAAGCCGAAGTGCAGCTCGTCTGGCAGACGCAGCAGAACTGACGGGCGCGCCGCCGGAAGGGGTAGCGCCGCGCGCCATGGACGCGAGCGCGGCGCAGGGGGAACGCCCGTGCGGCAGCTCCGATCACGTCAGCCCGCGCGCGACAGCGTCGCGGCGTTTCGGATCGCGAAGGCCTAGGGCGGATAGAACCCCATGGAGGAGCATTCCCAGCGCATGTCGGTCGTCGAGTAGGCGCACTTGGCCGTGCCGCCATCGGTCTCGCAGTCAGCGTCGTCGATGCACGTGTCCCCGGGCGTATGGCAGTAGTACCCGGCCACGCCGTAGTTGATTCGGTCGAACTGACGCGAGGGAGAGCAGTAGCCGCCCGGCCCGCAGTCGGCGTCGACCACGCAGTTGCCACCGACGCAGACGTTGGCGTCGTTCGAGGTTTCGCGGCAACGGCAGACGGGCGTCGCGCCGCTGCAGTCGGTGTCCACGAAGCAGCCGTCATAGGAGCAGTAGTTCGTGTACGCTCCTCCCATCGAAACGAGGCAACGGCCGTTCGTGTCTGCGGTGCAGTCACTGTCGGCGGTGCAGGCGGCGAAGGTCAGGGTCGGGTCCGCGTCGCCCGGCCCGCGGGTGTGGGAGCAGTCGACGGGCGCCGGGCGGTGAAGAAGCGGCACGCGGCCGGTCCCGGCGTCATGACCGCCCGCGTCGAGGCTGCCCGCGTCATGGCCGCCCGCGTCGAGGCCGCCTGCATCGTGGCCGCCCGCGTCGTGGCCGCCCGCGTCGTGGCCGCCCGCGTCCGTGGTGCCTCCATCGTCCGCGCACGCGCAATAGGCGGAGGAGGCGGCGCATACATGGCAGGGCGCGCAGCACACCTCGCCTGCACCGCAGGTCGTGTCGCCGCAGACCGGTCCCATGCCGGCGTCGTCGCCACCGATCGGAATGTCGTGCGAGCTGCCGCAGGCGCCGGTCGCGAGGGTGAGGGCGCACGCGAGAGACAAGAGCGTCCAGGGTGGTTTCATCGAGGTCATGGGCATTCTCCCACGGAGGGGTTCAGTGGGTGAGTGGCCGGACCCCGCTCGAATCCGTGATCGAAAGTGCGCGCCGGGATGCCGGCGGCGTCGCGCACGCGCGCGGCCAGCGGGGAGAGGGGATGCGCAGCGAGAAAACGAAGGGCCTCGGCGCGGGCGTCGGCGCTGCGCCCGAGGGCGGCGAGGACGAGCACACGCGTCCCATCGCGCTCTGCGGCGAGCACCCCGTGCGGATAGGCGCGCGCGTAGGCGTCGAGCAGAACGAGGGCGCGGGCCGGATCGCCGGCGGCACGGGCGGCCTGGGCCTTCCGGAGCAGGTCGAAGCTCCCGAACGCAGGCCCGAGGCGGCGGTCGCATCAGGGGCCGAGGCGGGGGCGTCGGCTTGCGAAGGGGCGGACGGCTCGCGAAGGGCCACGCGCCCGTGACGCGAGGGCGGGCCGGCGATCGGGCCACGCGCGGAGGGGCGGACCGTGAGGGGGACCCGACCCTGCGCGAAGGACGGCTCGGCGGGGCGGCGGTGGGACGCGCTCGGCGGTGCCTCGGGGTCGGGTGCGACGCGGCCCGACGGCGAGGGCGCGATCGTCTCGTCGGCAGACAGCACGGGTGCGACGGGCACGGGCGCGGTACGCGGCAGGGCGACCGTTCTGGCAGCCGCTCGGGCAGCGGTCTTGCCGCGCGGGATCGCGCGGGCATGCCGCCGGGACGAAACGGTGGCGGCAGCAGCGACGGCGTGGTGCCCCGCCACCGGCCCGCCTGCCGACGCGTCGAGCACGCCCACGGCGGCGAGACCGCCCATCGCCGAGACGGCGAGGATCGCGGCCGCGAGCTTGACCCCCGCGCCCGCGACCACCGTCGCGCCGCCCGCCACCGACGCTGCACCCGCTGCCGCCGTCGTCCCTGCGCCCGCCGACGCCGCCGCCCCACCGACCGCCGTTGCTGCCGATGATGCGCCAGCACCTGCCGTCGCCATCGATGCCGCGCCCGTCGACGTCGCCACGGTGCCGCTCGCCGACCCAGCGCCCGCGCTCGCCGGCGCCACACTGCCGCTCGCCGCGGCGCTCGCCACACCGGCGGTGCCCGCCGTGGCCCCGGCTGCGAGGGCGGCTGCCAGCGCGCTACGCACACGGCGCCGATCGGCCTCGGTCGGGCCGTTCGCTTCTCGCGCCGCTTCGAGCAGCGCACGCGCCTCGGGACCGAGCCCGGTCATGGCCGCCTCCGCTCATCGCGCGCGCGGTGGCGGGCGAGAGCCTGCTCGAAGCCCCGGCGCGCGGCCCGCAGGCGTGAATGGGTCGTGTTGACGTTCAGCTCGAGGGCAGCGGCGATCTCGGGCACGCTCATCTGCTCGAGCTCGGCGAGGACGAAGACCTCGCGCTTGTCTTCGTCGAGCGTCTCGAGCAGCGCGCGGAGGAGGCGGGCGGCCTCGGCCTTCTCGCACTGCTCGACCGGACCCATCGACGTCGCCGCGATCGACGCGTCGTGCAAGGGCGCGGAGCTTCTCGCGCCGGCGCCGGGTGCTGCGACGATGGTCCGCCACGACGCGCCGGGTGATGCCGTAGAGCCACGTGCGGATCGACGAGCGGCCCTCGAAGCTCGGGAGGCGCCGGTGCACGACGAGGAAGACCTCCTGCACCACGTCGTCGACCGCTCCGTCGTGCACGCCGAGGCGGCGCGCGCACCGCCACACGAAGTCGAATCCACGCTCGTAGACCTGCTCGAAGGACAGGGGCGCCGACTCGACGGCCGCGGTGGCGGGAGGGGCCGCGGCCGGGCGCGCGCGCACGCCGGACCCGTCGGAGCGGGAGAGCCCCGACATCGCCCCGGCGAGCGACGCGAGCGACATCATGCTGGATGAGTGGCCGGCCATCGCGTCGTCCGTGATCAAAAGCGCGCCTCGAGGCCCAGGTCCGCCTGGCCCGTCACGGGGGCCACGCGGTAGACGGCGCCCACGCCCCCGAGGACGAAGCGGGGTCGGTCGAGAGGAACGCGCGCCCCGAGCGCGAGGCGCAGCCCGAGGTGTGCACCGAGGGGCACGACGACGTGCGTTCCAAGGCCCAGGGACCCGAAGAGCGCCCGGCCGGTAATGGCCCTGTCGACGCCGAAGCCACGCCCCGACACCGCGTCGAGCGCCACCTCGGTGCAAAGCGAGAGCAGGAGCGGTGTGCGCAGGGCGACGGCGCAAGCGCCCGCGGCCCCGCCGGCCAGCCAGAAGTCACCTCCGGCGCCGTTGTCCACGGTGCGACGTTCGGACGGCAGAACGCGGGCCCCGACGAAGAGGTCGACGCGCCCGAAGCGCAGGCCGACCTCTGCCGCAACCCCGGGTGCGACGGATGGCAACGTGCCGGCGTCGAGCGCACCCGACAGGGAGAGGTGGAACCGCGGCGAGGAAGGGGACGCGGGCAATGCGGCCGCAGGGCGTCGAAGCGATGGCGCGGACGCGGGCGCCAGTCGGGGCGCGGATGCGGCAGGCGAGTTGGGTCTCGTCCCGATGGCGGGGGCTGCGTGGGCCGAACGCTCCGTGACGACGTGGGCCGACAAACCATGGGCCGAATGCACGTGAACCGAAAGGGCGTGGGCCGACCGGGCAACGCCCGATCGGCCCGACGCCGGTGTCATCGCATCGGGCTGGGGCGCTGCCAGGGCGGCGGGCGAATCCGACGCGCCGCGCGAAGCTGGAACCGCCGCATGCGCCGCGATTGAGCCGGGGGACGCGTCCGGATCGACTGCGAGCGCGACGATCAGGGCGGCCGCGTCGGCGACGGCCTGGCAGGTGGGCCCCTCGAGGACACGCTCCCCCCGCTCGCGCCCCTCTACGGTGGCCAGGGTCAGAGCCCAGCGGCCGTCGTCCTGCCGTACCACCGTGGCGCGCACCGCGAGGGAGCCCGCCGCGCCCGCGCCCCTGGGCGAGCCGAGCAGTCCCTCGACCGTCGCCCGCACGGCGGACGGCTCGGGGCAGCCCGCCGGAGCCGACCAGTCGAGCACGAACCCCCCGTGCTCGCGCCCCGCCGGCGGTGGCTCGGCGCGGACCGATGCACCCTTGCCCAGCGTGAAGAGGAGCAGCACGCCGATCGGAAAGCCGCGGCCGACGAGGAGCACGGGCTCCGCCCGGTGCACGCACCCTGCCAAGCGGAATGGCCCACCCTGGCACGGCCGCAGCTCGCACGACGAAAGCCCCTGGAGTCGTCAGCGCGCAGCGAGGGACGGGTCGGCGGCGAAGGCGCGAAGCCAGGCGTCGACCTCGCGGGGCGTGCGCAGGCGCACGTGCGCGAGGGCGGGCAGCTCGGCCTCGAAGGCGCGGCGGTAGCGTCGGTGGGACGTGAGGGCCCAAAGCACGATCGAGTCGCGCGACAGCAACGCCTTCCGCATCGACTCGCGGTTGCCGTTGCAACAGGGCTCGCCGAAGAGCGCACGCCGGAGGGTGCGACGAACGACGCGGGGGACGGTCCGCCGCCGTGGCAGGTCGAGCCACACGATGAAGTCGATCCGATCGAGGTAATGGCGCCGCGCCCAGGCGTAGTTGCCCTCCACGACCCATGTCCCGGCCGAGAGCGGCTCGCGGAGCCGTTCGATCAGGTCCTCCTGGGATCGCTCCACCCAGCCTGGCGTCCAGTGCAGGTCGTCCAGGTGCACCGGCGCCACGCCGAGCACCGCGCCCACCCGCGCCGCAGCCGTCGACTTCCCCGATCCGCTCGGACCCACGATCCAGACGCGCACGGCGCGCTCCGTAGCACGGAAGGGAGCGAGCGTCGGGCGGACACGTCGAGGCCGGAGCGGTCCGGCACGCTACGTGAGCTAGCTCTCCGTTTCGGGCAGACAGAACGTTTCGGCGAGGAACGCCTTCGCCTGCGCGCTACCGGTGATGTGAAGCCACGGGTGCTCCTCGGCGCCGGACCACTCGATCCGAAAATCGAGGAACGGACAACAGCGGTGCTCGAGGGTCACCAGCTCGGCCATGCGCACGAAGAAGGCGGGATCCGACGGGTACCGGAAGGAGTAGCCGTCGGATCGCTCGCGGACCTCGAGCGCGGCGCCGCGTTGCTGCTGCAACAGCTCGCCCTCCCTCGCTCGCTCCTCGGGCGTGAAGACGCCGAGGCGACAGACGATCGTGCTCTCGTTCGCGGACATGGAACCTTCCTTCCCGGGCTTGCGTACGGGCACGTAGCCTACTCGCTTCAGGCGGTCGCGCCGCCCGCAACGGGATGGGGCTCGGTCGCGTCGGCGCGGAGAGATGCGCGGGCACGCGCGGCGGAGGGGCGCCATCCGCCACGCGCGAGCCGCGACCACAGAATGACCGCGCCGACGATGATCTCCGCGCACAGGCCGATCCACCCGCCGAGCGCCCCGAGGCCGAGTCGTCCGCCGAGCAACCATGTGAGGGGGGGCGTGGCGAGCCACGCCGTCGCGATGCCGACCAGCGCGGGGAAGCGCACGTCGCCCGTGCCCTGGAGCACGCCTCGCGCGATCACGTTGGACGCGTCGAAGAGCTGGAACACGGCGGCCACCCACAGGAGGTGCGTCGTGACCAACACGAGGGACGGGTCACTGGTGAACAGACGAGGAAGGCTGCCGGCGCCGAAGGCGAGCAAGACCGTGCACGCCCCCGCGTAGGCAGTGGCCACGGCGAGCGCGCGGCGCGCGACGACGCCCACGAGCTCGTCCCGGCCTGCGCCCACCGCCTGGCCCGACAGGACCGACGCGGCCTCGCTGACCGCGAGGAGCGGCAAGAACGCGAAGCGGATGACCTGCATCGCGATCTGATGGGCCGCCACCTGGGTGTCGCCGAAGGTGGCGAGCAGCCCGACGAGCATCACGAAGGAGCCCACCTCGAGCACGAACTGCACGCCCGTCGGCACACCGATGCGCACGAGCGCTTCGATCTCACGCCACCCGGCGCGCGCGAGGCCGAACCCCTCGGGCCACTGCCGCACGACGAGGATCGCCGCCTCGACGACTTGCGCGATCACGGTCGCCCAGGCGACGCCCGGGACACCGCCGTGCAATGCACCGACGAAGACCGCGTCGAGCACGATGTTGAGGCCGTTGGCGAGGACGGAACGCAACCATGGGCGAACGGGAGTCGCCGAGGCCGTAGCGCGTCTCGCGGAGCGCGACGAAGATGAACGCGATGGGTGCGGCCAGCACCCGGACACGGACGTAATCGCGCGCCGCGGCGCCCGACACATGGGACGCGGCGAGCCTCGGCACGACCGCCGCCGCGACCTGCGCGAGGCCGACCGTGACGACGCCGAGGACGACGGCGGCAATCAACCCGGCACCGAGCTGCGCCGTGACCTCCGCGCGACGACCCGCGCCGAGGGACTGGGAGACCAGCACCTTCACACCGCGCAGGAGCCCGATGGTGAAGCACATGAGCGCGAAGGCCATGACGCCGCCGATGCCCACGCCGGCGAGCGCAGCGGAGCCGAGCCGACCGACGAAGAGGGTGTCGGTCAGCGTCATCGCGCTGAAGGACAGGAGGGAGACCACGATGGGCCAGGCGAGCCGCATAAGCTCGCCGGCGGGTTGGGACTCCCAGGGCAGATCGATCGTGGAATGTGAGGAAGAATCCATGACACGCATCTCGGAGACGCAGGTCCACGGCCTTTCGTGCCGAAGCACGAGAGCGCAGCAGACCCTGCGGGTTGGACGAGCCCGACACGCGTGCGTGTTCCCGAGGGCTGCGGCGAAACGAAAAAAGCCGCGAGCCCTGGGGGCACGCGGCGAGTGATCCGGAACGGTGAAGACGCCTTGCTAGGTGGCGTACCTCCCCGGGTCACTCGCCCGCGGGACGCAGAAGGCGCCCACGACGTTCGTGGTGCGCTTGTGCATCGGGTAGGACGAGTTGACCGACATGGAATCGCTCCGAATGGAGAGTGACTTATGACTTCAGCCGGAGACAGAGTCAAGAGGTGAGCGGACGTTATGTGCGTCCACTCACATAGAGCAAATTCGGGCGGGGCGTGGCCGCGCTCGTCATCGCGCGCGACCGGTGTCGAGGACCCACGCGCGCGACGCGATCCCGCCTGCGGTCAGTTGCTCGCGAGGATGCGGTGGACGCCGTTGAGGCTGCTCTTCAGGAAGGCGTCGCGGGCCGCGTTGCCGCCGAGGCACGCGAGGTAGAGGTGCTGGCCGTAGAGGCGCAACGGGCGGATGGTCACCTCGCCCCCGCGCAGCAGGGGAGGCAGGGGCATGCCGAGGACGGTGCGTCCGAGCAGCGGGGCGATGGCGCCAAGCTCGGCGCAGACGGCCGGGTCGCCCGACTGGGCCACGGGGAGGCCGTCGTCGTCGGCGAGAACCAGGGCCTCGATGCCCCCGTTCTCGCGGGCGTGCTCGAGACTGGTAGCGCAGGGCCGTGGCCCGGGCGTCGCTCCGTCGAACCCGTCGCTCCTCGAACATCCAGATCATCGGTGTGCTCCCTGGTGTGGCAATGTAGGATAAGAGCGTAGGTGTGAGCCTCCTCGAGAGGTCAAAAAAGGGCTGAGTTCGAGGCCTGTCCCCCAGGCCGGCCCGTGGCAGAAGGAGGCGCGATCCCGCAAAGTGAAGCACTTACTTAACCATTGCTGCATGCCCGCGTCACCGTCCCCCCGACTTTCCGCCGAGCGTGGGGAGATGCCGGCATGCACGGGGGGCGCCCCTCGTGTAGAGTGCCGCCGCCATGGGCCTCGCGCGCCTGCTCCAGGAGCACCGCGTCATCTGCTGTGTGGGCAGCGGCGGGGTGGGCAAGACGACCACCGCGGCCGCCCTCGCGGTCGATGCCGCCATGTCGGGCAAGCATGTGCTCTGCCTCACGATCGACCCGGCACGTCGCCTCGCCAACAGCCTGGGCCTGACCGAGATGCGCACCGAAGAGCAGGAGGTGCCGGCCGCGCTCTTCGAGAAGGCGGGTCTCGAGTTGACCGGCTCCCTATCGGCGATGATGCTCGACACGAAGGGCACCTTCGACGAGCTGGTCGCGCGCAACGCCCCTTCCCCGGCCGCCCGCGACCGGCTGCTCGAAAACCGCCTCTACCAGTACGTCTCCACGTCCCTCGCCGGCACCCAGGAGTACATGGCGATGGAGAAGCTCCACGCCGTGCGCGAGGACCCGCGCTGGGACCTGATCGTCCTCGACACGCCACCCACCTCCAACGCCCTCGACTTCCTCGACGCGCCCGACCGCATGGTGGACGCCATCGACTCGCCGGCGACGCGCTGGTTCATCCAGGCCTTCGAGGGTGCCGGCAAGCTCTCCTTCGGCATGGTGGGCAAGGGGGCGGCGTTCCTCCTGCGCGGGCTCGCGAAGTTCACGGGCGGGGCCTTCCTCGAGGCGGTCGCCGAGCTGGTCACGGACATGAACGATCTCTTCGGCGGCTTCCGGAAGCGCGCCGCGGAGGTGAGCGAGGCCCTGCGCAGCCCGGAGGTCGCCTTCGTCATCGTGACGAGCCCGAGCCCCCTCGCGATGCGCGAAGCGCTCTTCTTCGCGCAGCGCCTCGCGGACGCGGGCATGGCGCACGACGGCTTCGTGGTGAACGCCGTTCACCGCGCGCTTCCCGAGCCCGAGGCGAGCACCGATGCATTGGTGGCAGCGGCCCGCGCGGTTCTTCCCGAGGGCGTCGACGCCGCCCGTGCGGTCCAGCGCATGCGCCGCGCCTTCGACGACGAGCAGCGGCGCGCGGCGGCCGACCGGGGCCAGGCCGAGGGGCTCCGGATGCAGGTGGGTCGCGACGCAGCCTTTGCGGAGGTGCCTGCCTTCGAGGCCGACGTGCACGACCTGCGCGCGCTCGCCCGCGTCGCGCGCTACCTGACCGAAGACAACGCCGAGGGCGAGGAGCCGACGTGACAACGAGCGACGAGACGGTGGCGGTCGTGCTGGCCGCCGGGCAGGGCACGCGCATGAAGAGCGCGCGCCCGAAGGTGCTCCACGAGGTGGCCGCGCGGCCGATGGTCGTCTGGCCCATCGAGGCGGCGCTCCGGGCAGGTGTCGGCCGCTGCATTGTGGTGGTCGGGCACGGGCGCGACGAGGTCCGGGACGCGCTCGGTGCGCGCCTCGACGCCGCGCGGGTGACCACCGCCGTGCAGGCCGAGCAGCGCGGGACGGGCGACGCGGTGCGGTGCGCCATGGAAGCGCTCGACGGGTTCGAGGGGCGCGTGCTCGTCCTTTACGGCGACTGCCCGATGGTGCGCACCGAGACGCTGGCGCGCCTGCTCGGCGCGAGGCGACCGGGTGGCGAGGTTCTGTCGATGCTGACCGCCACGCTCGAGGACGCCACGGGCTACGGGCGCATCCTGCGCGACGCGGCGGGACGCGTGACCGGGGTGCGGGAGCAGCGCGACTGCAGCGCCGAGGAGGCGGCGATCCGCGAGGTGAACCCGGGGATGTACGCCGTGGACGCGGCGTTCCTGCGCGACGCAATCGCGCGTTTGTCGACCGACAACGCCCAGGGCGAGCTCTATCTCACGGACGTGGTCGCGATGGCCGCGACGGCGGGCGGCGTCGTGGACGTGCCGGGCGACATGGACGAGCTTTCGGGCATCAACGATCGCTTCCAGCTCGCCCAGGCCGAGGCGCAGATGCGTTTGCGCATCGCCGAGAGGCACGCGAAAGCGGGGGTCACGGTGCGCGATCCGTCGAGCACGTGGATCGACCCCGAGGTGGAGATCGCGGCCGACGCGGTGATCGAGCCGCGGGTCACGTTGCGCGGGGCGTGCCGCATCGGTGCGGGCGCTCACATCGACGTGGGCTGTGTGCTCACCGACGTGACGGTCGCGCCGAACGCGCTGCTCCTGCCCTACAGCGTCGCGACCGAGAGCGCGATCGGCGAGGCCGCGAAGGTGGGGCCCTTCTCGCACCTGAGACCGGGCAGCGACCTCGGGCCCGAGGTGCACGTGGGCAACTTCACCGAGACCAAGAAGACGCGCATGGCGCGCGGCGCAAAGGCGAACCACCTGTCGTATCTGGGCGACGGAGTGATCGGCGAGAGGGTCAACGTCGGGGCCGGAACGATCTTCTGCAACTACGATGGCTATCAGAAGCACACGACGGTGCTCGAAGAGGGCGTCTTCATCGGCAGCGACTCCCAGCTCGTCGCCCCGGTGCGCATCGGCAAGAACGCCTACGTGGCGACCGGCACGACCGTGACCCACGACGTCCCCGCCGATGCCCTGGCCATCGGCCGCGCCCGCCAAGAGAACAAAGAAGGCTACGCCTCCCGCCTCCGCGCCCGCCTCGAAGCCGCGAAGAAGGCCGCAGCGAAGAAGGCGAAGTAATCGCCCCTCCCGCTGCAAAGCCCTCTCAGTGCCGGTAGCCCTGCGCGATCGGGTAGCGCCGGCCCGGGCCGAAGGCCTTGCGCGTCAGGATGAGGCCCGGCGGCATCTGGCGACGCTTGTACTCGCTCCCGTGCACCATGCGCACGATGCGGCGCACGGTCGCCTCGTCGAAGCCCGCGGCGATGATCGCGTCGGGCGGCTCGCCGTCTTCGATGTAGCGCTCGAGGATCGGGTCGAGCACGGCGTAGGGCGGCAGGGAGTCCTCGTCGCGCTGGTCGGCGCGCAGCTCGGCGCTCGGCGGCTTGTCGAGCGTGCTCTTCGGGATGACCTCGCGTCCTTCGAGACGATTGACCTCGCGGGCGATGCGGTAGACGAAGGTCTTCGGGACGTCGCTGATCACCGCCAGGCCGCCGGCCATGTCGCCGTAGAGCGTGCAGTAGCCGACGGCGATCTCGCTCTTGTTGCCCGTCGTGAGCAGCAGATGGCCGCAGCGGTTCGAGACGGCCATCAACGTCTGGCAGCGGATGCGGGCCTGCACGTTCTCGAACGTCACGTCGCCCTCGCGCGGCGCACAAATCGCATCGAGCTCCGGGCCGAGGCCGTCGAGGGCCGCTTGGAACATGGGATCGACGGACACGACGCGGTAGTCGATGCCGAGCGCGCGCGCGACCGCCTCCGCGTCCGCGAGGCTGTGCTCGGACGAGAAGCGCGTCGGCATGGCGAGGCCGAGGACACGGTCGGGGCCGAGCGCCTTGGCGGCGATGCATGCGGTGAGGGCGCTGTCGATGCCGCCGCTCAACCCGAGGACGGCACCGCCGAAGCCGCACTTGCGCGCGTAGTCGCGCACGCCGGCGACCAGCGCCTCGAAGGCCGCTCCTTCGACCGTGTCGGGCCGCTCGCGCACCGGGCCCTGGCCGTCGGTGTCGACCACCGCGAAGTCCTCGGCGAAGAAGGCGAGCCGCGCCCGCACCGAGCCGTCGTCGCCGAAGACCGTCGACTCGCCGTCGAAGAGCAGGTCGTCGTTGCCGCCGACCTGGTTGACGAAGACCAGCGGCATCCCGTGACGCCGCGCGCTGTCGGACATCATCGTGCCGCGGCCCCGGAGCTTGCCGAGGGTGAAGGGCGAGCCCGACGCGTTGAGCAGCACGCGCGCTCCCGCTTGCACGAGATCGGCGATGGGGTTCTCGGCGTAGTGGCGCGTGATGAGGGGCGTATCACCGTCGTTCCAGGCGTCTTCGCAGATCGTCAGGCCGACGGGCACGCCGTCCACCTCGAAGGGCGCCGACGGCGCGCCGGGCTCGAAGTAGCGGTCCTCGTCGAAGACGTCGTAGGTCGGCAGGAGCCGTTTGTGGATGACGCGCGCGATGCGGCCGCCCTCGAGAACGGCCATGGCGTTGTGCAGGGGCTTGCCGACGCGCGAGGTCGACCGGTCGACGAAACCCACGAGGACGAAGAGGTCCGGGGGCACCTTCCCGGCGAGGGCCTCGAGGGTGCGCAGCCCGTCGTCGATGAAGGAGGGCCGGTCGAGCAGGTCCCGCGGGGGATAGCCGCACAGACACAGCTCGGGGAAGAGGGCGATGCGCGCGCCCTCGGCCCGGGCCCGCTCGGCATCGCGCACCACGAGGGCGGCGTTGTCGGCGAAGGCACCGACGGTGGGGTCGATCTGGCAGAGCGCGATGCGCATGGGGCCGGGCAGCGTAGCCCTTGCCGTGCGGCTTTGCCATGGGCGGCGACCCGGCGATACTGCGGCGTGCCCGAACGTGCACGAGAAGGGCGAGAGGCGAGCCGTCCGTCGAAGAACGGAGGCTGGGCGAGCGCGGTCCCGGCGGCGGCGAGCCGGCCGCCTTGGCGAAGGACCGCGGTGTGCGCTGCAGCGATCGCGGGCCTCCTCGCTCTCGTGGCCTGCAGCACACCGCCGCCCGACAGCCCCTCTGCGTCGCTCCACATGACGCCGAGCACGCTCTGCCTGAACGACGGCTACCGCACGGTCGTCACGCTGGACTCGCGCGGCTCCTCCCCGCGCCTCTCCCTCGTGCCGGCGCCGCCCGATCCGGGCGCGCCGCCCCTGCACTTCGCCTGGTCCTTCGGTGGCGCGCCGGTGCGGATCGTCGAGGGCACGCCCACCGACCCGATGATCCGGATCACGACGGCGGGCGACCGGCCGGTGCAGGTCAGCCTGCGGGTCAGCGACGACGCGGGCGGCGTGGCCGAGGCACAGCAGACCCTGTCGGTCACGCTCCCCGGACCCGAAGACGGCGGCGTATGCACGGACGACGGAGGCAACCCGTGACCCACGGCCCCTCTGCGCGGTTCGTCACGCGATGCGTCGTGGCTCCCTCGCTCGCGCTCCTGCTCGTGGCAGCGCTCGGCGACCCCACGGCCCACGCCGACAGCGGCGCCCTCTTCGGCGACTCCTCGCGTGCCGCATCCCTGGCTGACGCGGTCACCGCACGCGGCGGTGACACCAGCAACATCTACGACAACCCGGCGGGGCTCGCCGCCCTCGAGCGACCCGTGCTCGCCCTCGGCGCCCACGCCGGCCGGCTCGACCTTTGGTACGCGCGCGACGGCGAGCCGGGACAGGCCCTGGGCGAAGCGGTGAACGGCTTCCTCGGCTCCCTCGCCCTGCGCCTGCCCGGACCGCCATGGCTACGGCGCGTGCGCCTCGGCGTCTCGGCCTACGTGCCCTCGAGCTACGCCCTGCGCCTCACGGCACCCGTGCGCGACGATGTACCCCTGTGGCCCCTCTACGGCGACCGTGCCGGGCGCACGGCCGTCACCGGCGCCCTCGCCGTCGCCCTTCCCTACGGCTTCGGCATCGGTCTCGGCCTCACCATCATCCCCGACTTCTACGCGCCGACCCTCGTGACCTACGACGCGCGACGCGGCGACACGCCGGACCAGAACGTGGTGATCGACCTCGAGCGCGAGCTGAGCATGCACGCGACGGCGCTCGCGGGCCTACGGTGGCAGCCGGTTCGCGCCCTCGCCTTCGGTCTCGCGTTCCGCCAGGCCCAGACCGTCCACGCCTTCGGCCCCCAGAACACCCGCGCCGGGAGCTTGGACATCCCGACGCCGATCGACTTCTACGAGGTGTTCGCGCCCATGGAGGTCGCCTTCGGCGTGCTGGTCCGACCCGTGCGCCGCCTGTCGGTGTCGGCCGACGCGGTGTGGTCCCACTGGTCTTCGTGGCGGAGCATCCACGACCTCGCGCCCACGCCGGCCTTCCACGACGTCGTGAACGTGCGCACGGGCGTCGAGTGGTCGCCGCGCCGCTTCTTCGCGGTGCGCGCCGGCTGGGCCTACGAGCCGAGCCCCGTCCCGCCCCAGACCGGTCAGACGGACTTCCTCGACGGCAGCCGCCAGGTGCTCGCCCTCGGCCTGGGCCTCGACCTCGAGAAGCTCGGCCTCATCGCGATGCGGATCGACGCGCACCTGCGCTGGCACCTGATCGCGAGTCAGCACACACAGAAGGACCCGGCCGCGCTGCCCGACGCCGATCCCATGACACCCGGCACGCAGATCGACGCCCTCGGCTACCCCGGCTTCTCGGCGGGCGGAAGCTTCGTCGAGGCCGGCGTGACGCTCGGCTTCTACCTCGCGCGCCCTCCCCTCGCCCACGAGGTGCGATGAGACGCGCCCTCGGCACGGTGCTGGTCGTCCTGGCGATGGGCGTCGTCCTTTCGCCTCGCGTCGCGCGTGCCGACCCGGCCGAACAGCTGGGCCTCGGCCCGCGTCCGAGCGCGCTCGGTGGCGCGGTGGTGGCCGTCCCCGTCGGCTTCGCGTCGGTGCACTACGACCCGGCCGCCCTGGCGCCGGGCGGCGACGATGACGGCTTCGTGGAAACCTCCCTCACCCTCATCTGGGCCCATCCCGCCGTGTGGATCGAAGACCTCCAAGGTCATCCGATGTCACCCGCGGTACAGCCGGACGACGTCCTGTCGGCGCTCGTCGGCGCGCGCTTCGATTTGGGGCACCTCGTGGGCTTGCGCGGCGTGAACGCGGGCCTCGAGCTCTACACGCCGCTGCAGTGGATCTACCGCTACACCCTTCGTCCCGACGACGACCTCAAGTGGCGGACCCTGACCGACCCGCTGCAGCACCTGTCCATGGAGGCGGGGATCGGCGTGCGCATCACGCCCTGGCTGTCCCTCGGCGCCTCGTTGCACATCCTCTTCGACTTCCAGGGCGACACGACCGGTTACGTGACCCGCGTCTCCGACACGACGAGCCCCACCGGCGGGCACGTGCTGACCGCCGACGCGGACCTCGGCGAAAGCGTGCGCGTTTACGGCCACGTCGCGCCCATCGTGGGCGTGCTCGTGACGCCGGCCCGCGGCCTGCGCATCGGTTTCACCTGGCGCGGCGCCCTCGTGCTGGACGAGTGGGGCTGGGCGCGGGTCGACGGCAGCACCGGTCTCGGCGAGCTAGGTTACATCTATCGCCTCGACCACTACTACCGCCCCCACGAGCTCGAGCTCGGTGCGAGCTACCGCCCGGTGCCGACCCTGCGCATCTCGGCCGATCTGAGCCTCGAGCTCTGGTCCATGGCCCTGACCGACAACCACGCCGCCCTCGGGCCGGGACGCTTCGGCGACACGCTGGTGCCCTCCCTGGGCGTGACCTGGACGGTGCGGCCCGGCGTCGACCTGATGGCGGGCTACCGCTTCGTGCGCGCGCCCTTCGCCAACCTGGGCGGGCCGACGAACCTGCTCGACCCCGACCAGCACGTGGCGAGCCTCGGCGGCGAGCTCCGGCTCGACACGCTCGCGCACTTGCCCTTCCGCCTCGCGGTCGACGCCTCGATGCGCCTCGCGGTGCTGGTGACCCGGACCGAGACGAAGGACTGGCGGCGTTTCACGTCCGACGAGCGCCTCAAGGACAACCCGGGCTACCCCGGCTACCGCTTCGGGGGCGTGATGCCGTCGGCGCAGATCGGCGTGGAGGCGGGCTGGTGAGGTGGCTTGCAATATGCCGCGCGGCCGCCTGCAGCCTCCTCGCCTGCCTCGCCCTCGCGGCCTGCGGTCCGAGCGCTGCGCGCTATCCCTACGTGCGCACCGAGCGCTGCGCGCCGAATTGCGACGGCGGCATGGACGGCGGCGCCGACGCGGGGCCCGTGGACGCGGGGCCGCCGGACGTGCCGAACACGCCCCTCGAGGACTGGGACGCGGGCGACGGGGGCGAGGCGGGCCCGTTGACCGGCCTCTTCGCGCTGCAGGTGACGATCGTGGCCAAGGTCGCGATCGAGGTGCAGACGCACCTCTACTACCGCGTGCGCATGCTCGAGCGTGGCGCCGACCTGCGCCTGCGCCTGACGCCGTGCCGCGTGGACCTGCCGAAGGTGCCGGGCCTCGTCGAGCTGTCGATCCCGCCGCCGCTCGAGGCGGTGCTGCAGACGAAGAACACCGATGAAGAGGGCACCTACCTCTCGTCCGACACGCCCGTTGGCGCCACCTTCATGCCGCCGACGACCACGCTCGTGCTCGGCGCCATGCTCGCCGACCCGACCAACGATCCTCTTCCCACCATGAGCGATCCGACCGGTGCGTTCGACGAGGACGGCGACGGCCATCCGGGCGTCACCGTGGACGCCACGACGGTCCTGTGCCGCCACCCGGAGAAGGCCTACGTCGCCCTGCGCGCCACCGCCGACGTGTCGGGCACCGTGGCCGACGCCGACACGATCACGGGCGGCGTCACCTCCCACCTCGACCTCGAGATCCTCGGCTACACCGACCCGTGCCTGGCCGCCGCGACGAACCTGCCGATCACGGTCGCGCCCGGCAGCGGCTTCGTCGTGAAGCGCGTCGGCGACGCCCAAGACCTGAACGGCGACGGCAACGTCACGTGCCCCGAGATCGCCTGGTTCGCCGACAGCATCTTCCCGCCCCCGCCGGCCGACGCGGGCACGAGCCCGTGAGGCGCGGAGGCGGCAGGCCTCACGCATGGGAAGCCGTCAGCGCGTCCGCGTGACGTGGACGCTGTGGAGCGTGTCCAACATGACGCTGCCGTCACCGGCGTCGCCGCTCACGTGGAAGTCGAAGGCGACCTGGTGGGTCGTGTCGGCCGTACAGCGGTTCATGTCGCAGGTGCAGACGCGGTGTGTGCACAGGAAGAACTTGCCGCAATCGACGCTCACTGCCGCGCCGGTCGACGGATCCGTGTAGAGGCAGCCCGTCGGGTCCTCCACTCCACCCGTGACGGGAAGGCAACCGTAGCCGGAAGAGGCCTGGGGCACCGGCGTCTGCAGCTCGCACCACGTCTCCCAGAGGCTGCCAGGCGACACAGTGAGCTGGACTCTCGCCCCGGACACGCTGCCGTGGAGGATCGGGTACGCGAAGCCCTCCCAAGGCTGGCCAAAGAGCGTGAGCATCGTAGAAGGACTGATCCACATGACCCCGGGCGGATAGCCGACGTTCGGGTCGGTGGCGGGCGGCGGCGGAGTCCCCATGCCGAACACGACGATGCCCGTGCGCGGACCGTCGCCGGTCGCCGAGTCGAACACGATGTGCACTTGGTCGGAGCCCGACGGGAACGTAAGGGACTCGATGTAGCCGTCCCACACGTCACCGGCCCGATCCCCCGCTTCCGAACCAGAGACCGCAGCGTCGAGACTCGTTACCGAGCCGTCGCCCGAGCCGCCGCCCGGGCCGCCGTCTAGCCCCGTACCTCCTCCGCCCCCGTCGCCGGGACCACCGCCGCCCGGCTCGTGGGATTGCCCGCATCCACCTCCGAACGAGCCGAGTGCGAGGGCAGCCATCAGGGCGATCGCCCGCGCCGTGGACGGCCAGCCCCTTCGCCGGGGGGAGCGGTCGCCGGCGACCGAGGTCCGTCGCGAGTCGCGAGAGATAGCAAGGGCGGTTTGTGTCATGTTGGCAACCTTCAGCGCGTGCAGGTGAGGCAGATGGTGTGCAGGGCGACCCGTGAGGCGCGAAGGCATGCGCGTCCCGCCGGCCGAAGCGGTCAGTAGCTCAGGGTGAGGTACATGTTGTGGAGGCCGTCTTGGAGCCGGACGCTGCCCATGGCCGTCTCGCCCACGTGATCCGAACTGCTACTCGTGTGGAAGTCGAAGGGGATCGTGTGGCTGAGGTCCGCGGTGCAGCCCCCGGCGTTGCAGCTGCACACGCTGCCCATGCTGCACAGGAAGAACTTGACGCAGTCGATGGGCACGGGCGCGCCGGTCGACGGATCGTTGTAGAAGCAACCGCCCGATGAGCTGCCGCCACCACCGGTGTTGGGGAGGCAGCCGTAGGACATCCCGGAGGGGTCTTGGGGGTAGGACGGCTGAAGCTCGCACCACCGCTCGTAGAGGCTGCCGGTCGAGACCGTGACCCGCACGCGCTGTCCCGACACGCTGCCGACCAGAATCGGGTACGCGAAGCCCTCCCATACTTGGTTCGTGTCGATGAAGCCCATGAACGCGCCTGGCGGGTAGCCCACGTTCGGATTGGTAGCGGGGGGCGGCGGTGCGCCCATGCCGAAGACAACGAAGCCCGTGCGGGGGCCATCGCCCATGGCAATGTCGAGCATGATGTGCACGTGGTCGGAGCCCGAAGGGAACATGTACGACTCGACGTAGCCATCCCAGATGTCCGGGTGGGGCGGCGGACCGGCGTCATAGTCGATGCCGGCGTCGGGGCCGATCCAGCCTGCGTCGGGGCCGATCCAGCCCGCGTCGTAAAGGATCCAGCCTGCGTCGGGGCCGATCCAACCCGCGTCGTGAAGGATCCAGCCCGCGTCGGGGCCGATCCAGCCCGCGTCGTGGCGGATGGGGCCGGCGTCGGGGTAGTGATAGCCCGCGGCGTCGAAGCCGGGCGTCGAGGCGTCGCGCACGCGCATCCCCGGACCGGCGTCTCGCCCGGCGCGCCCCGCGTCCGCGCCCCCCGGCCCGCCAATCTCGTGAGATTGACTACATCCTGCTCCGAACGAGCCGAGGGCGAGGGCGGCCGCGACGGCGATCACTCCGGATGGCCATGGACCGCACGACCGCCGTTCGATGCCCGCCCCCGAGCCGACCTGGGGGGAACCAGGATTGCCGAGGACGACGGGACGACGTGTACGAGCCATGACACCTCCGGTCGGCGTGGTCGCCGGCCGGATCTCGAGGGACTCCGACACGCGACTCCCCCCTGGGTCGCTCGTCGGGGCCGCCATTTCCAACCCCGGCCTCGCGGCGCCGTCACTGCGCCTGGGCGGGGGCGTAATGCTCGTTGCCGGGGGTACGCACCAAGAGGTCGTGCTCGCCGACCGGCTCTTCAGGCGGGACGCCGAAGCTCCCGCGGAACCAGCCGTTGTCCCGCGTGACCGTCACGCCGAGCAGGATCTCGTGGGCGCCGCCGAGGGCGATCTCGACGCGCAACCCCGTGACCCCCGCGCCCGTGCTGTCGACGATACGCCCGCTCACCTCGAGGGACCGCCCCCGGAACACGTCGAGGTGCGACTCGTCGAGGTGCACGGCGAGGGGCGCGCGGGCCTGCCCGTCGGTGTCGCCGGACGCGTCGGCGTTCGACATGCCGCCCGACGGCTGCCCGTCCCCGCTGCCCTGCCCATGGCCGGGGGCCACCGCCTCGGCCGGCCCGTTCGCCGATCCCTGCGCGCCGTGGTTGCTCGCAGGTGCGTTCGCGGGCGTGTGGAGTCTGCAGGCCCGACAGGTGCTTGCGCAGCTTCGCCAGGGCGGCGAGGTAGGCCGGCGGCTCGGGCAGCGGGTCGGCCCCGTGGGGCCGGTAGACCGGCCGGTCGTCCGCGTTGTGCGCCTCGAGGCCCTTGGCCGAGCCGCCGAGGTCGATGCGCAGGAAGCCGACGGTGGGCAGCCGCACCTCCACCCACGCGTGGGCCTCGTTGTCGACGAAGCGCGCCGGGATGCCCAGGGCCTGGGCCGTGATGACGAACGCGTAGGCGCGGTGGCGGCACACACCGCGTTTGCCCCGCGCCAGGTCGAGGTAGATGTCGCCCGTGTCGCGAGGCGGCTGTTCCGACTCCTCGAAGGAGCGGAAATAGGCGACCAGGGTGTCGAGCACCAGCCGGAGCCCCTGGCCGCGCGACAGACCGAGCTCCCCGGCAAAGCGCAGGGCGCGCGCGCGCACCGAGTCGGGCATGGGCGGCACCTCGTCCGCGAGCTCATCGCTCGGCGCGTCCGGGATCGGCATGTTGAAGTACCCCTGGGGCGCGTCCATCAGGTACACGGCGCGAACCTGGCTCGCGGGCAGGGGGCCGTCGGCCACCAGGAAGTAGTTGTCGGCACCGTCCTTCTCGACGTGGACGGGCGAGGGGGGCTCGGTGCGCAGCGACAGGATGCGCGACTCGGGCGAGACCGAGGGCAGGGGCGCACGCCGGCCGCGTGCGAAGTCGATGACGACGCTGCCCCAGAAGCGATCGCGCGCGCGGCGGTCGGGTGGGCGCGCCGACACACCGACGACGGGAACGCGCCTCGTCGCGGTCGAGGCGATGCGCAGGAACGGGGTGCCGTCCGCATCGACCGCGACCTGATCGAGGGCCGTCATGCGCTTGAAGGGCGCGACCGTCGGCGTGAAGACGGCGTAGAAGGAGACCGCGCCGTCGAGGGAGGTGACCCGATCGGGCCGATAGCTCGCGGGAGCGGGCGGTGGCGTGCCCCCGCCGCTCGGGTCGGGTGCCGACGGGTCGGGCGCAGCCGAGATGGCGCGCTCGTCGGAGCGAAGGGCGCCCCCCTCGGGGGCCGGGAGCACCTGCCCGTCGTAGACGATGGCGGTCGCCTGGTCGCCGTGGCCCGAGACCAGGAGCGTGCTCTCCTCGGCGCCCGGATCGGGCACGTACTCGTGCAGGACGGGGCCTTGCGCGCGCGCCAGGGCAGCGCACGAGAGGGCGAGCAGGAAAGGCAAGACGGTCCGCCGCACGACGGACACCATAGCACCGGCGAAGGCGGGGAATCCGTACGGGGGCGGCCAGCCGGCGTGCCGTCCGCCCCGGGCTCGGGGGACGGCAGGAACCCGGACCGAGCACAAACGCCGCCTCGACGCCGCCGCATATGGCACTATGGTGAAGAGGAAGACGCCCCCCCCGCGAGCCATCGATGGGTCCGCTCGAAATCCTTCTCGCAGTGCTCGGCATCTCGGCGCTCGTCATCGTGCACGAGTCCGGCCACTACCTCGCGGCACGCGCCTTCAAGATGCGCGTCCTGCGCTACAGCATCGGAATCGGGCCGACCCTCTTCCGCTACAAGCCCAAGGGCAGCCCGACCACCTTCCAGGTCTGCGCCATCCCCTTCCTCGCCTACGTGCAGATCGCCGGGATGAACCCCCACGAGGACGTGGACCCGCAGGACCCGGCCATCTACCCGAACAAGAGCGTCTTCGCCCGCATCATCACGATCGTGGCGGGCCCCCTGGCCAACTACCTGGCCGCGTCGCTCATGGTCTTCGCGCTGGCGGTGACCGGCTGGCCCCAGGAGACGCCGACCAAGCCGATGGTCGTCGCCCAGGTGACGGCGGGCTCGCCCGCGGCCAAGGCGGGCATCGAGCCGGGCGACCAGGTCGTCGAGGCGAACGGCAAGCCGATCGGTAGTGTGGAGGACCTCATCGCGGTCACCGCGCCGCGCGCCGGCAAGCCGACCGCCTACGTGGTGAAGCGTAACGGCAAGCGCCTCGCGCCCATGACCATCGCGCCCGCCGACCACGCAGGCCGCGGCATCATCGGCGTGTCGGCCAAGACCAAGCGCACCTACGTGCCGATGGGTGTCGGCGCCGCGGCGAAGGCGTCGGTCGTCTTCCCGATCAAGCTGACCATCGCGCAGCTGCAGGGCATCGCCGACCTGGTCAAGCATCACTCCACCGAAGGGCTCGTGGGGCCGGTGGGCATGGGCAAGATGGTCGCCGAGCAGGCGGGCAAGGGCCCCACCGAGTACCTGTCGATCCTGATGCTCATCTCGGTCGCCCTCGGCCTGTTCAACCTCCTGCCCTTCCCGGCCCTCGACGGCGGGCGGCTGGCCTTCCTGGGTTACGAGCTGGTGACGCGGCGACGGCCGAACGAGCGCATCGAGACCATCGTGCACACGGTGGGGCTCCTGTTCCTGCTCGGCGTGATCGTCCTCGTCACGATCCGGAACGTCCTGCACGGCGGCGTGGGCTAGCGTCCGTGCCGGCGGGCTCTGGGTGCGAGGGGCGATGATCACGCCGGTGGAGTCGCGGCTCGAGGCCAACGGTCTCGGTCATCACGTCATCACGTGGGACGGCCGCGGGACCGGCGCGGGCAGCGGCGCGACGGTTGTCCTGTGCCACGGCTTCCTCGACCTCGCCTGGAGCTTCGATCCGCTCGCTCGACGGCTCGCCGCGGCGGGCTTGCGCGCGGTGGCCTTCGACTGGCGCGGCCACGGCGAGAGCGACTGGATCGGCGCGGGCGGCTACTACCACTTCCCGGATTACATCCTCGACCTCGAACGGCTCGTACCGCAGATCGCCGATGGCCCCGTGCACCTGGTCGGCCATTCCATGGGCGGCACGGCGAGCGCCATGTACGCCGGCACGCGGCCCGCGCGCATCGCGACCCTCACCCTGGTGGAAGGGATAGGCCCGCCGAGCCACCCCCTGGACCTCACCCCCGATCGCTTCGGCGCCTGGTTCCGCACCCTCGACAAGCACCGCGCGCGCGAGCACCGGCCCCTCGACGGAGTGGACGAAGCCCTCGGGCGGATGCGGATCGCGAACCCGGACCTGCCCGAGCCCCTCGGCCGCTTCCTCGCCGAGAAGGCGACCCGAGCGCTGGACGACGCTTCGGGGCGGGTGACCTGGACCTTCGATCCGCTTCACCGCACGACCGCGCCCCTGCCCTTCCGGCCGGAGATCTTCGCCGCCTTCACGCGACGCGTCACCGCGCCCACCCTCGCCGTGTTCGGCACCCGCGGCCTGCGCCTTCCCGACGAGGCGGAGCGCCTCGCCACCTTCGCCGATCACCGCGAGATCGAGGTCGAGGCGGGACACATGATCCACTGGACGGCGCCCGACGCGCTCTCCGCGGCGATCCTCGCGCACGTGGAGCGCACGTGAGCGACGCGGTCGGTGCCGGCGGCGACGCGACCGGAGTAGCCGTCCCGCCGGGCGCCCTCTGCGGTCTCCATCCGTCGAGCCGCGCGCGGTACGTGTGCGAGCGCTGCGGGACCTATGCGTGCAGCGACTGCGTCCGCTTCGGCGAGCGCGGTGAGGTGTGGTGTGCGTCCTGCGAGGCGCGCGCCCCGAGCACGATCCCGTGGGAGCAGCGGGGCACGATCGGCTGGCCGCGCGCCATCGCTCGCACCTGGACCGAGACGGTGCTCTCGCCGGTCACGTTCTTCTCACGCGAGCCCCGCGAAGCAGCCGTGTGGCCGACCGTGCTCTACGGGATGCTCTTCTCGCTGGCCGTCGCGGTGGCCGATCTGCTGGTCGCGCTCCTGGGCCACGGAGCACCCGGTGGCGGTCCGTTCGTCACCAATCCGGCCCTACGCCCCGTCGCCTGGCTCCTCTCGGGCGGCTTCGGGGTAGTGATGGCGGCGCTCACACCCGCCATCTACCTCGTGCAGATCTACCTGATGTCGGGGCTGTGGTGGGTGGCCCTCAGGATCGTACGCGCGGCGAACGAGCCCTTCGACCGCGTGGTGCGGGTGCAGAGCTACGCCAACGCCGTGGCCATCCTGGGGGTCGTTCGCCTCCTCGGCCCGATCGTCGGTGTGTTCATGGAGCTGCTCCTGATGCTCTGGACGGTCGCGTTGCAGATCATCGGCCACTGGCGAGCGCAGAAGACCGACCTGTGGCGCGTGCTCGCCGCCTTCGGCCTGCTCGCCGTGTTCGTGTTCGCCTTCGCGTGCCTGTGCTTCTCCTTCACGCTCTTCGCGTGAGGCGAGGCGCCGCCGAGGACCGGACGGGTCGCGTCCCCGAGCGCTACCATGCCCGCCCCCTCACGACGCCACGCGAGACGCGCAACGCCCCGGTCGCGGTCACGGCCCGATGAGGCCGATGGAGACGCCGACGTCGACGAGCTTCCCTCCGCGCTGCACCAAGGCGACCTGAAAGCGGCGGGTCACCGGACGCAGGCCGGATGTCTCCCTCTGGTCGCAGTACACGTAGTCGATGCCCTTCCACACGCCCGGACCCCTCGCCGGGGCGTCGTAGGCAAAGTCCCCGTGGCGCAGCGGCTTGCAATGGAAGCGATGCCGCTCCAGCAGCCGACGGGCGCCTCGAACAGGCGAGCCCGCGGGTGCTTTCGCCAGCACGTAGACGCGGAGCTGCGCCGCGGTCTGGACGTGCGAGGGGAGCGAGCCCCGGCTGCACCCGGCGAGCGTCAGCGCACCGAGCAGAAGCAGCGGTGTCACGCCCGCGCGTGCCGCGCAGCTCCTCCGGATCGCTCGATCCATCGCCCCGTCCTACGCCGCGGCCGCATCGATTCTTCCCGGCTCTCCACGCAGAGCACCCAGCACGTCCAGGCGGCCGCCCAGCTCATCGCTGCGCGCCGGCGGCTGAAGGCGGCCCACGCCCGCCCGCTCAGCGCTCGTCGACACTCGAGAGCGCCGCGAGCAGCGCCTCGCCGTAGCGCTCGACACGCACCTCGCCCAGGCCCGCCACCGCGCGCAGGTCGTCGAGACTCGCCGCGCCCGCCGACGCCAGGTCCGACGAGGCAGTGACCCGAAAGCACGACCTGCGGGTCGACGCCCCGCTCGTTCGCCGCGTGGGTCCGGAAAGTGGCCGAGCGCCTGCTGCCGGCGGCGCCTCATGGCCCGCTCCGCAGGCGGCGGCGCCGGCTTGCTCAAGAGCGCCATCTCCTCGGGCAGCGCGGCCCCCGCCTCGAGCCCGCGCTTGACGCCCTCGAGCAGCTCGCGCCGAAGGCCGCGCGCACGCCCGCGCCGAACGCCGCCGATCGCGTCGATGTCGGCCACGGTGCCGGGACGCCGCTCCGCGATCTCGAAGAGCACATCGTTGCCGACGACCTTGAAGGGCGGCACATCGAGGCGCTCGGCCGCTTCCTCCCGCACGCGCGCCAGCTCGCGCAGCACCGCCACCCCCTCGGCTCCGAGCTCGGCCGCGCCCTTGATCCGCACCCACGGCGGCCTCGGGTCCGGCGGGTCCTGGGCCGCGCGCGACAAGAGGTACTCGCACTCGAGCTGTACCTCCTCCGCGATGCCCGCCTCCTGTACCCGCGCACGCAGGACCTCGACGAGCGGCACCAGCCAGCGCGTGTCGTCGACCAAATAGGCGATCATCTGCTCGTCGAGGGGCGGCGGCCCCAGTCGTCCTGCTGCTTGGCCTTGCCGATCTTCACCTCGAGGAATTTCTCGAGCGTGGCCGACAGGCCCGGTGGATCGCTCGCCCAGGAAACGCGCGGCGATGGCCGTGTCGAAGACGTGACCGAGGCGGATGCCGCGATCGCGCAAGAGGACGCGCGTCGAAGGACGCGTCGTGCACGACCTTCTCCGGTCCCTCCGGGCCGAGCAGCCCCGCGAGGGGACCGAGGTCCTCGAGGGCGAGGGTGTCGACGAGCGCCACCTCGCCTGGGCCGGCGAGCTGGATCGTGCACAGGCGCGCGCGGTAGCGGTACAAGCCGTCCCCCTCGACGTCGAGGCCGAGGGTGGGCTGCCGATCGAGACGCCCGACGAGGGCCTCGAGCTCCTGGGGATGATCGATGAGGGGTGCGTCCATGGAAGGGGGATGTCGCGCACGAAGCGACGCATGCGCGAGGCCGAGCTCGAGAGAGCGATGCGTGGGACTCGGACGCCCGAGCACCGAAGTGCTGGTGCCGTCCATGAGTCGTGGGTTCAGGTACGTCGAAGAGCGTTGCGACAGGCGAAGGAAGCCGGGCGGCATGGGGCCCGTGAGGGCAGCGGAGTCGGGCGTGGGGTGGAGGTGATCGGTGTGTTTTTTGGGGCCGGTTCTCGTGGCCTGGGCGGTGCATCGGACGGCGGGATGCACCGGGGGCGCAGCATAGCAGGTGCGGCGCCGGACGCGGGGGGGTAGGCTCGAGTCGTGGTACGCCGCCGCCGACACGGTGGGCTCCGGGCCCTCGGCGACCTGGTCCCTTCAGTCTACCCGGCCCGGGAGCCGGAGGCGTTGCGCGCCGCCCGCGCCTTCGCCTGGTGGGACCGGATCGTGCCGCCCCGCGTGGCCGACAACGCCCGCCCCGTGCGGCTCGTGCGCGGCGTGCTCACGGTCCACGTCGCGACCAGCGCCTGGGCGAGCGAGCTCGAGTTCCTCCGCGCCAATCTCCTCGAGTCCGTGCAAGAGAAGGCGCCCCGCGCACGCGTACGCGACCTGCGCTTCCGGGTCGGGCCCCTGCCCGCTCGGCTGCGCCGCGATCGACCGCCGCCGCCGCCCCGCCGTATTCCCGCGCGCGAGCTGCCCGAGGAGCTGGCGCGCGAGCTCGCCGCCGTCCGCGACGATGACCTCAGATGCATCATCCGCGACGCCGCGTCCTACGCCCTCGGCGAGGACGAGGCACCACCGCCGCCCCGCCGCGGCCGAGGTGGACGCCACGGGACTTGACGGCGCCTGTCCGATTCCACACGTGTTCACGCGATGACCGGGCTCCATCGCAAGGCCGAAGAAGCCAGCCGATCGCGGCCGACGCTGGCGCCCGGCGTAGTGGCGGGCGGGTTCTTCCACGCCGTCGACCGGGGCAAGATCCAGTGCGATCTCTGCCCTCGCTACTGCAAGCTCGGCGAGGGGCAGCGGGGCTTCTGCTTCGTGCGCCAGAACCTGGGCGGCGAGATGGCGCTCACGAGCTACGGCCGCGCTTCGGGCTTCTGCATCGACCCCATCGAGAAGAAGCCCTTGAACCACTTCCTGCCCGGCACCAGCGTGCTGTCCTTCGGCACGGCCGGCTGCAACCTGGGCTGCCGCTTCTGCCAGAACCACGACATCTCGAAGGCCCGTGAGGTGGAGCGGCTGAGCGATTGGGCGCCGCCCGACGCGGTGGTCAACGCGGCCCTCGAGAGTGGCTGTAGCTCCATCGCCTTCACCTACAACGACCCGGTCATCTTTGCCGAGTACGCCATGGACGTGGCCCTCGTGGCCCGGACGCGCGGCGTCCACACGGTCGCGGTGTCCGCGGGCTACATCACGCCCCAAGCACGCGCGCCCTTCTACGCGAACATCGACGCGGCCAACATCGACCTCAAGGCCTTCAGCCCGCGCTTCTACGAAAAGCTCTGTTACGCCGAGCTCGCCCCCGTGCTCGACACGCTGCGCTGGCTCGTTCACGAGACCGACACCTGGGTGGAGGTCACCACCTTGCTCATCCCCGGACACAACGACTCGGAGAGCGAGGTCGGCCGGATGTGCGAGTGGTTCCTTCGCGAGCTCGGGCCGGACGTGCCGCTGCACTTCACCGCCTTCCACCCCGACTTCAAGATGCGCGACGTGCCGCCCACGCCCTCGAGCACCCTCACGCGCGCCCGGGGCCAGGCGAAGGCCGCAGGCGTGCACCACGTCTACACCGGGAACGTCCGCGATCCGGAGGGGCAATCGACCTGGTGCGCCGAATGCGGCGCCCTGCTCGTCGAGCGCGACGGCTACCGGATCGGCAGGTTCCAGCTCGACGCCGAGGGCTCCTGCCTGTCGTGTGGGACCGTCCTGCCGGGTCGCTTCGAGGACGCCCCCGGCACCTGGGGCCCGAAGCGCCGTCGCCTCATCATCGCCTGAGGGCGGGGCCCGGGTTTCGCGGGCGGGCCCGCGTCAGGCCGCGGTGCCCGAAGGCGGCGGAGGCGCACCGCGGCGCTCGACCTCCTCCGGTGGTGCGGAGGGACCGTTCGTGCGGACCGGGAGGCCCAGCGGCGGGAGCTTGGTGCCGTCCACTTCCTGCACGATGCGCTCGAGCAGGTCGGGCCCCGATCGGGATTCGAGCTGCTCGCGCATGCGCTGGGGCACCGGGATCGAGACCGGCACCAGGGGCTCGCGGATGAGCAGGTCGAGCGTGACGCCGAGGGCCCCCGCGATGGCGCGCACCTGATCGATGCCCGGATCGGCCACCTCGCCGCTCTCGAGCCGCGCGATCGTCCGGCGGCTGACGTGGACGCGCTGGGCGAGCTCTGCTGGCCCATGCGGCGGAGACCGCGCAGGGTGCGGAGGTTTGCGGCGAGGATTTCCCTTGTGGCCATGGCGGGCGGACCGACCTGTCCCCACTGGTAGGGTCCGGCGCGCGGAGGTGTCAACGGCGTGGGGACCGCTTTTACTCAGCGCGGTGCACCGCGAACGCCGCATCCCCCGGTTCTCGTCGGCAAACGCGAAGGCATGCTCGCTAGAGCGTCGATCCGCTCATTGGAAGGGATCGGCTCTCTAGGCTCGGGTCGTCCCGCCGGCGGGCAGCCCCAGGGTCAAGGTGACGCCTCCCTCGGGCACGTTCCGGGCTCGCACGTACCCCCCGTGATCCTCGGCGATGCGCCGCACCACGGCGAGACCTAGACCTGTGCCGCTCGCCCGCGACGCCACGAAGGGGTCGAAGAGACGCAGCATCGTGTCGCCGGGCAGGGCCGAGCCGCCGCGGTGGACCGCGATCTCGACGAAGCCCGGCTTCTCGGTGACGGTCACGTCCACGGTGGTGCCCGAGGGTGCGTGGGCCGCCGCATCGACCAACAGGTTCGACACCGCGCGCTCGATCAGCAGGGGATCGGCGCGCACCTCTGGAAGGGCCGGCGCCACGTCCAGGTCGACCGCGCAGGTTTCTCCCCGAGCGCCGCCGCTGCGGGCCGCCTCGACGGCTTGACGCACCGCGGGCTCGACGGACGTCTCGACCGGCTGGAGGGACGTGGGCGTGGCCAGGGCGAGCAAATCGCGCGCGAGGCCGCGGAGGCGCTCGGCCTCCTCCCGCAGCACCCCGACGAGCTGCACGGCCGGGTCTGCCTCCGGAAAGGCGCCCGCGAGCCGCGCGAGACCACGGGTCGCGTTCAGGATGACCGTCAACGGGTTGCGTACCTCGTGGGCGAGCACGGTGGCCATCTCGCCGATGGCGGACAGACGGGCGCGATGCACGAGCTCGGCGCTCAGCTGCTCGACGCGGAGGGTGACCGCGATCTGCCCGGCGAGCAGCTCCATGGGTGTCACGTCGTTCTCGGAGAAGCGCGCACCGATGGCGACGAGGACGTGGGACACGGCCCCGCCCGACCGCACCGGAATCCAGGCACCGCGCTGCAGATCTTCACGCCGCATCTCCTGCGCGAGAACGCGCCCACGGCCTCGCGTCGTCCGGAGGCGACTCTGCGCCTCGTCGAAGTAGATGGTCTTGCCCGTCGCGAAGACCTCGGCAATGAGGGGCACCTCTGCCGCCGACCGCGTCTTGCCGACGAGGGAGCGGACATAGCGCGCGAAGTCGCCGTCCACGTGCGTCGGGATGAGGAGGTGCTCGATCTGGTACCCACCGGGCGCAGGAACGAACAGGGCGACGTACCAGCCATGATCGAAGAGCATGCTGCTCGCACGCTCGATCAGCGCCGGCACGTCGCCGAGCTGCTCGATGTCGCTCGTCAGGCGCGCGAGCTTGATCATCAGGGCCTCGGCCCGCGCGCTCTCCTTGCGGTCGCGCGCGCTCAGGACGAAGGCTTCGTCGCCCCCTTGCCCCACGATGCCCACACGCACGTCGACGGCGGTCTCGGTGCCGTCCGACGCGCGGAAGCGCAGCCGCTGCACCTCGGGAACGGGCAAGCCGCGCCGCCGAAGCTGGCATCGGCTGCGCATGCGCTCGTAGTCGCCCGGGGCGAGCAGCTCCTCGATGGCCCTGCCCGTGAGGCGTTCGGGCGTGTCCTGGAGCAGCCCGGCCGTGGAGGCGTTCACCCATTCGACGCGGTCGCCTGCGACGAGCATCAACGCATCGGGAAGCGCATCCAGGGCCTCGGCTCGCAACGTCGCCAATGGACCTCACTCGCCCCAAACAACACGCGGGGCTGGGACAGTCTTCCACGTCCTGGTTCCGAGGACACGGCCCGAGGCCACGCCGAGGACCGGACGGGCGCTTTCGCCAATTCGGAACGCGTCAGGCGCGGCGCGTGCCGGCAGCCAGCTCGGCGACCAGCGCGCCTACCGCCGCGACGGCCCCGTCGGCGTCGCTCCTCGACTCCACGGCGCGCACGACGGCGCTGCCCACCACGACCCCGTCGGCCCCGCGCGCGATGCCACGAACGTCCTCGGCCGTGCGGACGCCGAAGCCCACGGCGACCGGTCGACCGGTCTTCGCGCGGACGTGAGCAGCGCGGACGCTCGCCGCGTCGAGATCCGCCAAGGCGCCTCCGGTGACGCCCGTCATGGACACGTAGTAGACGAACGCCGTGGCTACCGAAGCGGCGAGGTCGATGCGTGCGTCGGTGCTGGTCGGCGCCACGAGCGGGATCCAGTCGAGCCCACGGGCGACGGCCGGATCGCGCAGGGGCGGGGCAACCTCGGGCGGCAGGTCGACGACGAGCAACCCGTCCGCGCCGGCCGCCCGGGCGTCCTCGGCCAGACGCGCCTCGCCGTAGGCGAAGAAGGGGTTCGCGTAGCCGAACAGGAGAATCGGCACCTCGCTCCGTTCGCGCACGGCACGCACGGCACCGAGCACGCCCCCGAGCGTCGTGCCCGCGGCGAGGGCCCGTTCGCTCGCGCGCTGGATGGCCACGCCGTCGGCGGTCGGATCACTGAAGGGCACGCCGAGCTCGATCACGTCAGCGCCCGCCTCGGCGGCCGCGGCCACGAGACGCGGCGTCCGATCGAGGTGCGGATGACCCGCGCACAGGTAGACGACCAGCGCCGCCCGGTCCTCGGCGGCAGCCCGTGCGAACGCATCGGCGATGCGGCTCATGGCGCTTCGCCCTCCGGCCCGCCGTCCCGCGCGCGCACGAGGTCGAGCACCGTATCGAGATCCTTGTCGCCGCGCCCCGAGAGGCACACGACGACGAGAGCGTCGGGGCCGAGCTCCGCCGCGAGGGCCGGGAGGTGAGCGACGGCGTGGCTGCTCTCGAGGGCCGGAAGAATGCCCTCGGTGCGTGCGAGCTGCTCGAAGGCGGCGAGGGCATCGGCATCGCCCACCGCCGCGTAGCGCGCGCGGCCGCTCTCTTTGAGGAAGGCGTGCTCGGGCCCCACCCCCGGGTAGTCGAGGCCGGCGCTGATGGAGTGGGCCTCCTGCACCTGGCCGTCCGCGTCCTGCAGGAGATAGCTGCGCGCACCGTGGAGCACGCCCGGCCGACCGGCCGTGAGCGTCGCCGCGTGTCGGCCCGTCTCGACGCCCTCGCCCGCGGCCTCGACGCCGAAGAGCTTCACCGCGGTGTCGTCGAGGAAGCCGGCGAAGATGCCCATGGCGTTGGAGCCACCGCCGACGCAGGCGACGACGCCGTCGGGAAGGCGCCCGGCCTGGGCCATCACCTGGGTGCGGGCCTCGCGCCCGATCACCTCCTGGAAGTCGCGCACGATGGTCGGGTAGGGATGGGGACCGGCGACCGAGCCGACGCAGTAGTACGTCGACTCCACGTTCGTCACCCAGTCACGCA
Source organism: uncultured delta proteobacterium (assembly GCA_963830115.1). Lineage (GTDB taxonomy): Bacteria > Myxococcota_A > Polyangia > Polyangiales > CAWHLB01 > CAWHLB01. Next base: position 436,892 of record CAWHLB010000004.1, read on the forward strand.
GCGCCTCGTTCATCGCGTCCTTGAGCGTGCGCGACCCCGCCTCGACCGGGTGGACCTCCGCGCCGAGCAGCTCCATGCGCCGTACGTTCGGCGCCTGCCGGCGGACGTCCTCGGCCCCCATGTAGACCTCGCACGACAGGCCGAGCAATGCGCAGGCGGTGGCCGTGGCCACGCCGTGCTGCCCGGCCCCCGTCTCGGCGATGATCCGGCGCTTGCCCATCCGCTCGGCGAGCAACACCTGGCCGAGGGTGTTGTTCATCTTGTGGGCGCCGGTGTGGCAGAGGTCCTCGCGCTTGAGCCAAACCCGCAAGCCCACCTCGTTCGACAGGCGCGAGGCGAAATAGAGCGGCGTAGGCCTGCCTACATAGTGCTCGAGCAGGTCGAGGCGGCGCGCTTCGAACGCGGCGTCGGACCGGGCCTCGCCGTAGGCAGCCTCGAGGGCATCGAGGGCCGGTATCAGCGTCTCGGCGACGTAGCGGCCGCCGTAGGAGCCGAACCAACCGACGCGAGGTGCTTCACGCTCGCTCATGGCGTTCGGACCTTAGCAGAGGAGATGCGGAGAGGCCGGCGCTGCGAAGTGACAAAGCGGCGCGAGAAATTCCCCACGTTGCGCCACCACCCCTCCCGCGCCCCGCGCGGTACGCCGCTACTCCCGAGCCTCGGGGTAGATGTGGTAGGTGCGCATCATGCGCGCCTCGCCGAGGACGTGCCCCGCAATCGCCTTCTTGACCTCGGGCCCGGTGAAGTCGCCTTCGACGGGGCAGCGCGAGAGGTCCGTGGCGTAGAGCGTGAACACATAGTGATGCTCACGCTCGTCGTTCCACGGCGGGCAGGGACCGTCGTAGCCGAAGTAGTTGCCCTTCATGTCCGCGTCGCCCGCGAACCAACCCGTGTAGTCGTTCTTGCCCTCGCGCAGGCCGCGCGACCCCTTGTAGCCGGACTTGCCACGGGGCGTGATGCCGCTCGACACCTCGCCCACGGCGATCGGCTTACCCTCGGGCGCCAGGTCGACGAGCACCCAGTGGTAGAAGTCGGTTCGCGGGAGGTCGTAGGGAACCCTGTGCCCTTCCTTGTTCACGTCGTCGGCCTTCGTGGGCACGTCGTAGTCGTGGCAGATGAGCACGAGGGACTTGGTCCCGGCCGGCAGGTCCGACCAGTGGACGTCGGGGTTCTTGTTGTCGCTCAGGGCGAGGTGGGTGTTGGGGTCGGCCTTGCCGAAGGCGAACGCCGGCGGGATGGCCCCGCCCTCCTCGTTGCCGAGACTGTCACTCCAGAGCTTCATGCTTCCCTCCCGTGTCGAGGCGGATTCGAGGGACCGTTCTACCACCGTTGACCCGTCCTCGGGACCACCGCTCCCCTTCGGCCGGCCACGCCGTGCGCGCCCTCACGGCCCCCCGGCCCTACGGACCGCCGCGACGAACGCGCGCACCCGCACGAGGTCCTTGACTCCCGGTGTGCGCTCGACGCCGCTCGCCACGTCCACCCGGTCCGGGGCCACCTCCGCGATGGCGCGCCCGACGTTGTCCGCATGAAGCCCGCCCGCGATGGTCAACTGGCGTTCCCGAGCCAGGGGAACCGCCAGGGACCAGTCGAAGGTGCGGCCCGTTCCCCCGACCCGACCGGGCACCGCGGCGTCGAGAAGGAGCGCTTCGCCGGGATAGCGGCGGGCCTCGGCGACGACCTCCGGGCCGCTCGCGCGTAGGGCCTTGTAGGCGTGGGGGAGGAGGGCCTCGACCAGGGCCGGCGGCTCGCGCCCGTGGAGCTGCACCCACTCGATGCCGGTCGTCTCGCGGACCTCGCGGATGGTGTCGAGGGTGGCGTCGACGAAGACCGCCACGACCTCGGCCCGTCCGCCGACCGCCTCGGCGATGGCGCGGGCCGTGGCCACATCGACCGCGCGACGAGTGCCAGGCCACAGGTTGACGCCGAGCGTGTCGGCACCCGCATCGACGCAGGCGACGGCATCGTCGACGGTGCGCACACCACAGACCTTCACGCGGACCACGGCATCCCTCGACCCTTTCCCCGCGCAGAGGCGGATCTCCCCGCGGCGCGAGCAAAGGCGTGTGCTCCGAGGTAGCATCCAGCCCCGATGCCCCTCGAACGTCGCGACCCGGCCCTCGTCCTGGTGCTGAGCCTCTTCACCTGCGGCCTCTATCTCCTGTACTGGTACCACGCGGTCTACCGCGAGATCGAAGCGATCTCCGGCGAGCCCTTGACCGGTACGGGCTACGGCCTGGACCTGCTCTTCTACCTGCTCACCTGCGGCGTCTACGGCATCTTCATCGACTATCGAATCTCGCGGCGCCTCACCGAGGTGCAGGCGCGCCACGGCGTCCCCGCGCCGGCCGACACCGCCGTCGGTGTCCTCGTCCTCGACCTCGCCGCCTACGTGACGGGGATGTTCACCAACTTCATCTCGAGCGCGGTCCAGCAGGACCAGCTCAACAAGCTCGGACGGTGGCTCGCGGGCGAGCGGTGAAGGGAGCGGCCGCCTGGGCGCGGCTCGCTACTCGATCGTCAACAGCTCCTTGACCTTCGCGATCACCTGGGGCGCCTGGATCGGCTTGGTGATGTACGCGTTGGCGCCGAGCGCCATGGCGCGCTGGCGGTCCTCGGTCGAGCCCTCGGTGGTGATGATGATGATCGGGACGCCCTTATGCGTCTCGTCGCTGCGGATGCGCTTGACCAACTTGAGCCCGTCCATGATGGGCATGTTGATGTCGGTGATGACCAGGTCGAAGCGGCTGCCCGCGAGCTTGCGCAGCCCGTCCACACCATCGTCGGCTTCGGTTACCTGCAGCTTCTTGATGCGTGCGAGCGCAAACACGAGAAGCTGCCGCATCATCGGCGAGTCTTCGACCACGAGGACGGAGTAGTCTGACATGGGTACCTACACGTTGTCGGGCAGGCCCGCGAGCGCTGACGCGGGGCTCGACACGGCGTGGAAGAGATTGGCGGCGATGAGCGCCGTCCCACCGTGCGCCCCGAGTAGCTTGAAGAGCTCCTCGTCGACGGAGGCCCACCCCTTCTTCTGCTCGAGCAGCGCGTGGATGGCGATGGCCCCGACCGGACGGTCCTCGGCCATGAGCGGAATCACGGCGATCGGGTCCTCGGCGGTACCGCGGCCGAGGGGCGATTGGTGCTTGATGTGAGGAACGCCCGTGATGCAGGCGTCCCCCACCGGTCCCTCCCCCACCGCGATGGGCGAGAGGTGCTCGACCCCCGGACGCTCCGAGGCAATCGGGACGGCATGGCGTCCTTCCCCGTCCAGCACATAGATGGCAAAGGTCTCGGCGCCGACGAACTGGTTGAGCATGTCCGACAGGTGCCTGAGGACCCGACGCGGCGACAGGGTCGCGTGGAGCTGGAAGCTCGCGATGTAGAGGTTGGCCAGGTCGTTGAGCTCATGCTCGACGGCCGCCTGCTGCCACTCGTGCCGCTCGCGGTTCTGCTCGAGCTCATTCGAGCGGTCGAGCAGCGCGGTCTTCTCGCGCTCGAGGGCATCGACGGTGCGCAAGAGCTCGCGGATCGCGTCGTCGCTGGCCACCTGCGCGCGCAGCCTCGCGTTCTCCTTGCCGACGTCTTCCACCTCACGGCGGAGCGCCTCGTTCTCCCGGATCAGCTCCTCGGTCAGCTCGACGCCCCGCTTGAGGAAGGTCCGGACGAAGGCTTCGCGCTCCTTGATCAGATCGACGGGCATGTCGCTCAGGCGCTGGCGACGCGCATCCTTTTCTTGGGGATCGTCAGGCATGCCGGGTCGGGTCCACCAACATAGCAGAGAGCCGGCCGTTGCTGGAAGAACGAAACGCGGCGCCGGCGGGCGCCGAACGGCCATGGCGCCGGCGGGTCACAGGGCAAGCCGGGCCAGGCGCTCGGCCAGGCTCCCCAGGGGCAGGCTGCGGTCGACATGGCCGGTCCGGGCCGCCGCTCCGGGCATGCCGTAGATGACAGCCGTCTCGGGCGCTTCGGCGAGCACCGTCCCGCCCATCTCCTTGACCGCCGTGACGCCCCGCGCCCCGTCGTCCCCCATCCCGGTCAACACGACGGCCACCAGGTCCGAGCCCACGGCCTGGGCCGCCGAGGTGAAGAGGCGGTCGGCCGACGGAACGTACCGGTCGCCGCTCGCCGGAGGGACCACGCAGGCGACCAGATCTTTGCCGTCGCGCACAATCTCGATGCAGCTGCCGCCGGGACAGATGAGGGCCTTGCCCGGCGCGAGGGGCTGGGTCCCCTCGGCCTCCGCCACGCGCAACCGGCCGAGCTTGTCGAGTCGCTCGGCGAAGGTGCGCGTGAAGCGCTCGGGCATGTGCTGGGCCACCACCACCGACACGGGAGCCTGGATGGGCATGCGGCCGAAGACCTCGAGCAGCGCCGTGGGGCCGCCCGTCGACGAGCCGATGACGAAGACCCGCTTGGGTGCGCCCACCGTGGCCTGGGGCGGCGCGCCCGCATCGTCGGGAATCCGGAATAGGCCCGTCACGGTGGAGCCCTGGGGCAGGGATCGAACGGCGGCTCTGGTCGAGGCCCGTCGGCGAGAGGTGGCGAACCATGTCCACCTTGGCCTCGAGCTCCTCCCGGATGGCCGTGAGGTCGCTCGTCACGCCGCGCGCGGGCTTGGCGATGAAATCCAGGGCACCGAGCTCGAGGGCGCGGAAGACGTTCTCCTTGGCCGAGTAGCCCGAGACGACGATGACGGGCGTCGGCTTCCGCGCCATCAAGAGGCGGAGGAAGGTGAAGCCGTCCATCCGCGGCATCTCGAGGTCGAGGGTGATGAGGTCGGGCTGGAGGGTGGAAGCGAGCCTCAGAGCCTCGTCGCCATCGCTCGCCTTGTCGATGACCTGGATGCCCGGGATCGACGAGAGCAGCTCGCCGATGGTTCGGCGGTTGTAGGCCGAGTCGTCGACGACGAGGACGCGCAGGGGTTTCATCGGCGCGAGCCCTCCAGCGGGCCGGGCATGATGGAGCCCGTCGGACGGCGGTAGATGAGGTCGGTCGACAGGTGGACCAGCTCGAACGCCGTCGAGACGTTGATGAGTGACTCGCTGTGCCCGAGCGCCAGATAGCCTCCCGGTAGGAGCCGCTCGTAGAAGGTGTCGATCACGCTGCGCCTCGACTTGGGGTCCAGGTAGATAAGCACATTGCGGCAGAAAACGATATCGACTCGGCCCACCATCGCGGCCCGGCCAGCGTCGAGCAGGTTCAAGTGCCCGAAATGGCACATCGCACGGATGCGGGAGCTGACCTGCCGGCCGTCGGGCACGTCGACGAAGTAGCGATCGTAGCCGGGCGGCATGGCGCGAAAGCTCGACGGGCTGTAGACGGCCTTGCGGGCCCGCTGAAGCACGCGGCGGGAGATGTCGTTGCCGTAGATGCGCACGTCCCAACCCTCGAAGAGCTCCGAGTGGGCCACGAGCATGGCGAGCGTGTAAGCCTCTTCACCGGTAGAGCACCCTGCGCTCCAGATCGACAGCCGCTGGGCCTTCTTCCGCTCCTTGCGCCGACGGATCTCTGGCAGGGTCTCACGGACGAAGGCATCGAGCTGGTAGTCCTCGCGGAAGAAGTACGTCTCGTTGGTGGTCAAGACGTCGACGGCGCGCTCAATCTCGGCCTGCGCATCAGGGTTGTACCGCAGGTAGTGGTAGTACGACGTGAAGTCGGCGAGGCCCAGGCTCGAGAGCCGTTCGCGCAGCCGGCGCTCCACCACGTACATCGCGTCGTCCTGGAACGCGATACCGCAGAAGCGGTTGATCAGATCGCGCAGGAGACGGAACTTCCTCGACACGAATATGCGGTCCGCTATCGAACAGCAGGGGCACTAGGCAGGTCCCCCAGCCGGGCCCAGGGCCTCGTCGATCGCCTGGGCGACCAGGTCGTCCACTTCGGCCGCGCGGCGATCCTCGAGCGCGCGACGGGCGACGTCCCCGCCGACCTCGCCCAAGAGCCGCGCCGCCAGCGCGCGCACGTCCCAGGCGGGATGAGCGAGGGCCACCGCCAGCCGCGTGGCCGTGCGGTCGCCTCCCCTTCGTGGATGGCGCGCAGGGCCTGCTTGACCACCTCCTCGTCCCCGTGACCGAGGGCTTCGACCAGGAGGTCGCCGAGCACCGGGTCGTGCAGCGCGCGCAGCGCCGTCATGGCGGCGACCGCCACACCCGGGCCCGGATCCCGCGAGAGCTCGCGCAGGGGCTCGAGCGCCCGCATCTCCTGCGCTTCGCCCAGGGCACGCGCAGCCGCTGCCTTGACGGCGGGCGCCCCCGACTCGAGCGCGAGAAGGAGCGCAGGAGTGCCGGGGTTGCCGCCGTCCGCGTCCCGCAAGCGCCCGAGGGCGTGGGCTGCGGCCACCTGCACCGCCGGGTCCTCGTCGGTCAGGGCGAAGGCGATGAGCTCGGCCGCCGTGTCGCTGCCCAAATCGGCCAGCCCCTCGATGGCGGCGCGCCGCGCCTCGGCCTCGTCGGCGGACAAGCCTGCCTGCAACGTGTCGAGCGCCCGCGCCCCGCCGAGCCGCGCGACGACCGGAGCCAGGGCCACGCCCGCCGCACCGTCGAGGATCGCTCCCTCGAGCGCACTCCGCACCGCCTCCGGCGTGCGCTGGGCCAGGCCTGCGAGCGCGTCGCCCGAAGCCCGGGAGAGGCTCTCGTCACTCCTGGCGGCGAGGCGAACGAGGGTGGTGGCGTCCTTGGGCTCGGCCCACAGGATCATGCCCCGCGCGGCCGCCGCGGCGACCACCGGATCGGCGTCCTCCAGGCCTTCCCGGAGGGCGGCCCGAACCGCCTCGACGTGGGCGCCATCGGTGTCCTCCGCGGCCAGGTCCGCCGACAGCTCCAAGGCCATGGCACGGCGACGCCCCTCGGTGCCGTGGAACAGCGTGACCAGGGCCGGCACCGCCGCGGAGCCCCAGACGCGCAGCCCCGTGGCGGCGCTTGGGGGGAGGCTGTCGGTTGCCGCAGATGAATCGTGCCTTCGAGGGCCCGCTCGTCGCGCCCGAGCACGAGCGAATCGACGGCCGCCTGACGCGTTGCGATGTCGTCGTCGTCCATCATCGCGCGCAAGGCATCGCGGCGCGGCGCGTCGGCGACCACCATGCGCTCGGCCACGGCCTGTGCCGTCGCACCGTCGTGCTGCGCCAGGCGGCCGAGGGCCACGGCGGCGACCGCCGCCACGTGCTGCGACGGCTCGCCCAGGGCCTCGACGAGGGGCGCGACCGCTTCGGTCCGACCGCACCGGCCGAGCAGCTCGAGCGCGACACGGCGCACGAGGCGATCGTCGAGCAGTGGCTGAAGCTCTTCCCAGGGCACCACGGCCCCGAGGCGCGCCAGCCCGTCGAGGGCCGCCATACGCCGGAACGGATCCCTCGACGAGAGCTGCACGAGGAGAGCCGCCGCCGCCTCGGGCCCACCGACACGGGCCAGGGCGTCGAGGGCGGCTGCAGCCAGGTTGGCGTCGTCGCTGGCCGATGCCTCGACGATGGGAGGCAGGGCGCGGGGATCGCCCGTGTCGCCGAGGGCGTTGATCAGGAACTTGCGCGCATGGAGCGGAACGCGGGGCAGGGCGACGAGGAGCGGGGCGGCCGCCGCCGAGCCGAGGGCACCGAGCACCTCGAGGGCCGCGTTGCGCAGGCCGACGTTGTCCCCCTGCGTGATCGCGTCGACGAGCGCCGCGAGCAGCCCCGGCTCCTCGGCGAGACGGACCGCCACCGTGACCGCCTCCTTGCGGACGCGCCAATCGGCATCGCCGAGGGCTCGGACGACGAGGGCCGCCACATCGTCGAGGCCGCTCGTCGGGAGCGCTGCGACGGCCAGGCGGCGCTTCTCGGCCTCTTCGTCGCGCAACGCCTCTCGGAGGACTTCCGGGGTCATGGCTCCTCCTCGGTCGCGGGTGGGAGCTGGCGGAGCACAGCCTTGATGTCGACCATCTCCGCGGGTGCCGCGACCCGGTCGACGTCGATGACGAACACCAACGTGCCCTCGTATGCGTAGACGGCGGAGATGCCGCGAGCCGCATCGCCCACGCCGAGCTGGGGCACCTCCCGCTGGTCCGGCTCCCCGGTGCCGAAGACGTCGGTGACGGCGTCCACGACGAGGCCGACGGCCCGATCCTCGAGCTCGACGATGATCCACTTGGTGTGGCGGGTCTTGGGCACGGCCTCCAGGCCGAAACGCCGGCGCAGGTCGATCACGGGCACCACCTGACCGCGATGGTCCGCCACACCGACCACGACCGGCGGCGCATGGGGCAGCTCGACGAGCGGAAGCGGGTTGATGATCTCGCGCACGCGCAAGATGTCGACCGCATAGCTCACGTGACCCACGACGAAGCCCACGAGGTTCTTCGTCCGATCGACACGGTTTCGTACGGCAGCGCTAGGCATCGTGCTCGTCAAATCCTCAAGAGGGGGACGGGGTCGAGGAGGATGAGGATGTCGTCATCCACTTCCTCGTCGTCGCTTCGTGTGCGACCGAGGGAACGGCCGCCCGCCTTCGGCCGACCGATGCCCATCACGTAGTCCGCCGTGTCTCCACCGACGACGGCCGCCATCTCCACCTCCTCCTCGGTCAGCCGGTAGACCTGCAGCACCCAATCCACGAGCAGCCCGATCACCTCCTGCCCTCCGTCGACGAGGAGCACGCGGTGCTGTCTGCCCACCTCGTTCTCGGGCATCCTGAGCCGCCGCCGCAGATCCAGGACCGTCGTGATCCGCCCACGGACGGAGATGACGCCGAGGACGTCGCTGCTGGCACGTGGCACTTCGGTGATGGCGGGTGACTTGAAGATCTCGCGCACGGCGGTGAGCGGCAGGGCGTAGGTCTCGTCGGCGATGGTGAAGGCCAACAGCTCGCGGATCTTCTCCGTCACGATGGCCGGGCGACCCGACTCGACCGAGGCGCCGGGAATGACGGTCTTGTGTCGCGTCAAGGAGTCGGTCACGAGACCGCTCCATGGGCCAGGAGCAGATCCGGGCCCGCGAGGACCTCCTCGAGGAGCGCAGGCGCATCGAGCACGAGGGCGACACGCTGGTCTCCGAGGTCGGTGGCCCCCGCGAAACCCGGCACCTCCGCGAGGCTGTTGCCGAGGGGCTTGATGACGATGTCCTGTTGACCCCGCAGCCCATCGACGACGAAGCCCAGCCGCCGGCTGCCGAGAGCGCTGACGACGACGAAGCGCTTGCTCGACCGACCTTCGGCATCCAGCCCGAAGAAGCGATCGAGCCGGCAGATGGGCAGCGTCGAGCCCCGGAGCGAGACGACCTCGCGCCCTTCGACGGTCCGGATGCCGTCCGGCTCGAGCATGATCGCCTCTTGAACCGCCGTGAGCGGCACGGCGAAGACGCGGCCCGCCACCTCCACGACCAGGGCGCTGATGATCGCGAGCGTGATCGGCAGGGTGATCGTGAACTTCGTGCCGGTTCCGAGCTCGCTCTGGACGTCCACGATGCCGCCGAGCCGCGCGATGTTCGTCTTGACCACGTCCATGCCGACACCGCGGCCCGACAGGTCCGTCACCGCCTCGCGGGTGCTGAAGCCCGGCAGGAAGATCAGGTTGAGGATCTCGTCGCGGGTGAGGTCACCGCGGCCCTCCTCGGTCAGGAGGCCGCGGCGCACGCCGGTGTCGAGCAGGGCCTCCTCGTTCATCCCGACGCCGTCGTCCTCGATCTCGATGAGCACGTGGTTGCCCTTCTGGAACGCGTTGAGGACCAACGTCCCGGTGGGCGACTTGCCGGCCAGCTCACGCACCTTGGGCAGCTCGATGCCGTGATCGATCGCGTTGCGGATGATGTGCATCAGCGGGTCGCTCAGCTCTTCGACGATGAGCTTGTCGACCTCGGTGTCGGCGCCCGTCACGACGAGGCGGATCTCCTTCTCGTGCTCGCGGGCCACCTGCCGCACGACGCGCGCCAGCTTGTCGAACACCTGACCGAGGGGGACCATCCGCACGTCGAGGATGCCGTCCTGCAGCTCCTCGAGGTGCCGCTCGAAACCGCGGTGGACGCGGTGCAGCTCGATGGCGAGCTGACGCAGCTCGGGCCGGCTCCGTATCCGCTCGGTCAGCCGCGCCACGGCGCTGCGGACGATGGCGAGCTCACCGACGACGTTCATCAGGTGGTCGAGCTTCTGGATGTCGACGCGCACGGTCTTGGCGACCGATCGCAAGGAGAGCAGGTCCGCACCGACGTCGCGACCGGGCAAGGGCGCGGGAGCGCGGGCGGGACCCGGCATCGGAACGGGCAGCGAGCCGGACAGGTTGCCGCCGGTGGCTTCATCATCGTGTGGAGGCCGCGTGCCCCCGGCCGGCTTGTCACGCCGCGGGATCGCCGTGAGCTCCGCGTCGGGGCCGACCAGGGCCTCCTCGAGCTGAGCACGCTCGGCGCGGCTGGCGAGCAGCACGTCGATCTCGATCGCATCGCCCTCGCCGCCGCCCATGGTCGGCAGGTAGGTGATGATCTCGGCGAGGGGCTTGGCGTGGGTCTTGAGCTCTTCGAGGGCCGTGTCGATCGACGAGAGGGAGAAGCTCACCCGCAACCGGTAGAGCGGCACGCCCTGGTCGACGTTCGTGCGGAGGCGGTGCTCCTCGTACTCCGTCAGGACGGCGAGCACGCCCGGATCCAGGTCGAAGGCCTCGATGCCGTCGGCGGGCGCGGGCTTGGGGCTCGTGACCTGCTCGATCAGCTGGGCGTAGGCCTCGAGGTCGACCTCCGCCGCGTCCTCGGGGTCACGGGTCGCGGCGAGGAGGCGCTGTACGTTCTCGACCCCTTCGAACAGGACGTCGAGCACCTCCTGGCTGAGGTCGACCCGTCCGAGGCGCAGGTCGTCGAGCAGGTCCTCGAGGGCATGGGCCACCGTGCCCACCTCGTGGTAGCCGAACATGCCAGCGATGCCCTTGAGCGTGTGGACGCCGCGAAAGACCTCGTTGACCAGAATCTGGATCGGGCAGGCCTTCCTTCTGCCCCTGGTCGAGCAGGAGCAGATCCTTCGAGAGGGTCTCGAGGATCTCCTGTGCCTCGGCGAGGAACTCCTCGCGCACTCCGTCCTGATTGTTCCCGGACCCGACCACCCTGCTCAGCCTCCGCCCGAGGGGGTGGCGCTCCCAGCGAGGGTTCGCTCGACAAGCTCCGTGAGCTCGTCCGGCCCGAAGGGTTTGCGCAGGAAAGCGTTGGCCCCGAGCGATAGGCCGCGCTCACGGTCGCGCGCGGATGCCTCGGTGCTGATCATGATGAGCGGGGTCTTGGCGTGGGCCTCGCTGCGCCGCATGAAGGACACCACCTCGAGCCCGTTGATGTCCGGCATGTTGACGTCGACGATGACCAAGTCGAAACGCTCCCGCGGCAATATGCGGAGCGCCTCGAAGCCGCTCGCGGCCTCGCTCACTTCGGTGCTGCCGTCTTCTTCGAGCGTCGCACGGACGAAGGCCCGCATGGCGCTGCTGTCCTCGACAATCAGGATGCGTCGGTTCAAGGGGGACCCCGTTGCTCCTCGTTCGGCGTCCATGGTAGCCGATCGGTAGTGTCTGCCCCAAGGGTTCGTGCGCGATTCGGGCCCTCACCGCCCGAAGGTCCGGCCCTCGGGGTCGCCGGGACAGCACGCCGGACAGGCACACAGGGCGCGGAGCAGGCGGAAGTCGTAGATACCGGTGGCGTGGCCGTCGCCCCAGGTGAGTCGCACCGCATAGGAGCCGACCTCGCCGATGTCGGTGAGCGACAAATCGCCGCCCGCCACGAAGCGAATCGTGCCCGAGTGCCCCTGGCAGTGGGCGCAGGGGCAGAATCCGCGAAGCACCGCGTGGGGGTAGATGCCCGTGTGGCCGTCCGCCCAGTCCACCTCGAGCAGGCGGGCGCCCGCAGGAGCGCGGATCTCGACGGGAGTGACGGCGGGTCCCGCTGTGCTGTCCTCGGTCATCAGCTCCTCCGCACCTCGGGCCGTGCTCGGCCGACCTGCCCCATCCCCCGGAGCTCGCGATCGAGGTGCGAGGCCACGAAGGCATCGACCGCACGCCGCGCCTCCGCCAGCACCGAGGGCGGCCAGGGTGGGGCCGCCGCGGCGGCAAAGTCCCACCCCACCGCCGCGCCGAGCCGCTCCCGTGCGTCGCCCGACAGCTTGATCGGCCCCCCGCCGCATGCGCGGCAGGCGATCGCACCCCGCGCTGGATCGAACAGGGCCGACTGGCCCGGTGCTGGGCGCCGCCCGCAGCCGGCGCATGTGTCGAAGCCGGGCGCCAAGCCCACGAGCGCCATCACCCGCACCTCGAAGGCAACCAGGATCCCCGTGCCGTCGCCCGGGGCCCGCTCCACCGCTTCGAGCAGCGCGACCGTCGCGTCGAAGAGCCGCCGGTCGGGCTCGCGCGGGAGGGTTGCCTCGCGCACCAGCTCGAGGGCCGCACCGGTGACCGTCATCTTGCCCAGGCTCGCGAGGATGCCGGGGAAGGCCCGGACGGTAGTCGCCTGGGCGAGGCGGCCGAGCTCGCCCCGCCCTTCGCCGATCTCCGCGCGCACGACGCAGCAGGGCTCGAGGGCGGCGCCGAAACGGCGGCGGCTCCTGCGAGCGCCGCGCGCCATGAGGGCGACCTTGCCCAGATCTGCGGTCAGGAAGGTGACGATGCGGTCCGCGTCGCCGTAGTCGACGGCGCGGAGCAGGACGGCATCGACGAATTGGGTGCGACCGGCCACGGGACGAGAGTGCTCCGGGCCGGGGACTCAGTCACGCCGTCGGCGCGACGCTCGCCTCGACCGCGCGCGCGTCGGCCACGTCCGGCTCGAAAGCCGGTGCGACCGAAGGAGCGTGAAGCGTCACGGACGACAGCTCGATGGGCGTGTCCCGGTGGCGGGGCCTGAGGACGATCGACAGGGCGAGCGTGAAGAGGATGAGCAGGATGACGAGGGCGATGGCGATACCGAATCGCCGACCGCGCTCGGGGGGCGTGATGGCGGTGATCGGCGCCGGCGCCTCCTCGGGCTCGCGGCCGCGGCCGTAGGTCTCGAGCAGCGGCGAGCTGTCGATGCCGAGAGCGCGCGCGTAGGACTTGATGAAGCCGCGAGCGAAGACCTCGCCCGGTAGCTCGTCGAAGCGATCCTCTTCGATACGCAGGAGCATCTTCAGCGGGATGCGAGTCGTCTGGGCGAGCTCCTCGATGGAGAGCTGCCGCAGCTCCCGTTCCCGACGAAGGTAGCGTCCGATCGACTGCATCCCGACTCCTCCGAAACGCCCGAGTCGCACCACGCGGGCGGCCATGCCCCCGATGCCGGCTTCCGTCACTGATCGTTCTCCAGGAAGTGCTGACACGCGTGTCCCGTCTCGGTGTTCGGACCGAGCTCGAGGCAGCGCTCGAAATCCGAGATCGCGTCGTCGCGGTGTCCGAGCCGAGCCCGGGTCTCGCCCCGCAGCCGCCAGGCTTGCTGGTAATATCGCGTACAGCGGGGATCCGCCTCGATGGCGTGGGTCAGAGCCTCTTCGGCCTTCTGCAGATCCCCCTTGGCGAGGTAGCTCTGCCCCATGCGGTAGTGCCCCACGCAGAAGCGCGGCTGGATGCGGACAGCCTCCTGCAGCGCCGCGATCGCGCGGTCGTACTGGCCCTTCTCGTAGTAGGCCCAACCGAGGTTGCCCCAGGCATAGAAGGGCGCCGTGTTCATCACGTCGGTGGCAGCCCGGTGGAGCACCTGGATGGCCGCGTCGTTGTGGCCGCGATGGACGAGAACGACGCCGAGGAGGTTCCTGGCCTCGGCGATGAGGCTGCCGGTGTCGTCGTGGGCCTCGAGAAGCGACAGGGCCTTGCGCGCCTCTGCTTCGGCCTCATCGTAGGCCCGCCGCGCGAGATGGATGTAGCTCAGGAGCAGGTGCGCCCGGGCGTTGCCCGGATCGAGGGCGAGGGCCTGCCGCAGATGCTGCAGGGCACCGGGCGTGCTGCCCTCCTGCCGAAGCGAGGCTGCCAGTTGAAACTCGCGCATCGAGCGATCCACATCCTCCGCTGACGGGCCGCCACCACACCCGACGCCGATCGACGACGCCGCGACCCCAGCCATCAAGAGGAGGACAGGCAAACCGGGGAACCCCGATCTACCGGGCCGCCGGGTGCACGTCAACCTAGACCCGTCGGCAGACCGACATGTCCCTGTTCTAGGACGCATGACCGAAGGTGCCCTCACGGGAAACCGCCCCGCACTTCTTCCTTCATTCCGAGCAGCTGGTAGAGCCGCTGGAGGCCCACCACGTCCGGCAGGACGATACGCTCGTCCACGATCCGGAGATACCCCCCGTCTCGGAGACTGCTGGACGACCCGCTTGACGGTGTCGACGTCGAGGCCCACCCGGCTGGACAGCTCGAGGGGCGAGATCTGGACGACGGTGCCCTCGGCGCCTGGCTCGGCCCCGGCCTCGGCGGCCGAGAGCTTGAGGAGCGTGTTGACGACCCGGGAGGGGTGGTCGCGCAGCATGGCGTTCTCGAGCTGCTCCTCCGCATCCTGGAGCCGATGGACGAGCTGCTCGACCAGGCGGCCGGTCACGGCCGGGTTGCCCGCCAGAAGGACGCCAAACGTGGCCCGATCGAGGGCCAGGACCGTGAGGTCCATGAGGGCCACGGCAGAGGCGGTCCGCGTGGAACCGTCGAGCAGGGCGTCCTCTCCGAAGAGCTCGCCGGGCCGCACGACCGTCAGGCTGCGCTCGGCACCCCGGACCCGCTTGACGAGGCGCACGCGCCCGTCCTGTACGAGGAAGCAGACGTCGGCTGGCTGACCTGCCGCGTAGATCGTCTCGCCTGCGCCATAGCTGCGTCCGAACCGCTCGAGCAGCTTGGCGCGCTCCGCTTCACCGAGCGCATCCATGGGGGAACCCGCCGTGTCCTACAGCGGAAGCAGGGCCCGAGCAACCACTCGACGCACTGCGGCATCGCATCGCGGCGGCGATGGCGGGCGCACGATCAGGCCAGGTGACAGCTCGCGAAGTGGCCGGAGGACAGCTCGCGCAGCGCGGGCGCCTTGGTGTCGCACAGGCCCTTCTCGGCGATCGGGCAGCGCGGGTGGAAGGTGCACCCGGGCGGCGGATCGAGGGGGCTCGGCACGTCGCCCTCGAGCACGATGCGCTGGTGCTTGGTCTTCGGATCGAACCCCGGCACCGCGCTGAGCAGCGCCTTGGTGTAGGGGTGGAGCGGGTGCTCATAGATCTCGGAGGCCGGGGCCAGCTCCACCACCCTGCCGAGGTACATCACCGCCACGCGGTGGCTGACGAACTCCACGACCTTGAGGTCGTGGGCGATGAAGAGGTAGCTCAGGCCCAGCTCCTCCTGAAGCTCCATCAGGAGGTTGACGATCTGCGCCTGGATCGAGACGTCGAGCGCGCTGATCGGCTCGTCGCACACGATGAAGCGCGGATCGACCGCCAGCGCACGGGCGATGCCGATGCGCTGGCGCTGGCCCCCGGAGAACTCGTGCGGGTAGCGGTGGGCCGCCTCGGGACGGAGCCCGACGCGCTCGAGCAGCTCGGCGACGCGCGCCTTCTCGTCCGCCGACGACTTGACGAGGCCGTGGATGCGCATCGCTTCGCCGACGGTGGCGCGCACCGTCATGCGCGGGTTGAGGGAGCTGTAGGGGTCCTGGAAGATGATCTGCATCCGCCGGCGCAGCCGCCTGCAGCTCTCGCTGCGGCATGGATGTGATGTCCTGGCCGTCGAAGAGGATGCGCCCGGAGGTGGGCTCGATGAGGCGCAGCAGGGTGCGCCCGAAGGTGCTCTTGCCGCAGCCGCTCTCGCCGACCAGGCCGAGCGTCTCGCCGGGGCGTACGTCGAGCGTGACGCCGTCGACCGCCTTCACCACGCCGCCTCCCGCGCCCATCATGCCCTTCTTGGCGTGGAAGTGCTTGGTGAGGTTCTCCACCGCCACGATGGGCGTGTCCGATGCGGGATCGGGGGACGGGGGACGGGCGAATCGGCAGCGGCGACGGCGGTCTCGGTCATGGCGACTCCTGGGCGTCCGGTCCATGGCCGGCGGCCGCAGCGGCTCGGTCCGCGAGCGGCGACTTCGTGAGCTCGCCTACAGTCACGCCGGCAGGGGGTGCGGCAGTCCCTGTCGCGACGAAGCACGCCACCGCGCGCGGTGACGCGCCCTCGGCGCCGATGGGCGACAGGGGCGGCTCCGACTCGCGGCACGCGTCGACGACCCAGTCGCAGCGATCCTGGAAGCGGCACCCCTTGGGAAGCGCGCGCAGGTCGGGGACCATGCCCGCGATCGTCGCGAGGCGGCGCTTGCCGTCGACCACATCGGTCTCGCCGAGGCTCGGCACGCTACGGAGCAAGCCCCGCGTGTAGGGGTGACGCGGCGAGGCGAAGAGGTCGACCGCCTTCGCGCGCTCCACCACCTTGCCCGCGTACATCACCACGATCTCGTCACAAAACTCCGCGACGACGCCGAGGTCGTGGGTGATGAGCACGATGCTCATGCCCGTGTCCTCCTGGAGCAGCTTCAAGAGCTCCAGGATCTGGGCCTGGATCGTGACGTCGAGGGCCGTCGTCGGCTCGTCGGCGATGAGGAGCTTGGGCTGGCACGACAGGGCCATGGCGATCATCACACGCTGGCGCATGCCGCCGCTCATCTCGTGCGGATAGGAGTCGATGCGCTGCTCGGGAGCGGGAATGCCTACCCTGGAGAGCATCTCGATGGCGCGGGTGCGCGCGGCCCCCCGGTCCATGTCCTGGTGCAACCGGATCGCTTCGATGATCTGCTGACCCACGGTGTAGACCGGGTTCAGCGAGGTCATGGGCTCCTGGAAGATCATCGAGATCTGGTTGCCGCGGATCGCGCGCATCTCCTTCTCGGTGAGCGCGAGGAGGTTGTTGCCCTCGAAGAGGATCTCGCCGCGCTCGATACGCCCCGGCGGCATCGGCAGGAGGCGCATCACCGAGAGGGAGGTGACGCTCTTGCCGCAGCCGCTCTCGCCGACGATGCCCAGGATGCCGCCGTCGGGCACCTCGAAGGACACACCGTCGACCGCGCGCACGACGCCCTCGTCGGTGTGGAATGCGGTGACCAGATCACGCACCTCGAGCAGGTTCTGGGCCATCGGGGTCGGCACTGTAGCAGCCCCCGGGGCCCACACAAACGGCGTGGGGTCGCAGCCCTTTTCTCACCGATCCCGGCCTCGAGCAGGCCTGCCCCCTCTCCCGGATCGAGCGCCTTTCGTGGTATCCTGTGGGGCGGACAGGGCGTGTCACCCGTCCGCTTGCCCCATGCATTCGTTCGGACGACCGTCGGCTCCCTCGGGGGGCTTCACCGCTCGCACGCGCGGCGATGCGGGTCGCACCGTCGGGCGGGCCCTCTCAACGCTCGTCGGCCTCGCGGTCATCGCCGCGGGGGGCTGCTCCGTGGAGCGCGCCGGTCTGGGACGCTCGGACCAGGTCGACGCGGGGAACCAGGTCGACGGCGGAAGCCGGAGCGACGGGGGCAACGGGCGGATGGATGGCGGAATGCCTCCTGGGATGGATGGCGGCATGCCTCCGGGGATGGACGCCGGCATGCCTCCGGGGATGGACGCCGGCATGCCTCCGGGGATGGACGCCGGCATGCCTCCGGGGATGGACGCCGGCATGCCTCCGGGGATGGACGCCGGCATGCCTCCGGGGATGGACGCCGGCATGCCTCCAGGGATGGACGCCGGCGCCGACGCTGGGCCGGCCTGCATGCCCGACTGCACGGGCAAGGCATGCGGCGACGACGGATGCGGCGGCTCCTGTGGCGGCTGCGGGTTCCACGAGACCTGTTCCGCCGGCGCCTGCGTGTGCGCCCCCGACTGCAGCCGCAGGGAATGCGGCAACGACGGATGCGGCGGCTCCTGCGGCTCCTGTTCGACGACCAACGTGTGCGTCTTCGGGAACTGCACCGCGTGCGGCGGCGATCGTCAGTTCTGCTGCTCCGGCCGCACCTGCGCATCGGGCAACTTCTGCGACAGTTTCAACGTCTGCCACCACACCTGACGCGCCGGGGAGGGAACGCTCGCGCAGGCGGTGAACGACGCCCTGCTCGATGGGCTCGTCGACGGTGACTGCCGTCGCTTCCCTCGGGGCCGAACGACCGGATAGGCTGTGCCGATGCGAGTCGCGCTGATCGGGGCAGAGACGGAAGAGAACCTGGGGCTGCGCTACCTGGCGGCCTCTCTAGCCGCCGCGGGGCACCGAGCGGAGGTGATCGCCTTCGACGGACCCGACCGCATCCGCGCGGTGGCCGAGGAAGTCGCCGAGAGCGACTACGACGTCGTCGGTCTGTCGATGATGTTCCAGCTCCGGGCCCGCGAGTTCGTCTCGGTGGCGGACTGGATCCGCGGCGCCGGCTTCCGCGGCGTGCTCGTCGCCGGCGGGCAGCACGCGACGTTCATGGCGAGAGAGATCCTCGAAGGCTGCGCCGCGATCGACGCGATCGTGCTGGGTGACGGCGAGGGCCCGATGACCGAGCTCGTCGAGCGCCTGGCCGGCGGCGGCGACCTGGCCGAAGCGCTCGCGGCGGTGCCCGGTCTGTGGGTGCGGCGGCCCGACGGGACCGTCTCTTCGACGGGCAAGCGCGAGGGCCGCACCGACCTCCACACGCTGCCGAACCCGGTGCGCGACGCACGCCCACGCCGGCACATGGGCCTCGGGGTCGCACCCATGATCGCGAGCCGCGGCTGCTACGCGCGCTGCACCTTCTGCTCGATCATCGCCTGGGAGAAGCTCTCGGGCGGCCCACGCCTGAGGCAACGTCCCGCCGAGCACGTCGCCGAGGAGATGGCGGATCTCTACCACCGGCGCGGCGTGCGCATCTTCAACTTCCACGACGACAACTTCTGGCTGCCGACGGCGAAGGCGAACCACGAGCGGCTCACCGCCCTCGAGCGCGCGCTCCGGGCCCGGGGCGTCGGCGATGTGGCCCTCCTGTTCAAGTGCCGTCCGAACGACGTGGACCGCGATCTGATGGCGCGGGCGCGCGACCTCGGGATGGTGCGCGTCTACGTGGGGGTCGAGACGGACGCGCCGGCGGGGCTCGTCACGCTGCGGCGCGGCGTCTCCCAGGAACAGAACCAGCGGGCCCTCGACGTGCTCGCGAGCCTCGACGTGCACGTCTGCTCGAACCTGCTCGTCTTCGATCCAGATACGCGGCTCGAGGACCTCGCGCACAACATCGACTTCATCGAGCGCAACGCCCACCACACCCTGAACTTCTGCCGCGTCGAGGCCTACGGCGGGACGCCCTTGACGAAGCGGCTCGAGCACGAAGGGCGGCTGCGCGGCGACTACCTGGGCTTCGACTACACGATGCGCGAGCCGCGGGTGGAGCTTCTGTGGCGCATCGTCCACCTCGCGTTCCACGAGCGGAACTTCCCGGCCGACGGCCTCGCCAATGACGTCATCGCCCTCGCCTACCGATTCCATCTCGCCAAGCGCTTCTGGCCGGGGCCGGCGCTCGAAGGGCTTCGCGCACCGGTCGAGGCTTTTGTCCGCTGCTTCAACGCTTCGCAGGTGCGGTTCCTATGCCAGGCGCTCGCCTACGCCGAGCGGGCGAGCCTCGACGATCGGGCGGACGCCGTGGACTACGCCGTCGAGCTCGCGGCGGAGGTGCGGGAGGAGGACGGCCGACTGCGTCTCGAGCACGACGTTCTGGTCGCGCGCCTCGAGGGCCATGCCGCCGCCCATGGCGCGGGAGGATCGCGCGGGCTGCTCGGCGAGGGAGCAGCGGGCAGCGGATGGTGGCACGCGTCCCGTTCGCTCGCGCTCTCGGCGGTGCTGACGGCGGCCGCCTGCGGGCCTGCACCGGGGACCACGACCAGCGGCGCCGGCGGGGGTGCAGGAGGCAGCGGCGGCGAGGTCACCACGGCCCAGCCGAACGCTCGGGGCGCGCCAGCCGATCAGAGCGCGCAGGCCGGGCACGGTGCAGGGGCGGACGACCCGACGCTGCACGACGACGCCGCACCCGACGCAAGCCTGCCGCCGCCTTCGGGCAGCCCGGTCGATCGGGCCGCCATCTCCCGTGCGCAGGAGGACTTGTTCCTCGATGCCCAGGAGGTCGCCGCCGACCCGACCCTCGCTTCCGCCATCGCCCGCGCGACACAGCGCGCCGAGTGGCATCCACCGGTCGCCACCACCGACCTTCACGCCCTCCACGTCGAGGTGCAGATCATGGGGGTCAGCCCGCCTCGAGGGCCGTGTGGGTTCGGCAGTCCGGGCGCGCCCTACCTCGACGTGCACGTGACGGCGAAGGGTGCCCACGCGAGCAAGTACCTGCTCAGGCACGTGGCGGTCCCCGGAGGTCAGGTGCAGCACGTGGTCCTCGACGAGGACGGCCGCGGCGCCTACGTGCGCGTGGCCCTCGATCGTTCGGTGCCGCCCGGACGCCACGACGCAGTGGCGGTCTACGAGACCGCCGACGGCTCGACACGCATCGTCGCCACCGCCCCCTTCGCCATTCTGCCCAACCTGGGCTTCCGCATCGGCCCCGACACCACCGTCGCGCGTGCCACCCGCATGCGCCCCGGATGCGATCCGGTCCCCATGCCCACGCCGCCGCGCGTCGCCTACAACACCGACCCCACCGTGCACATCGGCACGCAGCAGAGCTACTACGGCGGCGGGCTGACGCCGCCCGACACCATGACGCTGCTCACCTGGCTCGACGACGACGTGCGCGGCGACGTGGGCGACGTGACGGCGTCGGTCGACACCGGCCAGGTCCAGGTCTCCCACACGCCCGGCACGCGCGTCGCGAATCTGACCTACGATCCGCGCGGAAACGACCTCCGCCCGGTGCCCGGCCGCCACACGATCACCGTGCGCTGGCAGGTGACCGTCCGCGGGCGCACCCGCACCCTCGAAGGTCGGCTCACGGTGCGCGTCAGGGACGACGGCAACTTCGAGGCCCCCGTCGCGCCGCCGCCCCACGCGATGCTCGAAGGCGACCCGCTCCCCCTCGGTGAGCGCTTCGGGGCGCGCATCGACGCACGTCGCGCGCACCGCGACTGGGAGCTCGCCTTCGACAGCGTGCTCACCCGGGACGGCGGGGCGATCGACTGGCGCACGAGCTCGGGCGCGATCACCCCCGAGCCGGGCTCGCTCCGTGCCCGCTTCACGCCCGACGGCGTCACCGATCGTCCGGTCGTGGTGGCGACCCTCCGCGTTGCCGACCGCTCCATCGCGGTCGCGTCCTGGAGCCCCGCCTAGTCGGGGCGGGCCAGGGCCCTACACATCACATGAGGCAGTGCGCCTCACCCGAGGCGTCGTTGTTGGCTTCGACGCACTCGGCGATGACCCCGTCCGGGTCGACCACCGCCTCGAACACGCCCTGGGCCTGCACCGGCGCCGTGCAGCTCACCTCGGTGCACACGCCCGGCGGCACCGGCTCGGTCGTCCGGAGGCGGCACAGCTCGTCGCCGCCCATGTGACGGAAGATCACCTCGACGCCCGAGTCGAGCAGCGCGGCGCCGCGGTTGCACACGTTCGCGACGAGGCGGGTCTGGGCGCCCTGACACTCCGCCGAGAGGTGGCCGACGGTCAGGTCCGCGCCGGGCAGGTCGGTGATCCCGCCCTGCACGTTGTCGCGGAAGTTGTTCAGCCCCGGGACCTGCCAGTTGAGCATCGCCATGCTGGTGCGCGGGATGGTGCCGTCGTCGTTGACGTTCGTGACCGAGTAGGCGTGCTGGTTCCAGATGGGCCGCGAGCCCGCCCAGCGATCGCGCGCGTCGCGGTAGACCCGGAGGCCTGGCTGGCAGTCGCGGTGGAACGAGCGGCACACCTGTCCGGTGCCCGGCGTCCCCGGAAGCGGATCGGCGCAGCCGTAGGTGTCGCCACAGTCGGCGTCGGTCGTGCAGCGGCAGAAGCCCCCGTCGCAGGTGCCGCCCGGGCAGTCGCTGTCCATGTCGCAGCGCAAGCCCGGAAAGATTCGGGTCCACCTCGGGGCAGTAGCCGGGGTTGCACGGCCCGCTCATGCCCATGACGATCTCGGCCGCGGAGTCGCCGTCCACGTCGGCGACGACGGGGTTTTCGTTCCATGTGCTCGAGAAGCGCGCCTGGGAGAAGAGCACGTCGCCGGTCAGCCCATCGTAGACGCGCACGTAGCACTCGTCGCCGTAGACGACCTCGGCCCGCCCGTCGCCGTTGAAGTCGAAGACGCTCGAGCCCGTGCAGGCGCTGCTCAGGTCCTGGGACGGCTGCGACCACAGGATGCTGCCGTCGGCCACGTCGAAGACGACGTAGTCCGAGGCGAAGGCTGCACCCACGTCCGGCTTGCCGTCGCCGTTGAAGTCCGCGATCGTCGGCGGCCCGCCGCCCCCCGACGGTGCGCTCATCGTGAAGACCGCCGTCCCGCCGATGCTCTGGACCGTGAGGTTGCCGCCACCGACGACCGCGACCTCGGGTCGCCCGGGTGCATCGCCGGCAGCGCTCGGGAAGTCGCCGAAGTCGGCGAGCGCCGTGAACCCGCGCACCCCCGAGTCGGTGAAGTAGCTCTTGAGCGAGAAGGTCGAGGTCGCCGTGTCGTAGCCCCAGGTCCCTTCGCCGGCGACCACGTCCGGCTCGCCATCCAGGTCCACGTCCGCGACCGGCACCGGCACGCCGTGCACGTAGCCGACCCAGCCCGGGATCGTCGCCAGCCGCGTTCCGTCGGGTGACCACACGGCACCCTCGAAGAAGATCTCGGGCCGCCCGTCGTCATCGAGATCCGCCAGGGAGATGGCGCCCCACAGACAGCTCGTGCTGCCCCACAGGTCGGGCGTGCCGTCCGCCATGTGGGTGCGCCACATCTCCTCGAGACGGTTCGTCGTCTGGCTGTAGCGGAAGGCCACGAAGTCCTCCGTCGGAGTGCGCGGCGATGATGTCGGGGCGGCCGTCGCCGTCCAAGTCGCCGACGGCGGGCGTGACCGAGGAGTCGAGACGGTCGGCCGGGTCGGTCTCCTCGGCGAGCTCGCGGCAGGTGGCGCCGTCGATGACACGCAGCGTGCCGGCGGCCTGGCAACCGCGCGGCGGCCCCTCCGTATAGGAATGGTCGGCAATGAAGATCACGCTGGGGCGCGGCGGGATGTCCGGGCCGAGGGAGATGCCCAGGTCGGCGACGAGCGGCGTGGTCAGGATCGCCTTGTCGTCGGGTGCCGCGTCGCCGGCGGGCGGGCCGTCCCAGTGGCACTGGATTCTGGGGGCGGATCGGTCCCGGCTCGGCGGAGCGCACGCAGGTGTCGTCGAAGCCCGACATGGGCCACGGCTGGCAGCGTCCGTCGACGCAGCGCGCGTCGTTCTGACAGAGGCCGGCCGCGCTGCACGGTCCCAGGTCCCCCGCGTCGGGCGCACCGGTCTCGGGGCCGCCCGCATCGGGGACCGCCGCGTCACCGGATGTGGCGCAGCGCCCGTCGACGCAGCTCTGCCCTGCCGAACACTCGGCCGACGTCGTGCACGTGCCTGTCCCGTTGGAGCTGCCGCAGCTGCAACCACCGATGGACGCGACGAGGGTGAAGGCGCACAGGACGGCCGCGCGGCGCAGGGCGGGGAGGCGCCGCGGAGTGGGTCTTGGGCTCGGGGTGAACGGTGATCGGTGGCGCATGGATAGACCGAGGATTCTCGTGGGAGGGTCGCGGAGCATGGGCCATCGGACCCGGCTTCGATGCTCTCACAGGAACCGCCCAGCGCCCACCACGGCACTTGCGATCGGCGCGCGCTTCGGCGTGATGCCATGCCGCCGCGCGCGGCGGGAAGCTCGGCACTGGGCGGTGTGTCCCTTCAATCGCAGCCGACTTGCTCGATCGGCGTGCCCGGCGGCGGCGTTTGCTCGAAGGCACCGGTCGGCGGCGGATAATTCAGGTCGATGCTGTCGAAGCGGACCATGACGTCGGCGTCGTGGGGCGGGTCGGTGAAGTGGATTTGAACGGCATGGCGACGCCCAGCTTCGGCGTCGCCTGGCTCCGCGGGTCGGTGAGCACGCGGTAGTCGTCGAGCTCGACCCGCCAGAGGGAGTGGCCGTGGGCATCGAACAGCTCGGAGCGCACGAGCCGCAGGCGCTGCTCGGCGGGCGGCGAGCGGCGGTCCGCGTCGCGCACGTCGATCTCCACCTCCTGCCGGCGGCCGTCCGACGCGCGCAGCGTCACCAGGTACGTCCCGTCGCCCGTGCATCGCACGCTCCGGTCCTGCGCATCGATGAGCGGCGTGTCGCCGAAGAGGAAGCGGGCCACGTCCTCGCCGGACATGGGGATGCCGAGCAGACGCGCGATGTTCGCGGGGCAGGTCGGCCCCGTGAGGTAGCGGCTCTCGCGGATGTCGTTCAGGGCGAAGGCGCGGCCGTCGCTCGTCAGGGTGGCCGCGGGGCCGAACTGGGTCATGGCATCGAAGCGCACGTGGTCGGGCCGCTCGACGAACATGTCGATGCGGCCGCGGATCCGGCCGTGGGCTCCACGCTGGTCGACGCTTGCCTCCGCGCGCATCGAGTGCACGTGGGATCGCATCGAGCGCAGGTAGTCGAGGGCCGTCCCGGCCTGACGGATCGGCATCGTGGGACACGGCTTACCGGGGCAACCGCACAGGAGGAGGGCGCCGGCGAACGAGGCCGTGCGAGCGAAGCGTCGGAGCGCGCGCATAGGGCCGCGCATGCTAGCAGACTCGTCGGTGCGCCGAGGGGAGGTGCTCGGGATCGGGCACGACCGGGGACCGTTGCGCGCACCCGAAACACTCAAGCAAACGCTTTAGCATTCGTGTTTCGTGCTCCCGCACCACCGCGGCACCGACCGCCACCGCTCAGCGCACGAGACCGTCGATGACGCGCAGCGCGAGCTCGTAGCGGCCGAAGGGCGGCATGATGTACGCACCCGCCACACGCGACTTGACCGCCGCGAGCATTTCACGCGCGATGGCGACGCCCTCGGCGCGCGCATCGGGCCCACTGCCCACCTTGCGCATCCGCTCGCGGATCGGCTCCGGGATGGACATGCCGGGCACCTCGTTGTGGAGGAACTCGGCGTTACGGTAGCTCGCGAGCGGCAAGAGCCCCACGAGCACCGGCACGTTCAGGGGCGCCACATCGTCGAGGAAGCGCTCGAGCACGTCCGGGTCGTAGACCGGCTGGGTCATCACGAGCTCGGCGCCCCCCTCGACCTTCTGGCGCAGCCGCAGGATCTCCCGGTCGTAGTCGCGTGCCGCCGGCTCCGCGCCCGTCGCGCACAGGAACGAGGTGGCGGAGCCCATGGGCTTGCCGCCGGGGTCGTAGCCGTTGTTGAGGCCGCGCACCAAACGCAAGAGGCCGATGGAATCGGTGTCGTAGACCGGCGTGGCGTCCGGGAAGTCGCCCATCTTGGGCGGGTCCCCGGTGATGACGACCAGGTTCTGCACGCCGAGCTCGTGGGCCGCGAGCAGGTGCGCGACCAGCCCGAGCACGTTGCGGTCGCGCGTCGTCACGTGCATGAGCGTCGGCATCCCGAGCTGCTCGCGGATGCGCACGCAGAGGGCCAGGTTGCCCATGCGCGCGCTCGCCCGCGGCCCGTCGGCCACGTTGATCACGTCGACCCCGCCGTCGCGCAGGAGCTTCGCCCCGGCGAGGGCCGCATCGAGCGACAGACCGGGCGGCGGGTTCACCTCCACCGAGACGACGAAGCGCTGCCCGATCAGGGACCCGAGCGTGCCCTTCTCCGCGGTCGGCACGACGCGCACGCCCGGCGCGGGCTCGACCCGCGGATCCTCCTCCGAATCGGCCCGCATGCCGCCGCCGCCCATGCCCGGCGCGACCGATCCGGGCGTGGAGGACGCGCTCGTCACCATCCGCGCCGCATCGCGGATGCGCTTGACGTGCTCGGCCGTCGTGCCGCAGCAACCGCCGACGGCGTGGATGCCGGCCTTGTAGAGGCGCCGCGCGTAGATCTGGAAGTACTCGGGGCTCGCCATGTAGGCGAAGCGCCCCTCGACCCGCCGCGGCAAACCGGCGTTGGGCCGCGCCACGACCGGCAGCCCCGGCGCCAGCATGCGCGTCGCCATCTCGTACACACCCGCCGGCCCGTCGGCGCAGTTGACGCCGATGGCGTCGGCGCCCAGGGCGGTTAGCGTCGCAGCCGTCTGCTCGGGGCCGGTGCCGTCGGCCATGGTGCCGAAGGCGTCGAAGGACACCGAGGCGATGATCGGCACCGCGCCGCGCGAGCCGGCCCGCGCCGCCTCGAGGGCCCAGGCGATCTCCTCGGGCTGGCGGAAGGTCTCGAGGATGAGCGCGTCGACGCCGGCCTCGCAGAGCGCAGCCGCCTGGTCGCGGAAGGCGTTGCGGATGCCGTCGTGCTCGTCGGTCTTGAGCGTCTTGAGGATGAGCCCCGTGGGGCCCATGGAGCCCACGACCCAGGCACCTTCGCCCGCGACCTCGCGCGCAACGTCGACGCCCGCGCGGTTGATCTCGTTCACCCGCGTGGCGAGCCCGTGGTCCTCGAGGCGGTAGCGGTTCGCACCGAAGGTGTTGGTCTGCAGCACCTGGGCGCCGGCACGCAGGTAGCTCTCGTGGATCGCCCGCACCAGGTCCGGGCGCTGCAGCGACGCGGCATCGAGGCAACTCGTGTAGAGCAGCCCCCGCTCGTAGAGCTGGGTGCCCATGGCGCCGTCGAAGACCAGGCCCCCGGCGCGGAGCGCGTCGAGGAACGTGCGTCCATTCCTCGTGGCAGGCGGTCGAGTGCTCATCGCGAACCCTGACGAGCCCCGAGAGCGGGCTCGTTCGCCTTCTACCCGATCCGTCCGCGATGTCGAGTGGAGGGGCGGCGTGCGATTCTACATCGTGGGCGGCCCTGACGGCACGACGTCACCGACCATGTGGGGTCTGTCCGTCGTGCGCTCGACCACTGGCGCCCCGCAGGCGAACCAGTTGCGGAGCACAGCGCGGCCCTCGGGCGAGCTGGCCACGGGGACGGGGGTGTGGGTGGGGTCCGGGAGCGTGTAGCCAGTGCCCACTGGCGCGGTCTGCTGACCCGCCTTCCCACCGGGCGGCATGCGTCCGGCGCCGATCTGCGAGTCGATGTCCCAATCGTAGTCAAGGGTCGTCCGGTGCACCGTCGCGAAGACCGCGCGGGCCTTGTCGCAGGTCGCCGCCGAGGTGCTGTCGCCGCAGGCCGCGGCCACGTCGAAGTCGAGCCCCGCCGGCGCACCGAACCGAAACTGACCCGTCGCACCGTGGGAATGGCAGAAGGCCCCGTGCCCACAACTCTGATCGAGCACCGCCTGCCCCTCGTAAGCCGGCAGACCGCTCGTATCGTAGACCAGCGTCTTCGCCTGGGCCTCGTCGCACGGCCCGAAGTTCGTCCCGCAGCCGGCAGTCAAGACCAAGGAGGCGAAGAGAACGAGCCACCCGACGCGCGCGCTCGACAACATGACGTCGAACGATGCCCTTCGAACAATGCCCGGTCAAGCGTGGGAGCGGACCGCCGGGAGCGGGCGAGGGACCCGCCTGCGTGCCACGTCGGGATGGAAGGCGGCCAGGGACGACCGGAGCTTGTCCCGGGCACGCGCCTCGAGCTGCCGCACGCGCTCCTTGCTCACGCCCATCTCCACGCCGAGGGCCTCGAGCGTCCGCGGCTCGTCAGAGAGCAGGCGGGCCCGCACGATCCGCCGCTCCCGGTCGCTGAGCCGCGCCATGGCCCCCCGCAGGGCACGCCGCACGCCGTGCATCTCGTCGAAGCGCAAGAGCGCCTCCTCCGGCGTCTCGTTCGCGCCTGCCAACCGATCGACGGGCGCCTCCCGGTCCTCGTAGCGCACGTCCAGCGACACGTCCCGCTTGCCGAGCAAGGGCCAGAGGGCGCGGGCGCGGGCGAGGGGCATGCCGCTGTGCTCGACCAGAGCCTCCGGGCTGTCCACGCCGCGCCGCCGGTACGCACGCATGGCCCGTCGCTCGGTGCGCGTCGCCCCGAGGCGTACGATGCGGTAGCTGCGCACCACGTAGTCGCGGATCTCGGCACGGATCCAGAAGACGGCGTAGGTGATGAGCCGGCAACTCCGCTCGGGCTCGAACTTCGCGGCGGCCTTGAGCAGACCCAGGTTGCCCTGCTGGATCAAGTCTTCCAGCGGAACGCCCCAGCGCCGGTACTCGCGGGCGATCGAGATGACGAAGGGCAGGCACGCCTCGACGATGCGGCGGCCGGCCTCCGCGTCGCCCCGCCCCCACGCGACAGCCAGGGCCTGCTCCTCCTCGGCCGGCAAGGGCGCGAGGTGGGCCATGGAAGCGCGGTAGCGGTGGAGGCTCGTGGGATGGCCAAGCACGGGGTGGGCTCCTCGGCGTCGGCGGGCAAAGCTGCAGGGAGCGTGCCGCGGAAGCCGCCCGGAGATCGCGAGCCTTTCGCCAGCTCCCGGCGAGACGCGGGCGCGCCGTGCGCCATCGCGCCGCGGCAGATTGCCGCGCCTTTCGGTCGGCGGTCGGCTGCGATATCAGAGACCCATGGCCCGACGCCCATCGCTCTCGGTCGTGAGGCCGAGGCCCGCCTCGGACCGGCCGGTGGCGTGGAAGCTCGGGGCGGTCGCGGTGGCAGGGCTCGCCCTCGGCCTGGGGATCGCGCGGTGGGCCTGGACGGAGACGACCGTGCATCGGCGCGAGACCAGCCGGGTGCTCGGGGCGGGGCCACGAGAGACGGGCACGGAAGCGCCCCACCGCGACCTGTCGCCCCGCGCCCCGCGCCAGGTTCCGGGGCCGGGCCATGCGGCACGCCCGGCGCCCACCGGCCCGCCGTCGGCGGTATTTCACGCCCATGCCACCCCCCTCGCCCACGCGTCCGGTGCGATCCCACCCCCGCCGGCCCTGGCCGTCCCGGAGCCCCATGTCGCCTTCGAACGTGTCCGCGTGGCCTATCTGCACTGCACCGGCCTACCCCCCGCGGCCGGCCCTTTCCCATGTTCCCGCGACCGCGACCTGGAGAAAGCCGCCTGGACGATCCTCTCGGACTTGCCCGCCTGCCCCGACGCCCCGAAACACCCCGGCGAGGCCGACGTCCACCTCGAGATGCGTAGCGGCGGGGCTCCCGTCGTCCACGTCTCGAGTCGCGGAGCGGGGAATCCGGGCCGCCTCGATCCGGAACGGGTCGGCGCCTGCGTCGAAGCCCCCCTCGGCGCGCTCCGCACCACGTTGGGCGCCACCGACCTGCTCCTCTCCTTCCGCTTCCGCCTGGTGGCGGTTCCCTGAGCGAGGAGCCCGTCGGGACCACCGCATCGGATCCCCTTGTCGTCCTCGAAGACGCTTCGGCAACTCGCCGTCTTGGCGCGGTCACGATGGCCGTGGCCGGTGCGCCCGGTCCGGTCCCTAACGCTCGAAGAGGGTGCCGGTCGTCGCTTCGCTGCGGGGCGCGTGGCATCGGCGACAGCGGGCCTCGTAGGTTTCGTCCGCGCCGACCACGACCTGGTCCCCCGTCCCGACCAGGCGCTGGGAGCGGCCGGCCGGGGCACCGCAGCGTGAGCAGATCGCCAGCGTCTTGGTGATGTACTCGGCGATGGCGAGCAGCTGGGGCATGGGCTCGAAGGGCCGCCCCGTGTAGTCCTGGTCGAGGCCGGCGAGGATGACGCGAACGCCACCGAGGGCCAGCCGCTCGACCAGGGGCACGAGCCCGGTATCGAAGAACTGGGCCTCGTCGATGCCGACGACCTTCGCCTCGGCGGAGACGAGGCGGGCCATCTCCTGGGAGTCAGAGACCACCTGGGCCTCGATGGAGACGGCGGAATGACTCACGATCCGCGTCGCGTGGTAGCGGTCGTCGATGCGAGGCTTGAAGACCTGCAGAGGCTGGCGGGCGATCTGGGCGCGCCGCACGCGGCGGATCAGCTCCTCGCTCTTGCCGCTGAACATGGGCCCGCAGATCACCTCGACCCATCCCGCGCCGACCGGCATCACGTTCATGGCCCGCCCTGGGTACTCCGGCGCAGCCGGTCAGGCAAGGCCGGCGCGACGACGGGGCACGGAGCTGGGTGAGCGGGGCAAGCAGGCGGCGGAACCCCTACGGGAATGGGGCACCGGTGGCCCGAAAAGGGGGCGCGAGAGAGTGCGCAGATGTGCGTCCCACTGCACGATTGCACCGCCTTCCCCTTTTGCCCCCTGCGATGGCTGTGCTACTTTCAACGTCGTGGAGGTGTTGCTCCGCAAGGTGGGACGGAAGCCGGGCCGCGCAGTCGTCGGTCGACTGCTCCGACCACCACGCAAGGGCTTCGTCGTGGTCATCGAGTTCCCCGATGGCCTGCACGAGTACGTGACCACGCCGGTCAAGCGCATCCTGCGGGTCGTGGGGCAGGACATCTACTACCTCCAGACCGCCAACAGCTGCTACCGGCTGGAGGTCCGCTCCGGCGACGCGGTCATGGTCGAGGCGCCGGCCGTCAAATAGTGTGGGGGGGAGGACCCCCCGCAGCCCCCCCGTCTCGGGCTTGAAGGGGCGGTGCAGCACACCGCCCTGGCGGCGAGCCGTCGATCAGAGGGTGAGCTGTACGAGCTTGTCGACGAGGTCGTCGAGGATCGCCTGGATGCGCTCGAAGTCCCCGTGCCGCGGCTCGCCGGTCGCCTCGTGGACGTAGAGCCCGCGGTTGATCTCGATCTGGATCGCGTGCCACCCCTCCTGGGGCCGCCCGTAGTGGCCGGTCGTGAAACCGCCCCGGTACGGGTCGTCGTGCTTCACCGAGAGCCCCGCCTGCCGGAAGTGGGCGTCGACCAGATCGATGACGCGCGCGTCGGCGGTCGTCCGCCCACGTGTCCCGGGCACCACGTCCGCGCGAAGACTCCCCGGATTGGCATGGGCGAGCCGACCGATGGAGGGCATGGAGTGGCCCGCGACGAGGATCGCCCACCCGAATCGCTCCCGCGCCCGCGCGAGCGCCCGGCGAAGGGCCTCGTGGTACGGCCGGTGGTAAAGGTCGATGCGCTCGCGAAACTCTTCGTAGCGGAGGGGCCGAAGAAGCGCGTGACGGCCATCGGTCGTGACGCGCCACACGACGCCGCGCGGCTGGGACGGGCGCGGTGACGGATGATCGGGAACCGTCTCGGCATCGACGTCGTCGGGGGACCGGTTGAGGTCGACCACGTAGCGCGAGACGTTCGACACCAGCAGGGTGGCCCCGTGCCGTGGTGCGTGGGCGTAGAGCTTGTCCACGTAGATGTCGGCGTCGCGCTGCACGGCCGCGTAGGACGCCGTGATCTGACCTCGCACGTGCTCGGGAACCGCGAAGCCCGCGTGGGGTACCTCGACGACGACCGGGCTCTCGTCCCCTGTGGGCAGCGTCAGATCGAACGTCGGCATCGATCGCTCCTCTACCACAGCTCGCCGTGAGCGGCAGCACGGCCCGAGGCCGGGCGGTCTCCGGGTTCCGCGCTCAGGCGGTGCGAATCAGGTGGCAGCTCAGCCCCAGGTAGAGCGACCTGTACACGTCCTCGGGCTCCCCGCCGCGGGCCGACTCGCGGGCGAGGATGCCGCTCGGGGTCGAGCAGCCGTCCACCGTCCGCAGGATCCCCTCCCAGGCGGGCGGCAACCGAAAGGCGGCGAGGGGCACCGACGTCTCGCTCGGTACCAGCACCTGCTCGCGCACGGCCCCGAGCGCCCCCGCGATCTCGTCGATGTGCACGTGCTGCGCGGCGTCGCGCATCAGCTCGTAGCGATCGTACCCGAGGGGGAACGTCTCCTCGTGGCTCCGGACGTCCGGAACGAACGCCCACTCGCCGCGACGCCACCTGTAGGCCTCGAGATAGCGCCCCCGCACCTGCTCGGTGATGGCGCGGAACAGCTCGAGCGGCCGGAGCACGCCGAGCCCCACGAGCGCATCGCCGAGACGGCCGCCGTAGCGTGGCAGGAGCGCGAGCGCCATCTCCACCTCCATGCGCAGGCACCTGCCGGAAGCGACGAGGTACTCCCCGAGCAGCTCGCGGCGATCGGTCGAGGCGACGAACTCGGGACGCCCATCGACGAAATAGATCTTCTTGCGTCGCTCGCGGTCGGACAGATGCAGCACGCCCACGGCATCCGTGTCCCCGAGTCGGCAGACGATGGGCAGCAGCTTGCCGAACCCCAGCTCCCCGCGTTCTGTGGCCCGCTCGACCTCGTCGGATCGCCACGACAGGGCCGGCGATGTGACGAACCGGGTCAGCTCGGGCAGGCAGGTGGCCGGGGCGAAGCCCGATGTCTCTTTCGCCACCATCGTCGCGCTGTGCACCTGGCCGGATGTCACCATCTGCACGAGGCGCGGGAAGCTCATGGGGCCGACGACGTCGCCGTCGGCGAGGCGCACGGTGTAGATGGCGGGCGACGTGGCGCCAAGCTGCACGACCAGCTGCTCGGCCTGGGCCGACAGCCCCGTGGTGTCGAGGAGCGACGTGACGCGCGCGCCAGTCAGGTGGTCGGGCGCGCCCGGTGCCGGCTGCACGATCTCGGTGCGCATGAGGAGACGCGCGACCTTGTCGGGGCCGTGACCGAAGCCCCGCCGGCGGATCACCTCGTCGCACCCGTCGGCGAAAGCCGCCGCGGTCGGCCGCTCCCCGAGGTCCTGCGCGAGACCGAGGCGGATGAGGCGTTCCACGTCCTGCGGGATGCGCCGATCAGTACGCTCGAACACGCTCAGATCGACGTCGCGAATGCGCAGGAGGATGTCGAGATCGGCCCCGGAGCCGAAGAGGGGCTCGGCCAGGAGCATCTCGGCGAGGACCGTCGTGAGCGTGAAGACATCGCTCCGTCCGTCCAGCTCGCGGCCCATGACCTGCTCGGGGGACATGTAACCGAGCTTACCGCGCACGTGGCCGGTGTCGGTCCGCGTGTCCCGCTCGGCAATGCGTGCGATGCCGAAGTCCGCGAGCTTCACGTGCCCCGTGCGCGTGAGCAGGATGTTGGCGGGGCTCACGTCGCGGTGGATGAGGTTCAGGGGCTGGCCTGTATCGTCGCAGAGGGCGTGGGCGTAGGCCAGGGCGTGGGCGGTCTCCGAGGCGATGTGCAGGGCGGCGTCGACCGGAACGGTCTGGCCACGGGCCGCCACCGCGCGCAGCAAGCGGTTGACGTTGGCACCGTCCACCAGCTCCATCGCGAGGAAGAGGTCCCCGGACAACTCGCCGAAGTCGAAGACCTGGACGATGTTGGGGTGCTCGAGGCGCCCGGCAAGCCGCGCCTCGTCGATGAACATCTGGACGAAATCCGGGTCCTTGGCGAGCTGCGGAAGGATGCGCTTGAGCGCCAAACGCTTGAAGAAGCCGTGCGCACCGACGCGACGGACGACGAAGACTTCCGCCATCCCCCCCGTCGCGAGCCGCTGCTCGATCAGGTACGGTCCGATGGGCCTTTGGGCCACTTGCGCTCCCGTGGCGTCGATGAGACGCTCGCCTTCATTGTACGGAAATTGCGCAGCCCGATCCATGGCGTCCAAGTCCCCAGAATTGCGAATTATACTGCACCCCTGACGGAAGTTTCCGCTCTTCTTGACCTGTCAACACGCTTGATGCTGCCCCGGCGCGGTCGTGTATGATGCGGGGTTTCTCAGGCCGGAGCATCCGAATCCCATGGCGACTCAGACGGCAGCAACGCGCAGCCACAAGGACGCTTACCTCGGCCGGACGGTCGCGGGCCGGTACCGGCTCGAAGCCCGCCTGGGCGAGGGCGGCATGGGCGTCGTCTACCGCGCCCGCCACGTCCTCATCGAGAGGGTCGTGGCGCTCAAGCTCATCCGCCCCGACCTCCGCGGCGAGACGCACCTGCGCGCGTGGATGCTGCGTGAAGCGCGCGCGGCCAACCGTGTCGACCACGCCCACATCGTCGAGATCCACGACGTGGGCGAGACGGAGGAGGGCGAGCTCTACCTCGTCATGGAGTACCTGGTCGGCACGTCGCTCTCATCGGAGATCTCGAAGGGCCCCATGCCGGTCCCGCGGGCCGTCGACATCCTCGAGCAGATGTGCGCGGCGCTCTCGCGCGCCCACGACCTCGGCGTGGTCCACCGCGATCTCAAGAGCGACAACATCATGCTCACGGTGCGCGGTGGCCGTCAGGACTTCGTGAAGATCCTCGACTTCGGCCTGGCCCACCTGGCGCGCGATCCCCGTCTCGCCCCCAGGGGCGCCGTCTTCGGGACGCCCGAGTACATGTCGCCGGAGCAAGCGCGCGGCGACGACGCGACGGCATCGAGCGATCTGTACGCGCTCGGGATCCTCTTTTTCGAGATGACGACGGGCCAGCTCCCCTTCCGATCGAACGATCGGGAGACGCTGCTAGAGATGCAGCGCACCGCGCCCGCACCCCGCCCCCGATCGCTCCGCCCCGACATCCCGGAGCCGGCCGCCGCGATGATCAGCAAGCTTCTCGAGAAGGACCCGCGCAAGCGTTTTCGCGACGGCCATCACCTCAAGGACGAGCTCAAGGCGCTGCAGCGGGCGCTTCCGTCGGTGCCCTGGGACGTGGAGCGCGCGGACGCGCCGGCCGCACCGCCGCCGCCACCGCCAGCCCCGTCGCCTGGCGTCGTCGAGTGGAGCCGCCGCGCCTCCAACTTCCTGCGCCTCGTCGCCCGCGCCTACCCGAACGGCAAATCACCGCCCGACATCCAGCAGGCGGCCGATCACATGTGGGAGCTGGCTGCCCGGGCGTCGCGGCTCGAGGGCGAGCTCGCGAGCCACTCGCGCAAGCTCGAGGCCATCGAGCGACGGGGGCGTGCGCTGCGCGCCGAGATCGGCCGCAAGGTGGAGGAGCTCGCCCAGGAAGAGTCGCGCGCGCTGCGTGACGCGAGCGCCGAGCGGGAACGCGAGAAGGAGGTCGGGGCCCTGCGGGCGAAGGCGGAGCAGGACTCAGCCCAGGCTCAGCAACGCGCCGACGCGGGGGCGCAAAAGGGCGGCGACATCCCGACGCTGCGCCGGATCTTCGAAGAGGCGGGCGCGACGCGAGCGCGCATCGAGGCCCTGAGCCGCGTCGTCGAGGATTACGAACAGCGGGCGAAGGTCAAGGAGAGCTACGCGTCGGACCTGCGCCGGCAGATCGATGCGCTGCGCACCCAGCTGCAGCGCTACAGCGAAGCGCTCGAAAACGACCTGTCCGCGGGACGCGAGCGCATCGCGACGCGCGTGCGCGAGGCCCTGGGCTACGAGAAGGCCTTCAGCAGTGCCTCGAGCGTGCTGGTCCACCACCTGCGTGGCCGGCCCGAGTGCCGGGAGCTGCTCGAGGAGCTCTCGCGCGAAATGGGCCTGAGCCCTGGCACCCCCGAGCCCGAGCAGCAGCGCAGGCAAGCCTGAACCATCCGGAGGCGCGGGCCGCCCCCTCTGCGGTGCCCGATGCGCGGGCGAGTGCGCCGAGCCGTGGCGCGACGGCGCCCGTTTCTCTATAGTGCGTGGTCCACGGCCGAGTGGCGGAATTGGCAGACGCGCCGGACTCAAAATCCGGTGGTGGCAACACCGTGTCGGTTCGAGCCCGACCTCGGCTACCAGAACGCTCGCGCGGGAACCGTGAGCGCGCGACCGCAGGCGATCGCGCACCGCCCGCAGAAGGGGTGTGATCCAGCGTCGTTGGTGAACAGTTGCGGTATCGCGCGATCGCGAGCGCAGCAAGCCCGGCGCGAAGCCGCAGGCGCCGCGCCGAGGGGGGGTCTCGGGGGGTCTCCCCCCGGGAGGACTACGGGTGGGGGTGGGCGGGTGGACACAATTAAACCGTC
The DNA here is from genome assembly GCA_963830115.1 of uncultured delta proteobacterium. Taxonomy (GTDB): domain Bacteria; phylum Myxococcota_A; class Polyangia; order Polyangiales; family CAWHLB01; genus CAWHLB01. The sequence goes on from CAWHLB010000004.1 coordinate 472,457, forward strand.
CTCGCGGGGGGAGACCCCCCGAGGTGCGGTCGGTCGACAACCAACCGGCGGCGATCACACCCGACGGAAACGGACCGTTTGCCCGGGCGACGCCCGTGGCATAGGCTCGCGGGCTCGCGGTGGGCGCCCGAGGGCCCCATGATGCCTCGCGCCGCTCGCCGGAGAGGCCGCGGAACCACGAACCTGGCTCGAGACCTCGTCGGGCCGACGGAGAGACGGATGAGCAAGCTGAGCGACTTCTTGAAGAGCAACGGTATTGCCGAGCGGCGGCTCCTTTCGGCGTCGCGCCAGGCGGAGCGCATGCGTCCCGAGGACCGGGTCGTGAAGCTCGCACGTCGCAAGAACCGCGGGGGCAAGGCGACTGACGCGGACAAGCAGGTGGCCGAGAAGAAGCCGCGTACCGGCCGGGCCCTCACGCCCCGGACCCTCACGCGGGCCCTCGGAGGCCAGGCGCTCTCGGGGCCGGCCAAGACGCGTATCACCCGCGCGGTCAATCACGTCCTCGGTCAAAAGAAGAAGGACGCCGTCGACCTGCGGCAGCTGTTCTAGTGGCCCGCGCGCGGCTCGACGACGCCACGGTCGCGGCCCGGCTGGCCGAGTTGCCGGGCTGGACGCGCAAGGGTGATGCGATCGTCCGGGAACACACCTCGGCCACGGTCCGCGCGGCGGTGGCCCTCATCGGGCGCATCGCGGATGTGGCGGAGGGTGCCGACCACCACCCGGACGTCACCTGGTCCTACACCCGGCTGCGCATCACGCTCAGCACCCACGACGCCGGTGGGCTGACCACCCGGGACTTCCACGTCGCGGCCGTCGTCGAGGACGTGCTCGCCGATGGCTGACACCGACCGCGCCGTGGTGCCCACCGAGGGCGGCTCGGTCCCATCGCGGAGCGCGGCCGATCGCGTGGCCGTGGTCGTCAATGGCAACGCGAAGGGTGTGACGGAAGACCTGGTGGAGGTCCTCGACCAGCTCGTGCAGAGCGGCGACCTCTTCGTGTCACGCAGCCTGGAGGAGGGCCGCGAGATCGCCCGCACCATCGCGCGGCGAGGCTACCCCACCGTCCTGACCGGCGGAGGTGACGGCACCTTCGTCCAGATGGTCAGCTGGGTGAGCGAGGAGGCCGACCGGCTGGGCGTGGGCCTACCGCGCTTCGGGCTGCTCAAGCTCGGCACGGGCAACGCCCTCGCCTGGGTCCTCGGCGCCCAGAACCCGAAGGAGCGGGGCGTCTTCGCGGACCTCGCGCGGCTGCGCAAGGAAGGGGGCAGCCGGCCTCTGCGCCTGCTCGACGTGGAGGGCACCCTCAGCCCCTTCGCCGGGCTCGGCATCGACGCCATCGCCCTCGCCCACTTCAGCGAGGTCAAGGCGGCCTTCCAGCGCACCCCGATCCTCCGGCGTTTTGCGACAGGCGGCATCGCCTACGCCGTGTCGATCATAGGGCGCAGCATGCCCGAGTACCTGGTGCGGCCCCACCCGAAGGTGCGCATCGTCAACGAGGGCCACGAGGCGGTCCGCCTCGGGGTCGACGGGCAGCCCGTAGGCGCGCCGATCGCGGCCGGCGAGGTGATCTACGAAGGCCCTTCGCGGATGGTCGCCATGTCCACCATCCCCTACTGGGGCTTCGGGGCGCGCATCTTCCCCTTCGCCGACGACCGGGAGGACCGCTTCAGCCTGCGCATCGTCGACATCACGAGCTTCGACGTGGCGGTGCACATCCGCAAGATCTGGAGCGGCTCGTACCGTAGCGACCGCGTGCACGACTTCCTCGTGGACCGTTGCTCGATCCACTACGAGGAGCCGATGCCGCTGCAGATCGGCGGAGACCCGGTGGGCTCCCGCACCGCCGTCCACGTCGCCCTCTCGCCCCGACCGATCCAGGTGGTCGACTACTACGCCCCGCCGCCGGTGGACTGAGGGCCCCGGTTTCCGGTGCCCGGGTCGACCTCCCGCCCATCCGGATCGGGGGACCCACAGGGATTGCAGGCCGCACCGGTGCAAACCGTTGACCCGCCGCGCCGCCCTTCGATACGATTGGTCCCTTCAATCCACCGAAAAGCGAAGGGGTTTCATGGCACCGTCGACCTCCGGCCGGGCCCGCGCCCGGCTCGCCGTCATCGCCGGTCTGGCAGCGTTGGCCGTCGCCACCACGGCGCTCGCGGCGGACGTGCGAGGCAAGCTGACGATCCCCTCGGACTTCGGGCACGCGCCGGCGGCCCCGGCGCAAGGCCAATACGAGTGGAAGGTCTGGAACGGGGTTCTCGACCCGCTCCCCGACCGGGTCGACCCGCGTCGCGCCTTCGCCCCCGTGCTCATCGGCGATGCGCCGGGCCCGGGCCCCGATTCGACCTTCGCCCTGCAGGGCGGGGACCTGCTCCCATCCACGATGGTGGCCCGCGCCGGCTCGACGCTGCGCATCGACAACACGGACCTCTGCTCCCACGAGCTCTATTCCCCGCATCTACCGGGGCTGACCCCGCTGCAGACGGCGCCCAACAACGGCCGCACCCTGAAGCTCACCAAGGTGGGCCACTACGTCATCGAGGATCGCCTCTACCCCCACGTGCACGGCGACCTGCACGTGATCACCAAGCTCGTGGCGCGCGGCACCGTAGCGTCCGACGGCAGCTTCTCTTTCCATGACGTTCCACCCGGCACCTACACCCTGAAGGTCTTCTACGGCGCGCGCGCCATCGCCTCCCGTCCCGGCGTGGAGGTCACCGAAAACCGCGACGTGACGCTCGATCCCATCGGCATTCACGCCGGCCAGTAGGCGCTCACCGCGGACCCACGGAGACACGATGCTCTCACGGTTTTGGTACCTCGCTCTCGCCGCCGCCGCGTCCGCTGCCGCCGTCGCGGCGGTCCTCGCCGTCGTGGTGTTCAATCGGCAGTACGACGAACAGGTCGACGATCAGCTCCGGCGCGACGACGTCGAGCTGGCGCTCCGCTTCGGCCACGAGGCGGGGAAGCACCTCGACGCGATCACGCCCATGGCCGCCAGCCCGGACGTCCGCAGCGCCCTGCGCGCCGCCAGCAACCGGCGGGACGGCAGCGACATCGACCCCAAGCTCCAGAAGCGACTGGAGTCGAAGCTCGGCGACCTCAACCACGAGCTACGCGGCCTGGCAGGCGACCTGGTCTTCGCGGTCGACAGCGACGGCACCATCGTCGCGCAGATCGGTGCGGAGACGGTCCCGAAGGGCTCGGGCATCGGGCGTTTCCCGCTGGTCCATCGCGCCCTCTCCGGCTACTCGAGCGACGACACGTGGCTGTGGAACGGGGGCGTCTACCGCATGGTCGCCCGGCCCGTCATCGACGGCGGCCGGTACGTCGGCGCCATCGTCCACGGCAAGAAGGTGGACGACGAGCTCGCCAAGAAGCTGTCGGAAGGCATGGAGGGCGCCAGCATCGGGTTCTTCAGCGGCGACCACATCATCGCCGCGAGCGCGCCGGCGGAGCGCAACGCGCCGGGCGCCCAGGACCTCGCCCAGCCGCTCGCGAAGGTGCTCGCGGACCCGGCCCTCGCGAAAGACGGCCACACCGAGCCCGTCGCCATCGGGGAGACGGGCCGCGCGCTCTACAGCCTGGTGACGGGCGAAGCGGCGGCGGCCCACGTGGGGTACGTCGTCGGGCGGCCGCGGGTGGTGCTCGCCTCGCCCTTCGACATCTTCAAACAGGCGTCCAAGCAGGACGTGAAGGCGTTGCACACGCCGATGATCATCGTCGGTGCGGTCGGGTTCGTGCTCTTCCTGCTCGGCCTCGCGTTCATGTGGCTCGAACGAGACCGTCCGTTCAAGCGTTTGCGGTCCGCGATCGACGCCGTGGGCAATCAGCCCAGCGACCGGCTGACCATCACCGACTTCGGGGGCCGCTATCGCAAGCTCGCCGAGAGCATCAACGAAGCCATCGACAAGGCGGTCGAGCAAGCTGCGGCGATGGCACCGAAGCGCAAGTCGGTCGACGTTGGCGAGATCCTGGGCCCGCCACCGACGGCCGGTGGCGGCGGAGGCTACTTCGGCTTCGCCGATACCGGGAGGGGCCAGGCGGAGGACGCCGACATTCCGGCCGTACCGGCGGCCCCGCCCCCCGCTGCACCGGCGGCGCCCGCGTCAGCCAAGGCGGCTCCCCCACCGCCCGCTCCGGGCCCGCGGCCAGCCGCTCATGGTGCGCCAGCACGACCAGCGCCGCCCGCCCCCGGGCCGAAGCCCAGCGGACCCGCCCTGGGTGGACCCGCCCCACGGCCACCGGCCGCACCGATGCCGCCGGCCGCGAATCCCCCGAAGCCCGCACCGGTCGCTCCCGCAGCGCCGGCCGCCGCCCGGCATTCTCCCGTCACCGATGACGACGAGGAGGGGGCCACCATGGTCAACCAGGTCCCCGAGGAGCTGCTCGCGGCGGCAGCGGGCGCGCCGAGCCAGGAGGAGCAGCACTTCCGAGAGGTGTTCGACCAGTTCGTCGCCAAGAAGAAAGCGTGCGGCGAAGCGACGGCCGGGCTCACCTACGACAAGTTCTCCCAAACGTTGCGCAAGAACCGTGACCAGATCGTGTCGCGCCATGGCGTGACCGGAGTTCGCTTCACGGTGTACGTCAAGGAGGGCAAGGCGGCGCTGCGCGCGACGCCGGTGAAGTAGCGCCTGCCCGGCGCCCCGTGGCCGCGCAAGGGAGCTCCCACACCGCGATCTGGCAGCGCTATTCCGCTCGGCCGCCTTAGAGGAAGAGCCGGCGGGTTTCACGCCGGCTCTTCGAGATGTCCTTACCGTCCTGGCGGTGGGATGGAAGCAGAACCCCTACATACCCAGTAGGTGGGAGCCGGTATGCGATCGCTTCAGGCTTCCCGGAGATGCTTGCCGGGCCAGCACACCACGACCGATGGAGCCCCCGAGAGGTTCGTGCACGGGATTCTTTGACTCCTATCCTCACCCATTCCCGACAGAGGGACTTGTCTGACGCTAACTTCGCCCTCCCCTCGGGTCAAGACGATCCGCCACCGCCTCGGGCGGATCGCCCTTTCCACGGGACGTCCACAATGCCCGCGCGAAGGTTCGCGAGGCGCGCGAGCACGAAGAGCAGATCGCCGAGCCGGTTGAGGTAACGCATCACCTCGCCGCGTACGTCTTCGGTCGCCGCGAGCGCCACCACGCGCCGCTCCGCGCGCCGGCACACGGTGCGCGCCACGTGCAGGTGCGCTGCTGCCTCGGCGCCTCCAGGCAGCACGAAGCTCTGGAGCGTCGGGAGCTCGGCCTGCCACCGATCGATGGCGCGTTCGAGCACGGCGACCTCCGCATCGGACACGGGGGCGCTGCCGGACGAGCGCCCCGGCAACGTCGCGAGCTCGGCGCCCACCGTGAACAGCTCGCTCTGGATCAGCTCGAGCAACGCGTCCACGTCGTCGTCGAAGCGCAGCGTGCGCGCGAGCCCGAGGGCGCTGTTGAGCTCGTCGACCGCACCATAGGCGTCGACCCGATCGCTCGCCTTGGAAACGCGCCCGCCACCGAACAGCCCGGTCGTGCCGGCATCCCCCGTCTTCGTGTAGATCTTCATGCGTCCGCCTCGAAGCGCATCCCTTCGGTCCAGCTCCGCGCCGCGAGCAACTGGCCCGCCGCGACGCGCCGCTTACCCTCGAGCTGCAGCTCGTCGATCGCCACGGTCCCTCGCCCACAGGCGACCTCGATGCCGTGCCGATCGGCCCTCACAATCTCACCCGGCGCACCGCGCCCGCCCTCGTCCACGACGACGTGGGTTCGGTGGATCTTCACGCGTGCTCCGTCGATGTGGGCGAAGGCGCCGGGCCAGGGCGTCATCCCGCGCACTCGATCGTGCACGGCGCGCGCGCTCGCCCGGAAGTCGACACGTCCGTCCGCTTTGCGCAGCAAGGGCGCGCGCGTCGCCCCCGCCTCGTCCTGCGGACGCGGCTCGAGCCGCCCGCCGACGAAGGCGTCGAGGTCGCGGGAAAGCAGTGCCGCCCCGAGCGCAGCGAGACGCTCGGACAGCTCACCGGCCGTCTCGTCGGGATCGATGGGCGTCCGATCGCAGGACAGAACGGGGCCGGTGTCCATGCCCTCGTCCATCTGCATGAGGCACACGCCCGTCTCCGCATCCCCGTGGACGACGGCCCACTGGATCGGCGCGGCGCCGCGCCAGCGCGGAAGCAACGAAGCATGCACGTTCACGCATCCGAGGCGCGGCGCGTCGAGGACGGCCCGGGGAAGGATGCGCCCGTAGGCGACCACGACGCCCACGTCTGCCTCGAGGGCAGCAAGCTCGCCCGCGAAGGACGCCGTACGCACCTTCGTCGGTTGCAGCACCGGAATGCCTCGGGCGAGCGCGAGCTCCTTGGTCGGGGGCGGGCGCAGCTTGAGGCCACGCCCCGCCGGCCGGTCGGGCTGGCACACGACGAGGGCCACATCCGCCACCTCCGTGAGCGCCACGAGACAGGGCACCGCGAAGGCGGGCGTGCCGAAGAAGATCGCGCGGGGTCGCGCCATGGTTGACGGAAGGCTCAGCCCGGAGCGGCAGAGGTCGCCTGCCGCTTCATCATGGTGCGATGCACGAGGCGCCGGCGCAGGGCGCCGAGATGATCGATCATCAGCCGCCCGTCCAGGTGGTCGTTCTCGTGTTGGATCGCGATCGCGAGCAAGCCGTCGGCCTCGAGGACGAAGGGCTTTCCGTCGGCGTCGCAGGCGCGCACCTTCACGCGCTCGGCGCGCCCGATCTCCTCGTGGATGCCGGGGAAGGACAGGCAGCCCTCTTCCCAGGTCACCTCCCCTTGCCTCTCGACGATCTCCGGATTGACGAAGACGCGAAGGTCGCTCGGCACGTCGTCGCCCGTCGCGATGTCGATGATGAACAGCCGCTGCGAGATGCCGATCTGCGGCGCGGCAAGCCCGACGCCGGGCGCCGCGTACATCGTCTCGGCCATGTCCTCGACGAGCGCGCGCAAGGCGTCGCCGAACATGGCGACCGCGACCCCCGGCTTGCGCAGCCGCTTGTCCGGGTACTGCAGAATGGGGCGGATGGCCATCATGCCTCGTCGGTCGCGAGCCCACCTGCCGAACGACGGAAAGCGGGCAATTCCGCTACGTTTGTATCATCCGGATCGTGGGGCCGCAAGACGCGGATCGGAAGGGGGGGCGGCTCACGGGAGGGCGGCCGACGGCGCCGGCACGTCCTCGATCGCAGCCAGATAGGCGTGCCGCAGCCGCTCGTCCTGGAGCACCGACCAGGCCTCTTCGACCGCTTCCAGCGCCTCGGCCCGCGCGTCCTCGAGGGACTCGAGGCCGTGCACCGAAAGTGGCAGGGACTCGAGCTCGCGCCGGCGCGCCACGTAGGCCGCCCTGAGCTCGCGGCCAAGGGTCTCGCGACCGACACCGAGCATCGCGAAGTAGTCCCCGTCCCGCGCCAGCTCGGCCGCATCGAGCACGGCGCGGCGCACCGCGTCCGCCGGGTCACCCGCAGTCATGGCGCTCGCCTCCCCCTCGACGAGGTGCAGCGCGCCGACCTGGACGAGCAGCCACACGGCGCCGCCGATCCCCTCGTCGGGCGGCACGGCCTCGAACAGAGACGACAGGGTCATGCCCTCGTGGCGCTGGAGGAGAGCGACCACCTCCGGCTCGAGCCCCGCAGCGCGAAAGCGCTCGTGGGAGAGGGAGGGCAGGTGCAAGACGTAGGATGCGGTGCCGAGCAGGGCCCGTGCGCGGGCGATCCCAATCCGCCGGCGCGCTCCCTCGACGAGGAGCGCGGGCAGGGGTCGGGCGAAGGGGAGGCGTCGATCGCTCGCATCCGCCGACGTGTCGATCGGATGCGCTTCGAACCGGCCGCTCGTGGCCCCCACGAGGTCGTAGAGTAGCTCCTCCCGAGCGCAGCGAAGGCGACGGTCCGCCTCGAAGCGGCCGAGGAGGCCCGCCCCCACGCGGCGCTCGATCATGGCCATTGCCTCGGCCTCGTCCTGTGCGTGCTCGGTCGCGCGCCGTTCCCGGCGAAGCCCCTCGAGGGCACGGAGGGCGACGGGACCCTCCGTGGCACGCACGCGCCCCCGGGACATCTCGAGCGCGACATCGAGTGGGCCGTCTCGCCGATCGCCGTCGAGGTCGACACGAAGCTCGATGCGGGCGTCGGCGCGCAGGTCGACGAGACGCCACAGGAGGGGCGCCACCCCGCAGTCGCCGAGCAAACCGTGACGGCTGCGACCCGAGTCGAGGGGCTCGCCGACATCGAGCTCGGGCAGCGTGACCGGCGAGTGATCGTCCGTCTGTGGCGGATGGGACGGTGGTTGCGAGGCGCGGCCGCGGCGACCCGACGTGGTCGGCACATCCCAGCTCTCGCCCTGCGTGAAGCGGTGGGCCGTCTCCCGGAGCGCGCGCTTCACGCGGTCCGGCGGCGGCGTGAACGCGGGCGTCACGCCGGGGGACGGGGGCGGGCCCAGGTAGGTGAAGGCCTCGAGGGGGTCGTCCTCCTGCTCGCGCACCTCCACCGGCAACGCGGCGGGCTCGAGCAGGTCGTCGGGCACCAGCTCGCGCGGTGACTCGTCGCCCGAGGGAAAGCGGAGCTCGAGGGGCGGGGCGTCCGGGAAGACGCGGCGATCCGCCTCAATCAGCATGGAGCGGAGGCCGGGCGAGAGGGAGGCCCCGGGATTGGGCGCGGCACGGAGGCGCTCCTCGGTGGCGGGGCGTGGCGGCTCTTGCTCGGCTTCCGGGCCGATTCGGGGTCGCACGGACACCGACCGCCGAGCCGGGAGTCTCCTCGTGGGGCAGCTCCATGGTCCGCTCCCGCGGGCGCCAGACCACGTCCGAGTCATCGTCGCCTGCGAGCTGGATCGTGGGCTCCACCAACCGGACGGGGATCGGCTCCTCTTCGCTGGGCGAGGGGATGTGTGCCGCCGCCGGCCCGAGGAAGGTCTCGACCTTGCGCACGAAGCGGGCGAGCGGGACCGGTCGCGGATAGAAAGCGTCGGCGTCAGCCCCGGTCTCGTCGCCAGGCGGCGCGCCGACGAGCACCACGGGGGTGTTGGCCGTGGCCCCGGCGCGGCGCAGGTTCCCGAGCAGCTCGGCGGCACCCTCGGCGTCTCCCGCGAGCACGACGAGCGCCGCGTCCGTGCCGTGCGCGAGGTCGCTCACGGTGCGCTCGACGACCTCGATACCGGCCTCGCGGAGGGCAGCGATGATGATGCGCCCCTCCTCGGTGGGATCGACGATGTCGACGCGGCGCCCCGGCATGGGGGCAGAGTGTAGAGGAGTCGGCCGCTGACCGTCGACCATTCGAAGCGGCTACGTCGCTCGACGCAGGTGGAAAAGGGGCGCGCCTTCCCGTTCGGGCCCTGGCCGCGAGGGTCCGGCCCGGGATCTGGGGGCCACGGTGCCTCGGCTTGCGGCGACAAGCGATCTGGCGGCGATGTCCCCATCGGCCTCGCCGGCACGGGCGAGCGAATCAGAGCATCGCGACCGGGTCGACGTCGAGGCTGGCGCGCGCGGGGCCCAGGCCTTCGTCGATGCGGGCCGACAGGGCGATGGAGACCTCCCGGAGCAGGCGGCGGTCGCGACCGCGAAGCATCAACCGGTAGCGGTAGCGCCCCCGTAGCCGCGCGATGGGAGCCGGCGCCGGGCCCAGGACTTGCACCGCCCGATCGCGCACGGCGCGCTGGGCGCGGGCGACCCGGGCGAGCGTCTCCACGGCACGGCGGGCCTCGGCCTCGTCGCCGGCATCGACCCGCACCGAGACGAGACGCGAGAAGGGCGCGTACCCGAGCTCGCCCCGCGCCCGCACCTCGCTCCGGTAGAAGCCGACGTAGTCGTGGGCGGCCGCGTAGCGGACGGCGGGGTGATCGGGCTGGAAGGTCTGGAAGACGACGCGGCCTTCGTGGGCGCCGCGACCGGCACGGCCGGCGACCTGCGCCAACAGCTGGAAGGTTCGCTCGCCGGCGCGGAAGTCGGGGAACGCCAGGGACTGATCGGCGAGCACCACCCCGACGACGGTGACGTTGGGCACGTCGTGCCCCTTGGTGACCATCTGGGTGCCCACCAGGATGTCGATGTCGCCACGTCGAAGGCGGTCGAGCACCGACTCGACGCCGGCTCCCGAGGCCGTGTCCCGATCGAGGCGTGCGACCCGCGCCGGGGCGAAGGTCTCGGCGAGGAACTCTTCGAGCTGCTCGGTGCCAACGCCGATGCGCTCGAGGGCGTCGGCGCCGCAATGGGGGCACGTCTCGCCGGGCGGTGTGGCGAAGTCGCAGTAGTGGCAGCGCAGGACGCCGGCCCGCCGATGCTCGGTCAGGGCGACGCTGCACGCGGGACACTGCATCACTTCGCCGCAGTCGTTGCAGCGCAGGCTCGGGGCGAAGCCGCGGCGATTGAGGAAGAGGATGGCCTGCCGCCCGTCGGCGAGGCACCGCTCGAGGGCGCGGTGCAGGGGCGCCGAGACGAGAGGGTGGCCCGAGGGGCCGTTCTTGTTACGTGTGAGGTCGACCACCTCGACCGCGGGCATGCGCTGTGCCGTCGCCCGCTCCGGGAGCTCGAGGCGCGTCACCCGTCCCTGCTCGCTCAGGTAGTAGGACTCGATGGACGGGGTGGCACTGCCGAGGATGCACACGGCGCCAGCGCGATGGGCGCGGAGCATGGCCATGTCCCGCGCCTGATAGCGGAAGCCCTCCTCCTGCTTGAAGGAAGGATCGTGCTCCTCGTCGACGACGATCACGCCGAGGGCGGGCACGGGCGAGAAGAGGGCGGAGCGCGCGCCGATGGCGATGCCGAGGGCGCCGCTGCGCAACCCGCGCCAGGCGTCGTGCCGCTCGCGCTGACCGAGGCCGCTGTGAAGCACCGCGATCGCGTCGCCGAAGCGGGCGCGGAAACGCGCGACGAGCTGCGGCGTGAGCGCGATCTCCGGCACGAGGAGGAGCGCGCCGCGCCCGCGCTCGCGGGCCTCGGCGATGACGCGGAGATAGACCTCGGTCTTGCCCGAGCCGGTGACACCGTGGAGCAGGAACGCCTCGGCGCGACCGCCGTGCATCGCCTCGAGCACGGCCCCGACCGCCGCCGTCTGGGGCCCGGTGAGCGTGGGGGCGGTGTCCGGTGGAGCGGGAGCGCCAAAGAAGGGATCGGCGAGGACCTCGTGCTCCTCCGTCGTGACGAGCCCCTTGTCGGCCAGGCCACGGATCGTGGCGCGTGGGGCGCGGACGTGGGCGCGCAGCTCTTCGAGCGTGACCTCGCCCCGCTCCTCCAGGAGGGCGAGCACCGCCCGCTGACGCTTGCCGAGACGCGTCCCCTCGGGTGGGGCGTCGGCCGCACGCACGGACAGGACCGTCCGCGTGGCGACACGCCGACCCGGAAGGCTCTCGTCGTCGGCGAGGAAGCCATCGCGACGCAGCCGGCGCATGGCATCGGCGGGCAGGGCAGGCGCCGCGGCGCGCAGGACCTCGCCGAGGGGATGCAAGTAATAGCTCGAGGCCTCCGCGAGGAACGCGAGCAGCTCGGACGGGAAGACGGGCTCGGCATCGAGCACGCCCGCCACGGCCTTGAGGCGCACGCCCTGGGGCGCCGTGGCGGGTCGGCCCACCACGATACCGGCGAGCTTGCGTCCACCGAAGGGCACGGCGACACGCACGCCGGGCATGACCCGTGACACGAGCGCCTCGGGCACCGTGTAGGTGAAGCGACGGTGCAGGGGGACGGGCAGGGCGACCTCCACCAGGATCGGATCGCGCTCGGAGGTCTTCGTCGCCCTCGCTTCGCTCGGGGCGGGGGGCACAGGGCTCGGATTGAAGAGCGACATGGGGCGGCTCACCGTGACCCGAGGCGGCGGCCCAGGGCCTCGGCGCTGCGGCGGATTCGGAGCCGGGGCAGCGGAGTCCGCGGCCGCGTCGAGCCAGGGGCCGGCCTCGGCCGTGTGGCCGGCGGCCACCAGCGCGTAGGACAAGAGCAGGCACGACTCGGCGTCGGCCCGACCGCGCAGTTGGGCGAGGGAGACCGCCTGGGAGGCGGCGCGGTGGGCGGCGGCGACGTCACCGCGACGCAGGGCACATCGGGCGAGGGCACGCCATGACCAGGCATCGGTCGGCGAAAGGGCGACACAACCCTCGAGCAGACGCGTCGCCACGTCGTCACGCCCGGCAGCCGCTACCCGTGCCGCCATGGAACGCAACGCCGCGAGGGCTTCGTCGGGCACGGCGAGGGCCGCCGCGAGGGACTGCTCGCCGCGCGCACACGCCACGAGCGTGGCCGGGCTCGGAGCGGCCGCGGTCACACCGGCCCTCCGCCGCTGCGCAGCCGCCCGCTCGCCTCGCGGCGCAACGCGAGCAGGTCACAGGCCGTCCGCGCCATCTCGGTGATCGCCTCCAGCCGGGCGGCGAGCGCGGCACGCGAGGTTTCGTCGATCGCCATGAGGGCCGGGGCCTCATGGGCCGCGCGGAGCCGACCGACCGCTGCTTCGAGGGCGGCCATCGCGTGGGCCGTGGGGGCGGGCGGCGCGCTCCCGAGACCGGTGGCGGCGAGCGGGCCCGACGGCCGCGGCACCGGAGAGCGCGCCGAGGCGAGGCGCAGCTCCTCCGCCGTGGCGCCCTCGGCGACCGGTCGCGCGCGTACCTCATCGACGGCGGGCAGCTCCGCCCCGAGGCTGCGAGGCCTCCCCCCGACGCGTGACGCACGACTCACGCGCCGCCCTCCTGCGCGTCCTCGGCGTCGCGCTCCTTCCACGCAGCCCGCAGCACCGCAGCCACGGCCTCGTAGAGGGCCTCCGGGATCTCGTCGCCTTCCTGTAGCTCGAACAGGGCGCGCGCCAGCGACACGTCACGCATCACCGGCACGCCCGACTCTTGGGCCGCGCGGATCATGCGTTGCGCGAGCGCGTCCTGGCCCTTGACGAGCACCTCGGGGGCCTCGTGTTCGTCCTCGTCGTAGCGCAGCGCGACCGCGATGTGCGTCGGATTGACCACGAGCACGTCTGCGCGCCGCACCTGCTCGACGACTCCGTGCTCGGCAATCTCGCGGTGAACGCGCTCCCGCTCCTGCTTGGCGTGGGGATCGCCCTCGCTCTCCTTGTGCTCGCGCTTGACCTCCTCCTTCGTCATCTTCTGGTCCTGGCGGTAGCGCCAGCGCTGGTAGAGAACGTCGAGCACGGCGAGCGCCCCCATGGCACCACCGACCCGCAGAAGCAGCGACTCGACCATCTGACCGGAAGCGACGAGGGTCGCCTGGGCGTCGCCGGCGGCCAGCGTGACGACACCCCGCACGCCGTCGCGCAGGGTCGACCAGGCAACCCAACCGATGACGGTGATCTTCACGATGGACTTGAGCAGCTCCACGAGCTGCCGCTGCGAGAAGAGGTTCTTGGCGCCGCGGATCGGGTCGATCCGCTCGAGCTTCGGGCTGACGGCCTCCACCGCGACGAGGGGACCGACCTGCAGGAAGCTCACGAGCGCCCCGGCCACCATGACCATCGCGAGCAGCGGCGCGATGGCCCTCAAGCCCATGGCGACACACGCGTCGAGCACCGCAATGGGTGAGGCGGCGAGACCACCGCCGGCCGCCCGGATCGAGAGGCGTACGGCCCCGGCGAGGGCGTCGACGAGGCCCTTGCCCGTGGCGGCGAGGGCCGCGGCGCTGGCCAGGACGACCGCGGCCGAAACGAGCTCGCGCGACCGTGGGACCTCGCCGCGCTTGCGCGCTTCGCGCAGCTTCTTGTCGGTGGGCTCTTCGGTCTTCTCCTGGCTCATGGCGAAGGGCTCTGGGCTCGGCGGACACCGAGGATAGCAGGCCGCGGGTCATCGGTCCGATCGCCACTGGCGTTGCTACACGGGGGACGGGCGAACATGGTATGCGGGACTGTGTTCTCCCACCGCAGCGCGCGCGATCGCACTCCCAACCGTCTGGCCATCGCGCTCCAGCGGAAGCGGGAGCTCGGGCAGGCGGTGCTCGACCTGACCGTGTCGAACCCCACGCGGGCGGAGCTGCCCTACCCCACCGCGGCCATCCTCCGCGCCCTGTCGGATCCTGCAGCGCTCGTCTACGAGCCCCATCCCTTCGGCATGGGTACCGCGCGGGAGGCGGTGGCGCGGGAGATGGCTGCCGACCCGGCGCGCATCGTGCTGACGGCGAGCACGAGCGAAGCCTACGCGTTCCTGTTCAAGCTCCTGTGCGACCCGGGCGACGAGGTGCTCGTCCCCGAGCCGAGCTACCCGCTGCTCACGATGCTCGCCGAGTACGAGAGTGTTCGCCTCGTGCCCTACCGGCTCGGCTGGGACGGCGAGTGGTACGTCGACACGGGCTCGCTGGCGAACGCGCGCAACGAGCGCACGCGCGCGGTGCTCACCGTCAACCCCAACAACCCGACCGGCTCCTACCTGAAGCGGGACGAGCTCGATGCGCTGCTCTCGCTCGGCGTGCCAATCGTCTCGGACGAGGTGTTCACACGCTACCCGCTCTCCGAGGATCCGCGCCGCGTCTCGAGCGTGCTCGAGGCGCGCGAGGGGCTGGTCTTTGCGCTCGGTGGCCTGAGCAAGCTCGCGGCCCTTCCCCAGATGAAGCTCGGCTGGATCGCGATCGGCGGCGAGACCGGTCGCGTGAACGAGGCGCGCGCGCGGCTCGAGCTCATCGCCGACACGTTTCTGTCGGTGGGCACGCCGGTGCAGGTCGCGGCGCCGCGGCTCCTCCAGACGGCTCGAACCGTACGCGAGGCGATCGCGTCCCGCGCCCGTGCGAACGTCGTGCGCCTTTCGTCACGGCTCGGCGGCAGCCCCGCGAGCGCGCTCCCGGTCGAAGGCGGCTGGTACGCGGTGATCCGCCTGCCGCGCACGCGCACCGAGGAGGCGTGGGTGCTCGACCTGCTCGAGGCGGGCGTTTTGGTGCAGCCCGGATGGTTCTACGACTTCGCCGAAGAGGCGTTCATCGTGCTGTCGCTCCTGACGCCGGAGCTGCGATTCGCCGAGGGGGTCGAGCGCATCGCGGAGTCCGTCGCCCAGGACGCGTGACGACGGACCGTCGCCTCGCGCGGGGGGCGATCCAGCGTCACCGACAAGGGCACGGACCGCCAATCGAGGTCAGCTGGCGCGGCGGGCCAGGTAGTCGATCATGTCGATCTTGGTGACGATGCCGATGAGCTGCTCGTTCTCGGTGACGATCACCATGCGCACGTCGTTGAGGATGCTCTGCACCTGCTCGATGGGCGTGCGCGGCGAGACGGTCGCGTAGTCGCTCTCGACCAGGGGACCGACCGGGCTGTCGAGGGAGTGCTCGCCGCTCACGAGGTAGCGCAAGAGGTCGACCTCGCCGACCGCGCCCGTCAGCTTGCCCTCGTCGAGCACGGGCAGCTGCGAGATGCCGTGGGCCTTCATGCGCGCGATGACGTCGCGCACGCGATCGATCGCGCGCGCGTGGATGACCTCCTGGGAGCTCTTGACCTTCAGGAGGTCCGCGACGCTGCCGAGGCCCGTGCCCTCCTCGAGGAAGCCGTTCTCGCGCATCCACTCGTCGTTGAAGATCTTCGACATGTACTTGGCAGCGCTGTCGGGCAGGAGCACGACGATGTTCTGCTTCAGCTTGGTCTGGCGCGCGTACTTGATGGCGCCGGCGACCGCCGCACCGCTCGAGCCCCCGACGTAGAGCCCCTCGTGGCGCACCAGATCGCGCGTCATGAGGAAGCACTCCTTGTCGTCGACGCGGACGATCTCGTCGAGGATGCCGAGGTCAATCGTGGACGGGAAGAAGTCCTCGCCGATGCCCTCGACCTTGTAGGTGAAGGGCTTGGTGACCCGCCCGCTCTTGACGAAGTCGTAGTAGAGCGAGCCGACCGGGTCGACGCCGACGAGCATGACGTCGGGCTTCTTCTCCTTGAGGTAGCGGCCGGTGCCCGTGATGGTGCCACCGGTGCCGAGGCCGGCGACGAAGACGTCGATCTCGCCGCCACACTGCTCCCACAGCTCGGGCCCCGTGGAGCGGTAGTGACCGCCCGGGTTGTCTTCGTTGTGGTACTGCCGCGTGTAGAAGCTGTTGGGCGTCTCCTTGGCGAGGCGCTCGGCGACCGAGTAGTAGCTGCGCGGGTCGTCCGGCTCGACCGCCGTCGGACAGACCACGACGCGGGCGCCGAAGGCACGCAGGCTCGCGATCTTCTCCAGGCTCATCTTGTCGGGCATCACGAAGATGCACTGGTAGCCGCGCACGGCGGCGATCATGGCGAGGGCGGCACCCGTGTTGCCGCTGGTCGCCTCGATGATCGTGCCGCCGGGCTTGAGGTCGCCGCGCTTCTCCGCCTCGTCGACGATGTTCGTCGCCATGCGGTCCTTCATGGAGCCGCCCGGGTTCAGGTACTCGCACTTGACGTAGATCTCGGCGGGCACGTCGGCGGCGACGCGGCCGAGGCGGACGAGCGGCGTGTGGCCGATGGCGTCCAGGATCGAAGAGACGGAACCTTTCATCATGGCGGAGAGCTCCCTCGGGTGGCGGGCCCGGGGACTGTAGCGGCCGTCGCCGCGCCGTCAATGAGGTCGATCGCGCCGGGTCAGGTGCGGTCGCGGGGAACGAGGCGGCCGTCGGGGGTGAAGCGGCCGCGCTTGCGCTCGGGGTCGCGCGAGTAGGCGGCCAGGTCGAGGCCGTCGCGCTCGCCCGCGGCGAGGCGCAGGGCGCCCGCGTAGGCGATCATGGCGGCGTTGTCGGTGCAGGAGGCGATCGGCGGGACGTGCAGCGTGAGGCCGGCTTGAGCGCAGGCCTCGGCCGCACGGGCGCGCAGACCGCGGTTCGCCGCGACGCCGCCCGACAACACCAGAATCCGAAAGGCCGTGCTCGGTGCAGGCGGCGACGCTCTTCCGGACGAGCACCTCGACCACCACGCGCTGAAAGGACGCGCACAGGTCGGCGACGCCCTGCTCGCTCGACGGCACGCCCTCGCGCGCGATGCGCTGCGCGACGGCGGTCTTGAGCCCCGAGAAGCTCATCTCGAAGCCGCGCCCCAGCATGGGCATGGGCAGCTCCACCGCCTGCGGGTCGCCCTGGGCCGCGAGGCGGTCGACGATCGGTCCGCCCGGGTAGCCGAGGCCGAGGAGCTTGGCCACCTTGTCGTAGGCCTCGCCCGCCGCGTCGTCGCGTGTCTGGCCGATCAGCGTCACGTCGCGGAAGGAGCGCACCTCGTAGAGGGCCGTGTGCCCGCCGCTCGCGAGCAGGGCGACGTAGGACCCTGCGGGGCCGGGGCGAGGTGCGTCCTCGTCACGGCGCAGATAAACGGCCAGGAGGTGCCCGTCGAGGTGGTTGACGCCTACGATGGGCAGGCCGCGGCTGTAGGCGATCGCCTTGGCGGCCGAGAGCCCGACGAGCAGCGCACCGACGAGGCCCGGCCCCTGGGTCACGGCGACCGCATCCACGTCGTCGAGGCCGTGGGGCAAGGCGGCGAGGGCCCTTTCGAGCACCGGGACGACGGCACGCAGGTGGGCGCGGGAGGCGAGCTCGGGAACGACCCCGCCGTAGGGCGCGTGCAAGCGGATCTGGCTCGCCACGGCGTCCGACAGCACCAGGCCGTCGTCACGCACCACGGCGGCACCCGTCTCGTCGCAGCTGCTCTCGATGCCGAGGACCTTCACGTCCCTCACATCACCGGCTGGAGGGTGAGCGACCACAGACCGAAGAACTCGCAGGGAGCGCTGCCTTCGTTGCCGCAGCCGTCGCTCGTGCGCCCCATGATGCGCACCTCGGCGCCGCCGTCCTGAAGGAGCGAGACGAAGACCATCGGGTCGCGCCCCGCGAGCGGCCCCGAGCTCGGACGCGCGTAGAAGATGTAGTTGGTGACGCGCCCGCCGCCGGGGAAGTCGTACTGGCTGAGCTCGTCGTGGGCCAGGGGCGCGCTCGGGACCAGATGCGTCTTGTCCAGGATGAGGTCGCCCGAGGGAGCGCGGGCGGTGAGGGTGCCGGGAGGCGGGTCGACCCGCGTGGCGTTCGCCGGGTCGAAGGTCAGGTCGAGGATCGTTCCGGCGGGGAAACCGCGGCGGATGAAGGAGCCGGTCGCGTCGTCGGTGCCGACCACCACGCCCTCGAAGGCCTTGCCCGGCGGCGTCTGGAACTGCTCGAGGTCGCTGCACCCAAAGGCCAAGAGGAGTAGCGGCAGGATCGGAAGGGCGCGGCGCACGACGAGCCGAGGATAGCAGGCGAGCCACGCGTGGCCACGGGGCCCGCGCGGGCTGGGGTGAACCCCACGGCCAGGGCTACCCGTGCTCCCGGTCCGCGCGAGCAACCGCGAGCACGCCGACCGAGACCGGGCCACGCGCGTGACCAAAGCAGAGCACCGAAGGCGACGCGCCCGTCACCGGCCCGTGCGAGCGCGACGACGGCGGCGCACGAGGACCAGCCCGAGCAGCCCGGCAAAGAGCGCCGCCCCGATCGGCCCGCCGCCCGAACGACCACGACCGGGCACGGTGCAGCCGCAGCCCCCTCCGCCTCCCCCACCGCCGCTGGTGGGCGAAGGCTCGGGGCGAAGGCATACCGCGTCGGTTCCGTCCACGGTGCGGCGGCACTCGAAGCCCGGCGAGCAGGGCGTCATCGGGCCGCAGTGGCGCGTGCACGTGGCGTTGGCGCCCGCGGTGCACAGGGCCGACAGGCAGTCACCGCTGCTCGTGCAGGCGTCGCCGACCAGGCCCTGGTTCGGCACGCAGAGGCTCGCCGTGCCGACCGCGGTGCAGCTGTAGCCGTCGGGGCAGGGCATCGAGTCGGAACAGAACTGGGTGCACCAGTGGCTGTCGCCACGCGAGGCGCAGAAGCTCCCGTTCGCGCAGTCTTCATTGACGACACATCCGGTGCCTACGCCGCCGCGCGTGCCCCGCACGCAGACCCCCCCGTCGGCTTCCACACGACAATGGAAGCCGTCGGCGCAGTCGGCGTCGGCCGAGCATGTCGTGGTGCAGTACTGCATCCCCGCGTCCGAAAGGCACTGCCCACTGTCGCAGTTGCTGTCGTCGGTGCACGGCTCACCGAGCCCGCGCCCGGCGTGCAGAATGGAGGCCTCGACGCATCCCCCGCACTCGCCCAGGTTGGCGGCGCAGGCTTCTCCGGCGAGGCAGATGCCTGCGCCTCCCTTGCAGGGCGTGAGGCAGCGCTTGCGACCGTCGCCCGGGTCCTCGCACAGCAGCGAGGCGCAATCGGTGTCCTTCGTGCAGTCCGTGCCGTTGCCCTTCATGCCGGCCGAGCCGGGCACGCAGCGCCCGTCGCAGCCGCCCACGGCCGCGCAATACAGGCCGGGCGGGCAGCCCAGGAAGGGCCGAAGCGGATCGCACGTCTGGGTGCAGATCCGGCCCGCGGGCGTGTTGTCGCACTGGGTGCCGACGCACTCGTCGTTGGTCATGCATGCACCGCCGAGGGGCGTGCACGTCTCGTCGACCTGGCCGTTGCAGTTGTTGTCGTAGCCGTCGCAGACCTCGGGCCCGTCGTTGACGCACTGGCCCGACTCGCGGATGGCCGCGTCGATCATGTCGAGGGTGGTCGCGTACGGGGTACCTCCCGGATAGGCCACGTTGATGCTGTTGTAGCCGTCGATGCCCGAGCCGCAGGCACCCGAGCCGAAGGAGGCGATGCCGAACACGGTGCCGTCCGGGGCGATGAGCGGACCGCCCGAGTCGCCGGGGCAGATCGTCGGCGGCACGTAGATGACCCCGCCCATGATGCCCGACACGGTCGTCATCGTCCGGTACTTGCTGCCGGCCGGCCCCGAGGGCGTCTCGCCGTAGCCGATAGCCGTCGCCATTCCGCCGACGAGGGTGTTCGGGCTGTCCCGGAAGAGCATCTTCGGCGTGGCCGACGTCGTCCCGCGCTGGAGCACGAGGGCGGCCACGTCGATGCCGACGAGGGCACCGCTCAGGCCCCGTGACGGGTCCGACGTGAAGACGCCGGGCGTGGTGTAGACCGACTGGACGCTCAGGGTCTCGGTGATCGAATGGATGCTGTCACCGATACCGATGACGAAGTAGCTCGGATCGAAGGGCGTGCTCGCCCCCGAGTCCTGCACGCAGTGTTTCGCAGTCAGGACGACGCGAGGCGCGATCAGCGTGCCGGTGCAGAGGGCGCCGATGCGGTTGTAAATGAGGACGACCTCGGGCTCGCCGTGCTCCGCCGTACCGTTGACGATCGCACCGCTGCGACCCGCCACGGCCTCGCCGGTGCCGAAGTCGGCAGCGCAGCCCCCGAGGACGACCCATCCGAGGACACCGATCACGAGGGCTCGCTTCATACTGCCTCCCACAGACGGGGCAGGGCCTTCGCGAAAGCCGCCGGGGCCAACTGCCAGGGTCAAGCGCGGGGAGCCTAGCAGCGCCTTGGGGACCTGCGCAACCGAGGGACAGAGCGCCATCTGTCCCCAGGCGTGGACCAGGGCCCCGCGGGCCGCAGGGGCGAGCCCGTCAAGAAACCCCCAGCGGATGGGCGGAGCGGCGTGTCAGCCGAGGGAGGTGGCCGCCGCCCGCCAGCGGGCGTACCCCTCGGCGTCGCCCGCCTCGGCCGCCATGCCCGCGGCGTCCTCGTAGCGCTGGGCCGCCCGGTCGCGCTCGCCGTCCATCTCGTCCGCCGCGGCGAGCGCCCCGAGGGCCGCGGCGGCGAGGGCCGGGGCCTCGGCGCTCTGGCCGGCGCGGAACGCGCGGGTGAGCTGCTCGACCCCGCGCTCCGTGTCGCCCACCTCCATCAGCACCTCTCCGAGCTCGAGGGCGACTCGGGCCGAGAGCGCCCCCGACGAAGCCTGCCCGTCCAGCACCTCGAGGACCCGGCCAAAGGCGTTGGCTGCCCCGATGTGGTCGCCCTCCTCTCGACGCACCCGCGCCATGGCGAGCTGCACGCGCGCCTCGAGCTCCGGCTGGCCGAGGCGGTTGGTGATCTCGAGGGCCTGCCCGAGCAAACGCATCGCATCGCGCCGCCGCTCGCGCCGCACCGCCACGCGCCCGAGGGCGATCAGCATCAGCGCCCGCTCGCGCGTCACGGGCCCCGCCAGGTCCATCGCCTCGCGCAGCACGCCGTCGGCCCCCGCGATGTCCCCGGTCTGCCGCAGGGCCTCGCCGAGCTTGCGGCTGAAGGTGACGATGGCGCCTTCGAGGCTGATGTCGCCCGTCTCGAGCACCTCGCGCCGCGCTAGCTCCACGCCGTGGCGGTAGGCGAGGACCGCCCCCTGGGCATCGCCGCGCTCGGCGGCCAGATCGCCCATGCGCTCGAGGAGCATGAGGGCACTCATGGCCTCGCCGGCTCGGAAGGCGTGCTCGGCCCGCACCTCGAGGGGCGCATCGCGCGAGGACTCGACCGACAGGGCCCGGTGGTGCAGCTCCTTGCGCGCCTCGGCCGGAATCGACGCCTCCACCAGGTCGCGCAGGAAGGGGTGGACGATCTCGAGCCCCGCCCCGTCGACGCGCACCAGCTCGTGCTTGGTGAGCTCGGTGGCGCCCTCGAGGTCGGGACCCCCGTTCACCTCCCGCAGCACCTCGAGGTCGCATCGATCGCCGAGGACCGCCGCCGCCTGCAGCACGCGGCGGGCGGAGAGGCCGAGACGCTCGATACGCTGGGCCACCACGTCGGCGAGGCGCGGCGGAGCCTCGTCAGGGTTCATGGAGAGGCCCAGGGCCTGCAACTGCTCGAGGTAGAGGGGCAGGAGGTAGCGCTCGCCGGTCGCTGGGGGCACGGATGCGCGTGCCGCATCCGGACCGGTCGCACGGACCGCGAGGAAGGCGGCGGCCTCCTCTTCCTCGAGGCCGCGCAGCGGGATGGAGACGGCCTCCTGGGTTCCGGTGTCGGGCGAGGTTCCCGCGGTGAGCAGCGTCGCCCCGACGTCGCCGATCATGGCGCCCATCGCGGCGACGGCCTTCTGGCTCAGCCCGTCGCACCGCGGCAGGTCGTCGACCACGATCAGGACCCGCCCACCCGGGCTGCGGCCGGCCGCCACGCGCACTGCCGTGGCGAGGGCCGTCGCGACCGCACCGGCGCGGTCGCGGCCTTCGAAGCCGGCGAGACCGGTGGGGTGG
Source organism: uncultured delta proteobacterium (assembly GCA_963830115.1). Taxonomy (GTDB): domain Bacteria; phylum Myxococcota_A; class Polyangia; order Polyangiales; family CAWHLB01; genus CAWHLB01. Next base: position 494,409 of record CAWHLB010000004.1, read on the forward strand.
ACCACCTCCGAGATGCCGGCCCGCACCATGGGCTCGGTGAACACGCCATCCTGCGCGATGAGCCTTTCGAGGCCCTGCTCTTCCACGTCGAGCAAGCCCGCGAGCAGCGTCCACGCCGCGCCGTAGGGGACGGCCGCGCCGCTCGGGTGGGGACCCGCGGCGACCACGACCTCCTGGGCACGCGCCGCCCGTGCGGCTACCTCGGAAAGGAGCCGGGACTTGCCGACGCCGGGCTCACCCGAGATGTGGATCCTGCAGGGTCGGCCCACCGCCTCGGAGCGGGCACGCGCGATCTGCTCGATCTCGGCGCTGCGCGCGACGAGCGCGCGTTCGGACACTCGCGGCCGAAAGGACGAACGCGGGGTGAGGGAGGTCCTGACGACCGGCGCGCGTTCGACCGGCGACAGACGCGAGCCGCAGGAGCCGCAGAAGCGCATGGACTCGGGGTTGCGAGCGCCGCAGGACTGACAGGCGACCGTGCCGGCGGTCTCGCTCCGGAGGCCGGTGCCGATCCGCTTGATGGCCTCCTGCATCTCCTCGGCGGACTGGAAGCGCGCTGCGGGAGACTTGGACAGGGCCCTGAGCGCCGCCTCGGCGAGGGCCGGGGGGATGTCGCGATGAGGAGCGACCTCCCGCGGGTCGGGCACCGGGTCGTTGATGTGGCGCAGGACGACCTTGGTCGGTGTGTCGGCGACGAAGGGGAGCTCGTCGGTGAGCAGCTCGAAGAGCACGACGCCGAGGGAGTAGAGGTCGCCCCGGCCGTCGACACGCTCACCGCGACCCTGCTCCGGCGACATGTAGTCGGGCGTGCCGCACACCAGCCCCGGCGCCGTGATGGACGTGCCGCCGCCACCGACGATCGTCGCGAGGCCGAAGTCGACGACCTTCACCAGGTCCTGCCCGCTCCGGAACTGCATCACGATGATGTTCTCGGGCTTGAGATCGCGGTGGACCACGCCGAGGGCGTGGGCCTCGCCGAGTGCGGACAGGACGCCGTCGAGGGTGTCGCAGATGCGTGGGAAAGGCAGGGGCCCCTCCTCGTGCATCACCATCGAGAGGTCCTTCCCCTTCAGGTACTCCATGACGAGGTAGAGGATTCCGTCGTCGGTGCGTCCAAAGTCGATGACGCCGACGCTGTTCGGGTGGTTGAGGCGGCTCGCCGCACGCGCCTCCGTGTAAAAGCGCGCGACCGTCTGCTCGTCGCCGAGCAGGTGCGGGTGGATGACCTTGACCGCGACGGTGCGGCCGAGGATGCCCTGCTCTGCGCGGTAGACGCGCCCCATGCCGCCGACGCCGACAAGCTCCTGCAACGTGTAGGAGCCTCCCACGGTGCGGCCGACGAGCGGGTCGACAGCTCCCGTCGAGGCGTCCAGCCCGGCGCCACAGGCAGCGCAGAAGCGATCCGCGTCTTTGCACGCGGCGCCACACTGGTGGCACGCTATCATGAGTGCGGATTCTAACCGATGTATGAGCCCCGCCATAGGAACATCTCGGCACCGGACCGACGCGAGGGCGCCGACCCTGGCCAGGTCGAGCAGCTTCGCGTGATCATCCTGGGAGTCAACGCCTGGGCGGTGGTCGCCCTGTTGCCGCTCCTCTTGGCAGGTCCCCACGGCATCGGATCGGTGGCGATTGCTAGCCTGCCTCTCCTGGTTCTGGCAAGCGGCGCAATGACGCTCGAGCGTCTCCGTGGGATGTCGGCCGTCCTGTTGCTCGCGGCCTTCCCCGCCGTCTTGGCCGCGGTGGTCGCGGCCTTGCCCCGGCTCGCCCAGCAGGACCCCGCCTCGCCCCTCGGCCTGGTCCTCGGTGCCCTCAGCGTGCTCACCTTCGGAGCCCAGGCGGCGGCCGCCGTGTCCCGCCCCGTTCAGCTCCGCGCGACACGGGAGCGTCCCCTGGGCGCGATGCCCCCGCTCCCGCGCGGGACCCGGCGGTGGTGGCGGCAGAGGGCCCTGCTCGCGCTGGTCGGCAGCGGCGCCCTGGCCGTCGCAGTCCTCGGGCCAACGCTCGGAGGGCCCGCGTCGCTCGTGAACGCCTGGGGCGATGCGGCGCGCGAGGCGGCCCTCCTCACGGCGGTCTGTGGCGGTGCCCTGGGCGCGGGGGCCGTCGCGCTGGTGGTCGCCCCCGCGATGCGCGCGAACCGCTCGCGGCCGCCGAGCAACCGGATCATCGGTCTGCGCGTGCTCGGGCTCCTGCTGGCCGTCGCGGCGGGCACGGTGGTCTACTTCGTCGTCACGACCTGAAGGCTCGCGGCGCCCGCGGGGTCAGCGATGACCTTCGTCCATGCGGCGCATGCCCTCGAGCAGCAGACTCTCGGTCGGGTCGTGGATCACTCGCCGCGTGGGCGTGCTGGTCGGGTCGAGGGTGAACTCGCCGTCCGACAGGGCCAGCATCGCGTAGAGCGCGGGCGCCGCCTCGACGTCGCCGAAGCGGGCGTCGTGGATCTGCCCGTCGCCGAACCACACGTGGCCGACCTGGCCGCCCGAACGGATGGTGAGCTGGCCGCTCTTGCGGCCGTTCGCCAGCACCTGGACCACGTCCGGCAAGGACATCTCCGAGAGGGAGCCGGTCACACCGCGGCCGCCGGTCGACTGGGGCTTGCGGTCGAGCACCTGGCGTACCTTGGCCGCCACCACGTCCGCCGAGGCGGGCTTGACCACGTAGTCGGCGGCGCCGAGCTCGAAGCCGCGGGTGACGGCGTCGCGGTCGCCCCGCCGCGTCAGGAAGACGATGGGAACGTCCTTCGCAGGCCCGCCGCGGAGGCGCATGACCATGTCGAACCCATCGACGAAGGGCAGGTCCACCTCCGTGACGATGAGGTCGATCCCGCCGCGCTCGATCCGCTCCATCGCATCGACGGCGGCGCGGGCGATGACCACTTCGTGGCCGTGTTCCACCAGGCGCATGTCGAGCACCGCCGTCTCCTCCGGATCCGGGTCGACCAGGAGCACGGTGCGGCGGCCTTCCAGCAGGCGCGAGCGCAGGTCGTCGCCGAGGACGAGCTCGGCCAGGACCTGGCAGAGGTTCGGGTCGAAGAAGTCGCCGCCGTGGCGCGCCAGGGCCGTGCACGCTTCCTTGGGGTCGAGCTTCTTGCGGTAGGGGTTTTTCTCGTGGCTCGTGATGTCGGTGTAGCTCTCGACGACCGCGAGGATGCGAGCGCCGAGGGGGATGTCCTTGCCGGCGAGGTGGTCGGGGAAGCCCTTGCCGTCGTAGCGCTCGTACATGTGCGATAGGGCCTGTACGGCGGTCTCCGGAAGCTTGGCCGACTCGAGGAGGCGCACGGGCGTCAGGCACGCCTTCTGGGCCTGGGCGCGGTGCCCCTCGTACTGCGCCACGTTGAAGGCGGTCAGGTGGTAGGCCGACGCCTTGCCGATGTCGTGGACGTAGGCGGCGACCAGGATGCCGTGCATCTGGAGCTCGGTGAGACCGAGGCGCTCGCAGACCTTGCGCGTGAGGCGCGCGACCTGGCCGCTGTGACCGCGCAGCTCTTCCCGCCCGCGCTCGAGCAGCGCCACCATGACGTGCAGCATCTCGAGGTAGTCGGCGAAGCTCACGCCGGCGCCGGCGGACGTGAGGGGGCGGGCGAGCTCGGCGGCGATCTCCGGCGCCTCGATCTCGAAGTTGGTGCGCTTGCGCGTGACGGGCTCGCGCGGCGGGGGCGGGGGCGTGGGGGGCGGAAGGGAGATGTGGTCGCGTGCGGCGGCCGGCGCGGCCGCGGCAGTCTCCGCATAGGCACCGCCGGTGCCGAGCATCTGATCGAAGGACTGGGCCTGGCGTGCACGGGAAGCGGCACCCTGGGGCACCTGGGCGAAGGCGGCCTGATCGTTCAGGTAGGCCTTGCGCAGGAGCGCCCGGACCGCCGAGGGGCGGGCGACCAGGACCTTCACCTCGCGGACGCCGGTGACGACCAGGAGCTGCCTCTCGACGTCGGTCTCCTCGAGGTCGGCGGCCACGACCGTGAGCGCCTGCGTGCGGACGTCGTGCATGAGTGGGCACGCGAGCAGCCGCTCGGCCAGCTTGTAGGGGACGATGCGAAGGGCGGTGGCGGACACGCCCGCGCGCGCGAGGCGCTCGGTGCTGACGAAACGTGTGCGGTAGATGCTGGCGAGGTAGCGCAGGAGGTCGGCCTCGCTCATGACGCCAGTCTCCACGATGGCGTCCTCGATGCGCTCGCCGCCGCGCTGCGCGTGCAGGAGCGCACGCTGGTAGTCGTTCGCGTCGATGCGCGCCTCGTGCACGAGGCGCTCGAGGATCTTCATCCCGCCGGGCAAGGCTTCAGCCACGGCCGGCATTCTAGAGGAAGGGGAGCGAACGTCGAATGGGAACGGACGCGTCGGCGCTCGAGGGAGGGGGGCGCGACGCCGGAGGGCGGGCAGCGAGGGCGGGAGCGAAGGCCCCCGCCTGCAGCGAAGACTCCGCGATCGTGGGCTTGCCACGGCGCGGAAGCAGAACATGATCTGTTTCGATGCCTCACGCGATCGCTTCGGACGGAACGCGGATTCTACTGGGAGACCCGTGGCGAGGAAGGGCCCTGGCTCGTGCTCTTGCAGGGGCTCGGCCTCTCGTCACGCTTCTGGCTCGACCTGCCCGAGCGCGTTGCCAACGATGCGGTGGCGCCCCATCGCGTGCTCCTCGTAGACAACCGGGGCACCGGCCGGAGCGATCGACCGCGTCGGCCCTACGGCATGGCGCAGCTCGCGGACGACGTGGCCAGCGCCATGGACGCGGCGGACGTGCCCGAGGCCGTGGTGGGCGGCATCTCGATGGGCGGGATGATCGCACAGCACGTCGCGCTCCGACACACCGGGCGCGTGCGAGGGCTCGTGCTCATGGCGACGACCGCGGGTCTGCCCCACATGCGCCTGCCCGGCCCGCGCACCCTGCGCACCTTCGCGGCCCTGCCGACGGCGAGCCCGGAGCAGGCATCGAAGCACCTGGTCAATCTGCTCGTGCCTGCCTCGGAGCAGCACCGCACGCAGGAGCTGTTCCGCGGGTGGGGGCGCGCGGCGCGGGAGGACCCACTCGACGGCCGCACCTTCTTCGCCCACCTGTCGGCGGTCATGACCCACTCGACGGGCTACCGGTTGCACCGTGTGCGCTGCCCGGCCGTCGTGGTGACGGGGGACCAGGACGTGCTCATCCCGCCGCGCAACTCCGTGCTGCTCGCGCGGTTGTTGCCGAACGCCCGTCTCGAGGTGCTACCGTCGGTGGGCCACGGCATCCCGCTGCTCGCGCCGGACGTGGTGAACCGGGCCGTGCGCTCCGTCTCGGGTCGCCTGGTGTAGCATCCGGCCCATGCTGCGAAGGGCTGACCTCCTCTGCGTACCGGTGGTGATGTGCGCGCTGGGGACGGCCTCCCTGGCCCGCGCTCAGGCGACGCCACCTTCTCAGGCCGCGCCCCCGGCGGCGGGGAGCGGAGCGGTGGTGGCGCCGCCTTCGGCAGACGCGGCCGTCACCCCGGCGCAAGACGATGCCTCTCGCCAGGGTGCCGCATCGACTGAGGGCCCACCGCCACCTCCCCTTTCGCCGGCGGGACAGATCGCGCCCCACGCGGGGGCTGCCGCGCCCAGCGTCCCCGCTCCGCCGATGTGCACCCCGGCGCCACGGGGCGGGCCTGCGGGCACGGTCCCGCCGCCGCCCCGTGCCGCGAGCGGCGGTGCGGGAGCTCTCGTGCCGCCGCCGCCCACGGGCACGCCGGTCACGACGATGGCGCCCCCGACGACCATCCCCGACGGTCTGCGCTTCGAGCCCGACCCGACGCGCCGCCTCGACGGGTGGATCCGCGCCGACGCCCACCAGCAAGAGACCGGGCGCCTGATCGGGGGTGGGCTCATGCTGGCCCTCGGTGGCCTCTCCCTGGCCGGGGCGGTCGCGACCCTGGCCCTCACCGACGATCCGGACGCGCGCTGGCTCGGCGGCAGCTCCTTCGCCATGCTCGGGATCACCTTGGGGGGCGTGGGCCTGACCTTCCTCGAGATGCCGACGCCGCGGGAAGACCGGCTGGGCCGGTGGGAGCGGGCCAGCCGCGACGGGATCGACTCCGGCGAAATCGCCTCCTTCTCGGCCGAGATTCGCGCGGAGGCCGACGAGGCCCGCTACGGGCGCCTGATCGGCGCCTACGTGTCCCTCGCCACCGCCGCCGGCGGCCTCGTGATGATCTTCATGACGAGCATCAGCGATCTCGGCGCGGAAGGCCGGATCACGGGATACGCGGGCGGCAGCGCCCTGGCCGCGCCACTCGGCATCGTGGGCCTGATCATGCTCTTGAGCCGGACCCCCCTCGAGCGGGAATGGGACCAGTACGAGCAGGGGCTGATGCCCGCGCACCCGACCTTGCTCGGCGACCTGCGGGTCGTGCCGGCGGTGGGACCGCACCTCGCCGGGCTCTCGCTCGGCGCCCGGTTCTAGCCACCGAATCGGCCGATCCTGGGGGTCCGTGGCGAACGTATTGGGGCCTGCGTTTGACGGGCGAGCCGTTCGCGTTAGATTCGGCGGCGCTTTGCCCTCTTCGACCCGCTTGCTCGGCTTCGCCTCGCTTCCGCTCCTCCTGTCCCTCTGGGCGTGCGGGGGCCGGGGAACGTTCCACGACGACGTCTTCGCGGGACGCGGCGCCCGCTACCACGTGGGCGCCCCGGACACGGACTGGCGGCGCCTCTCGGTGGACTCGCACAACGACCTGGCCTGGGGGCGGGGCGACTTCGTCATCCAGGTGAACCACGACTGCGACCCGGAGCTCGACATCCCGCTCGAGGTGCTCACCCGCCACCTCTTGATCGGTTTCACCGACCGGGACGTGAGCGAACAGACGCGCGTGCCGATGGCGGGGCGGGAGGCGCTGCGCACCCACGTCGTGGCCAAGCTCGACGGGGTGCCGCGCGAGATGCTGTTCTACGTCCTCAAGAAGGACGGCTGCGTCTACGACCTCGCGCTCATCGCCGCGCCCGGCGCCTCCTTCGCCGACGCCCGCACCGCCTTCGAGCGGGTTGTCGGCGGGTTCCGCACCGAGGGGGGCCCCTCGTGACCGATTCCGCCGGGCCGCCGAACGTCGCGCGGCCGTCTCGGGTCGACGACGACGCGCCGCGGCTCGTGCGGGGCATCGACGCGCAGCTCGTCAGGATGCGCCGCGGGATCGAGCACGTGGGCAAGTCCACCGTGCTCGCCCTGCGAGCGACGCGCACCCTCTTCACCACGCGCTTCGAGCCGCGCCTGACCGTCTACCAGATGGAGCAACTCGGCGTGCGGTCGCTCGGCATCGCGTCGGCGACCGCCGTGTTCGTCGGCATCGTGATGGCGATCCAGTTCGCCTTCTCCCTCGAGAAGTTCGGCGCGCGCGACACGGTGGGTCGCATCGTGGCGCTCAGCGAGGTGCGCGAGCTGGCTCCCTCGCTCACGGCGCTCGTGGTCGGCAGCCGCATCGGCGCGGGCATGGCCGCCGAGATCGGCTCCATGGCGGTGACCGAGCAGATCGATGCGATCCGTGCCCTCGGGGCCGACCCGATCCGCAAGCTCGTCGTGCCGCGGCTGCTCGCGGCGGTCATGGTCATGCCGCTCCTGACCTGCTTCGCTCTGGTGCTCGGGTTCCTGAGCGCCATGATCGTGTGCAACATCTCGTTCGGGATTCCCTTCCCGTTCTTCTTGTCGAGCGGCCTCGACACCGTGACCTTCCGCGACCTGGCGAGCGGTCTCGGCAAGACGCCCGTCTTCGGGTTCCTCATCGCCCTGCTCGGCTGTCACTTCGGGCTGGGCACGACCGGCGGCACCGAAGGCGTCGGACGGGCCACCACCTCTGCGGTCGTCGTGGTGTCGATCACGATACTCATCGCCGACGCCTTGCTCACGCAGCTCTTCCTGAGCCTGTAGCCGGCCAGCGCGGACCGGGCGCGGCGTCAGCGGTAGGGGTGGCGCTCGAGGCCGTAGAGCGCGACGTCCACGGCGTGCGCGGAGATGCGACCACGCACCCGATCGGCGAACTTGCGGTGCGCTGCTCGATAGGCCGCGTCGTAAACGTTGCTCGCCTGCAAGAACGCGGGGTGGTTGCCCCAGCTGTGGGCGTAGCGCACCTGGTCGGCCGCCTGTCGCACGTCCGTGTCGGCGTCCACCGCAGCGGCGAGCCCAGCCTCGAGCACGTCGCGCCAGACGTCGGTTGGCACCTCGCCGCGCGCCCACCCGTCCGTCGTCCGACGCACCTCTGCGCGGAGGCCCGCGACGACGGGGCCCTCGCCCGCGATCTCGAAGCATGCCTCGACGGCCAACGCGATCAGGGGGTGGTCCACGCCGGCGCGCGCGGCCATCTCGAGGGCCCATACGCCGCGCGGACACAGGCGCCAGGCCCGGGCCACGTCCGCGCCGAAGACGCGCGCCCAGCGGCACAGCTCCCGGTCGGCACCGCGCGCCTCGAGCGCGCGCCACAAGGGAGCACGCCGGCCGCCAGCGTGGCCCGCCGATGCGAGCCGCAGGCGCCCCAGGAGCCACCCGACCGCCCTACCCGAGAGGCACCACTCTGTTCGCCCGCTCATGCTCCGTCGAGGCTTCGCGCTCCGGCAGAACCGTGGATCGGACCGCGCAGTGCGTCCACCGTCGCGGCCGTGGGCGCAGACGCGACGTCGCGCAGCGTGACGCGCGCCCGGAACGGTGAGGGATTTCGCGCCCGGGCGGCTCTGGACACGAGCTGCTAGGCTCGGTGCATGGGTCGCGCCCTCGCGCTTCTGACGCTCGCCGCGAGCCTGCTCGCGACGATGGCACCCACGGCGCGCGCGAACGACTTCTGGGACGAGGTTCGCACGCCCGGGCTCGCCGCTTTCCGGCACCACGTCGTGAACGCGCACCGTGCCCTCGCGCAGCGACAGTGGCAGGTGGCGAAGGCCGAGTCGGAGGCCGCGCTCCACCTGTTGCCCGATCGCGCCGAGGGCCACGTGGTCCACGCACTCGCCCTCGCGAACCTCGGGCAGCACCAGGCTGCCGTGAACGACATCGAGCGCGCTCTCCGCCTCGACCCGAAGTCCCTCGACGCCCCGGAAGACGGTGGGGACGCGGCCGAGGCCGCAGCCCGCGGGGGCGCCTTCCCGCTCGCCGCGCGCATCCTCGGACGCGTGCTCGGTCGCATGCACGACACGCCCCGGCGCCGGGTGCTCTACGTCCTCTACGGCGACGTGCTCCTCTCGCTCGGCAGGAGCCGACTCCACGACGCGGTCGCGGCCTACCGCGAGACGCTGCGCGACGGTCCCGACCTGCGCGCCACCATCGGCCTCGCCCTCGCGCTTCTGCGTCGCGGCGACCGCACGGAGTCCATGGGCCTGGCCCACGGCGTCGGCATCCAGCGGAACGTGGACCCCCTCGTGAATGTGCTTCCCATCACATCGGCGGAGAAAGCGGCGCGCCGCGCCCTCGCCCGCGAAGGGATCGGCGACACGGAAGGGGCGCTCGAGGCGTGGCGCGAGGCGGCCGCCGCACCGCCCTGGGACGCGCAGGCCCGGGACGAGGTCCAACGCCTGTCGACCGGGGCCCATGGGGCGGCGGGACGTGGCGGTCGGCCGGCCGATCGGCGGCGATCCGGGAGCGGTGCCACACCATGAGGCGCGCTGTCCTTCCCCTGGCCGTCGCGCTCGCGCTCGCCTGTGGGCTCACCCGGCCCGACCCGGTCCACGCCGAAGACGGCGGCGAGGGGCGCGAGGCCCCGTCCGCCTTCTGGCATGCGATCGAAGCGCCGGGTTGGCAGCGAGCCCAGGTGCTCCTGCGCCACGGCATGATTCGATTCGGGGAGGCGGCAGCCAGGGAGGCGGGGATCGCCAGTGGGGACGGCGTCAACGCCGATCGTGCGGCGTACCTCGACATGGCCATCGCCCGCTTCGCGCGCGCCGTCGCCCTGATCCCGGACGACCCCGACGCCCTCTACCGCCTGGCGATCACCGAGTCGGCGCGCGACACCCTGGCGCCTGGCAACGACGACACCCACGGAAGCCGCATCGTGCGCACGCTCGAGCACCTGCGGCAGGTCGCCCCGACGTTCCAGGCGGGGCGCGTCGCCTTCGAGCTCGGCATCGAGTACACGCGGCGCAAGGATTTCCACCGCGCGGCAGCCGAGTACCGCCGCTGTCTCGCCTACACGATCGACCTGTCGGAGCAGCCGCCCCCCCACTCGTTGGAGGAAGCGGTCTTCCTCGAGATGTACCAGCCGCCCTCCCGCGCGACGACGCACTACAACCTGGCCGAGGTCACCATGCAGCTCGGCGATCTGGAAGCCGCGGTGGTCGAGTACGGGCGTGCGGTCGCACAGTCGAACGATCCGCGCGACCGGGCCCTCGCCCTGTGGGGGCTTTCGGTGGCCCTCGATCGCCTCGGAGATCAGGCGAGCGCCGTCACCCGCGGTCGCGAAGCGCTGCACGACGCACACCTCGACGTGCTCGAAGAGGATGGGGTGTTCTTCGAGCCGCCCTATGAGCTGTACTACTACCTGGGCGTCGGGCATCTGGCAGAGGCCGCAGAGGCGCAGGACGCGGCCGAGCGGGCGCGAGCCCTCATGCGGGCGGCCCAGAGCTTCGAGCGCTTTCTGCACGAGGGCGGGTCGGCGTCACCGTGGGCGGAGCTGGCCCGCCATCACGTGGATGCGCTGCACGCCCGTGGGTCGTCGCAGACGGAACGCGCACATCACCGGCATCCGGCCTCCGCGCCAGCGGACCGGTAATCACCCGCGCTCGCGTCGCGGCCCGCGAACGCGCCGTCGCGCCTTTCTCCGCACGCCTTGACCCGCCCGCAGCGATGCGCACGGAAGGGGTTGCACTCGGTGATCGCTCGGGGGGAGCACCATGCGACGAGGACCGATGACGTGTTGGGCGGTGGCCTTCGGGTTGGCGCTCTCGTGGGGTTGTGCGGAGGGCGGCAACGGACCGCCCGCCCGGGCGCCTGGCACCTCGGCCCAGGCAGCAGCGACCAGGCCTCCCAATCCCGTGACGCTGATGCAGGAGATGGCGACCACCCTGGGGCAGGCCCAGGCGCTCACCTTCCGTGCCCAGCGTTTCGTCGACCCGGCCCTCACGGAAGGCACCAACGTGCCCACGACGGCCTCCATCCAGGTCGTGGTCAAGCGTCCAAACATGCTGAAGGCGACCTCGTTGACCAGCGACAACGTCCGCCAGTTCTACTTCGACGGACACTCCGTCGTCCTCTACGACCAGGGGAGACGCTTCTATGCGAAGACGCCCATGGTCGGAAGCATCGACCAGATGATCGCGGCGCTGGACAACACCTTCGGGTTCGTTCCGCCCGTCGCGGAGTTCACGGCCAACCGGCCCTTCGAGCTCATACGACAGCAGGTCCAGGCGGCCCAATGGGTCGGCCTCGACACGAGCAACGGCACCGCTTGCGACCACATCAAGGTCACGGGACAGCTCGCCGATGCCGACCTGTGGATCGGGCACTCCACGCACCTGCCCTGCGCGCTGGTGGCCACGTTCACACAGATCGAAGGCAATCCGAAGCTGAGCATCACCTTCGCGCAGTGGAACCTCTCGGCGCATCCTGACGACAGCCTGTTCCACTTCGATCCGCCCCAGAACGCCCTCGAGATCCGGATGGTGCCCTTGAGCGAGATGGAGGGCACCGCGGTGAGCACGGGGGAGCTTCATCGACACCGGGGCGCCGCGGTGAGCACGGGGGAGCGTCATCGACACGGGGCGACGGGGCACCACCACCGGTTGGCCGCGCGAGCGAGAACGGCGGACCGACGCGATCGCGAACACGTCACGAGGAGGCATCCATGAACAATCGTGCTCGACTGCTCATCGTGGGATCGGCGGCCCTGGCCTTGTCGCTCGTGCCCGCGGCTCTTCCGGCGGTCAGCCATGATGGCCACAGGAGCTCCTGGGCCGAGCAGGCATTGGGGCTACTGGGGGTCGGCACGGCGAACGCGGTGTGGGGCGTGGCACGCCGCGGCGTGCGCCGTACCGCGCGGCGCACCTCGAGACGCACCTCGAGACGCCAGGCGTACATCCACACCCTGCCCGTCGGCGCCGCGGCGACGGTGGTCGCCGGGACGACGTACTACGTCGTCGGCACGACCTACTACGTGCCCGTCATGGTGGAGGGGCAGGTCGCCTACCAGCCGACGGCCCCACCGCCGCCTCCGTGATCCTCGGGACCCAGGTGGGACGGACGCACGGCGGCGCTCCCTCGAGAGGGTCGCCGTGCGCGATCTCCGGGAGTGCTACCGAGGTCGGCCCTCGGACCGCGAACGGGTCCAAATGGGACGCGATCTCGGGGCCCCTCGACGTGAGCCGCTCTTCGATTACCCTAGGCGGCCATGACCTTCAGCCCCTCCGCCGATTTCCTGGCCGCCCTGGCCGATCCCGAGACCCACGAGCCCTTGAGCCTCGCCACCGAGCCGCAGCTCGAGGCGCTGCGCGCGGCCATCGGCGAAGGGCGGGCGCGCCGCCACGATGGGGAGGCACCGGAGACGTCCTTCGAGGGCGCCTTCCTGTCGAAGGGCGGGCGCTGGGCGTACCTCGTCAGCGACGGGGTCCCGAGCTTCCTGGTCGAGTCCCGCGTCGAGCTCGACGAGCCCCTTCGCTGAGGAAGCTGTAGCCGTGCACGTCTGGGAGATCGGCGAGGGGTTCGGGCTCGAGCACCTGCGCAAGGTCGAGCGGCCCGATCCAAAGGCGCCCGGGGCCGGGCGCGTCGTGGTGCGCGTGCGGTGCACCTCGCTCAACTACCGCGACCTCATGATGGCCCAGGGGCGCTACAACCCGCGCCAGCCCCTGCCCCTGGTGCCCCTCTCGGACGGCGTCGGCGAGGTGATCGCGATCGGCGAGGGCGTGACCCGGGTGAAGGTCGGGCGACCGTGTCGTGGCCACCTTCGTCCAGGGGTGGATCGACGGGGACCAGCCGGTCGACGCCCATCGTCATACGCTCGGCAGTCCCCTCGATGGGATGCTCGCCGAGCAGGTCGATCTCGACGCCGAGGGCCTGGTGCCGGTGCCGGCCTTCCTCGAGGACGCGGAGGCGGCGACGCTGCCCTGCGCGGCGCTCACGGCCTGGAGCGCGCTCGTCGAGCACGGGCGGATCCGGCCGGGCGAGACGGTCCTCGTGCAGGGCACGGGCGGGGTGAGCCTCTTCGCCGTCGCCATCGCGACCATGGCCGGGGCGCGCGTGATCGTCGACCTCGAGCCGCGACGACAAGCTCGCGCGGGTGCGGGCCCTCGGGGCAGCCGAGACGATCAACTACCGCGAGGACGAGATGTGGGGGCGCACGGCGCGCGCCATGACCCGCGGCGTCGGCGTGGACCACGTCGTGGAAGTGGGCGGCGCGGGCACGCTCGAGCAGTCGCTCCGGGCGGTGCGGGCCAGCGGGTTCGTGCACCTCATCGGCGTGCTGACCGGCGGCGCGGGCACCCTCGACCTCACGCCGGTGCTCATGCGCAACGTGCGCGTCGACGGCGTCTTCGTCGGGCACCGGACGGCGCTCGAAGCCATGCTGCGCGCCTTCGAGCACCACCGTTCGCGACCCGTGGTGGACCGGGTCTTCGATTTCGACGAAGCTCCCGCGGCGTTCGCCCACCTCGAGAGCGGCGCCCACTTCGGCAAGGTGTGCATCCGCGTCGGCGGATGATCGGCGCCGAGCCGCCCGCGAGACCAGATCGGAGAGTCCGTGTCCAAGAAGCAGCCGCACCAGCGGAAGAAGAAGAAGAGGAAGCCGGGCCGCAAGGGCAAGAGCAGCAGCGAGGGCCCCATCTACACGAGCAGCGGGATGATGGGGAAGATGGTCGGCGGCTTCCGCTCGGCGGTGGGCGTCGGCGGCGCCGGCCCGAAGAAGAAGCCCCGCTCCACCGTCGATCGCCTCCTGACGATCCTGCTGATGCTGGCCGTCGCGGCCTTCGTCATCTACCGCTTCCTCCTGCCGGCCCTGCGCCACGGCAAGTGAGGGCGGCCGGAGGGGACGTCAGTCGTCGCTCATGTTCTGGCGGCGCTCCACGTCCTTGAGGGCGGAGGCCGCGAGCCGGCAGACGTGCTGGTTGACCCGGTCGAGGTAGGTGATGAGGTCCATGTGGATCGCCGAGGTCTCGAAGGTCGCCGGGACCGCCTTGTGGAGACGGGCCAGGTGCGCTTGCCGTAGCTCGGCCTCGATGCGCTCGAAGTTCGCCCGGTGCCGCTGCACCTTGCGGGCGATGGTCTCGTCGCGGGCGCTGTAGGCGGCGATGGCCAGGTCGAAATTCTCGCAGACCTTGCCGTGCAGGTCGCGGATCTCCTTCCAGCCATCCTCCGAGAACGACAGGCCGCCCGAGATCATCTTCTGCGCCAGGGGCAGGATGTTCTTCGTGATGACGTCGCCCGCGTTCTCGACGTAGTTCGAGAGCGTGATGAGCTCGAGCTCCTGCTCGGCCTGATCGGGGCCCAGATCGCGCTGAGTGAGCCGCGCCAGGTAGAGCTTGATCTGGTTGTTCAGGATGTCGATCTGGTCGTCGCGCGACTCGATGTCCGCCAAGAGGTCCACGTCGCTCGACTCGAAGACGCGGATCGTGTCGACCAGCATCTCCTGGGCGATGTCCGCGGCGCGCAGGAACTCGCGCGTCGCGTGGGCGAAGGCGAGGGCGGGCGTGTCGAGGGCGCGCCGATCGAGGTAGCGCGGCCCGAAGGACTGGCCCGGCGCGACCGGATGGTAGAGGCGCTCGAGGGTCCGGGCCGCGAGGTTGGTGAAGGGCAAAAAGAGGAGCGCGGCGAAGATGTTGAAGAGGGTGTGGGCGTTGGCGATCTGGTGCGCCAGGTCGTCCGACGTCCAGCGCGTCAGATCCATGAACGGGTGGAGCAAGAGCAGCACGGCCACCGCGGCCACGACCTTGTAGGCGAGGTTCGCCATGACCACGCGCTTGCCCTCGGCGGAGGCGCCCACGCCGATGAGGATCGAGGACAGGCCCGTGCCCACGTTGGCGCCGATCATCACCGGCACCGCGACCGCGAGCGTCATGCTGCCCGAGAGCGAGAGGGAGATCAGGAGGCCGATGGTCGCGACCGACGCCTGCACGACGGTCGTGAACACGGCGCCCACCAGGACAGCGACCAGGGGGTTGTTGCCGAGATAGGTGATGAGCGCCTGAAAGAAGCCCGCCTCCTTGAGCGGCAGGGTGGCCTGGCCCATCAGGTGCATCCCGAAGAAGATGAAGCCGAAGGCGAGGATGAGCTGGCCCACATAACGGGCGCGCCGGCGCTTCGAGAAGAAGCGGATGGCGAAGCCCAGGGCGACGGCCAGGAGGGCCAGGTGGTCGACCTTGAAGGAGACGATCTGGACGGTGACCGAGGTGCCGACGCCCGCGCCGAGGGTGACCGACATGGCCTGGCCGAGGGACATGAGGCCGGTCGAGACGAAGCTCACCAGCATCACGGTCGTGGCGGTCGATGACTGGAGGAAGACCGTGACGGCCGTGCCGGAGAAGACGCCGAGGAGGCGGTTCTCGGTGAAGGTCGCGATGATCTGCCGGAGGCGCGCCCCGGCCACGAGCTGCAGGCTCTCGCGCGCCAGGCCGATGCCGTACAGGAAGATGGCGAGGCCGCCGAAGAGGCCGATGACGTTGGGCCAACCCATGAGACGAAGCCCGCCATCGTAGGCACGGCGGGGCGGGTTGTCTCAAAGAAATTGCGGTTTCGTCATCCGGCCGTCACACGAGGATGGTGAGGGCGGGAGCGACCGCGCCCTCATCCCGCATCGGACGAGCCGGCGTCGACCCGCGCGATACCGCCGTCCGAAACGCTGGCACACGCGGTGCCGTCCCCCGCATCGGACGCCGCCCGAGCTCGCGGCAACGCGGCCACCCTGCGCGCCGCGCGGAGCCCAGCGCATCCCAGCTACCAGTGCCGGGGGACCAGCGCGTGGCAGAGCTGCTCGGCGATCGCGTCGGCCTGCGCGTGACGGGTCTGCCGCAGGTAGGCCTCGATCGTGCTGAGCAGGGTGTTGCCCTCCTGGGGCACGAACGCCCAGCCCTTGATCGAACGGCCGACGGCCAACATGTCGTGGTCCACCACGATGGCGTGCGCGTAGATGCGCCCGTAGGCGCCGTAGCGACGGCCCAGCTCGAAGACGCGGTTGGAGTCGAGCTTGCGCGTCGTTGCGAGGTGCGGGTGCGCGCGAATCCGTCGCCGCGCCTCGTCGAGGTCGACGGGGTCCCGAAAGCACACGTCGAAGCGGATCGCGTGCATGAGCTGGCTCGGGGTGGTGACGTCCGAGCTCGTGAGCTCGGGTGTCTGTCCCACCGTCTCGAACACGCGCACCGCATCCACGGCGTGATGCGTTCCGTGCGTGGGATCCCGATGGCGGGCCACCACCGACGCGCCCACCATGCGCCCGCTGCTGCCCACGTCCTCCGCTCGCCGCACCACGACGAAATCGGCGTGATCGAGCGCGGCGAGATCCGGCCCCGCGAGGGCGGACAGGATCGTGCACACGGCGTGTGTGTTGCACGACGCCACCTGCACGCGCAGCTCCCCCGTGACGGCGTCCGAATTGATGCCGCCCACGAAGGGCACCCCGAAGCCGTGTTCGGTCCCCTGCGCACACGCACGTCGCGTTTCCCCGTCGCCCTCGCCCGTGAGCAGCGCTCGGTCGCGCAGGGGCGCCCCCGCAGCGCGGCAATCGAACACGTAATCGACCTGCTCGACGAGCGCCTCGAGCGGAGCTCCTCGTTGCACCTCGACGCCCCGCGCGGCCACGTGATCGAGGTCCGCCTCGGTCCAGGGGGACGGGCGCGTCTTCAGCGCGGTCACGCGCTCGATCCCCAAGAGCGCGCGGTGATCGGCCAGCAGGGCGGCCAGCGTCGTTCCGATGTTGCCGAGACCCGCGACCAACACGCTCTTCGGATCCTCCGTCATCCTTCGACACCCCACCGCCCGAAGACCCGACGCGTGCGCGCCTTGCCGAGCGCGCCCACCAGGAGGGAAGCGCAGAGGATCGCGAGGTCCTGTTTCGTCCCGTGATGCTCCGCATAGTGGCGGTCGTACAGCCACGTCACGCGGCGGTCGCAGGGCCCGGCGAGGCGAAGCTGCCCCGGCCCGGTGAGGCCGGGCTTGACCGACCAGCGCGCGTCGTACCGCCGCCCCTGCCACCCGAGTCGCTGCACGTCTGCCTCGGTCAAGGGGCGAGGGCCGACAAGGCTCATCTCGCCGCGCAGCACGTGAACGAGCTGCGGCAGCTCGTCGATGCCGAGCTCGCGAAGCCATCGGCCGAGGGGCGTGACCTGCCCGTCGCGCATGGTGCGCAGCTTGACGAGCGAGAAGGGGCGCCGCCCCCGCCCGAGCCGCTCCTGCCGAAACAGGACGGGCGTGCCATCGGTCAGCCACACGGCGGTCGCCGCGGCGGTCAGCGCGGGGGCAACCGCCACCGCCCCCATGCTCGCCAACACGACGTCCAACAATCGCTTCACGCGCCTGCCCTCTCGCACCACAGGAGTGTACGCCGGCGTGCAGGCGGCCTCCCCCTGCGCCCCGCAAGCCCTCACCCCGTGTAGGACTCGTCCTGCTCGATGCGCGAGAGCACCCAGTCGAAGTCGCCGCTGGTGACCGTCGCGCCGCAGTAGTCGCAGCTCCCGGTCTGGTTGATCTTGAGGGGCGCGCCGCAGCTCGGGCACGTGGGCTCGGTGTGGGGGGCGCCGCGCGTCGCCGCACCGCGGATCAGGGTCCAGTACTCGCTGTAGGCACGCTCGCGGTGCTTGCTGCCGCCCACGACCTTCCCGCCCTCGTCGGTGACGGTGTAGTCGAGGCCCGTCGCGAAGACGCGCAGCGTGATCGAGTCGAAGTAGCGGTCGCTCGTGACCGCCGCGGGGATGACCTGCGTGATGCGTGCCTTCTCGGTGATGTTGCGCAGGCGGGCCCGCTTGTAGGCCTCTATGAAGTAGAGCTCCATCTGGAAGAGGTTGTCGGTGACGTAGGGGCGCGCCTTGATCCAGTCGCGCGACGACCAGGCTTCCTGGAGCGCGCCGAAGATGAGGTTCAGACGCTGCATCAGGAGGTTCCAGTCGAGGGCCGGGTCGCGCGCGACCAGCTCCTGGTAGCGGTGGCCGGCCGACGGGTCGGCGATGGTCGGCCAGTTGGTGCCCACCTCCGCGACGTTGCCGGTGAGCTGGGGCCCGCGCGTCTCGCGCTCCTCGGTCTGGAGGGCCTCCACGATCCAGTCGAGCTCGCCCGTGTCGATCTGGGTGCCGCAGTAGCTGCACGTGTTGCCGCGCAGCTCCGAGAGGGAGGCGCCGCAGGAGGGGCAGTCGAAGGTGCGCGCGCGCGCCGGCGGACGGGAATGGGCGGTGGTGGCGCGGCTCAGCTCCCAGCGCTCACGCGCGTAATAGGTCTGGCCGTGCTCCTTGCCGTCGCTCCCCTTCGACACCTCGTTGTAGTTGGCTTCGAAGACGACCGTGAGGTGAACGCGGGCGGACTCCCGGTTCACACCGGTGAGCCGGCGGTACTGGATGGAGCCGATGACGATGCCCTCGACCCGCGCGAGCGCGCTCCCGCTCTGTTCGATGTCGGCGCGCAGGGCAGGCCGGAGGTAGGGCGTGAGGGGCGTGAGATCGTGGGCGCCGCGCAGCTCGTGGACGCGCGCGAACAGGGCGTAGAGGAAGTCTTCGAAGACCGCGATGGAGAAGTCGGGGTCGATGGTGCGGATGCTCTCGATGAGCTTGCGCGACACGGGCCGGGGCGGCGGCGTGGAGACCGCCGCGCTCGAGCCGGTGCCGGTGCCGGTCGCCCAGCCGTCGCGTCGGTTGTTCTTCACGACCAGCCAGACGACCAGCGCGATGACGGTCAGGGGAACGCCGACCGCGGGGTGGCTCAGGAGGAGCCACAGGAGCAGCTGGATGACGCCACCGCCGCCACCCCCACCTCCGTGAAAGCCGCCGCCTCCGTGAAAGCCGCCGCCTCCGCCAGAGAAGCTGTGGCCGCCGCCCGGACGTGCCAGGGCGGTCGAAGCGAAGGCGAGCCCGAGGGCGAGCGCCAGGGGAAGCGCGACGACCAACGCGGTGGCGAGGCCGAACGGGGCACGCGATCCCTTCGGACCGCTCACGCGACCACCTCGTCCGGGAGCTCGTTCACGTCGTCGTCGGCGCGCGGCAGGGCACGGCCGAGGAGCGGTCCCATGGCGGCGATGGTCGTGAGGAAGGTGTCGACGTCGGTGCGGCGGACGGCGACCGCGAGGCGGGCTTTGGCCTCGGTCCATTCCGCGCCCAGGGCGGCCTGATCGATGCCCACGTCGGGCACGAGCTCGACGCGCCGCTCGAAGAGCGAGACGTACACGAGCATCCCGGTGCGGCCACGCGTACGCAGGACACCGTTGTCGTAGAACGCCGCGCGGGCCGCTGCGCGCACGGTGTCCTCGATGCGGCGCGCCGTCGTGAAGAGGCGGCGCACGGGCGGGGCGGCCGCCGAGAGCACGGCGCCGAGGACGAAGGCGATGAGGAGGTCGACGGGGAACGAGGAAAGGGGAAGGGCTGGGGCAGAAAGAGCAACAGGCAGAGCACGACGAACGCGAGGACGAAGCCGCACAGGAAGTCGGCGTCCCGGTAGCTCCCGGAGGCGCGCTTGACGGCGATCACGATCTCGGCAGACGTCTCCGCCTCGCAGGCGCGCACCGCATCGGCCGCCCGCGTGCGCGACTCCTCCGCCAGGAACCCACGAACACCCATCGCTAGACCCTTCTAGTAGACCTTGCGTGTCAGGGCGAGGGGATTGTCGCGGTTGGCGGTGCCGGCTGGAGTGCCGCGATCCTCGACGCGATGGGGGTCCCCTCCCCCGTCCTGCGGCGAAACACCCATGTGCTACGGCGGGTGTCCGTAGCGGGGCGCATCCCTCGGCTGTGCTCCAGCCGCGATCTTCACTGCAGTTGCCGTTCGGGCCTCGGCGCCTACCTCCCGACGAAGTCGCCTCGTTCGCGGCACCGCCCCCCATGACCCGAGCTATCGACCCCCGACGGCCACCGCCCCTGTGGCCTCGCGAGCACGGCGCCACCATGGCGCTGTGGTTTCCCCTCGCCTCGGCGTGGGTGCTCGGCCGGCCCGGGCTCGCCTCCTTCGCCCTCGGTGGGGCCGCGATCCTCGCGTTCCTCGTTCACGAGCCGCTGCTCGTGGTCCTGGGGCGACGGGGCGCGCGACGTGCCCGCGAGGAGGGAGCGATCGCGCGCCGCCGGCTCATCTGGCTGTCGCTCGCGTTCGTCGCCGCAGCGGCCGTGGGATGGTCGGCGGCGACACCGCTCGCGCGACTCCTGTCGCTCGTGCCGGCAGGCTTCGGCGCCCTGTCGATGGTGGCCGCGGTGCGCGGCCGCGAGAGGTCCCTCGTCGGCGAGCTGCACGTGGGGCTGAGCCTTTCGAGCATCGCCCTGCCCGTCGCCGTCGCCGCTGGCGTCTCGGCGTTCGACGCTGCGATGCTGGCGTCGGTGTGGACGGTGATCTTCGGTGTCGGCACCCTGGCGGCACGCGGCGTCGCGTTGCAGAAGAAAGATCGCGGACGTGGGCGCCGGCTGTCTCTCGTCCTCTCGCTGATCGTCGCCCTCGTCGCCGTCTCCCTCGCAGTCTTTCACCTGGTGCCCGCCTGGGTGCCCCTGGCTCCCGTGCCCACCGTGCTCGTCGCCCTCCTCGTCTCCCTTCGACCGCCGCCGCCCAAGCGCATGGCGACCATCGGCCTCGGGCTCGTCGGCGCGAGCGCCGTGACCTTCGCGATCCTGCTCGTCACCGCCGGCGTGGTTTGACGGCCTTCGGTCGTCCGGCCTCGCGGATCGGCTCCCGTGCCGAGTCGGGCGCGAGCGAGGGCAAGGGCACCCGACCGGCGAGGTCCGCGACCTCTCGATCACGCCCCCGCGTTCGCCGATCGAGCGTGCCGTCCCGCGCGACGATCAGCCGCCGCGCGTGGTCGTAGCCGGACCAGTCTTGTGGCTACTGGGCCGCCGGTGTCATGTCGCAGTGGACGTCGCTGCCCATGCTGCTGTCGAGATCGTCGCCCCAGAGCTTGACGTAACCGGCATGAAATCCGCTGTCCTCGTAGAGAACGATCTCACCCGTGTCGGCCCCCTCGTTGTCGGCCGCAATGTGAATCGTCCCGTTCGCGTCGCCATCGCCCGGTTGGTACTCGATGCTGGCTTCCGTTCCCCATACGACCGCAAACTGATAGAGCCACGAGGCTTCGTCCGTGGTCATCGGGACCGCGATCGGCGAGTCGCCGCCGTCGGGCCAAGCGAGGTTCACGTCGGGGGGAGAGTCGAGGTTCTCGAGCTTGAAGTCGATCTGGCCGCCCCCAGCCACTGTCCATACTTGTTCTCTTCGCCGGCCAGGGGAGTCGTGGTGTTGCACACGAATGCGGTCTGTGGATGCTCGACCGTCGCGGGCGTCACATCGCTCTCGGTGGGCAACGTTCCATCGCAGTCGAAGTGGGCGCTGCCGTAGAGATCCTCGGCGACCTTGACCGTGAGATCCCCGGCCATCGCACCCTCCCAATCCATCTGGAAGTCGTTGGCGTCGCCAAGGGCCTTCACGTAGCCGCCCGGTGTGTAGAGTCGCCCGACGAAGTCCGCGTCGACATCCTTCGAATCGCCCGGGACGTCGTTCACGTCCAACGCCCGATACGTGCCGGAGAATCGGTAGCGGTGCAGCTCGATCCCGACATAGGTCAGGTTGTTGAGCTGGATGGCGAGGTCGGGGTCGACGTCCGCGGCCGGCCCGAGGTCCTCGACCGTGAGGTTGCCGAGCTCGGTCCCGTCGGCACCATGCTCCACGCAAGAGAGCGTCGACGACGCCCCGCCGTCGGGCGGTGTCTGGGTCGTCCCCGTGTCCGCTCCCTCGTCGGCCTTGCCGGTAGCCACCGGCCCACTGCCACGCCCCGCGCTGCCTCCGTTCGGTACCCCGCACCCCCCGGCGAGGACGAGGCCGGCGAAAAGGACGAGTTGGGCTTCGCGTCGCATGGTTGTTCCTCTCGAAGGGGGCCGCCGGACGGTCGGCGCGGGTCACCTAAGCAAAGGGCATGCCCGGTTGGCGGCGTGCGCGGAGTCGCTCGCACGAGCCAGATTGGGGTTTCTCGCCGGCTCGAGTGGCGACTGGGACAGCCGGTGGGCCGCTCCCGTGGGCTAGCGCGATGGCCAGCGGACGCCCGCGCTCGTCCCGGAGCGCCGTTGCAGCAATGTCTCTTGGCTTACATCAGTGGCGACTCGACGCCCGCCCCGGGACGCTGTCGTTTCCCACGCGCAGTTCGGATACCCTGGCGGGCCATGCACACATCGCTCCTTACCTTCGCCCTCCCGAGCGCCCGCGCCCGCCTCGGCGCGTGTCTCCTCGCCGCTCTCCTGATTGCCGGATGCGGCGACGACTCCGGTGCATCCGGTGACGCTGGCGCCCTGGACGCTGCACACCTGGACGCTGCACACCTGGACGCCGCCAGCATGGACGCCGCCGGCACGGACGCCGCGGCCGTAGACGGAGGCCGGACCGACGCGGGCCCGGCGCCTTCCTGCGGCACGGGCGCGTGGGGGACCTACGGCCACGACGCCCAGCGGACGGGCGCCTCCGACGCGTGCATCCACGGCCCGCTCACGATGGCCTGGCGGTACGCGCCCGCCCCCCCGAGCGGCCACACCTTCAACCTCGTCACCCACGCCATCGCCGCCTCCGACGCCGTCTACCTCGGCTGGGCCGCCTCGGACGGCGCCTACCTCGGCACGACCGCCCTCGATCGCGTCTCGCTCGACGGCACGCGCGTGTGGACCTGGGACAGCGGAACCGACTCGAACCTCGGGCACTGGCCGACGCTCGCCTTCGACGACGTGGTCGTGAACGACGACCAACTCGCATACCTCGCCCAGGCCGACGGGACGCGCGTGCACCACACGAGCGTCGACTACTGGGGCGGGACGGCCTTCGCGGACGGCCGCCTCTACATGGTCAACGACGAGTACGTCGACGGGCCCAAGCTCTTCGTCGGCGCCTACGACGACACCGAAACCCAGCTCTGGAAGATGAACGAGTTCGGTCACTGCCGCATCGGCTCGTGGGATTCTGTCGGGCGGCGCCATCGCGGCGGACGGCGGCAACCTCTACTACGCGCCCCAGTACCGCGACGCGGACGGCGTGACGCCGGAGGTCGCCGAGGGCATCTACGCGTTCGACGGCGCGACCGGCGCCATGGGCTTCATGAAGGCGACGAGCCCGTCGAGCCGCATGTCGGCAGGCGACGGACGCCTCTACCTCGTGGAGGGGATGGGGGCGAGCCTGGTCGCGCGCTCCGAGACCGACGGCTCGGTCGTGTGGAGCGCGGACCTGATGAACGGCGGCTTCCAGGCGCCGGTGATCGTGGACGGGCTCGTGATCGTCGCCGACAGCGCAGGCGTGCACGCGTTCGACGAGGCCTCGGGTGCGCCGGCCTGGAGCACGGCCCTGACGGGCGCGGTGTCGATGGCCGGCAGCCAGAACTTCTCGGGCGGCTGCGGGATGGCGGACGCCGCCGTGTACTCGGGAAACAACGCCCCGACCACCACGATCGCCGCGGCCGCCGCCAGCGGCACACTCGTCGTCACGAGCTTCTCGGGGATCACCATCCTGGACATCACGGACGGCAGCCAGGTCTGGCAGAGCATGATCAGCGGCGCCATGGGCTCGGTGCGCGAGCCGGTGCTCGTCGGCACTCGCGTGTACGTGCTCGACTCGAGCGGCCTCATCGCCCTCGACTCCAGCATGTGACGGTGCTGCGGCGCGGGCGACTCGTCGGGGCCGCTCGCGCACCAGCACGAAGCCGAGCCGTGCCAGGTCCCGATCCTGATTCTGATCGGACCTGGCCAGGAGCCGCGGACAGGGTGCACGATGACGAACGATGGCCGTATCGCAGTGGTGACGGGGGCGAGCCGGGGCTCGGTCTCGAGAGCTGCCGGCAGCTCGCCCGACGGGGCTATCGCGTGGTGCTGACCGCCCGGCGCGAGGAGGTGGCGCGGCGGGCGGCGGGGGACATCGGCGCCGAGCCCGCGCAGCTCGATGTGACCGACCCGGCGAGCATCGCGCAGGCGGCAGCGGTGTTGAAGGACCGACACGGACACCTCGACGTGCTGGTGAACGACGCAGGCATCGCCATGGACGGCTTCGACGCGAACGTCGCCCGCAAGACGATCGACACCAACGTGCTCGGCGCCATGGCCGTCACCGATGCGTTCGTGCCGCTCCTCGCGCGGGGCGCCTCGGTCGTCATGGTTTCGAGCGGCCTCGGCCAGCTCTCCGGTTTGCCGCCGGCCCGGCGTCGTGAGCTCGCCGATCCGGCCCTCACGCGTGCTCGCCTGGTCGAGCTCGATGGAAGCGTTCGTCGCCGCCGTGGCCGCCGGCACCTGGCGAGAGGCGGGCTGGCCCGGCTCTGCCTATGCGGTGTCCAAGGCCGGCCTCAACGCGTTCGTGCGCATCCTCGCGCCCGAGCTCGAGGGTCGCGGCATCCTCGTCAACGCCGTCGGCCCGGGATGGGTGCGCACCGACATGGGAGGCCCCGGCGCGCCGCGCAGCATCGAGGAAGGCGCCCGCGGCATCGTGTGGGCGGCCACCCTGCCACCGGACGGTCCCACCGGCGGCTTCTACCGCGACGGCGAGCCCGTCCCCTGGTAGCGGCGGGCGACGCGGGGTGCGGGTCGGTTGACCCGAGGGCGCGTCGGTTCCACGCTCGCGCTTTCCCCGTCTCGCTTAGAGGTTCTCGATGCATCGCTCTTGGGCTTGGCTCTCGTTTCTTCTCGTCGCCGGGTGCGGCGGCTCTTCGATGGCGACGCCGGACGCCGGCTCGACCGACGCCGGGTCGATCGACGCCGAGCTCGCCGACGCGGGAGGCACCGACGCGGGCCCGCCCGATGCCGGGCCCGCCGCCACGCCCGTGTGCACCGACCCGACGCCGGCGACGTGCACCGATCAGTCGATCCTCGACCTGAACCTCTTCACCGACCCGAACCCGGCGACCATCGACAACACGCCGGACGGCAGCGGCTTCATGACCCACGTGGACGCCACCGGCGGCGGCTTCGACCCGACCTTGAGCTTCGTCTACGCGAAGTTCACGGATGCAGGCCTGGTCCGCGTCGATGTGGGCGACGAGGCAGCCCTCGACTCGATGGACTGGGACATCGCCTTCCGGCGCTTCCTCATCCGCTTGAACAGCGGCCCCTCGGGGCCGAGCTGCGTCGGCGGCGCGCCCATGATGTCCGGCACGGACTACGACTCGCTCGACGCACCGCCGGACGGCACCTCGTACCGCGCGGAGTCCTACTACGACATGAGCTGCACCCTGGTGCCGGACTTCTCGGGCCTCGGGTCGCCCGGCACGGTGCTCGACGGCTTCTGGGAGTACCCGACGAGCTGCGTGAAGATGACCGGCGAGGTCTACGTGCTGCAGCTCGCCAACGGCCGTTTGGTCAAGCTCACCGTCACCTCCTATTACGACCCCGCCGTCCAGAACACCTGCGACACGACCGGCACGATCGACATGGGCAGCCCGACGGGCTCGGGCAACATCCGGCTCCGCTGGGCCTACCTCCCGTGAGCGCGCAGCCTGGTGAGGCTCGGGAGCGCGCGCGGGCCCCGGGCGCGTGTCTCGTGGCCGCCGCCACGGCCCACCGCGTCGGCGCCGTGGCTCTTTGGCCTGGTCTTCGCGGCGAGCCTCTCGCTCTCCCTGGCCGTCGCCTCCCCGGCGGCGGCCGACCGCCCCGACGCGCCGGGCACCACGGCCCTCTTCCACTACGCCGCGGGCGACGTGGTCGAGACCTACGGCTCGCCGGGCGGCAGCTTCCTGATCCACTACACCCGCTCGGGCGTCAACGCCGTCCCCGCGGTCGACGGCGACGGATCGGGCGTGCCCGATTACGTGGAGCAGGTCGCCACGCTCTACGACGACGTGCTCGCCTTCTACCACGACGACCTCGGCTTCCTCGCACCGCTCGACGACGGGGGCCTCACCGACAACGGCGGCGACGCGCGCTTTGACGTCTACCTGCTCGACTTCGGCGGAGGGGGCTCGGACGGTTCGTTCCGCAGCGACGGGTGCGGCCTCGACGGCGCACGCCCCGGCCAGTGCGTCGGCTACATGGTCCAGGAGAACGACTTCGTCGGCTACGGCTACCCGTCCATCGACTATGCGAGCCATGTCCTCGCGAGCCACGAATTCTTCCACGCGGTCCAGGCGGCCTACGACGCCAACCAGGGCAGCGTGATCGCCGAGGGCACGGCCGTGTGGGCGACCGAGACCTTCGATCCCAGCCTGAACGACTTCGAGGGCTTTTTGGGCGGGTTCTTCGACCACACCGATCGGCCCATCGACCACGGCCTGTCGGGTCCCGTCGATCCCTTCAGCTACGGCTCGGCGATCTTCTTCAAGTTCCTCGATGAGCGCTTCGACCGCTCGATCATCCGCAGCCTCTGGGAAGGGTGCGCGACCCAGCCGTGGCTCCCGGCCCTCGACCAGATCCTGACGACCGACTACGGCTCCTCCTTCGGCGACGCCTACACAGAGTTCGCGCAGTGGAACCTCTACACCGGGAGCTACGCCGACCCCTCGGTGGCCTACGAGAACGGCGCCGCCTACCCGCCCGTCAAGACGACCTCCGTCACGCTGCCCTACGCATCGAGCACGCCCCTGCGCGTCTTCTACGCGTCGTCACAGTACTGGAGCGCCGACCCGGGCTCCCGCGCGCAGACGGAGGCCGCCCTGGTGGGCGATACCGACGGGCTCTCCCTCACGCTCGCCGTCCGCCACGGCAACAGCGTCGAGATCGCCACCGGCACCAACACGGACACGACCGCCGACACGACGGGCGCCGACGAGGTGTTCGTCATCGCCGTCAACACCGCGATGAGCGGCACGAGCAAGCGGCCGGGGCTGTGCATCGGGAGCCCCGACGAGGTCGATGCGTGCAAGGCGGCGATGGCGCCGGCGCCGGACGCGGGAACGGTCGACGCAGGAACGGCCGACGCGGGAGCACCGGACGCACCGGACGCCGGGATGCCCAACGCCGATGCGAGCATGGACACGGGCGACGCAGGAACCATGACCGCGTCGAGCAGCGGCGGATGCGGGTGCACGGTCCCGGGCGACGGCGTGCCCGCTTCGGGAGGCCCCCTCGCGCTGCTCCTCGGCCTCGGCGCGCTCGTCGCCATGCGCCGGAAGCGACGCTAGCGCACCCACGCGCGCCGACGCCGACTCTGACGGCGCCTGATTTGGCGGATGCTCAGAACGCATTCTCGCGCGTGAGGATCTTGCCGAGCACGAGCCCGTGGATGTCGTGGGTCCCGCCGTAGGTGTAGGGCGCTTCCAGGTTGAGCAGGTGCCGCACCACGTGGGCCTCGAAGTCGAGGCCGCGGGCGCCCATGATCGCGCGGGCCGTGCGGGCGACGTCGAGGGCATCCGCGCAGGTCTTGCGCTTGGCGAGGCTGACCGCGAAGCGCGTTGCCGCTGCGCCTCGCCGCGCATGGGCGCGCCCTTTCGGCCCACGATACCGGCGCCGATCGCGCCGATCGCGCCGAGCTCGCCGAAAAGGCTCTTCGGGAAGAGGCCGTGCTGGTAACGCGAAGCGGCGACGGGCAGCCACTCGCTGCGCATCAGGGCGAGCCCCGCTTCGCGCAGGGCCTGCTCGCGGGGCGAGAGCAGGCGACCCCAGCCGGCCAGGTCTTCGACGGACGCCGTCAGGTCTTCTTCGAAGCCGGAGAGCGGCGCAGGCTCCGGGTAAGCGCTCGGCGAGCGCGACACGTCCGCGGCGGTGAGATCGTCGTCGTCGAGCTCGGGTGCGGCCCCGAGGTCCTCGTCCCTGACCGCCGGGACGGCCGACCGACTGAAGACGCCGGAGCCCTCGAAGTCGAGGCCGCGGACATCGAGGTCCGCCGCGTCCGCCAACTCGCCATCGTCCGCCAAGTCGCCATCGTCCGCCAAGTCGCCATCGTCCGGCAGGAAACCAGCATCATCGGCACTTCCGTCCATCAGAACACCTCCACGACGGTCGCATGCAGGGATGCCCCCTCCCCCGACGTGAACCGATGCACGATCCCGAGCCGGCCGAGGGGGCCACGATGCGGTCTTCGGTGAGCTCCACCTCGGTGAACGTCATCTCGGCGAGCCCGAGCGACCGGAGCCCCATGGTCCGGATGGGACGCATCTCCACGCCGGGATCGTCCGCATGAACCATGACGGCCATCGCATCGGACTTGTCCGGCAGGGAGGCGTAGGTGATCCAGCAAGTGCAGGTGCGCCCGCCCGTCGACGCCTGCTTGTAGCCATTGAGGATGTATCGATCTCCGCGCTTCTCGATCGTGCTGTTCAAGGCGAACAGGTCGGCGTCTTCGGTCAACAGCCAACCGATGAACTCGTCGCCCTTCACGGCGGGTCTCGCGTAGCGCTCGAGCAGGTGGGGGCGACCGCGCTGGGCCGATTGATAGACGAGATTGGTGGCCGTCTCGCGGTAGGAGAGCAACATCGGCAACCCCGAGTCGCCGGCGAGATAGCCGATCTCCTCGAGCGCGTGCCCCCAGTCCTCCCACGTGCGCCCTTGTCCGCCGATGTCCTCGGGCGCGGTGAACCCGATCAGGCCGAGCTCCGCCATCTCGCGCAGCATCGGGACCGGGAACGTTTCGTAGTGTTGATCGCGGTGGGCGGCGGTGGGATTGATCCGCGTTCGGAAGAAGTCCCCGAAGCGCTCGTCGACTTCTTTGGCGATTGTTTCGTGGTCCACTGCAAACAATTCTCGAGAAGAGCCAACGATGGGCGGGGGGCGACCGACACGGGTACGCCTCCCGGTCGAGCGCGCCGTGGTCCGGTGCGACGCCGATGTGCCCGCAGCATGCGGGTCTTCCTCCCGCGACGCGTCGCTCACGCGTGGCGGAATGGAGAGACCGAAGGAAGGCTTATCAAATGGGGACAGTTGTCGCCATCACGAACGTGTCGGAGGCGCGCTCCGCGACGACTGGGGAATCGGGACCCCACCGCCACGGGTCGCGGCCAGAGGTGGCTCGATGCGTCATGGGCCACATTGCACGGTCGCGCGTCCTCGCCAGGCCCCACTCTTGTCCAGACGCCGCTTCGCGCTACCATCGCCGGGCCTCGACACACTCGAACTCCGAACAAGGTGCCAGATGCTGAAGAGCGTACGCGTCCCCCCTCCTTTCGAGCCCCCCTTCGCCAAGGCCGAAGAGTACGTCGAGAAGCTGTTCTCGGACTTCCAGCGGAACCCCGCCGAAGGGAGCCTTCGGATCGGCGGCGACCGCTATGTCCTGCTTCGTTGCGAGAGCCTCTATCTCAGCTGGTTCGACGCGCTGGCCGAGACCTTCGGTGAGGACGCGGCCAAGGAGTTCGTCTACAACACCGCGCGCGAGATCGGCCGCAGCGATGCCAAGGACTTCGCCGAGCGGCTCGGCGTGACCGACGGCATCGAGCGCCTGTCGGCGGGCCCCGTGCACTTCGCGCACGCTGGCTGGGCCCTGGTCGACATCCTGGAGGACAGCGCTCCCGCGATGGACGACTCCTACTACCTGCACTACTACCACCCGAACACCTTCGAGAGCGAGGTCGTGCGCAAGCGGGGCAAAAGGGTGGACGCCCCCACCTGCCTCTTCAGCGCGGGCTACTCGGCCGGCTGGTGCAGCGATGCGTTCCAGCTCGAGGTCCACGCGCGCGAGGTCGAATGCACGGCCCGCGGGGACGCGAACTGCGAGTTCATCATGGCCCCGAGCAGCCAGCTCGATCGTCTCGAGCTCGAGCTGCGGAGGCACCGCCGATAGCGATGTCGGATGACGGACCGCGCGACCTGAGCGAGGTCTCCAAGCGTGTCCTCGCTGTGATCGAGCAACATTCGCGGCTGGCGTGGCCTATCCTCAAAACACAGTGCCGGCTCGAGGGGCTCGACCCGGCCCACCTGTGCGACGAGGACTTGCCGAAGATCGCCGGGGCGATCGCGACGGCGACGGCGCGCTTCACCTCGCCGGAAAGGGGGCGCAGGGTCGAGGCCGAGATCCTCGGCAGCGGGGGTGGAGATGCGGCGCCCCGAAGCCAGCCCTGGTCGAAGAAGCTCTTCGGCGCCGACAAGCGCCTCGGCCCCCTCTCGAGACGGATCCTGGACGTGCTCGAAGCCCACACGCCCCTCGGCTGGACGATCCTCGAGACCCAGTGTGGGCGTGCCAACATCGACCCCGCCGCCATCGAGCCCGATCAGCTCGCGAGGCTCGTGCCGATTGTCGAGCGGGCGGTGGCGCGCTTCTCGTCGGAAGCGAAGGCGAAGGCCATCGCAAAGGAGCTCGGCGAGCTACTGCGACGCTCGGCGTCGTGACCCCGAGCTGGCCGTGGGGCAAGAGGGCGCTGTGCGGGCGCGTGACCCCGTCGAGGGTGACGCGGTCCCTCAGCGATCGCTCTGCCGGCGCGCGATGAAGTAGTCGATGCCGACCTGCATGGCACGGCGCCAGGCCTTTTCCATGGCTGGATCGCACTCCGGATCGCGTTCGCGAACGGTCATGCAGAGCGCGTCGAGCCAAATCCGATAGAGACTTGGATCCACGTTTACCCTCTTCCGTCCGTGAACCTCCGCGACCCGTTCGAGCGCGTGGGTGGCGGTACCGGATCCGCGCGCGTACATCAGCATGAGGAGGAGGCCGTGTTGGACCACCTCTTTCTGGCGATTCATGTCGACGTGCTCGAACTTCTTCGCGATGACCGGGGAACGCGCGAACAGGTTCTCGTAGAAGCGGACAAAGAACGTACGCGTCGCCAGGCATCGCCCCAGGCTGCCGTTGACTGCGCGCAGATCCTCTTTCGACACGTGGCTGACGTCGACCAAGGTCACCTCGCTCGTGAACGCTAGCACGACCGGGCGATTCGGCGTCGCCGATTGTGGCTCCACCGCGCGTTGGGCCCGAGGGTCCCCGGGCCCGCGACCGCGCCGAGGCCGGCGCTGGCTCTAGCCGAGCGCCCGCTGGCCCTTCCACCGGAGCCAGTGGTCGGCGAGGACGAGGGCGACCATCGCCTCGGCGATGGGCACGAAGCGCGGCAGGACGCAGGGGTCGTGGCGGCCCTTGGTGCGGATGGTCGCGGGCGCGCCCTGTCGCGTCACGGTCGGCTGCTCGCGCGGCAGGCTGCTGGTCGGCTTGACCGCCGCGCGCATCACGATGGGCATGCCGGTCGAGATGCCGCCGAGCACGCCGCCGTGGCGGTTGGTCGTCGTTCGGATGCGGCCGCCCTCGGACACGAACAGATCGTTGTGGGCGCTGCCGCGCATCTCGGCCGCCCGGAAGCCCGCGCCCTTCTCGACGCCGACCACTGCCGGGATGCCGAAGAGCGCCCGCGCGAGCTCCGCCTCGAGCTTGTCGAAGACCGGCTCGCCGAGCCCGGCCGGCACGCCCCGCGCCACCACCTCGGCTACGCCCCCGACCGAGTCCTGTGCCTTCCGGACCTCGTCGATGAGCGCGATCATGCGCGCCGCCGCCTCCGGGTCCGGGCAGCGCACCGGGTTGGGCGTTCCGTCCGGGAAGGTCTCGACCGCCTCCCGCGTCACCTCGTCCGGCACCTCGGCGCGCACATCGCCCACCTGCATCACATAACCGATCACCTCGCCGCCGAAGGCTTCGGCGATGAGCTTCTTCGCCACAGCCCCCGCGGCCACGCGCGCCACCGTCTCACGGGCGCTCGCCCGACCGCCGCCCCGGTAGTCGCGCCGGCCGTACTTCGCGTCGTAGCTGAAGTCGGCGTGCCCGGGACGGTACAGGTCCTTGATCGCGTCGTAGTCGCGGCTCTTCGGGTCCTCGTTGCGGATCAGGATCGCGATGGCCGTGCCGGTCGTCTTGCCCTCGAAGACGCCCGAGAGGATCTCCGCCTCGTCGCGCTCGCGTCGCTGGCTCACGAGGCGGCTCTGGCCCGGACGCCGCCGCGCCAGATCGGTTCCCAGATCGTCGGCCGACAGCGCGAGCCCGGGCGGGCAACCGTCGACGATGACCACGTTCGCCGGACCGTGGCTCTCGCCCGCCGTCGTCACGCGGAAGGCCTGACCGAAGCCGTTGCCCGCCATCGCGCCCGCGCCGCCTCAGCCGCCCGCGCTGCGGAAGACCGCGTGCCCGACGAAGAAGGGCCCCATCTGGGAGATGTACTGACTGGTCTGCCGCGTCTTGCGCATGGTCTGCACCACGTGTGAGAGCGGATGCAGCTCGGCACCCACGAGCCCGATCACGAACTCGTTGTCGTTCGCGTCGAGGCCGTGGCAGGCGAGGCGGATGTCGTGGGCCAGGTCTTTGGCTCCATAGGCGCGCCCGATGACGGCGTGCTCGCGCAGGATGCTGGCCTGCTCGCGCCCTTCGAGCTGCGCGAAGGCGCCGCTGCGCCGGAGCGGATACCACACGGCCCAGGGCCACGTCTCGTTGAGCGCCGTCTCGCGCGGGCGGTCGAGCAACCAGAAGACCAGGTCGTGCTCGAAGCCGCTGCTGTAGGTGCGGCCGAGCATGGTCATCTCCGGCCGGAGCGTCAGATCGCGCAGGACGTCGCGCGCGAAGAGGGGACGTACCTTCTCGACAAAGTCGGCCGGATGCTCGGTGAAGGTGAGCAGGGCGAGACCGCGCGGGTCGTTGACGTCCTCGTAGACGACGCCGGCCACGTGGGTCGAGCGCAGGGCCTCGCCGAGGGCGGCCACGGCGATGCCCACGTCCTCGCCCTCCTTCGCGCGGAAGACGAGCAGCTGCATGAACAGGCGCCGATCCATGACCTGCGGCTCCCCGTCCCGATCGGCGCCGCGCTCGTTCACGTCCACGTGCGAGAGGAGCGGCTCACGCTTCGCGGGCGCCTCGGGCGCGTCGGCGGCGCGGGTGGAAGGCTCGTGCTCGGTGTCTTCGCTCATGTCGTCCAACGTTTCCCACGAGACGCTGGCCACGTCGAGGGCCGAGTCGCCCCCTCCCGGCCGCCGCCCTACTCTCCCGCAGCCTGTCGCTCCGCCCGCTCCTCGCGCCACGCGCGCGAGCGGGCCACCTCCGCGCGGTAACGGGCGAGCTCCGCCTGAGAGCGCGCCGCGTCCCAGGAGAGCAGCGACGCCATGTGCGCCGCCACGCGCGGCGCGGCGCCGAGCCCCTGGTCCACGTCCCGGTAGAACAGCTGGGTCCGCCGGATCATCACGTCCGACAGGGTCGCCGCGAGCTCCTCGCGCACCGCCCAGTCGACCTGGGCCAGGACCTCGGGACGGCCCGGCACGATCGGCTCGGCGAGCTCCGGTGCGCCCGCGCACAGGGCCGCCACCTCGGAGGCGCGCATGCCGTAGGCGTCCACCATCGCACGCGCCGTGGCCTCGTCGATGCGACCGCCTCCCGCCTTCGAGTGCCCGAGCCAATCGACCGTGACGCCTCGTCGTCGTCGGCGGGCCAATCCGACGGCGCCCGGCAGGGGCTCGGCGCCTCGGTGAGGGCATCGCCGCGCTCCCGTTCGAGCTCGGCGCCGACAGCTCGAAGGAGCCGCGCGGCCGTGTCCACCACCTCGCGCGCCATCCGTCGGTAGGTCGTGAGCTTGCCGCCGGCGATGATGACCAGGCCGTCCTGCCCGACGAAGATCTCGTGCTCGCGCGCCACCGCCGACTCGTCGCGTCGCTCGGCGCGCCGGGCGGATCAGCGGGCGCAGACCGGCCCAGGTCGCGATCACGTCGCCGGGCCCGATGGGGTCGCGCCGGGGAAGTAGCCGGCTCGCGCTCGCACAGGTAGTCGACGTCGTCGGCGTCGGCGGCGACCTCGGCGGATGCCGACATAGTCGGTGTCGGTCGTGCCGACGCAGGTCCGCTCGCGCCACGGGATCGCGAAGAGACGCGATCGTCGACGGGGCGAGAACAGCGTGATCGGCGGGCGGAGCGGCAGCTTCTCGCGGGCAACACCACGTGCACGCCCTTGGTGGGACGCAACAGGGGTGACGCCGACGACAGGGGCCGGGCCACGACAGGGTGCGGTCGGTCCAGGGTCCGGTCGCGTCTGACGACCGCGCGGGCCCGCACCTCGCCGGTGCCGCCGGTGAGCACGTCCCGCACCGACTGCCCCGACGATGCGACCGTCCTCGCCCGGTGAGAAAGGAGCGCGCCTCGACCCAGGTTGCGATCACCGCGCCGTGGGCCGCCGCGTCGAGGGCCGTTCTCGAGCGACAGACGCGCGTCGTCGGTGGCGCAGTCGTAATAGAGCGGCGCGCCCTTGAGGTTCTCGCGCCGGACTGGTCGGCTCCTCCTCCGCGACCTGCTTCACGCTCAGCTTGCGATGCATCCGCGGCGAGCGGAACAAGGACAGGCCGTCGTAGAGCCACATGCCGGCCTCGAGCATCCACAGATTGACGCGCGAGCCCCGGTAGATGGGAAAGAGGAAGCCGAGGGGCTTGACGAGGTGGGGCGCGATGTCGATCAGCACGCGGCGCTCGCTCACGGACTCGAAGACGAGCCCGAGCTCGCCGTGCTCGAGGTAGCGCAGGCCGCCGTGGACGAGCTTGGACGAACGCGAGCTGGTGCCGGACGCCAGGTCACCCATCTCCACGAGGGCGACCCGAAGCCCGCGCCGCGCCGCGTCCCGTGCGATCCCCGCGCCGGTGATGCCGCCGCCGACCACCAAGAGGTCCACGGTGCCCCCGAGCCTCTTCCACATCTCCTCACGCGTCGGCATCAGATCCTCGAGCACCCGTCGGGTGGGTCGTCGATGAGGCCGTGGAGCCCAAGCCCCTTGCCCGGCACCGAGAAGGCGGAGCCTACCTCCATTCCGACCAGGGCGAGGGTGCCGCGAGACGGAGGCCGTCCTCGACGGTAGGTGTGCGGCGAGAAGACGTGCGCGCCGTGGCAGGGCGTTGCCGGGCAGGCCGGGCGTCGCCGCCCGAGCTCCGCGAGCCCGCACCCGTCGCCCTGTTCCCGTTCCTGTTCGCCTGGACGCGTCCCACCCACGGATCGAGCACCTCGCCCACCACCATGGGGTCGTGCCTCGGCGCCGGCACGTGGGCGCTCCACGGATCGATGACCTCGCCGACCACTTCGAGGCGGGCCACCTGTGCCTCGACCGCGCCGACGAGGGAGGTGGCGGCGTCGATGATCCGACCCGAGCCCGGTCGGGGGCGTGCCCGCGGGACGCATCACCATGCGTTCGCCCCCGCCGGCTGGTTGCAGGGCGAGCTCGAGGAAGGCGGCGTGGGCTCCCCGGTCCACGGCGATGGTCAGCGTGCCGCGAAGGGGCGCCCCGCGCGCGGCCGCGATCGGCACCACCGGCAGGTCGAGAACGCGTCCCAGCCCCGCGCGGATCGCGTCGGCCGCTGCGGTCCCGCCGGGACGCTCGATCACGACGGCGAGGGGCGCCACGTCGTGTGCGTGGGCACGGGGCACCGGAAGGAGCGCTCCCGCCAAGGCGGCCGCGGCGATGAGCCTGACGCCGATGCGCATCGCTACCATCTTGCAGTCCGCCCCACGGGCCGTCAAAGCACGCGAGCGACCCATCGACCTCCCCTGCGCAGGCAACCGAGTCGAAGGCCGCCGGAGGCGGCTGCATGCCCTCCCGGAACGACCGCGAGGGCGATGAGGTTGCGGGTGACTCCACCGCGGTTCGCCGGTAGCATCGCGCGCTCACACCGGCACATTTTCTCCGCCGGGGGGAGTGACACACGATGAAGACGCGAATGTTCGGGGCGGTGTTTTTCGCCGTCGCCATGATCGGCTGTCCTGCGCAGCTACCGGGTACGGGCGCCGCAACGGGCGCCGGGGGGCTTACGGGCGGAGCCGCCGGGACGGCCGGCCTGACCGGTGGCGGAGAGGCCGCCGCCAACTGCAGCGGCGACTTCGGCGACTCGGCCGCGGCCAAGAAGCTCGAAGCCTTCCTCGACGCGACGCAGACCTTCGTCGGCACCGCCTCGGACCTGCAGAACTCCCTGCGCGACTCCTGCAAGCAGATGGGCAGCGCCCTCGGCCTGTCCGACGCCGACATGGCGCCCTCCGCAGGCCAGTCGGAGGCCAAGGCGGCCTGCGACGCCGTCTCCTCCAAGCTCCACTCGGAGCTGAGCGACCTCAGGGCCCACGCCCACCTCCGCATCAAGATCATCTCGACGCCACCCCACTGCGATGTGGGCATGGACGCCTACGCGGGCTGCGCGGCGAGCTGCGATGCGAACCTCCAGCCAGGCCACGTGGACGTTCACTGCCAGGGCGGCGAGATCGTCGGCACCTGCAGCGGCCAGTGCTCGGGTAGCTGCGTCGCCAACGTGTCAGCCCACTGCGCGGGCAAGTGCGAGGGCACCTGCGGCGCGAGCTGCACCGGCGTCTGCCAGGGCACCTGCGACGGGACCTGCGCGAGCCACGGAGCCAACGGCCAGTGCAACGGACGCTGCACCGGCACGTGCCACGGCACCTGCACGGCGGGCTGCACCGGCGAGTGCAGCGGCAGCTGCGAGGTCTCCCACGAGGCCCACTGCGACGGTGAGTGCCACGGCGGTTGCAGTGTCGCCTATACGGCGCCGCGCTGCACCGGCCACGTGGTCCCGCCCCACATGAGCGCCCAGTGCAAGGCCTCGTGCAACGCCAAGGTCCAGGCGCACGCGACCTGCACCGCTGGCCACACCGAGGTCGTGATCCGCGGCAACATCGGCAGCAACATCGTCGATCGGGTGAACAAGGTGCGCGCGGCCATCGAGGCGGGCTTCGACGCGATCAAGGCGGTGGAGGCCAAGCTGCACCTGTTGGCCGAGTCCGGCCAGGAGATGGTCCAGACGGCCCACGACGTGCCGGGCGCCGTGGGCACCCTGGGCATGCAGGCGGTCCAGTGCGCGACGAACGCCGTCGGCCAGTTCCCCCAGGCGACCGCGTCGATCAGCGTCTCGGTCCAGGTCTCGGCGTCGGTGTCAGGCTCGGTCGGAGGCTGACGTCGACCGGGACGCGCCCCCCGCGGGGTGCATCGTGCGAGGGCCGGGTGGCGATGCCGCCCGGCCCTTTCGCGTCAGTGAATGTTGACCGGGATGTCCTGCACGGCGCCCTCCATGAAGATGAGGCCGCTCACGTTGATGGCGCTGTTGCCCACGTGGACCACCGCCGTGTAGCGGCCGGGCGCGATCGTGATGTGCTCTGCGCCTGTGCGGAAGTCGGCGACCGTCGCGGTGTCGCCGTCCTTCTTCAGCTCGACGCGGGCATGGGCGATCTCGCGGCCGCTGCGGTTGACCCGGAGCCGGACCTGGGCGACCGGGACGTGGATCTCCTGGCTGCTGTCACCGGGCGCGACATGGATC
Source organism: uncultured delta proteobacterium (assembly GCA_963830115.1). GTDB lineage: Bacteria > Myxococcota_A > Polyangia > Polyangiales > CAWHLB01 > CAWHLB01. The sequence continues at coordinate 531,588 of CAWHLB010000004.1, forward strand.
GGGTCGGTGGTGTGGCTCGGCTGGCCGATGACCTTGTGGGGATCGTTGACGGTCGCCTCGAAGCTGTAGGTCCCCGAGGGGATGTCGATCACCGAGCCCGAGTCGCCCTGTGCGACCTGCTGGCCGCTCTCACCGAGCACCTTGACGGTACCGTGGGCGGTGTCGTCACCGACCTTGATCGTCACGGTCACCTCGGCCGGCCCCGAAGGGGCAGCCGGCGTCCCGGCGTCCGTGTCGTGGTGCACCCAGGGCAACGGCACGTTCGAGTCGCCCCCTCCTCCGCCCGAGCTGCATCTGGTCGCCACCGCTCGTGGCGCCCGGGCTCTCTCCCGGGAGCGGGGCGTTCGCCTGCTGGGGAGGAGGCGAGCTGCTGCCGCAGCCGGCCATTCCGAGCGCGAGTATCAAAGCCACAGTCCGCATGTCCGCCTCCCTTGGGAGCGGCACTCCTCGGAGGCCTGCTCCCGCCAACGAGTCGGTGGTCTAGAGCACCGAACATTCCGTTCGTCAACGAGCCCATGGCAAGAGCCGGGTCGAAGCGCGTTCCGGTCTCCCGGGGGGGATGGCGGAGCGGCCGGGGCCCGCCTGAGCCGCGAACTCGTGGCGTTGTCGAACCGCTCGGTGTTCTAGCACGTCACCGGCGTCGTCAACAGGCGACGGACGGCCGCCGCCCGCCGCGGTGGACGCGCGACCTCGCGGCGGCTCGGGGCATCGTTTCTAGAGCAGCGAGCGGACCGCCTGGTCGATGCGCTGGGCATCGCCCTGACGGTAGCCCTCGAAGATCTTCCGCACGATGCCCCGCCGATCGATCAGGAACGACGTCGGCATCCGGGGGGGCGCATAGCGGCCCGCCACCTGGTGCTGGATGTCGTCGACGATGGGGAAGGTGGCGCCAACGTGCTGGGCGAAGTCCCGTGCGTGGCCCACGTCCCGATCGACGCTGACGCCGACCGCGACGAAGCCCCGGTTCCTGTAGTGCTGGTAGATGGCGTTGACCTCGGGCATGGCGTGGTGGCAGGGCTCACACCACGAGGCCCAGAAGTCGACGAGCACGACCTTGCCACGCAGGCGCCCGATCTGGATCGTCTGGCCGTGGAGGTCGCGCAGGCCGATCTCGGGCGCGCGCTGGCCGGTCCCGAGAGCGAAGACGGTGCCGGCCATGAGCAGGCACGCGAGGGATACGGGAAGGGAAACGAGGATACGACGAAAACGCATGGGCCTCATTGTAGCGACGTCCGTGCCATTGGCCAGGGCGCTCGCTTCCCGTGGAAAATGATGGTCCCACGCCTCCTCCGACGGGGCGCCACTGGGGTGCAGTGTCCCCGCAAAGAGACACTGGTCCCCGGTCAGCCTGCCCACTCAGACCGCACCGATGAGGTGGGCCACCGCACCGAGACCCGCACCCCCGAGGAGCAGGAGCGCCAGGTCCCGCAACCAGCGCGTGCGCTTGGCCTCGGCCGTGAGGGGGCGGCTCAAGACGAGCCCGCCGAGGAACCCGGTGACGAGGCCGCCGATGTGGGCCGAGTTGTCGACGACCGGCACGATGAAGCCGAACAGGAGGTTATAGCCGATGAAGGCGACGACCGATGAGCGCAGCCCGCGCAGGACCCCGCGCGGCACGGCCCGGCGCTGCAGGAGGACGAAGGCGAGCAGGCCGCCGAAGAGGCCGAAGATCGCCCCCGACGCACCGATGCTCACCGCGTTGGGGTGCAAGCTGAACATCACGCTCGCGAGGCTGCCCCCGACGCCGGCGACCATGTAGAGGATGAAGAAGCCGAGGTTGCCGAAGAAGCGTTCGATGAGGGGCCCGGCCACCCAGAGGACCCACATGTTGAAGCCGAGGTGGAGGATGCCGCCGTGCAGGAAGAGGGAAGTGACGAGGCGGTACCACTGGCCCTGCTCGACGTACGCCGCGGAGTTCGCGCCCGCGGCGAGGAGCGCCATGGGCGACGGATCCCAGGCGTCGATGCCTCCCGCGACCTGCACGAGCCAAACACCCACGCAGATCGCGACGAGCCCGTAGGTCACGAAGACGTGGGGCGTCGTGTCGTGGAGGCGGCGCCGGAAGAGGGCCACCTGGGCTTGGCCCGGCGGCACGCGCTTGGGCGCGACGACCTTCACTGGGCCTCCTCGGGGCGGCGACGCGGGCGCTGGGGCGAGCGTGCTCTCACGGCGCGAGCATGACACGCGGGGCCCGGCCGTGCCGGCCCGGGGCGGATTCGCGCGGGCGATGGAAATGGACCGCAGACCGTGCTCTGTTTCACTCCCATGAACTGGCTCGCAAAGCGATTCTTCGAAGGTCTCCTGGTCGTCGTACCGGTTGCGGTCACCGCCTACATCGTGTGGACGGTGGTCTCGACGGTGGACGGATGGCTGCCGCTCCCCATCCCGGGCGTGGGCCTGGCCCTGACCCTCGTCTTCATCACCCTCGTTGGCTTCATCGCCTCGCGCACCCTCGGGCGCAAGGCCTTCGACCTGCTCGAGCGGGGCCTGTCGCGGCTGCCGGTGGTCAAGCTGCTCTACTCGTCGCTGCACGACCTGCTCAACGCCTTCGTCGGCGACAAGCGCACGTTCAACAAGCCGGTGCTCATCGACCTCGTCCGGGAGCCGGGCGTCAAGGTGCTCGGCTTCGTGACGTGCACGCGCTTCGACGACGCGCGCCTCGAGGGCCACGTCGCCGTCTACGTCCCCCAGTCCTACGGCTTCGCCGGCAACCTGCTCATCGTGCCGAAGGAACGGGTCCGGCCGGTGGACGCCGACGGCGCGTCCTTCATGGCGTTCATCGTGTCGGGCGGTGTCGCGGAGATGAAAGCGGCGCGCACGATGATCGACCAGCCCCTCTTCCGCCAGCACCGCCGCTGAGCCTGAGCCGGGCCACCGGGCGCGACCGCGGCGTGGTGCGCGAGCCACGGATTCGGCGGCGGTCGATCTCAATCGCTCGCGGTCACGGCCAGGGCGGCCCTTCGTGCCCACTCGTGCCACCGACCGACGGCGGGGGCGCGCTTCACCGGGGTGGCCACGGGGTCGTAGCCGAGGGTCGTGTCGTGCAGGCGGGCCAGAGACTCGAAGGCTGCTTCGCGTGCCTCCGGCCCCGGGTCACGGAGGAAGGCCACCAGCGCGAGTGCGGCGCGCGCGTCACCCCATCGGGCCAGGGCGTCGGCGGCTGCCATGCGCACGGCCGGGCTCGGGTCCTGCGTTCCCTCGATCAGTCGCGGGCGTGCGGCGTCAAAGGGCGGATGGGCGCCGAGAGCCGCGTAGCCGTCGATGCGGTAGCTCGCGTTGGTCTGGGAGGTCGCTTCGAGGAGCCAGGCGCGATACGGCTCGGTGCCATGCTGCTCCCAGAAGGAGCGCCACCGCGCCGGGTCGTCACCGAGGGGGCGCAGGGTGATGGCTTGAAGCAACTGGATCGCCGCGCCCCGTGACCACCCCTCGAGCCGGTGCTTCTCGAGGGCGTCGATGAGCAACGGGACCACCGGACGCGGGTCGTCGACCGCCGAGGCGCGGTGGGCGGCGAGGGCGACGAGCTGGTCCGGATTGCGCGCGTGCGCGATGGCGGCGAGGGTCGGCACGCGGGCCTCCTGGTCGATCCCCTGGAGGGCCTGGCGTGCCGCAGCACGCACCTTCGGGTCCGCGACGCGGGTGAGGCGCACGACGGCGGGACGCAGACGCGGGTCGCTCATGGCCAGCACGACCCAGCGCAGGGTCGGGTCCTGGTCGGCGTGGGCGTCGAGGAACTCGGCGACCTCGTCGGGCAGCGGCTCGTCACCGAGCAGCGGAGGCACGAGCAGGAGCGCGCCGAGCTGATCGCGGCCGGGGCCCGCGGACAGGGCGAGCCACATCTTCCACATCGCGACCGGATGGGCGCGCACCTGGAACCACTCGGGGGCGCTCACCGGCACCGCTTCGGGGTCGGTGTTGGCGGGCACGTTCAGAGCTGGCGCTCGATGGTCGCCATCTCGCTCTGGACGGTGTGCTCCGCGCGCCACGCGTCGAAGCTCGCCGCGCCGTCGGCCTCGGCCCTTCGGACTGCGCGCACCTCGTTCACGCGCACGGTCGAGCGCTGCGCATCGTAGACGAGGCTCACGCGCTGCACGACCTGCGGCTCCGTGACGCTCCCGTCGTCGCTCCGCTGCTCGGCGCGGAAGGTCATCTCGACTTCGTTGTAGCAATGGGCGTCGAGGTCGAAGACGCCTTCACCGCTCTCGGTGACGACGAGGGGCCTCGGGTCCTCCGCGGACCCGGTCTTCAGGGTGCCGCGGCGGCTGAACCACACGTGCAGGATCGGTTCGTCGCGTCGCGTGAGCCCGACCGCTTCATCGAGCGTGATCGGCGCGCCGAGGAACGCGCCGTCGATGCGGGGCACCGACCAGTGGCGCGTGGCCGGGCTCGGCGCGATGGCTCCCTCGGGCGTCGGGAAATAGAGCGCCACGGCGTCGCGCGCATCGACGGGCAGGAAGCGCACCTCCTGATCGTCGTCGCCCCGATCGACGCGTGGCTTGCCGTCGTGTCCCGGCTCGACGTAGAGCATCCCCGCGCCGCGCCGCTCGCGCGGTGGGTCCTCGTTCGCGAGCGTGGTGACAACCAGGTGCTTGTAGGCGAGCGTGGCGCTCTGCGAGGTGCGCAGCAGCACGAGCCCTCGAGACGAAGTCGGGTGTGCGGGCGACGGCGTCGACTGGGCGCCGCATCCGCCGACGAGCAGCGCCAGACCGACGAACGGAACGAGCACGCCGCGACGCCACCTTCGTCCCATGAATGCACTCCCCTCGTCGCCTGCTCGACCAATCACGGTTGGGGAGAAGGCATCGCTCATGCCACGCCGCATTGACGGTGTGCGGAGGCTTCGTGGATGTGTCGAGCGCAACTCTTGCGTCCACGAGGCGCCGTTCTCCGCGCCGGCTAACGCGGGGCCGCGGCATCGTCCGTCCGGACGATAGCAACGCCGTGTCGCCTGTACGTATCGTGGACAGCAGGAGAATGGACCGAAGGGCTTCACGACGCCGACCGCATGCGCACGGACGTCGTGCAGCAGCTCAGTGCCGCGAATCCCTCGACCTCGCTTCCGAGAAGGGACGCGCGTTGCTCGAGCGCGCCGGCCTGCGCAGCGAGCTGCGAAGGTGGACCCGAGCGGCGGATCGGGGCGAGGAACGGCCGCTGCTGGTTCGGGCCCACCGCGTCAGCCCACCTCGACGGCCCGGTCGAGCCGGCGTTGTCGATGCATCGAGGGCCGCGCTATCCTCGCCCGCGTTCGGTGACAGAACGCATTTCCCTCATGGACGCGCGCCTGCTCGAGATGCTCGAGCGCGCGTTCGCAAGACACGCGGGTGAGGCCCCGTCCATCGACGAGACCTCGCTCCGGGCGGCGCTCGGCCTGCGCAGCGACTACCTCACGCGGCGCATGCTCTCGCTCTTCGATCAGGACGGCGACGGTGTGGTCAGCCGCGACGAGTTCCTGGCCGGCGTGCGGAAGATCGTCTTCGGCACGACACGCGACAAGCTCTCGTTCGCGTTTCGGCTCCACGACCACAACGGCGACGGCGCGCTCGAGCGCACCGAGCTGATGCGCATGATCGCCATCAGCCTGGCGGAGGACGACGTGCGGGTCAGCGATCCGCAGATCGAGCACTTGACCGACACGCTCCTGGGCGAAGCCGACACGAACAACGACGGCCGCCTCTCCTTCGAGGAGCTCGAAAGGGTCGTGCAGCACCACCCGCACCTGCTCGCCCAGATGACGCGCGACGAGGCGCGGTGGATCGCGCCGAACGAAGACCTGCTCGCGCGGCTCGACCAGGAGCGCCCCAGGGGACGCCTGCGTCGGTGGGTCGACAACCGGCGGCTGCCCCTCGCGTTCCTGATCGTGTGGGTGCTTGCCAACGTGGCGGCCTTCGGCGCCACGGTGCTCACGAGCGGGGGATCGCATCACAGGCGGCCGGTCCACGGGACAACCGAGGGAACGCCCGTGGCGCGTCCGTCGTCGCCGGCCCCCGAGACCGCGCACCCGCCACGAGCACGGCGTGCGCGTCCGGCTCCGGGCCTGGTCCAGGAGCTCGGCGAGGCCTGCACGACGTGCATCGAGCTGCAATGCGGCCCTGCTGCTCTTCCCGGTGATGCGCCGCACCCTCACCTGGCTCCGCCGCAGCCGTGCGGGCAAGGCGGTGCCGGTGGACGAAGCGATCGGCTTCCACCGCCTCGTCGGGACGACCATGCTCCTGTTCGCCCTCGGCCACGCCGCGGCGCGCATCTCGGGCTACGTGTCGAGCGGCACCTTTGGGGCGGGCATGCTCTCCCTCGAGGGCATCACCGGCTCGGCGCTCATCCTCGTGTTCGTCGTGATGTGGTTCTTCGCCCGCGAGGCGGTGCGACGCTCGCAGCGCTTCGAGCTCTTCTACTTCACGCATCTGCTTTTCGTGCCGTGGATCGTCCTGGCCGTCGTACACGCGCCCTCGATCCTCGCCTGGGGCGGCATCGCGATCGTGGGGCTCGGGGTCGAGCAGGTGCTCCGCATGGGGCAGCGCAAAAAGGAGAGCGCGATCGTCGATGCCGCGGCCCTGCGATCGGGCGTCACGATGCTCGAGCTCGCGCGCCCGAGAGTCTTCCCCCAGCACCCCGGCGACTACCTCTTCCTGCACGTGCCGGCCGTGGCGCGCCACGAGTGGCACCCCTTCACGATCAGCAGCGCGCCGGAGAGCGAAAAGCTCACGCTGCACGTGCGTGCCCTCGGCAACTGGACGGGCGCCCTCAGGAGCCTGGTCGAGCGCCGGAACGCGAGCGCTGATCCCGAGCCGCTCCCGGTGCGCATCGACGGCCCCTACGGCTCACCCACCGGGCACATCTTCGAGGCGCGCTACGCCGTCATGATCGGCGCCGGCATCGGCGTCACGCCCTTCGCGAGCGTGCTCGAGAGCATCCTCGCGCGGGCGCGGGGCGGCGACGAGCCCTCGCCCGTGCCCGAGAAGGCGCACTTCTTCTGGCTGAACCGCGACCAGTACTCCTTCGAGTGGTTTGCGGCGCTCCTCGCCGATCTCGAAGCGAGCGACGGGGGCGATCGGCTCGACCTGCACATCCACATGACCGGCGGGCGCGGTGGCCTGACCGCCGCCGGCCTCGAAGTGGCGCGCGAGCTGTCGCGCCACGCGGGCGGTGCGGACGTCGTGACCGGCCTCCGCACCAAGACCCACATGGGCCACCCGGACTGGAGCCGAGAGCTCGAAGCGATCGCCGAGGCCCACGCCCCCGAGCGCGTCCACGTCTTCTTCTGCGGCCCGCCGGGCCTCGGGCGGAGGCTCCGCCCCATCTGCGAAGCGCTGGGCATGCCCTTCCGCGAAGAGCGCTTCTGACCGCCCCGCCCCGCGACCGGGCTCAGTCCGCTTCCATCGGCGCGAGCTCTTCACCGCTCAGCACGAAGAAGGCCTCCCCGTACATCTTCAAGAGCTCGAGGGCCTGGTCCATGTCCTCGCGGGTGTGGCCGCGCGTCACGTTGACGCGGAGCCGCTCCTCGCCCTGCTTCACGCCCGGGTAGGTGATGGGCACCATCAACACGCCGCTCTCGAGCAGGCCCACGTGCATGAAGAGGGCCTTGCGCTCGTCGCGGCACATGACCGGCATGATGTGCGTGTTGCTCTTGCCGAGGTCGAATCCGATGTCGAGCAAGCTCTTGCGGAAGTAGCTCGACTTCTCGTGCAGCTCCGCCACGAGCGCTTCGCCGTCGGCCTCGAGCATGGTCAGGATCGTCGCCGCCGCCGCCACGACCGGCACCGGCAGACTCGCGCTGAACAGGAACGAGCGGGCCTGGTGCTTGACGAAGTCCACCACGTCCGCGTCGCCGAGCAGGATGCCGCCGATGCCCCCCAGGCTCTTCGAGAAGGTGCTGACGACGATGGGGATGCGCCCCTCGAGGCCGTACTTCTCGATGATGCCCCGGCCGCCCTTGCCCAGGGTGCCGGTCCCGTGGGCGTCGTCGAGCACGATGACGGCGCCGTAGCGCTCGCACACATCGACGATCTCGAGGATGTTCGCCTCGTCTCCGTCGAGCGAGTAGATGCCCTCGATGAGCACGAGGGCGTTCTTGCGCTCGCGGCTCTTCAAGACGCGCTCGAGGGAGCGGGCGGAGTTGTGGTTGAAGAAGCGCACCTCGGGCTGGCGCGCCGGGGTGCCGGCCGCGAGGAAGGTGCCGTCGAGGATGCAGGCGTGGCTCAGGTTGTCGAGGACGAGCGTCGTGTCCTTGTCGGCGAGTGACATGATCGTGCCGACCATGGCCTGGTAGCCCGTCGTGAAGACGAGGCAGCGCTCGAACCCGAACCAGGCCGCGAGGCGTTCCTCGAGCTCCACGTGCTCAATGGTCGTGGCCTGCACGCGCGACGAGCTCAGGCCACAGGCATACTTGTCGACGGCGGCCTTGGCCGCTTCCTTCACCTTCGGGTGGTTGGTCAGCCCTAGGTAGTCGTTGGAGCTGAAGTTGATGACGGGCCGACCCTCGATGGTCGTGTGCAGCCCGCCCGCCTCGAAGGGCCGAAAATAGGGATAGAGCTGCTTTTCGCGCGCCTCGTTGACCCGCTCGAGCTCGGCCTGTGCTTTTTCGTGGATGAAGCTCATGGTCCCTCTCGCCGCAGTACCACGGCTGAGACGTTCCCGTAGTAACCCACCGTAGTTACGACCACGGTCGTCGGTGCAGCCGCTGCCTCGCGCCCGGCGACGCGCACCGCCACCGGCGCGCCGTCCATCCAGGCGAGGGCGGCTGCCATACCCATGGCGCCCCCCGCACCGAACGTCTCTCCGAAAATCGCCTTGGGGGCGGCGACCGGCACGTGCTCGCCGAAGACGCGGTCGATGCCCTCGAGCTCGGCTCGGTCACAGGGCTCGAACCCGCTCGCGGCCGACGCCACCGCGTGCACGTCCTCCTCGCCGATGCCGGCGTCGGCGAGGCCGGCACGGATGGCGCGCTCCACCGAGCCCGCCGAGGCGTGCACGAGCTGCGCCTCCGAGACCGGCGGCTCGAAGGCGGTCCCGTAGCCGAGGATGGACGCCGCGATCCGCGCCCCCCGCGCGGCCGCGTCCGCCCGCCGCTCGAGGCACACGTAGGCCGCCCCTTCCCCGAGGGCCACACCGCGGCTCGCGGGATGGCCGGGCCGCACGGGCGCGTCCTCTTCGGCCACGACGCCCAGCTTGCGGAACGCCAGGTAGAGCGGCTCGCTCAGCACCTCGCCGCCCCCCACGAGGAACGCGTCGCCGCGCCCGTGCTCGAGGTGAGTCGCGCAGGAAAGGACCGCGTCGAGGCTCCCGCAGTTGCCGTCGACGATGGTGACGTTGGGCGCCCGCAGGTTCTCCCAGATGCTCACATACCCGGCGGCCGCGTTGATGACGGTGTTCGGGAAGCGGGCGGGGTTGATGTAGCGCGGGTCTTCGAGCTCCGCGACCAGGTTGAGCTCGGTGATCGCGTCGAGCGACCCGTAGGCCGTCGACGAGACGATGCCGACGCGTGCCGGCGACAGGGCGACGAACTCGCCGTCCTTCTTGAGGCCCGCGTCCTCGAGCGCCTCCTTGCCCGCCACGATGAGCAGCTTCGTCAGCCGGTCGAAGTTCCGGTGACCCTTGGGCCCGAGGCGCGCGTTCGGATCGAAGTCCCACACCTCGGCCGCCCGGGCTCCGGGGATCTTCTCGGCGTCGAGCACCGTGGGCGCCCGACCGAAGGCCCGCGCGTGGGCGGCCTCCGGGTCCGCCAGGGCGCCCCGCCATGCCTCGCGTCCAATGCCGATCGGGCTCACAACACCGAGCCCCGTGATCGCCAGGGGCTCCATCAACCGATCCCCACGGTCTCGGGCAACACCCCTGGCTTGGCGAAGCACATCACCGCGTCGTAGCCGCCGAAGGCGAGCGCGTTGTTCAGGACCACGTCCGCCTTTGCGCGCCTTGCCTCCTTGGTGACGAGGTTCAGGTCACACGCCGGGTCGGGCGTCTCGTAGTTGATGGTGGGAGGCAGCATGCCGGTCTGTACCGTGAGGATGCACGATACGGCCTCGAGCGCGCTCGCCGCTCCCATGCAGTGGCCGAGCATGCTCTTCATGCTCGATACCGGCACCCGGCGGCCGTCGAAGATTTCATGGATGACCTTCGTCTCCACCGCGTCGTTCGCGTGGGTGCCGGTGCCGTGGGCGTTGATGAAGTCCACGTCGCCCGGGCCGAGACCGCTCGAGGCGATGGCCTCGCGCATGGCGTGGGCGCTGCCCTCCCCCTCGGGATGCGGTCGCGTGATGTGGTGCGCGTCGCAGGCGATGCCGAAACCGCCCACCTCCGCGAGGGGCGTCCCGCCCCGCCGTACCATGTGCTCCTCGGACTCGAGCACCATCATCCCCGCGCCCTCCCCGATCAGGAGCCCCTTTCGGTTCTTGTCGAAGGGCTGGCACCGGTCGGGGGACATGGCCCCGAGGCGTACGAAGCCGGCGAACTGCAGCTTCTCGATGATCTCGCTCGCTCCCGTGACCGCCACGTCGGCCCGGCCGGCGCGGATCTGGTCCGACGCGAAGCCGATGGCGTAGTTGCCCGCGGCGCAGGCGGCCGGCAGGGTCTGCACCATGCCGCGGGCCCCGATGGCGCGGGCGATGTGGATCGGGAGCAGGGTCGCGCCGTAGCGGGGATCTTCCGCGCGTCGATGGCGGTGGCGCCCTCGTGGATCCACGCCTTCTCGAGCTCGCCGAGCACGTCCGCCTCGCCCATGGTGGTGCCCACGATGACCGCGGTGCGCTCGCCGGTGAGTTGCTCCGGGGAGATGGCCGCGTCCTCGATCGCCAGCCGGGCGGCTGCCAGGGCGAAGGCCGAGCACCGGCCCATGCGGTGGGCCTCGGCGGCCGTGAGGAAGTCCCGCGGCCGGAACCCCTGGACTTCACAGGCGACGTGCCGGTCCATGCCCGCTGTATCGAAGAGGGAGACTTCCGACAGCCCGCTCCGGCCGGCGCAGAGGCCCTCCCAGAACGGATTGCGTCCGAAGCCCAGGGAGCTGATGACCCCCACCCCGGTGACGAACACGCGCCGCATCGCGGCCGCGTCTATACTGGGCCCTCCCTCTTCGCGCAAGGTGCCACCCCCTTCCAGGGACCGGCCGATCGGCCTGTTTTTACTGGGGTTCGTACGCTTGACAGCCCCCGGAGTCGCCCCGTAGATAGCCCCCGCGATGTCCCACTCGCTCGAGACGCCCCTGCGCGCCGGAAGACGGCCCGGCACAGGCCAGAGCCCCGTGCCCGCCGAGGGTTCCGTCACACTCGTCTCTGCCCTTTCGCGCCTGCGTCGCGGGCCCGGCCGCGGCTTCCGTTTCATCGGGCGTGATCGCACCGAACGCTACTACGGGTACGAGGAGCTCGAGGCCGAGGCCCACCGCCGCGCCGCGCACATCGCGGCCCTCGGCCTGCGAAAGGGTGATCGCCTCGCCCTGGTACTGCCGGAGCCTCACGAGTTCGTCCTCACCTTCCTCGGCGCAGCGGTCGCGGGCGTCGTTCCCGTGCCCATCTTCCCCCGCGCGAGCTTCAAGGGTGTCGACGGATACGTCGAGACCCTCGCCCACATCGTCGCCACCTCGGGTGCGCGTTTCGTGATCACCATGGGGTCGGTCCTGCCCGTCGTCGAGCGATTGCGGGAGCACGAGACGGGGCTCGAGCAAATCTTGCTCGTCGACGCCGTCTTCGAGGGCCAGACGCCAGCGTTCGAGCCGCCGGTCGTGACGCCAGACGACCTGTGCTTCCTGCAGTTCACCTCGGGCAGCACGCAGCAAGCCCAAGGGCGTGATGGTCACCCACGGCAACCTGGTCGCAAACGCCAGCGCCTTCATCGGCCCCCACGGCCTCGACCGCAACGACCAGGACGTGGGCGTGGCTGGCTGCCCCTCTACCACGACATGGGGCTCATCGGCTTCGTCCTCGGCACCCTCGTCTGCGACATCCCGGTCGTCATCCTGCCGACCGAGAGCTTCGCGCGCATGCCGCGCCTGTGGCTCGAGACCATCACGAAGCACAAGGGCACGATCACCTACGCCCCGAACTTCGCCTACGCAGCTCGTCACCAAGCGCATGAAGGACAAGGACCTCGAGTCCTTCGACCTGTCGACGTTGCGCGTGGCGGGCTGCGGCGCCGAGCCGATCCGCGCCCGCACCCTGCTCGACTTCGCCGAACGCTTCGCGCCGGCCGGCTTCGACCCGAAGGCGTTCCTGCCGAGCTACGGCATGGCCGAGAGCACCCTGGCCATCACCTTCCATCCCCTCGGCACCGAGATGGTCGTCGACCGGGTGGACGCCGAGGCGATGAAGCGCGGCGTGGCGGAGCCCGCAACCGAGTCGACCGAGACCGTGCTCGATCTGGTGAGCTGCGGCGTACCCTTCCCGAAGCACGAGCTCGCGATCGTCGACGAGGCGGGCCAGCACCTCGGCGAGCGTCAGGTCGGCCAGATCATCACCCGCGGCCCAAGCGTGACCGCCGGCTACTTCCAGAACCCCGCCGCCACGGCCGAGGGCTGGAAGGACGGGTGGCTGCAGACGGGTGATCTTGGCTACATCGCCGGCGGGAACCTCTTCGTCTGCGGCCGCATCAAGGACCTGATCATCATCCGCGGTGCCAACTTCTATCCGCAGGACATCGAATGGGTGGCGGGGGACCTGGAGGGCGTGCGCCGCGGCAACGTGGTCGCCTTCAGCGTGCTGCAGGACGGCATCGAGAAGCTCATCGTCGAGGCCGAAGGCACCTCGGTCGACGCGCCCCGCCTGCGCGAGGAGATTGCCCAGCGGGTCGCCGAGGAGCTCGGCCTCACCCCCGACCACGTGGGCATCGTCCCGGTCGGCACCCTGCCCAAGACCTCGAGCGGCAAGGCTCAACGCCGCAAGACACGACGGTTGTTCGAGGACGGAGAGCTACCGGAGCATCCCTGATTCCGAGGGTCGCTCACTGGACGGACGCGCAGCCGAAGCACTAGATTCGGGGCGCCCTCAACGGAGTGAGACGGAATGGACCGCGTTCAGCTTGTCGATATGTTTCGGTCGATGGCGACCGAGATTGCGGAGAAGGACTTCAGCCACGTGACCGAGGAGAGTGTGATCGCCGAGCTCGGCATCGACTCCCTCGGGATGCTGGAGCTGGTGGGCAGCATGGAGCGCGAGCTCGAGGTACAGATTCCAGACGACCAGCTCGTCGGAATCCAGACCGTCA
>CAWHLB010000005.1:0-111613 GCA_963830115.1 uncultured delta proteobacterium
AGCTAATGGTGTTTTTAGTTCATGAGAAACTGTTGCCAAAAGGTTGATTTTTACTTTGTCTCCTGGAATTTTCAGCAATTATTAAAAGAATAAGATTGCCAATAAATGTTTCTTTTTTTTCCAATTCCGAATAAGTGATAATCTCTTCAGTTTCAATATTAAAAAAAGATTCCTTCCCATCCGCAGCAATCCTTATCAGGATGTAAATCTGAATTTTCGTTGGAAGATCTTGAGTGCACAGTTTTATAAATCTCTTTTATAAGATCGTTTTGTTTTGAAATTTCTTCAACTGATTTGTTTATAGTATCTCTTCCTTTCAATCCGGCTAACTGAAGAACTGTATCATTGGCGAGTACAATCTTGGTTTTCATCGATAAAAAGAATACCATCTTCAAAACTATGTACGACAGCTTCAGACCTTCTTGTCTGTTCAAATAAAAGCCGATCAATTTGTTTGGCTTCATAAAGCTGCAGCCTTTCAGCCATTATATTAAAGGCATTTGAAAGTTCACCTAATTCATCTCTTGTATTTTGATCAAGTTTCTGGTCATAATTTCTTTCACTTATTGAAGTGATCTTTTCAGTTAATTCCTTTAGCGGTTTGATTATCTTTGAAGGGAAGGTGAATATAAAAAATAAAGTTATTATGATACTTGCTGCAGCTATAATTAACATATAGATTATGACTTTATCGGCTGAATTCTGCAGATAATTTGTTTTATTGTTTATAGCTGCCATGTTTATTTTATATATATCAAAAATGGCGTTTTTAACTGCTAGATATTTATTGTGAAACCCGCAAAAATCTCTATTATCTATTAGTGCTTTATCTTTTATCTCGTTATAAGTTGAAAAATAAGCTTTATAAGATGAATGTAGTTTATTTACAATCTGCTTCATTTTTTTCAGTAATGTTTTCTGATTCAAGCTGAAGATTTTTTTCGAAAGAATTTTTTGTATTTAGAAAGGCATTTAGAGTGTCAACAATGATATTGTTTTGAATAGCTATAACCTGGCAAGTATAGATGTCATCAATAGATTTAATCATATTCATCGTATAGTCAACTGATGAATAATTATCTATAATAGTGCCTCTTGATTTTTGAGCGAGCTGATTTAGATGAAAATACCAAGTATGCTCAATACCAGAATAACCGAGAACAGTAAAAATAATCCTAACCGTATTTTACTTTTAATTGTTTTCACTATGATACCAGCAGAATATCTATTTTTTCTTTTGAAGTTAAAGACGACAATTCTTTAAAGAAACTATCAGGAGCAAACAGGCAAAGAAAGAAAGAAAGAAAGAAAGAAAGAAAGAAAGAAAGAAAGAAAGAGAGAGAGAGAGAGAGAGAGAGAGAGAGAGAGAGAGAGAGAGAGAGAGAGAGAGAGGTAACAATAGCATTGATTTTATCCCGTGAAGTAAGCGGGATTTCCCTTACGATTTTTCTTTCTACCTGCCGCGAAACCTCTTTCAACGCAAGGTCGCGAAGTTGCAAAAGTTTATCCTCCTGGAAAAAATTCTGCAGTGCAACCTGGACTTTACTTTGTCGTATATTTTTCCTTCTTTAAGCCGTTCAATTAATTCATCAATTGTTAAATCAACATTCACAACTTCATCGGCAGAATGAATAACACTGTCCGGAACACGTTCGGTAACTTTGATGCCGGTTATTTTTTCAACTTGTTCGTTAATGCTTTCAATATGCTGGATGTTGACTGTGCTGATTACATTGATGCCGGCTTCAATTAATTCATCTACATCCTGCCACCGTTTTTCATTTTTCGAGCCGGGAATATTTGTATGCGCCAGTTCATCAACCAAAACTACTTCCGGTCTTTGCAAAAGAATCGCATCAACATCCATTTCTTCAAGCTGCTTGCCCTTGTAAAAAATTTGTTTTCGTTTAATAGCTCGGAAGTCCTTCCACAGCGCGTGCAGTTTCTTTTCTTCCGTGAGTTTCGATGTAACCCGATCATCACATCAACTTTGTTATTTCATAAGTTCTTTTGCTTCAAGCAGCATTCGATAGGTTTTACCAACACCGGCAGCCATCCCTATATAGATTTTCAGTTTCCCTTTTTGAGGAACGAATAAGATGCAGAAATCTTTCTGCCGATATGGATATTTGCGGTTCCATCCCCCCAATATTTTGATACAAACAGTCATAAGTTGAAAATTTTTGTATTTTTAATTCTGCTCAAAAATCAATTTTTTTCAATTCTAAATTTATTAAAATTATGTTATTCATTAAACTAAAGGATTAATTTATCAAGAGCTACGTTCAGTTTAAGCACGATTTACATTTTTCGATGGACCGAATAATCCAAATAACGGTTTTTCAATATGTAGTATCGACAAGTTTCGTATCAATCTTTTCCCAATATTTCTAGCTCTGGCAATTCTTGGAATTTGAATCATTGCTGCTTGAGGAGAAATATCCGGATCAATTCCGCTCCGATGCAGTTACCAAATCCGAAGGAATTTCTCTTCTTTTCATTCCCGGATTTCTTTTTAGAAAATCTTCTATTCTTTTTTCTACATCTTTAAAATATTCATGATTGGTAGGACCTTTATTTGAACCACCTGTTGATCGCAGCATTATAATCAACGGCAGAAGGTCTTCCCCAAAAATATTTATCGGAGTAAAATTTTTGTCCAATATTTTCAAAGCCGATTAGTTCGCCGTTCCGATAAACCGGCAACCCAGCAGATTGATATGGGAATAAAAATCCAATTGTCCAAAATAATAATGGAAACAAGAATCCAAATAAAATCAGAGTTGCAAAATTTAGTTTGATATCTTTAATAAATTTTTCATACAATTTGCCTCCATAATTCTTAGTTTTCTGTGATACTTAGATTTCAGTGTACTTTCTTTAAAAGAAATTACCAGAACACGGAAGCACCGATACTCAGTGAAAAAATAAAGACACAACTAAATCAATTAATTTTATTCCAATAAAAGGAATTATCAATCCACCTAAACCGTAAATAAATAAATTACTTATGAAGCAAAGCTGTAGCACCAATCGGTTTGTATTTTACACCTTTTAATGCAAGCGGAATCAATGCAGGAATTATAAATGCATTAAAAATTACTGCGGAAAGAATTGCCGATTGCGGATTGCCAGATTTCATAATATTAAAAGCGTTAATCCGGGATAGAAGCTGCGAAAATTGCCGGAACAATTGCAAAGTATTTCGCTACATCATTAGCAATAGAAAATGTTGTAACATTTCCTCGTGTAATCAGCATTTGTTTTCCAATTTCAATTACTTCAAGAAGTTTGGTCGGGTCGCTGTCGAGATCAACCATATTGGAAGCTTCTTTAGCGGCCTGTGTGCCGGAATTCATAGCAACGCCAACATCGGCTTGCGCAAGAGCCGGCGCATCGTTTGTTCCGTCGCCCATCATTGCTATAAGTTTTCCTTCTTCTGTTCTTTAATATATAATTCATTTTGTCTTCGGGTTTTGCTTCGGCAATAAAATCATCAACGCCGGCTTGTTGGCGATATATTTTGCAGTCAAAGGATTATCGCCGGTAACCATAACTGTTTTAACTCCCATTTTTCTTAAACGTTCAAATCGTTCCTGTATTCCTGGTTTAATAATATCTTCAAGCTGAATAACTCCAATAGCTTTTTTATTCACTCCGACGACCAAAGGTGTTCCTCCGTTCGAGCAATTTCTGTTATTCTCTCTTCAATTTGCAGTATTAACTCCGTTATCGTGTAAAGATCCATTTTTCATTGCATCCCATGCTCCTTTACGTATTTAGTACCGTCTGGAAAATCTACGCCGCTCATTTTTGTTTCGGCCGTAAAATTTATAAATTTAGCGTTTTGTGAATTAATTGATGTTAAACGGGTTGAAGTTTCAATGCAAGCTCAACAATAGATTTACCTTCCGGTGTCGGATCGGCAAGTGAACTGAATAGACGTATTTTATTAAAATTCTTCATTTAGCATTCTTTGACGGCGAAAAAATTTGTTGCTTTACTATTGCCGATAGTAATTGTTCCGGTTTTATCAAGAAGAACCATATCTATATCGCCTGCATTTTCAACTGCTTTTCCTGATTTGGCAATTACATTTGCCCTCAATGCCCTGTCCATTCCTGCAATGCCGATAGCCGAAAGCAGTCCGCCGATTGTTGTTGGAATTAAACAGACAAACAAAGAAATTAGCGCGGCAATAGTAACTGTAGTATTCGCATAATCACTGAAGGGTTTGAAAGTAACAATTACTAGTAGAAAAATTAAAGTAAAGCTTGCAAGCAGAATTGTTAAAGCGATTTCATTAGGAGTTTTTTGCCGGCTTGCACCTTCAACTAGATCTAATCATTTTATCAAGAAAAGTTTCGCCAGGCTTCGTTGTAACCTGACTTTTATTTTATCCGAACGAACTATTGTTCCGCCGATAACACTCGAATGGTCTGTTCCGCTTCTCTTATAACAGGCGCGGATTCACCGGTAATTGCGGATTCATCAATTGAAGCAATACCTTCTATAATTTCACCGTCGGTTGGAATTGTATCGCCTGCTTCGGCAATAAAAACATCGTCCTTTTTTAATTGTGAAGAACTTATTATTTTAATCGTATCCGTCGGCTTGCATAAGTTTGCTTCAGTTTCCTCTCTTGTTTTTCTCAATGAATGCGCTTGAGCTTTTCCTCTTGCTTCTGCAATTGCTTCGCAAAGTTTGCGAACAGAACCGTAAGCAAAAGAAGAAGTGTTATAATGAAATTATAGATAAATGATCCCTGTCCAGCTGTTGCGATAAAAGAGATAAAATTGGAATTACATATCATGATTACAGTTCCAATTTCCACAGTAAACATTACCGGGTTTTTCATCAATTTTTGGATTTAATTTTATGAAAGATGCAGCAATAGATTCTTTAACGAGCTGCGGTTCAAATAATTTTATGTTTCTTTGACGTTTCATAATATTAACTTTAATTATTTAATTACATTGAAAAGAATTCTGCAATCGGTCCTAATGTTAATGCCGGGAAGAATGACAAAGCAGCAACAACTATCAACACTCCAAGCAGCACATACTCCAAATGCAATTGTATCAACCTTTAATGTTCCTTCCGATTCCGGGATTGTTTTTTTAGAAGCGAGAGATCCGGCGATTGCAATCGGTCCGATTATCGGCAAGTATCTTCCAATCAGCATAACTGTTCCGGTAGCAATATTCCAGAATGCAGTGTTGTCGCCAAGACCTTCAAACCCGGAACCGTTATTTGCAGCAGCCGAAGTAAATTCATAAAGCATCTCCGAAAATCCATGGTAAGACGGATTATTCAACCAGCCGATATTTGGATGGATTGACGCTGTAAAAGCCGCAATTGCTGTTCCGACCAAAATTAAAAAAGGATGAAGAAGAATTATAAGAGAGGCAATCTTAACTTCTTTCGCCTCAATTTTCTTACCGAGGAACTCGGGGGTTCTGCCGATCATCAATCCGCCTATAAACACTGCAATTACAACGAACATGAAAAAGTTTATGAACCCAACTCCTACACCGCCGAAAATTGAATTTATCATCATATCAACAAGAAATATTCCTCCGGATAACGGTGTAAAACTATCATGCATTGCGTTAACAGAACCGTTTGAAGTCGATGTTGTCGAAACTCCCCACAGCGCAGAAGCAGCAGGTCCAAAGCGAACTTCCTTGCCTTCCATGCTTCCAATCGGTTGCTGGATACCGAGTTTTGCAATTTCTCTATTGCCTGGCAGTTTCCAAACTAATTGTCGAAATAACAAACGTGAGAAAGACAGCAAGCATCACTGTAAAAGAAAACCCATGCTAATTTTTTCTTGTTTAAATAAAATCCAAAGGCAAAAATGAGCGAAACGGGGATAAATAAGATTGAGAAATTGGAAACAATGTTTGTAAAATAATTTGCGTTCTCAAACGGATGTGTTGAATTCGGACCGAAGAATCCGCCGCCGTTTGTTCCAAGCTGCTTTATTGCTACAACTGATGAAACAGGTCCGGTCGCAACATTAACGGTATCGCCTTCAAGAGTATGTACTTCATATTGACCATGAAAAGTTTGCGGCATTCCGTTTAATAAAAATATTATTGCAACTACAAACGAAAGCGGAAGAAATATTCTTGTGCAGCTTTTCAAAAACAAGTTGTAAAAATTTCCAAGGTCGGTTGCTTTCTTTTGAACAATTCCTTTAAACAGAAGAGCGAGAACAGCGACTCCAGTAGCGGCGGAAACAAACTGCATAAAGCCGATTACCAAAAGCTGCGAAAAATATGATAACCCAGTTTCGCCTGAATAATGCTGAAGATTAGTGTTGGAGACAAAACTTGCGGCAGTATTGTATGCCAATGTCGCTTCCATCGAAACAATTTTCACGGGGTTCCAAATTGAAATACCGCCTTGTATCATGAGTACAACAATTGACCAAAGAAAGAAAACCAAATTAAGCCGCAGCATCGCTTTCATATTTTCTTTCCAGTCCATCGGCTCATTTGGATTTATCGAACTAATTTTGAAAATAAAGTTTTCAATAGGCGAAAGAAAATCACTCCATACTTTTTCGCCTTTAAATACTTTGCTTATATATTTTCCAAACGGGTATGCCAACACAAATGTCAGCAATAGAATTAAAATCACTCCAGACATTTCAGTATTCATATGATGCCCCTAAAATTTTTCCGGTTTTATCAATGCATAAAATAGATAAGCAAAAACGATTACACTTATTATTAATAATAGAATCATACTCTCTCCTAAAGTTTTTCGAAGAATTGAATTGTTTTGAACATTAAATAAAAGATAACTACACCTAAGAAAATCATTCCTATTGCGAGCATTTTTTTTACCTCCGAATTGAAATAATTTATTTAACATCTTCCATTTCCATTGAAATTTTTTTGAAAAGATTCTCAATCTCATCATACTTGAAAAAATTACCTTCATAGAAAACCCCTCACTTTTTAAATACTCAACTTCAAAATCAAAATAGTATGTATTTCCCTGTGCAGTATTAAGTTTATTTAAGTGACAAGTTAATAATTGTTAATGCAACTTCAATCTTAAATCTATCGTTGGAATAAACCGGATTCGAAAATCGTACAAAAGCATCATCACAATCAAAAAACTTTGCCAATTTTATGTTTTTTAAGTTGACGAAGATTTATTTTTTCAAAGCTTATTCTTTTCAGTCCAATCAGTGTTCATTTCTATTCAACCCTTGATTTCTAATAATCAGCACAGCTAACCAATTAAAGTCATTTTAAGTGCCAATTAAATTTTATTTGTTTTTATATCTAAAATGAAGATTTAAAAGTTTCTATGGTTGGAATAGGATTAAAATCTTTTCAAAATAAAAATCAGTTTTTTCAAAATGGTGGAAGAAAGGGATTAGAAAAATATAAGAAAGATAGAAATTATTTTAAGTTATAGGCATGAAGCTTCCTATATAGGGTAGTCAAACCAATTCCCAACAGTCTTGCAGTCCTTGTTTTATTGCCGTGAGTTTGTTTCAATATTTTTAGTATATGGTTCTTTTCAATTTCATTAAGCTTTACAGGTGTAATACCCGAGTTCTTTAACTGTTCTAATTTAAAAAACTCTTTAGGCAGCGAGTCACTGTTTAATGTTTCACCTTAGGTTAAATTATTAAATCTTTCGAGCACATTCTTAAGTTCTCTAATATTGCCGGGGAAGTTATACTCCTTTAATTTATTAAAAAAATCTTTGTCAACCGATTTTCTATTTCGTTTTAATTTTTTTGAAATAACTTCTATAAAATAATCAGCCAGAGGTTCAATATCTTCCTTCCTGTATCTTAACGGAGGGATTTCGATTTTTACCTCTCCAATTCTATAATATAAATCACTTCTAAAATTATTTTTCCCTATTTCTTTTTCAAGGTTTTTATTGGTTGAACTGATAATTCGAACATTCAGCTCGGTAGTTATATTGTCACCCGGCTTAATAAAAGAATTCCTTTCAAATATACCTATTAATTTTCCTGCAACTGCAAATCCATTCCAACAATATCATCTAAAAAGATGGTTCCAGAGTTTGCTTGTTCCAAAAGTCCTTTTTTATTTTTTGTATTTGAGATAAATTCGAATAATTCCGATTCAAGAACTACTTTGGAAACAGCACTGCAATTAATTGCTATGAACGGAAATTTTTTTCTGCTGCTGGCATTATGGATTGCTTCGGCAAAAAGTTTTTTACCGCTTCCGGTTTCTCCTATTAAAAGTACAGGTACATCGGTTTGAGCAATTCTTTTTGCTATCTTGATAGTTTCACTTATTAGTTTTGATTTTCCAATTATATTTTCAAAAAGGAATTGCGGCTTCAGGGAAATTTTCATAATTTTTTACATTATAATTTGAAACTGCTTTTTCAAATGCTTTATCGACAAGGATAATTATTTTATTATCAATGTTGTCCTATTGTTAAATAATCGAAGGCTCCGGCTTTAATTGCTTTTATTCCGTCTTAAATAATGCCCTGAGCAGTAATTACAATTATTTCGGGCATTACCTACAGGTTTTATTATTTTTATTTCAGGTATAAGAATCTATCCCATTTATATCCGGAAGTTTAACATCGGTTACTATTACCTGAAAGTTTTCTTTTGACAATAATTCAAGTGCAGAGTTACCATTATCAGCTTCAAAGGTCGTATAATCTTCTAGTCTGATAAGTTTCGAAAGAAGATGCCTGATATCTTCTTCATCATCAATTACTAAAATATTTCCTTTTGACATAAGCCTATTAATTTTGGGTTTCGAATTTCAAAATTTTTTAGAACTAATTCCTTAAGACCGGAACTTTGAGACATGAGAAAATAATTTACACATACATTCATAATAACTTAAGTCATGTTTAAGCTTTTTTCTTAATATTTGTACCTCTGACAGAAATTAAAGTAAACCAAAACAGACCTATTAAAAAACCGGCAGTTCCAATCCATGTCGGATAATTTCCATCACCTATATACATCAAAGCTGCAGATAGAAGTGCAATTAAAGCACAAACAATCAATTCGGTTTTATTTACTCTCGTATGCAAATCAATTGTTGCCTGTTCACCTCTCGGTGCAGACATTCCTTCTTTTTCAAGCTCTTGCTCTGATTTAATATTTATTTCTTTATATCCGCCTCTTATATAGTTGGCAATTTGATTCATTCCAAATCTTACCAATGTACCTTTCGGATTGTAAAGTATAACGGGAGATTTTGTTTTAAGTGCAATATTGTTCGGGTTTATATTAGCGAATTTTTTCTGAAGCCAATTTTTTTGTGAACTACCTATAACTACGGCATCATATTGGTTAGCTGTTTTAACTATAGTACCGGTAACATCATCACTTACAATGCTATCCAATTCTATATTAATGTAGTCACTGCTGTTTTTCTCCATATATTCCGAGATTTCTTTTTTTAGAGAGTTAATTGTTTTTTCTTTGTCAATTTCATTTACCGTAGTTTTAAAGATCTGAATGAATCTTAAATTCAATCTGCCGTTAGAATCAAAGCTTTCAATTCTATTTATAATTGATTTAATTTAATCAGGATTAGCAATAGGAACTAATACCTTGCGGAGAGGCGGTTTTGCATTTTGCTGAACAACAAGGACTTAGAGAATTAACCTTCTCAAGTATTTTATCGATATTTCTTCCGATAATAGTTGCCTTAAATTGCTTTGACCTCTCCAACCCATAATTATAAGATTTACATTTCGTTCTTCAGCTGTTTGAATAATTGCATCATAGGGCTGATGGGAAATTCTAACTAAAATCTCTCGCTTAAACCTGCTTCCTGAACCATCCGGAATGCATTATCAGCAATTTCTCTGTTCATTTCAACGTATATAATCCCTTCACTTAGCGGCAACTGCTCAGGGACTTCTACAATCTGCAGTATTAAAATACTGCCGTTGTTTTTTCTTTGCGGAGTTTATTGCAGCCGGCATAAGAGTTTTTAAGATAGTCCTGGATTTCCAACAGGAACAAGAACATAAAAGTTTTCGGTATCAAAACTGACCTGTCTTTTTTCCTGATGCGCTATGAGGTTGACTCACCTTGTTCCCTATGCTTTTTTGCATATAAATAATAAATTATAGTACCAATTCCAATCCATGCAATTGTAAAATACCATGCAATAGGAGAGTAGTCGAACATAAACAGGGCAAGAAATAATTTAGTTATTATTCCTATTATCGGTACAATCGGGAAGAACGGCGTTCAGCACTATCTTAGTCGCTTTCCATATTTTTTTCTTTAGTGTGATAGCTGCAATATTAACCTGCAGAAACAAAAGAAGGAACATTATGTCTGCAGCAGAAGCAACATCTTTTATAGGAATTATCACAGCCATTATAAGGATTAAAGCGCCGCTAAACATTAATGCTTTATGCGGTGTTCTCGTCTTTCTGCTAATTGCCGAAAATGCTTTAGGTAGATTCTTATCTCTCCCCATAGCAAAAGATACTCTGGTAGAAGAATATGTAGTAGCGTTAAGTGCGCTCATTGTTGAGAATAAGCCTGCAATAAGAAGGAGAAATGTTCCGAAAGGCATAAATTGTTTCGCAGCCTCTACCAATCCGAGTTCGGCATGTTTACCCAGCCATACATAAGTGGGTATATTGGAATCCGGCGTTACAGCGCCAATCGCGGCAAAAGCGACAAATATATAAATCAGGACTACAATTCGAGAGATAAAAAGACAGCTTTTGGAATATTCTTTCTCGGCTCTTTGACTTCTTCACCAGCCTGTACAATTATTTCATAACCTTCAAAAGCAATAAACGTAAGCCCCATTGCACTTAAAATTCCCGGAAATCCTTTGGGAGAGAAATTTTGGAATTTCTGGAAGAAAACCGGATGTGAAACTATTGCCCAAATGCCGCTTACAATAAAAACAATTAAAATTACTACTTTGGAAACAGTTACTATATTGCCTGCCAGGCCTGTTTCCGAAACTCCTTTATAGTTGATAGCAATGAAAATAAGAATAATCAAAACGGTAATGGCTTTATTCAGCATTTCTCCGTGTAAACCGAAGAGCGAAATGTTAAATGCATTTAAAATCAGAACGAAATAAGCGCCGAATCCCATAGCATATAAGCTGCCTGCGACGGCATGAGCAAACCAGCTCATCCAACCAGCCTGGAAAGCGTTTGGGCCGGGCAACCCTTCTTTAACCCATAGATAACCACCGCCTGCTTCAGGTATTGCCGAACCTAATTCAGCATATACCATTGCAGTAAAAACAGTAACTATACCATTTAATGCAAATGACAATATCAATGCGGGCCCGGCAGTCCCGGCAGCTATACCTGTAAGGACAAAAATCCCTGCTCCAATCATGGCGCCGACACCAATCATTGTAATATCGAACAATGAAAGGTCGCGGCTCAGAGTTACTTCGAACGGAACATTTTTGAGCTTCTTGCCCGAATTTATATCAGCCATTTTTTATCAAACCGTTTTTTAAAATTTTTCAAGCATATTCCAACTCACAGATATTAAATTGAATAAGCGGCAATCCTTTAGAGATTTTTGATTTTTGCATTGTACGAATAATCAGGTTTGTACATCAATAATACCAAGTATTATTAATTCGAAGAAAAGCCGGAATTTCGCACTAAATTAAAAGATTCTGGATTATCCGGGAGGACCTTAAAAAATTTTACCCTTTCAAAATGAAAAAGGAAATTTTCAGGATGAAAATAGTTTAAAAAAAAATCAAACTTTTGGGAGAAAAATGAGGAAAAAAATGTTGCATAAATTTTGTTTTTGAAAAGAACAGGTTGTTAAAAATGGAATAATTTTATAATGAAAAATCAAAATATATACTCAAGCATTTCAACAGGGAAGCAGTATTTTTTCTCAACTATTATACTCTTTATATTTATATCGGCATTATATTATATACAAAACTTTATAGGATATGAAACCGTATCGTTAAATCTGCTGCTAATAATTTTTCTCCTCCCGGTTTTTAGATTTGAGAGAGGGCCAATAATTTTATCCGCCGTAATTCGTGCGCTTGCATGGGATTATTATTTTATTCCACCTCATTTTACCATGAAAATAGAAAAAACGGAAGATGCGGTAATGTTATTTTTATTCTAGCAATACGTCCTATGTATTTTTCCTTGACTCGTTAATCTGCTTAACCGAACCCGCGGCGCAACATCCCGCGCGCCGTTTTCATCTCGCTCGCCATCGTCGTCCCCATCTATTTGCTCGTCGCCGTGGCCGCCCTCGGGGCGGCGCATCCTGCGGGCGGCGAGCCCACGTGGCGCTTCCTGGGCGAGTACAAGGAGCTCGGCCTCGTCGAGGCGGCGCGCCAGATCATGCCCTTCGGCGGCGAGCTCATCCTCTTCGGCGGTGTGCTGTCGACCATGTCCGCTCTGAACGCGACGACCTTCAGCTCGACGCGCGTCTCCTTCGCCATGGGGCGCGACCAGAACCTGCCGGGCGCCTTCGCCCGCGTGCACCCGCGCACGCGCACCCCCTGGGTGGCGCTGCTCGCGAGCGGGACGATCATCATCCTGATGGTGATCGCCATCCCGATCGAGGCAGTGGCCGCCGCAGCCGACGTGATGTTCCTGCTCCTGTTCCTCCAGGTGAACGTGGCGCTGATGAGCATCCGTCGCCGGCTCGGGGACAAGCTCGACTACGGCTTCCTCGTGCCCTTCGTGCACGTCCTGCCGTGGGTGGCCATCGTGCTCCAGCTCGGCCTCGCCATCCTCATGTTCCACTACTCGCCGCTGGCCTGGTACGTGGCGGGCGGATGGATCGTGGTGGGCGCGGCGACGTGGGCCCTGTGGGCGCGCAAGCAGGAGCGCAAGAAGGAGGTGAGCCCGGTCGTGCTGCGGAGCCACATGGGGCCGCGGCCGAGGGCGGGCTACCGTGTGCTGGTGCCGGTGCTGGAGATCGAGCGAGCCCTGCCGCTCCTCGACTTCGCCTCGCGCGTGGCACAGGAGCACGAAGGCGAGGTCGCGCTCCTGCACGTCATCGAGGTGCCGCGACAGACACCGCTCGTCGTGGGACGCCGCTTCGTGGCCTCCAAACACGAGGAGGTGCTGGCCGGCATCGAGGCGACGTTGAAGGAGCGCGGCGTGCCCTTCACCTCGCTCGTGCGTATCGCGCGCGGCGCGGGCCAGGCGATCGTGGACGAGGTGGAGGATGACGCGATCGACATGGTGGTCATGGCGTGGCGCGGGCGGCGCTCGGCGAGGGTTGCCTTCGGGCACACGACCGACGCGGTGCTTCGGCAGGCGGACTGCGACGTGGTGCTCCTGCGCGCCGACGACATGGAGGACATCGAGGACGTGGTGGCCGCGGTCTCGCTGCCGGAACAGTCGCAGCTCATCGTGAGCCTGGCGGAGCTCGCGGCACGGCGTGGCGGGGCCGAGCTCGAGGTGGTGCACCTGGTGCGCTCGGGCACGGGGGAGATCGAGCGGCGGCAGCGGGTCGATGCGCTGCTCGAGGCGCTCGGGGAGCTGGGTGTCGGGCCGGACGGGGCGCGGCATCCGCTGCGCGTCGAAGAGACGCCGGGCATCGCGCAGCGGCTGGTGGACCTGTCGTCTGCGCATGGGCTCTTGGTGATCGGGGCCACGCGGGAGGGCTGGCTGCACAAGACGGTCGCGGGGGCGCTACCCGAGCGGGTGGCGCGGCGCGCGCGCGGACGGATCATGCTGGTCAAGCACGGTCGCCATCCGGTGAAGCGGCGCGTGCTCGACGTGGTCGAGTTCTTCCGCGGCGAGGACGAGGAGCTACGGCAG
This sequence comes from uncultured delta proteobacterium, assembly GCA_963830115.1. GTDB lineage: Bacteria > Myxococcota_A > Polyangia > Polyangiales > CAWHLB01 > CAWHLB01. Next base: position 13,795 of record CAWHLB010000005.1, read on the forward strand.
GAGTCGAAGGATGTCGATCGAAGAGCTTCGTGAAGCGGGGATGCTCCTGCCCGAGGAGGAGTGGGGCGAGCATCCGCGAGAGACGACGGTGCCGAAGGGGCCGCTCCTGGTGCTGATGGCGGCGGCGGTGGGTGGAGTGGTGCAGGCGCTGCTCGGGGACGGTCGATGGGCGACGTGGATCGGGATGGGGGTCTTTCTCGCCAGCCTCTTTGGCATGGTGGGGCTGTGCCTGCATGCGGTGGACGCACAGCGCGAGCGTGTACGCGATCGGCGGCGAGCGATCGGGCGCTCGGCGGAGCAGCCGTCGGACGAGCCCGCCGGTCCGCCCACGCCCGCGGAGCGCGAAGCGGCCGCCGGCGAAGATGCGGCCAAGCCCCTGGCGCCGGGTGAAGAAGGCGGCGTCGACGAGCTGGAGCAGGGCGGCGACGACGGCGAGCGGGAGTGACCGGTTGCGGGCTGTGTGGCCGCGATGTTTGCGGGCTGTACCCGAGGCGCTGGCCGGCCGGACGGGAGGCTCCCCCAGCGGGGCACGGCGCCCTTGCAGATGCGAGCGCCGTCTTGACTTGGGGGGGTTGGGGGGCTGTACCTGAGGCGTTGGCCGGCCGGACGGGAGGCTCCCCCGGCGGGGCACGGCGCCCTTGCAGATGCGAGCGCCGTCTTGACTGGGGCCGTGGTCGGAGAGCGCTCGCGCAAGGGCGCCTCGCCGCGCGTGCCAACACGGGTTGTGGCTTGGGGCGTGTTGGCACGCGCGGAGGCCCCGCCGGGGGAGCCTCCCGCCCGGCCTCCCGTTGCTGGCTGCCTTGTCCCATGCACAGCGGAGCGTCGGGGCGGGCCATGCACAGCGGAGCGTCGGAGCGTGTTGGCACGCGCGGAGGCCGTCGTGGGGAGCGAACCGGGGGTGCTGCACGGTGCATGAGCAGCGTCTCCCCCTCCCGCTTGCGGGAGGGGGCTGGGGGGAGGGCCTGCGGGTGCTAGTGGCACTGGGATGCGATGTGGCGCATCGAGTGGGCGTAGTGGCCGCCCGGAGCGGCTTCGAGGTAGCCGCGGGCCAGCTTGCATTGCTCGTCGCCGGGGTCGAGGGACGAGGCGAGGCGCGCCATCGCTTCGGGCGGCGCCGGCGTGTCCCGCAGTGCCGCGCGCAGCTCGGAGGTCGGGTCCGCGTCGCGCTTCGTCGCGATGTCGGCGAGCAGGAGGTGGGCGTCGCCGCAGTTGGCGTCGAGGGCCACCGCTTGCCGCGCCAAGGTGTGGGCCGGACCGAGCAAATGGAAGGCGAAGCGTAGGCTCCCCTCGGCCGCCGTGATCCGCGCGCGCACGCCAGCACCGAGATGCGCCGCCTGGGCCGCATCCCGCGCCGCGTCGATCGCGTCCTGGGCGGGGCGCAGGATCCGGAGCCGCTCCCGCGCGATGCCCTGGTCGAGCAACGCCTCCACGTCGTTCGGCAGGTCATCGAGCACCTTGGCGAAGGACCGCGCCGCGTTGCCCCAGTCTTCCGCCTGCGCGTAGAGCAGGCCGTAGGCGCGCCACAAATCCGCGTCCGGATGCACGTGCCGCATGGCGTGCCGCAGGATGCGAAGCCCGTGGGCGCCCGCGTCCGTCAGCACGAGGAAGCGTGCCCGCGCGTGCAGGATCGGCCCGGAGTCGAGATGGGCCTCGTCGATCTTCGCGAGCATCGCCTGGGCGGTGTCCACGTCCTCGGCATCGAGCGCGATCTCGAGGCGGCCGAGGAGGGCGTCCGGGTGGTGCGGTGCGAGATGGATAGCCGCGTCGTAGGCGGCGCGCGCCCCATTCGTGTCCCCGAGGTGACGCGCCACGTCGCCGAGGCGGGCGTGCAGGTCCGCATCCCGCGGCAGCTTCGCGATCGCCTTCTGGAGCGTGGCCCGCGCCTTGGCCCAGCTCTGCTCCTGCACCTCGACGAGCGAGCGCGCGGCGAGGAGCGTCCCCTCGCCCGGGTGCGCTGCGAGGGCCGCCTGCACGATGCGTGCGGCGCCGGCCGCGTCGTTCGCGGCGAGGTGTGCGCGGACCGCGACGGGGACCGTGGGCAGGTCGTTCGCGTGGCCCGCGAGCGCCCGGTCGGCCCATTGCACCGCGTCACGGGCGTGACCGCGCCCGAGCTCCAGGGAGGCGATGCGGCGTGCGGCTTCGACGGCGAGGGTCGGGTCGGCGGCGGCTGCCTCATAGGCGGCGCGTGCGGCATCGCTTTGATGGCGTGCCTCGTCGAGGCGCCCTTCGAGCAGGTGCTCTGCCAATCCGCGGCCGCCCGACCGCAAGACCGAGGCGGCCGCATCCACTTGACCCTGGTCGAGGTCGAGCCAGGCCACGGCCCGGGCCCGCCGCGCCGCGTCGCTCGTGCCACCCTTGGGCCGCGCTTCGAGAACGGTACGCGCCGCGTCGTCGTCGCCAATCGCGAGGTCCGCCTCGGCCAGGCCGAGATCGAAGGCCTCGTCGCCCGGAGGATGCGCCTTGCCGATGGCTCCGATTGCGGCCTGCGCGTCGTGGACCGCACCGTTGCGCGCGTCTGCACGGGCAATCACGAGATGGGCCCAGGCCCTCTCCGGCGCGGTCGCGTTCGTATCGGCGAGGACTGCATGGGCGTCGCGAACCGCCTGGGTGTCGTCGCCGCGGGCGAGGTGCACGCGCCCGTGGACGATGCGGGCGGCGGGGGAGTGCCCCGCCTTCGACAGCACGCGCTCGGCTTCGGCGTTCTTTCCGGTGCGTGCCAGCACGCGGGCGAGGAGGGCGGCATAGCGCGGTGCCCCCGGCCGCGCGGCGACCGCGGCCCGTGCCGACCGGAGCGCCTCGCCCAGGTTGCCGACGGCGAGTGCGGTCGACGCGCGCGCGTGGGAGGCCTCGGCCGCGTAGTCGCCGGCCGGGACGAGGCTCGAGCCGAAGCGGCGGGCGGTCGTCAGGTCGGAGTCGTAGAGCGCCAGATAGGTGGACGCCACGGCGGCGTCGAGCAGCGTGCGATCGCTCGGCTGCAGGCTGGCCAGCAGCGTGCGGGCCTCTTTGGCGGCGGCTGCGTCGCCCTGCTCGAGCGCGCCCATGGCCTCGAGGCGTGCGCGCAGGGCGACGCGCTCGGCGCTGCCGCTGTCGCCGATCGTGTCGAGAGCGCGAGCGAGGGAGGCGGCGCGGCCGTCGTCCCCAGCCGCGAGGGCGGTCGCGCGGACCGAGCTCCGGTGGCGCAGGAACAGCACGATGCCCGCGGCCGTGGCCAGGCAGACGAGGACGAACACCGTTGCCGAGATGCGCACGACGACGCGCCGTCGCCGCTCCTCGGGGGTGAGGGGGACGTTTGTGAGCGCCGGAATGATCGAGTCGGTCCGTGCGAGGGTGAAGACATCGGAGTCCACACTGCCTCGCTCGTGCGCTCGGGGCTGCCGCGGGTCGGCTGGTTGCACGGGCTTCGATGATGCCGGGGATCGGCGCCAAGTACCACCCAGGGATGCCCGGGGGGGAGAGGGCACCTGCGCGACGGGCTGGACGGGGGGCCTGCTCTCGGCGGCTCCCACGCCCCGGCGGCGGCGCATCGGGCCCCGCCCGAGGGCGGGGCCTTGCCCTTCGGCAGCGTGGCGAGCATATCCTTTTACATGATCGGCGATGTGCAGGGGGACATGGACATGTATGCCGGCGAGGGGCAGTGGTTTTTGCGCCTCGGCTTCTGGGCCTCGGCCACCTACCGCATCGGCCACCTCGGTCACAAGGTCCAGAGCCGACCTGCGAAGCTGGCGCTCCTGACGACACACCGCGTGCTGGCGGTGCCGTGGCGCTTGTTCCGCAGCGTCTACCTGCCGGCGCGGGCCGAGATCGGGCGAGGGCTACGCATCCCCCATCCCGACGCGATCTACGTGCCATCCGACTCGGTCATCGGGGACCACGTCTCCATCTACCACGACGTGACCCTGGGCACGGGCCCGGTGCCGGGCGTTCCGCGCATCGGCAATCGCGTGCAGATCTTCGCGGGTGCGAAAATCCTCGGGGGCATCACCATCGGCGACGACGTGCAGATCGGCGCGAACGCCGTCGTGACGCGCGACGTACCGGCGGGGGCGGTGGTGACGGCGGCCCCGGCGCGCATCATCTCGGCCGAGCTGGCCGCCAAGATGCCGCACCGTCGCGAGCTGCGCGGCCCCAACGGCGAGCTCCTCGGCAAGAAGTCGCCGTCGCATGCGACGACGCCGCAGCCGGACCTGGACGAAGCACTGCCCCCCCGACCGACGTCGACTACGCCCAGTACCACGGCGGCAAGCCGAACGGCGCGTAGCCTCGACGCTGCTGCAAGGCCGCTCCGCAGTGACCCCGGTCATCTCGCGCCGTCGAGCACGGTGGCGGTGTGCATCGTGTCGTTGCTGCCCGAGGCATCGCAGCTCAACGAGGTGCTGTCACCGCGCGGGCCGCAGTCCCCGCAGTCGGTCCCGGAGTCGCGGGCCGAATCGGTGGAGCCGGGCCCGCCGTCGTCGCACACGCCGTCTCCGGCCCAGTAGCAGTCATCGTTGCACGTGCTGTCGCCGCTCGAGGATCCGGTCGGGCCGCTCGAGATTGATTCCGGTCGCCGTGTCTGACGATCCGGTCGCTGCGCTCGTGCTGCGGCCACAGTCGGTGCACTCCGTGTCGAGCTCGCAGTGGGCGCGAAATTGCGTCATGATTTCGGGCAAAGATCGCGAAGGTGGGGCAAGTAGCCCCGCATCATTCACGCCCCCACCGCGCGACCGGTTCCTGGAGTCAACGAGCCCCACTCTCGAATGGAGCAGGCGTCCGGGACGGTGACGGGCAGGATCCGTCGTCGACCGGGGAGGCCGACCAGGGGCCGCTTCGCCGACCCCGACGGAAACGAGCACCTTGGGGAGCTCGCGGATCCGTAGCGCGCCCTTCGGATCTGCCGGCCTTCACCCTTGATCGGCGCGTGGCCTCATGCGCGTCTGGCGCGATCGAGGGGCGGGGGGGCGTGGTCCGAAAGGGCGGTGCCCAGCTCGGTCATGTTCGGGGTCTGCAGCATGGAGTAGTGGTCGCCCGGGATGTGGCTCGCGCGGAAGGCGCCGCGGACGAGACCGCGCCACGCGGCTTCTCCGGCCGGGTAGGCCACGGCGTAGGCGTCGAGCACGTCACGCGCCGCGAGGTAGATGGCGTCGCCGTCGTAGGGCTCGGGCGCGTAGGCGTCGATCAGGGCGGCGCTCTTCGTGAGGGCCGCGCGGTAGATCGGTAGCTGTCCGTTGGTCGGTCCGTCGGGCGCGCCCTTGGCCGAGAGGAAGCTCCGAAAGGCCGGCGCGAGGAGCGTGTCCGACACGGGGTCGGTTCGCACCTGGATGGGGTTCGGCGCATCGAGCAGCGCCAGAAGGTGCGGCGCCGTGCCCCGCGCCCGGAGCCGCCGCGCGACTTCGAAGGCGACCACGCCGCCGAGCGACCAACCCATCACAATCGCGGGCGCCGGTCCGGTCTCGTCGATGCGCGCGACGCACCGCACGGCGAGGCGATCGATGCTCTCGGCTTCCGAGGCGGGCTCGTAGAGGCCCGGCAGCACCAGCACCTCGAGGCTGCCCTGCACGTGCGCGGCGAGCGGCGCGTAGGACGCCGCGTCGAGCCCGCCCGGGTGGATCACCACGGTGCGATCTCCGTTCGCCGCCGTCAGGACGATGTGCTGGATGACGATGCCTGCGTCCTCGTCGGTCGCGGCTTCGGACGCGGCGTCCACCACGCATTTCGCGAGCTCGCCGATCGTGCCCGCTTCGATCAGCTGCGTCACCGGAAGGTTCACGCCGAGCGCTTCCTCGAGGTGCGCGTGGAGATCGATCGCCACGAGGGAGTCGACCCCCAAGTCCTGCAGCGCCATGTCCGACGTCGGCGTCGCGTCGCCCCGAAGGCCCGTCACCTCCGCGAGCGCGACGAGGACGACCTGCTCGACCTCGGCGATGCTCGGTGCGCGCCGGCCGTGCGGTGCGGTGGCCCCTTCGGGGGTCGGGTGCGCGCAATCGGTGCCGGTCGGAGCGAGGTCGGCCGTGAGCCGGGCGAGGGACGGGGCCGCGACCCCGAGTCGGCCCGCATCGAAGCGCGCAGCCACCTGCACGGGCGTCGTCGCGGCAGCGAGGGACGCGATGGCACGCGCGCCCCCGTCGGCGTCGATCTCCGCGATGCCCCAGCGCTCGAGGTGCCCGCCGTGGTCGCGCGCGAGGCCGACCTCGGCCCACGGTCCCCACGCGATCGACGTCGCCGGCAGCCCCGCGGCCGCGCGATGCTCGGCCAGGGCATCGAGCAGGGCGTTGGCCGCGGCGTAGTTGCCCTGGCCCGCCGACCCGAAGAGGCCCGCGATCGACGAGAACAGGACGAAGTGCTCGAGAGGCTCGTCCGCCAGCGTGCGGTGCAGCAGCCAGGCGCCGAGGGCCTTCGCGCGGAAAACGGCGTCCACGGTTTCGGGGCGCAGGCCCGCGAGGACGCCGTCGTGCAGGGTGCCGGCCAGGTGGAAGACGCCGCCGACGGGCGGTCGTCGCTCGCTGCGATGCGCGTCGAGCCAGGCCTCGAGCGCGGCGCGGTCGGCGATGTCCACGGCCGGCACGCACACGCCCGCGCCGAGGGCCTCGAGCGCACAGACCGCGTCGATCTGTTCGATGACGCGGCGGTCCGACACGGAGGACCACTCGGAGCGTGGAGGCAGGCCGCGGCGACCGACGAGCGTGAGGTGGCGTGCACCAGCGCCCACGAGCTCGCGCGCGACGATGCGGCCGAGGCCGCCGAGGCCGCCGGTGATCACGTAGGAGCGGTCGGGCCTGCACGCGAGAGTCGTCGTGGGCGGCGCGACGGAGCGCAACCGCGGTGCGCGCCAGAGGCCGGCGCGGACGACCGCTTGCGGCTCACGGTTGTCCGCACGCAGGTACGTTTCCAGAATCGCGCGCGGCCTCTTCGGCCGACCGGTCGGGATCGAGGTCGACGAGACCCGCGAACAGGTCCCGGTGCTCGAGGGCTACGGTACGGCCGAGCCCCCAGAGGGCGGATGCCGCCATGAGCCCGCGCGCCGAATCCGAGCTGGGCTCCACGGGTGGCGAAGACGAGGCGCGCGCGCGAAGTCTTCTGCGCGGCGAGGGCTTGGACCAGCCGAAGCGCCGAGTCGTCCTGTCCGCCGAGCCGTCCGTCGAGCAGGTCCTGCGCATCGGCGACATACGGTGCGTCGAGGGACCACAGATGGACGAAGGTGGTGGGCGCGTGGTCCTCGAGGATCGCGGCCACCTTCCGGTCGAGCGACACCACGTCCGGCGTCCAGTGGGACACGGCAGCGCCCGCCGCTTCGAGGCGGCGCGCCAGGGCCCCTCCACGCCGCCGCGGTCGCCCAGCACGACGAACCGCGCGGCCAGTCGCCCGGCCTCGGCCATCGGGACCTCGTTCCAGTCGAGCGCGTAGGTGCCGACCGCGGTCGGGCGTGGAGTAGAGGTCGGCGACGTGGCCGCGGTGGAGGCAGCGGTCGAGGTCGTGATCGGGCTCGACGTGGAGCTCGCGGACGACGTCGAGGTCGAGGTTGCCGTCGGCTCGGCGTGCGCGCTCGTCGCGGAGCGGGCCGTGCCGAGCCAGTACGTCTCTCGCGCCAAGCGCAAGGGGGGCAGCGCGGCGTGAGGTGTCGCCGAAGTGAGCGGGCAGGGCGCGTGGCCGGCGACGAAGAGCGCCGCCGCTGCACGGAGCAACGCCAATCGCGCGTCGCCATCCTTCGAGAGCGTGGTCAGCGCGCAGTCTGCGCCCGCAGCCTCGAGCTCTGCACGAAGGTCGTCGTCGCTGCCGAGCACGAGTACATCGGTGAGGGCGTCCCGCGACAGCGCGCTCATCGCAGGCGTCCAGCGCGCGGGTGCGTCGAGCGCCTCCGCCCAGTGCGCGGCCTCCAAATCGATTCCGCGCTGCTCCAGGCCGTCCAGCGTGGACTGAAATCGGATGTGGGCGGACGCCGGCGAGAGGTGCTGGAGGGCGCCCCGAAGCGCACGCGCCCCACCGCCATCGCCGGGTCCACCCGTCGTGGCCCGCGTTCGCGCGACGACCACCTCGACCGCTTGCGCGAGCGTCAGCGCGTTTGCCGCCCACGCGGCCGTGACCTCGCCGACGCCGTGCCCGACCACGGCCGCCGGCTCCACACGCCAGCTGCGCCACAGCGAGACGAGGCCGGCTTGGAGCGCGAAGAGGGCCGGCTCCATGGGCGCGGCACCCTCCGTCGTGGCTTCGGGGCCGGCGAGCAGGGCGTCGCGGACCGAAGGCTCCCCGAGCCCCCGGAAGAGCGTGTCGCACGCGTCGACGCCCTCGCGGAATGCCGGCTCGCGCGCGTAGATGGCGTCGAGGCCCGTCCAGCCGCGAGCACCCGCGCCGGGGAAGGCGAAGACGATGCCGCCCGTCCTCCGCGTGCGCTGCACCCCTTCGAGCCGCTCGAGCGCCTCGGCGCACGCGAGGCGGCTCTCGGCGACGACCGCGCCGCGCACGGCATGATGGGTGCGCCGCGCGACGGTGCTCGCCCCGAACGCATCGAGCGACGCGTCGCCGCTCCGAAGCGCGTCCGCGAAATCCCGCGCAACGTCGTGGAAGCGCTCGTCCGTCGGCGCCGATACGAACAGGAGCGCCGGGCCCTCTCGGTCGGTGCGCTGCTCCTCCTCGCGCGGCGCCTGCTCCAAGAATCACGTGGGCGTTCACGCCGCCGAAGCCGAAGGAGCTGACGCCCGCACGGCGCGGACCGCTGTCGTCGCCGAAGGGCTCGGCGCTCGCCGGCACCGTGACCATCACCTCTTCCCACGCGATGGCCGAGCTCGGGCGCTCCTGGTGCAATGTAGGCGGGATCACGCCGCGCTCGACGACCAGGGCGGCCTTCACGAGGCCCGCGATGCCCGCCGCCGCTTCGAGGTGGCCGATGTTGCTCTTGACGGCGCCCACGCGAAGCGGCGCGTCCCCTGCGCGACCTTCGCCCAGGGTGCGCGCGAGGGCTTCGATCTCGATGGGGTCACCGAGCTTCGTACCCGTGCCGTGGGCCTCCGCGTAGCCGATGGACGACGGCGGGACGCCGGCGCGGCGGCACGCCTCGGTGACGACGTCGACTTGGGCCCCGAGGCTCGGCGCGGTCAGGCCGTTGCTGTGGCCGTCGTTGTTGATCGCCGAGCCGCGCACCAGGGCGTAGACGCGGTCGCCGTCGGCGCGCGCCCGCGACCAGGGCTTCAAGACCACGAAGGCGACGCCCTCGCCCCGCACGTATCCGTCGGCGCGTTCGTCGAAGGGCTTGCAGCGCGCATCGGCGGCGAGGAAGCCGGCGCCGGCGAGTGATCGCGTCCAGAGGTCCGTCAGGATCACGTTGACGCCGCCCGCGATGGCCATCTCGCATTCGCCCGCCCGCACGCTGCGGCACGCCTGGTGGACCGCTACGAGGGACGAGGAGCAGGCCGTGTCGATGGCGAGGGAGGGGCCGCGCAGATCGAACAGGAACGACACACGGTTCGCGGCGATGCTGTGGGCGCCGCCGGTCGCGGCGTAGGGCGTCCGCACCAGGGCGTCGTCGTCGAAGAGGTGCGGGTAGTCGGACGATGCGATCCCGACGAAGACGCCCGTCCGCAATCCTCGCAGGGCGCGCGCGGGCGTGCCCGCATCCTCGAGGGCGGACCAGACGGTTTCGAGGACGAGGCGCTGCTGCGGGTCCATGGCCTCGGCCTCGCGCGGCGAGATCCGGAAGAGGGCGGCGTCGAAGTCGGCGATGGCGTCTAGGTAGCCGCCCGGACCGAGGTCGCGCCCTTCACCGAGGAGCGCTCGTCGCGCAGGCGGCGCCTCGCCGATGACGTCGCGGCCTTCGAGGAGGGCGGCGAAGAACGCGTCGGGGCCCTCGAGCCCGGGGAAGCGGCAGCCGATGCCGACAATCGCAATGGGCTCGTCGGTCGCGGCGGCGTGCGTTCGCGGCGCGCGTACGCGCTCGCCGCTGGCCTTCACGTGCGCTCGCAGGGCGGCGACGCCGCTCAGGCCGTCGGCGAGGGCGCGGAGGCTCGGGTACTCGTAGGCCACCGTGGGCGAGACGCGGCGTCCAAGGCGTTCCTCGAGCTCCGCAGCGAGGGCGGCCGCCTGGGCGGAGGTCACCCCGTGGCTCGAAAGCGTCTCGTCCACCATGACGCGCTCCGGCGCCACGCCGCCGAGGGCTGCGACGCGCTCCACCAACCACGGTAGCAGGGCGGCCTCGGCTGATGCCCTCGACGCGCCCACCGCTGCCTCGCGGGCCTCGAAGCGCGCGAGGATGTGGAGCTCGCCCGCGAGGTAAGCCGCCTTGCACTGGCTGCGCTTGATCTTGCCGCTCGACGTCTTGGGGATGGTCCGCGGCGCGAGCAGGGCGCAGCCCGACAGCTCGACGGAGTGGGCGTCGGCGATCGCCCGGCGCATGGCGGCCATCACGGCCTCGGCGTCGCCCACCGCGTCCGGATAGACCTCGAAGACGGCGGTCACCCGTCCCTCGCCGTCGCCCCCATCGAACACGGCGCCGCACCCCGGGCGCAGCGCCGCATGGGCGCTCCCGAGCGTCCGCTCGAGGTCCTCCGGATGCAGGTTGCGCCCGCGCACGATGAGCAGGTCCTTGATGCGTCCGGTGACGAAGAGCTCGCCGCCGCGCAGGAAGCCGAGATCGCCGGTGCGCAGGAAGGCGCTATCGAGCCCGGGAAGCGTCGCCCGGAACGTGGCCCGAGACGCGTCCGGCCGACCCCAATAGCCCTGCGCCACGCTCGGCCCGCGCACCCAGATCTCGCCCACCGCGCCCTCGAGAGCCGGCCCCCTTCCACCGACGGGAACGATGACGACCTGGCCGCCGTCGATGGCCGGGCCGCACCCGACGCGCGGCTGGCCTTCCGCATCCCAATCCACGACGGGCGCGTCCTCCGGCAGGCCGCCGGTGACAATCAACGTCCCTTCGGCGAGGCCGTAGCACGGATAGAACGCGTTTCGGCGGAAGCCGCTCGCGCCGAATCGGTCCACGAAGGCCTCGATGGTCTCGGCGCGCACCGGCTCGGCCCCGCTGAAGGCGACGCGCCACGCGCCCAAATCGAGACCGGCTGCGATCTCTGCATCGGCCTTGCGGACGCACAGGCCGTAGGCGAAGTCGGGCCCGCCGCTGGTGGTCGCCTCGTACTTGGACACGGCCTCGAGCCAGCGAAGGGGGCGCTGAAGGAAGCTCATGGGCGACATGAGGGCGACGGGAAAGCCCGCATACAAGGGCTGCACGATGCCGCCGATGAGCCCCATGTCGTGGTAGGGCGGAAGCCAGAATCACGCCGCGGCTCGACGGCGAGTGGCCGAAGCAGCGCTCGATGGCGGCCGAGTTGGCGAGCAGGTTCGCGTGGGTGACGACGACGCCCTTCGGGTCGCCCGTCGAGCCCGACGTGTACTGGAGGAAGGCCACGTCCTCGCCGCGCACGCCGGAATCGACCCAGTCCGCCGCCGCTTCGGTGACCACGGTGTCCACCGCGATCCACGTCGTCTTGGCGGCGGCTTCCTCGCCGAGGAGCGCCGTGCCCATCGCGCGGATCGCCGACGTCGTCAGGATCGCGTCGGCCCCCGAGTCCGCGAGGATGCGCAGGATGCCAGCGACGCCGTGGCGCGGCGAGGCGGGGTTCGGGGGATAGGCCGGGACCGCGATCGCACCGGCCAAGAGGCACCCGAAGAAGGCTTCCACGTACTCGAGGCCCGGCGCGAAGAGCAAGAGCACGCGGCGCCCTCGCGGGCCGCTCTGCCCCAGCACCGCCGCGATCGCCCGCGCGCGGAGCAACAGCGTGCCGTAGTCGAGGACCGACTCGCCGCCTCCGTCTTCGAGGAACGTGAACCCACGGGCCTCCGGGGTTGCCTCGGCGCGGTAGGCGACAAGCTGCCCGAGGGTCTTCGCGCGGGCTGACGGGGTGCTCTTCGACGTCACAACACATCCTCCGCCAGGGCCTCGAGCTCCTCGACGACGGCGAGGTGACGCCGCGATGCCGAAGCGACCGGGGAGGGCGACGCCCCCACCGCGCTCCGGGCCGTCATGGCGTGGATCTGCGCCAGGCGCCCGATCCCCGTCTCGAAGTCCACGATCCGGTTGCCGACGTAGAACAGGTACAGTGTGACCAACCAGTTCACGAAGTCGTCGCGCGACCGGAGGTGCTTCTGGAGGTGAATCATGATCCAGGAGATGTGCGCGTACACGTCGAAGCAGGTGTCGCAGTCGCGGGCGTTGCCGATACAGCAGCGGCGCGTCGACACGAGGTCCGGGTTGTAGGCGCGGAAGTGGCGGTTGTAGGGGTTTCCGTTCGCCGTCCGGTCGGCGTTCATCGGGTGATCGGCAGTCACGCTGCAGCACACGTCGTAGCCCCAGGTCTCGTCGAAGAGCTTCCCGGTCGACACCACCTGGGCGATGTACGACGACGACAGAATCCGATCCGGATAGCGCTCGATGGCCCGGTCAATCTCCCGGCGCACCGCATCGAACCCGAGGCGATGGTCGAAGCCCCCGCCAAGCCCCGACACGTCTCCGTAGAAGTTGAACGACACGAAGTTGCCGTTGTCCACGCACTGCCCAACGACGCTCTCCACCTCGTGGGCGTTCTTCGGCGTCGTCGTGAAGTACCAGATGGCGCGGCGGTCATCGCGGTAGTTGCGCAGGGCGCGCCGGAAGACGTCAATCCGGTCGTTGCCCCGGAGGTAACGGTCGGTCTCGTGGTCGCCCCAGACCGAGAGGCCGACCGGGAGGTTCTCGAACCCTTCCACGGGGATCTTCCGGATCCCGTTCGAGATCACGGTCACCCAGAAGTTGTCGTAGAGCTTCTTCACGCGCCCGAGCTCCAGGCTCGGCTCCCCGCCGACGACCGTGACGAAGTTCGTCCCGCGCGCCTTCTCCTTCGCGAGGAACTCGTCGAACACGGCCTCGTCCTTGGGGGCCTTCAGGGCGTCCATCTCCTCCGCGAAGAAGTAGCAACCCTTACATCGGAGGTTACAGCGGTGGGTGATGTCGACGAGGATCGCCCGGAGCGGTCCCGCCCGCGTGAGGTCGCGGTAGAGGGCCGCCACCAGGGGGTCCCGAAGGTACTCGGCCATCTGGTCATGCATGATCGGTTGCTCCCCTCGCCCTCGACACGCTCGCGCTCTCCACCCGACCGGGCACCGTGTGATGGCGGGGCGGGCTGCGGACGCCCGACACGACGCCGATCACGGCGAGCAGCCGGAGGACCCACCCCGTGAGATCGATCTGCCACCACCTGAGCTGCGTCGTGGCTGCCGCCGGAAAGACGTGGTGGTTGTGGTGGAAGCTCGCGCCCAAGGTCGGCAGCGCGAGCCAGACGTTGTTCGTGGCGAGGTCGCGCGCGCGGTGCGCAAAGGGCCGCGCGCCGAAGACGTGGCAGACGGAGTTGACGGCCCAGATGGCGTGGTTGACGGCGAAGACGCGCACGAGGCCGCCCCACAGGAAGCCCATCCACGCCCCGTGCAGCGTCCCCGTCGCGAGGCCACCCAGGACCGCGGGCAAGGCGAGGCCCAGGACGAGGAACACCATGTAGTAGCGGTGCACCCACTTGATGCGCCGGTTCGCGCGCAGGTCCGGCACGAGCCCCTTCCACGTGTGGCCGCGACTGATGTCGTCCACTTCCGTGAGGAGCCAACCCGCGTGAGCGTAGAAGAGGCCGCGCAGCATGGCGCGCGGTCCCTTTCCGGCGAGGTGCGGCGAATGGGGATCGCCCGGCTTGTCGGCGTGGGCGTGGTGGCGCCGGTGGGTCGCCGCCCACCACAGGACCGGCCCCTGGAACGCGAGGGACCCGAGGACCGCGAGCGTCACCTCGAAGACCGGGCCCGTGCGAAAGGCGTGATGGGAGAAGTAGCGGTGGTAGCCGCCCTCGATGCCGAAGAGCGTGCCCGCCCAGAGCACGAGCGCGATCACGAGGTTCGCCTCGCCGATCGGTGCGCCGCGGGAGGCGAGCCACAGGGCGAGCGCGACTCCGAGCGTGGGCACGGTGAGGACGGCGAGGACGAAGCCGCGGTCCACGTGTCTCCTCAGGCTCGAGGGATCCATGATGGCTCTCTCTTTCGGGGGGCGGTGCGTCAACGGCCCGCCGTCGCGCTGGGATGGAGGGAGCGCGTCCGCGCCTCGCGCCGCTCCCGGAGCGGACCGACGTAGAGGTGCGGGTAGTCGGGCGGGGGAAAGAGGCCGAGCTCCCGTTGCACCTCGTCGAGCGGTCGCGGAAAGAGCTCCACCCAGTTCTGCTCGACCAGCCAGCCCGCGCGCAGCCCCCGGCGCGCCGCCGCGATCGCGACACGCTGTCCCTCGAAGCGCGGCAGGCGGATGGAGTAGAAGCCGAGGAGCGCCATGGCCACCACGCCCGTGTTGCGCATCTGGGCCGCCGTGAACGCGAGCAGGCCAATCTCGCCGACCAGGTCCAGGTCATAGCCCGTGACCACGTGATAGATGTCGTGGCTGTGGAACTGGTAGTCCTGGATGAACGCTTCGTCGGCGTCGAGCTGCGCCGCGCGCCCGGGCGTCGTCCCCGCGTCCACGTAGGGCGTCATGCCCTGCGGGTCGAGTCCGTGCTCCTCGCGCAGCGCGAGGTAGGCCCGACCGAGGGAGCCCGGCGGATGGCTCTCGAGCCAGGCCCAATCCCGGAGGTGCGCGCGCAGGGAAGGTCGCGCAGACAGGAGCCGCCGGCCTTGCTCGCTCGTGCGTAGCCGGTCCAGAAGGCGCAGCAAGGACTTGCCCTGGAGCGCCTCCACGACGCGGGTGATGGCCGCCGTGTCGCCCGGATGGCGATGGAGGTACGCGATGGTGGACAGGCCCTCGCGCCACCGCATGCGATGGGGATCGTCACGGCGCATGGGGGCTCCGCTCGCGCCACTCGCGCGCGTAGGGCACCTCGATCGCGAGGGGCGCGATGTCGCCTTCGGGCAGCAGGGTGCGCGCGATGAGGTAGCCGGCGCGATGGCCGGCCGTGTCGAGCCAGCTCGGGTGCTCGACGCGAGTCGGCGACAGGCACACCTCGAAGGAGCCGTCGGCGGCCGCGCGGATCTGGCGGTGGTTGAGGCTCGTCCGGGGATGGTGAACGAAGTCGAGGCTCTCGCCCCAGGCGTTGCAGACGCTCAGCCCGAAGTAGCGCGCCTGGGGCAAGCGACCGCGCACCAGCATGATCTGGTCGTCGGTGAGGCGGTACCAGCAGACCCGGTAGTCGTTGTCGGGGGTCGCCATCAACCCCTCGCCGTCGAGCGGAACGAAGCGGTTGAGGGCCAGCACCGAGACCCTCTCGTAGGCCGTGCGCGTGCGTTCGTAGATCGCCCGGACCATGACCGCCGCGCAATCGCAGCCCTTCGCGAGGGCGCGTGCGTCGAGGGGCGGCGGGGGAGGGCGGTCCCCTTCGAGCGTGAGATGCGCCACCATCGGCGCCTCCGCGCCCCAATCGCAGAAGTACTGGCGCGCCATGAGCGATATCTCGTCGCCCGCGCCTTCGAGGACCACGCCCGCACCTCCGCCTCCACCGCCGCCGTCGCTCGCGATGGGCACCGAGAAACGTCCGTCGGCGTCCAGGGGGAGCTGGTCGGCGCGCACGCTCGCGCCCATGCGCCCGCCGGCGCGATACAGGATGAAGCTCGCGTAGGTCGTCCCGGCGGGATGCGGCCGTGCAGCCGATAGCGCCGTCCGGGCCCGAGGCGAAGGGGCGCGACCCAGTAGTCCACGTCGGGGCAGTCGGCGAACATCTTGCGGCCGAGCCCATCGACGCGCGCGAGTCGCGGCCGGTCCGGGTCCGCCTCCTCGACCGACCGCTCAAAGCTCGACAGGAGCACGCGCATCACGAAGCGGCGCCCCTCCACGTCGTCCAGGTCCATGGGGACGCGCATCTCGGCGCTCAGGCGTTTCACTTCGTCGAGGAGCCCCGCGACGAACGCGACGGCGGCGCTCACCCGCGGCGGCGGCACCTGCGACAGATCGTAGCCCAGCGTGGCCGCCACCGACCGCGTCTCGTCATCGAGCGTGGAGACGTCGTAGCCCTGCCGCCACCTCTCGGCGAGCTCTGGCTCGACGCGCCCGCGCCCCGCCATCTTGGCGTCGCCCACCGGCCGCGCGCCCCGCGGCCCCTCGCGCATCCGGTCGCCCTCGTAGGGATGCAGCACTGATTCGTGAAACGGAACGCCGAGCACCTCGCACGCCCGTTCGAGCACCGGTCGCGGATCGGTCACCAGGTCCTCGTAGCGGACCTCGGCCCAGCACGCGCGCGGCACCGCTTCGAGATGGGCGCGCGTGTTGAGAACGGACGCGCGCCACGCCTCCTCGAAGCCTCCGATGCCCGTGCCCTCGAGCACCGCCTCCGCCATGGGCATCTCCTCGAAGCTGCGGATGACGCTGACCGGGTGGCGGTAGATGAAGAGGTAGCGCGCGTTCGGGTACCAGCGCCGAAGCCGTGCGAGGGAGTCCGGCAGGTACGTGACGTGGACGCACTTGTCGACGACGCGCCGGCCTTCGGCGAGGGAGGCCAGGTGCGCGTGGACCTCGGGGATCGTCCGGTCGCGAAGTGCTCGCACCTGCTCCTTGGCAACCTCCACCGAGCACCCGTCAGGTCCATCAGGGCGCGGCGCAGGCCGCCCTTCTCGAAGAAACGCCGCCCGAGCCACGTCTCGCGCTGCTCCATCGTCTCGAAGAGCGCGAGCATCATCTCGGGCGGGACGAACAGGCCCGGATGCCCCGCGAGCATGACGCGGAGAAGCGTCGTCCCGCTTCGCCCCGCCCCGAGGATGAACGCGGGCGCTGCCCCCCTCGCCGTCATGTTTCCTCCCGCCATTGCCGATCCCCCAGCGCCAGCGCCTCCCCCATGAGCCGCTCCATCCTGGTCACCAGCGCCGCGTGGTATGTCCGCACCACCTCGTCGGTTACATCCTCCGGTGCGACGGGCGGCGGGAAGGGCTCGCTCATCAGGTGCCACAGCCGCACAGGGCGGGGGAGCAGGGTCGGGCCAAAGCCGCGGAACAGGGGCGCCGGCAGGTGATGGCGGGCGTAGACGGCCTTCGTGAAGGGCACGTCGTAGACGTGGAAGAGCTCGTCGGCGGCTGGGCACGCGGCGAGCACGATGGGCACGCCGGCGGCGAGGGCCACGCGCACGAACCCGTACCGGCCCTCCCAGTCGACGCGGTAGCGCTCTTTCGAGCTCCGCAGGGCCTCGCGCATGCCGCCCGGGCCCAGGCCCACGACCTCGCCTTCGCGCAGCAGCGTCGTGGCGCTCTCGCGGTTGCCCGGGATGAGGTGCGCCGCGTGGGCGATGCGCGCGGTCACCGGGTTCTGGAAGATGAGGTCGTCGCCGAGCACCCAGGCGGGGCGCTCCAGGATCTCGCTGCAGGCCGACGCGAGCAGGAAGTTCTCGTAGGTGGCGAGGCTGTGGGTCGCGGCCACCAGGACGCCGCCCTCACGGGGGAAGGTCTCGGTGCCTAACACGCGGTATCGGTGATACCGCCTGAGCCACCGCATGCTCGCGGCCCAGAGATTCAGCGGACGTAGGAGACATCGTGCCGTGCGGTCGCTTGCCATTGCCTGAGGAGCGGCAGGGCGTAGGCGCGGGCCCGGTCGGCCGCACGGTGTGCCGTCTCGTGGTCGAAGCTGATGAGCGACACGTCGTCCACCGGAGGCCGGAGGTAGAGCTCCACGTCTGGCGCGGCCTCCATCTCGGCGGCCGCCCGCACGGAGCTCAGCACCGCGACCCGTTCGAGCACGGTGAAGATGTTGAGGCGGGCGAGGCTGGCTCGACGGCTGAAGCTGCCCACCACGTCCACGGCGATCATGCGGCAGCCGCCCGTGACCTCGCGCATCAGGTCGACCGGGACGTTGGCGAGCAGACCGCCGTCCACGAGCGGTCCTTCGTTCAGGAAGAGGGGCGGCACGACGCCGGGCACGCGGCCACTCGCGCCGATGCCCTCGGCCGCGGGGCCGCTGCGGAAGACGTGGGGGCGCGCCGTGGCGAGGTTGCTCGCGACCGAGAAGAAGGGCCGCCACATGTCCTCGATGTCGATGGCGCCGACGGCGCGGGCGACCTCGGTCTCGTACTGCTTGGCGGACAGGAGGCCGAGCACCGGGACCCGGATGCCGAGCAGGCTGAAGGCGCGCTGCCAGGCTCGGGGCATCTTCTCGAGGAGCTTGTCCGTCGACCAGCCGGCGGCGTAGGCCCCGGCGATGGTGGCGCCGGCGCTCGTTCCCGCGAGGATGTCGACCGGGACCCGGAGCTGCTCGAGGGCCGAGAGCACGCCGATGTGGGCGAAACCGCGCGCCGCGCCGCCGCCGAGCACCAGGCCGACGGCGCGGCCGCTCAAGAAGCGCCCGATCCGCGCCACGTCCTCGTCGCGGTCCATGCGCGCGTGGTGGTGCATCTCGAGGCTGCGTCCATGAAGCCACCGCCGCGTGTTCTCGGGCTGGACGTCGCGGTCGTGGAGCAGGACCAGCGACCAGCGCCGTCCCTCGACCGACAGCTCGCGCTCGACCTCGCTCGGGGCCGTGTTCCCGTCGAAGGAGGCGACCGTCACCACGTGGTCGGCCTGCCGGATGCAGCGGCGGGTCCAGGGCGTCAGCGTCTCGTCGGCGACGAGGATCATCACGCTGTGCCGCTTGTCGCGACGGCTCAAGTACACGCCAAGGGCGCGTCCTTCCGCCGAGTCGGGAGACACGTCGGCAATGCCGGAGGCCGAGAGGGCCTCATCGATGTCGTGGCGGTCCGCGCAAAACACCGACCCGTAGGTCTCGAGGGCGCGTGCGAGGCGCGCCGCGAAATCGCGCGTGCGGACCGTCGCACCGCGGGCGGGCACGACCGCGAGCACGAGCGCGACGTGGGGTGGCCACCGCGTGGTGCCCTGCTCGATCTCGATGACGCGATGACCCATCTTCTGCACGATCGCCGCGGCCAGGTGCGGATACTTGCCGAGCAGTCGGAAGCAGGCGTCCCGCGAGAGCTTGACCAGGACCCCGTCGCGCTTCGCTGCGATGGAGCTGTTCGACGGCGCCTCCGAGAAGAGTGCGTCCTCGCCGAAGATGGCGCCGGGCCCGAGGTTGCGCACCCGCGCGCCGTCCGCGCGCTCCACGGTCTCGGTCAGACGTTCGTCGACGACCGCGTACATGCCGTCGACGCGCTGGCCCAGCGAGATGATGGGCTGCCCTCCTCGGACCTCCACCCACTCGAACTCGCGCTCGAAGTCCTCCGTGGCCTCGAGGTCGGCCTTGCCGAGAATGAAGTGGACCAGGGACGCGACGGCGTTGCGACGCAGCCGACGAACGATGAGATCGCCCACGCTGGCCCGCGCAGGCGGGTTCTCCATCACCGCGGGCACGAACGCTTCGCGAGACATGCGCAGCAGGGAGAGGGCGGTGCGCGCGCGGACCGTGGCGACGGAGCCGATGCCGGTGGCGATCTCGATCTCGCCGATGAGCTCGGCGGGTCCCACCTCGCCCACCTGGTCTACGTCGCCGTCGACGCGGCGGATGAAGACGTCCGCTTCCCCTTCGAGCACGAGATAGACGCAGCCGAGGATCACGTCCTGGGTGGCGGCCTCTTCGCCCGGGGCGAGGGTCACGTGGCTGCCTGCCTCGGCCAGGCTCCGAAGGGCTTCCGGCTCCAGTCCCCGCGACAGGATGGAGCGCGAGAGAACCTCTTGCATCAGCGCGTCGAAGGGCACGTGGAGACTCCCGAAGACCGGGGAAGCGACCGTATCCCGACACGGCAAGCCCTCGCAATCCCCCGCCGGCCGGTCGGCATCGGATGTAATTCAAGTCGCTAACACCGTACATGTCTCTGTGTGATATTCGCATGTGCTATCGGCATGTTACAGATCGACTAGCCCCGTTGATGGGGTTCCCGCCGCTCGCAGGCGGCGACCCTTCGGTCGCCCTCTACCCCGGCCTCGGAGGGTTCGCGGCGTCGCTCCAGCACCGCGCCTTGGTGCGCCACTGTTGCGCCGAGGGATCGCTTCGGAGCCGTGATGGCTCGACGGCCCTCTGCTGCCCGCACACCTCAGGACGCGGTGGGATCGGCGAGGCGGCCCCAGAAGAGGATGGCGCCCGAGCGGCTGTCGCGGATGAAGAAGAGGAAGGGGTGGTCCGCGTTCACCTCGGCTGCGGGGGCGGGGGGTGCCGCGCCCGTCGGTGCCACCACCGCTGTGGCCGCCGCGGCCACGGTGCCGTGCTCGTCGACGTCGACGAAGGCTCGATGCACGACCTGGCTGATCCGGACGGCGCGGCTCGGGCTCATGCCGGAGAGGTCGGCGTTGCCCGAGAGCGCCAAGCGCATGCCCATGGCGCGGAGCTGGGCGCCCAACAGCACGGGCGGCGGCGCGACGTGGAAGCGCGGCAGGTGGACCTCCACCAATGGCTCGCTCATCTGATGGACCCAGCCTGCCACCGTGTCGCCGCCCACGCTGCGCTCGAGGGCTCCGACGCCGTCCGGACTCGCCGGCAGGGCCACCACCATGTCGACGGCGCCGCCGCCGTAGGGCAGGCGGAGCACCTTCGTTCCGTCCGGGAGCTTCACGTACCCGAGCTCGTGGGTGACCTGCATCATGGGCGCCTGCACGTGCCGCCCGCCCCGGAGTGTGAAGGGCATGTCGCGGGTCGCCCACCGGTTGAAGGGCGTCTGCCACGTGCCCTGGAAGTAGACCGCGTCGACCAGCACGACGAGCGGGTCGTCGGCCAGCATCTGGGTGTCGACGAGGGTCGGGATGCGACCGTGGGTCTCGGTCGACACCCAGGCGTTGATGCGGTCCGCGCTCGGGCCGGGCGCGCCCTTCATGTCGAGCACCTCGACGGGCGCGCCGTAGCGGTCGCGCGTCAAGGCGACGTAGGTCGGCGCGAGCTCCATGGAGCGATCGGCGTAGACGCGGTTCGCCACGTCGAGCTCCGTGCCGCCACCGGCTCGGTTCCACTGCGCGAGCAGATCGCCCGTGGCCGCGTGGAGGGCCGGGTTCGTCAGGCCGACGTGGAGCACGTGCCGCATCTGGGTCCGCGTCGCCCCCCGCGCTCCGCCGTAGGCCATGGTCAGGGCGACCGCGACGCTCGCAGGCGACCAGACGAGGTTGCCCTGCGCGCTCAGCCTGCGGTCGAGAGCGGCCCCGAAGGCGTTCATGCCGCGGGCGACCTCGGTTCGGTCGACGGCCGTGGAGGTCTCTGGGGGCGAAGGGTGGGCCACGTGCCAATCCGGGGTGCGCTCTTGCGAGGGGGGTGGGCGGTGGGCCGCGCCTCCCGTGCCCTGGGCGAGACCGGTCGAATGGCAGCCCAGGACCGAAAGGGCGAGGGCGAGGGCGATCGATCGCGTCATGGGATGTGCTACGAGCTCCGAACCTCGGACCTGCCCGCGGGCCGCTTCCTTGGGAGCGACGCCGGCCGGCCCGCGCTTTTCCGCGCCACGCGCCCCGGCTCACCTGTGGCAGTACATCGGCGGGAAGGCCGGCGGGTCGTAGGCCGTGAGCGACGGGTCGAGGGTCGCGGTGCCGTGCACGTCGTCGAGGCGGTAGACGCGCGCCCCGTCGCCCACACCGACCTGCAGCTCCTCGAAGGACGTGACGCTGAAGTAGCCCGTGTGGATCATGTCGTCCGCCGAGTTGTACTCCATCGTCATCGTCTTGCGTCCGCCCGGACCCGTGCCGCACATCACGCAGTAGGCTGCGTAGGGATCGGCCGCCGTCGGCGCGTCCTCCATGAACGTGCCGTCGCCCGCACGCACGAGCAGCCCGCCCGGCGGCGTGGGCGGCGCCGTCACGATCATCGTCGAGGAGGGAACCGCGAGCACGAGGCGGTCGGTGCCAGGGTCGTTCCACAGGGCGTCGCCCTTGCCGCCGCCGCCGAAGAAGTCCGGTCCGAGCCAGGTCACGTTCTGGATGTTGTCGTCGATGTACCAGACCGCCGTGTCGCTGCCCGCGCCACCGAAGACGCGGAAGTCGTAGGTGTTGCCCCGCAGGACGACCAGGTCCGAGCCGTCGTCCGGATCGAGGGTGTCGGTGCGCCCGTTGGCACCGTTGCCGAGGTCGATCGCCGCATGCTGGATGTCACGCACGAACACCCAGTCGTTGCCCGGGCCCGTGTGGATGGTCGTGGTCGTCATGTCGAAGGAGCTGTCGGTGTTGGCGTTGCAGCCGCCGATCACCAGGTCGTCGTCGTGGGCGTGGGCCGTCTCGCTCGAGCCGGTCCGGTAGTCGAGGGAGTAGCTCGAGTCGAAGATGAGCACGTCCGGGCCGTCCCCAGCTCGCCCTCCCCGAGGCCCAGGCTGTGGATGGCGCCCATGGGCCCGAGGTCCACGTAGTCGACGCCCGGCGAGCCCTCGAAGTAGGCGGCCGGCCCCTGGTAGTCGGCGTTCGCCTGGTTGCCGACGAACTTCCATCCGTACTGGTGGCCCGCCGAGTCCATCAGCGGATCGAAGTGGCCGAGGTTCGTGTCGAAGTTCCGCCAGTTGGCCAGGTCGCTCATGGACGGGTCGTAGTCCCAGGCGCCCGGCGGGAGGATGGGTGTGCCGCCGTGGCCGTCGAAGTACTTGTCGTCGAACATGCCAGAGATGGGGAAGTCCGAGTCGGCGGGCGACCAGTTCCCGTTCCAAGACCACTCGTTCGGCGTGGGCCAATGGGAGAGGTCGGGGGCGGGCCCGCGTCGTGGGGCACGAAGTGGCCCATGTCCGAGTGACGCTGGGAACCGTCCTCAGGCGGAGTCCCGCCGTCGTGGCTCGAAGCGCCGGGGTCGCTGCCGCCGCAGCCCACGGCCATGGTGAGCGCGACTGCCCCGCTCAGTAGGTGAATGAAGCGATTCATGGGTCTCTTTCCTGGGCAACGGCCCCGAGCCCGAAGTGTGTAACGCGGAATGGCCCGGACGCCAGGTGGCATCGCCATCGCGCACCGGCCTCTCGCAACGGCTCGGACGCCGCGTCGTCGGCGCGATGGGTTGTGCTCGGCGGGCCTCCCTGGGTGGCGACAGGGCCGGGGGTCGGTCCCGGAACCGGCACAGGGGGCTCGGGAGATCCGCCCCCGTCGCCCATGGTAACATCACGGGATGACCCGGATCTCTTGCTTCGTGTGCTTCGTTTGTTCTTGCCTGTTGCTCACGGCGTGCACTGGCCGGCGCCGTGCCGACACCGACGCTGGTCCCGGCCTCGACGCCAGCACCGATGCCAGCTCCGACGGGCAGATGGGCCTCATGGACGCCGGTCCTCCGGACAGCGGACCCGGGCTCCAGTGCGACGGCGGCGAGGTCGCCTGCTCCGGCGCGTGCACCTCCGTCGATAGGGACCACGACAACTGCGGACGCTGCGGCGACGTGTGCCCCTCGGGCCTGGGCTGCGTCGGGGGCACCTGCTCGTGCATGACGCCCATGATCGCCTGCGGCGGCGCCTGCCTCGATCCCTCGAGCGATCGCAACAACTGCGGCGCCTGCGACCACATCTGCCCAAGCGACCAGACCTGTACCGGCGGCAGCTGCGTCGCGATTTGCGGCGATGCCGAGCGCCGTGCCCGATGACATCCAATGGCGGGACAGTCTCGGCCTGTACCGACCTCGCGACCGATCCGCACAACTGCGGGGCCTGCGGCGCCGACTGCGCCGGCAGCGCCTGCGTTGCGGGCACGTGCAGCTGCGCGACGGGCTTTTCCCTGTGCGGCGGCTCCTGCATCGACACCACCAGCGATCCCGACAACTGCGGAGGGTGCGGCATCCCCTGCGGCCCCGGGGGCGTGTGTAGCGGCGGCACCTGCAGCACCTGCGGGACCGGGTACACCCTCTGCGGGGTGTACTGCATCGACACCGAGCACGATCGCTACAACTGCGGGGCCTGCCTGCACCTGTGCGAGGTCGGCCAGAGCTGTCTGGCCGGCCACTGCACCTGCGCCCCGCCCATGATGGACTGCGGTGCCGGCTGCACCGACCTCAGCACCGACGTGGACAACTGCGGCACCTGCGGCACGAGCTGTGGGCCAGGCGGAACCTGCACCAGCGGCACCTGCACCTGCGCCACCGGCTACACCGACTGCAGCGGGGCGTGCATCAACACAGCGACCGATCGCGACCACTGCGGGACCTGCGGCAACAGCTGCCCGGCAGGAAACGTGTGCATCATGGGCGCCTGCTCGGACGCACCGCCGACCCAGTACATGCAGACGACGGCGACGGCCGCGGACGCCCCCTTCGTCGACGCCTGCGCCGCGGCGGGAGCGATACGCTCCTGCCGGGCTCCGGACGACGGCTACACGTCCATCACGCTCCCCTTCCCGTTCCGCTACTGGCGATCGATCTCCCCAATGGAATCCATGATCAACGTCAACTCCAACGGCTCGATCGGCATGGACGGCACCGCCTATTCGAGCCTCTCCGGCTCCATCCCGTCGACCACCGCGCCCAACGCGGTGATCGCGCCGCACTGGGGCGACCTCTACCAGACCACCGGGATCTGCGTTGCGATGGTGGGGGCGGCGCCCAATCGCCAGCTCGTCATCGAGTGGGCCGACTCGGTCTACTTCAGCAGCAGGACCGCGGACGACACGTTCGAGATCGTGCTGAGCGAGAGCAGCGGCATCATCGACCTCATCTACCAGTCGATGGTGGGCGCCCTGAGCGAGACGATGGGCATCGAGGACCAGACCGGCGCGACGGGCATCAACGCCTGCCCCGGCGGCACCAGCACCTGCACGCCCACGACCCGCGAGCGCGACCGCTTCCGCCGATCCCGTAGGAGGCCGAACCGCCTCGTTCCCCGGCCCGTCCGTCGGCTCCCGCGCGTCTGCGTGGGCCCGACGGCGTCAGCCCCCGCGCCCCGAGAGCTGCACGCGCCACAGGCCCTGGTCGACCACGCGCCAGGCGTCGAGGCCGCCGCTGCAGAGCGCCCGGAACATCCACGCGCCTTCGCCGCTCTCGACCTTGATGCGCGGCAAGGAGAGGGCGTCGGCGCCCGCGGCGATGGCGCCGTGCTGGGAGGTGAAGACGGTCGTGTAGCCGGCGTCGCCCAGCACGCGGGCGGTCCCGTCGCTGTAGTCGGCGCGCGTCCCGAAAGGATAGGCGAAGGAGGTGACCGGCCGGCCGAGGCGCGCCTCGAGGGTCTCCTTCGATCGGTGCGCCTCTTCCTGTGCTTGCTCGATGGGCATCTGTCCGAGCGAGCGGTGGTGAAAGGCGTGGGAGCCGATGGTGACGCCGCCTTCGGCGAGGCGGCCGAGCTCGTCCCAGGTGAGGTAGTCCTCGTGTTGCTCACCGTCGGGGCCGCGCCCCGTTCCCAGGCCGCCGGCGACGACGAACGCGACCGCCGGTACGCCATGGGCCTCGAGGATCGGCTGGGCCGAGGTCAGGGTGCTCCGGCAGCCGTCGTCGATCGTGACCAGCACCGCTCCGTCTGCGATGGCCCGCTCGCCCCGCACGAAGGCCTCGAGGTCGGCCAGGGAGACGGCGAGGCCGGTCCGCGCGAGCCAGGCCATCTGGGCGTCGAAGACGCGCGGGTCCACGCAGAAGGGATCGCGCCTCGCGCGGCCGAAGCGATGGTAGGTCAGGACGCGCACGTGGGGTACCGCGCCGTTCGACGGTGCACGTCGCGCCGCCGCCGCGGCCACGGCGGCGACCGCGTGGCGCGCCACCTTCTTGGCCCAGAACCGCCGCCGTCGAAGCGTGCCGTCCTTCACGGGAGTCACCTCCGCCCACGCACGACGCGCAAGAGGAAGCGCGGGTTGCCGAGCAGATAGCGGCGGGCCTTGTGGGGCTGGCGCCACAGGATGTGCAGCCACTCGATCCCGGCACGGCGCACCCAGCCGGGCGCCCGGTCCAGGTTGCCCGCCCAGTAGTCGAAGAGCCCCCCCACGCCCGTGCACAAGGGGACGCACAGCGCGTCCCGATGCTCCGCGATCCATCGCTCCTGCAGGGGGTTGCCCATGGCCACCATCAGCAGGTGGGGCCCGAGGCGTCGATCTCGTCGATGAGCGCGGGCGTCTCCTCCGGCGTCGCGTAGCCGTGATGGTAGCCCGGCCTGGATCCACCCCGGGAACAGCTCCCTCGCCGTCGCCGCTGCCTGATCGATGGCCTCGGGCCGCGCGCCGAGCAGGTAGTAGCGGAAGCCACGCCCCGCCGTCCGCTCGAACAGGGCGGGCGTCAGGTCGGTGCCGTTGAGGTTGGCGCGCAGGTGCACCCCCCGCAGGCGCGCCGCCCACCGCACGCCGGTCCCGTCTCCGAACACCACGTCGGCGCCGTTCAACACGTCGCGGTAGCTCGGATCCTCGGTGGCCAGGTTGAGGGTGTGGGCGTTGACGTAGAAGAGGGTGCGCGTGCACCGGTCGTCACGCGTGAGCAGGTCGGTCACGAGCGACAGGGCATCTTCCATCGTGAGGTCACGAATCGTGACCCCGAGCACGTCGAGCGAATCCGAAGCCATCACACCGTCAGGGGCTGCAGTCGATGTTCACGAGGGTGAGCGTGTTCGGCAAGACGAAGAAGTGCGGCACGCCGAAGCGCTCCATGCAATGCCCGCTCGCCGGGTCGAGGGGCGTGACCATGATGGTCCCCGGGTCGACGTTGAGCCAGAAGATCTGGTTGGACCTGTCGGCCGGTGCGCAGACGCCCGCGTCCGTGCCCGCCATGCACATGGGCGGGAAGCGGTTGCCCGGGATCACGCCGGACGCCAGGAGCACGTCCGCCTGCTCGTAGGTCGAGCCGGTGATGTCGGCGCCCTCGCCGCCCGCCGTGCGGCTGACCGGGTTGAAGCCGGTGCTCACCCAGCCCTTGCTCGGGTCGTAGGTGGTGCTCGCGTAGCCGGCGACGCTGTCGAAGCTCGAGGTCTTCTGCAGCACCTCATCGTAGGCGGTGTAGTCGGCCCCGCGGGTGAGCTCGACTCGGATGGAGCCCACGTAGCCCGCCACGGGCGAAACGTGCAGGTAGGTGTTCGTGTCGGTCGGGCCCATGAGCGTGTACTGGCCGAGGTCGTCGGTCGTGCCCGAGGAGATGATTGCGCCGCTCAGGTCCTCGAGGGACACGGCCGCGCCGATGATCCGCCCGCCGGGCGTGACGACCGCGCCGTCCGGCATGGCCCCGTCCCACAGCACCGGCCCGCCGCCGTCCAACGTCCGGTCGATGGCGTCCTGCCCGTAGATCACGCCGGTGATCGTCAGGGTGGTGGCCGCGTCGGCGTGGGGCGTGTCCGGCGTGTCGCCGTCGGTGATCACGCCCCCGTCCACCGGCCCGCTGTCGAGCGACCCGCCTTCCGCCGACCCGCTGTCGGCCAACCCGCTGTCGGCCGGCCCCGAGTCCGTTCCCGCGTCGGCCGTGTTACCGCTGCAGCCTATGGAAAAAGGGGCGAGGGCGAGCATGCCCACCGCGATCGAGCGAAGCGTCTGTCCCATGACGGCCTCCGGAAGGAATGACTCGCGATCGGCGCGTGTCCCGTTCCTAATGTCCACGGGCTTGGCCCGTGGGAAGGGGGTTTTTCTGATCCGGGTGTCCCGGAAGCCAGCTCGCAGGCGGGCGGAGGCCCGGCGCGATGAGCACCGCGAACTGTTCCGCGTTCGGGGCCATGCACTCCCACACGGTGCACTCGTTGGTGTTCACGAAGGAGTGGAGGTCGGCGTAGCGGAGCATGAGCGGGCGGCTGTCGAAGGCCGGAAAGAAGTGGTCCGTGCCGAAGTGATAGTAGTTCGCGTGGGGCAGCTCACGCACGGGGCCGTAGACGGGGATGCCGGGGATCGGCCCTTGCCCGCGTGCGATCCACACGAGCGAGTCCAAATGCAGCGGCTCCTGGGGTGACACGGTGCCGAGCCCGGTGATGAACACCATCCCGAGCGGATTCGCCCCGAGCACGTAGTCGGCCGCCACGCTGATGGCGTCGAAGTAGCGTTGCCGGTCCGCCTCGGCCAGGTCCCCCATGGACATGCGCGCGAGGATCGGGTCGACCCAGCGCCCCATGACCGTGCCGTTGCCCCAGTCGGGCGCATAGCCGTCGGGGCGCGGGTTCCGGTGGGCATGGGAGGAGCGGAGGATCGCGTGGGCCGCCTGGTCCGCCGCGTTGGTGAGCCAGTGCTCGGACAGGTCGAACAGGTCCTGGGCCCGTCCCGAGGTACCGAGGTAGCCCAGGATGTAGTCGGGCATGACCTCGCCGTCGTGGATGTAGTCGCTCGTCGAGTCGTGGTGGTTCGTGAAGTTGCTGAAGGCGCCGTACTGCCCGATGGCGTGCCAGTGCTGCTCGAAGTCGGCGCGGTAGCGCGCGTCGCCCGTGAGCCGGTACAGCTCGCTCGCGCCGTAGAGCGAGAACACATCGCTCGCGTGGTGGGCCTGGGCATAGCGGTAGGCCCGCTCGGCCCGGCTCCGGAGGCGCCGCGCGTGGGCGGGATCGAATTGCGCGACGAGGCGCGAGGCCTGCGCGAACAATCCCGCGGCGCGCGCGCTCACCTGCGGATCCTCGGCGTAGGTCCAGTAGGGCAGCGGGTCCTTGTCGGCCGGGTAGATGCCCCATGGATGTCGGTAGGACTCGACGCCTCCACGCACCCCTCCGTCACGCTCCTGGAGCTGCTCCCACGTCGCCACACCCCAGAGGGCTTCGTCGAGCAGGTCGGGGATGTGGTTGTGGCTCTCGGGGATGTCGAGCTGTCCGTCGGTGAACGCGTGCGGGTTCATCTCGTAGGCGCGCATGAGCAGTTGCGGCACGACGGTGTGCATCCTCCGCTGATCGAAGTCGCCCGCGTCGTGGTAGCCGCCGTGGAGCCGTCGCTTGCCCGTCTTGGGCGTGTTCTCGTCGTTGAACCCGATGCCCGTGCCGTTGCCCGTGTAGACGTAGGGGTGATCGACGCCCCGGGTCCAGTCCGTGTAGCGCGCGGAAAATCGCCGCCCCAGCGCTGATGGAACAGGCCGCGCGTCACGACCCAGAAGGCCTTGAACGCGGCCGTCTCGCTGATCTGCGTGGGATAGGACACGCCGACGCCCGGGATGCGGATGCGGTAGGTGACGCCTTCAGCCGGCGGCACCGAGCTGAGGTCAATCTCGTCGACGGGCGCGCCCGCGTCCGAGTCCATCTCCGCGCGCGGGTGGATGTCGAGACCGTCGGTGACGACGGGGCGCGGCGCGGTCGGGTCGCCCGGGTCGCGGACCACTTGGGCGTGGGCCGGGAAGCCCTCGAGGGACATGCCACCCCCGTCCCCCATCCACGCCGACACGTACGCCCAGCGCTTCGTGGCGCGCGGGTTGTAGCCGACCTGGTTGAGCTGGATGGCCGGCGTCTCGGTGTAGCGATCGCTGAAGGGAACGGTCAGCTCGGAGATCGTCCGGCCCGTGGATGGTGAGCACGTCACGCGAGCCGAGGTCCGCGCCGAGCTCGAGATAGATGCGGTGATCGACGGTGACGCGGCTCAGGTCGTCGTCCTTGCCGAAGCCAATCTCGTAGCCGCGCTGGCTGATGGGCAAGCTCTCGCGGTGCACCGCCCGCACGGGGATCGGGTGACCGTTGCGCCCCTCGATGCGCCACTCGTGAGAGGCCCACACCCGCGGGTTGCCGCCCTCGAGCACGATGCGAAGGACACGTGGGCCGAGCGCCGCCACCTGACGCACGGGCGAGTCGAGCTGCGCCCTCGGGCCGCCCGGCGTCCGGGCCATGACGTTGGCCGCCTCGAGGCCGTGGGGCGTGTCGGCCTCGACGCGCAGGAAGGCCGTCGTGCCGGGGGGCAGGTCCTCGACGTGGTAGCTCGTCGCGTGGCCGTCGAGGGTGGCCAGGCGCTTGGGGTCGGGAAGGGGGCCGCCGTTCTGGGTCCAGGGCTCGGCCGACAGCAGCACCCGCACGTGGCGCGCTCCGACCACGCCCGGCCAGCGAAGCTCCACGGTGCTCGAGGTCACCGCCGCCACCGTGGGCTCGGGGGCCTCGGCCGACGCCGGGGTCGAGCAGGTGCACGGCCCGCTGCACGACGCCGCCAGGGCAATCGCGATGACGAGGTACTTCGCTCGGTCCGGCCCCATCGAACGCATGGCCCTCTTAGTGGTTCCCCCGCCGGAAAAATCAAGGGTCGTGGCACTTATGGCACACCGGGCGCGCGCTTGCCACGGCGGTGCGTCGCGGAGCCGGCGCGAGGGCCCCGGGGCTCAAGGCTGTTGGGGGGCGGGCACTTCCGCGCTGCGCCGCGCGGCGCGGATGCGCATGACGAGGGCGCCGGCGCCGCAGCCGAGAGCCGTGGTCAAAATGCACACACCGAGGCTGGCCAGGAAACCGTCGTGGGCGAAACCGGCGAGGGAGGAGCCGACGGTGGCCGCCACCGTGCCCGCGAGCGCGAGGGGGGCGAGCGCCCCCAGGGTCCTCAGCAGCGGCCAGCCGAGCAGCCGCCGCGCCTGGGTCCACATCAGGAGCAGGGTGACGGAGTTGCCGACGACGGTGCTGCCGGCGACGGCCCAGATGCCGAAGTGGCCCGCGCCCGAGATCGAGACCGCGAGGTTGAGGGCGCTGCCGATGACGATGGGAATGGCGCAGCTCCAGCCGGTGCGCGCGCTCAGCATGACCATCGCGGAGGCGACTTCGTAGGTCGACATGAGCACGGCGGCCACGGCGAGCAGGCCGAGCACGACGGCGGGCGCGTGCCCCGCCGCCACGTTGCCCACCCAGGCCACGAGCACGGGCTGGCCGTCGAGGGCGAGGGCGGACATGCCGCTGACAATCACCGTCCCGAAGACCGCGGTGCCGATGCGCAAGGCCCTGGCGCGGTGCTCGGGATCGCCCAGGCGCGGCATGAGGGCGGTCACGGCCTGCTTGGCGACGAGGTAGCACTGGTCGATGGCGCGCCCGGCCACGCCGTAGGCCGCCACCACCGCGAGGGGCGCGACACGCACGAGCACGAAGAGGTCGACGCGCAGGGCCGTGGCGACCGAGAGGTTGATGACGAGCTGGGCGCCGCCGTCGCGGAACGCTGCGCGCACCTCGGTCTTGTCCGGTGGCACGGCGGGCGCCACGGGCAGGTGCCGGTCCACGTCGCGCGCGGCCCGGAGCGTGATCATGGTGTCGGCGATGTAGCCGAACAGGAGCCCCGTGGCCGGCACGAGGAGCGACTTGAAGAGGGTGAAGCCCACGGCGATGACCGTGACCTGCGTCACGGAGGCGATGATGCGCGCGTTGGCAATCTTGCGGATTCCTCCGCGGGCCAGCACCAGACCGCGATAGGGCGACGCGAGGGCGTAGAGGGCGCCGGCACAGAGGGCCACCACGGCCGCGTGCTCGGCATCGAGCTGCATCGCCGGGCTCATCTTCGGCAGATCGAGCAGGAGGAAGAACGCCACGACGCCGCCGATGGGCAGGATGAGGAGCTGCACGAGCGTCGCGAGACCGAGGAGGCGTCGGGCGCGGTCCATGTCCTGGGCGACGGCAGCCCGCTGTATGCTCGTCGTCAGGCCCAGGTCGCTCAGGTTGAGCAGGAAGGCGGCGGCCCCGAGCAGGGCCCAGATGCCGAGGCGTTCGTCGTCGAGAACCCGCGCAATGATCGGGAAGGTGACGAGGCCTGCGAAGGCGGCGCCCATCTGGCGGCCTCCGCCGGCCAAGAGCTCGCGGAGGGTTTTCCTGTCTTCGGAGGTGGCCATGATCCGTGCCCGGAAGCCGAGCGGGCCGTAAGATAGCGCGCCCCGCCAAAGTGGGGGACGAAAGGAGGGACGTCGAGGTGACGACGGAGTCGGAGGTAGACGTGGTGGTACGTTGCCGCAACGAGATGCCCTGGGCGGCCCGTACCCTCGAGGCCCTCGCCCATCAGCGGCCGGTGGGGGCGCGCGTTGTGTTCATCGACTGCCGCTCGACCGACGGCTCGCGGGAAGCCGCGGTGCGGGCGGGCGTGCGCATCCAGGACCTGGACCCCGCTTCGTACATCCCGGGGGCCGTGCTCAACATGGGCATGGAGATGACCTCCTCGGCGCTGGTCGCGTTCGTCAACGCGGACGCCATTCCCCTCGCGTCGGACGCGCTCGAGCTGCCTGATCGCGCCCTTCGCGCGCGACGCGGAGCTGGCGGCGACCTACGGTCGGCAGGTGGCGCGCCCCGAGGCCGACCCCTTGACCCGACACGACTACGAGCGCGCCTTCGGGGCGGCGGCCCTTTCGACGCGTTTCGGCCCCTTCTTCTCGATGGCCGCCTCGGCAATCCGCCGCAGCGCCTGGGAACGGCTGCCCTTCGACGGGCACCTGCGCTACTCGGAGGACGTGGACTGGACCTACCGCATCCACGCCCTGGGCCATCGGGTCCTGTACGTGCCGGAGGCGCGCTTCGAGCACTCCCACGACTACGACGTACGCGGTCAATACAAGCGGCGGGCGGGGGAGGGCACGGCCGATAGCGCGATCTTCCGCCTCGGCCCTGCGTCGTTCACGCGCAATCTGCTGCGGCCCCTCGCGGGCCAGCTCGTCCGGGACGTGCGCGGCGGCGTGACCTCACGCCGCGGCATCATGACCCGCGTGGCCCAGGCGGTCGGCTACTACGCCGGCCGCCGCCGTGCGAGGTCCGCGTGACGATCCGCACCACACTCTCGTCGTTCACGACCACCGTAGCGCGAGGAATCTCGAGCCGAAGACGAGACGTGCATTCGGCCTCCGAAGTGATCTCCGGTTCCTCCTCGGACGAAGCGAGGCCGATGAAGCGACGCACGCTGGCGGGCGACGCCGACGCCGAGGCGCGCATCGAGCGCGACCTGGGGCGCATCGCAGCCACCGCGCAGCGTGGGCTCGGCGACGACCTGCGCGCCCTGTTGCTCGTCGGCGGTTACGCGCGGGGGGAGGGCAGCCTGGTCGCCCACGCCGACGGGCTCGGGCCCTACAACGACTACAATCTGGTCGCAGTGATGGCCTCGCACGCGAGCCGGTGGCACGGCACCCTCGCGCGGGTGGGCGCCGAGCTGTCCGGGCCCCTCGGCGTCGACGTGGACCTGTGGCCCATGGACGAGGCCACGCTTCCCCACGTGCCGGCGACCCTGTTCTGGCTCGACATCGCGCTCGGCGGTCGCGAGACGATCGCCGGCGACCCGGCGGTCGAGGGCGCCATCCGCACCCTCACACCGCGTCAGGTCCCCCTCGACGAGTGCGGTCGTCTGCTCGCCAACCGCGCGGTCGGCCTCGCCCTGTCGAACCTGGAGGTGACCGACCACGACCTGCGCCGTGCGCGCCACGGCCACAAGGCGGTGCTCGCCTGCGGCGACGTTCAGTTGCTCGCGGCCGACCGCTACCTGCCGACGGTGGCCGAGCGTCTCGAGCAGCTCGAGCAGCTCGCGGGCGCGCCGGCCGTGGGCGAGACCCTCGTCGAAGCGTACCGGGACGCGGTGGCCTTCCGCGCACGGCCCGATCTCTGGCGGCCCCCGGGCGGCGATCTCAATCGATGGTACGCCACGACGCGCGAGCGCATCGGCATGTGGCATCTCGCCTATGAAGCGTTCCGCGTGGGCAGCCCTCCCTCGCCCGCGGCCTTCGGCGCATTCCGCGGGCGCCTCTTCCCCGCCATGCCCGACGTGCGGCCGGGCGGCGCGATCGTGTCGGCGCTCCGCCTGCGGGCCCAGGGCGTGGGCGGGCTCCTGCCGTGGGTCGGCCATCCGCGCGAGCGCCTGGCGCGCGTGGCGGTGGCCCTCGCCTACGGGCACCAGGCACCAGGCGCGCGCGCGGCGGCAGCACGCCTCCTCGCGCTGCCGGTCACCGCGGACGACGAACGCATGCACGCGGCGCTCGAAGCGCTCGCCCTCCGAGGTGGATGATGACGCTCCACCCAACACCTCGAGCGAAGCGAGGGCAATGATGGCCAATCGCGTGATGGTGGTCTTCGTCGATGCCCTCGGGCCCGAGCAGCTCGCGCGCATCGGCGGCGTGCTCCCATCGTTGCCCCATCGCAAGGCGTTGCGCGGCGTGATGGGCTTCTCCTCGGGCGCCCTGGCGACCGTGCTCACCGGCGCGCCGCCTGCCGCCCACGGCCGCATGTGCCTGTTCACGCAGCGGGCCCCGGACGCGTCGGGTCTGCTCGAGCCCCTGCGCTGGGTGGGTCTCTTGCCGCGCATCGTGCACGAGCGCACCCGCGTGCGCGGCATCCTCGCTCGCATGCTCCAGAAGAGCGCGGGTCTGTCGGGCTACGTCGCGCTTCATCGCGTGCCGCCCGAGGCCTTCCGCTGGCTCGACATGCCCGAGCGCGACGACCTCTTCCGCGCCGAGGACGTGGGCGGCGTGCCCACCTTTCTGGCCGACGCGCGCGCCGCGGGTCTCGGCGTCTACGCGGCGCCCTGGCAGCTGCCGGAAGAGGCGCGCTGGGCCCACGTGCACCGCGCCCTCGCCACCCATCATCCCGACCTCGCGTTCCTCTACGCGGCGCGCCTCGATGCGGCGCTGCACGAAGAGGGCAACCACGGCGGGCGGGCCGGCGAGGTGCTCAGCGAGATCGGTGACCACATCGAGCGGGCCCGCGACGAGATGATGCGCGGGGGCGGCACGCTCACGACCCTCGTCGTCGGCGATCACGGCATGG
The DNA here is from genome assembly GCA_963830115.1 of uncultured delta proteobacterium. Classification (GTDB taxonomy): domain Bacteria; phylum Myxococcota_A; class Polyangia; order Polyangiales; family CAWHLB01; genus CAWHLB01. Next base: position 48,177 of record CAWHLB010000005.1, read on the forward strand.
CGGACGTGGACACCTTCGTCGATCCGCGCCCCGTGCTCCGACCCCTCGTGCGGCGCCTCGGTGCCGACGCGCCACGGTATTTCATCGACAGCACGATGGTGCGCTTCTGGGGCGAGCAGGCCGAGCTCGACCAGGCGCGCGCGGTGCTCGAGCAGGCGCGGCTGCCGGGCCAGTGGCTCGCGAGCGACGTCCTGGCCGAGCGCGAAGTGCCCATGGAGGGCGCGCCCTATGGCCAGGGCTTCTTCCTCCTCGACGAAGGCGCCATCTTCGCACCGAGCTGGGTCGGCGGCCGCGTCGCGGGCATGCACGGCTACGACGTGGGCATGGGCTCGGCGCGGGCGGCCCTCGCCTCCGACACACCTATCCCCGACGCGTGCGACTCGATCGCCGGCGTGGCGCCGATGGTGCGCCGCCGGCTCGGCCTCGACGCATGACGCGCCGCTCCGTCAGGCCCTTGCGCGTCGGCCTGGCCGTGCCCGGCCTCGGGTTCGTGGGCGGCATCGAGCGCCACGCCCACGACCTGGCCCGTGGACTCGCCGCGCGCGGGCACGAGGTGACGCTCTTGCACGGTTCCGCGACCGGCCGCGACCCGGATGACTACGCCCGTCCCTTCGCGCGCGTGCTGCCGGTCGAAGAAGCGCCGGGGGTGTGCGACGCGCTCGACGTGGTCTACGTGCAGCGCGCCGCGGACGTCGCGGACCTCCGTCCGTTCACGGGCGCGCCGGTGCTGGTCGCGACCCACGATCACGACCTGACCTGCGTGCGCTCCCATCGCTATCTGCCGGTGAGCCTCGCGCCGTGCCACCGCGCGCCCGGCCTCGCCTGCGTGACCCACGGCTGCATCGTCGTGCGCGACCGCCGCCCCTCGGCGCGCCTGCCCGTGACGCTGCACAGCCCCTTCGCCCTGCGCGCGCGTCTGCGCCGCCTCGCCCTGCGGGCACCGATGGTCGCCTGCAGCCGCTACGTGGCCGACCATGTGGTGGCGGCCGGGGTCGACCCGCGCCGCGTCCACGTGGTCCATCCGATCCCGCCAGAGGATGACCGGCCCATCGTGCCGCGTCCGACCGCGCGGCGGCTGCTCGTCGTCGGCCAGCTCCTGCGCGGCAAGGGCTTCGACATCGCGGTCCGTGCCCTCGCGCGTCTGCCCGCGGACGTCACCCTGACGGTGGCCGGCGACGGCCCGTCACGCGATTCGCTCGAAGCGCTCGCGTCGCGCGTTGCGCCGGGTCGCGTGCGCTTCACTGGCTGGCTCTCGCCGGATGCCCTCGGCGGGCTCTACGATGAAGCGCGCGTGGTGGTCGTGCCTTCCCGCTGGCCGGAGCCCTTCGGCATGGTCGGCATCGAGGCCATGCGCCGCGCCCGTCCGGTGGTGGGCGCCGACCACGGGGGCATCCCGGAGTGGCTCGCGCCCGGCCGCGGGGGCTCGCGCTTCACGCCGGGCGACGACGAGAGCCTCGCCCGAGCGGCCGGTGCGCTGCTCGATGACGAGGAGGCGGGCGCGCGGGCCCTGACCGAGGCCCGGGAGCGCTTCCCCCATGCGCGGCTCCTCGACGGCATCGAGACCCTGCTCGCGCGGCTCGCGCCGAAGGCGGACGGCTCGCCATGCTGAAGTGGGTAGTCATCCTCTTCGCCTGCGCGATGGTCTATCCCCTGGCCCTCGTCGCCAAGCGGGAGCCGCGCCTGCAGCTCTTGCTCATCACGCTCGTCGGCGTCCTGCCCTTCGTCGGCATCGACCAGCTCAACTTCTCCCTTCACGCGGTCGAGGCCTACCGCGGCACGGCCCACGGATACGAGGTCGCCACCCTCGACCTCATCACCGTCGCTCTCTACTTCGCGCTGCCGCCCCGCAAGTGGCCGTCGCCCTATCGCGCGGCGCGCTGGGTCTACTTCGCGATCGCTTGCCTCTCGATCCTCGCCGCGCCCATGCCGCTCTACGCGAGCTTCGCGGTCTGGAAGCTGCTCCGCGTCTACCTCGTCCTCAACGTCGTCTCGCGCGCGTGCGAGGACCCGAAGAAGGCGCGGTGGCTCGTCTACGGCTTCGCGATCGGCATCTTCTACTCCTTCGCCATCGCCCTCAACGAGCGCTACATACAGGGCGCCTTCCAGGTGAAGGCGGACTTCCCGCACCAGAACTCCCTGGGCATGGCGGTGAACCTCGTCTTCCCCATCGCCGTCGCGCTCCTGCTCGCGGGCCAGGGCGGATGGACGGCGGCGGCGATGGTCGGCTGTTCGGGCCTCCTCATCGTCTTCTCCCTGTCGCGTGGCTCGCTCGGCATGTTCGTCTTCGCGATGGGGGTCACCTTCGTCGGCTCGCTCCTGCGCCAGATCACCAAACGCAAGGTCTGGGTGACGCTCGGCTTCGCCCTCGCCGGCGTGCTCGTCGTGGCCAAGAGCTACGACAGCATCGTCGAGCGCTTCGAGACGGCCCCTGCGGCCTCCGAGGCGGCGCGCGTGCGCTTCGTGAAGGCCGCCAAGGCCATGCACAGCGACTACCCGCTCGGCATCGGCATCAACCAGTACTCCTTCGTGCTTTCGCACAAGGGCTACGCCGACCGCTTCGGCATGCCGCCGATCGACAGGGATGGCCTCTGCCACCAGATCTACTTCCTGACGTTGGCCGAGCTCGGGTGGGCGGGCCTGCTCGCCTACGCGTGGCTCATCGCCGTGCCGTGGTTCTGGGCCTTACGCGGGGCGATGCTCGGCAAGGGCGACATCCGCGGCGACGTCCTGCTCGGGTGCTTCGCCGGTTTGAGCGCCATGTACCTGCAGGGAATGCTCGAGTGGATCGCGCGTCAGATCCAGATGCAGTACCTGTTCTTCATGGCGGCGGGCCTCATCGCCACGCTCTACCGCCAGATCCGCGAGAACCGCGGCCTACGCGTCTGAGCCCGCGCGCTCCGAGAGCCGCGCCAGGGGGTGCGCTGCGTCACGAGGAGCGCGACGGTGACGCTCGCCAAGAGCATCGGCGAGAGGCGCGCGCGCAGGGAGGCCGGAAAGCCGCCTTCGAGGCGCAACCCGTGGTCACGGCCCGGTTGTCCGAGCTGGAATCCAGAGGACGGCGGCCGTGACGCCGACGGTGACGATGGCCGACAGGATCGGTGACAGGCGCGCGAGGAACACGCCCACATCGCCCATGGCCTCGCGGGTCACGTAGACGATGTCGCCGGCCTGCAGGAGCACGTCGTGGGCGCTACCGCTCACGATGTCCTCGACGTTGGCCGTGTAGATGAGTGGATGGGCGAGACTTCCGCGCACGACGCGCACATCCCCGAGGTTGCCGTTCAGGTTCAGCCCGCCTGCGCGCGCGAGGGCCTCGGTGAGCCGGAGCCCGTCGCGGTAGGGAAACATCGCGGCGGTGTTCACGTCGCCCAGCACTGCCACACGGTCGAGGAGCCGCGGCGGGATGCTGATGTGGTCGCCTGGATGGAGCCGCACGTTGTGCTTCGGGTCGCCGCGTAGGGCGAGCACCATGCTGATCGGCAGCACGTGGCCGTCGCGGTAGACGCGGGCGCTGGCGAGGTCGGCGAGCGGCAGGTACTCGCCGTCCTGGCTGATATGCACCAGCGGCCCGCCTGCAGCGGCCACCGCATCGGAGATACGCATGCCCGGCGTGACCGGCACCTGTCCCGGAGTCGCGATCGCCCCGAGGACGGTGGCGCGGTGGCCCTCCGGCTTGGTGATCGTCAGCGACACGCGGGCGAAGCGATCGTACTGCTGGACGGCGTGCTCGAGGCGCGTCTCCGCTTCCGAGATGGGGATTCCCGCGACGTGCACATCGCCCGCGAGGGGGACGTGCGCGTTGCCCTGGTCGTCGACGACCACGTTGGGGATCTCGTGGGTCTCGGACGAGACGCTCGTGATGGTGATCACGTCGCCCGGGTAGAGCATCTGGGGGAGAGGCGGATCGTGCGCGAGGCCGGGAGGGGCCGCGGGCCGCTCCTGCGCGAAGTGCGGATCGTCCCAGGGATGGGCCGGGGCCGCGGGCAGGGCCCCCCCACAGCCCATGAGGGCGATTCCGTAAGCCATGGCGGTCGGCGCGGCCCAGTGTCCCATTCGCTTCCCTTCGACCCCCCCTGGCTACCACATTCCCCGAGGACCTGAACGAAATCCGTGCAACCATGGGCACGCCCTCCGGGCCGTGCCACCGGTTTTTGGATGCTCCGACCGCAGGTCGTGCTTAAACGTGCGCTCCAATCGGGCTAGAAGGGTCTCACACGGCCGAGGGGCGCTGCAGGGAGGCGAGCTTGTTCGACGTGGGTGAGGACTCGAAGGCTGCGAGCACGACGGCGCCGGAGCGCCCGAAGGCGCCGCGGTCGGGCAAGCCGGTGGAGGTCCGTCGGCTCCTGATCGGCCTCTACCGGGGGCGGGTGTGGCTCATCGCCGCGCTGCTCGTCGGCATCATCGCCGGGGTGATCATCGCCAAGACCCTGGTCCCTCGGGTCTACGAGTCGAAGGCCGTCATCCAGTGGGAGCCGGACCAGGGGGAGGGTGCGCCCTCCGAGCCCGACGTGCGCGAGCTGCGCACGCTCGTCGACTCGGTGAAGCTCCCCACGAACCTCGCCGAGATACGCAAGCGTCTGAAGATCGCCCAGACGCTCGAGCAGGTGGGCCAGCGCCTGCGCGTGGCCTACACGCCGGAGAGCAACATCGTCACGATCACGGCGGATGGCCCGACCGGGGCCGGCGCAAAAGCGCTCGCCGATACGTCCGTGCAGGTATTCCTCGACCACCAGACCAAGCTCGCCGACTCGCGGCGTGACGAGCGCGTCCAGAGCCTCGAGCAGGACGCCCAGCGCGCCCGGGCCAAGCTCGGCACCGTCCGGGCCTCCTACGATGCGTTCCGCAAGGCCCACGGCGTGAGCGACCTGTCGCTCGAGCGGCAGCACGCGATCGAGCTGGCCGCGAGCCTTCGGGCCCAGGCCGACCTGGCCCGGGCGGACGCCCAGGCGGCCGGAGCCCGCGCCCATGTCCTCGCCTCGAGCACCAGCGGCACCCGCACTCCGGCCGAGTCGGACGCGCTCCGCCAAGCCAAGGCCCAGCTCGCCGCGGCGCGGGCCCGCCTTTCCGAGGAGCACCCGCGGGTCCAGTCGCTCGAAGCGGAGGTGCGCGCCCTCCAGGCCGCATCCCCCGAGGGCGAAGGCGACCGCGGCGGTGGTGCGACTCCCGCGGGCCACGCAGAGGCGGCGGGGGAGGCGGCAAGGCAGAGGGAGCGGACCTACGAGGACCTGGCGCACCAGGCCCAGCAGCGCCTGTCCAATCTCTCGTCGGTAGAAGGCCAGGCCAGCGCCCTGCTCGCCTCGGTCCACGTCGAGGAGGGTCACGTGGCGGACCTCTCGGGCGCCCTGGCGAAGGCCCGCGACGAGGCGCGCACCGGAAGCAACGGCTTCCGCGTCGTCGCCCCCGCCCTCAAGCCCGAGGAGCCCGAGCGCTCCTACCGGCGGCCCGCCGCAGTGGTGATCCCGATGGCCGTCCTGCTCTTGACCATCGCAATCCTCCTCGCCACCGAGCTGTGGGGGCTGCGGGTTTTCAGCGCGAACGAGCTGTCGTTCTGGGGCCAGGGGGCCGTGGTCGGCACCTCGACCTGGCCCCAGGACACGCGCAGCCTCAACGCCCTCATCGACGAGCTCGGGGACCTGGCCCCCGAGGCCCACGGCACCACGCTGGTGGTGGCGGCGACCGAGGCGCAGGAGGAGGTGGCCCGCGAGGTGGCCAACCGGCTGCAGGTCCATGTCGCGGTGCGCGGGGGGCAGGAGGCGGTGGATGCCGCGTACTACGACCCGGAGACCGGCTCGTCGGTGATCGTGCCGGCGCCTGCGGGCCGGGAGCCGCGGCAGATGGAGAAGGGCGCCGCCATCGTGACCCGCCGCGTGGACGAGCGTCTGGCCCGGACGCGGGCAGGGCATGTGCAACGGGTCACCGTGGAGCGCTCGGAGGTCGTGATGGACGGGGAGGACGAGGAAATGCGCCGCCCCGCCGTCATCGAGGCCTGGCGAGGTGAGGACAAGGGACCGGCCCTGCGTCGGGCGGCCCGCATGGCCGACCGGGTCCTGGTGGTCGTCCCCTCGGGCAAGCTCTCGATCAGCCGCGTGGGCCAGATCCCTGCGCTCGTAGGCCGGCAGGACGGGGGTCTCGGCTACCTCCTGGTCGGCCTCCCGCCTTATCTCGCCACCCTCCCGGACCGCGCCGGGCCGGTCGACGCGTTCTGGAAGACCTCGCGCGAGAGCTGAAAAGTCCCGCAGGAACGGCTGTCCCCAGGGGCGGCCGATCGGGGTGCCAGCTGTCCCCGGATCTGGCTCTTTTCGCCGCCTGTGACGGTTGTGATCCCTTTGTATTTTTGTCGTGACAGGCGTGGGCATCCGGCGGCACGTGTCGTGCATTGTCGGCGGCCCATGCCCAATCGAGGAGGATTTATCCGCCCCTACGCACCCCACCTGTCGTTGCTGGTGAGGCTTGCGGACGCGGCTATCATCGCCCTGTCGTTGCTCGCCGCGTGCCTCCTCCGGGGCCACCCATGGATGATTCGTCACGGGCTGGCCGCGGCCCTGGCCGTGGCGCTCTTCTACATCGCGGGTGAGGCCTCAGGGCTGTATGGCACCTGGCGCGTGGCGCCCATGAAGCTCGAGCTCGGGCGTGTCTGGATGAGCTGGGGCGTCGTCGTGCCGGGCCTCCTCTTTGCCGGGTTCCTCTCCGAGACGGTCGCCGACTACTCACGCATGACCGTCCTCCTGTTCTTCGTGCTCGCCCCCGTGGCGCTTTCCCTGTTCCACGTCGCCGGCCGCCTCGGGCTGCAGGAGGTCCGCCGGCGTGGCGGCAACAGCCGCACCGTCGCGATCGTGGGGGCCTGCGAGGTGGGCGAGCGCGTCGCCCGCGAGGTCATCAAGAACCCGTGGATGGGTCTCGAGATCCTCGGCTTCTACGACGACCGGGACCCGGAGCCGCTCCGCGAGACGCAGGTCTTCGGCTGGCACGACACGACGCCGGTGAGCGGCCGGGTGCGTGACATTCCCGAAGAGCTGGGCGGCTTGCGCGGCGACCTCTCGCAGCTCGTCCAGGAAGCGCGATCCGGGCAGATCGACATCGTCTACATTGCCCTCCCCCTGCGTGCCGAGACGCGCATCCGCGGCCTCATCCAGCGGCTCGCCGACACCACCGCCTCGGTGCACGTGGTGCCCGACCTCTTCCTGAGCGACCTGATGCAGTCGCGCTTCTCGAACCTCGGTCAGCTCCCCGTGCTGAGCGTCTTCGACTCGCCGTTCCACGGCATCGACGGCTGGACCAAGCGCATCGAGGACCTGGTCCTCGGCAGCGCGATCCTGTCGATCATCGCGCTGCCCATGGCGCTCGTCGCACTCGGTATCAAGCTGACCTCGAAGGGCCCGGTATTCTTCAAGCAGAAGCGCTACGGGCTCAATGGTGAGGAGTTCACGGTCCTCAAGTTCCGCTCCATGACGGTCTGCGAGGACGGCCCCGTCGTGACCCAGGCCAAGAAGAACGACGTGCGCGTCACGCCCTTCGGCGCGTTCATCCGGCGCACCTCCCTCGACGAGCTGCCCCAGTTCCTGCAGGTCTTGACGGGCCACATGTCCATCGTCGGCCCGCGTCCCCACGCCGTGGCCCACAACGAGCTCTACCGCGGCGAGATCCAGGGCTACATGCTGCGCCACAAGGTCAAGCCCGGCATCACCGGCTGGGCCCAGGTGCACGGCTGGCGCGGCGAGACGGACACCCTCGAGAAGATGGAGAAGCGGGTCGCCCATGACCTCGCGTACATCGAGAACTGGGGCGTCCTGCTCGACTTCAAGAATCATCTTCCTGACGATGTTCGGCTCGGCCGTGCGCCGGAACGCGCACTGAGCACCGCGCCGCTCGTCACGTCGCCCGAAGGACCTGCTCGCACGCGGTGAGGAGGCCTTCGGCCGTGCGGTCCCAGCTGCGGGCCGCCGCCCAACCGGGACCCTCGTCGGCGCAGCGCGCCCTATGGGCCGTATCGCCGATGCCCTGCTCGAGGCCGGCGGCGATGGACGCCTCGTCGAAGGGGTCGCACAGGATGCCGAGGGGCCCCACCACCTCGGGCAAGGCGCCCGTACGCGAGACGCAGACGGGGCGGCCGGCGGAGAGCGCTTCGAGAGCCGGCAGGCCGAAGCCCTCGCGCAGGCCGACCATCAGCACCAGGTCGGCGCCGGCGACCAGGCCGGGCAGGATGGCGTCCGATACGTAGCCGAGGAGCCGCACCCAATCGCCGAGCCCGTGGCGCGCGATCTCCGCCTCAATCGCCTCGCGTCCGCCCCAGTTGCCGCCGGCGAGGGCCAGGACGTGGCTGTGTCGAAGGGTGCTCCGGGCGAAGGCGGTCACCAGGCGCACGTGGTTCTTGCCAGGGTGCTCGAGACGCGAGGTGTACAAGACGTAGGGCCCCTCGAGCCGCACCTCGGCGCGGGCAGCGGCGACGCGCGGATCGGGCTCGTCGCCGGGAGGGGTGAAGCGCTCGTGCTCGACGCCGTTCTCGACGACGTCCACTGGCGGCGCGTGGCGACCGAGGGCCTGCACGAGATCGTCGCGGGTGGCAGAGCTGACGGCCACCAGGCGGTCGGCCGTGCGCAGCGCTCCCACCACCGCGTAGCGCAGATAGGCCATGCGCAGCGGGTCGTACTTGCGCGCGACGTGGAGCTGGGCGAGGTCGTGGACGACGGCCACGGTCGGCAGGGGTGCGCGGGCGGTCGTGCGGCGGTTGGCGGCTGGCAGGAGTAGGACGTCGGCACCCGTGCGCGCGGCCGCCGCGCCCGATCGGTAGAGATGCCACAGGGCGTTCGGTCCGGGGGCGGCGAAGAGGTCGGCCACGGTGTACCGGTCGGCGCCGTCGAGCACGTCCGCGTAGGCGTCCAGGTCCGCGGCCGTGCCCATCGCGACGAGCGACCCCCGTGCCTCCGTGAGGCGGCGGGCGAGGCGCGGCAGAATGGCGCGCGCATAGGTGCCGATGCCCGACCGGCCCCGGTCCGTGCCTCCGAGCGCGACGGCGACTCTCATGGCCGCACCCTATGGCGGCTCGGGCTCAGCGGCGCAACGTGACGCCGGTCATCACATAGTCGTCCTCGGCGCGGAAGCGTCCCTCGAGCACGTCGCCCTCGGCGAAGCGCTCGCCCGCGCCGCGCAGGAAGACGGCGGTGAAGCGCCCCGCCGGGCCGTCCATCGGGATCTCGATCTCGGCGTCGTGGAAGCCCAGAAAGGTGCGGGTCAGGGGGTACTGGCACTTGTAGAAGGCCTCCTTGGCGCTGAAGTACAGGCGCCCCATCTCGGCGGGGGTTCGACCCGAGGCGGTGATGCGTGTGATCTCGCGATCGGTGAGGACGCGGCGCCAGATGGGCTCGTCCATCGGCGCGGCGGTCTCCACGTCGACACCGACACTGGCGACCCTCTCCCACCGCGCCACGGCCACGGCGCAGTAGCCGTGCGTATGAGTGATGCTGCCCACGATTCCCTCGGGCCAGATCGGTGCCCGGTCCTCGGCGTTGAGCAGGGGGGCGGGCGCGAAACCGAAGCGGCCGAGGGCGCGCCGGGCACAGGCGCGGGCCGCGGCGAACTCGCGCTTGCGCCGGTCGACGGCGCGGGCGACGAGTGCCCGCTCGGCCGGGAAGAGATCGTCGACCGAGGCATGGTCCGGCGTGGCGTCCTCGCACAGGACGTCCGCCGGGAAGAGCGGGGCGATGCGGCTCACGCGAAGGAGCGTAGCAGCCTCGGCGGCGGCGCCTACCCGCGAGGTGTTCCGGCGTCGGGCCGTCCCCGCCGTCGCTCGGTCCGCTCACACGTGCAGCGCGATGCGGGCGGCGAGCAGCAGGATGGCGGCGAAGAGGCCGGCGAGAAGGTCGTCCCCCACGATGGCCGCGCCGCCGTGGCCACGCTCCTGCACCACGAAGATCGGCCAGGGCTTTTCGATGTCGAAGAGGCGGAACAGGGCGTAGGCGCCCACGATCCACGGCAGCTCGAAGGGCACCACCGACAGGGGCAGGAGGCAGCCCACCAGCTCGTCGATGACGATCTCCTGGGGGTCCGCTCCGCGCAGGCGCGTCGCGTAGCGGCCGGCCACGAAGACGGCCAGGGCGATCAGCCCGAGGAGGGCTCCGAGCCGCAGTGGCGGCGCGAGCAGCGTCAGGGCGGCGGCGAGGGCGATCGCGATGAGCGCACCGAGGCTGCCGGGCGCGCGGGGTGACAGGCCGGCGCCGCCGACGGTGGCGATCCAGCCGACCAGGCTCCGCCCGCGCTCGGCCGGGGGCTCGGTCACACCGCCGTTCGGCGTCGGCAGCATGGCGAGCAGCGAGGGCAGGAGTACGAGGCAGGCGATCAGGTTCACGGCAAACCCGAGGACGCCCAGCGTGCCGACCGAAGCCAGGCCGGGGTGGTGTGCGACCAGGAGCGCGCCGAAGCCCAGCATGGTCGTGACGATGGCGCCGAAGACCCCGCGCCCCGTGCCCGCCAGCATGGTCTCGAAGCGCTCGCCGTCCCCCCAGCGCGACACCAAATGGGCACCGCCGTCCAAGCCCACGCCGACGAGCACCGGTAGCACGAGGATGTTGAGGTAGTTGAGGGCCATGTGGAAGGGCGAGAGCAGGCCGAGGGAGACGACGAGTGTCGCGGCGGCGGGCACCAGGGCCAACAGCGCCCTGAGGGAGCTGCCGAGGGTGAGCCAGAGCACGAGGAACGCCGCCACGGCCGTCTCGGCGAGGATGCGCGGGCCCTCGTCGGCCACGCTCTTGATCACGTCGGCCAGCACCATCGCTTCGCCTGCTGCGTCGACGACGCGGCCGTGGCCGATGGGAATGTTGGACATCTCACGGCGAACCCGGAGGGCGGCGCGCCCGTCGGACTGGCTCACCGACGGGAAGACGAGCACCATGTCGCTCCGTCCGTCGGGACCGACGCGCAGGTTCTCGCGTACCACGCGGGGCAGGTCGAGGGGGCCGAAGGGCTTGGCGTCGAGCAGCGGCGCCAGCGCATGGAGGCGCCGCTCGGTCGCCTCGGGTACGCCGGCGCGCTCGAGCCGATGGACCCGGGAGGCGATGCGCTCGATGAGCTGCTGCTTCTGTTGCTGATGCTCGGGCACCACGTCGTTCAGGGTCAGCACGCGGTCGACGGTGGAGCGCGCGCCGAGCTGCCGGTGCCTTTCGCGGATGGCGTGGGCTGCCGCGCGGGCATCGGCCGGGTCGTCGAGCAGCACGACGAGGGGAGACTGGGAGCGGCCGAGGACGTGGTCCACCTCATGGTCGAGCCGGTAGGAGGGGATGCGCGCACCGTCGAGGCTCGCGAAGTCGAGGTCGAAGGGCGTGTGGGGCACACGAACCGCGCACCAGATCACGCCGAGCAAGAGCACCCAGAAGATGGCCGGCGTCCAGCGTCTGAGGCCCTTGGGCACGACGGCGGGCGGCGGCCTGCGGAGCGGGCGGAGGTGCGGCATCCGGGCGCGCAGGCCGAGGAGCGCCGGGAGCGTGACGACGTAGGCGATGACGGCGAACACCATGCCGAAAGCGGCGATGAGGCCGAACTCGTGGAAGGCGCGCAGCTCCGCGGTCGCCACCGCCCCGAAGGCCGCCACGGTGGTCGCGGTCGCGGCGATGGTCCCGCGACCCATCCGCTCGAAGGCGAGGAGCACGGCCGTCTCCGAGTCGTACCCCTCGCGCTGCCCGTCGTCCCACGCGCCTAGCAGATGGATCCCGATGTCGACGCCGAGGCCGAGCAGGATCGCGCCGATGAAGGCCGTCAGGATGTTGAGCGTGCCGAGCACGAAGCCCGCGAAGCCGTAGGTCCACAGGAGCGCCACGAGGAGCGGGACGATCACCCGGATCACGGCGCCCGGCCGCCGGAAGTGAAACATGAGGTACGCCAGGATCAGCAGCATCGCGAGCGTCCCGCTGACCGCCAGATCACGCTGCAGCACCGCTTGCAGGTCGACCCTCTTCTTGTAGCGGCCGCTCAGGGCGACGTGCATGTGCGGGCCGTAGGCCCGGAGGTTCATGGAGTCGACCACGTGCTGCACGTCGTCCACGACGTGGCGTGCGAAGGTGAGGTCCGATGCGAGGCGCACGGGGCGCACGAGCACGGCGATCAGGTCACGCTTCGTGCTGAGGTAGTACTCCTCGGGCTCGACGTCGAGCTGCTCCACCCCGAGGCGCTTGGCGTAGCGCGACTCGATGTCCGAGAAGTCGACCGACGGAGGCGTCTCGTCGAGCTCGACGTAGAACGGGTTGGCGCGCGACACCTCCCAGGTCCAGCGGCGCACGAGACGCTGATCGATGGTGTCGAGGTCCTTCTGGTCGAGGAAGTAGAGGGCGTGGTCGCGGAAGAACTCGATGGGCTTCTTCGCCTCGACCGAGCGGACCCTTCGCAGAGCTTCGAGGTGTGGCGCGATGTCGTGGGCGAAGCGCCGCAAGGCTGCGGGCGGTGCGCCGCTCGCCACGACCGTGACGTAGCCCACCCCGCCGTAGCGCGTCCGCAGCCCCTCGAGGGCCCGCACGCTCGGGAAGCTCTCGGGCAACAGCTCGGTGATGTCGGTCTCGAGCGAGAGGCGGCTCGCGCCGAAGACGGCGACGGTCGAGACGGCGGCGACGATCGCGAGCGTCACGAGGGGATGGCGGTGGCACGTGACCGCGAGGCTGCCGAGCGCGCGAAGCACCCGAGCCCTGCTGCCGCGAGGGGCATCGGGGCTCGCAGGCTCGTCGCGTCCCTCCATGGAGGCGCTCCCTCAGGTCGTTCGGCTCGGCCCGCGCGGGCGGGCGTGGAGAACGCCAATCCCGTCGTCGTGGGTCGCGCGTGGTGCCGGCCCAACACGATCGACGGAGGTGTGGGAAGGGGCGCGGGGTGAGGGGTGGGTCGCGCCGTGCCGGTGTGCTGCGCGGCGCGGCGAGGGCAGCGAGCGCAGCAGGAAGCGCAGGCGCTGTACGGCGGTGATGTGGGACGAGGCCGCCAGGACCGTGATGCCCGCGATGGCGAGCCAGTGATGCGGGCTCGGGCCGCCCTCGAGGAGGACCTCGCTCACCGAGCTCAAGGCGATCGTCGTGCCCAGGAGCACGATGCGCTCGGGGCGCTGCATGAGCCCGACGTTGCGGAAGGCCACGCCCGCCGCTTCGCCGCGCGCCCGGACGTACGGCACGAGGAACGAGCCGGTGAGGGCGAGCAGGACCGGGATCAGGACCCAGTTGTCGCGGTAGAACCAGGCGAGCCCCACGAGCAACAGACCCTCAGTGTACCGATCGACGACGGAGTCGAGCACGCCGCCCCGGAGGCCTGCCGTATCGGTGGCGCGCGCCACACGGCCGTCGAGGAAGTCGCACAGACCGGTGGCCAGGTAGATCCAACCACCGAGCGCGAAGTGGCCGGTCGCGACGCCGAGGGCCGCTCCGGCCGCCAGTACGACAGAGGCGAGCGTCACCGTGTCGGCGCTCACGCGCGCCCGCACCAGGAGCCGGACCAGGGGGCCGACCAGCCACGTGAAGAACAGGCGCAGGGGCATGCCGAGGACGGCCGTGCTGCCGCGCGACTCGGTGGCCGAATCGCGGAAGGGGCCCTGGTGGTGGCGGCGTGCCACGTAGGCGACGAACGCCGGGGTGAGCAGCACGAGCAGCGCCACGGCCGGCGCGAGGGCGAGCCAGATCCGGAGGGTCCCAGGGTCGCTTCCGAGCCAAGCGCCGAGCGCGTTCATCGTGCGCCCTCCGCCGCGGGCATCGTCTCCAACCCGACTCCACGCCGCCTCTCTCGCCATCGCCACGCCGCGCTGAGCACGAGATGGACCAGGAGCGCGCAACCGACGCCCGCGAACACGTCGAGCAAATAGTGGTGGTGGAGGTAGACCGCCGAGAAGGCGACCAGGGTGACGAAGGCCCAGGCGAGCCCCTTGGCGCGGCCGCGGGCGAGCAGGGCGACGAGGGTCGGGTAGGCGACGTGCAGCGAGGGCATGGCACCGAAGATGTTCGTGCTGTGGGCGTAGAAGGTCTGGAACCAGTCGACGCCGAGGAGCATGTCGAAGCGTGCGGCACCGGCGGCGCTCGCCTGCACGCCGGGATGGATCGGGCCGAAGCCGAAGCGGGCCACGTACCAGGGCGGCGCCGCGGGAAAGACAATCCGAATCACGATGCCGAGGAGATTGACGAAGAAGAACCCCCACGCGAGTCGTTGCATCCGCGACAGGTCGCGGAAGAACCAGTAGCCCGCCGCCGCGAAGACTTCGAGCATGTATGTCAGGTCGGCGAGGCCGCAGAGCAGGTCGAGGACGGGGTCGGTGTGGGCGGCGAGCCAATCGCCCGGCGTGACACGCGCGCCACCCGCGCCGGCCGGGATGCCGAAGACGATGAGGTCCGCGTTGTGGAGCGCGGCGACGTGGATGTGGCCCCGGAGGTAGCTGAGGAGGGCGAAGTTGTCGTAGAGGACGCCCGCGGCGACGAGGGGCAGGATCGCGATTGCGAAGCGACGGGGACCCGCCCCGAGGGGCAGGAGCACCGCGTACAGAACCGCGACCATCAGGTATTCGGTGCGGAAGCCGTGGACGGCCCCCATGGCCGCGAGCGCGGGGGGTACCAGGGCGAGCGTCGTGGTCTCGAGCCGGTGCAGGCGGGCGGTCACGAGAATCGGAGCTTCACATCGCGTGCCACCCGGCCGCTCGGTCTGGCACGCCCTTCGCGTGGACCTTCAGGTGCGCGACAACCCACAGGGTCCGAGGTCGCGGACCTTCTGGCACGAACATGGCGCGCGCTCCATGGACAAAGGGGGCATCGAAGACGCAGCGCTTGCGCGACCGACCGCCCGAATAGTGCGCACAGGAAGGACGTCGATGGACGCCAAGCGTGGCACCTCTGTAGGGAGCGGGGCATTGTTCCCCGGCGAGAGCACCGGCCAGCTCTTGCGCAGTGCCCTCACCGGCGCCGTGGCCACGGGGATCGATTTTGCGATCGTCGACGGCCTGGTCCGGGGCGCGGCCATGTTCCCCGGCCTCGCAACGCTCTTCGGCGCCGCGGTCGGCGCGGTCGTCAACTACATGATGAACCGCCTCTGGGCCTTTCGTAGCCGCGCGCACCCCGGCTCCGAAATCGTCCGGTACGCCCTCGTGAGCGCCGGGGCGGCCGTCTTGAACGCCGGCCTCGTCTCCTTGCTGGTGACCGCGCAGGTCCCCTACCGCCCCGCCTGGATCGTGGTTCGTGCGGCCGTCTTCGTGGGCTTCACCTTCCTCCTCCTGCGCGGCTTCGTCTTCCGACGTGCCAAGCCCGAGGCCTCCGGCGTGGATGCTCCGCCTTGAATCGCGGGTCCCGAGCGGGTACCCCCGGGGCCATGGGCAACGAACCTCCCCGCATCCTGCTGCTCGAATCGATCCACACCGTCGCGAAAGCGGCGCTCGAGAAGGAGGGCTTCTCGGTGGAGCTGCTCGATCGCGCCCTGAGCGAGGACGAGCTGCTCGAGCGGCTCCCGGGGCTCCACGCGCTCGGCATCCGCTCGAAGACGCACATCACCCCGCGCGTGCTCGAAGCGGCACGGGACCTGACCGTCATCGGCGCCTTCTGCATCGGCACCAACCAGATCGCGCTCGATGCGGCGATGGAGCAGGGCATCGCGGTCTTCAACGCGCCGTTCAGCAACACGCGCAGCGTGGCCGAGCTCGTCCTCGCCGAGGTGGTGATGCTGGCGCGGCGCATCGGCGACCGCGTGCGCGGGATGCACGAGGGCCGCTGGCGCAAGAGCGCGGCGGGCTCCCACGAGGTGCGTGGCAAGACGCTCGGCGTCGTGGGCTACGGTCACATCGGCAGTCAGGTGGGCGTATTGGCCGAGGCGTTTGGCATGCGCGTCGTCTTCTACGACATCGTCACCAAGCTCGCGATGGGCAACAACCAGCCGTCGCCGTCGCTCGAGTCGCTGCTCGAGCAGTCGGACTTCGTGACCCTGCACGTGCCGGCGACGCCCCAGACGCACATGATGATCCGCGCCGAGCAGCTCCGGATGATGAAGAAGGGGGCCTGCCTGCTCAACCTGAGCCGCGGAACGGTCGTCGACATCCCGGCGCTCGCCGAGGCGCTGCGTTCGGGACACCTGGGCGGTGCCTCCGTGGACGTCTTCCCCAAGGAGCCGAAGTCCAACATCTCGGACGAGTTCGAGAGCGAGCTGATGGACATCGAGAACGTGATCCTCACGCCGCACATCGGGGGCTCGACCATCGAGGCGCAGGAATCCATCGGGCGTGAGGTGGCGACGAGCCTATCGACCTACCTCCACGCGGGCGGCACGACCGGGGCGGTGAACTTCCCCCAGGTGGAGCTGCCGAGGCTCCCGGGCACCCACCGTCTGGCCAACGTGCACAAGAACGTCCCCGGCGTGCTGCGCGACCTCAACCGCATCGTCTCCGACCACGACACCAACGTGCAGGCCCAGGTGCTCGGCACCAACGCCCACATCGGCTACCTGATCATGGACCTCGACAAGCCGGTCGCGGGGTCCGTCGTCGAGGCGATGAGCCAGCTCGACACTGTGCTGTCCGCGCGCGCGCTCGACTGAGCGTATCCTATATCACCTTTCCTGGATTGAGGATCCCGCGCGGGTCGAAGAGGCGCTTGAGGTCGCGCATCAGGGCGATCTCCGCTGCGCTCCGCGTGTGGCCGAGCCACGGCTTCTTCAAGAGGCCGATGCCGTGCTCGGCGCTGATGCTGCCGTGATGGGCGCGCACCAGATCGAAGAGCACCGCGTCGGCGTCGTGTGTGTGGCTGAAGAAGACCTCCTTCGTCATGTCGTCGGGCTTCATGACGTTGACGTGGAGGTTTCCGTCGCCGATGTGACCGAAGAGGCATATCTCGAAGCCGGGATAGCGGCTTCGGAACACGTCTTCGAGCTCTGCGCAGAACGAGGCGAGCTCGGCGATGGGAAGGGCCACGTCGTTCTTGTGCGGTAGACCCGTCGCCGACAGGCTCTCGCTGATGCCCTCGCGCAACGTCCACAGGGCGGCCGCCTGGGCCTTGGAGCGAGCGAGGGTCCCGTCGAGCACGCGCTCGCCCTCGAGCAGATCGAAGAGCCATCGCTCGAGTGCTTCGGCGTCGTGGGCCTCCGCCTCGACCAGCACGTAGAACGGTGCCGGTGCATCGAAGGGCTCGTCCACGCGTCGATGGCGGCGGACGCGCGCGAGGCACCGATCGGTGAAAACCTCGAAGGCGTCGAGCACGAAGGGTGCGCCACGCGCGGCCTCGAAGAGCCCGAGCACCGCGGGCAGGTTCGCGAGCGCGAAGAGCATCACCTCGGGCGCCTCGGGCGGCCGCGTGAGCTTGAGCGTCGCCTCGGTGATCACGCCCAGGATGCCTTCGCTGCCGATGAAGAGCTGCCGGAGGTCGATGCCCGTGTTGTTCTTTTCCAGCGCGCCGTCGAGCTCGAGCACGCGTCCGTCCGCCAGGACCACTTCGAGGCCCAGCACCCACTTGCGCGTGCTCCCGTAGCGGATGACGCGCACGCCGCCTGCGTTGGTCGAGATGTTGCCGCCTACCTGACTCGAGCCCTTGGAGGCGAAGTCCACAGGCCAGGTGAGACCGCACCGGGCCGCGTGCTCGTGCACGGCCTCGGTGACGGCGCCGGCCTGGACGCGGACAGTGGCGCCGACCGTGTCGACCGGATGCATCCGGCGCATGCGCTCGAGCGACAGGACGACCTCGCCGTCCTTGGCGACGGCGCCGCCCGCGAGCCCCGTGCGACCGCCGGACGGCACGACCGGAATCTTCTCTCGATCGCACAGGGCGAGCAGCCGCGAGACCTCGTCCGTGGTGCGCGGCCGCACCAACAGCGCAGGCGCCGGCTCATGGACCCGCGTCCAGTCGCGCCCGTAGGTCGCGAGGTCGTCCGGGTCGTCGCTGGCGAAGTCGTCCGGAAAATCGCGCCGCAAGGTCTCCAGCACGTCGGTTGGGAGGGGCGAAGGCATGACGCGCGAAACGTAGCGCAGCGGGCGGAGAGAACCACCGCAACGTGTCGCGGCGCGACGTGACCCGCTCGGAGCCGCGGCGATGAGCCGACCGGAACGCGTGATGGGCGCGCGTTCGGCGTGGTGCGGATCGCGTCGAAACGGTTCTCGTTTGCGCGCACTCCGTGCCCCGGCCATGCTGCGCGCCGTGCGCTGGTCGACTCCCCCGTTCGTCCTCCTCGCCGTCCTCGCTCTCGCCGGTGTGGCCTTCGCCCGCCCCGGTCCATCCGCGAGACACGGTCATGTTCCGAGCCGCCCCCGTCGCGTCGAAGCCACGTCCCCGTCGTGCTCGATCGGCCGAGCGAGCCGCGGCCACCTCCGCGACGGTCGGCAGCTCGCCGAGTCGAGTGTGCTGCACTTCAAAGGGGGCTCGAGCCCCGATCAGCGCTGGGGCACCGACGAGCTGTGCACGATGCTACGGGATGCGGCGCGCCATGTGGCGACGGTGCTTCCCGGCGCGTCGTTGACGGTCGGAGATCTCTCGCGACGGCGTGGCGGTTGGTTCCGTCCTCACCTTTCCCATCGCACCGGTCGCGACGTCGACATCGGCTTCTACGCCCTCGACGCGCACGGGCACTCGGTGATGCTCGATCACTTCGTCCGCTACGACGCCCACGGTGTCTCGTTCGGCGGCGACCACTACCGCTTCGACGCGGCGCGCAACTGGGAGCTGATCGCCAGCCTGCTCGACGATCCGGTAGCCCCCGTGCAGTACATCTTCGTGTCGCACCGCGTCCGCCAGTGGATCCTCGAGGCGGGCGAGCAGCGTCACGCGTCACGCGCGATGCTCGAGCGGGCCGCGACCGTGCTCTACCAACCCCATCGTGGCGGTGCGCACCGCACGCATTTCCACATGCGAATCTACTGCGATCCGTCGGACCGTCCCGAGTGCGTCGACGTCGCCCCCTTCTGGGGCTTCTACCCCTACGCCCACTTCCAGCCGAACGTGCCCCTGTCGCCAGTGCCCACGTGGGCCCGGGCCGACGTCGGCGAGCAGCCGATTCGCCGCTGAGCCGTGCGTCCGTCCCCGGCTCCCCAGGGCAATCGAGTTCTAGCCAGGCTGGGAGCTGGCGCCGCGCATGAGGTGGAGGAGGTAGTCACGGTCGAAGCCGGCCCTCTTGCGGGCGTTGGCCACGCCGACCTTGCGCGTGGCGTCCTGCTTGACGATCCCGAGGGCGAAGTGGCGGAGGGTGGCCATGTTGGCGGCCGCGTTGTTGGCGCGGTGTCGCGCCTCATCTTCGCGGAAGGCCAGGTCGAGAACCCAGTGGAGCTCGTTCTCGATGCGCCAGTGGTCCCGGATCTTGCGAGCGATTTCGGTGACCGAAGCGGCTGAGCCGCTGCCGATGTAGTAGGCCGTCTCGGTGGAGGTCCTGGCGGTAGCGAGGACCGTGCGCTCGCGTTGAACCTGAACGACGAAGCCGAGCCCTCGCCAGCGGTCCTTCGAGAGCACCCAATCGAGGTCGGAGGTCACACGGACGCGGCGCGTCTCGAGACGGCCGTGATCTTTGCTCGTCTCCTCGTGCTCGAGCATCCCGGGGCGGGGCGCTTCGTCGACGCTACGGGGGCGTGGGTCGTCCGCTTCGGCGAAGGTCTCCACGACCTCACGATGGAGCGAAGGCTGGTTGTCTTTGACCGCGAGCAAATAGTCGCCACCGCCTTCAACGATCGCTTCGGCGATCTTCGTCTGACACCCCATCGCGTCGACCGTCACGATGGCTCCGCGAAGGTCGAGCACCGCGAGCACCTCGGGAATTGCGACGATTTCGTTCTCCTTGTCCCTCACCTGACTGGCGCTCAGGACGACGCCGGCCCCCGCGAGATAGGCGCTCACGGTGTGAATCGGACTCTTCCCCGTGCTCTTGTCTCCACTGCGGCGGCTCGTCTTGCCGTCGATGGCGACGTGTCTTGCGGCCTGCCCATCAAGACGCAGCGATACCAGGTGTGCCCAGCGCTGGTAGACCTTCTGGAACGCCGCCGGGTCGAGTGCACCCAGCACGCTCAGGAACACGTCCTGCGTCGGGGCTCCGTGGGGAAGGTCGACCAAGGTGGCCAGCCACTCCTCGTTCGCCTCCCCCCACAACTCCATCGCCTCCGCGTCGTCGCAGCCGCACACCATCGCCATCAGCGCGGTCACGACCACCGCCTGCAGCGGATAGCGCACGCCCTGACGGCGGCGCGGGTCAGGAAGCTCCCTCAGCGCCTCGGCAAAATAGCCGAGCGCAGCGGCCTCATTCTCACGCTCGATTTGCTGGGCTCTCGTCTTTCGGGCCATCGCACTCGCTCCTCGCCTCCCCGGAGCAGCGCGCCCCGGTGACGAGGTTCGATCAAATTTCCGCGCCCTTGTCAATCCCTCCCACCCCCTTCTTGTTCGATAATGACTGCCGCCACGGCCCCTCCGGGCAGCCCAGACGTGCCACCCCACGCCGGAGGTCTCCGAGATGATCGGGGAATCGAGAACTCGATCGCCCTGCCCGGCTCCCCGAGCGTCCTTGTTCCCGAGCCCGGGCGGTGGTATGCCCTACGCGCCCGCTTTTCCTGCTCGGAGGCATCTGTGGTCGATTGGGAGCTGCATCGCAACGAGCCGGGGGCCGACTCTCAGGGACTGTCGCTCGGGTGGCCGGACGATCCGATCATCACGCGCCGCCAGCCGGCCCTGACCGAGGAAGCCCTGCGGGCTGCCTTCGGGGCGACCGACGACTCGGGGGGCGCAGAGCCCTGGGCCGGGTTGGTCGCTGATGACACGGCGCGCTGGGCAGCCCTGAGCGGGGACACGGCGCGCTGGGCAGCGCTCGGAATCGACGGGATCCCGATGTCGGACGACGCGGGCTCCGGACCTGCAGAGGACGGTCCGGCCGCGCCGAGGGCGGAGCGGGGCGACGAGGCGCAGACGTTGAATGGGGGGGAGCCTCCTCGGACGGCGCGCGTGGCCGCAGTCGCCGCGCAACAGGCCCCGACCGTGGGCCAGCCCCGCAGGCGGGGGATGCTCGGGCCCTTGGTGGCCGAGACGGCGGCCCCCGCCACCGCGCTCGAGCCTTCACCGATCGCGTCGCCCGCGCCTGCGACCACGACGGAGGTGGTATCGCCTGCGACGGCGGCGCCCGCGACGACCGCGGCGGAGGTGCCATCGCTCGAGCCGCCCGCCATGGCGCCGGTGAAGTCCGCGTCGGAGGTCATGCCGCCCGCATCGCCCACGTCCGTGACGACCGACCCGAAGCCCGCATCGGCGGCGCCGTCTGCACGCTCGCATCCGGTTCCGACGACGCCCCGTGTCGGGCGCCCGAACGGCTCGCCGCTGCCCTCGCTCAACGCGCCCCGGGTCGCACCCCGTCGCATCGCCTCACCGCCGCCGCCGCCCCCGCCGTCCGGGACCGCCGGCCTGCTCGATGCCTTGCCGCCGGCGCCACCCCTGCCGCTGGTGCCTACGTGGAAGGCCTCACCGGCCCACCCGCCCGTGGCTGCGCCGCCTCCGGTCTCGCCGGCGCAGACGCCCAGGTCGCCGCGGTCGCACGCTTCCGTTTCGTCTGCGCTCGCCCACGTCCTCGTTCCTTCACCGCCCGCCGCGGCTCCGAGCCTCCCGGATGGGGTGCCTGTGCTGCGCCGCCGGCCCGTCGAGACAGCGGCCCTCTGGTTCGCGGCGACGGTGCTCCCGGCCCTGGCCGTCGGGCTGGCCATCCTCCTGGTCACGCACGTGGGCGGCTCGGCCACGCCCGCGGTTCCCGGGACCGGCGCTGCCGCGATCCCCGCTCCGGTGAGGACGCGATCCCCGTCCCATGCTCCGCTCCCGGCCGTCGGGCCCGCCGTGGCGAGGCACGCCGCCGCCCAGCCGGCCCCCACGCCCGCCGCCCCCGTGCCGTCCGTCGCCCATCCCGCTGACTCGGCGCCGGCTCGGGTCCCCGCCGATCCTGCCGCCCCGCCGCCCGTCGCGCCCGCCGATCCTGCCGCCCCGCCGACATCGCGGCATGGAGCTTTCGCAGGTGCCACCACGCCCGTCGCGGCCACCCCGCGCGAGCGGCGCGCTGCGTCCGACGCGATCGTCGCCCAGGCCGAGGGCCTCGCGCGGGCCGGCAGGGTGCCGGCAGCCGAGGCGGCCTATGCCAAGGCGTGGAAGGTGTGCGACCAGAACCCGCACGCCGCCGCCGGCCTCGCCTCCCTCTTGCTGCGCGCGCACGACGCGGGGCGCGCCTTGACCTGGGCCCAGCGTGCCGTGCACCTGCGCCGGCACCGCGCGCGCTACTTCGTGATCGAGGGCGACGCGCTCTGGCTCGTGGGGCGCGCCGCCGAGGCACAGGAGGCGTTCGCGACCGCCCTGGCTCTCGACCCGAGTGACCGGCAGGCGCGGGCGCGGCTCCAGGGCCAGGGCCCGAGCTGACCCCGGATGCGAGCGGTGCAGGCTGCGGCGAAAGGACCAGAATGACCGAGATGTCGTCAGAGCGTCGGCGCAGTGATCGGCACGCGGTATCCCTCCCGACCAGGATCGACACGCCCTCGTTCTCGGGACGCATCGGCGTCACCTGCAACGTCAGCTCGACCGGCGTGCTGCTCGGGACGCCGAGCCGCTTTCGGATCGGGGAGCGGGCCCAGGTGGAGCTGCGCCTTGGCGACGGTGACGACGTGCAGGTCGTCGCGCGGGAAGGGCGCATCGTGCGCCTGGAGCTCAATGCGCAGGACGAGAGCGGCCTGTGGTCGTACCTGATGGCCGTGCGTTTCAGCGAGCCGCTCGACGACGTGACGCTCGCCCGCGCCCTAACCCGCTAGAGTCCGTCGACCGGCGCCGCATCGGCGTGCCGCTGCATGGCGCGCAATCCGCTTCGCAAGAGTGCGCAGGCGACAGGGCGTAGCGTGCGAAAGGCCCACCGCAGCCTGCGCTCGGTGCGTGCGTCGCTGGCCCGGGCGCGCAACTCGGCCGTGACGCGAGTCCCCTCGAGAACCTCTGCGAAGTCGTGCGACACGGTGATCTTCACCCAGCCGGGCTCGGCGAACTCGACGAACTGCTCGGGCGGCAGCATCCGCCGCACGCTCGCGCCGAGCCCCCCGAGCCGCACGACCAGGGCCACCACCGCCCGTCGCTCCGGGACCTCCTCGAGGATGATCCACCCGAGGCGGGTCACCGCCCGGGCGACGGGCGACTCACGCACCCGCGCCCGGTCGCGCGCACCGCGGCCCAGGCTCGCGAGCACGCCGAGCACCCGCGCGAAGGGAAGCTCGGTCGTCGTGACGTGGAGCATGGCGTCCCAGGCGACATCCCGCGGCCGTGCGATGGTCACCGTGGTGCTCAGCCGGTGGCTCCAGCGGGGCATCCAGGCGTCGATGCCCACAGGCACCGTGCTCTCGCGCACCGTGCCCGCCCCCGAGGTCACGCAGTGACCATGGAATGGCCGCGCGGGATCGTCGGACATGACAACGACGTGCACACGGCGCGTCGACCGGCAAGGTGTGCGGCGCGGGCAGCCCCCCAATCAACGCGCGGGGCAGGTGATGGCTGTGTCCGCCCACACGCCGCCGGTACAGTCGCGCTCTGCGGCGGTCTCCGCGGCGCACGTCCCGTAGACGCAGGACAGCCCCTCTGGGTCGCAGGGGATCCCCAGGTTCGGTGTGCTGCGCGGGCAGCGCGGGTCGGTGGGCGGGGTCTCGCAGGTCCACCGTTTCTCCGTCGCGCACGGAGACGCGTAGCAACCCGTGCAGACGCAACGCGTGCTGCCGAAGGTGCAGACCGTTTCCGTCCTCGCCGTCGCAGAGCGAGCTCGGGACCGGCACGTCGCTCGGACAGTCCGCAGTGGGTGCGGGATCACAGTGCGGTGCGTTCACGAACCAGGTGCCCCCGTGAGTGCAGGTCGCACGTGTCCGACAACGAAGGCGCGGGTCGTTGCCGTAGCCGCACACGAGTCCATCGTGGGGACACGACAGTCCGTCTGGGGGCACGTCTCCCGGGCAGCGCGCCAGCGACGTGGCGACCATCGGAGCGTCCATCTCTCCAGCGTCCGCTGCCTTGTCGGTGTGCATGCTGTAGCACCCACCGGTGACCGTGAGCAATGCCGCGGCGAGAACTACGCGAGGCCCCGTCGTCCGACACGGGTCGTGTTCGGCGTCCATCGGATCCCCCCTCTTCGGTTCGCGATCGAGGACCAAGCTAGCCACGAGGACGGCACGCGGAAGGGCCGTGAAGGGCCGTCGTGCGCATGTTCGGTTCAGGCGACGGGTGTGGCGCGTCCGTTGGGAATCGATGGGTGCGCCGAGGAGCAGGGACATGGCGCTGCGAGGCGGACGAACCCGAAGCGAGGCGACGGCGACTGCGACGGCGCGCGTGCTCGCGAAGGTCGCCGCGGCGGATGGAGAGCTCGCGGACCCGGAGCGGGAATTCATCCGTCGGACGATGGAGACGGTCCGTCCAGTCCTGTCCGACATCGTGATCGACGCCCTCGCCCGCGAGGTGCACGGCGTCTCGGTCAGAGAGGTGCTGGCGCCCTTCCTCGACGGCCCACTGGTGACGCGCGAGGGCCTGCTGCGTCTCTGCATCCGCGCCGCGCTCGCCGATCGCGAGGTGATGCCCGAGGAGCGAAAGGTGCTCGGCGTCGTGCACGAGGCGCTCGGCCTCCCGGGACACGTCCTCGACTGGATCGTGGAAGAGGCCGCGCGGTGAGCCGCTCGGCCAGCCCGGCCCACACCCCCTTTACAGCCGCGGTCGACGTGTCAGCATGAGCACGCGAGAACGGGGTGAGGGGCAGGGCGTTCGCGGGTCGACGGGAGAATGACGAAGCGGGTGGACGTTCTAGGGGTGGTGCTCGCGGGAGGAGAGGGGCGGCGCCTCGCTCCCCTCACGCGCGATCGCGCCAAGCCTGCCGTGCCCTTCGGCGGGACCTACCGGCTGGTGGACTTCGCCCTGTCGAACCTCGTCAATGGCGGGTGTCTGCGCATCGCCGTGCTGACCCAGTACAAGAGCCACAGCCTCGACCGGCACATCGCGCCAGACCTGGCGTTTGTCGCCCCTGCTCGGCAACTACGTGATGCCCGTGCCGGCCCAGATGCGCTCGGGCAAGCGGTGGTTCGCGGGGTCCGCCGACGCCATCTACCAGAACCTCAACCTGATCCGCGACGAGGACCCGACCCACATCTGCGTCTTCGGCGCCGACCACATCTACCGGATGGACCCGGGGCAGATCATCGACGCGCATGTCGCCTCGGGGCAGGGGCGACCGTGGCGGGCATCCGCGTCCCGCGCGCCGAGGCCCATCGGTTCGGCGTGATCGAGCCGGGCGAAGGACGACGCATCCGGCGCTTCCGCGAGAAGCCCACCGACGCGCCCGGTCTGCCCGATGCACCCGACCAGGTGCTCGCTTCCATGGGCAACTACGTCTTCACGACGCGCGCGCTCGTGGACGCCGTCGTGCGAGACGCCGAGGACAAGGCGAGCGGTCACGACATGGGTGGCGACGTCATCCGCTCCATGGTCGAGGCCGGCGACGCGGCCTACTACGACTTCTCGACGAATGTCGTACCCGGCGAGACGGAGCGCGACCGCAACTACTGGCGGGACGTGGGCACCCTCGACGCCTACTACGAGGCCCACATGGACCTGGTCTCGGTCCATCCGGTCTTCAACCTCTACAACCGCGACTGGCCCATCTACACTGGGCGCCCCTCCCTGCCGCCCGCGAAGTTCGTCTTCGATGATGACGACCGCCGCGGGGCGGCCCACGACTCGCTCGTCTCGGCGGGCGTCATCGTCTCCGGAGGCACGGTGCGGCAGTCGATCCTGTCGCCTCAGGTCCAGGTGCACTCGAGCGCCGTCGTCGAGGGGTCGGTGTTGCTCGACGGCGTCGACGTCGGGCGAGGTGCGGTCGTGCGCCGCGCGATCCTCGACAAGAACGTGCGTGTGCCGCCTGGTGTCCGCATCGGCGTCGATGCCGAGGAGGACAGGGCGCGGGGGTTCACGATCTCGGAGCGGGGCGTCGTGGTCCTGGGCAAGGACCAACCGGTGCCCGCCGGGACGGGGACCCGGGGCGCGCGGTGAGCGTCCGTTCGCCCACGGTCGCCGTCCTCACGCGCGAGTTTCCGCCGGACGTCTACGGTGGAGCCGGCGTCCACGTCGAGCACCTGACGGCGGCGCTCGCGAAGCGTGGCGATTTCGAGGTGGCGGTGCACTGCTTCGGGGCGCCGCGGTCGTCGCCGCTCGTGGCCCGGGCCTACACGTCGTGGAGCGCTCTCGACGGCCCCGATCCGCATCTCGCCGCCCTCCGCACGATCTCGGTGGACCTGACGATCGCCGCGGCCATCGAGGGAGCCGCCCTCGTCCACAGCCACACGTGGTACGCGAACCTGGGCGGTCATCTCGGCAAGCTCATCTGGGGCATCCCCCACGTGATGACGACCCACAGCCTCGAGCCGCTCCGTCCCTGGAAGGCGGAGCAGCTCGGCGGCGGCTACGGCGTGTCGAGCTTCTGCGAGCGCTCGGCCATCGAAGCGGCCGACGCGATCGTCGCGGTCTCGCGCGGGATGCGCAACGACATCCTCGCTTGCTACCCGAAGGTCGAGGCCGCGCGCGTCGTCGTGATCCACAACGGCATCGATCCGGACGTCTACCGGCCTGACCCGCGGACTCACGCGCTCGAAGCGCACGGCATCGACCCGAACCGACCCTACGTCGTCTTCCTCGGGCGGATCACCCGCCAGAAGGGGCTCACCCACCTCCTCGATGCGGCGCCCCACATCGAGCCTGGCGTGCAGCTCGTCCTGTGCGCCGGCGAGGCCGACACGCCCGCCCTGCTCGACGAGGTGCGCGCCCGCGTCCAGGGGCTACGGCGCGAGCGAGGCGGGGTCGTGTGGATCGAGCGGATGCTGCCGCGGACCGAGGTCGCCCCGATCCTGAGCCACGCGCGGGCCTTCGTCTGTCCGTCGGTCTACGAGCCCTTCGGCATCGTCAACCTCGAGGCGATGGCCTGCGGTGCGCCGGTGGTGGCGAGCGCCGTGGGCGGCATCCCGGAGATCGTCGTCGAGGGGGAGACGGGCTTCCTCGTGCCGTTCGAGGCAGGCGACGATGTCCTCGGGAGCCCCGCCGATCCGGAGGTCTTCGCGCGCGCCCTCGCCGACCGGGTGAACCGGCTGGTCGACGACCCGGGGCTCGCGCGGCGCATGGGCGAAGCGGGTCGCCAGCGCGTTCTCGAGCACTTCAGCTGGACGGCCATCGCCGAGCAGACGGCGGCACTCTACGCGCGCCTCCTCGCGGGGCGCTGAGGGCGCGGCAACAACTCAAAACGTCCCGGCGTGCACGAGGGCCCTGAGCCGTGTGGCCCTGAGCCATGCGATGTGCCGCTGGGCCCTCTTTGCGATCACCGCTTCGTTCTGCGTGCGGGCGAGCCGCAGCGTGATCCGCCACTGCCCGAGGGCGGCGTGATAGCGCGCCGTGCGTTCGTAGGCGAGGGCGAGGTTGTTGTGGGCGCGCAGGTAGGTGGGGTCGTGACGCACCGACGCCTCGAAGGCGGTGGTCGCTTCGTCCATGCGCCACTCGTCGAACAGGCCCGTGCCAAGCTTCAGGTACTGAAGGGCGAAGTCGTCCTTCGCGGGCACGGGCACGGCGAGCGCGACCGCCACGGCCAGGGCCCCGCCGGCCGCCGCCAGGTGGATCCACCGCCGTCCGCGTGCGAGCAAGGCGAGCCTGCGCACGGCCTCGGTCGCCGCGAGCATGAGGGCCGGCACCGTGGGCAGGCGATAGCGCGCGACGATGAAGAACGCGACCAGCACCGCGAACGAGGTGACGACGAACAGCCCGACCAGACGCTCCGCCGGGTCGGCACGCGCGAGCAACAGGAGCGTGCCGAGCAGGGCGAAGGGCAAGAGCATCCAACCCTGGACGACAGGGCCCCGCAGCACCGCGTCGACCCGGCACATGAAGGCGTAGTTGAAGACGTTGCTCAGCTCGCGCCCGTTCCAGAAGAGGTGCGCCTTGCGGATCAGGAGCGCGGCCGAGCGCCAGGGATGGCCGGCCATGGTACGCACCGTCCGATTCCACCAGTAGGTGTCGACCCCCGTGTCGTCGAGCGCGTGTCCGACGGCCCGTTCGGCCACCCGGTGGAAGGCGCGTGCCTGTGCGAGGGGCTCGGCGGGCCCCCCGACGACGGCCGGGATCCCGTACGTGCCGACGGCGCCGGGCCCGTTGCCGATAAAGAAGTTCATGCCGCCGTTCGCCGTCAGGAGGACGGGCTCGCCGGTGGTCGCCAGGTTGCGCGCGGTGACCGGTGCTATGGCCAGGAGGCCCGCCGCACCCATGACGAGGGGCGCGAGCCATCGGCGTCGCCCCTCGAGCGCACCGAAGGCGACGAGGGCCGCGGGCACGAGCAGGAGCAGCGCGTTCGGTCGCACGGTAGAGGCCACGCCCCAGACGAGACCAGCGAGGGCCCATGTGCCGAAGCGCCCGTCCCGCGCTCGGAGGGCGCGGATCAGCATCCACAGGAGCAGGCCCTCGAGGAACGTGGCGAGGGCCGCCGACAGGAGCTGCCCTTCGTAGAAGAGGTAGGGCCCGTAGAGGGCGGACAGGACGCCGGGCAAGATGGCCCATCGCACGCCGAAGAGACGCCGTGCCATGTCGAATGTGAGCGCAACCACACCGAGGCCGAGCAGGGCCTGGAGCACGGGCACGGTCCAGGGGCTCGGTCCGAAGGCGGCGGAGGCCAGGCCGACGAAGTAGTAGTAGCCCGGGTTCGAGGGAAGGATGCCCGGCGCGATCGCCAGGTGGCCCTGGGCGAAGGCCCGCCCGCCGTCCCGGTAGAGGAGGGCGTCGACCTCGGGCGCGTGAAACCAGGGGAGCTGGGCGTGGCTCAGGACCGCCGCGAGACGCGCGACGGCCGCGACGCAGAGGATGAGCGCGAGCCAGCGAGCGGCATCGCGGCGCGCCCTGGCGAGGCGCACGGGGTCGGCGTGGCCGCCTGCGCCACGTTCGGGGGCTCTCTGTGCGCCGTCCATGGCCCGACCGTCAGCGGCCGTGTCTCCACGGCGCGCGTCCGAGACGGCTCGGTTCCTCGGGGACGAGGAAGCGGAGGCGAGGGCCGATTGTGATGTGGCTCTCGAAACGGCCCTCGGTCGGATAGACGTCTCCGTCGATCAAGTATCCCTCCGAGGCGATCGTCTCGAGCGAGTGGAGATCGCCGAGGCGGTGGCGCGGATGGGCCCGGAGGCGCCCGAGCAAGATCGGCAGAAGGCGCAGCGTGATCTCGCCCGGCCGCATGTCGTTGGCGATGACGTGGAAGGCCGGGCGTCCCTCGAGGGGCCGGCCGAAAGGGTGGAAGAAGAGGGTAGGGTTCTCGAGGGTGCTCGCGAGGACCACCTGGGCGGGCCCTGCGACGAGGGGCGCGTCGTCCGTGTGCACCTCGATGTGGGCCGGTGAGAAGAACGTGCGGTCGCCGACCAGCGAGCGGACCGGAAGGGTGGTGACGCGCAGGGCGTCGAGCAGATTGGGGGCCGACCGCGAGGCGTAGTCCGCGAAGATGCGGAACAGGAGCCCGTTGGCGTAGGTGAAGCCGTAGTCGCGCCGCGTCGTGCCATCGGGCAGGCGCGTGTCGATGCGCAGACAGTAGAGCTCGCGCACCACGACCCGGTCCCTCCGGACGGCCTCGAGCACCCGGCTCGGCGAGTCGGGCATTCCGAGGGTCTTGCTCACGCCGTTCATGGTGCCGCCCGGCAGCATCACCAGGTCGGGCAGGGCGTCCTCGCCGGAGGTCGCCACCAGATCGGTCAGGACGCGGTGGAGGGTCCCGTCTCCTCCGAGCAGCGCGACCACGCGCGTCCCCGTCCCGACGATGCGGCGGACGGCGTCGTGCAGGGCTTCGCGTCCGTCTGGGACGAGGAGCAGGGCGCCGCCGGCGACGTCCCGCGCGTCGACGCGACGCCTTCGAACGGCGCCGGCGTGCGGGTTGACCACGACCGCGATGCGGGATTCGGCTGCTGTCACGCGTGCCCATCGTAGCGCAGGCCGCCCGCGGTGCTAAACGAACGGTTCACGCGGTTCAATGCGCTGGAGGGCGGGAGCCATCGGCCGGCGCTGGGAGACAGAACGTGATCACCCTCTACACGGCCCCCACCCCCAACGGTCACAAGGGTTCCATCGCGCTCGAGGAGCTCGGGCTGCCCTACGAGGTGCGCCCGGTGGACCTCCAGGCAGGCGAGCAGAAGGAGGCGTGGTTCCTGCGGATCAACCCGAACGGGCGGATCCCCGCGATTGTCGACCACGAGGCGGACGACTTCGCCGTCTTCGAGTCGGGCGCCGTGCTCCTGTACCTGGCCGAGAAGGTGGGGCGCCTCCTGCCGAGCGATCCGCGCGGCCGCTCGGAGGTGGTGCAGTGGCTGATGTTCCAGATGGGCGGCGTGGGGCCGATGATGGGGCAGGCGAACGTCTTCGCGCGCTATGCGCCCGTGAAGCTCGACTGGGCCATCGAGCGCTACCGGCGCGAGTCGCGGCGTCTGCTCGAGGTGCTCGACGGTCGGCTGCGCGAGAGCGAGTGGGTCGCGCGCGACTACTCCGTCGCCGACATCGCCAACTTCTGCTGGGCCCGCACCTACGAATGGTCGGGTGTCGACATCGCGGGGCTCGAAGGGCTCGGGCGATGGCTCGAGGCCATGGCGGCGCGTCCCGCGGTGCAACGGGGGCTGCAGATCCCGCCGCGCGTGGAGCGCACCAAGGCCGAGCAGGAGCAGACCGGGCGCAAGCTCCTCGTCTGACGGCGCGCGACCAGAGCGTGATACGTCTCACAATGCCGGTCAGCGACAGAAGCGCTTCCAGCTCTCGGGGATGGGCCCACCCAGCAAACGCTCGGCACCGCCCTCGTCGAGGAGCACGAAGCGGAAGGCGCCCGTGAAGGCGTCCTCGCCGTCCTGCACGATGCGCACGGCCACGTCCACGACACGCCGACCATCACGCGTCACGCGCGCGCGTCCTTCGACGGGCATGTTCGTGCGCACGGGCCGCGCGAGCTTCGCTTCCATCTGGGCCGTGAAGCCGAACTTACCGAGCAGGGCGATGACGGCCCACGCGGCGACCTCGTCGGCCAGGGTCGCCACGAGACCGCCGTGCATGATGCCGGGGGGGCCCTGGTGCAGGTCATGGGGGGTGAAGCGGGTGACCACCTCGTCGCCCTCGCGCTCGAAGCGAAGGCGGAGGCCGTGGGGGTGGTCGGGACCACAGCCGAAGCAGGGCTGACCCGGGCCGAAGAGGTGACCGTCGAGGGGCGCGTCGGGAAGCATGGCGGGCCACCCTGGCATGGGCCGCTTCCCGTGACAAATCGGGGGGCTACCGGCCCCTCTGGTACGTCCCGGGCGGGACCTGTGCCGATTGCGCCTTGCCCAGGCCGGGGGGGCGCACGTGTGCCGACAGTGGCATTCAACAGCCTTCAAGGTGGGAAGGGGTGCGCAACGGCCTACTTTGTGTCATGGTGCAAAAAGCTTTTGGCACTGTAACCCCCGAGGAGAGGAACCATGCCCCGAACCATTCGACCAGCCCTACTCGTTGCGCCGTGGCTCTTCGCATCGCTCATCGCGGGATGTTCGGCCAACGACCCGGCGGCGGCCAGCCGCAGCAACCTCTGGGTCGACCCAACCGCGGTCTGCCAGATCTACTACACCCCTCTCAAGAACGGTCTCGACTACGTCGGCAGCATCGACGTCCTGGCCACGCCGACCGAGGTGACGGTCGAGGTGCGGGGCACCGGTGGCTACTCCATTCAGAGCGCCACGATCCGCGCGGGCGCCTCGGCGGCCGCCGATCCGACCACGCTGCCCTACGTCGATTCCTTCGCGGACGGGCCGGTCGACTACCACGTCTTCCACGTGCCCCTGAGCGCCATCGGCCTCGCCTGCGGGGAGACGGTCCATCTGGCCGTCGAGGCGGCCGGCGTGAAGGACGGCACCGTGGTCACGGCCTGGGGGCAGGGGAGCACCCTGCCGGTGACGCCGGATGCCGAGTTCACGTACGACATCTGCTGTGAGCCCGACGGGGGCGTCGCGTCGGCAGACGCGGGCGTGCCGGTCGGTGACGGGGCCGTGCCCTGTGCCGATGCGAGTGCTCCCCCCGAGGACGCGGGCGCTCCCGCCGAGGATGCGGGCACGGGCCCGGCCTGCGTGGAGTCGCACGGCTTCTGGAAGAACCATCCCCACGCGTTGCCCGTCGACTCGCTCGTGCTCGGTGCGACCCACTACGACCGGGACGCGCTGCTCGCGTTGCTCGACGACGCGTCGCGCGGGGACGCCAGCATCATCCTCGCCCACCAGCTCATCGCGGCGCTCTTGAACGCGGCCTCCGGGGCGACCCCGCCGGCCGATGTCGCGACGGCCATCGACGACGCCCTCTCCTTCCTCGGCGCGAACGCCGATGCGGATGGTACGTTGCCTTACGGCATCGATCCGCGGTCCGGGGCAGGGCGCACGGCAACGCGGCTCGCCGCGGTCCTCGAGGCCTACAACGCGGGCGAGGCGGGCGTCGCGTCCTGCGACGGGCGACAGGACCACGAGGACCGGCACGAGTGCGGGGGCGGCAAGGACCACCACCGTGACGACGGTCACGACTGCGGCGACCACGGCGGTGACGACGGTCACGGCGGTTGCGGTGGGCTCGACGGCCACAACGACGGCGCGCCGCACGACGCGTCGGGCTGCCACGTCGGTTCCTCCGATCT
This sequence comes from uncultured delta proteobacterium, assembly GCA_963830115.1. Lineage (GTDB taxonomy): Bacteria > Myxococcota_A > Polyangia > Polyangiales > CAWHLB01 > CAWHLB01. The sequence continues at coordinate 80,790 of CAWHLB010000005.1, forward strand.
ACCCTTTCACATCGGTCCTCGGCACTGAGGCTGGGCCGGGCGTTCGGGGTGCGGGATCGGCCCGCACCTCGGGCGCAGACCGGCACGAAGGACGGCCGCCGCTGACCTGTCCGCACGCGGAGCGGCGCGATTGACGCAGGCAACCGAAGTGCGGTTGCATCGTGGGATGCGGGTGGCTGTCTGGCTGTGCATCATCGGCGCCTTGCCCGCTGTGGCGTCGGCCCAGGACGCGCCGCCACCGCCGCCGCCGAGCTACGGCGCGTCGGCCCAGCCCGTACCAGCGCCGCCGCCGCCGCCGGTGCCCGCGCCGCCCACTGCGAGCGCGTCCGCCGTGCCTTCGTCCACCCTCGCTCCGATCGGGGCCCCGGTCATTCTGCCGAGCCCGGACGCCCCGAGCGGCCCGCCCAGGCGGTCGTCCGCCGAGATCGCCGAGCTCGCATCGGTCGAGGGGCTCCTCGGCGGCTTCGCCACGGTGTCGGTGCTCGTCGACGCGGGCGTCACCGATCCCCTCCTGTACAGCTCGCTGCCGATGCTGGGTGCTTCCCTCATGCTCGGCGGCGTGGTCCTGATGGACGGTGGTCCCCACCTCGAGGCCGGCGTGCCCACTGCGATCAGCACGGGCACCGAGATCGGCTTCGGCGAAGGCCTGCTCTTGTGGAACGCGATCGACGGGCATCTCGACACGCCGAGCGTCCTTTCGCTCCTCGTCGCGACGTCGGCCGGCGGCACCGTCCTGGGCGGCCTCGCGGGCTTCGGCCTCGGACCGAGCGTGGCCGACAGCCGCCTCGTCGCCTCGACAGCCCTGTGGGGCGGATGGACCGCCTGGATGACGACGCTCGCCCTCGGCACGAACGGGACGACGGCGGGGCGGGCTACCCTCGGCGCGTCCGGCGGCGCCGCCCTGCTCGGCGTCCTGCTCGCAGCCGTGAGTCACGTCCGCATGGAGGACGTGCTCGCCTTCGACGGCATGGCCTTCTCGGGCCTGCTCGTGGGCTTGAGCATCGGCGGCTCCCTCGCGGCGGCGGACAGGAGCGGAGGCGGCGCCCAGCCCCTCTTCGCAAGCTTGGCGATCGGGTCGGGGGCAGGCGTCGGCATGGGGCTCATCGCCCTCCTGTTCCTCGACGCGCACCGGAGGCACGGCAGGCGCGACGGGGTGATCGCGGAGCGCGACATCGCCTTCGGTGCCGTGCCCGTGCGCGGTGGCGGCTACGTGACGGCCCGGCTCGCGCTGTAGCGGGCGCGTCCGGTCGGGCCCTCGGGCTGCTATCCTCGCGCCGAGGAGCCAGAGGCATGGCGAAGCGTCGGTTCGCGATCGGGCGAGGCATCCGCCGCATGCGGATGGCCGCGGACAACGCGGCGGAGATGATCCGGCTCGGCCGCCTGAGCGCGCCGGACCGCACCCCCTTCGACGTCGTCCACCAGGGCCGCATCTTCCGTCTGCGCCGCTACACCGGCATCGAGCGCGCCGACGGGGAGGGCCTGGGCGCCCCGATCCTGCTGGTGCCGCCGCTCATGGTGACCAGCGAGATCTACGACATGGCGCCGGACGTGAGCGCCGTGTCGGTGCTGCTCGGCCGCGGCTTCGACGTGTGTCTCGTCGACTTCGGTGCGCCCGAGCGCGTCCCGGGCGGAATGCGTCGCACCCTCGACGATCACGTGCTCGCCATCTCCGAAGCGATCGACGTCGTGCGCGACACGAGCGGTCGCGACGTGCACCTCGGCGGCTACTCCCAGGGCGGGATGTTCTGCTACCAGACGGCGGCCTACAGGCGGTGCGAGGGCATCGCCTCGGTCATCACCTTCGGTAGCCCGGTGGACATCCACCGGACCCTGCCGGTGAGCGAGGCCATAGCCCAGGGCATCGTCGACGGGCTGGGCGCCCTCATCGAGCGCCCCCTGGCCGAGCTCGAGGGCTTGCCGGGCTCGCTCACGAGCATCGGCTTCAAGCTCGTCAGCCCGCGCAAGGAGCTGTCGCAGATCGCCGACTTCGTGGCGAAGCTGCACGACCGAACGGCGCTCGAGAAGCGCGAGTCGCGGCGGCGCTTCCTCGGCGGCGAAGGCTTTGTCGCCTGGCCCGGCCCCGCGCTGCGCACCTTCGTCGACGAGTACATCGTCAACAACCGCCTGGCCGCGGGCGGCTTCGTCATCGACGGGCGGACCGTGAGCCTCGCCGACCTCACCTGTCCCATCCTGTGCTTCGTCGGGCTCAAGGACGACATCGCTCGCGCGCCAGCCGTGCGCGCCGTGCACGAGGCGGCGTTTCGCGCGGAGGTGCACGAGGTGCCGGTGCGCGCCGGTCACCTCGGCCTCGTCGTCGGGTCCCGGTCCCTCGCCGAGACGTGGCCGACCGTGGCGGAGTGGGTGCTCTGGAAGGAGGGCGCCGGGCCCGAGCCGCGCGCGCTCGCGGCGACCGGCGGACCGCCTCCCGAGGACATGGACGATATCGAGACGCTCGATTTCGACCTCGACCTCGGCGACGTCCTCGGCCTGGCGACCGGAAGCCTCGAACAGATTGGGCGGCGCCTCCGGGGGGTCGGCGAGAACATGGTCGAGGTGGCCGACCTGCTGCGCTTCCAGCTCCCGCGCCTCGCGCGCCTCCGTCGCATCCGCGGCGACACACCCATCAGCTTCGGACGCGCCTTGTCGCGGCAGGCGAGCCGCATGCCCGATCAGACCTTCTTCCTGTGGAAGGGGCGCGCCTTCTCCTACGCAGACGCCGACCGTCGCGTGGAGGCGGTGCTGCGCGGTCTCTTGCGATGCGACGTGCGCCCGGGGCAGCGGGTCGGCGTGTGGATGGACGGCCGGCCGAGTTGCCTGTCGATTGTCGCCGCCCTGAGCCGTCTCGGCGCCGTGGCCGCGCTCCTGCCCCCGGACGCGACGAGAGACACCGCAGCGCAAGCCCTGGCCCTTGCGGAGCTGGAGGTGCTCGTCGCCGATCCCGCCCACGCCGAAGCGGCGCGTGCGCTCGTCGACGGTCCCGTGCTGGTGCTCGGCGGCCCCTACGGCGAGGGCCGCCGCCTGCCCGACGGCGTCATCGACATGGAGGCGATCGACGCCGACGCGGTCGCGCTCCCCGAGGGCTTTCGACCGAACGCGGCCGAGGCGCGGGACCTGGCCCTCATCCTTTTCACGGCCGGGACCGACCAGACCCTGCGTGCAGCGAAGATCACGAACCGCAGGTGGGCTTTCTCGGCGCTCGGAGCGGCCGCCGGCGGAGCCCTCGGACCGGGCGACACCGTGTACTGCGCCCTGCCCCTGCACCACGCGGCCGGCATCCTGGTGGCCGTCTCGGGCGCGCTCGTCGGTGGCTCGCGTCTCGCCCTCGCATCGCGCTTCAGCCCCGAGCATTTCTGGTCCGAGGTGCGGCGATACGGCGCGAGCGTCGTCGTCTACGCGGGCGAGATGGCGCGCGCGCTCGTGGACGCACCACACGATCGTAGCGATGCCAACAATCCGGTGCGGCTCTTCGCCGGCAGCGGTATGCGCCTCGACATCTGGGAGCGGCTCGTCACGCGCTTCGACGTCGGGGTCCTCGAGTTCTACGCCTCGACCGAGGGCAACGCGGTGCTCGCCAATGCCTCGGGGCAGAAGGTCGGCTCCCTCGGTCGCCCCCTGCCCGGCGCGACGGAGATGACGCTGCTCGCCTGGGACTTCGAGGCGGAGGACTTCGCCCGTCACCCGGACGGTGCGCCGCGGCGTGCGGCCTCGGGGGAGCCGGGCGTGCTGATCGCCCGCGTCGATCCCGGTCATCCCATGGCCGGCTTCGACGGCTATCTGGACGCAGCCTCCACCGAGGCGCGCATCGTGCGCGACGTCTTCGAGCCGGGGGACCGCTGGTTCGTCACGGGCGACCTGCTCCGGCGCGACGCCGACGGCGATTACGGGTTCGTCGATCGCCTCGTGGACGCGGTGCGCACCGAGCGCGGCGCCGTCTTCACACGGGAGGTGGAGGACGCGCTGTACCGCCTGCCGGACGTGGCACGCGTCGTCGTCTACGGCACCGTGCCACCCGGCGGCAGCGCCGCGGTGCCCGTCGCGGCAATTGTACCGCGGGGTGGAGGTGTCGACCTCGAGCGGCTCGGGGCCTTCGTCTGGGAGAAGCTCGGCGAGGCGCAACGCCCGGCCTTCGTGCGCATCGTCGACGCCGTTCCCATGAGCGACGGCTACCGGCCGCTCCGGGAGCTGCTCGCGGTGGGCGGCATCGATGGGGGCGCGCCCGACCGTGCGTTCCGCCTGGTGCACGACCGCTACCTCGCGCTCGACGGGGGCGTCGCCCGAGCGCGCGTCGGCGCCGAGTGACGTCCGCTGCACGATGACCGTCAGGGGGGTTCCGTCGGCGTGCCTGTGCTGCCGTGGCTCCGGCTCCACTCGTGGAGGGCGAGGGCGAGCACCAAGAGACCGTATCCGAAGAAGACCGGTTGCAGGAAGCTCTGGAACCCGACCATCAGCACCTGCGCCGCGATCCAGGTGACCAGGACGCTCCCCACCGCGACGTGACCGACGCCTGCCGCAGGATGGTGAAGGAGGGCTGCCGCCGCGACGAGCAACGGCACCACCCCGTTGAGCAGGAGCAAGGCGATGCCCGGGATCAGGAACGTGTGGAAGGGCGTGCCCACGAGCGTGCTCGAGGCGCTGAAGCCATCGGCACCCCGCGGATGGAGCACGAGGAGGGTGCCGCCGATGAGGGCGCAGCCGGCAAGGAGGACCTCCAGCACGACGAGCGCGACCTCGGGAGGTGAGAAGCGGTGCCGGCTCATGGAGTAATTTCGTAGTACCGGGTTCGGCCAACGCCATCGGTCCCGAGAAGGCTGCGGCGCGTGCAGCGTCCCTGTAGGTTTCGGCGCCGATGGACCGGAGCTGGGCCATGTGGGCCCTGAGAGGCGGGCTCGAGCGCCACAGGGGCGGGTCAGGGCGCTGCTCCCGCGGAGGCCAGGGCGCGCGAGCTCGGCGTTCCCCCGGGATGGCTCGGTGAGCTGCTGGCGCGGGTGCGTGGGCTCACGCACCTCTACACGTTCGTCCCGACCTGAGGTGCCCCGCCATCGTGCGCGCGGGCGGGGCGCGATAGACCGCGAACGGGCGCGCGGCGGTCAGCTCTCGTCAATCGTGATCTTCGTTACCTTGACCGGGTTGATCGGGTTGTCGCGGGTGTCGGTCGCCGTCGTCTCGATGGCGTGCACCACGTCGCCGCCCTCGACCACCTTGCCGAAGACCGGGTGCTTGGAGGGCCCGGGCGAGAACCAGTCGAGGTAGTCGTTGTGCACCGTGTTGATGAAGAACTGGGATCCGCCGCTGTTGGGCCGGCCCGTGTTGGCCATCGACAGGGTCAGGGGCTCGTTCGACAGCTTGTGCTCGGGCGGATGCTCGTCCGGGATCGTGCCGTGGGGCGGCCCGCCGGTGCCGGCGCGCGAGCTCTTCGGATCCTTGCTGTGGGGGCAGCCGAACTGGAGCATGAAGCCGTTGATCACCCGGTGGAAGTGCAGGCCGTCGTAGAAGCCGCTCTTCGCCAGGTCGAGGAAGTTCTTCGCCGTGTTGGGCATCTTGTCGGCGTAGATCTCGACCTTGAAGTCGCCGAGCGAGGTCTGGAAGTGCGCAATCGGGTTGGCCATCGTTTGTCTCCCTGGTTCGCGCGTGTAGCACGGATTGAGGGCGCGGGCGACGGGTGGACCTCGGGCGTACCGTGAGCCCCGCGTCCGACGGCCTCGTGTACGATCGCGGGCGACCATGGAGTTCGACGGAGCGGTGGGCGAGCTGGTGGAGGCGATCGCCGCCTCGGCGCCCGAGGCCTTTCGGTGCGAGCGTGCGGTCGCCGCCCCCGAGACCTTTGGCCTGGTCTCGTCCGTGGGGGGCCTGGTGGGCTGCCATCTCTCGCTCCACGGGCCCAACGGCGCCTGCCGCGCGGTCGGGCTCTTGCCTCGGGTCGGCCGTTACGAGCCGGTGGGCGAGGGCGGGTCGGCTTCCGTGCGGCCGCGGGTGATCACCCTGGGACCCGCTTTCGTCGTGACCGCTGCAGCCGAGCCCGAGGTCGCCATGACCCTCGAGGCCGAGGCGCCGTTCCTCGCCGCCGCGATCCGCGCCCTGTCGCTCCTCGACCCGTACCTCGCCGGACGTCCCTGGCCGAAGGACCCGGGGGTGCTCAGGGCCACCCGTCATCCCCATTACCTCGCGCTCGACCTCGTTGCTGCTGGCCCACCCGCGCTCGACCGTGTCTGGAGCCAGGGCATCGATGCGGTGGTGTGGCGCATCGGTGAGGCCGATGGTCCGCCCGGTGAACCGCACATCGTGATCCACGGGACCGGCCCGTGATGCGAAGGGGGGGCGAGGCGGCTCGCAAGGCTCGACGGCCGAGCCCCGCCATGGCATGAGGCGAAGGGTCTCCGCTGGATGTGTGTCCCTCGGCCGTCTACCCTTTCACGAGAGGGCCCCGGCGGTGGCTCGGGGAACCGGTCGTCTTGGATTCGAGGTGTGGGATGGGCTTGGAACGAGGGTTCGGGGGATGGCGCCTCCTCGGCACCGTCATCGCGTCGGTCGCGGCGATCGTCGCTGGCGGATGCGCCCAGGGGGCCAGGGGCCCGAGCCACAGCACCTACGATGCGGGGACGAGCCATCAGGACGGAGGGCTGCCATCCCACGACAGCGGGACCCCATTGCCGGACGCGGGGCCGTCCGGGGTCGATGCGGGTCCGAGCGGCACGGACGCGGGTCCGTCCGGGGTCGATGCGGGTCCGTCCGGGATCGATGCGGGCCCGAGCGGCACGGATGCGGGTCCGGCACCGGTCGACGCGGGGCCGATGGATGCGGGGCATGATGCCGGTCCGAGCGGCACCGACGCGGGGCCGATGGATGCAGGGCACGACGCGGGTCCACCGCCCGTCGACGCGGGCTCCTGCTCCGAGTCCCCGTGCAAGCTGGTGCTGCCCCAGTGCGGCTGCGTCACGGGGCAGGGGTGCTACCTGAACGGCAGCACGCCCATGTGCAGTGCGGCCGGCATCGCGGGCGAGGGGGCGACGTGCACGGGCCTCGGTACCTGCAGCCCGGGCCTCGCATGCTTGACCCTCTCGTCCGGCACCACGCCGGTCAACGAGTGCAACCGCTTCTGTGCGAGCGACACCGATTGCCGTGGCGCGGGCTCGCTCTGCGTCGTGACCCTGAACGACGGCTCGGGCGGCGCGATCCCGGGCGTGACGCTGTGCAGCCACTCGTGCGATCCGCGGACGAGCACTGGCTGCGTTACCGGTGCCTCCTGCCAGATCTTCCAGGAGAGCACGGGGGCCATGCGCTTCTTCACCGATTGCGCGGCGCCGGTCGGTACGGGCGGACAGGGGGCGGCGTGCACGGCCAGCAGTGACTGCCGCCGTGGGTACGGGTGCGTCGGGATGCCCGGGATGTGCATGAAGTACTGCGACGCACCCGGTATGGTCGCGGCCGGCGGCTGCGGCGCGAGCCAGGCCTGCTACGGCTTCATGACGCCCCTCGTCGTCGCCGGGACCGAGTACGGCGTCTGCGACGCCTACCCCTGAGCGCAGGCGATTCCGGTCATCTGCCCCTGGGCGCTCAGAGCTTCACGCCGGGCGCGAGGGCGTTCGGGTCGAAGGCCTTGTCGTTCTCGAGGGAGGCCACCGGGTAGGTGCAATAGTAGACGCTGAAGAGGGCGGCCGGGTGGCCGTTGCCGCTTCGCTTCATGCCCCCGAAGGGTAGCTTGCTGCTCGCGCCCACGGTGGAGCGGTTCCAGTTGATCACGCCGGCGCGAACGCCGCGTACGACCTCCTCGTAGGCATCGCGATGCCCGGTGAAGACGGAGCAGGCCAGGCCGTACTCGGTGTCCTCGGCGAGCGCGATGGCCTCGTCCAAATCGTCGACCGTGTAGATGCACGTGTCGGGCGCGAACAGCTCCTCGTGCTGGTAGCGGCTCTTCGGATCGTGCGCCGCGACGCGGTGGACGCTCGGTCGCACGTAGGCGGCCTCCGCAACGGGCGCGCCTTCGAGCAGCCCGCCCTCCGCCAGAACCTCGGCCCCCTCCTCGCGCGCGGTCTTCTGCCACGCGTCGAACTCGTCGGCGGCCTTCCGGTGCACGAGCGGGCCCATGAACGCGCCCGGGTCCTCCTGCATGCCGACGGCGAGGCGGCGTGTGGCTTCGGCCAACCGCTCGGCGAAGCGGTCGGCGATGCCCCGCTGGCAGATGACGCGGCTCGTGGCCGTGCAGCGCTGACCGGTCGTCAGGAAGGCGCCCGTCAGCACCTCGTAGAGGGCCTGTTCGAAGGGCGCGTCGTCGAGGACGATGGCCGGGTTCTTTCCGCCCATCTCGAGCGCGGTGATCTTGCCGGGCTGCTCGAGGGTGAGCCGCTCGATGTGCATGCCGACGCTCGTCGAGCCGGTGAAGAGCACGCCGTCCACGTCGGGGTGGGCCACCAGGCGGTCGCCTTCCCTGCCGGGGATCTGCACCAGGTTGAACACGCCCTTGGGGAAGCCGGCTGCGTCGATGCACTCGGCCATGATCTGGCCAACGCCCGGCGTGGTGCTCGAGGGCTTGAACACGACCGTGTTGCCGGTGGCGAGGGCCGGCACGATGTGGCCATTCGGCAGGTGGGCGGGGAAGTTGAACGGACCGATGACGGCCATGACGCCGCGCGGCAGGTAGCGCACGCGCCCGAGAACGCCCTCGGGCGTGACGTCGGCCACCAGGGGCATCGCCGCCTCGAGCGTGATCGGCACCTTACCCGCGACCGCCTTCGCCTCGGTGCGCGCCTCCCAGAGCACCTTGCCCATCTCGCGGCTGATGCACTGGGCGAGGCGCTCGGCGTTCTTCTGCACCGCCTCGGCGTAGCGGCGGAGGCAGGCGGCGCGCTCCTCGAAGGGCGTACGGCTCCAGGCACCGAAGGCCCGCTTCGCGGCGGCCACCGCCTCGTCAATCGCGTCGGCGCGCCAGGGGATCTCGCCGACCACGTCGGTCGGGTCGCCCGGGTTGACGCTCCGGATCGTCCCTTGCGGGTCGGACGGGACGCGGAACGTGCCGTCGATGTAGTTGCCTTTGGGCTCGAACGGTTCCCAGCGGTGGTCGGTCATGGCTCGGTGCTAGGACAGGGCCCGGGGCGCGTCAACAGGGCCGTGGGATCGGGGCCGGTCGCTCGTCGGCGCCCGATGATGGTCAAGCGATTGCTTTACCGTTGCTTCGTCGCGCCAATCGGGCGTGATGCGCGCGTGCTATGACTGGTGCCCATGAGAGGTGGATCGCGTCGACGGACCCGGCCCGACGAGTCGGGCAAGCCGAGCTACATCACGCCCGAGGGCTATCGGCGCCTCGAGGAGGAGGCCGAGCGCCTCTGGAACGTGGAGCGCCCGCGGACGGCGCGCGCGCTGGCCGTGGCGGCAGCCGAGGGGGACCGCTCCGAGAACGCCGAGTACATCTACGGCAAGAGAAAGCTCGCCGAGATCGATCGGCGCCTCGCATTCCTCGGCAAGCGCCTCGACGTGCTCACGGTGGTGGAGCCGCGCACCGACGACCAGGACCGGGTCTTCTTCGGCGCCTGGGTCACCCTCGAGGACGAGGACGGAGAAGAGGTGACCTATCGCATCGTCGGGCCGGACGAGAGCGATGCGGATCAGCGGATGGATCAGTGTGGACTCGCCAGTGGGCAAGGCCCTGCTCAAGAAGCAGGAGGGCGACGAGGTCACGGTGCGAAGGCCCAAGGGGGACAAGACCTTCGAGGTCGTCGGCGTACGCTACAGGCCGTGAGGCGTGGCGCGCCGTCCTCTCAGCCGTCCTCGTGTCCCGCGAGCCGGTCGACCTTCCGGAGCTCGGGAAAGATCCCGGCCCACAGGCCGGTCACCACGAGGGTGCCGATCCCGCCCACGACGACCGCACGCACGGCGCCGAGCCAGGCCGCAGTGACGCCCGACTCGAACTCGCCGAGCTCGTTGGAGGCGCCGACGAAGATCGTGTTGACCGAAGCCACGCGGCCGCGCATCGCGTCGGGCGGCTTGAGCTGCACGAGGGACTGGCGCACGACGACGCTCACCATGTCGGCGGCGCCGAGGACCGCGAGGGCCGCGAGGCTCAGGAGAAAGGAGCGCGACAGGCCGAAGACGAGGGTCGCGACGCCGAAGACGACGACCGCACCGAACATGGCGTGTCCCTCGTGGCGCCGGAGCGGGCGGACCGAGAGGAGGACGGCGACGATCGCGGCTCCCACCGCGGGTGCTGCTTCGAGGGCGCCGAGGCCGCTCGCGCCGACGCGCAGGATGTCGCGCGCGTAGATCGGCATGAGCGCGACCGTGCCGCCGAGCAGGACGGCGACGAGGTCGAAGGAGATGGCGCCGAGCAGCACGCGCTCGCCGAGGACGTAGCGGACGCCCGACATGAGCAGGGCGAGGCCCCGTTCTTCGGGGGGAGGTCGGCGCGGAAAGCGGGTGCGCATGGCGACCATGCACACGGCCGAGAGGGTCGCGCAGGCGGCGGCGGTCACGAAGGCGGCGGTGCCGCCGGCGGCCGCGTAGAGGAGGCCTCCGAGGGCCGGGCCGACGATGGTCGCGATCTGGAAGGTGGTCGAGCTCAGGGCGACGGCGCGGGTCTGGCTGCTCCTCGACACGAGGGAGGGCAAGAGGGCCACGGCGGCCGGTGAGCCGAAGGCGCGGGCCGAGCCGAGCACGACGAGCACCGCGTAGACGCCGGCGAGGCCCCCGCTGTGGTTGCGGGCCATGAAGGCGAGCGCGAGGGCGCCGAGGGCGTAGACCGAGCGGCAGGCGATCAGGATGCGACGACGGTCGAAGCGGTCCGCTACGTTGCCCGCGTAGAGCGACAAGAGGGCCATGGGCAAGAACTGGGCGAGGCCGACCCAGCCGAGGTCGAGGGCCTTGCCGGTCCAGGCGTAGACCTCCCAGCCGATGGCGACGCTCTGGACCTGGGAGCCGAGTGTCGAGCCGAGGCGCGCGCCGAGGTAGAGGAGCAGCTCGCGGACCGGGGGCTCGCCGGTGCGGCTGCCCATTGGGGGGCCGGACATGGCCGGCCATCATGGGCCGCACGGCGCGGCGGAGCACGCACCTTCGCCGGTCCGCCTGCGCTATCATCGGCGGGCCATGGTCGTCACCCTCAACTGCACCGCCTGCGGCGCGCCGCTTCACGCGACGGGTCGCACCCATCGGGTCCGCTGCGCCTTCTGCCAGGTGGACAACTTGCTCGATGCCGCCACGTGCGGGCAGCTCGTGCTGCAGGCGCCGGTGGCGCCGCCGCCGGTGCTCGATCGCCTCACCTCGCTGATCGCCACCGCGAGCCAGGACGGCAAGGCGTTCCTCGCGGAGCTGGCGAAGCGTCTCGAGGCGGCAGTGCCGGGGCGCGTCGAGGTCGACCGCAAGAGCGGGCTCTTCGGTGGCGGCCATGTCGCTTCGCTCACCACGGTGCTGGGCGACTACCGCTACACCCTCTCGCTCGGCCATCACCATCGCGTGGAGGGCAAGCGCGCACACTTCGTGCGGGGCATCGTCCTCAAGACGCAGGACCTGTCGGCGGCCGACATGGTCAGCGCCCTGGGCGCCGAGCTGTACGAGATGTCGATCGACCAGCCGGCCGAGGTGCAGCTCGAAGCGTTCCTGGGCGGGTGACGCCTGCCGTCGGTGGCGTGCCGGACCGGCAGGGGCACCGAGCTGGGGGCACGCCGCGATCCATGCGCGTTCGCACGACGGAGCGGCCGCACCGAGGTCACGATTCGTGTGCTCGATGCACGCACGCGGCCGGCCCCGACGTGCCGAGGCCCTTCACTCGATCACATCGAGGCGGGTAGGATGACTCGGTGCAGCTCGGCAGCAAATCCACGGCGCTCCTCGGGTGCATCGCGTTGTTCGGCTGCGGCCGCATCGACTACGTCGTGTTGTTCCCTAACGGCAGGGATGGCGGCGTGCAGGGCGACGGTGGAGGCATCCTCGATGGGGCGGCACGCGACAGCGGCGCGATGGACGGCGGCGCGATGGACGCTGGCGCGATGGATGCGGGGCCGTTCGACGCCGGTGCCCAGGACGCAAGCTTAACTTGCGACGACGCGGCGATGCCGTGCAGCTGCCTCGGCCAGACCCCGGGCGCCGATCACAGCTGCGGCGTGAGCGGGGGCCAGGACTGCTGTGCCAGCTTCGAGATCCCGACCGAGAGCTTCGATCGCGACGGGAACACGATGTACCACCGCGGTGGTGAGCGGCTTCCGGTTGGACGCGTTCCCCGTCACGGTGGGACGGTTTCGCGCGTTCGTCGCGGCGTCCGTCGCGGGCTGGGCTCCCGCCCCGGGGTCCGGTAAGCACGCGTACCTCAACGGCGGCATGGGCCTCGTCAACAGCGGCAGCGACGGCGGTTTCGAGACCGGCTGGCAGACCGCCTGGGACGCCTACGTGCCGACCACCCAGGCCGCGTGGGACGCGGAGCTCGGTCAGAACGCGGGCCCCTGGGTCGCGCCAGGGTCCTTCGAGGACTACCCGATCACCTTCGTGAACTGGTACGAGGCCGCCGCCTTCTGCATCTGGGACCACGGGTTCTTGCCGAGCGAAGCGGAGTGGAACGACGCGGCACAGGGCGGCGATGCGGACTCTCCCTATCCCTGGGGGACGGCAACGCTCTCGCCGACCCTGTCCGTGTACAACTTCAACACGTCCGGGCCTTTCAACATGGCGCCGGTGGGCTCGCGGCCCGCGGGCAACGGACGCTGGGGGCAGTCCGATCTTTCCGGCGAGGCGTGGGAGTGGACGCTCGACGGTTTCGAGTCGCCGTACGCGACGGCGACGTGCAACGACTGCGCGGATTCCTCACCGGCCCAGCCGACGCGGTCGATGCGAGGCGGTTGCTCGACTTGCAGCAACGCTCAGAGCCGGGACGGCGCACAGAGCCACACGGGCAATCAGGATCCCTCGACGGCTCACCAGAACAACGGCTTTCGTTGCGCGCGCGCGCCCTGACCCGCGCTGCTCCTCCGGTCCTCGGCACCAGGCCGGGCGCTCAGAGGCTCTGGGCGGTGCCCTCCTCCAGCGGCTCCGCGGGGGCGTCCCGCGCCAAGGCTTCCTCCAAGATGCGCTTCCAGTTCGCCTTCGATTTCAGGTCGCCCAACAGGGCGTAGTGCCCCCACAAGACACGGGCGATGGCGACATACTCGGTGGGCACGCGTGCGCCGCGGACAAGCTGAAAGAGCCCCTTCGATGTCTGCATCTGCCCCAACACCGAGCCCTTGGTGAACTCGTACACCCCGTCCTCGAGCCAGGCCGCGTCGACCACCCTCATGTGCTCGAATAGCTGCGTCCCGAGCTCCAGGTTTTCGAATCCGCAACCCCATCCTCCTCGTGGCCTCGACGAACTCCGCGACGTTCCCGTTCATGAGGGCGCGGGTGTGGTCGCGCCAGGCATCGACGAAGGCGTCGGAGAACTCCTTGGTGAAACCAAAGTCGATGAAACAGACCTTGTCACCGACGAAGATGTAATTGCCCGGATGGGGATCTGCGTTGTAGAGGTGGTGCTTGAAGATGGCCTCCACGGCGATTCTCCAGATCACGGCGCCGACCTTGTCCTTCAATGCCTCGGGCGCAGTCGCCGCAAATTCGTAGTATCTGAGCCCCGCGACATACTCCATGGTCAGGACCTGACGGGTCGTCAGCGCGGGGTACGCCTTCGGTACGAGCACATCCGGGTCATGAGAGAACACCTGTCGGTACTTCTCTTGTACCCGTGCCTCCGCTTGGAAATCGCACTCGTTCAACAGGAGCGTCCGCAACTCTTCGAGCAATTCCCCCAGGTTACGAAGGCCAAAGACCAACCGGAGGAGCGGTCTCGCCATTTTCAACAGATGGATATCGTGCTCGATCGCCTTCTCGACATTCGGGTATTGCACTTTGACGACAACTTGCTGACCGTCATGTGTCCTCGCCATGTGCACCTGGGAAACAGTCCCCGCGGCGAGGGGCAGGTCCCACCACTCCTCGAAGAGACTCTCGACGGGTGACCCGAGCTCCCGCTCCACGATCGCCCGCACCTGCCCTCCCGGAATGGGGTGCGCCGAGTCCTGCAGCGACCTGAGGACGGCCCGGAGCGCCGGATGCAGACCGACCGCCATGTAGCCGAGCATCTGGCCGACCTTCATCAGCGGCCCCTTCAAGGACCCGAGGTCCCTGCGCAGGACCACGGCCAACCTTTCATGGAACGCATCTTCGCTCCTGGTCATCCGCTGCTGCCGCCGCTGGAGATGGCGGATGAAGAGCCGGATTCGAAGCGTGGAAAGGGCCCTCCTCGAGCGGAGGAGGGTCATTCGCCCCATCATCGCCACGACGAGGAACATCCTCCTTGCTCGCCGCGGCGGCGGCTTGGCGAGCGGCGGGGGGCTCGAAGCGTTGGGAGCGCGAGCGACGAAGGGATCCAGCCTGAGCCCTCCCAGCGCCAGGCTCTTGCGCATGTCGACCTGATCGCGTCGATATCGCGGCAAGAGCTCGTCGCTCCAGCGGACCAGTGTTTCCCGGAGCTCGGTGCCGAGAGGTCGGGGCTCACTGCTTATGCCCATGTAGAGGGGAGCCAGGAATGTCTGAAAGTAGTGGACATCCGGAGGCAAGAACTCCCCCGCGAGAAACTGAAACTGATGAGGCAAGAAGGCCGCCCGCAGCGACCGCTCGGAGTCCAAATTGCAGAAGTAGGGCATCCAGAAATAGTCTTTGTAGGAAATCGCGAGGATGGAGGCGATGGACTTGAGCCGGCCGTGATTGATGAGAAACACCTTCCCACCGGGCCTCAGGAGCCGTTTGATTTCCCGAAACGCAGCCCTCAGGTAGTCGATGTTGGGAAGATGGTGCAGGGTCAGGGTCGAGATGATTCCATCGAAGCTCTGGTCGGGGAATTCGAGACGAGTGATGTCCCCGAGCTGGACCTCGACGTTCTGCAGCTTTTTCGCTTCGATGGTCTTCCTGGCACGCTCCAACATTCCGGCTGACAAGTCGACACCGACAAACTCGGTCTCAGGGTTGAGCTCCGCCAGGAGGGCCAGTTGGTTTGCCGGCCCACATCCGAGATCGAGCACTCGGGCGCATCCCTGAATCACCTGACTCGTCAGGCCCGCATTCATGATGTAGAAGGCGCGGAGCGAGCTCTGTTGCTCGCCTGCGTCCGCGAAGGCGAGCACCTCTTCTTCCTCGGACATCACCAAGGAGACTTCCGGCTCTCGCCGCAAACGACGCGTCCCGATCGCCTCGCGAAGAAGGACCCTCAGGATTCTGAGGCGAAACCCGAGTTGCTTGAGCCAATCCAGCATTCGAGACCTGCCGGGCGCGTTCGTCCATGACCCGCGGAGTCGGTCACCCGCACCCAGGGAACGCTCCGGTCCGCGAGAACAGGCCCTCCGCAGGATCGCGAGGTTATCACGAGGGCGGAGGGGGAGACCGGCGATGGTGCGGCCGACGCCTCGGGGCGCGAGCCGGTCGCCGAAAGTCCTCCAGACGCACCGATGTGTCGCCCGGGCCGGTGCCGAGCGACGCGCGCCCGTGAGGGCGGTCTAGGATCAGGCGGGCACTCCCTGCCACGAGCACGACGCGTCCTGGTGTCGGTCAGTCCCTGACGCCGAGGACGGGGGTGATCGGGTCGTGCTGGTGGCCGGCGCCCGTCGGGCTGATGGCCGTGCCGACCGCGAGGCACTCGATGATGTGGGGGTGCCAGCCGTGGCTGCTCTCGTCGAGGGTCATCCCCATGACGCCCGCCGCGCCACTCGCCATCGCCTCGTTCTGCATTCGCTCCATGGCGAGCTCGCGCGCGTCGTAGAGGGCCTGGGTGAAGTTGGGCATCTCGCAGTTGTTGCCGACGCGGTTGAGCCAGGCGCCGAGGGACTGGTGTGCCACGTGGTAGACGCAGGAGCCGACGACGAGGCGATGGGGCCGGTAGCCGCCGCGCAAGAGCGCCCAGAAGTCCTGGCCCGAGAGATTGCTCGTGAAGGGCAGGACCGGGCCGCCCTGCTGGTACTGCACGCGGTAGTTGCCCTCCCGCGCCTTGACCGCGGTGCCGGTGGCGATGAACTCGGCGTGGTGCCCCTCGTGGTCCACCTCGAGCTGCACGCCCACGATGCCGTCGGCGTCGAAGTGTTGCGCCTGCTCGACGATCTGGCGCAGGGCGTCCTCGCGCGCCGCCCACATCGCTTGGGTGAGCTGGGTCATCTCCTGGTTCTGACCCCAGGAGCCGAGCTGGTAGCCGATGTGATAGAAGGTCGAGCCCATCACGAAGGAGATCGGATCGAAGCCGACCTCCTCGAGGAGCAGCGCCTCGTCGATGGACAGATCGCTCGTGCGTGCCATGGGCGCTATCCGTTCACGCTGAGGACGAGGGCCGGCGGCGTGATCTGGTGGTTCGCCGAGATGGGCACCACCGCCGTGCCGACCGCGAAGAACTCCATGATGTGCTCGTCCCACCCGCCGTGGGACTGCTCGTGGATGACCGTGCCGACCACGCCCGCCGCCTGCAGGTTCTCCGCCTCGGCCTGCATGCGCTCCATCGACAGCTCGCGCGCGTCGTAGAGTGCCTGGGTGAAGTTGGGCATCTCGACAGTTGCGCCCAACCTGGTTGAGCCAGGAGCCGAGGCCCTGGTGGGCGACGTGGTAGACGCAGTTGCCCATGACGAGGCCGAGGGGCCGGTAGCCGGCGCGGAGCAGCGTCCAGAAGTCCTGGCCCGAGAGATCGCTCGTGAAGGGCTTGCCGTGGGGCGTGCGATGGGAGACGCCCTGGCCATGGTAGATGGCCGTGCCGACCGCCATGAACTCGAGCAGGTTCTCGCCCCAGAGGTGCCGCTTGACGGTCAGACGCACGCCGATGATGCCGTCGGCGCCGAGGGCGTCCGCCTCCTCTTCCATGCGCGTCATGGCGAGCTCGCGCGCGTGGTAGAGGGCCTGGGTCAGGACCTGCATCTCCTCGTTCTTGCTCCAGCGCCCGCGCTGGTAGCCCACGTGGTAGATGGACGAGCCCATCACGAGGCCGGCCGGCTCGAAGCCGGTCTCCTTGAGCAGCAGGAACTCGTTCACCGACAGGTCACCGGTGAACAGGACGCGCTGGGTGCCGGTGCCACGCATGCGGGCGAGGCGCTCACGGGCATGGGCGGGAATGTCGGCGAGGGTGCCGGCGGCGAGCTGATCGACGGGGACGTTGGAATCGGGCATGGGGGCTCCTGATCTCACTTGCGAACGAGCTCGGCGCGACCGAGGTGGACCTGTCCACCTCCGCGCAGGTCGAGGACGAGACGAGGCCGCGGCAGGCGCGGCTCGCGATGGCGCATGATGGCGGTGCCGAGCAGCAGCACCTCCACACGGAAAGCGGTGTGGCTCGTGTCGTTGATTTCGTACTCGTGCTGGTGGAAGCGACGCTGCAGGGTGACGGCGACGGCCGAGTCGGCGCCGAGCCGATCCACGTCCTGGGCGAAGCGGTGGTTGGCGTTCCCCCGCGCCTGGGCGATGCAGTTGTTGTGACCGGGCAGCGACCGGTTCCACCAGGTTCCGTCCGAGCGGCAGTCGCAATGGCGGTCGTACCAGACGCAGTTGCCGAGGGCGATGCCGCGCGGCCAGTAGCCCGACAGCTCGAGCTTGTACAGGTCCTGGGCGCTCAGGTTGGTGAGGGCGGGCGGCCCGGCCACGGCGGGGGCGCCCTGGGCGCGCACGGCCGTGCCCACCGCGGTGAACTCGACGAAGTCCGCGGCGAAGCCGTAGCCCTTCATCGTGAGATCCACGCCCACCACCGCGTGGGCGCCGAGGATGGTGGCCTCCTCCTGCATGCGACCGAGCGCGAGGTCGCGGGCCGCGCGGTGCGCGTGGGTCAGGGTGGTGACCTCGCCGCCGCCCCAGCTCGAGCCCCCCTGCCAGCCGAGGTGGTAGATCGACGAGCCCATCACCTGGCCGATGGGCTCGTAGCCGGCCATCCGCGCGATGGCCATCTCGGACACGCTGAAGGTGGTCGTGAAGAGGTGGTCCTCTTCCCGCGCGGCTTCCGTGACGCGCTGGCGCGCCCGGTCCGGCAGACCGCCTTGTTCGAACGAGCGGTAAGGACGATCGGCCACGCGGAGACCTCCGGAGCAGGAACGGGAGCCCGAGAGAACCTCCGTCCCCCCCGGGGCGTCAAGCAGGAGCGAGGGGAGCCCGGAAACCCAGCCCAGCAGGCGTGTGGGCATGGGGACGGTTCGAACTGTGCGCCAGGCCGAGCCTGGAGTAGAGGAAGGTGAAAGACGGACGCGGGACGGACTTCGTCTTTTCGTCCTTCCGGCCGAACGGGCCGCCAACCTACGCTGGACGCTGCCGCCGCGATGGCTGTGGACG
The DNA here is from genome assembly GCA_963830115.1 of uncultured delta proteobacterium. GTDB lineage: Bacteria > Myxococcota_A > Polyangia > Polyangiales > CAWHLB01 > CAWHLB01. The sequence continues at coordinate 99,075 of CAWHLB010000005.1, forward strand.
GCGATGGCCCGGTCGGGCATAGGATCGCCCGCCATGGTGAAGGTGGAGCTCACGGCGCACCTCTACGCGTTCTTCCCGGACCTCAGGGACCGGGAGATCGCCGTCGAGGCCGAGACGGTTGCGCAGGTGGTCCAGGCGATGGAGCGCCTCGCGCCGGGCTTCGCCTTCTACGTGTGCGACGAGCTCGGTCGCCTTCGGCGGCACGTGAACATCTTCGTGGGAGACGAGAGCGTCTGCGACCGAAGGGCGCTCAGCGATCGTGTGTCATCGGGCGCGCGCGTGCTCATCGTGCAGGCGCTCAGCGGAGGGTGAGGCGTATGGCTGGTCGAATTCTGGTCGGGACCCGCAAGGGCACGTTCATCGTCGACAAGGTCGGGGGTCGCTTTTCGCCGAAGCTCGCGGGTCACGCGGGGGTCGGCGTGAGCTTCGTCGCGCGCGATCCGCATACCGGGACGCTCTGGGCGGCGCTCGGGCACGGGCACTGGGGCGCGAAGCTGTCGCGCTCGATCGACGGCGGCGAGAGCTGGGCCGACGCGCCGGGCCAGATCAGGTACCCCGAGGGCGCGCGCTATCTCGCGCCGCCCGATCCGACGCCGGAGCCCGACCCATCGGCTCCGAAAGGCGCGACGATCCGGGACGCGACGCTGCTCAAGCTATGGGTGATCGCCTTCGGTGAGGCCGGGCGCATCTACGTCGGTACGATTCCAGGCGGCCTCTTCGTGAGCGAGGACGGCGGCGAGCACTTCGAGCTCAACCGGCCGCTGTGGAACCACGAGTCGCGCGGCGGCGATCTGTTCGCGGGGCAGGGCACGGGCAAGACCCACTGGTTCGGCACGCCGGCCTCCGAAGGGGAGTTCGCGCCGGGCATCCACTCGGTGGTGATCGATCCCCGCGATCCGAAGCACGTGCTGGTCGCGGTCTCGACCGCGGGCGTGCTCGAGACGACCGACGGCGGCGCTTCGTGGCGCGGGCGCAACGACGGGCTCACGAACGACTACTTGCCCGACACGAAGGCGGAGTGGGGCCACGACCCGCACTACGTGGAGCTGTGCCCGGGGCAGCCGGATCACGTCTGGCAGCAGAACCATTGCGGCGTCTTCTACAGCGCCGACGGTGCGAAGCACTGGAAGAAGGTCAGCCGCACCGAGCAGGGGGTGCATTTCGGCTTCCCGGTCGCCGTCGACGACGAGGACGGCAAGACCGCCTGGCTCGTGCCCGGTAAGGCGGACATGGAGCGCATGACCATCGGGGGCCGCTTGTTCGTGGCGCGCACCGAAGACGGCGGGGAGTCGTGGACCGAGCTGCGCGAAGGCCTGCCGCAGGAGCACGCCTACGACGTGGTCTACCGGCACGCCCTCGCCCAGCGCGGCGGTGTCCTCGCCTTCGGCAGCACGACGGGCAACCTCTACGTGAGCGAGGATCGCGGCGAGCGGTGGGTGACGGTCGCCCACAACCTGCCCCCGATCTACAGCGTGCGCTTCGCCTAGAGACGGAGCGGCGTCGCCCGCTTGCGTCCGCCGTGCGACAGCTTCCGCGGTCCGTGGAATTTTCCCGGCAATTGCCGTGAGCCGCCTCAATCGCTGCGCTGCGAGCGGTTCGTCGGCTTGGTACATCTCCACCTATGGACGCTTCGCTTGGCTGGCCGGGTCATCGGACCGGTTCGGCGCTCACGTTTCCGCGCGATGAGGGCTGGCACAGCCTGCTCCCCGGCGGGCTCGCCAACCCCTCCATGCGGTATATGGAGTGGACGTACGTCAACGCACACTTGAAGGAGCACGGCGGAGCAGGACGCACGTTCACAGTGTTCTGCGCCTACTTCACCCAGAACCTCCGCGTCGTGGCCGTGCGCGTCTTCGACGCGAAGGGGCGGATGGTCGACAACCGCCACGCCTCGTCGTGGGGCATCCTGCGCCCCTCTCCCTCCGGGCTCGACCTGTCCTTCCGCCACGCCCGCGGTACGGACACCTGGAAGGGCCTCGACGACGTCCCCTTCGCGTCTAGGCTCGACCTGACCGAGGACGGCACGCGGATCGCGCTCGAGATGCGCTCGACCAAGCGACCCTACGAGGCCGGCGGCGTCGGCTTTCTACCCTTCGGGCGACGTGGCGCCTTCTCCTACTATTGCCTGACGCGCCTCGCCGTCTCCGGAAGCCTGACCTTGCAGACGGCCGACGGGCCCGAGACCGTACAGGTCGAGGGCATCGGGTGGTTCGACCACCAGTGGGGCCCCTTCTACGTCACCCCATTCCGCAACCGCCTCCTCGAGGAGTACGAGTGGATGTGCATCCAGCTCGACTCCAACGAGGAGCTGCTGCTCACGACGGTGTGGGAGCCGACCGGCGAGACGCCGAGCCTGGCCGCCTACGGCGGCATCGCCTGGATGCGGGACGACGAGAGCTGGACCCACCTGGTGGGGCCCCACCGCTGGAAGCGCCGGCGGTTCTGGCATTGCGTCGAGCAGGACGCGATCTACTCGTCCTGCTGGGAGCTCAGGATCCCGGAGTGGGACACGGAGCTTCCGGATCGTGCCCCGTCACCTCGACCAGATCATCCCGATCATCGAGCTCGCCGCCGGAGCGCCTCGTGGGCCGAATGGCTGCGCGCTTCACCGAGGGTCTGCTGCGGTACTTCGGCGGGTTCTGGGAGGGGGCGTGCGACGTCGAGGGCACCTTCCAGGGGCGGCCGGCCCACGGCGTCGCCTTCGCCGAGCTCGTCAAGCGCTACGAGGCCCCGAAGATCCGCCTGCGTTTCGAGCGGACCCACGCCGGCATCGTGGTGGCGCACTGGCACGTGAAGAACCCGGACGAGCAGGTCCTCCTCTTTCATCGCTACGCGGTCGAGGACGCCCGGGGACGCGTCCTCGTCCAGCAAGGGGGGCTCGACGTGCCGGTAGCCATCCTGGACGACCCCGCCTTGCCGGCCCACACGCCGCTCCGACTGCGCGTCACGAGCCATTCGGTGGACGGCACGATCCACGGCACGGCCCACCGGTCGTTCCAGATTCTCGTGAGCGAGCGGATGGCGAAGACACGGGTGGCCATCTTCGGCGGCGGCCTGTCGGCCCTCTCCGCCGGCATCCACCTCTTGCAGGAAGGCGGAGCCGAGCGCTTCGACGTGACGCTCCTGTGCATGGAGCACCGGCTCGGCGGCAAGGCGGCGAGCTGGCACCATCCCGACGGCCGCACCATGGAGACCGGCTTCCACGCGGTCTTCGGCTACTACCACGCCCTGCGCACGCTGCTCGCCCGCGCCGGCCACCCTGTGACCGACCGGCGTTTCTTCACCTCCAACGAGGGCGTCCACCTCTTCTACGAGCCGTCGGCGCGGACCGTGAACCGCATCCGCGTCCCGCGGGGGCCGAGCGATGTGGGCGCCTTCTTCAACTCGGGCCTCCTCACGTACCGGGGGATGACGCTGACCGAGAAGGCGCGGGCGGCGGCGTGGCTCTCGCGCACCCTCGGATGGCTGTTGACCCACGAGGTCTCGCCCGATTGCGACGAGCACGACTTCTCGGCGTACTGCATGGCCCGCGGGCTCGGCCCGGAGCTCAGCCAGAGGCCCTGGTTCCGCTATGTCTACGACCTCTGTTTCAACGCGCCGAACGGCGCGTCGGCCTACGTGGGGCTCTACGGCTTCCAGCGATTGCTCGGCCCGGACAGCAGCGCCGTCTACTACCTGAATGGACCGCTCGGCGAGACCATCGTCGGGCCCGTGGCCGCCCTCTACCGCCGCCTCGGGGGCAAGGTGCGCTTCTGCGCGAAGGTCAGCGACGTCGAGCTCGACCGGAGCACCTGGACGCTTCGGCGCTTCGCGGTGCGGGCCATGGCGCGCTACGCCGACGACGCCCGAGCGGGCCACGAGGTCGTGCCGGAGCCGATCGGGTCCACCTATTCCCTGGCCGACGCGCCCTACCCGACGGGGGATTCCGCGCCCCCGCCGGACGCGCCCCGGCAATGGCTCGAACAGGGGCGGGACTTCGACGAGGTGGTCTGGACGCTTCCGGTGGACTCCACGCGGGCGTTGCTCCGGACGACGCCGGGCTTCGAGGAAGCGGTGCTCGACGTACCGGAGCTCCGCAAGATCTGGGCGCTACGCACCGTGGCGTCCCTGAGCATGCGGATGTGGCTTCCGCGCAAGGTGATCCCCGGCTCCTACTCCACCGTCGTGATGGGAACGCCCCAGCCCATGGCGACCCTCATCGACTACACCAACCGGATCGACGAGCTACGCCATGGCCCCTACGGCTCCATCCTCGAGCTCGAGGGACAGGAGGGGTTCTGGGCGGAGCTCACCGACGCAGAGATCGCACGGGAAGCGGTCCGAAGCCTCTTGGATTTACCGTTCGTCGACGCCAGCGCCATCGACGCCGAAGCGCTCCTCGCGAGCCGCGACGGCTACCACCTCGAGCTCCGGCGCAACACCGCGCACCACATGCGCTACCTGTTGATGGAGCCGGGACACTGGAAGCACCGCCCGCGGCGCGATCACGTGCCGTACGGCAACCTGACTCTGGCGGGCGACTGGATCCACGGCACCCAGCCGACCGCCAGCATGGAGGCCGCCGTCCGCTCCGGGCGTGAGGCAGCCGATACGCTTCGGCATCGCGCGGGGCTCCCGAATGCGGAGGCGTGAGCGTAGGCGCGGCGAGCCCGGGACGCTCGCCCGCGGTGTGGCGGCCGCCGCCCCACGCAATTGACAGGCGCCGGGCCGGGCCTACCTGCATCAAGGTGTTGTGAGCTGGAGCAGGTCGTGGAGGAACGCCCAAATGAGACCGCTGCCAGGGTCGTCGCCGTGCGTAGCTCGGTCGTCGATGTCGAGGTCGACGGTCCCCTGCCCGCCGTCCACGAGGCCCTCGAAGTGCTCTGGGACCTGCCGCGCCGGCTCACGGTGGAGGTGCAGCTGCATCTCGATCCGCGGACGGTGCGCGCGGTCGCGCTCGAGAGCCCGGAAGGGCTTCGGCGGGGCACGAAGGTGCGGCTCACGGGGGAGCCGGTGCGCGTGCCGGTGGGCGACGCGGTGCTGGGACGGTTGATTGACGTGGTGGGCGACCCGGTCGATCACGGGCCGCCCTTCCCACCGGACGTACCGCGTCTGCCGATCCATCGCCCGGCGCCGGCCATGCGCTCGCTCGGTCGCTCGGACCAGGTCTTTCACACGGGCATCAAGGTGATCGACCTGCTTGCGCCCCTCGCCAAGGGCGGCAAGGCAGCCATGTTCGGCGGCGCCGGCGTCGGCAAGACGGTGCTCATCATGGAGCTCATCCGCACGACCGTGGAGAAGTACGCGGGGATCAGCGTGTTCGCGGGCATCGGCGAGCGCTCGCGGGAGGGACACGAGCTTCTGCTCGAGCTCGACCGATCGGGTGTTCTTTCGCGTACCGCCCTCGTCTTCGGTCAGATGAACGAGCCACCGGGCGCGCGCTGGCGCGTCGGCATGACGGCCCTGAGCATCGCCGAGCACTTCCGCGACGCGCAGCATGAGGACGTGCTCCTGCTCATCGACAACGTCTTCCGCTTCGTGCAGGCGGGCGGCGAGGTGTCGGGGCTGCTCGGCCGGCTGCCGTCGCGCGTGGGCTACCAGCCCACCCTCTCGACGGAGATCGCCGAGCTCGAGGAGCGCATCGCCACGGTGGGCGCCCAGTCCATCACGTCGATCCAGGCGGTCTACGTGCCGGCCGACGACTTCTCGGACCCGGCGGTGGCCCAGACCTTCAGCCACCTCGACGCGTCCATCGTGCTGTCGCGCGAGATGGCGAGCGAGGGCCTCTACCCGGCCATCGATCCCCTCGCCTCCACCTCGACGCTCCTCGACGCCACCATCGTCGGCGAGGCGCACTACGCCTTGGCCGAGGAGGTGCGGCGGACCATCGAGCGCTACCGCGAGCTCAGCGAGATCATCAGCCTGCTCGGCATCGAGGAGCTGAGCGCGAGCGATCGGCTCGTGGTGCGGCGGGCGCGGCGGTTGGTGCGCTTCCTGAGTCAGCCGTTCATGGTGACCGAAGCCTTCACGGGCAAGCCGGGGCGCTCGGTCGAGCTCGCCGACACCCTCGCCGGCTGCCGCGCGATCCTCGACGGCAAGACCGACGACTGGGCGGAGGGCTCCTTCTACATGGCCGGCCCCCTCGACGACGTGCGCGAGCGAGAAGAGGCGTCCTCGTGAAGCTGGTGGTGACCACGCCGACGGCCGTGCTGATTGACGTCGACGACGTGCGTCACGTGCGCGCGGAGGACGCGACCGGCGCCTTCGGCGTCACGCCCCACCACGCCGACTTCCTCACCGTTCTGACCATCTCGGTGCTGACCTTCCGCGATGGGGCGGACGTGGAGCATCACGTGGCGGTGCGCGGCGGCGTCCTGTCGGTGCAGCGCGAGCCGAGCGTGGTCTCGGTGGCGGCCCGCGAGGCGGTGGAGGGCGACGACCTCCGGCAGCTCGAAGACGAGGTGCTCACGCGCTTCCGCCAGGCGGCACACATGGAAGAGGCGTCGCGCACCGGCGCCGCGCGGCTGCAGCTCGCGGCCATCCGCCAGATCTGCCGCTACCTCTCGCCGGGACGGGGGCGCGGCTACCGTCCGGCTTCCCTCGCCGTCGAGCGCGAGGAGCAGAGGGCATGATCATGGCGGAGCCCGAAGGCCATCCGGATCGCCTCGACGAGACCGTGCGCCGCGAGCGCGAGCGCCGCGAGCGCTGGGAGCGGGAAGGGGAGCGCTCCATCGGACAGAACCTGGCCATGGCCGGCGTGCTCGGCTGGCTGATTGTCGCCCCGACCCTCGCGGGCATCTTCGCGGGGCGCTGGCTCGACCACACCTTCCACACCGGCATCTTCTGGACGGGCGCCCTGCTCGTTCTCGGGCTTGCCCTCGGTTGCACGCTCGCGTGGCGGAGGATCCACAACCCATGAGCCCCCTCGTCCAGGCGCTGCTCTTCGGCTTCGCGGGCCTGGCCCTCGGCGCGGTCTTCTTCGCCGCCCTGCTTTGGAACGTGCGGGCCTACGTGCGGGGCGGCATCGGCCTCGTACCGATCCTCGTCCACGTCGCGCGCCTCGTCCTGGCGGGCGCGGTCTTCTGGTGGGTCGCCCATCATGGTGCCCTCGCGCTCCTGTCCTGCGCCGTTGGCTTCGTGCTCGCGCGCGTCATCACGTCGCAGCTCGTGCGGAGGGCGCCGTGCTGAAGCTCTCGCCCCTGCGCACCGAAGTCCTCTGCCACCTCGGCCCTGTGCCGATCAGCGTTACCGTCGTGACCACGTGGGCGATCATGGCGGTCCTCGTGCTCGCGTCGTGGCTCGGGACGCGCCGCATGCGCGTGCACCATCCCGGCTGGTGGCAGGGCTCCCTCGAGGTCCTGGTCCAGACGCTCATGAACCAGATTCGCGACGTGGTGCGCCGCGACCCGCGCCCGTTCCTGCCGCTCGTGGGCACCCTCTTCCTCTTCATCGTCGTGGCGAACCTCTCGCCGCTCGTGCCCGGCGTCGCGGCGCCCACCGCCCACATCGAGACCGACGCGGCCCTGGCGATCCTGGTCTTCCTGTCGGTGCACGCATTCGGGATTCGCCATCGCGGGCTCTGGGGCTACCTGAAGAGCTATGCGGAGCCGAACGTGCTCATGGCGCCCCTCAACGTGCTGTCCGAGATCACCCGCACCTTCTCCCTGATGGTGCGGCTCTTCGGCAACATCATGAGCCACGCGATCGTGATCGCCGTGGTCGTCGCCCTGGTCGGCCTCCTGGTGCCGATCCCGCTGATGGCCCTCGCGATCCTGATCGGCGTGGTCCAGGCCTACATCTTCAGCGTCCTCGCCGCCGTCTTCGTGGGAGCGGCGGTCGGGGCGAGCGAGGAGAAGCGGGGCGCATCCGGCTCGGCCGGTTCCGCCCGACACGAGGGAACGTCATGACGATCGAAATGCTCAGCATCGCCGGGGCCGTCCTGGCCGTGTCCTTCGGCGCCATCGGGCCGGCGCTCGCCGAGGGGCGCGGGCTGGCTGCGGCCATGGAGGCCATCGCCCGCCAGCCCGAGTCGGCCGGCACCCTGTCGCGCACGCTCTTCGTCGGCCTCGCAATGATCGAGACGATGGCGATCTACTGCCTCGTCGTCGCCCTGCTCCTGCTCTACGCCAACCCCTTCGTGCACTGAGGCCGCGGGCGCCATGCACATCGACGGATGGACGCTGTTGCTCGAGGGAATCAACTTCCTGATCCTCGCGTGGCTCCTTCAGCGCTTCCTCTACAAGCCCGTCGTGCGCTTGCTCGAACGAAGGCAGAAGGAGGTGGACGAGGCGCTCGAAAAGGGCGTGCAGGCGGAGAAGCAGGCGGAGCAATCCGAGAAGGCCTGGGACGCGAAGATCGCGGAGGTCGCCGCCGAGCGGGACCGGCTCGTCGAGCAGGGACGCGCGCAGGTGAGCGCCGAGCGCGAGCAGGTCCTCGCCGAGGCGCGGACGGAGGCCGAGGGCATCGTGGGCGCGGCCCACGGGCAGATCGGCGACGAGCGGAACGAGGCGCTTTCCGATCTTCGCGCGCAGGCGGCGGAGTTGGCGGTCGCGCTCGCACGCGGCCTGCTCGCGCAGCTCGGGCCGCGGGCCGTGACCGAGGCGCTGCTCGAGCGCGTCGGCGAGCATCTGGACGCGCTCGCACCGGATGCGCTCGAGACGTTGCGGCGCGACGCGCGCGGGCGGCCGGCGCGTCTGATCACGGCGGCGCCCCTCGACGCGGAGGCGGCGGCGCCCGCGGTCCGCGCGATCGGCGAGCGCCTCGGCACCGCGATCGAGACGGAGGTGGACCCGGCGCTCCTCGGTGGCATCGAGCTCAGCCTGCCCCACTCGGTGCTGCGCTTCAGCTGGCGCGATGCGCTCGGCACGGTCGAGCAGGAGCTACGCGAGCATGCCGTCGCCTGAGCCGCCGCCGGGCGCATCGCCCGAGACGAAACGCGAGGCGCCGTCCGAGCCGTCGTCGCTGCGCGCGTCCCTCGATCGCTGGATCGGCGAGGCGCGGCCGCTCCTGTCGCGCGCCGAGACGCGGGCGCGGGTCGAATCGGTGGGCACAGTCGAGCGCATCGGCGATGGCGTGGCGACGGTGTCCGGCTTGCCCGATGCGCGGCAGGGGGAGCTCCTCGTCCTCACGGGTGGCGTCCTCGCCCTGGCGACGGTCCTCGAGCGCGATCACATCGGCTGCGTGCTGCTCGGTGAAGGGGAGGGCGTCCTCGCGGGCAGCCCCGCGCACGGCACCGGCGAGGTCGCACGCGTACCGGTGGGCGAAGCGTTGCTCGGGCGCGTCGTCGACGTGGTCGGCCGGCCCCTCGACGGCGGCCCCGAGATCGAGGCCCGCGCCCTTTGGCCCATCGAGCGGCCGGCGCCCGCCATCGTGGACCGGGCCCTGGTCGATCGGCCCCTGCACACGGGGACGACCGTGATCGACGCGGCGATCCCCATCGGCCGCGGGCAGCGCGAGCTGATCATCGGCGACCGCAAGACGGGCAAGACAGCCATCGCCGTCGACACGATGCTGAGCCAGAAGGGCGGCGACGTGGTGAGCGTCTACTGCGCCATCGGCCAGAAGGGCTCGTCGGTCGAGCAGGTGATCGAGGCCGTGCGCGTCCACGGCGACCTTTCGCGGTGCGTCTTCGTCGTCGCGCGCGCCGACGCGCCGCCCGGGCACCAGTGGCTGGCGCCCTACGCCGCCTGCACCATCGCCGAGTACTTCCGCGACAACGGTCAGGACGCGCTTCTCATCCTGGACGACCTCACCAAGCACGCTATCGTCTACCGCCAGCTGTCCTTGCTGCTCCGCAATCCGCCCGGTCGCGAGGCCTACCCGGGCGACATCTTCTACATCCACTCGCGCCTGCTCGAGCGGGCGGCGAACCTCGCGGCGGGCGGTTCGCTCACGGCGCTCCCCATCGCCGAGACGCAAGGGCAGGACCTGGCCGCCTACATCCCGACCAACCTCATCTCGATCACCGATGGGCAGATCTGCCTCGAGCCCAGGCTCTTCTACGAAGGGCAGAAGCCGGCGGTGAACGTCGGGATGAGCGTGTCGCGCGTCGGCGGCAAGACCCAGGCGCCCGCCATGAAGGACGTGGCGAAGAGTCTGCGCCTCGAGTACGCGCAGTACCTCGAGCTCGAGGTCTTCACGCGCTTCGGCGGGATGGTCGACGCGCACACCCAGAAGCTCATCGACCGCGGGCGGCGCGTCCGCGCCGTGCTCGCCCAGCCGAAGCTCGCGCCCCTGCCTTCGAGCCTCCAGGTGGCGATGCTGCTCGCCCTGGGCGAGGGCCTCTTGGACGCGGTGCCGGTCCCGCGCATCGCTGTGATGCGTGAGCGGCTCCGGAGCGCCCTCGGCGAGCGGGTTGGCGGGGTGCTTGCCCGCATCGACGCGGGCGGAGAGCTATCCGGCGAGGACCGGGCTGCGCTGCTCTCGGCCCTGCGTGCGTTCGTCGCCGAGCAGGCCGTGCCGGCGGCGGCGCAAAGCGAAGAGGCGGCGGGAGGCGCGGGCTGAGATGGCGCGCCTCGCCGACATCGAAGCGCACCTCGCGAGCATGGGCGAGCTCTCCCAGGTCGTCTCCGCCATGCGCTCCCTCGCCGCGACGCGCGTCCGGCAGGCCCAGGAGGCCCTCGCGGGGATACGCCGCTACGAGGGCGTGGTCGGCGCAGCCATCGCGCGCGCGGCGGCCCTCGCACCAGCCGGCGACGGCGGTGCGCCGCCCGCGCCCGAAGGTGGTGGCCGGGTCGTCCTGCTCCTCGGCTCCGAGCACGGCTTCGTCGGTGCGTTCAACGAGCGCCTCGTCGAGAGCCTCGGCCAGACCGAGGGCCTCGCGTTGCACGTCGTCGGCGCACGCTGCGCCCTCGTCGCCTCCGAGCACGGCTACGAGGTCGTCCGCCGCTCGGCCATGGCGAGCCATCCCGTCGGCGTGCTCGAGGTGGCGCGCGGTCTTGCCGCCGACCTCTACCGGCGCATCGAGGCGGGCGACGTGCGCGCCGTCGACGTCGTGTACACGCGGAGCGTGCGGGGCGGGTCGTCCATCATCGAGCGCGCAGCCCTCTTCCCCCTGGACCTCGCGCCCTTCGCGCCGGCGGTGCCGCCCCCCGCGCCCCTGCACCATCTCCCGTCCCGCCAGCTCATCGAGCGCCTCGTCGCCGAGCTCGTCCTCGCGGAGCTGACACGCGCGGCCATGGAGTCGCTCGCGAGCGAGAACGCCGCGCGCCTGCGCGCCATGGAGGCGGCGAAGGACAACGTGGAGCACAAGCTCGAAGGCCTCCGCCGCACCGAGCGCGTCCTGCGCCAGGAAGCGATCACGAGCGAGCTCCTGGAAGTGGTTGCCGGCGCCCAGGCCCTGCTCGAAGGCTGAGCTCTGGCGACGAGGCGCCGGGCGCTCAGCGCGATTCGGGAAGCTTGCTCTCGACCCGGCCCACGCCTCGTGAAGATCGTCGATCGCCGTTCCGTGCCGGTCGACGACGTTCTTCACGTAACGCCCGAGCAAGACTTGACCAGGGTCGTTGCCGAAGACGGCGCCGACGGCCGCCTCCTGTCCGCTCGTTCGTTAGCTCGCCGTGAATGCGGTGACCGTCACGTCGTTGCCGCTGAGCTGGAACGTCACGGTCCGGTCGGTAACCCCTGGGAAGGCGGCGAGGCCGGTGACGATGGTGATCGACGTATCGGCGGGTAGCGGGGTTGCTCGGCTCCTCTCTTGGTAGGTGTCGATGCTTCCCTGCGTCGTGGAGACGAAGGTGACGGCCCCGACGAGGCCGCTTGCGACGTACTTGTCGCCGGCCCTCGCGGAGTATGCACCGGTGCTCGTGTTCAAGAAGAAGCTGATGTAGGGATTCCCGAGCCCCTCGGGCACGACGTGCGTCGACGGGCACTGCCTCACAGGGTCTGCAGCAGCGGGGGCTCCGTGATGCCCCGCGGCCTCGTTCCCGCCCTCCTCGTGGCTGTCCTTTCGCTGGACGCCTCGACCGCCTTGGCGTCCAGCGACGACCTGTCGACAATCGGTCCCATGGCCACCCTGACGGTCTCGGGTGACGAGCGAGTCTTTGCTCTCACCTCGGCGGGCCAGGTCGTGTGGCGCAGCAGCTCCACGCGGGAGTGGACGCCCGTTGACAACCCTTCGGGTGTCACGTTCTACCTGGGGAGTGGCCTGGCGAGCGCACAGCCCGCTTCGTGGTACCCGAGGGTCTACGCCGTCTCGGTGCCGAGCGGGAGCACACCGGCGAAGCTGTACGAGCTCCGCGCCGACTACGGCACCTGGAGGCCGCTCTACTATCCCTCCGGCGAATCCTTGCAGGACGCGCCCAGCCTCGCGGCGACGGCGACCCCGTACGGTGTCGGTGCGGCGCTCACGCTCCACGACCACCACGTGTACGAGTGCTACAGCCAGAGCTCGACCGGCCCCTGCAACTGGCTGGACGCGTCGTTGTACGGCGCGCCTCTAGCGGAGCCCAACAGTCCGGTGGAAACCGTGTACAACCAGGACACGGACCACCTGGATACACTGTGGATTTCCTCGGGCGGTCGGCTCGATTCTCGTCGACTGGTCTTCCGGCTGGCAGCGCCAA
>CAWHLB010000006.1:0-21031 GCA_963830115.1 uncultured delta proteobacterium
GGAGCGGCTGTCAGTCGTGGGGCGCGGTGGAGCGGTTCCCTGTTGGGGGTTGCTACTCCCGGGGCGGGGCGGTGATGTCTTCGTCCCAGAGCGCGTCGAGCTCCGCTTCTTGCTCGGGAGAAAGCTGGGCCAGGTACTGGATGATGGGATTGTCGGCCAGCTCGGGGGGCATCTGGTGGGGCTCGAGGCGAAGGCGCGGGCGGCTGCGTCTTGGTTCATCGCTCGCGCGCGTCATGGCTGCACCTGCGGGTCATCGCGTCCGCAGTCCGAGCAAGGCCAGCCGGAAGATCTCGCTTTTGGGCGCCTCCCGGACGGCCTTCCAATGAAGGCCTCCAAAGTGCGAAGCGACAGCTCGCTGAGCGCCCCGCCATCGTTGAACACGACCCGCTCGCCGCTGCGCGCGACGATCGTGACCGAACGGCAGGCTCGCCGTGGTGATCGACGATCGGCTCCGCCTGCACCCGCTTGACCCAGGGGGCGCATTCGAGCCCGGCGAGCGCGTAGTCGATCTGCTGACGAGGGTAGGTGGACAGCATGACTGCTCGAAGTCTAGGGGTGCGCGGGGACCAGGACAAACGGTGGGGCGCCGGGTCGGTCGGTTCAATGTCGTCGGCGGTGACGAAGGGGTGGGAAGGGAAAGAGATTGATGCCGGCTACCCACTAGGCGCTCCATGAGGCGACCCGACAGCTCGTTGCGGGTATCCCCCGTCGTTGAGGTCCTCGGCCAGCCGTATCTCCTTTGGTGCGGTTGGGAAGAGCACCAACCGATCCATCGAAGTTGACTTTTGCGAAGGGGGTCCTATTCTGGCCTTCGGCCGCGAGCTGGCCGGAGGGACCAATGATGATGTCAAGCTTCGCACTCAGGTTCGCCTTTGCCGCCGAGATCGGCGACCGCATCCGCGTGGAAGGCTCGATTTGCTTTGGGCGGCCACGCCCCCCAGCCCCCCCTCCAACGAGGGCCGTGCCCCGCAAGCTGGGCTTCTGAATCGACAGTGGCCGCGTACAGAGCGGTGCGCCCGACCCCTCTTTTGCCCGTTGGGCTTTCCGACGACCAACGTCGTCGGCCCCGTTGAAGCGATAGCTCGGTTGGAGCCCTTGGCTGCGTTTTGGGAATGCTCGGGCGCACCCCTGTGTACGCGACCCACTTCGAGAGGACATCAGTTGCCGCCCGGGCCTGCGAACGCACGAGGGGAAAGGTGAGGGCGATGACGGACGAGACCTTCGAAGCGTTCTTCGGGCGAGTCACCACGCCGCCCAATCAGCCACTGCGGAGACCGCACGAGTGGCAGCGAGAGCTCGCCGGCGACTCTGTGTGCCGGGATCGGCTCGTACGGATCCCTACCGGGTTCGGGAAGACTGCCGGTGTGGTCCTGCCGTGGCTCTTCCATCGCGTGGCGCGGTGCGAAGACGAATGGCCGCGCCGCCTGGTGCTCACGCTCCCGATGCGGGTCCTGGTCGAGCAGACCGAGATCGCGGTGAGGGGCTGGATCGAGCAGGCGGGTCTGGATGTCGGCGTCCATGTTCTGATGGGAGGGAGCGACGCGGAGGACTGGCACCTCTACCCCGAACGGCCGGCGGTGCTCGTGGGGACGCAGGACATGCTGCTGTCGCGGGCACTCAATCGTGGCTACGGCGCCGCGCGCGGGCGGTGGCCGATTGACTTCGCGCTACTCCACCAAGACGCGCTCTGGGTGCTCGACGAGGTGCAGCTCATGGACGTGGGCCTCGTGACGAGCGTGCAGCTCGCCGAGTTCCGGCGGGATGATGGGCCGCGTGCGCTGCGGCCGACCCATGCGTGGTGGATGAGTGCGACGCTCCAGCCCGATTGGATGCGGACGGCCGACGCGGCAGACCATACGGCGATGCTGGAGAAGGATCTCCTGTCCATCCCGGCCAGCGCGCGAAGCGGCGGGCTCTGGGAGGTGCGGAAGCCGCTGAGCAGACGTGCTGATGCGACCACGCCGAAGGAGGTCGCCGCGGTCGCGGTTGCGGCGCACCGCCCGAAGTCCCTCACCCTCGTGGTGGTCAACCGCGTCCCGACCGCGCTCGACGTCCACGACGCGATTGTTGCGGCGTTCTCAGAGGGTAAGGGAAAGAAGGCCAGGCCGAGGGACGACGCGCCCGAAGTGCAGTTGGTTCACAGTCGCTTCCGCGGCGCCGAGCGCGAGCCGTGGAAGAGCTTCCTGACGCGCGACGCCGAGATGCCAGCGAACGGGCGCATCGTGGTGGCGACACAGGTTGTCGAGGCGGGCGTCGACGTCTCCGCGGAAGCGCTCGTGACGAAGCTCGCACCGTGGCCGAGCCTCGTGCAGCGCTTCGGTCGTTGCGCTCGCTATCCGGGCGACACCGGAGCGGTCGTGGTCGTCGGTGCGTCGCCCAAGGACGACAAGGCCGCGCGTCCGTACGATGCCGCGTCCCTCGCTGCGGCGAGCGCGCTCCTCGACGAGGGGATCACCGACGTTGCGCCTCGGGCTCTCGATGCGCTCGAGGAGAGCCTCGACGAGGCCAAGCTCGCCGTGCTCTATCCCTACCACCCGCTGCACGTCTTGCGGCGTCCCGACCTCGACGAACTCTTCGACACAACGCCTGACCTGAGCGGAGCGGATCTCGACGTCAGCCGCTACATTCGCTCGGGCGAGGAGCGCGACGTCTCGATCTTCTGGCGCGACGAGCGCGATATCATCCGCAACCAGCCGAAAAATCGCGTTCCGCGACAAATCTCTGCGCGCAAGCTCGCGTCGCCTGCCCAGGAGGAGCTGTGCCGGGCCCCGCTCTTCCCAGAGGTGCGTGACTGGCTCAAGAACAAGGTCGCGTACGTTCGCGACTACCGCGAGAACGCGTGGGTGCAACTCTCGAACGACCAGATCGCGCGGAGGGTGCATCCGGGGACGACGCTGCTCGTAGATGCGGCCGAGGGCGGTTACGACCCGGCACGCGGGTGGGACCCGAAGAGCAAGGCGGCCGTCGAGGTGCTGCGACCTGAGAGGGACGCGCCACGCGACGAGCGGACGGCGGCCGGCGAGGACGACGACGAGCTGTCGGAAGCTCGAGTGGCAGACGATTGGGGATCACGGCGGTGAAGCCGGCGAGACTGCGCGCGAGATCGCCGGGGCCCTCGGGCTCCCGCAACGGCTTCAGGCAGCCTCGACCTCGCCGGGCGCTGGCACGACCTCGGCAAAGCACACCCGGTCTTCCAGGCCGCCATCCGCGACGACGCGCGTGAGGAGCAGGGTGGTGTGGCGCTCGGTCGGGATCTAGCGAAAGCGCCATCCGAGGCGTGGCGCTCAGCTCCGCCCTATCCCGAGCGACCCGGGTTCCGACACGAGCTCGCGAGCACCATCGCGCTGCTCGAGCTGGTCCGGCGCGCGGACCCGATGCACCCTGCCTTGCTCGGACCGCAGATGCCGCTGCTGCGTGCGCTCGGCGAGGAGCCCGTGGTGCCCGACCCGATCGATGCGGACCACCCGCTGGCTCGCGAGCTCTGCGCCTTGTCCGCGTCGGAGCTCGATCTGGTGGCGTACCTCGTGTGCGCACACCACGGGAAGGTCCGCTGCGCATGGATGAGCACCGCCAAGGATCAAGACGCAGGGATCGGCGCCATCCACGGCGTTTGCGAGGGGGACGAGGTTCCCGCGACCGCAGTGCGTGGCGCAGACGGCACGCACGAGCTACCGGCCCTGAAGCTGTCATTGGCGCCCGCTGGGCTCGGCGTGGGCGCCCAAATTCGGCGCGTCGTGGGCGGAGCGCGTGGGGGGGCTCTTGGGGGAGCACGGGCCGTTCGCGCTGGCGTTCTTGGAAGCGGTGCTACGCGCAGCCGATGTGCGCGTGTCCAAGCGGCTCGAAGCGTTGGGAGCCTCGCAATGACCATCCACGTCAACCGGCTGGCCGGCTGCAGCCCCACACCGCTCGCGCGCTACCTCAAGTCGCTCGCGGTGTTGCGGCTCGTCTCCGAGCAGAAGGACGCCACCGCGCGCGGCTTCTTCCGGGACGACGTCTTCCACCTCGTCACTGAGCTCGACGAGGCCGCGCTCGTCCGGTTCTTCGTCGACGAATATGCGCCGACGCCGATCGTGACGCCGTGGAACGGGGGCAGCGGCTTCTACCCGAAGGACAGTAAGACTGGCATCGACGCAATCGAGGCTTCGACCGTTCCTCGGCTCGCCCCCTACCGCAGTACTCTCGCGGCGGTGCGGTCCATCGTCGGCGCACGCAAGGAGGCACCGAAGAACGAGGCAAAGCTCGAGCTCCTCGCAGAGTGCCGCGCGAAGCTCAGTGGGCCCTCCCTGGAGTGGATGAACGCGGCCGTTGCGTTGGCCGCCGACGCAAACGGGCGAACCGGCTACCCCGCGTTGCTCGGGACGGGCGGCAATGATGGGCGCCTCGACTTCGCCAACAACTTCATGCAGCGGGTGGCCGCGATCGTGCTCGGCGCCGGGGGAGGCGCGTCCACGATCCGTCACGCGCTCTTCGGCGCGCCTTCTCGCGGCCTCGCCGGCGGAGCGATTGGGCAGTTCTTCCCCGGGGGTGCAGGGGGCGTCAACGCAACGTCCGGTTTCGAGGGGAGCAGCCTGTTCGACACGTGGGACTTCGTCCTCATGCTCGAAGGCGCAATCGTGCTCTCCGTCGCCGCGGCGCGCCGGCTGGACGTCGGCGTCGCAGCGCAACTGTCTGGGCCGTTTACGCTTCGCGCGAGCGCCGCCGGCTTCGGGAGCGCGGCCGGGACGGAGACGGCTGCACGCGGCGAACAGTGGATGCCGCTGTGGTCCAAGCCGGCGAACCTCGCCGAGGTCAGCGCGCTGTTCGCAGAGGGGCGGATGCAGTGCGGCCGGGTGCCGGCAAAGCGCGCGGTGGACGCAGCGCGCGCGCTCGCACGACTGGGTGTGGCGCGCGGCATCGACGCGTTCGAGCGCTACGGCTACCTCGAGCGTAACGGCAGGTCGAACTTCGCGGTGCCGCTCGGTCGGTGGACCGTGCCCACGACCGCGCCGAAGCACATCGATCTACTCGACGAGATCGCGCCTTGGGTGGATGCGCTCCGCCGCGCGTCCGGACGCGACGGTGCGCCGGCATCGTTGGGGCGCGACGTGCTTCGTCTGGAGCACGCGATGCTCGACGTGTGCCGCGGCGCACACGTTGCTGGACGATGGGAGCGTTTGCTGGTGGCGCTGGGCGACGCGGAGGAGGGGCTGCTCGCTCGGCGGAAAGCCACCAAGGAGCTGCGCTTGCAGCCGATTCCGACGCTGTCTCCCGAGTGGATCACCGCCGCGTCGGGTGCGGACGGTGCGACCGAGCTCCGAATCGCGACCGCGATCGCCTCGCAGGTCACGCCCGGTAAAGGTGACGAGGCACGAAGCCTCGGGCCCATCCGCGTCCACTGCGTGCCGCTCGATCGCGGCAAGAGGACGCCGCGGTTTGCGACAATCGGAGACGGCCTCGCCCCCGACCCACGCGTAGTATGGCGGGGCCGTGACCTCGTGAGTGACCTTGGCGCTGTCGTCGGGCGCCGGCTCATTGAGGCGGGTGGGGCCGGGCTTCCCGGGCTCGCCCTGCGCGGCCGCGTCAACGCTCCGGCGGACGGCGTGGACGCGTTCGTCGCGGCGCAAACCGACGACGCGCGCATCGCGCGGCTCGTACGGCCCCTGATGGCGATCGACTTCGCGCGTAGTGAGGCTGTCAAGGCCGCGACTGGCCAGTGGGGCTACACGCGAGCCGCGTCCAAGCCTTCTCCTGTTTATGCCCTCTTTCGTGTCGTCTATTCGACCGAGCTTCCGAGCGGTCGCGACCTGAAAGTGGTGCGCTGTGACCCGGCGCCGGTTCGGCGCCTGCTCGCGGGAGACCTGACGAGCGCCGCCCGAGGCGCCCTCGCGAGACTCCAGGCGATGGGGGCCCGCCCGAAGGTGCGCGTCCTCGGCGGTTCATCCGCTCTCGCCCGCCGAGTCGCCGCCTCGCTCGCCATCCCGATTTCCGCGACCCAGGTGGGTCGTGCGTTCGACGCCATCTGCAAGCCCTCTACCGAGGAGTGACCATGCCGCTCGATCTGTCCGGCCTCTTGCCGGCAGGCCCATCCAAAACCGCAGCGGCTTCTCGTCGAGGTCGCCCTGCAGCCCATCCAAGGCTCACGCTTTCAGCCGACCGGGTTTCCGGATTTGGGCCCAGCGGTCTACGAAACGCAGTCAGGGACGAAGCTCCTCGTCGAGAGCGCGCAGAGCATGGCCAATCGGCTGGAGGCGGTCTGCTGGAACGGACCGGCCAAGCAGCTCGTATCGGCTTTGGCTGGCCTGTCGTACATCCGCGTGACCGATCCCGACGGGCAGGTGCTCACGTCGTCGCTCACCGAGGCTCACCGGCTGAACTCCCCGTTCATCCTGGAGTCGAAGGACCGCTCGTTCGTCGACTCCCTGCGCGACGACTCAAGCGCTTCGACAGCGAGGCTGTCGACCGACCGGCGGTTGCCAAGATCCTCTTTGGCCTCGACGCGGGTTGCCTTCTGCACGGCGTATTTCTCGCAAAGAAGGATCTCGCCGGTGGTCGTGTCCGCGTGGAGCGAGCGCTCTCCTCCTTCATCGAGGCGGAGGGAGTCCGCGTGGCGGCTTCGGGCGGGGTGAAGAACGACCCGCTCGATGTCAGCGGAGACACCGGAAAGGGCTTCGGCAACGTGCCGTTCCAGCGCGATGAGTTCACCGCCGACAAGATCACCGCATTCTTCAACCTCGACCTTGCGCAGATCCGCGGGTACGGGCTCGGGGAGCCGGCTGAGCGCCTGTTGGTGGCGCTCGGTCTTTTCAAGATCCTTGCCTTCCTCGACGGCAACCTGCGGCTTCGCACCTCGTGCGACCTCGATGCGGGGGAGACCAAGGTCACACGGCCTAGCGGCTACGCTCTGCCTTCCCTGGCAGACGTGACCGCCGCGTTGCCCGGACTGATTGCGGAGAACGCGCCGGCGTTCCGCGGGGACAACGGCGTAACGACGGTCGTGTTCGAAAAGGCGTCTTGAATGCTCGCCGTCGAGATCGAGCTCCTCACAGGTCGCTACCACGCAACACCGTGGGATCGGCACGTGAACGAAGGCGACGTCGAGTGGCCACCTTCACCCTGGCGCCTGCTCCGCGCGCTCGTCGCGACGGGGTTTGGGAAGCTTGGCTGGACCGACGTTCCGACCGACGCGCGGGCGCTGCTCGTCAAGCTCGCGGAGCGCGCGCCGGTGGTGTCGCTCCCGCCGGGCACCGCCGCACACACGCGACACTTCATGCCTCCGTTTAGAGGGAACAAGGACAAGGTCCTGGACGCGTTCGTCGACGTGGGCCGCGGCTCGGCCCTCGGGATCGAGTGGGACGTCGAGTTGGATGCCTCGCAGGTCGCTCTCCTCGACACGCTCCTCGGGGGGCTGTCCTACCTCGGGCGCGCCGAATCGTGGACCGAGGCGCGGCGCGTCGAGCGCATTCGGGATGGGCTCTCGCGCTGCGCGTCCAGCCCGAGCGCGCCGGGGCCAGGCCACGAGCGCGTGGCGCTGCTCGCGCCGATCCGCGCAGATGAATACGCGGCGTGGCGCGAAGCGCGGGTGGCCGAGGCGTTGTCCTCCAGCTCGAACGCAAGCGCGCCGCGGCTGAGGACAAGGGCAAGAAGCTGCCCGCCAGGCTGTCGAAGAGGGACGCCGAGAAGGTAAGCGCGGCCTACCCCACGAACCTGGTGGAGGCGCTCCGGGTCGACACCGCGGCGCTTCAGAAGGACGGCTGGAGTCAGCCTCCCGGCTCTCAATCGGATCTCCTACTGGCGCGACGAGCGAGCGCTCTCGCCCGCGCCATCCCTCGCGACCACCACGCGAACGTTGGGGCCCTTGCCGGACACTGCGATCCTCGCGATCGCATCGGACACGAAAAGCGGCGAGCGGCTTCCCCGCTTCGAGGATGCCGTGCGTCAACTGGAGTCGCTACATGATGCCTTGGTGAAGAAGAGCAGCGACGTGACCGGCGCGGCGCCCTCGCCGTCGCTGATCGGCAAGGCAGATGGCGTCCGAATCGGAGGTCACAAGCACGCCGCCCTCGTACCGCTGTGCCTCGACCGGCCCCGTGTCCGCACGATCGACCACGTCCTCGTGCACGCGCCGATGGGGCTCGACCCCGCTGCCCAGGAGGCGCTGCGCCGTGTGCGACCCGTCTATGTCAAAGGCGGCATGCGCTTCTTCGTCACACTCGTCGGTCTGGGATCCCGCGAGGAGCTCTCGACGACCGTCGAGGTGCTGAAGCCCGCTCGCGTGTGGACGTCGTCGACTCCCTTCGTCCCACCGCGCTACCTCAAGCCGCGCGGCAAGAACACGCTCCATGGCCAGATCCTTGCGGAGCTCGCGTCACGCGACCTGAATCCTCCCGAGCGGATCGAGATCGATCTCGCGGGTGAGCACTGGGTGGACCTCTCCACGATTGGCGCGGACGCTCGCCCCTCGACACGGTGGCGGCACTTCCGTCGCGCCCGCACGGACGCCAACCGGCAGCCGCCGAGTCCGCGCGCCTTCGGTCTCCGCCTCACCTTCGCGAGGCCGCTGCCCGGACCGATCTGCCTCGGCTACGCCAGCCACTTCGGTCTCGGCGCGTTCGTTCCGGACGAGGATCATGTCTGATGACGTTCACGATTCGATCATCGCTGCGGCAACACCTGGCAACAGATCAGCCGCGCCGCGTTCAGTCGATGCTCTCGAAAGGGAGCCGCAGCCGATCGATGATCGATATCGCCGGCCCTACCGCCGCAGCGCAGGAGCCACCGCGCGCCCCGAGGGGGAGCTCGAGCCGCTTTCGCACGGTGCGCCCGACGCCGATTCTCGGGCGGGCAAAGCAAGCCTCGAAGACATTCTCGGCTTCGACGTGAGCGACGAGGATCGCCCGGAGTTGCTCGGCCGCGAGGCGGAGTGCGATCGCGGCGAGGTCGTGGAAACCCGCTCGTTCCTCGGCCGCCTTCGCCCGAGGTGTGCCTCATTCCGGTCGTCGAGCTTTCGAGCAACATGCCGAGGTGAAGATCGGTACCATTCGGATCATCAGCGCGCGAAAGGCGACGAGACGTGAACGAGCGCACTACCAAGAGGACTGAAAGGGCGCGTCCTAAGCAGCACCAAAGGAAGCGCACCACCGGGCCGACGGATCCGCTCGACGGGGCGGTCGACTTCGAGCGCTTTGGTCCCGTACGGCGCAACGCATTCGCGGGCGCGGGAGAGGCGGGCGGTCCGTCGCTGCGCGCCTTGTGGGAGATGCCCGAGCTCCCGCCAGGCGCGGTCCTGCTGCGCCGCGGTCATCCGGGCAAGGGCAGGAGCCGCAAGACCGTCGTGCGCTCTGTCCGCCTTCCCGAGCACCTGTGGGCGGAGATCGAGGCCAAGGCCGAAGCGAAGCACTTGAACGTGCACCAGGCGATGCGTTCGGCACTGCTCGAGTGGCTGCGACGCACGGGCTGAGCTGGACTACTCGGCGGCGCGCATCGCCTTGCCGACCGTCTCCGTGACCTGGCTGGAAAGACCCGCTCCAGCCCGCCACTGTGCTGGCCCAGCCGCTTGCCTGGCGGCGTGGCGGCCGTCGCTGTAGTCTGCCCGCCCACCCATGGCTCGAACGCCCCTCCTGTGGGGCAAGGCGCTCGGGCGCAGCATTCCATGAAGATCCTCGCCATCGACACCTCGAGCGACACCGGCAGCGTCGGCCTCATCGTCGACGGACGGCCGGTCGCCGAGCTGACCGCGTCGGCGCGCGCGCGTCACGGGGCGACCCTGCTTCCTTATGTCGAGCAGGTGCTGGCGCTCGGCGGCGTGGGGCCGGCCGACCTGGACCTGGTGGCGATCGGATTGGGACCCGGCTCCTTCACAGGTCTGCGCGTCGGCCTCGCCACCGCCAAGGGGCTCGCCGTCGCTCAGGGCACGCCCCTGGTCGGCGTGTCGTCGCTTCGCGTGCTGGCGCGCGGGGCCGGCGACGGTTGGGTCGTGCCCATCGTCGATGCGCAGCGCGGGGAGGTCTTCGCCGCCATCCATCGCGTGCGCTTCGAGGGCGGGACCGAGGAGCGGCTCGCGCCCTTCCACGCGCCGCCCGGGGAGGCCGCCACGCGCTTGCGCGATGCGATGGACGCCGTCGGGTCCGATGCGTTGCCGAGCGCCCCGGTGCGATGGCTCGGCAGTGGGCTGCGTCGCTACGCCGACGTGCTGAACGAGCGTTGCCTTTCACGCGGCGTCGTCCTGCCGCCCGCCTACGATGTACCGCGCGCCACGTGGCTCGCCGCCGAGGCGGAGGAGATGCTCCACCTCGATGGCCCATCGGACCTCGCCGAGCTCGAGCCGATCTACGTGCGTCCCACGGACGCCAAGCTCCCGGCCAAGCCCCTCGCCATCTCCGACTGACGCGCCGCCGCGAAGGGCGTCCCCGCGCGCCCACCCTCTCGCCGCGCGCCCGCGCTTCAGCCCAGATTCGCGTCCTTGTACACGCGCTCGTAGAGGCGCGCGCTGCGCTCCCACGAATGGTCGAGGCGCATCACGCGCTGGCTCGCCTTCGCGAAGGCGTCGCGGCGGGCGTAGGCGCCGAGGCCGCGCCGGATGGCCGCGAGCAGGTCGTCGGTCGTCGCGTCCTCGTAGACGAAGCCGCTGCCGGTCGACAGGGCCGCGTCGCAATCGACGACCGTGTCGGCGAGCCCGCCGGTCCGCCGCACGATGGGCAGCGTGCCGTAGCGGTGGGCGTACATCTGGACGAAGCCCGACGGCGCGCGCCGGGCCGGCACGACCATCAGATTGCTGCCGGCCACGATGCGGTGATCGAGCCGGTCCTCGCCGTCGCTCCGGACCTGGAACCGATCGGGCCACCGCTCGGACAGCTCGCCCATGACCCCGACCAGCGCCTCGTCGCCCTTCACGTGGAGCGCGACCTGCACATCGTTGCGCAGGACGTCGGGAAGGACCTTGGCCAGAAGGTCGAAGCCCGCGTCCGCTCCCGCCAGCCCCGTGCCACCGAGCACCGGCACCTCGGGCCGCACCGGCAGCCCCAGCTCGCGCTGCAGGGTCGCCTTGCAGTTCGCCTTGCCGAGCCGGTCGATGGGATCGAAGCGCGAGGGGATCAGGGATTGGTGGCCGGGTTCCAGACCGACGTCTCGACGCCGTCGAGGATGCCCGTGAGCAGACCGCCGAGCTCGGCCAGCACCGGCTGCAGCGGCCCCGCCGCACCGGGCGCCGCGACCTCGCGCGCATAGGTCGGCGACACCGTGACCACGCGGTCGGCGTGCAGGAGGCCGCCCTTGAGAACGTTGGCGCGCCCCTCGAGGGCCACGCCGTCGTCGCCGTCGAACATGTCCTCGCTCAGGCCGAGGGCGGCGAGGTGCGCTCGATTGAAGGTGCCCTGGCGGGAGAAGTCGTGGACGGTCAGCACACCGGGCACCTGCTCGAGGGACTCGTCCTTGCGGAGCTGCAGGATTGCGGTGGCGCCGGGCCAGTCATGGGCGTGCACCAGCTCGAAGCGTGGCTCGCGCGTGCGCACGAGCTGGGCCACGGCCCTGGCGAACACGCCGGCACGCAGGGCGACCTGGGCTTCGTCCCCGTCCTCGAAGCCGGCGGCCTCGCGGAAGACCTCCTCGTGGCCGAGGAACATCATGTCCACGCCGCCGGCGGTGCGACCGTCGTAGGTCTCGCAGGCGAAGGGTCGGCCGTCGACCTCGATCTCGATCTTGTTCAGGCGGCGCGCGAGGGCGTGGGCCGTCGGATCGATCCCGCGGTAGAGCGGCGACAGGACGGTCACCTTGTGACCGAGGGCGCGCAGGGCCTTGGGGAGGGCGCGGCAGACGCGCGCCGCGTCGGAGGGCCCGCTGTAGGGCTCGACCTCCGGTGTGACGAAGAGGATTTCCATAGGGGCGCGAACCATACACGCAGCCCTCGGCGGAAGCCACCGCACCCGTGCGCGGGGCCTTCCCAGGCGCGGACGTTGCCGGTTTCTCGCGCCGGACGCATGGTGTCGGCCCATGGAAGGCGGGCTCGAGGGGACGCCCCTACGTTTCGCGATCACCGGTGCCTCGGGGCTCATCGGCACGGCCCTACGGCTCTCGCTCGTCGCATCGCACCACGAGGTCCATCCGCTGGTCCGGCGGCGCGAGGCGGCCGGCGACGGGGCCATCTTCTGGAGTCCGGCGACGGGCGAGATCGACACGGCCGGCCTCGAGGGCATGGACGCGGTGGTCCACCTGGCGGGCGAGAACCTGGCGGGGGGACGATGGACCGCCGACCGCAAGCGGCGGATCGTGCAGAGCCGCGTGGACGGCACGCGCATGCTCGCCGAGACCCTCGCCGTGCTCGAGCAGAAGCCGAGGGTCCTGGTGAGCGCGTCGGGGGTGAGCTTCTACGGCGACACCGGCGACCGCGAGGTGGACGAGTCGAGCCCGCGCGGCACGGGGTTTTTGGCGGAGCTGTGCGAGCGATGGGAGGGTGCGACGGCGGCGGCGTCCGACGCGGGCATCCGCGTGGTCCATGCGCGCATGGGGCCGGTGCTGGCGCGGGACGGCGGCATGCTCGAGCGCTTGCTCACGCCCTTCCGCTTCGGCGTCGGGGGGCGGCTCGGGAGCGGGCATCAATACGTGAGCTGGATCGCTATCGACGATGCGGTGGAGGCGCTGCGCTGGCTCGGATTGCGCGAGGCGATGGGCGGGCGGGTCAACGTGGTGGCGCCACACGCGGTGACCAACGTGGAGCTGGCGCGGACGCTCGCACACGTGCTGCACCGGCCGTCGCTGCTCGCGGTGCCGAAGGTGGCCCTCGAGCTGCTCTTCGGGGAGATGGCGAACGAGACGGTGCTCGCCGGGCAGCGGGTCGTGCCACGGCGGCTCGAGGAGGCGGGGTTCACGTGGCGGTTCCCGGAGCTCGAGGGCGCGCTCACGCACGTGCTCCAACGCGCCGCGTGAACACCGCGGGCGGGCCCCGGTCGGCCCGTCCGCCCCTCGCCTCGCCAACGGCTGGTGCGCGCCGTATGCTCCGCCCCCGATGAAGCTGCCGAGCAGCACCGTCGTGCCTCTCCTCGTCGTGCTCCTGATCGCCGGCGGAGCCGTCGCGACGTGGAGCTACTACCAGCACAAGGGCGCCGAGGAGCAGGCGGCCGCCGACGCGCGGGAGGCGGCTCGCCAGGCGACGCGCGACAAGCGCATCGGCGATTGGTTCGCCACGCTCGAGAAGGAGTCGGCTTCGCTCATGCCGTCCATGCTCGCCGGCGTGAAGCTCGGCATGACCGGGCCGGAGCTGCGCAGGGCGCGGCGCCACGTCACGCCGAGCAACGCCCACGAAGACGGCAAGCTCTTCCTCGAGGAGCGGTTCCCGAACGGGGCGCAGGCGCTCTACGGCTTCGACCAGACCTCGAAGCGCCTCTTGCAGGTGCAGGTGCTGAGCATGCTGCCGAGCCCCGCGGCCATCGGGCCCCAGCTCACCGCCATGAACGATCAGTACGGCACGCCGACGGGCGTGTGGGATTGCCCCGACACCCAGGGCGTGCCCACGCGGAGGTTCACCTGGCGGCACGACGTGACCGCGGTCGCCGACGTCTTCCTGGTCCATCCGGGGGGCGTGTCGGTGACGTTCTACCTCGCGCCGAGCGGCGTCATCGGTCAGTCGCTCCAGCGTTCGAGCTGTCACCCGGTCGACCAAAAGGACCTGGCTCGCTTCCCGGTCGCGAGCGCGCAGCAGATCCGCGCGAGCTTGCCGAAGGACGCGGCCCACCAGGCCGGCGTGGTCCCCGTGCCCGGCGTGACGGCGGGCCGCGCAGGCGTCGTTCACCTGCCCGCCGTGACGGCTGGCCGCTCTGGCGTCGTCCACCTGCCCGCAGTGACGGCGGGCCAGGCCCAGCCAGCCACGCACTGAGCGTCGAGGGCGCGGGCCGCAGCGCATAGCGGTCATGATCACGTCTTCCCCTCCCGCTGCGCCCCATCGATGGGCTGGATGGCGGCCCGGCGACCTTCATGTACGATGCCGCCCATGCGAACGGTCCCGATCCTCCTCGGCCTTCTGCTGGTGCTCGGCGGTTGCGGTCACCACGACGGCGCGTCCTCTTCCACCGGCCCGGCAACGCCCGCTCCCCCAACGGCGAACGGAACGCCCGCAGCACCTCCCGCGGCGTCCGGCGATCATCCCGCGACGCCCGCGGCCGCAGGCGGACCCGCCGCAGAGGACGGCCCCCACGGGCGCGGTGACGAGGCCTGTGCCCAGGTGGTCGTGGTCGCGTGGAAGGGCGCGGCCTATGCGCCCGCGAGCATCACGCGCAGCAAGACCGACGCCCGCACCCGCGCCGACGCGCTCCACCAGACCGTTCAGCAGCACGGCGGCAGCGACTTCGCGGACGTGGCGCGACAGAACAGCGACGCGGGCTCGAGCGGACCGCGCGGCGGGCTCATCGGCACCTACACGCGCGACGCGTGGCCGCACGCCCACATGGCGATCCGCGACACGGTCTTCCACCTGCACGTGGGCGAGGTGAGCCCCGTGATGGAGGCGCCCTACGGATGGGTCTTCGCGCGCCGGTGCCCCGTCGAGAAGATCCACACGCGGCACATCCTCGTTCGATACACCGGAGCCAAGAACGCGCCAGCGAGCGTCACCCGCAGCAAGGCCGCGGCGCGTGCCCTGGCCGAGAGCATCCGCACCGAGATCGTGGCGCACCACGGCGACTTCGCGGCACTGGCAAAGCAGCGCTCCGAGGACGCGTCGGCCTCGCGCGGAGGCGACCTCGGGTGGGTCGGGCGCGGCCGGCTCGCGCCCGAGTACGAGGCGGCGGCCTGGGCCTTGAAGCCGGGCCAAGTCAGCGACGTGGTCGAGACCGCCTTCGGCTTTCACATCATCGAACGGGTGGAGTAGGGGGCGCAGGGGGCGTAGCCGTGCCGGGCGCTCCGGTCGCGTCCGGCGAGAACACGAAGGGATAGGTCACCACGAGCGGCGTCGTGCTTGGCATCTCGACGACGAGGCGCTGCACGAGGGCGGTGATCGCGGTCGTGAGCGATGCGATGCCCACCGTGTCCTCCAGCACGCGCACGTTCGTGACGCGACCGCCATTGAAGGTCATCTGTAGCCGGATGCGCCCGCTGGCGCCCGGGTGGTCCTCGAGCGTGTGCCGGTAGGCGGCACGAACCGCGGGCAGGGCCATCCGCATCAGCCGTTGCACCGTGTCGCCCGACAGGGCCCCCGTGACCGCGGTCTCTCTCTCCATCGTCATCGCGTGGTGCTCGGCGTCCGGGCGCCCGTGGACCACCTGGCGCGTCGCCACGGCGTGCCCGCCGCCGCTGCCGTATCCGACGGTTCCGATCATACCAAGGCCGATGGTTCCTTCGCCGTCGCCGCCGCCTCCCCGCCCCGTCCCCGAGATGCCGAGGCCCCCAACCCCGAAGCCATAGCCGACGCCCCCCGACAGCCCGCTGAGGCCCGCGCCGCCGACGCGCTTGGCCGCGCCCGCCCAATCGACGCCGCTCGGCAGCACGCTCGGCTCGTGCACCCGGGCCGGTCGGCCGCTCGTCGCAGTGCGATACCCCTCGTCGACGGCAACGAAGGACGTCCAGTGTGTGAGCAGCGCGTAGCGCAGACCGATCGCGGTCACGTCCTTCTGGAGCGCGTCGCTCGGGCGCAGCGCCATGGCGAGCATGTCGTCGGCGATGTGCTTGCGCGCCCACAACGAGGCGAGCTCGGGGCGCACCGGCGTCGAGCGCGAGGCGTGGGCGGGCAGCACGACGTGCACGCGCTGGCTGAAGGCGTGACCCGCGATGCGGCCGTGCACGGTCACGTCCCCCTCGCCGGCGTGGGCGTAGCGGCCGTGCACGACCAACGGCCGGTCGGCGAAGAGGTCGGGCACGCGGCGTGGGTAGACCTCCGAGACGCCGAGGCCGCCCCAGTCGATGGAGATGTCGGTGAGGTAGGGCCGGTCGATGCGCGCCTCGAAGGCGTCCGCCGCGCGTGCTGGTGACTCGTCGAGGGTCACCACCTGCATGTCGCCGCGGCCCACCTGGGCGAGGCGGCTGAGCAGGTAGCGGTTGACGGCCGAGCCGACGCCGAAGGCGAACAGACGCGACTGCCCGAGGTGCGCGTGGACGTCGCGGAAGATCTCGGTCTCGTTGCCGATGTAGCCGTCGGTGAGCAAGAGCACGATGCGCATGTGCTGCGGGTCGGTCGCTGGATCGAGGGCGACGCGCAGGCCAGCCTTCATCTCCGTGGCGCCGAGGGCCGTCAGTTCGTCGACCCAGCGCTTGGCGCGCGTGACGTTGTCGCCGGTAGCGGGCAGGGGCGCTGCGCCGAAGGAGCCCGCCGCGTCCGAGAAGCGCACGATGCGGAACGTGTCGCTCGGGCGCAGGCCGTCGAGGGCGCGCCGCACGGCGGCCTTGGCGAGTCGGATCGGCGCCCCGCGCATGGAGCTCGAGGTGTCGATGACGAAGACGAGCTCGCGCGGGGTGACCTGGGCGTCGGGCACGTGCAGGCGCGGGTGCACGAGCAGCGTCAAGAAGCCGCGGTCGTGTGCCGCGGGCGGGGAGGTGAGGGCGGCGACCGTGGGCGCCGTGCCGGCAACCGCGAAGCGAACGATGAGATCGCGGTCGGGCGCCACGCCGTCCGCGCTCGCGAAGGCGATGTGTGCTCGGCCGGCGCCGCGGCGGTCCACGTGGATCGCGTGTGTAGGCGAGGTCACGTCACCGAGAGGGGCGCCCTCGTCGACGTCGAGGGACAGGTCGACCCGGTCGGGGCGATGGGCGCCGGGGGCGAGGGCGACCTGATGGATGTCGCCCGCGGCGTGGGCGGTGCCATGTTCGTGGTGTGCGTCGTTCGAGGACGCCGGTACGTAGCGCGGGCCCGCCACCATCGGGAAGACGAAGCGGTAGCGGCCGGCCTCGTAGGGCAGGGTCTGCACGTAATGCAGGACCACGCGCACCGTGTCGCCGGGGTGCACGTTGGCGATCGACTGCCGGAAGAGGTTCGGCCGCTCCTGCTCGAGCAACGACGCGAGCACGCCGCGGTCTCGGGCCTGCTCGTAGATGTGCCGTGCCTCGGTGCGCTCGTGGATGGTGCCGTGCACGACGCGCGAGCCGGCGACGAGCTCCATGCGGTGGACGGCCGCGTCCTCGGGCAAGGGGAAGAGGTAGACCGCTTCGACGGGACGGTCGTAGGGGTTCCGGAACGTCTGGGTCACCGCGACGTTCGCGACGAAGCCCGACACGCGCGCGTGGACCGAGGTGTGCTCGAGGGGGAAGCCCGCGAGCTCGCCCGGATGCGGCGGCGACGCCAGCTTCAGCACGCCCTCGGTCGGGCCGTGGTCGCCGTGGTCCGTCGCATGCGCGCCGACGTGGGCGGCCGACAGATCGGCTTCCGGCGTCAGGCCCGCGTGCTTGGCGTTGCCGCCCCACATGTGCCACCCGCCCATCCCCGCGTCCGCGACCTTCAGCCCGACCACGCCGCCGCGCGTCGTCGAAGCGTAGACCCAGCCCTTGGCCGCGATGGGCTGCGAGGCGATGGGCTCGCCCACGTCGTAGGCCCACGCCGTCATCCCCGTGTCGATGTCGAGCCCGTAGAGCACGCCGTCGGTCGTGCCCACGACGAGCTGCGATCCGGCGACCGCTGGCGGGCTCGCGGGGCGGCTCTTGGCGCGCGCGGTGTAGCGTCGTCGCCACAGGATCTTGCCGGTGTTCGGGTCGCGGCTCTGCACCTCGTCGCCGATGGCCTGGTACATGCGGCCGTCGATGACCGCGGGTCGCGACCCCTCGAAGCCCCAGGCCTGCTGGGTGCCGCCTTGCGGGCGACTCGGTGCGAACGGCGCACCCGTCGCGTCGAAGGTCTCGTCGATCGCGCCGGTTGCCGCCGCGACCGCGACAGTCTGCTCCTCCGCGGTGTGCTGCCCCGTCGATCGGTCGGCCCGCGCGCGGCGTGCGACGTGGAGCGTGCCCCCGTCGAGCCAGGGCGCGCTCGTCGCGTCGATGCGCTTCTTCCAGAGCACGCGGCCGCTCGCCTGGGCCATCTTCCACAGCACCCCGTCGAGGGTCGTGAAGTAGACGTAGGCGTCGTCGAGCACCGGCGCGTTCATCACGTCCGCGTAGATGGGCCGGTCCCACAGCACGCGACCGTTCGACAGGCTCATGGCGGACATTCCCCAGCCGCTCGGCCCGCCGACGTGCCCGCTGAACACCTTGCCGCCCGAGACCGCGGGCTGACTCATGAGCGGGTCACCGAGGAAGCGCTTCCACTTCAGCTTGCCGGTATCGCCGTCCACGACGAAGAGCGTGCAGCTCTCGGTGTTGTAGAGCACCTTACCTTCGTCCACGAGGGCGGCGGTCGGTCCGCCGTCCGGGGCGCCGGTCGCCCAGTCGATCCGCCCGCTCTTGGCGTCGAGGGCGTAGACGCTCGTCGACGAGAAGCCGCCGCCGACATAGACGCGGCCCTTGCCGTAGGCGGGCGTCAACAGGCGCTGCGCCCCGTCGGGGAGCCGCGCGAACCAGCCCGGCTTGTCGCCGTCGAAGGTGAAGCTTGCGGTGCGGCCGGCGGTGACGTGGGGGATGGGCAGCGCACGCGGCGCATAGCGCACGCCGAGGGGCTCCATGTCGGTTGGGACGGTCGCGGTCGGCACGTGTGGCGCCGCGCCGGGAACGTCGCGGGGCGGTGCGGCGGCCACCAGAGGACCGAGGGCGCCGCCTGCGCTCGACGCCTGCGCGTGAGGCCTCGGCGGCGCGTGGGCGGTCTGCTCCCCGCCGCACGAGACCGCCAGCACCGTCAGCGTCGTGAGGACGCACGTCGTCCTTCGTGCGCCACCACGCGGCGCGCCGTTGCCATCGCCCATGAGCTCCCTCCGAGGCCGCGCCCCCACCGGTCACCCGGTGCCGCGCTCGTGTCCGTTACCTAGACAAGTGGCAACGCCGAGGGTTCCCGTGACATGCGTTGCTCCGCAATCGGGCGCCCGGCGCCGGGCGTCGCAACGTGCATCGCGCCCGCGCCGAACGCGTACAATGACGGAGACGCGGTCGAGGGCGGGGCCGTCGGAGGGAGGCGAAGATGACGTCGACGGGATGGGGGGGCCGTGCGGTCCCGGTCGTGATGGCGGGTGCGCTGGCGCTCTCGGGGTGCACCGTGAAGAAATCGTCATCCAGTGCCACGACGCATCGGTCGACGACGCGAACGTGCAGGGGGACGCGGGCCTCGAGGACGCCGGTCCCGTCGACGCGGGGGTCGTGATGGTGGACGGCGGATTCGACGGCGGCGCGGTCATGGACAGCGGGGTGGACGGCGGCGGGATGGACGGCGGCGCGGTCGTGGACAGCGGGGTGGACGGCGGCGGGATGGACGCCGGCGGCGTCGTGGCGATGCCCGTCGTCGCGTGGCAGGACGGCGCGGGCGGCGACCAGGAGATCTACCTGCGGCGTTGGAACGGCACGGCGTGGGAGGAGCTCGACGGCTCGGCGAGCGGCGGCGGTGTGAGCAACACCCCAATCGGTGCGAGCCCGTCGGCCAGTCCGAGGCGCCGGCGGTCGCGCTCGGGCCGGACGGCAGCCCCGTCGTCGCGTGGGTCGAGCGCGTCGCGTCGAGCGACCTCGAAGTGTACGTCCGGCGCTGGAACGGCAGCACGTGGGAAGCAATCGGCGGCTCCGCGTCGGGCAGTGGCGTGAGCGCCGGCATCCAGGCCATCGACGTCGCGATCGCGGTCGACGCGTCGGGGCAGATGTACGTCGCCTGGCAGGGCATCTCGCCGTTGCACATCTACGTGAAACGCTGGAACGGCACGGCGTGGGAAGAGCTCGCCGGCTCCGCGTCGACCGGCGGCGTCGATCAGAACGGAGGCAGCGCCAGCGCATCGGCGCCCGAGATCGTCGTCGACGATACGGGGCGAGCCATCGTCGCGTGGAACCAGGAGAGCGGCTCCACGTGCACCATCTGACCTGCGGCGGTGGAACGGCGCGGCGTGGGAAGAGCTCGGCGGCTCGGCGACCGGCTTGGGCGCGGCGGGTGTCACCATGGGCGTGTCCGACCCGGCGCTCGCCGTCGACGGCTCGGGCAATCCGGTCGTGGCGTGGATGCAGAGCGGGACCAGCGGTTTCCAGGCGAGCCAATGGGACGGAAGCGCGTGGGGCCTGCTCGGCTCGGCGACGACGACCAGCTCGT
Source organism: uncultured delta proteobacterium (assembly GCA_963830115.1). Taxonomy (GTDB): domain Bacteria; phylum Myxococcota_A; class Polyangia; order Polyangiales; family CAWHLB01; genus CAWHLB01. The sequence continues at coordinate 20,096 of CAWHLB010000006.1, forward strand.
GCACGGCGGGCGCGGGCATTGGCGTGACCGTGGATGCGAGCGGTGCGCCCGTGGTGACGAGCTACGACATCGGCGGGACCGGACCGATCGAAGTGGCGCGGTGGGACGGGACCAGCTGGAGCGACCTGCCGAGCGTCGGAAGCGGTGACGGCCGGACGGCGATCGCAGCGACCGCCGACGGCCTGCTCGTCGCCTCGATCCGCTACCACAGCGGCGGCGGCGGCTCCGACGTCTACGTCGAGCACTGGAACGGAAGCGCGTGGGAAGGGCCCGCCGGCTCGGCGAGCGGCGGCGGCGTCTCATCGACGTCGGGCTACTCGACCGCATCGGCGATGGCCGCGGCGTTGCCGTGACGACCGAGGGCGGGCGACGTGGACCGCGGGTTCGCGGGGCGCCATCAGCAGGCGGGACGTCGCACGCCCCAGTGACGCCGCCGGGGCAGAAGCTTCCGCTCCCGCGCGAGGTCCTCGATGTCCCGGGGCATCGGCCTGCAGGCGCAGTGATGCGCGTGGGCCACATACCACGTGAGCCGCTCCTCGACCGTCGCCTCGAGCGCCATCGGATGGGCCCGATGCCACGCCGTGTTCCTCGGCATACTCCGGACATAGTCACGGAGCGCCGGTGCTGCATGCGGCCCGCGTTTCCGCGTGGGAGCGCCCCGAGGCGTCGCGCGACCCGCTGCTCGCATGCCCACGCATGTGGCCCCGTGTGGCCCCGCCCCACCCTTGACAAGCGCCCCCTGCCGGCTAACCTCCCCGCCTCCCATTCCGGGATAGCTCAGTTGGTAGAGCGGTCGGCTGTTAACCGATTGGTCGCAGGTTCGAGTCCTGTTCCGGAGCCATTTTTGCCCCCACGCCAAACAGCGTGGGGGCGCCAGTTTACAAGAGCCCCGGTCGGCAACGCCCGGGGCTTTTTCTTGTAACGCCCAGTCTTCGC
>CAWHLB010000007.1:0-27249 GCA_963830115.1 uncultured delta proteobacterium
CGGCCAGCGAGTACAGCCAGAGCTGGTCGACCAGCGGGTGCCACGGAGCCAGGAAGGACTTCCGCAGCGTCGTCCGCCGCGTCAGTGCTACCGTCGCCCCCGGCACGATCATGCGGAGAGCGGTCACCGCGCACAGGCATGTTCACGCGGCATGCCACTGGGCGTGGCACCTCATTTCGCGGGGTTACGGCGACGATTTGGCGGATCTCCACCGCCACCCGCTGGCGGCCGCCACCCCATGGCATCGAGAACTGGGCAGCATTTGCCGCGGCAGCATTTGCCGCACCACGGACGGTTCCCTCGGTTCCCTCGGGCCGGCAGCATTTGCCGCACGACGGACGGTTCCCTCGGGGCATTTGCCGCACCACGGACGGTTCCCTCCGCCTCCGGGCGCCGGCAGCATTTGCCGCACCACGAGCATTTGCCGCACCACGGACGGTTCCCTCGGACCACGGACGGTTCCCTCCGCCTCCGGGCCGGCAGCATTTGCCGCACCACGGACGGTTCCCTCTTATTTGCCGCACCACGGACGGTTCCCTCGGACGGTTCCCTCGGGGGGGGGACCACGGACGGTTCCCTCCGCCTCCGGGCGCCGGCAGCATTTGCCGCACCACGAGCATTTGCCGCACCACGGACGCTTCTCTCCCTACCACGGACGGTTCCCTCGGTTCCCTCCCGGTCAGCATTTGCCGCACCACGGACGGTTCCCTCGCGGGGGTCCCCCTCCTCAGCGGACGGTTCCCTCGGGGCAGCATTTGCCGCACCACGGACGGTTCCCTCGGCGGCGGGTTCCCTCGCCGCACCACGGACGGTTCCCTCCGGAGGGTTCCCTCGGCAGCATTTGCCGCACCACGGACGGTTCCCTCGGTTCGGTTCCCTCGGTTGGTTCCCTCCCGGTCAGCATTTGCCGCACCACGGACGGTTCCCTCGGGAGCAGCATTTGCCGCACCACGGACGGTTCCCTCCCGTCAGCATTTGCCGCACCACGGACGAACTTCCCTCGCGCGGACGGTTCCCTCGGCGAGGCGGGTTCCCTCGGCAGCATTTGCCGCACCACGGACGGTTCCCTCCGCCTCGGTTCCCTCCCGGTCAGCATTTGCCGCACCACGGACGGTTCCCTCGCGAGGGACAGCATTTGCCGCACCACGGACGGTTCCCTCCCGGTCCAGCGAGTGACTGCCGCGCCCTTCCCGCTCGAGCTCCGCCTGCACGCCGCATTGGCCGTACCACGGACCGTTCCCTCCTCCTTCCCGCGCCGAGCTCCGCCTGCACGCCGCATTGGCCGTACCACGGACCGTTCCCTCCCGAGCAGGCCATCGAGGAGGCGGGGGGCGCTCAGCACGAAGGGCGAGCGGGCGATTGAACGTCGGGCGGAACCGTCGCCGCCGCGAATCCCGCCGGCCGTTCCCCCGTCACCGTCGCCAACGTCATGCCGGCCACGCTCCACGGTCAATCGCGGGACGTGGCCGGCGTCGGCCGTTCAGGCGTTGAAGGCGGGCGCGTGCTCCCGGGCCCAGTCGGCGAAGCTCTTCGGCGCCCGTCCGGTGAGCTTCCGTACATCCTCGGCCACGATACCGACGCGCCCTTCGCGCACGGCGGCGTAGTACACGCTCAACATGTCGATGACGAAGGGCGGAAGCCCGGCCTTCCCGGATGCCTCGCGAAAGGCCTCGTCGGTCACGTCCACGTGCCGCAGCTCGACCTCGAGCACCTCGCCGAGGGTCCGCGCCACGTCGGCCAGGGTGAGGGCTTCGGGACCGGTCAGCCGATAGACATGTTCCTCGTGGCCGTCACTCGTCAGCACCACCGCGGCGACGGCGGCGATGTCGGCCGGGTCGATGAAGCCGATGCGCCCGTTGCCCGCGGGGACGAAGAGCGCGTGCGCCCCGTGGATGACGTCCTTGTACCGCAGCCGTGTTCGTCATGAACTCGCTCGGGTGTAGCAGCGTCCAGGCGAGCCCGATCGCGCAAGCGCGCCTCGCCCGCCATGTGGCCGCGCCGCCGCGATCCCGCCGAGCTCTCGCCGAGCGACGAGAGCATCACCACGTGGCGACGCCGCCGCCACGGCGGCCCGATCAAGGCGGCGTCCCCCGCGGGTACGTTGGGACCCGGTGACAGGAGGAACAACCGGCTCGCCCCGCGCGGGCCGGCTCAAGGGTCGCCGGCGCGTCGAGCCGGCGTGCGCCGCCTCGTTGCCCCGCCGTAATCGTCGACGTCGACGGGTTGCGCGCGAGGGCTCGTGGCCGCGCCTGTCGGCGAGGAGCGAACGAGATGGCGCCCGATCGAGGCGCTCGGGCCGGTGACCGCGATCATCGCGCACCTCCCGCCCACTGGCGGCCGCGGGCTGGGCGCCTGGCCGGAACGCGCCTCTTCATCCTGGCTGACCATCTCGCGGCATCGGCGCTGGAGGTCGCGATGGCCGCCTTGTCATGGAACTTGCCGTCCTTCTCCTTCAGCTGGTCGAAGAAGCACCCGGACTTCCGTGGAGCCGGAGCGGTCGCAACCCACAGGGGCGTGTCGGCCCCCCGCTCGGGCGACACGGCGAAGAGCCGCGCCGCAGACCGATCATGGCGGCGTCAGGCCCGGGCATCCTCGTTGAAGGCGGTCCGCACGAACCCGGGCGCCGCCGCGTTGACGGTGATGCCCCACCGGGAAACCGTCGGCCAGCCCAGGTCAGCATGCGCAGGGCCTGCTTGGACTCGGCGAGACCTTGAAGCCGCCGATTTGCGTCGCGCGAACTCCAGGTCCTCTGCGTCGTAGTTGCCGGCCATCGAAGAGACCACGTTGACGATTCGCGCTCGGCCCGCGGCCCGTAGCGCCTCGAGGAGAAATCCGTGAGCAGGAAGGGCCCGAGAAGGTTTGTAGCCAAGGTCACTTCGTGCCCCGCCGGGCTCACGCGCCGCTCGCTGAACCAGCCGCCCGCATTGTTCACCAGAACGTCGAGGCGCCGGTGCCGCTCGTGAACGCGCCGGCGAAGGCGCCACCGAGGGCGGGTCCGCGACGTCGAGCTGCATCGCGGTCACCTCGCCACCGCCCGCGCTCGCGGCCAGCTCGGCGGCGGACGCTCGCCGCGGCCGAGGTCGCGCAAGGTGATCGCCGCCGTGCGCCCAGTCCGGCAAGCCCGCGGGCGATTTCCTTGCTGATCCCGGAGGTGCCGCCCGTGACGAGCCCACCTTCCCGGACATGTCGAGTTCGTGTGCGCCAACCATGGTTCAACTGTATGCTCTCAGTTGTCGGACGAACAATGCCGTATGGTTCAGGCGATTTGTCTCAACGTCCATGAAGCGGTGTGTCCTGTGGATGTTTTGTCCGATGTGCTCGAGAACCTCCGCCTGCGGAGCCACGTGCTGGCGGAGACCGAGCTTTCACCCCCCTGGGGCATCCGCGCCAACCCGACCGACGACTTCGCCTTCCACATCGTATCCCGGGGCCAACTGCTGGTTGCAGTTTACGGGCGGGCCCCGGTCGAGGTCACGTCGGGCGACGTCCTGCTGCTCGCGCCGGGGCGCGGCCACACCCTGCGGGACGATCCCGCGAGCGCGGCGCCGACGATCCAGGAGCTCGTCGCGAGCGGTGCCTTCACCCGGCCGCCGGCGGTGGACCCGATCGCGACGAACGCTCCAATCCGAACCACGCGTCTCGTGTGCGGTCGCTTTCGAGTCGATGAGCTCGGGGGCCGCGTGCTGCGCCTGGCGCTGCCCGCGGTGATTCACACGAGAGACCTGACCGACGACCTCGGTCCGTGGATCGCCCAGACCTCCACCTGCTCGCGCACGAGGCCAGCCGATCGGCACCGGCAAGGCCACGGTCGTCAACCGTCTGTGCGAGGCGCTCTTCGTCTATCTGTTGCGCAGCCACCTACGCAGCGCGTCGCCCCAGACGGCGAGCTGGCTCCGCGGTCTCGTCGATCCGCAGGTCGCCCGCGCGCTCGAGCGCATTCACCAGCATCCCGAGCACCCTGGACCGTCGCGTCGCTGGCCGCGGCGGCCGGCATGTCGCGTTCGGCCTTCGCCGCGCGCTTCGGGGCCGTCGTCGGCAGGCCGCCCATGACGTACCTAGCGGGCTGGCGCCTGTCGCGGGCGGCCGCCGTCCTCCGGCGCGAGGACATCGCCATCGCCGAGGTCGCCGCGCGCCACGGCACTAGTCCGAGGCCTCCTTCAGCAAGGCCTTCAAGCGCGCGATCGGCACGGCCCCCGGCGCCTACCGTCGCGCCGCCCGCACCGCCCCCGCCCGCGCCTGATCCGGATCGATCCGGACTTCACGCAATCCCATCAGAAAAGCGAGAAAAATCCGTCCGCCACCCGGAACCGTTCCCGGCCGAAGGAATGCCCGATGTGCAGCGTGCCGCAACGCCGACCTCGCGCGAGGCCCGGAAGAGAGTCGGGCGGAAGGCCAGCATCCCCGCTCGCTGATGTCGCGCTGGGGCAGAGACTCCTGCCTGACCACATCGACCGAAATCTCCACCGCTGGATCGGTCCTCTTTCTCGAGCCAGTGTCTGGTGTTTCTATCCTCGGCCAGCCCACACCCGGTCCATAGTCCGTAGCGACTCCATCTCGATGGTCGGTGATCGTTCCTTGCAGTACGTAGACGGTGCCTGGTCTGTCCTCATGGTCGTGAATCGGGCCGAAGACGCCGCCAGGCTCGATGGTCACTCTGCGCATTCGAAGATGCCGCCCTGCCATGCCCTCGATCTCAGGGCCAAGGTCAACCGTTGAAGCAACTCCACCGTTACGCCCTTCGTCTCAGGTGGCACCTGTTCACTGCTCATCGTGTCCTCCCGTCGGAGCGCCCCAGATCGACGCTGCGTCGCCTACAGTACGTATCTCTGCCCGAACCGAAAGGGGAGTTCCGCGGGGACGGTCCGACTCGGCGGTTCGAAGGGCCCGCCGCCGCTTTGGAACGGCTCACGTCTGAAAGCCCGGCTTTGCAGTGCGCAGGCACCGAGCCCAAGGGACATCGAGCGGCAGCATCAGCCGCACCACGGAGCGTTCCCTCGCGGTGTTCCGTACCACGGGGCGTTCCCTCGTTCCCTCGTTCACGGAGCGTTCCCTCGCGGTGTTCCGTAGCACGGGGCGTTCCCTCGTTCCCTCGTTCCCTCTTCTCTCGCGCCTCCCCATGGGGCGGGCGGTAGAGCCAGGTCACAGAAAGGTGCAAACCCCCGGGCCTCGTAACAGGCGCCCCCGACGCAGGCGCCGCAGTCGCAGTCGGCGTCCATGGTGCACGTCTTGCGGACGCAGCCGTGGTCGTCGGCTTGGGGGGAGCCCACCTGACAGCTCGTGTTGACGCCGCAGGTGTAGCCCGCGTTACATGGCGTCGGTACGCACAGGCCGGAGGCGCCGCAGGTCTCTCCCGCGTCGCAGGGCGCGCTGCCGTCCGCGCAGCTCGGCACACAGACCATGCTCGGTTCGTTCATGCACGTGCAATCGCGCGCGATGCTCGCGCACACGCTGCGCGGCGCGCAGTCGGCGTTCGTGTTGCAGTCGTGCCGGGCGGGCTGGCACGGAAGGCAGTCGTCGGGCAACGTCCCCCCGGGAGGCAGGCAGATGGGCGCGTTGCGCAGTCGTCGGCCGAACGGCAGAGGCCGTTCGTCGGCGAGCCCGGCGGCGAGGTGCCCGGGCACCTGTCCATGTGGGGCACGCACGCGCTCGCGCAATCGGGCTCCTGGAAGCGGACGGTCCCGGTCGATGGGTCGCACGAGTGGTGATCGCAGCACCCCTCCCCGTCCGAGCACGCGCCGAAGGTCGCCGGGTCGCAGGCATCGCCCGGGGCTCCGCCCCCGGTGCGGAACAGGTCGCAGGTGGTCCACGCATGGCTCGTCATTCCCGAGACGCATGCCGTACAGCTCACCTGGACGTTCAGCGTGCCGGCCGCGCAAATGGCCTGCCGATCGCAGGGGCATTCGTTGCTGCCGGTCGTCACGGTGCAGCCCCCGCTGAAGCTGCACGGCTCGGACGTGTGACCGCCGCGAGCGGCGTCGTCGCAGCTCGTCCACGCGAAGCCTGCGTCACCCGAGATGCTCCGTCGGTCACGGCGCCGCCGCCGATGGCTCCGGGCGGGCCCCCGTCGGCCCGCAGCCCGTGGCTTAGGGCGCAGGCCGAGAGGGCGAGCGCGAGGATGATGAGGACGACGAACCCGCGGAACGAGTGAGCCATGCTGTGCCCTTCGAGCGAAGCGCACCGCACGGCTGCAACCCGCGTGCCGTGGCGGGCCGCATCGCAAAGAGAGCATGTCCCGGAAAGACGGCGGTCGCGCCCCACATGCACGTGCGACTCGCAGCGGACGCGAACGCGTCGCACGTGATCATCGAAGGAGCGCCCAAGTAGGTGTGGCGCCACTGCGACCGGACAGATGGGTCGGAGCAGCATTTGCCGCACCACGGACCGTTCCTGGGGGTTCCTGGATTCCTGGACCAGAACTGGGAGCATTTGCCGCGCAGCATTTGCCGCACCACGGACCGTCCTGGCATTACCACGGTCCGTTCCTGGCACGCCTTCGCGCCCGAGCCGTGACCGTCGCTCAGTGGACGGTCGTGTCGCCCGTGAGAAACTAGGCCCTCATCATCTCGCCCGGACCGTAGTTGTCAACCCCGGTCGCATAGTCGTTGCAGACGCTGAACGGGTCGCGGTTCCGTTGCGGTTGTGCTCGAACGAAGAAGTTTCCAGGTGCCCGCGTCGAATCCTATGTCGACCGTCATCCGCCCGGGCAAATCGAAGACAAACCACTCCATCCCCAGCCGTTTGCCTTGACGTACTCGAGCATGTCGTGAACGAGCGCGGGCGATGTCGCCTCGGGCCATTCGGACGGTAGGCCGGTTGTCCGTACGGCGGATTCTGTCCGTCATAGCAGTTGGCCTTCGAGACCGAGAAGAACTGGAGGACGGCGCAGACGTTCCGTTCGTGCGAGAGGGTTCCGGGCCCGGCACAAATTCCCGAAGTAGCGGTCCCAGTCGACCGGGAGGAGGTAGTCGAAGGCGTTGCCGGGCGAGCCCTGTTCCTCGTTCATCGGGAACGGGTGGACGCTGTACCCGAGTCGTGCAGCGGGTCGACGACGAGCGAGGCGGTCGGTACAAAGCCACGTCTGCTCCGGTAAGCACCTTCGAAGTGTTACGGCCGTCCTGCCACAGGACCTGGGTCGACCGCGCAGCGCGCAGGGCGTTCACGAGAGGCTGATAGGAGTCGCGGATCCGCGTCCAGGCGTTCGGGTTGGTAATGTCGTGACCGAGGTTGGGCTCGCCATCGAGCCCCACATCGATCCCGAATCGCTGCAGACGTGGTCGCGCAGGGTGAGGATTGCGCGCTTCGTCATGTCGTCGGCCCACTGCGTGGTTTGGGGTGGTGAGCCACCGCCGGCGGACGAGTTCATCATGAAGATGACGTTGAGGCCGTTCGCCCGCGCGAGGCGCCACGCAGCGACAACCCCGGCCACGTAGTTGTCGTAGTCATAGAGATCCTGCCCGGGCGTGACCGTCGCGCCGGTGGCGCTGATACCGGGCGTCGCGCACCAGGGCGACCGTATCGGGCTCCGGTTCGCCATCGCGCTCGTGAGCGGCTGGCTGAGCACGATCGTGGTCGCGCTCGGAAGCTCCGCGATGGTTGCCGTGGCTGGGATTCCCCCGCCCGTCACCCACTCGCCCACCGCGAGCTGGCTGGAGCTGTTCACGGAGAGCGTTGTGTCGCCCGCACGCGCCCGGGCGGAGAGCTGGTCTGCACCACGAGGTCCGGGTTGTCAGCCGTGCACTGTGGATCGAGGAAGTCTCGACCAGCGCGAAGAGGATCGTGTCCGCCCCGACCGACTTGATCGCGTCGATCTCCGCCTGGCCCCAAGCATCCCGAGCGTTCTGGTAGGCGGTGGCCTCGAGCTCCCCGTGGTCCGAGGAAAGCGTCTATATGTACCGCCTTGGGCACCCACGGCACGCCGTCGCGCCAGAGCTGTCCATCGTGAATCGACACCGCGCGCACGGGCGGTGCGCCCGCGTCGCCGCCGTCGGCTGTCGGCGCGCCCGCGTCGCCACCATCGGCCGTCGGCGCAGCGTCCGCGCCACCGTCGGCTGTTGCTGCAGCATCGGCGGCGGCCGCCTCGGACCCCGGCCCCCCATCCGCGGCGCCGCCGTCGACCGCCGAACCTGCCCCGCCACACGCGGCGAGTGCAATCACGAGGGTTAGCGACAACCTCGGCAACACGGGCATCACCGCATTGTCTAGAACGCCGTTCAGCCGGTCAAGGTCCACCCTGGCTCGCGCGTGTACACGGCGACGCAATCGATGAGGTTGCGAGGGAGTGGGCCGTGACGGGCCGGGTGGTGGGCTAGCGGTGGCGCGACTCAGCAACTGGTCGGCGTATGGGTGATCACTTCGAGAGCGCGCGTCCCTCGCCACCGGAGCCTCCGCCACCAATGCTGTGGGCGTTGGGCAGCTGGCACCTCGGAGCGACCCCCTCCGTACGCCGCTCCGTGGATATCGGTGATCGCGTCGGGAGACTCCTTCACCGTGGGTGCCCATCATCAACGCGTCGCGAAACCCGCCACGAAGGGCCACGACGGGTAGGTAGTGTCGAGTCGGAAGCCGTGAGGGCAGCTGGGGCGCTCGGTCGGGTAAGCGCGTCCACGGCCCGAGTCGGACGGGACCCGCGCGAAGTTGCTGCAGACGAACAGCGGGGGTCGCGAGTGCCACGCAGTGCCGAGGCCGAGCGCCCCCGAGAACCGACCGAAGGCGACGATGCCGTGCGAGGCGGCCGCGAAGTGCACATCGGGCGGCAGCTCGGGCAGCTCGCGGATCGACACCGCTCGCTTCGATGGCATCTCCATCTCGACAATCACGACCCGCCGTCCGAGGGGATCCTCCGGGCGGCGCGTCTGGTCCGCGATGGACAGGTCGCCGAAGCCGGCGGAGCCTCGATGCCGGTCACAGGCGATCGGGAGGCGCACGCGCAGCCGCGAGGGCGACGCCGAGAGGATCTCCGGGTAGGTGCTGCAGCCGTGGTCGAAGGACTGAACGCGCCAGCGAGTCGTCCCTTCGAGGTCGACGAACGACAGGGGGCGGTCTTCCGCGGGGGACTCGACGGCGAAGCCCGAGGGCACAGGCATGACACGCGAGTGACTCGGGCCGAGCCGGAGGAAGCGGGGACGGTCGCCGAGACGATGGCCCAGACGCCGCTTTCGAACGGGCGAAGCACTCCGTCGATGTGCAGCGGCCCGGCGACAGGTCGCTCGATGACCGCCCAGAGCGCGCCCCGCGCGTCGTAGCTGCACCGGGCCTGCTCCTCTACGTCGAGGGGAGCGACGATCCTCGTGGCCACGCGCCGGCCCGTCGCGTCGAGCTCCAGCGCGAGGAAGGACGCTCGCACGGAGGCGAGCGGGTGGCCCTCGAACGTGACGTCGTTTCGCTCAATCCCCGAAGCACACTGCGACGCGGTTCGAGCTGGCGGCAATCGTAGGATGAACGGTTCCTCCGCCGATCGCGCGCTGCCATCGGAGCGCGCCGTCCCGGCGGAACGCGAACACGCGCAGCCCTGGGTGTCCGAGGTCCGCGGAGGTACAGGCCACGATGACACCACGTTGGGTCGCGTCGATGGTCTCGAGGGTTTCGTCGCCCAAGACGCACACCGGGCCGAGCGCGCGCGTCCACGCAACGGCGCCTCCGACGAGCCTCATCACCTTGCTCTCGCTCCCGACCATGAGCGCGTAGACGTCGTCGTCCGAGGTGGCGACGTAGACGCGCGCCGAGGGGTCGCGAGCGGCCCAGACCCAGCGCGCGTCTGCCGACTGCGTGGCGACGCCGCGGGCCGAGTGCACCGAAACGGTCGTGGTGGCGCAGCCCGCGAGGATGCCCAGGAGGGCCCAACGAAGAGGATGGAGGGGTGCGGATCGGACCATGGCTGCCTCGAAGCGGCGCGCTGCCACCAAGCAAGGGACGTGCCGAGCGAGATTGCCCGTTCTCGGACGCTGGTCGCAGGGGCAGCGAATGACCGTTCACGCTCGTGTCGCTCTGCGTTCACAGCCGCCGCAGCGCCCCAGAGCACGGCAGCGCGCCACCTCCGTGCCGGCGGCCGCCGGCGGCCGTCGTACCTTGGACAACGGCTCCAAGGCAATCGCGATGCCGCTCCCCAGGCGCCGCCGACGCCCATGGCGATGGGCAAGCTCAGGCCGAGCGCCGTGAGCGGGACCGTCGGCGACCTCGATGGTGACGAATCCGACGGCCCCCCGCCGCGCCGCCCTCGCTCACTCGAAGTGGGCCGTCCCGCCGCCTTGCGTCCGGAGCACGATGTTCACGTCGGCACCGGTTGCGCCAGCGGGTATCGAGACCTCGCGCGTGAGGCTCGAGGCGGCGGCCAGGTCGCCGGGATGGATGCGTCCGAGCATGCTCGCCGGGACCGTCATCGTGCCGCCCGAGTCCGGCACCCGGCACAGGATGGCGGCGCGCAGGTCGTTCGGCGGCGCGGGGTCTTCGGCCACGAGGAACAGCTCCATCGCGGTGGCGTTGGCGTCCGGCGTCCACGTGATCGTGAAGGGTGCGGTGGTCGCGATGGCGATGTCATCGGAAGCGCCCCAGGCAGGTGAGAGGCCCGAGAGAGGCGCCGGTGCAGGCGCCGATGCGTCGAAAGCCGACACGTCGGCACCGTCGGCGACAACGTCGATCGCGTCCCCCGCGCTCCAGGGCGTCGTCCACTGGTAGAGCATGTAGAGGCCCGTACTGTCGTCGAAGGCCAGGCTGCCCAGCAGCCCGTCGGTGGGCGAGCGGAATTCAATCGAGCCCGCGCTCAGGCCCGGCTCGGTCGTGGTGGTGCTCTCGTGATCGAAGAGGCAGCATCCCCCTTCGCGCATCACCGCGCCCTCGCAAGGGTCGGGGTGAGCCCCGCTCTCGAAGGCGGCGCCGGCGAGGTAGAGGGGGCCGCTCGGGCTCGGCACCTCGCGCACCGAGACCTCCCCAGTGATGGCCGCGGGACCGCCGTCCGCCGGCATCGCCCCGTCGGGCGCGCTCGCATCGGCACCCGCGTCGACGGGCATGCCGCCGTCGGTGCCGCCCGCATCGGCGATGGGCCCGCCGTCCCGAACCGGCGTCCCCCGGACGGTTGTGCGTGGAGCCGCACCCGGACATCAGGGCGACCAAGAGAAGGGGCAAGAGCGCGCGGCCCATGCCCCCATCGAGAAGATGCGAAGTCATCATGGTCGGCAGTATTCGAGCCGGGGTCGGGGCCGACCACTTAGAAGCCGCTTAACAGTCCGTTGTCGACCTGGCCACGCCGCCTCACAGCCGGGGCGACCGCCTCTGACCCCACGGTGCTTCGTCGTCGTCGGACGAACACACCCGCAGCGGCCGCCTCGACCGAGATCCAACGCACCGAGCTCGAGAACGGACCGCTAATCCGACTCGACTGGCTCCACCGTGGACACCTCGAGCACGGGCACCGACTCGTCGAGCCGGTAGGCACCTTGCTCCTGCACGAGGATGCGCTGCAGTCCGAGGCGACGTAGGGCGTGGAGCGCGACGTTCAGCCGGTTCTGGAGCGAGCTCGGGTCGCAGCACTCGTCCGGCCACCCAATCGCGATGAGCTCCGCCGTCGGCAGGGGCAGAATCACGCCGTGACGTCGCCGCTCGACCAGGCCTGCGAGCAGGCGCGCGAGGAGCGGACGCCGGTCGAGGGAGACGCGCTCGCCGCCGGGCGGCTGGAACCAGGCGCCGTCGGGCCCGGCGCGCCATGTCCGCTCGAGGGAGGAATCGGCCACCGTCGACAGGCGCTGCTCCGCCATGCGCACGAGGATGCGGGCGTAGCCCGATGAGACGTCGACGTGGAGGCGCCCGAGCTCGCGCTGCGCTTCGTCGCGGATGGCGCACGCGGCGTCGAGGGCGCCTTCGGCAATCGAAGCGCGGCAACGGGCGACCTCACCAAGGCACCGCGCCAGACCGAGCTCGACCTCGAGCCCGGCCGCCGTGCCGCCGATGCGTTCGGCCTGCGCGAAGGCCTCGTCGCTGCCTTCGACCCGGCCGCTCGCGGCTTCGCCGAGACCCCGCACAATCCAGGCCATGAGACGCGCCTCGGCCGTGCCCACCACAGTGGCGATGCGAAGGAGCACCACCGCCTGCTCCCTCGCGGCGTCGAGGGCGCCCTCCTCGATCCGGAGCAGCGCGAGGGCGAAGCGGTTCTGAAGCTCGACGCTCAGGGCTCCCGAGGTGGAGGCCACCTCCACGCCCCGGGTGAGAGAGCCGCCCGCGATCTCGCGCTCCGCTCGCTCCAGGTGAGCTAGCCCCAGGTTCATGAGGGCCACGGCCTCGAAGCGGGAGTTGCCGAAGGAACGATGCAGCTCGAGCGACTCGCGGAAGAGCAGGATGGCTCGCTCCAGGTCGCCGCGCTTGGCCATCGGCACGCCGAGGTTGGTGAGGACGATGGCCTCGAGCCGCGGTTGGCAGCGCTGGCGATGGATCGCGAGCGCTGCCTCGTCCTCCGCGATCGCACGTTCGAAGTCGCCGCGCTCGGAGGCGACCACTCCCAGGTTCCCGTGGATCAGGCCTTCGAGGTCCAGAGCGGGGATCGCTCTCGCCTGGGCGAGGGCGATCGCCAGGAGCCGCTCCGCCTCCGCCAGGCGTCCCTCGAGGACCTGGATGCTCGCCAGGTGCCGCAGAGTCGTCACGCGCGTTCGCTGGTCATCGACCTCCGCCGAGAGCTGCCCCGGCCCGCTCGAGAAGCGGGCGCGCGCTCTCGGTCTGACCGCGGATCAGGTGCAGCTCGCCGCACGCAGCGATCACACGCGCCTCGAGCCCGCGGTCGGGCTGGGACGCGGCCGCATCGGCGGCCACCGCCACGTACGGCATGTCCTCGCGACGAAACCCACGGTCGAACAGGAGGGGACGCAGCACGAGGAAGAGGCGCGCGCAGCGGGCCGGTGCGCCCACCGCAGCCCGCAGGATCTCGCTCCGGATGGCCTCCTCGGAGAGCAGGAGCGAGCGGAAACAGTCGGGACCGTCCGCCTCGTCCACGCGTGCCGCCCACGCTTCGAGCTCTTCGAGGGGCCAGGGCAGCGCGGAGGGCGAGGATGGCTCGTTCGCGGGCAGGAGGAGCACCTCGCTGCCCTCCGGCAAGTCGGTGGGCACGTCCACCACCAGCCGTCCGTCGCGCACCCTGCCGCGAAGGGGACCCCTTACCATGAGACTATACGGTGGGACGGCGCGCATGCCCCGTCCACCCGTCGCCGAACGCGTTCACGCGTGCCGTGGCGACGACGCGCGCGGACGCGGCGATTGGAGGCCGCGCGGAGCGATCAGCCGAGCGGTTCCTGGGTCGCCCCTCATCAGCGCCAATCGAGCCCCCGATGCCCATTTCCCGTCGCTCCACACGCACCGGTTCCGTCGCCCGGGCCCTTCCCGAGCGACGCGCGCCCCTCGAGGGCGGTCCTCGGTCAACCATGTGGATCGGAGCCGGTCTCGCCTGTCTCGTCGGTGGGTGTGGTGGTGCCTCGGAGCGCGCGCCCGCGGGTGAAGCGCGGGCGGAGGAGAGTGGAGCGCCGACGACCTCGGGCGCCGAACCGGCAGTGGGTGTGGGCCGTCGCGCGCCCGTGCCCGTGGTCGCCGACCTCGATGTCGTGGGGCCCTGGGGGACGGTGTGCTCGCTCCACGCGGATGGAAGCGTCGTCGTGGACGGGCAGGTGATCGGGACAGATGACGCTCGTGCTCTGTGGTGAAGACGCGCGATGCTGCAACGCTTTCAATCCTGAAGACCTATACCTCCAGGGTCCCGACTCGCACCGCTACAACTTGTCGGGCTCGGCCTCGCACGGCTACCGCTTGTCGGGCTCGGTCCGCGGCCCACGGTTCATGTCGAACACCGATTGTGCATGGGGCGTGCGGGACAGGCTGCTTCATCGCATCGAAGTGACCGTCATCGGACGGCTCGATGGCGACGGGATCCAGGTCGAGCGACTCTGTCGCTGACGCGCCGCTCCTCTACGTATCAATCCGCATCGTGAGGACACCGATGTGCATCCCCTCGCGCGCCGTCGCCATGACGAGCACCACTATGCTCGCGCCATCATCGGCGCAGAGACGAATCGAGGCGACAGGTCCGGTAGCCTCGAGCACTTTCGCTGCTGCTGCGAGCTTCCTCTGGTCGGCTTTGCGCTTTGCCTACGTAGTCGTCGATCGACGCGAAGTCGCGGTCGTCGAGTTCAGTCAACAGTTGCGCCGCGCCCTCTTCGGTCACGACACGTCCGGCGAGGCGTCTGCGCGACGTTTCGGGTGGATCAATCGCGCAGGCCCTTGCCGGCCAGGATCTTGGGCACGAGCTTTTCCACGCGAGCCGCCCGGGTCTTGGGTTGCTTGGCGCCCGAAAAGTAAAAGTTGTACTCGCGCTGGCGCCCGGGGGTAAGCGCCTTGAACGCAGCCTTCAGCGCGGGGTCGCGCGAGATGCGATCACGAAGCTCGTCGACGTAGACGAGCTTCTTCGTGACCTTCGGAACCTTCAAGCCCGCCTCCTCGATATCGATGGCTTGGCGGACGTACGCCTTGATCGTCCGAGCGCGCTTGGTCACCTCCTGCACGCTTGTGAACTCCATGCGCCGCGCCACCCGGGAGTTCGCGCCCTGCTTCTTCAGCACGCCCTTGTCGTCCGGGAGGAGCGACCCTTTGAAGAACATCAGCGCCAAGAAGTCGTTCATCCGTTGGATGATCGCGATGTTCTTGCCGGAGGCCGTGTAGCAGGGCTTCCCCCACTTGATCTCCTCGGTGAGGCCGCAGCCCAGCAGGACCTCGCGCAGCCTCTCTCCTCCTGTCGCCATCGCGTCGCCTCGCGGAAGCGCGCGTCGAGTCTGCGGTTCATGGGCGGAAGATGGCGAGTGGTGGGCGCCGGGTCAAGCTCCTCGCGCGCGGCGGCGGCGTACCACGGACGGCTCCCGCAGCATGTCGCACCACGGACGCGTCCTGCAGGTTCCACGCAGCGCCCCCGTTCCTGGCTCCGACCTCGGCCCCTCCCCTTGCGAAGAGATGGCGAGTGCGACGGAACTCTTCCTTCCCTAGGCTACAGTCGTCAGGGACAAGAGGTCGTCATGACTTCGATTCGACGCTGGGCGCGGTCGAGCCCGCGCGTCGAAGTCGAGCTCCAGGTACGCTCGTCGACCGACATGCGATTGCGCTGTATAGGGCGGTGTCGACGGCCACGAAGAAACGGACCACCACCTCAGCGGTTCAACCTCGGTCCCGAGGCGAGGATGGCAAAGGTGCCTGCGCCTCGCACGTCCACGGGCAGAGCATGCTCGCAACGACGGTCTCGGGGCGACGTCGCCCACGGCCGCTTCGCGCCGTGGGCCGGCTCCGAGCTGGCGATCGGCTGCCGCGCGTCGACTCCACGCGAGGCTTCACCAATATTTCGCCCGTTCGGCAGCCGTCTCGGGCTCGTAGCCGAAGGCCTCGATGGAGGTGCAGCTCACTTCCTCGATCGGTGTGACCCGGTGGGCAACCAGGAGCGTGTCCATCAGCGCGCGAAAGAACCCCGCGTCGCCGAAGTGTGAAACCGAGTACCCCGCGGCGGGGGCCCTGTCCGTCGACGACACCTGCACATCGGGCAGGATGCGGACGCCGATCGCGCACCGCGCCTGATTGTCGAACGTGGGCTCACTCACCGTCGTCACCGTGCTGGCGGCGCCGCGAATCGCGTCCTCGAGGAGCGGGCGATTGGGCTCCGTGCCGAACCGGATCAGGATGTCCGTGTGCTCGGGCTCCAGCGCGATCCACTCGAAATAGTTGTGGACGGGCCACGGCAGGGTCTCCACCCACGCGAGCTCGGCCTCCATCGCGCGCCGGATGCCGCGGCGCCGCAGGTAGGCGAGCACGAGCCATCCCAAGCCGAGCACCAGGGCAGTCCACAAGAGCGAGCCGTCGGCGAGGGCCGAGGCGAGCATCACCACGACGATCACAGCCGGGTAGAGCCCCACAGCGACGTTGCCGTACGTCTTCCACGGGGTGCGCGTCGCGTCTTCCAGCCGGGCCCAGCCGAGCGTGTTCCGGTACGCGTCCAGCTCCTTCTGCTGCGGCCGGGCGCGGCCGGTGGCGGCGAGGTCTTCGAGGGCCCGTTCCGCTTGGCGGTCCGGGTCGTTGATCGGTCGCCCCTCAGTCATGGAGATCACTCTACACCCAAGGCCAGAGATGGGGGCGGCCACCGAGCTCGGTCGGGGCACCGTGGTAGACAAGTAACCGGCGGCCGCTCGACCGCGACGTGGCCGGTCCTTCACGGGCGGAAGTCGATCACGCGCTGCGGCATGTCCTCCGGCCGTTGCACCAGGCCGGCCGCGACCGGCTCGAGAGGCTCGTGGAGCGGCGCGGCCACGCTCCTCGCGAGCTTCGCGCCCGACGGTACGCTGCGCTGTTCAGCCCTGCGGTCCGGGTCCCATCGGACCGCTCCGGGAGCCGGGCGGTGTACGCCGACCGGCACGTGAGGCCGCGAACAGGCCCGACAGCAGCAGCACGAGCGCGATTCCGGCCACGGGCACCGAGACCAGCGCGACTCCGACCGCGTCCATCGTGCCCCACACCGGCCATTGGCCTCGGGACACCCGCAACACGAGCACGGCGGCGCCTTCGCCCATCGCCACGGTGGCCACGGCGAGGGGAACCGACAAGCCGACCGCGAGCAGATAGGCGAGGACGCGGGGGGGCTTGCCCTGCAGGGCTCGACGTCGCGCACGCCACCACGTCAGCGCGAACCCGCCCGCGAGCAGAAGCAGGATCCACGTGTACTTCACGACCCGCGCGAACGTGAGCGACGCGCGCGAGTCGCTCACCTGTACCGCGAGCCACTTGGACGCAACCGGCGTGCGGAGCTCGACGCGCTCGGACTGTCCACGGGGGTCGGTCCTCACGTCGGCGTCGGCGGGGGGGACGAGGGAGACGTGGACCGGCGTACCTGCGGCGAGGCCCTTCAGTGGCCCGAGATCGATCGCTGTCTGGCGATTGACGAAGAGGTGGTCGTGCGACAGGTGCTCGTCGGCGTCGGGCGATACGCTCGCGACGAGTTGGTGCGTTCCGGGACCGATGGCGATGGGCAATGCGCACGTCGACGAGAACGCGATACGGGTGTCGTCCGGGTCGTCGAGCCCGCTCAGGGTGAGGAAGCTCAGGTCGTCGGAGCGAGGGAAGACGTCCGGCAGGCCGGCATCGCGAGGATCGTACCTGTTCACCTCCTTGGCTGCGACCTCTGCTCCGTCCCACGTGACCCGCCAGTGCAGCGCGCGCCGTTCGACCGAATCCCCGCAGGCCACGAGCACACCGGAGCCGGATGACGCACCGTCGCGAAGGTGCACGCGGTACGTCACCGTGTAGCGCCCTTCGTGCCGGATCGTGCGCAGGTCGACGCTCACGTCGATGCAATCGACCCTGTCGCGCACCGCCTTCGGGAGGATCGGAGGTGCCGTGTAGTCGGCGGGCGCCGCGCCACCGCCGAGCCCGAACATCTGCGCCGCGGTCGCCGCGGGCGCACCGAGTACCGCCACGACGCTCGCGACCGCCAGGCAGAGCCCCGCGCGTGGTCGACGCACGGCCGGCCCCCGCGCGGTCGCCGTCGACGCGGAACCGCGCGCGGGTACGGGTCGCTGCCGGCCAGCGCAGGGAACACCTCTGCGATCCTTCGCAGCCGATCGCGGCAGGACGGTGGGTCGACACGAGCACGCAATCGAGGCTGTCGGTGACTCATACGCCCGATCTCCTGTCGCCTGCAGGGCACGAGGAGCGGCGGAGGATGATGCGCGCCGCGTTTCCGGCTGTCGAGGGGCTTCGACGGACGACGGGCGCCGCCGAGCCGCCCCTCAGCGCGACCCCAGGAAGTGCTCGAGGTGGTGGCGCAGATGGTAGCGCACGTCGTGAGTGTTCCCTCCCCATCAGGCGCCGTGCCGAGCTTGTGGCAACGTGATCCCGTGCACTTACGCTAGCGAACTGGCGAAGCAGGTGGTGAACCGCCGGCGGCCGCCACCCCGGTGGTCGGCTTCAGCCAACCTCGGTCGTCTCCGATCGCGACATCGAAGTCAGCCGCGCCGTCGTCGTTCGCGAACTGCATCGCGTCGCGACCTTCGGACCCGCCGTCGGGTGAATTGGCCAGGACCGATTCTGTGATACATCGAACGCCTGGGAGTACGGCGCGTGCACCGGTGAGGGCGAGTGCATGCCCGGCACGCCGGGGACGACGTCTTGCGGGATGTGCGGCTCACAGACCGCGCGATGCAACACCTCGTGTACCTGGGAGACGACCGGGGCTTGCACCGGCGAAGGCACGTGCTCACCCGGCGACGTGGAGCGGACCAGCGCAGGCCGTCCGGCAGGTCAGACCCGCACCATCACCTGCGACTCCACGTGCGCCTACACCATCGCCGGCTCCTGCGAGGCCATCGCGCCCGCCGACGTCACCTTCCTCTTGGACATGACCGGCTCACACGCGAGCAACGTGACGAGCAACGCGTCGACCATCGTCTCGCCCTGCATCGCTCCGCTGCTCGCGCTCACCGACGTCTACGTCGGCATCTCGTACTACGCCGACCTCCCGATGAGCGCGAGCTCCGACGTCCCCTTCCATGGCGGCCTCGAGCCCACCACCGACTCGGCGGCCCTGGGCGCGGCGGTATCGGGCGCGCCTCGCTACTCCCGCGGCGACCTTCCCGAGGCCACGGTAACCCTCCGACGTACGACCGCTCGGGGCACCGATTCCACACTCATGTCGTCGCGGTGCTCGTCGGCCGATTTGCTCACGACCTTGGGCATCCGGTCGCGCTCTTCTGAATTGCCCAGAGGAGTCCAATGGGTGCGCACCGCCTTCGCACCGTTGCCCGCTTCCGCCGTTCGCCTCACCTCGGCGCTGCGGCACCGCCGCGGGGCGGGATGGCTTCGATGTCGCCGCTGAGCTGCGCACGCCGCCGCGAGCGTGTTCGTGATCGTGCCGAACGTGCGGATGTTCTTGTGGAGTAGCTCGACGCGGACCGCAGGCTCGTCGGTCACGACGCGAAGGCGGTAGCGGATGCGCACGATGCGCGGTGGTGGCTCCTCGCGCTCGGCCGTGACTTCGATCGAAGCCGACGCGTAACGGAACGGGAGCATGTGCGAAAAGCGCTCGACGTTCTTGAGAATGCACGCGCACAGAGAAGCGCAGAGAACGTCAGCCGGACCCGCCAGATCTTCGAGCCGGCCCGCGGTCCCGTCAAAGGGAATGTCGAGGCCGTGGGACTCGAGTCGCCCGGCACCGCCGGCGCTCACCATCCCGTTCGCACGGTACGTCCGCATCACGCTCGCCTTCGGAGAGACAGGACTCGTCACAACCTTCGTTCTCCTGGACTGCCGCCTACCGCCTACCTGCGCATCGAGGTAGCCACCGATCTTCATCCTGCCGCCATCGACCGGGTGCGAAGCCATCTCCCCCACGTGATCCATACCAGTGCCGTCCCTACCGGGAACTCCCCGCTCCCCGTCCGGCGGGTATCGGTGCCGTTGTCTTCGCGTGATAGTCTTGGGCGTTGTGGGGATCTTCGTGCGGCGCTCGTCTCCGCTCCATCGCGTCGTGTACGCGCTGGCGACGTGCCTGCTGGCGTGCGCCGGCTGCTCGGGCCACGCCGAGCTGATCGTGGCGCTCAAGACGGACTTCGTTCCCGGCGGCGACTTCACGCGAGTCGAGACGCTCGTGGCGAACCAGCCGGGCGTGCAGGTTTCGGCGAGCTACGGCGAGGACTTCCTGGGCGGGCACCCGGTCGCCGACGTGACGGGGCTCGACGGCGGCCGCACCGACCTGGTCGTGCGCCTGCTCGACCAAGCTGGAGGGGTGGTCGCAAAGCGGCGGGTCATCGTCGACGTGTCGGGGCGTTTCGGGGTGACTGTGATCATCACGCGCGACTGCCGGTCGGTGAGCTGTCCTGCGGCGGGCAGCGACCCGAACGCGTCCGAGTGCCTCGACGGCCAGTGCGTGCCACCCGAGTGCTCGCCCCAGAACCCGAGCGCCTGCGGCACGCCGGTCTGCACGAGCCCATCCGACTGTCCGTCTCCGTCCGCAGCCTGTGACGAGGCGTATTGCGACACGAGCGCGGGCGCCTGCCTCGTCGCGCCGGTGAGCGGCGGATGCGCCGCCGACATGTTCTGCGATCCCGACCGCGGCTGCGAGCCGGTGCCCCGCGGCGACGGGGGTGTGACCATGGACGGGGGCTCCGCGGACGCGGGCTCCGCGGACGCCGGCCCTCCGGACGCCAGCTGCGCGGGTGGCGGAAGCTGCGACACGGGCAACCCCTGCGAGCGCGGCACGATCGACTGCTCGAGCGGCAGCCCGGTGTGTGTGTCGGCCGGGCCCGCGCCGACCGGGATCGTATGCCGCGCAACGGCGGGGCCCTGCGACGTCGCCGAGACATGCGATGGGACGAGCACCGCGTGCCCGACCGACGCCCTCGCCAACACCAGCACCGTCTGTCGGCCGGCGGCGGGCCCCTGCGACGTCGCCGAGACGTGCACGGGGATGGGTACGACCTGCCCCGCCGACGCCTTCGCGCCGACGGGCACGACCTGCACGGGTGGCAGCTGCGATGGGCTCGGCGGGTGCGTCGTCGGGTGCACCGCCGGAGCGCCCTGCGGCACGGGCAACCCGTGCGAGCTCGGCACCGTGGACTGCAGCTCCGGAAGTCCGGTGTGCCACCCGGCCGGGCCGGCCCCGGCGACCACAATCTGCCGCCCCTCTGCAGGGAGCTGCGACGTCGCCGAGCACTGCAGCGGATCGTCGGCCTCGTGCCCGAGCGACAGCTTCGCCTCCCCGAGCACCGTCTGCCGAGCGTCGGCCGGCGTCTGCGACGTCGCCGAGACGTGCACCGGATCGTCGGCGTCGTGCCCGAGCGACGGCTTCGCGTCGCCGAGCACGACGTGCCGCATGGCGGTCGACGCGTGCGACGTGACCGAGACGTGCACCGGCTCAATCGCGAGCTGTCCAACGAACATGTTCGCGGCACCCGGCACCACGTGCCCAGGCGGCACGTGCGACGGTGCGGGCTCGTGCAACGTTCCATGCACGCCAATCACAATCTACCTCTCCTCCGGCGCGTCGTGGATGGTGCCCTCCGATTGGAACAACGCCGACAACACGATCGAGGTCATCGGCGGCGGCGGCGGCGGCGCGAATGGAGTCAACGCCAACGGGGGTGGTGGCGGTGGGTATTCGAGAGCGTCCAATGTCTCTCTGACGCCGAGCTCGAACGTCGCCTATGCGGTGGGCTTGGGCGGCACGGGGGGAGCCCCGGCCGGGGGAGGCACGGAGCCGGGCACCGATGGCGGCGACACCTACTTCTGCAACTCCACGAGCAATTGTGCTTCGGTCACGGGAACCGCGGTCCGGGTCGGCGCGAAGGGTGGCCAAGGCGGACCTGGTCTAATCGGTCCGAGTGGCGTGGGCGGTGCGGCGGCGAGCGGCGTTGGGTCGACGAGATACTCCGGCGGCACCGCGGGAGCTACCGGCCTGTGCTGCAACGCCGGCTCGGGCGGCGGTGGCGCGGCGGGTTCTCACGGCAATGGCAACAACAGCGCCGACACGAGCGGAGACAATGGCTCGGATGGCGGTCGCGGCGATGCCGCGGGCGGCGGCTTGGCTGGAATCGGCGGCACGTCGAGCGTCCCCGCAAGCATCGGCGGCTCCGGCACAGAATGGGATGGCACGCATGGCTCGGGCGGCGGCGGGGGCGGGGGATGGGGCAATGGCGACAGTGGGGGAGCTTCCACGAACGGGGGAAACGGCGGGAGCTATGGCGCGGGGGGCGGCGGCGGGGGATGGAACGGATACGATGGAGCGGTCGGCGGCGACGGCGCGCCGGGGCTCATCGTGATCACCTATACGCCGACCAGCTGCTGAGTCGCGCCATCGTTCGCCCACCATCTGGCCGGTCACGGCCCACTCCTCCGAAGGGAGTACCGCAACCCGCTCGGCCTCCGCTACCTCGCCGAGCGCCTCTCGGGCTGAGCCATCCTGCCCAGGAACGCCTCGGAATCGTCGTCCGTGTAGGGCGTGCTCGGCCCTACGCTGGACTGGAAGGCGAGCGCGAAAGCATCGAAGGTGGTCGGCGGGTGACGGCGGTGACCGCGCATCGCCTCGCGCGCCTCCGCGTACTCGCGGTCGTGGCGCGGGCGATCGCGTAGCCGCCACACCAGCTCGTTAATCCGGCGGTCCTCCTTGACGTAGCGGGCCTGCCGCGCGACCGGCTCGAACGGATCGCCGAGCCAGCGGTCGACCAGGTCGAGCTCCAGGGCGCAGGGGCGTCGGATGTCCAGGAGCGCATCGGCCACGAAGTCGACGACGGCCCAACGCACCCAGCGACTCGGGGATGCCGCGAGGCTGCGCACGGTGGCCGCATGACAGCCCCGTAAACACCTCGGGAGCGCGAGGACGTCGTGGCTCACGGCGTAGTCGACGCCGAGCGTGCCCAGGACGGATGCGTCGAGCCGCCCATCGAGCACGAGCCACTCCGCGAACGGGAGGGCGGCGCTACCGCCGCCCCGAGGGCCGTGCGGAAGGTGTCGCAGAAACGGCTCGACGAACTCGCCGACCTGCCCGGTCGTCATGTCCGAGCGCAGGATGGCGCTCCGAGCATAGGCGAGGAGTCGGGCGGGGTCGGGCGCCCGGCCGACCCCCTCGATGGCCAGGGCGACGAGCCGGGGCAGCCCGTGCTCGCGCTCGGCTCGCACGAATCTCGGCAGGCCATCGAGGAGCAGCGGTATCGAAGCGCGACAGGACTTCGATCAGAATCACCCGCCTCGTCGCCCACGCCCCATCCTAGCAGACGTCGCCGCTCCGAACGGTTTCACGATTCGTTCCGGAGGCGAGCCCGAATCCGTGTCCACTCCCACGCGCTGACCACGATCGCCACGACCGTGTCGCCATCGCGCAGGAACGGGTGCTCCCGTGGGCTCGGCAGGACGTCCTCGAGCGTGCGAACCGAGGCGAGGTCCACGTCCGTGGGCCAGCCGTACTCGGCATCGACGAGGCCGAGCACGCCTCCCAACACCTCGGGTGATCCAGGACGAAGCCGTCGTCGCCCACCCGATACACCGCGCCGCCGCCGATGGCGGCGAGGACCTCACGAAGGCGCGGAATGCAGCTCCTCGGGCTCGATACGCCGCTCCTCGTAGGTGGGCACGTTCCGCGGGCGGTCGCTCACGGCTCACGCCCCTAGCGATCCGGCGAGCCAGCGCGCCGCAAGTGCGCCCACACCCACAGCCCCGTCGCGTAGAGGAGGAGCAGCCACACGAGCAGCATCGGGACGAGCCACCATGTGAAGTGAAACGCAAATCCGGCGCTCCACCACCGCGAGGCGCCGAGGACGGTGACCACACCGAAGATTCCCACAATCGTGATGTCGACCTCCGAACCCCTCATCGCCCTTTCACCCTAGCACGCGGTCCGGAGGAGGGGCTCCGGTCCTCACTCGCCGCCGAGCGCGAAGGGCGTACCGCCGGCCACGGCGGAGTCGCGTCGCCGCCGCAGTCGTTCGCCTCGCCCTGTGCGTCGTCCGCCTGCGCATCGGCGTCGGCGTCGTCCTCGTCCTCGGCATCGCTCGGCACGTAGCACGGGCACGACGCGTCCCCGTCGCTGGGTCCCACGTCGAACAGCGATCTGGCGCGCGCATCGAAGCGGGTGCGCGTCCAGCCGGTGGCCGCGCAGGTGTTGGGGGGTGCCGGGCGCGCAACGGAGCACGTTCGGCGGGCGCCTGGAGGAGCCCCCGGAGGGGATCCCCCTCACTCGCACGTCGGAGGGATCCCCCTCGGAGGATCCCCCTCGGGAGGGGATCCCCTCTGCGGCCTGTTGTCCACGATTTGGAGCCCACAGGGCGCCGCCCTCTGGTCTGCCAGCCCCGCTTGGAGAGGTCTGTGCTGCAATATTGCAGATAAAATCGTTAGGCACGCGCTGTGCCTATACCTCGCTCGATGCGAACGTTGCTCCTGATTCCGCTCCTGGCACTGCTTGCCGGCTGCGCGCCCCCCACGGTCGCCGCGGGCAGGATGGACAGCTCCGTGCCACCGCCGCCCCCCCCCGCCCGGCTACGACTCGGGCGCGGTGGGCTACGACGGGGGCACCGTCACGATGCCGCCGCCCACCTGCAACTCTCCGGCGGGCGCCGACAACGACGGGGACGGTTTCCCCGCGGGCGTCGACTGCAACGACTGCGAGCCGTCCATCAATCCTGGCGCGTTCGACATCCCGGGCAACGGAATCGACGAGGACTGCGATGGCCACGACGCCGTCGCAACGAACTGCGACGATGGCCTCCCCATCGCGCCGACCGCGGCTCAACAGGCCGCGCGTGCGATGGGTCTCTGCAAGTTCATCGACGAGAGCGATCCCGGCTGGGTGTGATCTCCGCGCGATTCACTACGGCCGCCGGCACCGGCACACCCGCGTCCATGGAGCAGTTCGGGGACCTACCGAGCTTCGGCGCCATCCACCCACCTCAAGGCGCGTCGATGTTCGCGCTCTCGAGCGGCATCGCGAGAGATCCGAGCCAGCCGGGCTGGACCTCCGACTGCGACACCTTCGGCATCCCTCGAGACGCCAATAGCCCCACCGAGCCGCCCCCCCCGGTGGTTCTGTCCTCGCCCTCTTGCCCTGGCGCAGCCGCCGGCGCAGCCATCATGAACTCGGCGGCGCTCGAGCTGCGAATCCGGACGCCCACCAACGCGACCGGCTTCCACTTCAACTTCAACTTCTTCACGTACGAGTACCCCGGATGGATCTGCGACACCTACAATGATTACTTCACAGCGCTGCTCCAGCCCTCGAGCGGAATGTGGCAGAACATCACGTTCGACAACGACGGGAACGCGGTGAGCGTCAACAGCAGCCTGCTCAGGGTATGCAACCCTGGCACCCACGGTGGAAAGACGTTCACCTGCCCGCTCGGCCACGACATGCTCAACGGAACGGGCTACGGCGGAAGCGCGCTCTGCGGCATGGATCCCTACGGCGGTTACGGTGACTCCGGTTACGACCAGGGCCCGCCAGGAGGCGCGACGGGGTGGCTGCGAACCACAGCGCCGGTGACCGGTGGACGAATCATCACCCTCCGCATCGCAATCTGGGACGCCGGGGATCCGGACCTCGACTCGCTGGCGCTCGTCGACGGGTGGACGTGGGAAGTCACGGCGCTCCCGGCGGTGCCCGTGACGATGCCCGATCCTCTGATCTGATCCCTCTCCGAGCCGTTGAACCGCCCCGGAATTCCTGGAGGCTCCAAATGTTGAGAGGATGGAGCCATGGGAAGACAGAGCAGGTTCTCGCCGGAGGTCCGGGAGCGGGCCGTGCGGCTGGTGATGGAGAGCGAAGGGGACCACGCGTCGCAGTGGGCGGCAATCACCTCGGTGGCGGAGAAGATGGGCTGCAGGAGGAATCCCAGGAGGATCCCTCCAGGAGGATCCCTCCGACGTACGAGCCTCCCCGGCGGAGGATCCCTCCGGAGGATGGATCCCTCCGACGTACGAGCCTCCGCACAGGTCGTCCGCACCTCGCAGGGATCGATCCCTCCGACGTACGAGCCTCCGCACAGGTCGTCCGCACCTCGCAGCGAGGCCATCCCGAGCGGGAGGACGGGTCTGACGACCTTGCCGGCGAGCCATCTGGCCGCCGAGAACCCCGGATCGAGGCCGCCGAACCGGAATGTCCGCGCTCCAGATGCACCGATGCGTCGCCCGGGCGGGTGCCGAGCGACGCGCGCCCTCGAGGGGCGGTCTCGGATCAACCAGGTGGGTCGGAGCCATGGGCGCCGCCGCCACGCGGAGGCCTTCCGCGCCGAGGTCGCGTAGTGTGACGATCCGACGGGCCTGCTGCCCGCTCTGCCCACTGTGTCGAATCGAAGCGGTGACGGACGACGACAAGGCCGCGCTCGGCCTCGAGCTCGTCCTTGTCCTCCTCGCCTTCGTCGGCCTTGGTGACGACCTCGGCAGTCCGGCCGCTGCGCGGCTCGGGCCGGTCGAGCCGGCGTCTTCGACGAGGTCGCCTGCTTCGCTCTGGAGACTGTCGCGCACCTCGTCCAGCAAGGCCTTCGGCACTTCGACCCGAACGCCCCGCCCTTCCCTCTCGAGCTCGGCTTTGACGTCGCTCAAGAGCGGACCCGACGCGGCAATCATCGCGCCCGGCAGCGCCTCGAGCTCGGTCGGGGCTCCGTGGTACACGCGCTGTCCGTAGGTGCCGTGAGGGAAGCGCGCCGCGAGGTCACCCTCGCGCCGCGCGATGCGCTTCTCCTCGTGTTCATGCCGAAAGAGCGTCACCTCGTCGCAGCCCTGGCGCCGTAGCGCGCGCGCCACCATATCGCGCGCACCTATCTTGAACGTCGGCAACGCCCCAGGCCCCGACTCACGCATTGTCCGCGGCTCGCTCCACGGATGCAGCCGCCGGAGCGCCCGGGCCCCCATCACCGGCCGCGTGCGCGCAGCGCGCAGCCGTCGCATCCCCTCTTCGGCGAGCCGCCCCATGTGGTAGACGAGCTTGTCGAGGTCGCCGCCGAACTCGCGATAGAGCACCGGTGGCGGCGTGACGTAGAGCCTCAGCCGCGCGGGGCGGTCGTCCCTGAAGTACACCGGCGGACGATCGACCTCGATGTAGCCGACCTTCCACAGCCCAAAGTCGATCATCTGCTGCGGCATGTCCTCCGGACGCTGAACCAGACCCGCGGCCATCGGGTTGAGGTGCTCGTAGACGAGGTGGCTCGCCTGCGCGGCCGCGTCCACCAGCCGCATCATGTGCGTAGAACGATCGTCGAATACCTCGTGCGGCGTGTCGTAGCGCTGCTGGCTCAGAAGGGCGTTCAGGCGCAGCTGAAGTCACGGTGAAGCCGCTGGGCAAAGTCGGGCAGATTCGCGCGCGCCGGCGTCACGCTCGTGTGGTGGTGGTTGATGACCAAGACCGACTGGTGCACCGCTACGTCGCACACCGCCTGGGCGTGGGCCAACGCGTACAGCCAGCACTGCTCCACCAGCGGATCCCAGGGCGCGAGTAGCGACTTGCGCAGCGTCGTGCGCCGCGCAAGCGCCGTTGTCGCTCCCGCCACGACGATTCGGGGCCCGGTCACGGCCAGAGAGCATCTTCACGACGCGTGCCGGAGACGTGGACGAGTCATGCG
Source organism: uncultured delta proteobacterium (assembly GCA_963830115.1). GTDB lineage: Bacteria > Myxococcota_A > Polyangia > Polyangiales > CAWHLB01 > CAWHLB01. Next base: position 27,093 of record CAWHLB010000007.1, read on the forward strand.
CGCACTTGCGCGCGGCAGTTGGCGGACTCGCCCGCCATCCGCCGGCGGCCGCCACCCCCGTGGCAGCTCGAGCCGGACGTCACTAGGCGCACGTCGGAGGGGATCCTTCATCGCGGACTCGCCCGCCATCCGCCGGCGGCCGCCACCCCCGTGGCAG
>CAWHLB010000008.1:0-20368 GCA_963830115.1 uncultured delta proteobacterium
GAGAAATCGTAGTCGAGGACGACGCGCGACCTGGAACGAATGTCGATGTGGTGCTGCGATGTGAGAGCAACCCTCTGCCAGGGCCCGTGACTACGGGCCGGAGCGTGCATGCGGAGGCTCTCCGGAGGATCGCTTCGGTTCACGAACAGCGAGTCACAGGTTGCAAGGGAGGTGCAGCCCGCATTCCAAAAGCTGTGGTCGTATCCGTTGTGGTAGAGGCGCTTCGACATGAAGTCGTCGACGAGAAAATCGAGCCTCGTGTGCGAGGCGATGAAGTCCTTGAGGACGTAGAAAACCTTGCGAGGCACGTGTGAGCCGACGTCGGCTTGCGTGCCGTACCCGATGAGACCGCTCCACTTGCGGTGCACGTACTGGTCGACCGTGCGCCCGTTTCGATTCGTCGTCGTGGTCTCGGTCCAGCACTCCGGACCGGCCATCGGGCACGCCCGGCCGGGACTGGGAGGCGGCGTGCTCTCCACCTGCGAGACGGGCTCCTCGCCCCTTCCTGCAATCCGCGCCGAGGGTCGCACACGGACAATCGCGCAGAGAAAACCACTCGAAGAGCCCGAGCGGGAACGTGGACCGTCTGTAGTCGACGAGCGTCTGGTCGGGGATCTTGCGCAGGCGGTAGGCCTGACCGTCCTCGCTGTTGCCGATGTTGAGGCGCAACTTCTGGTTGAGCTCTCGTCCACCAGATCGGGACCGTCTGTCGGCCCTCCGGCACGAGCGATGCGATGGCCGGCACGGTGCCGCCGTCGCCGTACGTCATGGTCGACGGGGGCACGTAGTGCAGCTGGTCGGTGGTCGCGGTCGGGCCTTGGCTCTGATCGTAGACCGCCCAGTAGTACGGGTGCACGGCGATCACGTCGAAGAGCGAGTACGGGTGCTCCTCGGGGTGGGCGTTCATGTACCTGAGGAGACGCGGGAGAAAGTCCGGGTACATGTACCGAGGGGACTAGGGCTCGCCCTTGTGGCCGATGATGCTTGCCGGCGGACAGGGGCCTCCTCTGTAGGTGGGATTACCGTCCGGGTCGACCCCGTCGCAGGCGTCTCCCACGACGCCATTCGACGCCATGCTGGTGAGCACGATGGTGGCCGACGAGTCGAGCACGCGGATACTCCTGGGCGGCCGGTAGGACGATGTCGTTCAGAAACTGGGCCGGACTCCACATGTGCCCGCTGGGCGTGGTGAGAGCAAAGCCGTTGCCGTTTGGCTCGTTCCAGATTTCCCATACGTGGACGCGATCCTCGAAGGTCGAGACCGTTTGATGGACGTAGTCTCGCCACATCCTCCGGAACGCGGCGCGGTCGTTCATGTACAGGGTCCGGCACGCCGTCGGGACCTGGGTCAGCATGATGTGCGGCTCGACACGCGGGGAAATCATCGAGGACCTGCTCTGCGTGGCGGACCGCATTTGGGTCGAGGAGGTTGTTGCGGCAGTTGCTGGTCTCCTCCGTGGTCTGGTCCATGATCTGGTCCCAGCCGATGGAGTAGCGGACCACCCCGAGGTTGAGCTCGCGGATGCGCGACAGGAGCATGTCGTACGCGGGGTCGGAGGGGTTCAGCATCTCGTGCACGCCGAAGAAGTCGCTCGGGAGCTCATCCGGGTCGGTGTCGAGATCGCCCACGTTCCTCTCTGCAGCAAAGGGCGCGGTGAGCATCCCGATGGGGATGTCTCCCACTCTGGTCGTGAGGTCGAGGTCGATGTGGGTCTCCACGCTCCATCCAGAGACGCCGTCGCTCCAACGCACCTCCCACCAGCGCCGCACGATGCCGTCTGCGCCTCTTCGCGGCGTTGGACCGCCGCCGACGACGCCGGCCGAGCCCGCGGCCTCGTAGGCGACGAGGCGGGAGCTACCCCTGTCCTCCTCGCGCACGTTCACGCGGCCCGTCGCCTGGACGCGGTCACCCCTCGTGAACGTCGGGGCGGATACGTCGGAGGGGGCGAGGTACGGTTGTGCGGTCCAGCCCTCGCGGTCGTCGTCGTACCGCACCTTCCACCAGGTCCACGCGCCCCTCGGGCCGACCGTCGGTCCGCCGATGATCGTGCCGAGCGCGCCCGTCGGTTCGGTGCCGAGGCTGGCCGACTGGGGAGAGGGCGCCTCGTGCAGAGCGAAGTCCGCGGTCGTCTCGACGCGATCACCGACCGAGAGGGCTGCGTCGCCGAGGGCGCCCGCGCTGGCCTGCGGCCCACGGCCACCGACGGATCCGACGCACGAATAGCCCCCAAGGAGCACGAGTCCGGCCCCCACGATGGACGTCGCGAGCCGTCGTGTGCTGCGGCTGTTCATGGGGTGCATGGGCTGCAAGGTGCGTACCGGCATCAATGCCCGACGCGCACGTGACGCAGGCCCTCGCCCGACCGACCGAGACCGCGTTACGTACGACAGCCCGGTGACCCGATTAACAATGGACTTAATGCCGCGGCTCTCGGGTGCGGGAACCCCACCTGCGCGAGGTCGGACATCCCGCGTCGCGCCCCTCCCCTCCAACCGACCTGCACATCCTGCGGGGCTCGGCGTCCCGCGCCTACTCGAGCAGGTCCGGGTGTGTGCGGAACAGGTGGGCTAGCAGGGCGCCCGCGACGCCGTGTGAGTACGCGAGCGGAAGGCCGACGAGGAGCGGCGTGGCGAGCAGAGCGAGACCTGCCGTGGCGACGACCGTGAACATGAAGAGGATCCACGGGACGAGGTAGACGAGGCTCACCAGCACCGTGGTCACGAAGAACTCGGGCAGCGCGTGAATCATGATCCGGAACCCCTGGCCGAAGCTCCAGAAGGCCCCTCGCGAGCTGTTCACCGCCATGAGACCGAGCCCCAGGGGCCAGTAGAGCGAGAACACGAAGAGGAGGACCCACGCGACGGGGCTCTGGAGCAGGACGGCGAGGGTCAGCCCCTGGCGCATGCTCGAGACGAGCCACAGCACGAACACGCCCTGCAGCAGACACTGGAAGAGCATGAGCATCAGGCCGTCGCGAAACCACCCGGTGATGACCGAGGGCTCGAGGCTCACGCATGGGCTCGGCTTCGTGGTCCTTCGAGAGCACGCCCCAGAGGCACGCACGGAAGTAGCCGTAGACGAGGCCCAGGAGCATCGCGCCGAAGAACAGCGCGAGGAGCGCGCCGTAGATGCGGAGGCCGTGCCCTCGTCCGGCACTCGAGAGCACCATCACGCCGAAGAGGACGACGCCGTAGAACGCGCCGTAGGCCGTGCACGCGATGAGCCACTTGAGGCCCCCGCCTCGGAGAGGGACCAGGAAGCTTGCCGGGACCGATCGCCAGAAGCTCGTTTCGTCCTCGGCGTCGTCCTCGGCTGCGGTGGCGACGCTGGCGCCGTCAGTCGGGGGCGGGGGATTGGACAGGGTCGGCAGATTGGCCCAGCCCGGTGGCGAGCCGCGGGGGGCGCGGCGGCCGGAGGCGAGAGCGGCGCGGGGGACGGCGTCGCGGCGGATGCGGTGGGCGGAGGCGATGCCGGCTCGGCGGGCGGGGGCTCGCGGGTCGATCGCGCGAGGACCACGCGCACGCCTGCCGCCCGAAGCGCAAGGAAGATGGGCTCCGCTTCCTCGACGGCGGCGCCCTTGCGCACGGTCACCGGGCAATGGTCGAGGAAGGCTGCGGCGGTCGAGACGTCGACTTGCAGGGCGCTCGCCACCGCGGCGACCACTGCGCTCGAAGACGGATCGACGCCATCGTCGAGACCATCGATCACGACGCTGAATCGGTCGAGGCTCGCCCTCGCCGTCCGTATGCCCCGATCCTCTCCCACGGGCGCGCCCATCGTAGCGGTCGGCGGCCTGCTGCGGGAAGTCCCCGAACGGGGCTGGGCCCGCTCACGCGGGACCCTCTGCGTGGTCCGAAGCGGCGCCGGAGCGAAGGCCCCGGCGCGCTACCGAGCGACGAGCGACAGGGTCAGGGAGGCAGGGGGCAGCTGCCGCCGTCGGGCAAGGTGACGCAGTGGTCGAGGCTGCCCAAGGGTATTGCGCCGCCGACCGGGCAGCACGTCTCACCGGTGCCGCACTCGGCGTCCACGTGACAGATGTGATAGCCGGTGCACGAGGCCGCGCACGCCGTACCGCTGCTCGTGCCGCAGCACGTCCCGCTCGTGCAGTCCTCCGTGCCGTCGCAGGCGAGCGCCACCCCGGTGCACGACGCGCTGGCCGCCTGGCAGGTGTCGCCGGAGCCCGTGGAGCAGCACACCTGCCCCGGGTCGCAGCCTCCGTCGGCGGCGCCCAGACAGGTCACACCGTTCGGCCCCCCGGCGTCGTCGACCGTGCTGCCGTCGGACACACCGCCATCGGACGGGCCGGCATCGCCCGTGCCGCTGTCGGTCATGCCCGCGTCCATCTCGACGGAGGCGTCCGTGCCGCTGTCCGGCGTCACCGAGCCGTCCATGCCGCCCGAGCCACTGTCCATGACCGACATGCCGCTATCGGTACCCGCATCGGACGTCGTGGCCTTCGAGCCACCGCACCCGGCGAGCGCGAGCAACACGACGGCCGCGCCCACCAACCCATTGGTTCGTGAAAGCATCGGTACATACCATCACGACGCGACGCCTCTGGCAACTCTGCAGCAAGCGGCGGGCCGTCGGTCGCCGTGGCCCCGGCGCGCCCACTCCGGCGCCAACCAAGCGACATGGGATGACGCCTATCACACGTTCGCGCCCTCCGGACCGTCGCCGCATCGTGTCGCAGACCAACCGGGCGCACGTGCGTTCGCGGTGCCGGCGATCGGTGCGGCCGGCGACCTCGTCGAGCGTTGGACGCGTCCGGAGGCGGCGGGCGCCTGACACGCGCACGGGGCCGGGGGGCGGCTCGCGAGGCGTCGCGCGAATCCATGCCCGCGGGCGGTGGCTCGTGGCATCGTACGGACATGCACGTGCGACCTGCCGTTTCGGCCGACCTGGAATGCCTGTGTGCACAGCGGCTCGACCTATGGCCCGATGCGGGGCTCGAGGATCGCGACCTCGCGTCCGCCATCGTCGAAGGCCGCGCCCAGGAAGCTCGATGCCCTTGGTTCTATTCGTCGCCGTCGACGACACCCGTCTCCTCGGCTTCATCGAGGTCGGTCTCCGCTCTCACGCCGACGGTTGCGACCCGCGGCGGCCCGTGGGTTTCATCGAAGGCTGGTACGTGGTCCCGGAGGGCCGCGGCCAGGGGGTCGGGCGCGCCCTCATGGATCGGGCGGAAGCCTGGGCGCGGGAGCGGGGCGCGCTCGAGATCGGCTCGGACACGTGGCTCGACCACGAAGGCTCTCAGCGAGCGCACCTGGCTCTCGGCTACGAGGTCGTCGACCGCTGTGTGCACTTCCGCAAGTCGCTCGCGCCCGAGCCTGCGTAGCGGCGCTCTTCAACGGCCAGCGCGGCACATCCGGACCAGGACCGCTGCGCGCGCCACGGCGTCGTGAACGCCCCTTCTAGAGGTCATCGTGAGCACCGCCTCACCCGAGGGCGTCCGCACGGCGGGGACGACGGACGACGCGCGCCGCGTCCCAGGACGGACAAACCTCGGTCCCTGCGGACGGCTGCCGCTCGGCGAGCCCCCACGCCCCGGCAGCCTCCGCAATTCCCACACGCCAATTTTGTGGTGTACCATGCAACTCTCCCGCCGCCGTCGCCATGCCCGCATGCCCACGGCGATACGAGCCGATGCTCGATCCGGTGGCGACACTCCGGTTGGCCACGTTACGCGGCCTGTGGACGGACCGACCGGACGCCTATCCGCGACAGGAGGAGTCGATCTGGTGGGAAGTGTGGCTTCGCCGCCACGACCGCAACGAGCTCGCGCGACTGCTCGAGTTCGCCGACATTCAGGGCCTCGACGTTGGCGAGCGTCGCCTGCAGTTCGACGAGCGCATCGTCATCCTGGTCAAGGCCACGCCGAGCCAGCTTGCCAGCTCCATCGACGTCTTGAACGACGTCGCGGAGGTCCAGCGGGCGAAGGAAACCGCAGCGACGTTCCACGACATGGGTCCGGGAGAGCAAGCCGACTGGGTGAGCGAGCTGCTCGATCGCATGACGGGCCCAGGCGGTGATGCTCCCGCGGCGTGCCTCCTCGACACCGGCGTCACGCGGGGCCATCCGCTTCTCGAAGCCGCCGTCGCCCCGCAGGACTGCACCGCTGTCGATCCGTCCTGGGGATCGCATGACCACAGTGGGCACGGCACCGAGATGGCTGGGCTGGCGCTCTTCGGTGACCTGACGCCGGTCCTTGCCAAGGCAGAGCCGGTGCAGCTCCAGCATCGCATCGAGTCGGTGAAGATCCTCCCCCCGAAGGGGGCGAACGCTCCGGAGCTCTACGGCGCGATCACCGCCGAGGCGGCCAGCAGAGCTGAGGTCCAGGCGCCCAACCGTGCGCGTTGCTTCGCGATGGCTGTAACGGCAACCGATGAGCGCGATCGCGGCCAGCCGACCTCGTGGTCGGCCGCGGTGGACGCGTTGGCCGCCGGTCGCGCTTTCGATCCGGCGACGCAAGGTCTGGTGTATCTCGATGATGACAGTTCGAATCTCGAACGTCGTCTGTTCATCGTGAGCGCGGGCAATGTGACGCCACGCGGCTCGATGTAGAGCATCTCGACCGGAGCGACACGGAGCCGGTGCACGACCCCGCTCAGGCGTGGAACGCCCTGACCGTCGGTGCGTTCACTGAGCGGATCTCCATTCGGGACCCCTCTTGGGCCGGGTGGGAGCCCGTCGCCTCCGCGGGGGATTTATCCCCTTGGAGCACGACATCCGTGACCTTCGCCAAGCAGTGGCCGCTCAAGCCGGATGTCGTCTTCGAGGGCGGCAACGTCGCTCGCAACGGCCGGGGTGAGGTCGACTTCCCCTGCGCGGACCTCTGTCTGCTTTCCACCCACTACAAGCCCGCCGACAAGCCCTTCGTGATCTCCTACGCGACGAGCGCAGCGACGGCTCAATCTGCGCGTATGGCGGCGATCATCCAGGCCCACTACCCCGAGCTCTGGCCCGAGTCCGTGCGTGGGTTGATCGTGCACTCGGCGGAATGGACCCGGGCGATGCAGGGCCATCTCAGGGGCGCGAGCGGCAAGCGGCAACGTCACGCGCTCGTCCGTCGGTACGGCTTCGGTGTGCCTCGCCTCGCGCGGGCCCTGCGCAGCGCCAATGACGCGCTGACCCTGATCGCCCAAGGGACAATCCGTCCATTCGCACCCCCGGACAAGGAGCCGAACAAGCGGCAGATGGGGGACATCCACTTCTTCGACTTGCCTTGGCCGACGGACATCCTGCAGAGCCTCGGCGAACGGCCCGTCCGTCTGCGAGTTACGCTCTCGTACTTCGTCGAGCCTAACCCCGGGCGGCGCGGGTGGACGAAGCGCCACCGCTACGCGTCGCACGGCCTTCGCTTCGACGTGAAGCGGCCTACCGAGTCGCTCGACGAGTTCCGCAAGCGCTTGAATCAGCAAGCCCTCGAAGAGGACGAGGAGAAGCCGAAGGCCGACGGCCCCGATGGTTGGTACCTCGGGGAGCAGGCGAGGAGCGGCGGCTCGAATCCACTCGGACATCTTGTCGGGCTTCGCTGCAGACCTCGCCGAGCGCGGCGTTGTGGGCGTCTACCCCGTCAGCGGCTGGTGGAAAGACCAGCCCACGCGCGACCGCAGTGACAAGGGCGCCCCCTACTCCTTGATCGTGTCCATCGAGACGGATTGCGTTTCCGCGGGAACGTCGCATGCCGCCCCGGACGTCTCCCCGCGGGAACGTCGCACGAGCCACAGCACGTATCCTCGGGAGAGTCGCGGTTCCGGTCGCCGAGCGCATCGAGCGCCTTTATCACGAGCGCGGCCTCGTCGGGATGGAGCGGTGCCTCGATGCGCACCATGTCGCCGGTGCCGCGCTTGTAGGTGACCCATCGGGCCGGCTTCGCCCCGGGCGGCGTCTTGGTGACGAGGGCCAGGCCGCGGCAGATGCGCTCGAGCTGCGCGGCCGTGGCCGTCTTGGCGACGCCGAGGAGCCTCGCCTCGTTGTCGAGCGTGGCGACGCGGGTGAGGGCCCGGGTCTTCGAGTAGCTCAGCTCGCACGGGGCGGCGTGTTCGGGGTTGTGGTTACAACGCCGGTGTAGACATTCCCTTGGTATGGGCGAGCCCATCGATAGGGGGGCCGGGCTTTCGGACCTTTCGGACCAGGAGAGCTGGAGCCGCCATGCCTATCCGCGCGACCTCGCTGCGCTGGTCCGAGCGTCCTGGGGCGACCTCTCGAGGGGTGACCTCCCTGACCTGGACGTGCTCGAGCACCTGTTTTCGACTTGCTACCAGGCGAGCTTGCTGCGCGAGGAGGGGCGGCCCGTCACGTTCCGGCTCGCCCTGGGCGAGCCCGCCCTGTTCGCATCGGAGGAGGGGCCGCCGGGTGGGCTGCATCGCTTGATCTTCACGGCGCCCCGTCCCCTCGACGCGCACGAGTTGCGGCGTCTCGCGCCAGCGGCGGGCTTTCACCGATCGCTCATCGGCGCCCGCCTCGGCCGGGGCGATGTCATCGAGATCTGGGGGCTGGTCCATTCGGGCCCGCGATGGCTTCAGTCGGTCCGCGGGGGGCGCTTAATCCAGCAGCTCATCCCGCCCGTGCCGATGATGGCCGTCACCGGCCCGGGGCGAATTCTGGTGAGCAAGGGCGCGAAGACCCTCGGCGCCCTGGCCGAAGGCTCGCTCACGGCCGAGGCGCTCGACGTCTTTGCCGCGCCCTGGCTGTCTGCCGCGTTCTCGGAGATTCGAGATGCCGCCTGGGCCGCACACATGGCTGCGCGCGAACAATCACCGGCTTCATGGGGCGCCCTCGACCCCTCCCTGGGGCCGCTCCTCGCTCTGCACGTCGTTCGTCGCATCGTCGCCACCATCCGCGCATCCCATCACGGCGGCACCCTGATCTTCGTGCCGGGCCGATACGCGCGCGAGGTGCTGGGCGACAGCGACTATCTCACGCTCAAGTACGAGTTCAGCGACGAGGAGCCACGGCGCCGGATCCTGAGCGTCACCGTGCAGATCATGAACGAGCTCGCAAGGCGGCACGCCGCGGGGCGGACGGTCGGCTGGGCCGAGTACGAGGCGAGCAGCGCCCCAGCGCTCGCCGTGCTCGACGAGGCACTGTTCGAAGTGGCACACCTCATCGCTGCGCTCGCAGACGTCGACGGCGCGGTCGTGATGACGACCGGGCTCGAGATCCTCGGATTCGGCGGCGAGATATCCGGGGCTCTGCCCGAAGTGCTCGAGGTCAACCGAGCCCTCGATGTCGAGGGAACACAACATGTAAGTGAGCTCACGGAGCGTGGCGGAACGCGGCACCGCTCGGCCTACCGACTGTCCCAGCGCGTGCGCGACGCGGTGGCCGTCGTCGTGTCGCACGATGGAGGGGTTCGCTTCGTGCGCTTTCGCGGCGACGGTGTCATGTGCTGGGACCAGATCGCCACGGGCCCTTGGGAGGTGTAGCGGCGCGCCCACTCCCGCTCGCGGTGATCGGCAGCTCCTGCTCGGCGGCTCGGTCTCGCGGGTCCACGACGAGAGGAGCCTCGAGGACGGCTCTTCACATGGACCCTGTGAATCCCGGTTGATAGGCCGTGCGCCGTCCTGCGGAATATGGACCGTTTTTCGTGGCACGGAGGTTGCTGAGGGACGGCCCCATGCAACGTATCGCTTTCCTTGTCGTGCTCACGTCCTCGGTCGGATGCACGGCCTACCAGGCTCCGGACGAGGCGGGGATCGCCGGAGATCTCGTTCTCGACGACGGAACGGGCGGAGCGGATGTCCTCTCGACCGAAGCGCAACCGACCTGGGCGTACTGCAGCGTCGACCCGTCGACGGCGCAGATCCACTTCATCACCCAGAGCGGGCGAGCAACCTATTACGTGATGCTCGACGACCACTCCGGCGAGCAGACGGTCGATCTCTCGATGAAGCTGGACGGTGTGCTCTACTCGGTCGGGGTCAATCCGGCGGGTGCCTGCGCCATCGACTTCCACGACTCCGATGTCGCCAGCGCGGTGACGAGCGCGGAGGTCGACTGCCAGATGACGGACCCCGTCACCCACGAGCCGGTGACACTCACCGGTCACGTCGAAGCGTCCCGATGCCAGCGCGCGACCGACGTCGGGGCGGACTGGGCCAAGAGCTGTGCGACCGGAGGGCCCTGCCTCGGAGAGCTCTAGCGCCGGCAGCGGTCCCGGGGGCCGCGGGTCGATCTGGCGCGACACGTGATCTCGGACAGCGCTCCGGGGCAGCTCGCTGCCGGATGACGATGGAGGCGAAGAGCGTCACGCCGACGCGCGCCGCGCGTGATAGCCTCGGGGGCGTCTTTCAGAAGAGGAGGAGCACCGTGCGTCGCATGCAGCTCATCGCTCTCGCCATCGTGCTGCCCGTCGGAGTCGCGTGCGGAGGGAGCCAGCACGCCGGATCGCCGAACGGCGCCGGGGCCGCAGCGGGCACACCGCAATCGCAACAGGGTGGTGCGCGAGGGGCCGCGGAGGCCGATGGAAGCCACGCGTTCCACGTGAACGACTCCGATACCGCGGGGCAGGCACACGGAGCCCATCCGTCGCAGATTCAAGCGACGCGAACCAAGGCGGCGATGCGCCTCTTCGTCGTGGACCCGGCGACGGGACCGATCCAGGGCATCGTGATCAAGCTTACGGCACCGGACGGAGCGGCGTACTACACGGCGGAGACCGACTCGCAGGGCTACGCCGAGGTGCTCGTGCCCGTAGGCCAGCGCTACCAGATGGAGTACTTGAGCCTCGGTCGCCGAAACACCACCGCGAGCGTTCAGGTGCCCTCGCGGCCCAACTTCGACCTGCGGCTGACCCTGCGTTACCGCCGTCTTCACGGCCGCCCTCGGACCGCTCCACACGCTGCACCCGCTGCACCCGCTCCACCTCGGTTCGAGCTCGAGGGCGTGTATTTCGACAGCGGCCGAGCGACCATCCGGAGTGAGTCGAACCCCCGGCTCGATCGCGTCGTCGAGTACATGACGCACAAGCCGAACGCGCGCATCCGTGTGGCCGGCTACACGGACAACGTGGGCAACCCCCAGGCCAACCAGAGGCTCTCCGAGCAGCGCGCCCAGGCCGTCCGCGACTACCTCGTCTCGCACGGCATCGACCAGGGCCGCATCGAAGCGGTCGGCTACGGCGACCAGGACCCTGTCGCATCGAACGACACCGACGAGGGTCGGCAGAAGAACCGCCGCATCGAGGCCGTCGAGCTGACCGGGACCTCGGGCGGGCAGTGATCCGGAAGGCAGGTGCCCCTGCTCGGGCTGCCGCCGGTGGCTACCCCTTCGACCTGGCCGCCCGCGGGTACTGATGCGGACCGTTCAGGCGTGCGCACGGCCCGCCGGCAGGCGCGGGCCCGCACGACGGACGAGCGCTTCTTCGAGCGCCAAGAGCCCACCGGCCGTTTCGCCGCGTCGCCGCTCTTCGTCGAGCGCCGCCCGCACCGCGGCGTCGAAGGACAGGCGCGGTCGGTGGCCCGTGAGCTTCCCAGTAGCGTTCGTCTTCGGCGAGCAGGTCTTCGGTCAGGCCCAGCACCAGCTCGCGCGCGAGCGTGAAGTCGGCGCGCGTCACGAGGCGCAGCCACAGGGCCGAGATCCGCGGGGTGAGCCACGGCAGCGAGATCGCCGGCAACCGTCGCCCTTCGAGCGCGGCGATCCGCCTCAGGATCTGCTCGCCGCTCAGGGTCTCGGGCCCCGGGATGTCGTAGTAGTCGCTCTCCGGAAGCGGGATCGCCAGGGCGTCGACGAGCGCATGGACGGCGTCTTCGAGCGCGATGGGGCTCAGGCGCGAGCGCAGCCAGCCGGGGAGCACCATGGCCGGCAGGCGCAGTGAGAGGTCGCGTACGATCTGCCACGAGGCGCTGCCCGCGCCGACGATCATCGCGGCGCGCAGCTCGACGGTCGGCACGGGCCCGGCCCGGAGGATGCGCCCGACCTCGAGCCGGCTCGCGAGGTGCTCGGATGGACGGCCGCGCGGTGCGACGCCTCCGAGGTAGACGATGCGTCGCACGCCCGCTGTGGCCGCCGCCTCGGCGAAGGTGGTCGCGGCGCGCGCGTCGCGGGCGCGGAAGTCGGCGCCCCGGCCCATACTGTGGACGAGGTAGTAGGCGGCGTCGATGCCCGCGAGCACCGGCGGCAGGGTCGCGGGGTCGAGCAGGTCGCAGGGCAAGAGCTCGAGGTGGTCGCGGACGTACCCGTTCTGCATGCGACGGGCGCAGGCGCGCACCGTATGGCCGCGGTCCAGCAGGGCAGGCAGGAGCGCGCTCCCCACGAACCCGCTCGCGCCGACGACCAGGACGTGCGGGTAGGGTGTGGGCTCGGTGGGGGTCACGGGGTTGTCTCGGGGGCCGCGTTGCGCCGCACGATCTCTTCGTTGAGCAGGGTGGCGAATGCGAGCCATCCCACATACGGCAGGAAGAGGGCGGCGGCCTTCGAGTCGACCTCCTTCGCCGCGCGTACGTAGGCGAGGGTCGTCGCGAGCAGGAGGGCGCTGTCGGCGAGGGCGAGGCCGGGCCGCTGTCGGCCGAAGAAGAGATGGGGCCACAGGGCGTTCAGCCCGAGCTGCGCCGTCCACAGGCGCAGGGCACGGGTGCGCGCCCGGCTCGGGCGGCGGCCGTAGACGCGAACGCCCGAGGTCGCCATGAGGCCGTAGAGGACCGTCCACACGGGACCGAACCATCCGCCCGGGGGCTGAAACGCTGGCTTGTGGAGCGTGCGGTACCAGTGCGCGCCCACTCCGCGCCGGCTCGGGCGTGCCCCGACCCATGCCGCGAGAGCGACCGGGAGCGTGAAAGCGGCGACCGCGGCGACCCGGGCCCGCCGCGACGCGCGCACCGACCTGAGCAACTCCATGTCCAAGGAGTAGCCACGCGGCGGGCCCTCGTCACCGGGAGATGGTCGCGGGCCACGCCGTGAGCGCGGCCGTCATCCTCCAGGTCCACCCCCGAGGTCCGAGGTGCGTCACGACCTCGACGCGCGTCAGTGCGGGACGACCGAGCCGCCCGGCGTCGGGAGCATGCCGATGGCGGTGACGACGCCGGACTTGACGTTTACGGTCATGGCGCCGACGGGGGTGCCGCCGTGGGTCGCCGTGATGGTGACCATGCCCGGGTTGACGTTCATGACGCCCCACTGGCCGGTGCCGTCGGTCGTGCCCCCGCTCGTGGGCAGGCCGCCGGACACGTAGAACGGTGTGCCGCCGCCGCTCTCGCTGAACGACACACCGGACCCCGCGTTGGCGCTGCAGTCGAAGGCCTTGCCGAGGATCGTGCCCTGGCCGTAGGAGGTGCCCAAGTAGGAGGCGACCTGGCCGAGCGTCGAGCTGTCGGTCAACTGTGGGGGGCTCGGCTCGTCCCCGAGCACCGGAAGGCTCGCCCAGAACTCGTGTACGGGGTAGCCGCCGGCCTGGATGCGGAAGTACCCGAACCACCCGCTGCCGCCGGTGGGCACCGTGACCGTGAGGCGGCCCGAGCCGTCGCTCGATCCGCCGCCCACGGGCGCGCTGCAATTCGTGTCGGAGGCATTGCACGCCTGCACCGATGCACCGCCGATCGCCGAGCCGGACTGGGAGTCGGTGATCGTCATGTTGACTCGCGCCATGGAGCACATGGGCGCGGGGAGCGCCGCCGAGCCGCAGCCAAAGCCCGGTGAGCCCGGCGCCGGGGCGAGGCAGCCCGCGTCGATGCCTGGGCCCGAGTCGAAGCCGGGGGGGCCCGAGTCGAAGCCGGGGGGGCCCGAGTCGAAACCGCCTGGGCCCGAGTCGAAGCCGGGCCCGACACCGCCGTCCGCTGGGGAGGGCGCGTCCAGGCTGCGCCCGCCGCCGTCCGAGTAGGCTCCGTATCGCCCGGTGTTGGCGGGGGAGGCACAGCCGAAGCCGGCCAGCATCAGCGCGAACGCCGATGCCACAGAAGAAACGCTTCTGACCCGTCCCATCCTTTCCCTCCGAGCAGCCGCCCGCGCCCGTTAATGCGTATCCCGAATGGTGGCTGCTGTCGAGGCGTCGCGCGAAGGCGCACGTCCTTCGCGAAGCTCGCTAGCGCGCTGCGTTCGCGCTCAGAGCTCGCCGTCGAGGCGGACCTGCAGCGTCATGCTCGAGGCGGAGACGGGCTTGCTGCCGAGGAAGAAGGGGACGTCGCGGCGCTCGAGGGCGAGGCCGAAGCGCAGGCCGTCGACGTGTCCTTCGAGCGATGCACCGACGGCCATGCCGAGGCCCTCGACGTCATCGCCGTTCGGCACGTCGCGCGTGCCCTGGCTGCTCGCATGCCAGCTCGTGACGCCGAGCTCGACGAAGCCGAGCAGGCCCCGGTTCCAGACGCCGGCGAGCGGTCCGCCGAAGGCCCAGCCCATGTCGAGGGCGAGGACGTAGCGTGCCGGCGCGTAGATGGGGGCCGATGGCAGCCAGCTCGTGTCGCCCTGCTCGAGGCGGAAGAAGCCGCCTTGCCCGCTCGCGTTCACGCTACGCACGTCGAGGCCGGTAGCCGCGTAGAGCTTGTCGCCTTCGAGGCCGGGGCCGAGGGTGCCGCCAGTGCCGAGGGCGACGTAGTGGCCGCGCTCGATATGCCAGCCACCGATGTGGAGTGAGGTCGACGCGGCCGCGGGAGTCGGGGCCGGTGTGGGGTGGGCGATCGAGGGCTCGGCGGCCGGGCGGCCACCTTCCGGGTGCGCGTCGAGCCCGTGCTGGGCCACGGTGAGCAGCGCCGCCTCGGGCAGCTTGGCCGAGACCGGGGCCTCGCCGATCGCGAGGGCCTGGGGCGGCGCGGCCGCCGCGCTCGCCACCGGGCCCACCACCATCATCAGCACCACCGCGGCCTCGAGGGCGTGCGTCGCGAGCGGTGACGGGGGGTGGCGAAAGGGAAGGCGAAGCATGTCAGCCGGCCGGTCTGCGAGGCGCGTGCCAGGGTCCGAAGCGTACGTCGGGTCGCGGGAAAAGCTGCAATTTCCAGCGAGCCCGCCCGGAACGTGGCCAGGGCTTCACAGGTCCTGGTGTGCCGCCGCATCACACGTCGTGGGCCGCGGCACACAGGGGCTGCATCATCTGCCACAGTCGGCGCGCTGCTGTCTACCCCTGAGTCGCGGCAGCCCCCTCCCACAACGGGCCGCATCATGGGGCTTCTGGGAGAGGGGCTCACGACGCCCGCCTCGTACAACGCGCCGCCCGAGCGCCGCTTGACCCGCCCGAGTCCCTTCGAACACCATCCGTGTCCGTGCGGGGCAGGGCCCATCGGCGCGCGTTCGCCATCGTGCTGATCGCGACCGGGCTCGTGCTCGCATCGCCCGGCCCGGCGCCGGCCACGGTCGAGGACCAGCGTGCGCGCCTGCCGCCGCCGGCCGCCTGCCACGATCCGGTCGAGGGCCTCTGGAAGTCGCACCAGTTCGATCCGCGCCTCGGCTGGTGGACGATCTTCCTGCTCGAGATCCATCGCGTGCCCGGTCACCCGAAGCTGCTGACCGGCACGATCCGCAACGAGACCTGGGACGGCGACGCCAAGCACGACGAGCCGCCGCCCAGGTGCCAGCCGAGCGAGTCGCGCACGGTCATCGGAATGAACGCGCGTGGCACCGTGACCCCCGACGGGCACATCGAGTACTGGGGCATCGCACCCTGGCGCGTCGAGCGCGTGCTCTGCGACACGGGCCCCGTCGGCTACAACCTCGACCACTTCTCCGGCGTGATCGATCACGCGCGACAGGAGTTCCAGTTCGTCAACAACGACGGGGGCATCGCGGTCAACGACCCGACGGTCTTCCGCCGCATCCGCTGCTTCGACGGGGCGCCGACGCCGCACGTCACGACCCACCCGCCGCCCTTCTTTCCTGCGCGCCGGAGCGGGTGCGGGAGCGGTTGGTGAGCGTACGAACGACGATGGCGCGCTGGCGTACGCGCATCGCGCCGTGGGTGCGGCGCGTGGTGGACCTCTTCCCCCTGACACGCCTCGGCCTGCTCCTCATCGCCGGCAGCGCCTTCGCCCTGTTCCGCTACGGCATCGCGCGCATGGACCTGATCCTGCTCGTGGTCGGCCTGGTCGGCCTCGGTCTCGCCGGCCTCGCGCTCCTCGCCACGGTCGTCACGGCCGTCGGCGTGCATCTGTCGTGGCGGCGCCGGCGCGGCACGGCAGAGGCCCTGCGCATCGAGTGCGACTACCCCGCCGTCACGGGCTTCTCGATGCCGACCCTGTGGTGGGTGCCCTTCGTCCGCCTGTCCTGGCGATGGGAGGCGCCCGTGGCGCGCGTGCGCCTGCGACGGCGCCGCCGCCGCCTGCACGAGGAGGTGCTGCCCCTGCGGCGCGGCGCGGTGCGCGAGATCGTGCGGCGCTTCGAGGTGCGCGACACCTTCGGCCTCGCACGCATCGCCTGGCGCGCCCACGAGGAACGGGCCGTGACGCTCTTGCCGTCCGTCGGCGCCCTCGAGCAGATGGAGGTCGTGCGAAGCCTGGCGGGCGGCGACGCCATGTCCCATCCCGACGGCCCGGCCGAGGGCGAGCCCATCGACATGCGCCGCTACAACGCCGGCGACCCGATCAAGTTCGTCCTGTGGAAAGTGTTTGCGCGCTCACGTCAGCTCGTGGTGCGCACACCCGAGCGTGCCATCAGCCCCTCGCGCCAGACCGTCGCCTACCTCGTGGCCGGTGACGACGACGAGGCGGCCGCCGGGGCGGCGCGGGTCGCCCTCGGCAGCGGCGCCCTCGGGGCCGACTGGGCGCTCGGCGCGGACGGCGACGGGCGCGTCGCCAAGCAGAAGGACGTGGCCCTCGACGTGCTCGCCCGATCGGGGGGCGCGCGGCCCGAGGAGCGGGGCGCGGGGCTCGGGCGTTTCCTCGAGGCCACCTCGAGCACGGGCGGGCGCGCCATGGTGTTCGTACCGCCGCGCAAGGGGCCCTGGGTCGAGCGCGTCCTTTCGGCGGTGCGGGCTCGGGCGCGCACCGCGTCCGGGGCGGCCATGCCCGTCGAGCTGGTGGTGTGCACCGACGGCATCGTGCGCAGCCCGCGTCCGGGACGGCTCTCGCGGCTCGCGCTCCGGGCCACGGACCGCGGCGACGCGGCGGTCGCCCACGCCGAGGAAGTGCGGGCCCTCTTGCGCATCCTCGGCGCGGCGCGCGTGCGTGTCGTGCTCGTCGATCGACGCGCCGGTCGCGTCTTCGCCGACGCGGCGCTCGAGCATCGGGGGGCTGCCTGATGGCGTCACCGGGTCGTCGGGCGATGGGGGCGGCTCCGTCCTTGCGGCGTGGCGTTGCGCGCGCGCCGGCGCGTGGGCCGGCGACGGTCGAGGACATCGGACCGCTCGGCCGGTTGCTCGCCTTCGGCCGCCATCCTCTGCGCTGCCTGGCCATGGCCCTCGCGGCCCTCTCCCTCGCCTGGGGCGTCGCCCTCGCGTCTGGATGGATCGCCGCGATGATCGGCGCGGTTCTCGGCGTGCTCGCCGGCGAGCTGCTCGCCCGCTCGCGGCTCCGCTTGGCCCTGGCCCTCCTCACGCTCGTCGGCGGCATGGCCGTGCTCTGGGCATCGACGGGGCTGATGGTCTCGACCGAGGCGATCCCTTCGATGCTCGGTCCCGGCACCACGCTGCGCGTCGCGGGCATGCTGCGCTTCTTCGGTCTCGCCTTCGCGGCCACGGCCCTGCTCCGGACATTGGCGGCGCGGTGGCGGTCGATGCTCGCCCTCGAGCTCGCGGCGGTCGTGGGCGCCATCGCGACGCAGTTCGCGAGCCACCGCGACGGGCTCATCGCGCGGCCCCTGTGGCTGAGCGACTGGGCGTGGCAGGCGGGGCTCGATCCGGGCGAGGTGCTGCTCGGCGTCGGCGCGGTGGCGGTGGTGATGCTCGCGGTGTTGCTCATCGCCGAGACGCGCAGCGGTCTGTCGATGGGCTCGCTCCTGGTCCTGCCCCTGCTCGCGTTGCTCGCCATGGGCATGCTCGACGTGGTCGGGCGGCCGACGCCGAAGGCGGCCGACGGGCTCGGGCTGACGACGCAGCGCGAGGGTGGGCCGCCGCACTTCCAGGATCGCGGGCAGAAGTCGCACTACGGAGGCAGCGGCCGAGGCCATCACGGCGGAGGGCAGGGGCATCGCGACGGTGGCGCGAGCGGAGCGCACGGCCAGCGCGACGGTGGCGCGAGCGGAGCGCACGGGCATCGCGACGGCGGTGCGAGCGGAGGGCACGGCCAGCGCGACGGTGGAGCGAGCGGAGGGCACGGCCAGCGCGACGGTGGAGCGAGCGGAGGGCACGGCCAGCGCGACGGCGGCGCGAGCGGAGGGCAGGGGCAACGCGACGGCGGCGCGAGCGGAGGGCAGGGGCATCGCGACGGCGGAGCGAACGGAGGGCAGGGACATCGCGACGGCGGAGCGAACGGAGGGCAGGGCAACCGCGACGGCGGAGCGGGCGGAGGGCAGGGCCACGGCGAGGCCGGCGCCGGCGGACAGGATGCGGGCCTGCCTTCCCAGACGTCCGGCCAAGGCGGCCGCGCGAGCCAATCGCCCTCGGGCGGCACGAAGCAGCAAGGTCCCTCGAGCCAGGGGCTGCCCCAGCCCCCGGAATTCGACAACAGCGGCCCGTCGCGCCAGAAGGCCGCCCCCATGGCCGTCGTCATCCTCGACGACGACTACACGCCGCCGGCCCAGTACTGGTACTTCCGCCAGACCGCCTGGAGCCGCTACGACGGCTCGCGCCTCGTCGCCGACCCCGACTTCGACCGCGACGTGCTCCCGAGCTTCCCGACGCGGCGCACCGCCGTGGCCGAACCGCCGCCCGCGAAGGGACGCACACGGGTGCGCGCGCGCGTCGCCATGCTCGTGCACCACGAAGGCCCCTTCGCCCTCGAGGGTGCAGTGCGCTTCGCGCCGATCCCGAACCCGAACCCCGACCGCTTCGTTTCGGCCTACCGGTTCGAGTCCCTCGCCCAGAGCATCGTCTACCGGCACCTGTTCGGCCGCCACGCCGGCGACCCGCGCTGGAGCGCCGCGACGCGTGCCCACTACCTCGCCGGCCCCGCCGACCCGCGCTACGCGAAGCTCGCCCATCGGATCGTCGACACGTCCCTGCCGCCCGCGCGGCGCATCGATCCCTTCGCCGAGGCCGTGGCGATCAAGCTCTGGCTCGACGCCCACGCGACCTACTCGACTGCCCATCGGCATGCCGGCGTCCCCGACCCGACGGCCGACTTCCTCTTCGGCGACCGCATCGGTTACTGCGTGCACTTCGCCCACTCGGCCGTGTTCCTGTGGCGCGCCCTCGGCATCCCGCGCGTGTCGGCACGGGCTACGCGTTCGACGACGCAAGCGCCACGGCGGCTCCGCGAATCCTCCTGCGCAGCGGCGACGCCCACGCCTGGCCCGAGCTCTACCTCGAAGGCGAGGGCTGGGTCGTGCTCGACATCTCGCCGAAGAAGAACCTCGATCCGCCCGAGCCGGCCAGGACGACGACCTGCAGCGTCTGCTCGGCGAGATGGCGCGCAACAAGCCGGCCGACCCCGATGAAGCAGGGCCAGCCGGCCGGGCGGAGCACCCGCACCACTTCGGCCGCGCCTCGGGATCGCGCTGCTCTTCGTGCTCGCCCTCGTCCTCCTCGCCCTCTACACGGTCAAGCTCTGGCGGCGCATCGCGCCCCTGTTCGCGCGCGGTCCCAGCCTGTCGCGCGTCGGCTACCGGCGCGCCCTCGACCAGCTCGCCGAGGCGGGCCTGCGCCGTGACTACGGCGAGACGCGCGATGCGTTTGCCGGACGCGTCCGCTCCGTGGCGCCGACCTTCGCGCGCCTGACCGAGCTTCACGTGGCGGCGCGGATGCGCGACCCGCATTGCCCGTGGCCGAGCGGGCCGAGCTCGATGTCACGAGCTTGCGCGCGGCGATGCACGCGGTGCGCGGAGCTCGGCGCGCGCACGCCCCTCTGGCGGCGGCTTCTCGGCCTGACCCCACCCCTGACCTTTTTGGATTCCCGGTGAGACGAACATGACGGACCAATCACAGCACACACACGAAGAGCCCGAGCGCGAGTTCGATCAGAGCGAGCACATCACCTACACGCCAGCGCCGCCGATCACGGACCTCGCGGGCGCCTACGGGGCGGTGGAGCGGCTGCGCGACCGGCTCCGGGCGCGGGTGCGCGGGCGCGACGAGGTGATCGAGCTGGTCATCACGGCGCTGCTCGCCGACGGGCACGTGCTGCTCGAGGACCACCCGGGCTCGGGCAAGACGACCCTCGCCAAAGCCCTCGGCGATTGCATCGTCGACGATCTGCCCGACGACGACATCGTCACCATCCGCCGCATCCAGTTCACGCCGGACCTGTTTCCGTCGGACGTGACCGGACGACCGTCTTCGACCCGAACACCAACCGCTTCTTCTTCCGGCCGGGGCCCGTCTTCGCGCACGTGGTGCTCGCCGACGAGATC